>CAVTQQ010000010.1:0-979815 GCA_963736865.1 uncultured beta proteobacterium | reverse complement strand
CGGCCCAGGGTCAGGATTCGGGTGCCGCTGGGATAGATGAGGTGATAGGTCTGGGACAGATGCAGATCCCCCTCGCTCGCCACCAGTTCCATCAGGGCGGCGAAGGCGCGGCTGTCCCCCTCGCCGAGGTTGAGCTCCACCCCCCCGATACGCAGCAGGCCAGCCCCGAGCACCACCTCCGGCGCCTCCTCGTGGCTATTGCCCAAAAAGAGGGGGTAAAGGAAATGCTTGATCTCAGGCGACAGGATGAGTCCCAACTGATTTTCGCCATGCAGCCAGACCAAGCCGCGCGGATCGCTCGTGTCCTGCTCATGGGCCCCAAAAGCCGTCGCCCAGCCAGGGAAAAATGCGGTGTAACGGCGTACTTTGCGTTCTGTCGGCATGGCGATTTCCCCGTGGCTGTTGGCCTGGATACTACCGGAAGACAGCCGCCTGGTCATGCGGAGTTTTATGGGTTGTTTACATTGGCCCAGGGAACCGGGGAGGGAGGGATCAGGACTCCAGAAGCGCTGCGTCCTGCCGGATTTGGAAGTCATATAGAGGCGCAGTCGAAGCGGTCCTTGAGCAGACCCTCTTCAAAGGCGGGGATATCCTTGGCGGTCTCGAATTTCAGGGTACCCCGCCGAGGGCCTGGAGACGTTGCGGGAGGGGAAACCGCATTTCGGCCAGCCGGGCCTCAGATTGCTGGGGGACGACGCCGCGACCCTAGGCGGCGGGTATCCGCCGCGGCTGAGGAGTCTTGCTTGGTTAGGGGCCTTGACGCCCGTCAGGGCTCCGGCCTGCGATGAGGCGAGGGTTTCCTGATATCCTCTTATAAGCCCGTATTGACATTCCTCGTCGTGAAGACGGCCACAGCCCCTATGAAAACCCCTGCCATCCCCGGCGTCATGGTCCGCCTGAAACAGTCCACGGCGCCGATGCACGACACCCTGGAGGCCTTGCCGGCGATGCGGCGCCTGGTTGATCCGGCACTGACGCGCGCGGATTATCATGAGTTGCTCCGGCGCTTTCATCGGGCCAATGTCGCCTGCGAGCACCACCTGCTGCGGCGCGCCTCGGTCTGGGAAGACCGGGGTTACGACTGGTCCAGCCGGCTCGTCAAGACCGCCTGGCTGGAGGATGACCTCCGGCACCTCGATCCCGCCTTCGCGCCCACGCCCTTCACGCCCAACGCCGGCTTCGTCCCCTATGCGGGCGAGGGCCTGGCCCGGGCCGCCGGTTGCCTTTATGTCCTGGAGGGCTCGACCCTGGGGTCGCGGATGATCGTCAAGCTCCTCGACCAGGCCCACCAGCGGCCAGCGGCCGGGGCGAACCGCTTCTTCCAGGGCTATGGCCCCGCGACCGGCGAGCGCTGGTCCCGCCTGGGTCGGGAACTGGAGGCCAGCCTGGGCGGGGACGAGGAGGCCTTGGGGCAGGCGGTGCTGGCCGCTGGCGAGACCTACCGCTTCCTGGGCGAAGATCCTCGCCGACCCCTAAAGGCGGGGCGGCCCCGCGGTCAGCCCGTCAGGCAGCCGCGGCACCGGGCCCGACCCCACCCGAGGTTTTCCGATCGTCCCGGGTAACTTTACTCACCCGACCCAACAGCCAACCCAAATATGTCCGATACTATGGCGAAGTCCAGGCTGGCTGGGCCCGCCAGACACCGCATGTCAGGAATCCCAAGGTGACGAAACCCATCGACATTCCCGGCCCCCTTGGCGCCCGCGGCCACCGCCGGCGCTTCTCCGGCCTCCGGCGGCTGCTCCATGCCTTGCTGCTGGTGGCGGCGGAATGGGTGTCACGACTGCTGGACATCGTCATCGGCCTAGCCCTGCTGGTGGGCCTGACCCCGCTGTGGGGGGCGCGGGCCCTGGTCAGCAAGTTCCAGGCGGGGGTCGTCCTGACCCGGACACCCCGACTGGGACGATTCCGGGCGCCCTTCGATTTGCTGGGTTTCGCCGGCCGGGGTCCCTTGCGGACCCTGCCCGTCTGGCTCAACATCCTGCGCGGCGACATGGCCATCATCGGGCCCAGGCCCTTGACGCCGGAGGAGGGCGAGGCGGTGCCGGTCCGTGACCTGGCCCGCTTCTCCGTGCGCCCTGGGCTGCTGTCGCCCTACCGCCTCCGCAGCCGGGTCGGGATCGCCCACGAGCAGGAGTCGGAGCTGGATCGGGACCTGGTCTATGGCCAAAGCCTGCGCGGCGATCTGGGGCTGGCGGCCCGCTCCCTGGTCGCGGTGGCCATGGGCGGCAAGGCACCGGCGGAGGCACCGCCCCTGCTCAACTTCTTCGGCATCCCGGTGATCAACACCACCATGGCCGAGGCGGTGGGCTGGATCATCGACCAGGCCTCGGCGGGGGAACGGCGCACCCTCGCCTTCGTCAATCCGGATTGCCTCAACATCGCCTGGCATAACGAGACCTATAAACAGTTCCTGCTGGACGCGGATCGCGTCCTGCCCGACGGCATCGGCATCCACCTCGGCTGCCGCATGCTGGGGACGGCCCTGCGGGAGAACGTCAACGGCACGGATCTCTTCCCGCGCCTGTGCGAGGCGGCGAGCCAGGCCGGCCTGTCCATCTACCTGCTGGGGGCGCGGCCGGGGATCGCCGAGGCGGCGGCCAACAAGATGCGCGAGCGCTATCCGGGGCTCCGCATCGCCGGGGCGCGCGACGGCTACTTCAGCCCCGAGGAGGAGGCGGGCGTGGTGGCCGGGATCAATGCCTCCGGGGCGGCGATCCTGCTGGTGGCCTTTGGCGTACCCCGGCAGGAGTTGTGGATCGAACGCTGGCGGACCGACTTGCAACCCCGGGTCTGCCTCGGCGTCGGGGGCCTGTTCGATTTCTACTCCGGACGGATCTCGCGCGCGCCCGTCTGGATGCGCGAGATCGGCTTTGAATGGGTATGGCGACTGCTGCAGGAGCCCAAGCGGATGTGGCGACGATATATCATTGGCAATCCCCTCTTCCTCTCCCGGGTGTGGCAACAGATGCGCCATCCCGAGCGCTTCCCCCTCATGGTCCAAGGGGCGGGCGGGGAACCGACGGCGCCATCGACACGGAGTGACAGGCTATGACCATCGAGACCCATCAACAGAAAATGCGCGAGCTGGTGCTGGCGCGTTATGGCAATCTGGCGCGGGCCAGCCTGCTCCATCGCCTGCGCTTCCGCCTGCAAGCGCGCCGGCTGGGCGGGGGTGGTGCAGGGCTCCTACCTGATCAAGCGCCTCCTGGATATCATCGCCTCGGCGATCCTCATGGTGCTCCTGATCCCGGTGTTTCTGGGGGTCGCCCTGGCGATCCGTATCGAATCCCCCGGGCCCATCCTGTTCCGGCAGACCCGGGTGGGGCGCTGGGGGGAATTGTTCACCATGTGGAAATTCCGCTCCATGTTTGCCGATGCCGAGGCCCGCAAGGCGGAGTTGCTCAAGCAAAACGAGATGCAGGGCGGGGTGATTTTCAAGATGCGCGAGGACCCGCGCATCACCCGGGTCGGACGCCTGATCCGTAAGACCTCGATCGACGAACTGCCCCAGCTCTGGAACGTCTTCAAGGGCGACATGTCCCTGGTCGGGCCGCGGCCACCGGTGCCCGTGGAGGTCAACGAGTATTCCCTGGCCGATCGCCGCCGGCTCGAGGTCATCCCCGGCATCACCTGTATCTGGCAGGTCTCCGGTCGCTCGGAGATCCCCTTCGACCAGCAAGTGGAGCTGGATGTGGAATACATCCAATCCCAGTCCTTCTGGACGGATCTCAAAATCCTCCTGAAGACCATTCCCGCCCTCTTGTTGGGTAAAGGGGCCTATTAGACCAACGGCGCCTCTTCCCACCCCGGCGAAGAGGCGTTTGGGGAGCATTCAGCATGCGAGCACTTGTCTTTGCCGATCGCCAGGGCGCCGAACTGGCCCCGCTCACCGAGAACCTGCCCCTGGCCTTGCTGCCGGTGGTGGGCAAGGAGGTCCTGGTGCATGGGATCGAGGACCTGGTTGGCGCCGGGATTCGCGACCTGGTCATCGTGGTTTCGGCTCACGGCGATCAGATCGAGTCCGCCCTCGGTGATGGCCGCCGGTGGGGGGCGAGCTTCCGCTTCGTCCTCAGCCGCGGCGAGGAAGACCCGGCGGAGATCTGGCAACGCCTCAATCTGGGTGATCAGGAACCCGTGCTGGTCCTGCGCGGCGACGTGCTGCGGGCGCCGGTGGTGGCCAACTTCCTGGAGCAGGCGCAAGGACGGCCGGGCACGGCGGTCATTGGGACCCTAGGCGACCCCCGGGGGGCGCTGGTCTTGCTGCGCGCGGGGGCCGGCACCGGCTACGCCGCCCTTGGGCGATCTGCGCTGGACGGCGTCCGAGACGCCCGCCCCGACCGAGGGGGCCGAGCGGCTGGCCCTGGGGGCGGTAGACCTCAACCTGCTCGCCGACATCGCCGACTATCATCGCGCCAATCGCGATATCGTCGCGGGCCGCTTCCATGGCATTCCCCTCCCCGGGCGGACCGTGGCCCTGGGGTTGAGCGTGGGCCGCCGGGCCAGCGTGCCGCCGAAGTGCCTCAAACAGGGGGTTGCCTTCGTAGGCGCCAACAGCCGGGTGCACCCCGAGGCGGAACTGATCGGCGAGGTGGTCATCGGCGACGACGTGGTCGTCGATCGTGGCGCCACCATCCGCGATAGCGTCATCCTGTCCAAGACCCATGTCGGCGAACTGGTCGAGGTCGCCAATGCCGTGGTCGCCTCCAACCTATTGATCCGCGTCGATAAACCGGCGCCGTGCTGCGTATCAGCGATGCCTTCCTGCTCGCCAACCTCGCCAAGGGCGGAGCGACGGGCGCCCTGGGGCGGTGGCTGGACCGCCTCGCCGGGGCTCCTGCTGCTGATCCTGTCGCTCCCCTCTGGCCGCTGGCAGCCTTCCTGGCGGGGCGGGAAGGGGGGGGGGTCGCTTGCTGGAGGCGCGGGATATGAAGGGTGATCGCCGTGAACAGCCGGGTGATCCGGTGAGTCCGCGCCGGACGGTGGTCTTGCTCAATTGGCGCACCCGCGTCCCGGTGCTCCGCCACCTGCCCTGGCTCCTGGCCGTGGTCCGCGGTGACCTGAGACTGGTGGGCGTGAGTCCCTTGACCCCGGAGCAATCCGCCGCCCGCGACGAGGACTGGCAATTCGTCCGCGATGCCGCCCCGGTGGGTCTCCTCGGCCCCACCCAGCTCAACGTCCCCGCGGACGCCTCGATCGAGGAGCGCCTGCTCAGCGACGCCTTCCACGCCCGCCAAAGCAGTTGGAGCCGCGATTTAGGCATACTTTGGGAGGCCTGAGGATGCTGTTCACCCCCGACGCCTGGCGCCGCCCGGAGTGATCCGCATCCCATCCTGTTTTATTCCCCCCCAGGGTTGCATCCAATACCCAGGGACTCATAGAGGAAGACGAGGCATCCCATGAACACCGAGCACCCCACCGCCGCGGGCTACCGGCCCCAAGTGGCTATCGTGATGCGGTCCTACAATGACCGCCCGGTCATCCGGCAGACCCTGGAGCGGGTCTTGGGGCAAGGCTATAAGAACTTCGAACTCTGGAACTTCGACTCCTCGTCCCAGGACGGCACCCTGGACATCATCCGGGAATACAACGCCCCCGAGCGTATCCGGCTCAACGATTCCAAGAACTACAACCCGGGCCGCGTGCTCAACGAGGCGGTGCGGACCGTGCCTGGCGAGTTCCTGGTCTTTATCAACTCGGATGCCACCCCCGAGAGCGACGACTGGCTGGAGCGACTCATCGCCCCCCTCGCGGACCCGGGCGTGGGCGCCGTCTATGGTCGCCAGACGGCCCGCCCGGACTGCCGCTCCCTGTTCGTCAAGGATACCGAGCGGGCCTTTGGGGACGGCCGGGAGGCCGCGACCTGGGTGCACTTCTTCTCCATGGCCAATGCCGCCGCCCGCCGCGAGATCCTGGAGCAATACCCCTTCGAGACCCAGATTCCAGTATTCCGAGGACATCGAGTGGTCCTACCGGCTGCGACAAGCCGGCTTGCGCATCGCCTATGTGCCGGAGGCGGCGGCCACTCACTCCCATAACTACAGCCTGCGGCAGTCCTACAAGCGCCACTTCGGCGAGGGCAAGGCCAAGGCCTGGATCTTTCGCCAGGGGGAACTCACACCTCCCTGCTCCGCTACTGCCTGCTGCCCTTTGGCATGGAGGTCCTGCGGGACCTGAACTGGGGGGTGCGGCGGGGTTCCCCGGAGGCCATTCTGCACAGCGTACCGCTGCGGGCGGTCCAGAAGTGGGCGCGTTGGCAAGGCGTGCGCGCGGGGATGAAAAACCATGCCCCGGCTTGACACCGACATAGCCCCGGCCGATCGCGACCGCTACACCCTGGACGGCGACGCCGCCGTGGAGGCGCGCATCGCCCACGACCAGGAACTGGTGGCCCAGGCGGTCACCGCGCGCCTGGCCCCGCCCGCCTTCCGGGGCCTGGTCCTGATGGGCGGTTATAGTCGCGGGGAGGGCGGCTCCGTCCGGCGGGATGGCCAGCCCGAGCCCTACAACGACTACGACTACTTCGTGGTGGTGCGGGGGCTGGATGGCGCGGCCCGCGCGGCCCTGACCCAAGACCTGGGGGTGGCGGCTAAGACCCTGGAACACCAGGTCGGTGTCGAGGTGGACTTCGCCCTGCTGCGCGAGGAGCGGCTGCCGGGAGCCGAGTACTCCCTCATGAATGCCGAGATGTTCTGGGGCCACCGGGTGGTGGCGGGCGATCCCCAGGTACTCGCCACCATGCCCGCCATGCCCTTCGCCAGCTTGCCGGCCGGGGAATACACCCGCCTCTTGCTCAACCGCGGCAGCCTGCTGCTGCTGAATCAGCGCCGCCTCGCCAACCCCGAGCCCCTCGGCGCCGCCGATCAGGAAATCCTGTTTAAATATCTGTTCAAGGCCATCCTGGCCTGCGGGGATGCCCGTCTGGCCGGCAGCGGTTGCTATCCATCCCTCCTACCTCAAGAAGATCGAGCGACTGGAGACCCTGGACTGGCCCAGGAAGGCCGCCTTCCTGGACCTGTACCGTCAGGCCTGGGAGAACAAGTTTCACCCCGACTATGCCCGCTTCGCCGGCGAGGACGCCGCGGCCTGGCAGGGGCGGGTGGTCCCCATCTGGCTCGCGACCCTGGCCTGGTTCGAGCAAGGGCGCGCGGGCCGGCCCATCCCGGACTGGGCCACCTACGCGTCTCCCGGCTTCGCCAAGGGCCAGGGCGGGAAATCCTGGGGTGGCTTGCGCAACGCCCTCATCACCCTGCGCGACTTCGGGTCCGCCGAATACTGCGGCGACCCGCCTGGTCCCGGCGTTATCCCCGGGAGCGGCTCATCGCCGCCCTGCCCTTGCTGCTGGAAAACCCCGGTGCCCCGGCATCCCCGGTGCTGGCCAATGCCCTGGCCCTAGCGCCCGGCGCCTCCTGGCCAGATGCGGTGGCGGCCTTTCTCGGACTGTGGCGCGCTTCGCCTGAGTTGGCGGGGGCCCCGCTCAGCAAGGGACTGGCATCGGTCGCTTGGCCGATGCCTCCCCCATCCCGCCGTCAGGCCGGTGCCAGCCGCCTTTTTTAGCCCGATGCGCCCCGGCGGCACTGACCTCAAACTGATTATTGATCCTAGCGAAACTCTACCAGACCATGGCCGGCCACATCCTGCTGGTGGGAGGAGATACGCGCTCCCGTTCGGAGATCTCCGCCGACCTGCGGGATCGCGGTTATGAGGTAACCGCCGTCCCGGATGGCGGCGGGGGTCAGCGCGCCCTGGTGGCGCAACCACCCGACCTGATCATCTGGAACATCCCTGGCCAAGGGACTTGGGCAAGGCCCTGCTGGAGCGTTGGACACGCGGGAATATCCGGTCTTGGTCTTGTGCGGCGAGAGCGGGTTCGATGCCGCGCTTCAGGTCCTGCGCCAGGGGGCGACGGAGTTTCTGGTCAAGCCCGTGGATCGGGAGGAGCTGGCCGCCGCCATCCGGCGGATCATCGATAACGCCCTCCTCTACCAACGCGGTGAGTTCTACACCAACGTCCTGCGGCACGAGGCCCCGAGCCTGCTGGTCGGGGAGAGCGCGCCGCTGCAACGGCTACTGACCGAACTCCAGGCCGTGGCGCCCAGCGAGGCCACGGTCGTGATCCTGGGTGAAAGCGGGGTCGGTAAGGAGAAGGTGGCCCAGGAGATTCATCGGCTGAGCCCCCTGGGCCGAGGGCCCCCTGGTCGCGGTGGACTGCTTCCTCCCTGTCAATGGCCACCAGAACTGAACCAGTTTCGGCCACGAAAATTGACCCACCCAGAGTTCCGGATCAGCGTTAGTTAGCGATTTTCTGCTTCAGTCGATAGCTTTCTCCTCCGAGCATAAAGACGTGCGAGTGATGGATGAGACGGTCGACGATGGGCACGGCGACGTTCTCGTCGCGGAAGAACTCCCCCCAGTGGGTGAAGTCCTTGTTGGTGGTGAGGATCACCGAGCGGTATTCGTAGAGACCGTTGATGAGCTGGAAGAGGTTGTAGAGGCCCTGGCGGTTCATCGGCAGATAGCCCAACTCGTCGATGATCAGCAGATCGAACTTGAGCAGGCCGGCGATCTTCTTCTTCAGCTCCCCGCGCCGTTCAGCCAGTTCGAGGGTTTCCACCCGTGCCAGCGCCGTGGTGAAGAGCACCTTGTCGCCGGTCTCCAGCGCTTTCAGGCCGATGCCGACGGCCAGAGGGGTCTTGCCCACGCCGGGCGGTCCGATGAACACCCGATTGGCGCGCTCCTCGAGAAAGCGGAAGTCCAGCCACTGGCTGACCTGGCGTTTGGTGATGGTAGTCTGGTGGCGGTAATCGAACTCCTCCAGGCGCTTGATCACGGGGAAGCCGGCGCTAGCGTCGGTTCGCGGCCAAGCGGTTGGTCTCACGCCCCTGCCGTTCCAGGTCGACGAGTTGCTCCACCCGCTCCACATACGACCGGGCATTGGCCTCGGCGGCGCCGAGCAGCGCGGCCAGGCCATGGGCCAGATGGCCGCCGTTGAGGACACGGTATTGGTGCGCGACGGCATCAAGGGTGGTCATGGTCATGAGCGCCCTCCGGCGCGTTCTGAGCGGCAATAGCGGCGTAGCGTGCGAGCGGCGAGGATGCCCCGGTGTCCGACGCTACGCTCGGCGGCGGTGCGCCGCAGCGCTCGGGATGCGTACTGTCGGCTTCCAGGTAGGCGCGCAGCCGGGTGTAGCTCATGGCGGGTTTGTCGCATAGCGCGGCGACGAGGGCTGGATCCAGCGTTGGATAGCCGCCGAGGAGCCGTTTGACGCCCTGCAGTTGGTCTTTGTAGATCTTCGGCTCGGTGGCCTTGATCAGGGCGCACAGACGCGGTCCGGACGTCGCGCCCAAGCGCTGCGCGATGGCCGCCTCCAGGTCGGCGATGGCCACGGCGGGATCGCGGTCATGGTGGGTGTTTTTGACGATCGCGCCCTTGCCGGGAGCCAGCCCATGGCGGGCGATGACCGCGCCGCTGCCGGGGTCGCTGATCACCAACTGCCCGTCGGTCGCCACGACGCCGACCCGGCGGCGCTGATCGGCCAGGGGGACGGAGTCCTGGTTGGCCTGCCAGGCGATCAGACCGGTCTTGTCGGCGTGCCGGGTGAGGGGTGCCGCGCCGGAGAGCTCCGGCACGCCGGGCGGGCTCAGGTAGGCCGCCAGGTGCGGCTGCGCCGCGCGCCGATAGCGCTCGCGCGGCGCCTCCCCGGTGGTGGCATGGGTCCGGGCATTGGCCGTCTCCGCGAGCCATCGCTGCAGGTGGGCCACGACGTCCGCCCAACCCGCGCAGGTCTCGCCGTAGAGCCCATTGGACTTGACGTACTTCACCCCGGCTGCGACCTTACCCTTGCTCTCGGGGTCGTAGCCACGGCAAGCCCGGATGGTAAAACCCGCGGTCGCCGCAGAGCGGGCGCAGCGTTCGTTGAGCGCCAGCGCGCGGCACGGCTCGTCGATCACCACCAGACGGGTTTGGTCGTAGACGCATGCGCGCGGACGCCCGCCGAACGCGCGGCAGGCCGCATCGTGCATCCGGATCAGCTCGGCGGTGTTGATCGGCCGGGCACTGGCCGCCACGGACAGCAGCCGCGAGGAGGACAGGACAAAGACCATCCGATACACCGTGGTCGCGACCCCGCCGATCATCACCCCGCGCAGCTCCCCGCCATCGACCTGGCATTGCACGCCGGGCGCCATGTCCAGCACCGGTGCGTAGTAGCGCTCCTGCTGGAGCGTCACCGTTGCCTGCAGCTCGCGGCGGTAGCGCCGCACCGGGCGCGCCGAGACCGCCAACTCCCCGTGGGCCTCGCACAGCTTGCGCAGCACCGTCACCGCACTCAAGCGTGGCTAGGTCTCCAGCAGGTGCACGAGGTACCCGCGATGCCTATCAAGACGCCGCTCCCGGCGCTGCCCCTCCCGATACGCCGTGATCTCCTCGGCACTCATCCGCAGGTACTTGCGCACCGTATTGCGCGACATCTTCAGCTCCGCCGCGATCGCCCGCAGCGAGCTCCCCTGCCCTTCGTCGTACATGGCTTTGATCTTGTGAATCATGACCCACTCCTGCACTTGCACCCCCGACCGGCAAAAAAACCGCACAGTCTGAGGCTGCACACCTTAAAAAACACACTCCGGGATGGATCAAAAGATGTGGCCGTTAGTGGGTCAGTTTAGATGGCCAGTAACACAGGTCGCCGACCTGAGGGTGGTCCAGTGAGCCGGGCACCGTCGGTCCACCGCCGGCCCGCGGCCCTGGTCTGCGGCCTGCTGCTGACGATCGGTGCCGGGGCCGCGTCGGGCGGAGGCGGACGGGCCGGACTATTACGCCGTGCGGGGGGTCGCCGCGGGGGACGTGCTGCACATCCGGGCGGAGCCGAATCCTCATGCGCGCCCAGTGGGGCAGATCCCACCCCAAGGCACCTGTATCCGCAACCTGGGCTGCCGGGGCGGGCTGACGTTCGCGGAGTTCTCCACGCTGAGCCCGGCGGAGCAGGAGCAACGGACGCGGGCGCATCCCCGCTGGTGCCAGGTGGAGTACCAGGGGGTGACCGGCTGGGTCGCCGGGCGTTACCTGGCCGAGGGGGAGTGCCGCCGCTGAGGGGAGTAGCTGCGCGCTCGGTGTCGGTGGCTTTATCCTCTGCGGCGGTGGTCATCGGGTGTCCCCGCCGGCCTGCCCCCCGCCTGACCCTCGGGCAGCACGAAGGTCGGGGTCAGCCCCGCCACGCAGGACTTGTCCAGCGGCACGCGCGGGATTCTCGATGAAGGCCACGCCCAGGTCCCGGGCGCACTGGGAGAAGGCCAGGGCGCCGTGCCCGGCCTCGGGGAAGACGATGGCCTGGCCGCGGGGCAGGTGGCGGGCCGTCTCCGGGCCCCAGCTCGTGGCGGTCTGGGTGTCCATCTTGCCGGAGAAGACCAGGGTCGGGATGTCCGCCGTCACCGGGTCGTGGAAGCCGGGCCGGTAGTGCTTGGGGAACAGCTCGCAACTGGCGTAGAAGCCCCCGATCAAGGCATCTGCCGGCTGGGTGGCCTCCGCCGGCCAGAGGTAGTCCTTCTGCAGCCGTGCACTCATGGCCGCGGCACCGGCGGGGGAGTTGAAGTCCATGTCCTCCTGGCAGGCGTACATCAGGGTCTGGAAGCCCTCCACCAGCATGTAGTCGAGCTTGCGGTTGTCCTTGGAGATGCGGGCGAAGGTGTCGGCGAGGTTCTGCGGCGTCATCAGGCCGACGAGGGCGTCGAGGCGTTGGCGGTCGGCCCCCGCGAAATGCCTGGCGATCAAGCCCCGCAGGGCCTCGCCCGAGGGTGCCTGGGTGCGCAGGCGCAGGTAGTCCGAGGCGAAGGCGAGCCGCGCCTGCTGGGTGGGCAGGGCCTTGGCGGCCACCGCCAGCGCCGACTCGAATTGCTCCGTAAGCCCGGCACCGGCGGCCGCGGCGGCGCGGTCGGTCTCCAGGCGCTCCAGCACCGTCTTGACCGCATCCGTCTTGGATCTGGCCCTGCTGGGCGAGGCGCAGCGCCGTCTGGGCGAAGGCCAGGGAGTCGGCATCGAGCCCCTTGAGCCCGGCCAGGGCCGTCTCCGGGGTCTGGCGCGGGGGCAGCTTGCCCTGCATCACGGCGTCGTAGGTGGTCGTCACCCCCTGCTCCAGCTCCGCCACCAGCTTGGGCACGTAGCCCGTCAGGCCCTGGGCCTGGTTCTTGTAGTCGTTGCGCCGGTCCGCCAGGTTCACCAGGGCCTCCCCGTCGATCTTGCCGGCGGGGCCTTCGATCGGCGCCTTGGCGAGCTTGGAGTACAGGGCCCAGAAGCGCGCCTTGAGGTTCGGGTAGGCGGCGGCGCAACCGGCATCGGCGGCGCACTGGTCGAAGATGGCCTCGAAGGACTCGGCGTAGGGCAGCGCAATGGTGTCGTAGGTCGGCATATGGGGCGGGCGCCACCGAGTCCAGCACCACCGAGCGCAGCCCTTCGGGGGCGGTGCGCATCACCTCCAGCCCCAGCTTGGTGCCGTAGGAGAGCCCGTAGGCGTTGTAGACCGGGTAGCCCAGGGCGCGCATCACCGCCTGGACGTCCCGGGCGTTCTGCTCGGTGTTGATCTTGGAGATGTCGGCACCGGACGCCGCCAGCTCGTCGAGACAGGCCCGGGTGACCTCGGGGGGCAGTGGCGCACCCTTGCCCCCGGCCTTGGCCGCCGCGGCCAGCTCCCCGGCGTGGTCGGCCAGGGTGGCGAGGCAGCGGGTCTCGCGCCCGGAGGAGGTGTCCACCCCGCGCTGGTCGAAGGCGACCACATCGCGCCGCGTCCGCAGTTGCTCGAAATAGGTCGAGGTCAGGGCGACGTTCTCGACGATGCCGCAGCCGGGCCCGCCGTGCAGGTGCACCACGGCGTCCGGCGCCGGGGCCAGCGAGCGGGACTTGAAGACCATGAAGGTCAGCGGGATGCGCCGGCCGTCGGGCTTGGCATGGTCCTCGGGGACCGAGACGGTGCCGCAGGCGACGGTCTTGCCCTCGATCTCGAAGGGGGCCAGGGGGCGCGGACAGGGCGCCGCCTTCACCGGATAGCGGCTGTCCGCCCCGCCCGCGGCGATGACCGGAAAGGCCGGCGCGGCGGGCTGGGGCGAGGTCAGCGCCAGTACGAAGGCGAGGATCTGGTCGGGGGTCATCGTCTGCTCCTCGGATTCAGCGATGGCCGGTAAGGGCCGACGCTCAGGTGGGTGTTAGGGGTGTGGGAGCGACCAGGGCCCCGCCTGCATCGCTGCCGCTGGGCGGCGGATAGTGGCGCCTGGGAGCTCCGTTACCCCGACATGAATCCGTCCCTTCAGCTCATTCCCAGGCAAGAACCCCGGCAGGGGACGCCCCGCGTACTCCCTGGGCTCCGACAGGGCGCGGGACCATTTCGCGGACAGGACCTTCCAGGGCTGGGGCTGGCCCTCCAGCAGGGTCAGCAGGCCGGGGATATGCTCGGCGCCGTAGGTGACGTAGATCTTCTGTGCGTCCGAGTTGACGATGCGCTCGACCAGCGCGCGGTTGCGGTAGTCGAGAATGACCGGGCTCATGGAGTAGGCTGCCTTGCCCTCGGCCTTGCCCTCGACCGTGTCGGCGGGCTGGAGGGCGATGCTGAACACCCCGCGGCACAGGATGCCGGCGATCTGGCGCTGGCCCGGGGTGCTGTCCTTCAAGAATCCGACCATCTGCGCCATGGTCGGGTCCCCGCCCGTCCCCTTAGATGCCTGGGCCTCGGTCTCGGCCCACTGCTTGAACCCCGGGTCCTGGGCGGCGAGCCGGTCGAACTCGCGCTTCATGTCGAGGGCGCTGACATCCGCCGCCACATGGCGCTCCGGGTGCTCGGCCCGGTCGGCCTCCAGCAGGGTGAAGTAATCGAGCTGGAAGCGCAGACCGCAGACCCCCGCCAGGGCCTTATAGTTCTCGGAGAGGTCGCCGCCTTGGGCGAGATGGGTGGCGAACCAGGCGTCGCCCTCCCCCGGCGACGGCTGCACGCCCTCGTAGAAGAGGGTGAACCCCTGGGTCAGGGCGTTCTCCAGGTCGTAGACGACGGACTTATAGAACTCCTCGGACCCCACATGCACCATGCCCTGCAGGACCAGGGTGCGCTGGCCGTCGGTGAGGGTGACCTGCGGGGCGATCAGGGGCTGGTTCTCGGCGCGGAAGGCCAGATAGTAAAGCGGCAACCCGGCGAGGGCCAGGAGCATCATGGAACTTGCCAGCGCCAGGGGCAGATAGGTCCTGCCCCAGCCGACGCGGCTCTTGTCCGCGGCGAAGGCCCGCCGGACCAGATAGACGGGCACCGCGACCAGCATACCGATCACCAGGAGGGTAACGGGCACCCAGGTCGCCCAGTTGGCGATGGCGACCAGCCCCAGGAGGGCCAGGCCGGTCAGGACGAACCAGAGGATCGCCTTGACCGCGACCCGGATGCGGGCGCCGCGGCCGAGTTGGGGTGCGTTGCTCTTCATGCGTGGACCTCCGGGTTGCCGGGGCAGGTGACGTTGATCAGGGGGATACCGACGGTGGCCGCGCCCGCGATCAAGAGCGCGGCGGCCCCGGCGCCGCAGGCTGGATGGGTCCTCGCCGCCCTGCTTGCTCGCCTCGATAGGGGCCGCTCCAGCGACGACGAGGGACAGGGGTCGGGCGGGAACTGAGGCGGGATTTGCGGGATGAGCGCTACCAAAGGAGGGTGGCAATGATAGACAAGGGATGACAGGCGGCGCAAGGGCGCCTACCTTCATTCCACCTGGATCGGCCCCTTGGTCTTGGCATCGGCATCGCTCCAGTAGTCCTCGCCCTGCAGCCGGCGATCGCCCTGGATGGTGTAGGTGATGAAGCCTTGCTTGAATACCAGGGCGCCGTCGCTGCGCTTGGCCTTGACCCGCTTGCCGTTGACCCAGACTTGCTCCTTGGCGTCGATGCGGATGGTGGCCACCGTCGCGCCACTCTTCGCCTTGGCCACCCAGTTACCGGCATAGGGCGTCTTGCTCGCCGCGGCGCCGGTCGCGGCCGGAGCACCCGTCCCGAAACCCGGCCTTGGCGTTTTCCTGCCTTGGTCTTGTTGATGTCGCAGCCTTGCAACTCGCTGGCCTGGGTGCAGCCGGAGCGTTCGAGCTGCTTGGCGTAGTTGGCGGTGATCGCCGGCGCGGAGGTCGCGACCAGCAAGGACACGGCGGCGGCAATGAGGGGTAATGCCTGTTTTCTCATGATGAACTCCTGACGAGGGGGTTGGACAAGCGGATTGGCTACTGGGCGATAGGCAACCCAACCGCGCGGCGGTGGGAGTGCGGGGCACGATACCCAGTCAGGCAGGATCAAGCAAGACTTGGCCTTGGCCAAGGGTGGATCAGGGTGACGGGGGCCGTGATGCCAAGCCGGGGTGGGGGCCTCGCTCATGCCGGTGACGAGCACCCAGTCACATAACCCAGGACCAGCCAGAAAGGTTCCCCTGATACCAGGATGCGGGCGTATTGCAGGCAGGGGATGGAGAACCCCGTAGGCTCACCAGGTTCCGCGACCCCCCGCTTGTCGTGAATACGACAGCCAATTCCCGCTCTTAAACTATAAGTACTAAATATCAATCAGATATAACTTGGCACGCCCCCTGCTTAGGTTAATGCACACCTGATGGGGGGTCCCGATGAAACAGCAACAGATCGCCGCCCTGCTCGACGAGCCGGCCTGCGCCCACAACAGCAAGGCCAAGTCGGGCTGCGCCAAGACCAAGCCTGGGGCGACGGCGGGCGGCTGTGCCTTCGACGGGGCCCAGATCGCCCTCCTGCCCATCGCCGACGTGGCCCACATCGTCCACGGCTCCATCGCCTGCTCGGGCAGCTCCTGGGACAACCGGGGCACCCGCTCCTCGGGTCCCGCCCTCTACAAGATCGGCATGACCACGGACCTGACCGAGCAGGACGTCGATCATGGGCCGGGGCGAGAAGCGCCTCTTCCACGCCATCAAGCAGGCCATCGACACCTATCGGCCGGCGGCGGTCTTTGTTTACAACACCTGTATCCCGGCCCTGATCGGCGACGACATCGAGGCGGTGTGCAAGGAGGCCGCCGGCCGCTGGGGGACGCCGGTGGTGCCCGTGGACGCGGCGGGCTTCTACGGTACCAAGAACCTGGGCAATCGCATCGCCGGGGAGGCGATGGTGAAATATGTCTGCGGGACCCGGGAGCCGGACCCCCTGCCCGCGGGCAGCGAGCGGGAGGGTTTCAAGGTCCACGACGTGGCCCTGATCGGTGAATACAACATCGCCGGCGAGTTCTGGCACGTCCTGCCGCTCCTCGATGAGCTGGGCCTGCGGGTCCTGGGCAACCTGTCGGGCGACGCCCGTTTCCGGGAGGTGCAGACCCTGCACCGCTCGGCGGTCAATATGATGGTCTGCTCCAAGGCCATGATCAATGTCGCCCGCCTGCTCCAGGAGCGCTACGGCACGCCTTGGTTCGAGGGCAGTTTCTATGGGGTGGCGCGATGTGTCCCAGGCCTTGCGGGACTTCGCCCGGATCATCGGCGACCCGGACCTGACCGCCCGCACCGAGGCCGTCATCGCGCGGGAGGAGCTGGCCATCCACCGCCAACTCGCACCCTGGCGGGCGCGGCTCCAAGGCCGCAAGGTCCTGCTCTACACGGGTGGCGTCAAATCCTGGTCCATCGTCTCGGCCTTGCAAGACCTCGGCATGGTGGTGGTCGCTACCGGCACCCGTAAGTCCACGGAGGACGACAAGGCCCGTATCCGCGCCCTGATGGGCGAGGACGCCGTCATGATCGATGATGGCAACCCCCGGGGACTCATCAATATCGTCCGTGACCAGGGGGTGGATGTCCTCATCGCTGGCGGGCGCAACATGTACACGGCCCTCAAGGCGCGCATCCCCTTCCTGGATATCAATCAGGAACGCGACTTCGCCTACGCGGGCTATGGCGGCATGTTGGAGTTGGCCCGGCAACTCTGTCTCACGATCGAGAGCCCGGTGTGGCAAGCGGCGCGTCAACCGGCGCCCTGGCATCGCCCCCCGCGCGCCCTGGCAAACGTCGGTTCCGCGAGGGTGCCAGCCGCTGGGGCCCCCGCCACGCCCGCCGCCGCGGGTGGCCATCGGGGATTCTCCCCGGTGGATGACCTGGCGACCGGGGAGGATGGGCCTGTTCCCGAGCCCATGACGCCGGCTCGACCCGCGATCCTCAAGCGCGCCAAGGCCCTATCGGTCAGCCCGCTCAAGGCCAGCGCCACCCTGGGCGCGGCCTTGGCCTTTCTGGGGTTCCGCCGCGCCATTCCCATGCTGCACGGTTCCCAGGGTTGTACCGCCTTCGGCAAGGTCTTCTTCGTCCGCCACTTTCGCGAACCCATTCCCCTCCAGACCACCGCCATCGAACAGGTCAGCGCCATCATGGGGTCGGAAGACAACCTGGTGGAGGGGCTGCGGGTTATCTGCGAGAAGCATGACCCCGATCTCATCGGGGTGCCCACCACCGGGTTGGTGGAGACCCAGGGCTGCGATATCCGCATGGCGGTCAAGAACTTTCGCTCCCAGTACCCCCAGTACGCGCGGATCGCCGTGGTCCCGGTCGCCACCCCGGACTTCACGGGCTCCCTGGAATCGGGCTACGCCCTGGCCACCCAGGCCATCATCGAGTGGCTGGTGCCATCCCAGGAGGCCACCGGGACCCAAGCCGGCCAACTCGCTTCCCCGACCCCGCTCCCGCGGGGGGAGAGGGGCCAACATCCGCTGCAAGTCAACGTGCTGGCGGGTTCACACCTCACCCCCGGCGATCTGGAGCACCTCAAGGTGCTGATCGAGGCCTTCGGACTCCAGCCGCTGGTCCTGCCCGATCTGTCGGATTCCCTGGATGGTCACCTGCCCGAGGAGGACTTCAGCCCCCTGACCCTGGGTGGCGCCTCGGTCGCGGCGCTGGCGACCCTCCAGGACGCGGCGGCGACCCTGGTGATCGGGGGCTCCATGCACCCAGCGGCGGATCTGCTCCAGGCTCGCACCGGGGTCCCTGACTATCGCCTCCCCCATCTCATGGGGCTGGAGGCGGTCGATGCCCTGGTGACGATCCTGGCGAAAATCGCCGCCCGCCCGGTCCCGTCGTCCCTGGAGCGGCAACGCGCCCAACTCCAGGACGCCATGCTGGATTGCCACTTCATGCTGGGCCAGTCCCGCTTTGCCATCGCCGCCGAACCGGATCTCCTGGTCGGCTTCAGCCAACTCCTCGCCGGCGTTGGGGCCGAGACGGTGGCCGCGGTAGCCCCCATCAATGCCCCCTCCCTGGCGGCGGCACGGTGCGAGCGGGTGAGGATCGGTGACCTGGAGGACCTGGAGCAGGCCGCCCGCGCCGGGTCCGCCGAGATGGTGATCGGCAACGCCCACGCGGCCCCGACCGCCGAGCGGCTGGGCGTCCCCCTGATACGCGCCGGTTTCCCCCAATACGATCGGCTGGGCGGCTACCAACGCACCTGGATCGGCTATCAAGGTACGCGGGCCACCCTGTTCGATCTGGCCAACCAACTGCTCAAGCTGGAGCGTGGGGAGGTCCATCCCTATCGCTCCCGCCTGTCGCCACGGGGCGAGGCGCCGTGCCCTGGCCAGGACCATGCCGCCTGAAGCCGTGGCCACGCCAGGGCCTCACACCGGGCCGTGGCGAGCGCCGGCCCAGGGTATCGGGAGAGGGAGATGCGACTGACACGACGACTTAAGCTCATGACCCTGGGAGGCGATGCAATGGAGATCGAGACGGCGATCCGGGTGGCCTTTGCCAGCTCGGACAGGCAGCGGGTGGACCAGCACTTCGGGGCGGCGGTGGCCTTCGTCATCCATGCCATTGACAGCCATCGCTCCCGCCTGGTGGAGGTGGTGCAATTCGGGCCACTCCATCAGGACGGTAACGAGGACAAGTTGTCCGTCAAGATCGCCGCCCTGGAGGGCTGCGCCGCGGTTTACTGCGAGGCGATCGGGACCTCCGCCGTCAACCAATTGCGGGTCGCGGGCGTCCAGCCCCTGAAGGTCGCACCCGGAACCCGGATCGTCGGAGATCGTGGCCGGGCTGCGGCAGGAGTTGCGGGCCGGACCCAGCGCCTGGCTGGCGCGGGCCGTCGGCGCCCAGCGGGGCCGGGATACGAGCCGCTTCGACGCCATGGTGGCCGAGGGGTGGCGCGAATGAAGCCTGGCCTGCCCTTCCGCGACGGCACCTCGGCCAGGATGGCGCCACGCCGCGCCGTCGGCCTCATCCACAGGCTTGTCGGGGCAAGGCTCATGATCGAGGAAACCGCGGTCGTGGTCGCCCATGAGCCCGGTATTGCCTGGGTCGAGACGAGCCGCCGTAACGCCTGTGGCGCCTGCAGTCAGAGCGCGGGCTGTGGTAGCGCCCTCCTGAGCCGCCTCTTTGCCCCAGGCGCCAATCGACTCGCCCTGGAGGACCGCCTCGGGGTCGCGATCGGCGAGCGGGTGGTGATCGGCATCCCGGATGGCCTCCTGGTGCGCGCCTCCTTGATCGCCTACCTCTTGCCGCTGCTGACCCTGGTCATGGGCGCGGTACTGGCCGAATGGTGGCAACTGGCGGAGATCGAGGTAGCCCTGACGGGCATCGCCGGACTCGGCGTCGGCATCTGGCTCACGGGTCATCTGACCGGTGGCGCTCAAGGGGCGCCAGCGCTACCGCCCCCTCCTGCTGCGCCGCGAGCCCGCGACCCTTCCGATCCACTGCGATTCCGGTACCGCGCCCCGCGCGGCAACCCCCACCCGAGACAACCCAACCAAGAGGTACCCAGATGACTACGACACTTGCCGAAGCCGGGACCGAGGACCCGGTCCTCTCCACGCTTTTCGCCAAGGAGATGGTGCGCCAGACCCGTGCCCTCGACAGTCATGGCACCCATGACGCCTGTTCGGATGGCTGGATTCTCGAACCCTTCATCCTGACCCCGGAAAAGAAGCGCGCCATCCCCCTGGTGGGCGACCCGGATGAGATCGTCATCGCCCGGGTCAAGTCCTTCTACAACGCCATCGCGGCCCTCATCGAACAGGAGTGCGGGCTCATGGCGGTGCCCCTCGTCAATCTGAGCCACGAGGGCTTTGGCCGCGCCATCATCACCGTCGGCAAGCTGGTGGTCATGGACCGCACCCTGCGCGATGTCCACCGCTTTGGCTTCCCCTCCCTCTCCAAGATGAAGGACGAGGCCGACAAGATCCTGTCGGTGGCCCTGGAGATCATTGGCCTTTACCCGCGAGTCGCGGGGCTTTAAGGGCACGGCACAGCGAGGTATTGACATGAGCACGCTTACCGGCATCACCCGGGGCGGGGCCTTCTGGACCCCGGCCTTCGTTACCGACCTGGACCAGGTCCGCTGCATCGGCTGCGGGCGCTGCTACAAGGTCTGCCCACGCGATGTCTTCGAGCTGGTCGATCGCGACGACCTGGATCTGGAGGACATGGCCATGGACGATGACAGCGATGACGATTTCGAGGAGGCCCCCGGCATGGTCATGAACCTCAAGGACCTGCTGGACTGCATTGGCTGCCAGGCCTGCGCCCGGGTCTGTCCCAAGAAATGCCTGACCCACGAGCCCCTGCCCCTGGCGGCCTAGGACGGCGGTCGAGATCCTTTTGAGCCAACCCCAGGGAGGACACTGGCGTGTCAAATCAATTGAGCGAGCTGATCCAGGGCATCGAGCGGGGCGAGATCATTCCGTTTCTGGGCCCCGGGGCCTTGGCCGGGGTCGTCGACCCCTTGAACCAGGAGCCCATCCCCGCGGACAGCGACAGCCTCATCATCGGGCTCAATGATGGCCGCCCCATGTCACCCCGACTCATGTGGGAATTTTCCAGGGCCGCCATGAATGTGGAGCTCAAACGGGGGCGCGGCGCCGTGCAGCGCTTCCTGGACCAGACCTACGGGCAGCGGACCTGGACGCGCGCGCCCCTCCATGACTGGCTGAAGTCCCTGGCGCCACCCTATGTGATCGATATCAATCGGGATACCCAACTCCAGGACTCCCACGCGGACCAGCCCCATACGCTGGTGCGGGGGATCGCCAGGACGGGCGGCACCGATTACCGCTTTCGTATCCATCATTACGATGGCGCCCGCTACCAGGAGGTGACCCAGGAGGCCGTGGTGCCGGGTCTGCCGGTACTCTTCAAGCCCATGGGCAGCCCGCGCCCCGATGCCACCTACATCGCCTCGGACGCGGACTACGTGGACTATCTCACCGAGCTCATGGGCGGCTTCGCCATCCCCGCCTTTCTCAAGACCTATCGACCCGGCCGCCAATACGCCTTCCTCGGCCTGCGCCTGCTGCGCGATACGGAACGCATGCTGCTGTCGGATATCACCTATGGGTCGGGATCGCCCCGAGGCTGGGCCCTGATCCACCAAGCCGACGGCCAAGGAGCGCCGCTTCTGCGCGGGTAAAGACATCGAGATCATCACGGCGGACATACCAGACCTGCTCCGGGTGGTGGCGGACGGCGCCCAGGGTTCGGTGCGATGAACGGATCAACCCAGGTACCGGCCTGGGTTGGGCAATGTGTCAGGCTAAAGGACAGTGCGCTCGTCGATAGGCCGAGAGCATTAGGAGCCCACTGGCCTGTTCCCGGCAGGACTCCCTGATCCGGGGGTCCAGGGCGGCCAGCCAGCGCCTGGGGATGGCCTCCCGGCCGTAAAGGGCGCCGGCGATCATGCCGAGGATGGCCCCGGTGGTATCCGCATCCCCGCCCCGGTTGACCACGTCGATCAGGGCGGTCTCGAAGTCATGGGTGCCGAACAAGGCCTGGAAGACCGCTTGCAGGGTCTCGACGATGTAGCCGCCCGGGTTTTCCAGGCGCTGACGGTCATAACGGTAGCGGGCTCCTCGACCACCAGGGCCTCCGCCAATAGCCTGAGTTTGGCCAGGTCCCCGCCCAGCAGGGCGGTCTGGACCATGCGGATCACGGTCAGGGTCCCGGCGTCCCCGAGGGGGCTGTGGTGGGTGGTGTGGGATTGAATCCGGTTGGCTTCGGCCACCGCGTCCGCCTCCAGGCCCAGGGTACAGAGGGCGATGGGCAGGGCGCGCATGCAGGCGCCATTGCCGGCATCCTGATCGTTCAGCGGCATCACCGTCTGTCCCGTCTGGCGGTAGCGGACGATGCCACGCCGGACCGTGTGGCCGATATCCACGGGCTTGCCCCGCATCCAGGCGCTGAAGGACTCGGCGATCGCCGGTGCATCCACGCCCCCGGCGCCGAGGATGGCCCATCCCAGGGCCAGGCTCATCTCGGTATCGTCCGTGACCTGGCCCCGCCGCAACCGCAACCAGCCGCCCCCGCTCAGGTGCCGATGCACCCCATGGGCCTGGCGAATCTCCCGGGGCGTCATGAACTCCGTCGTGGCGCCGAGGGCATCGCCCACGGCCAGGCCCAGGTAGGCGCCCTCGGCCCGGGCCATCAGCCCCGCCGGAATCCCGGCGCGGGGGACCTCAATGATCGGGTGAAAAACAAACATGATAATCCGCGCACACCTCGCAGGACGGGGCGCGGCAGGCATGGATACCCTCGGCCTCGCACAATTGCTTGTAGAGGAAACGCTTCCATTTCATGTCCCGGACATTGCGGGCGGCGAGGGCCGGGAAGTTGCGGCGCATGAGCTCGGTCAACTCCGGGCGCCTGCTCAGGCCCAGGTCTTCCCAGAGGTGATCGCCGCCCATGCAACCGGCCGCCACCACGGCGGCCATCCAGATCTCCGAGGGTGAACCGCCGGCGCGGTGCGCGAGCATGAGGTCGATCAAATCCTGGCGTTCCGCTTGACGCCGGTCGGGGCCCGGCCGCCACCCGGGACCGCGGTCGGCCAATCCCTTCAGGACCAGGGGCAGGGTCCGCGTTCCCAAGCCCGGGAAATGATAGTCCAGCAGGCGCAGGCAGGTCAGGCGCTCCAGGCCGAGCCAAGGCGGCAGGGCACCCCCGCCCGCCCCCCGGGTGGCGATCATGGCGGCAAAGGCCCCGTCATTGCCCATCCCGGTCGCCTGGGTCATGAGCCGGGCATAAAGGTCATCAATCCCGATCGCCAGAGGCACTGCCTCCGGCCATAGCTGGCAACCCGAACGGCGCGCCGGCAAGGACGAGGTAGACGACAAGGCCCACATCTCAATAGGCCACCAGGATATCTTCATCCCGCACGATCATCTGGCAGGCCAGACGCCATTCGGTGGGGATGTCGTCCACCGCCATCCGCTCGATATCCTCATGGGTGATTTTGCCGAGTTGGCGCAGGACCGTTTTTTCCTTGTCCGTGAGGGGTCCGCCCATCCGCTGGGTCTTATTGTCCACACTGGTGACGTGGACCAGACAGTTGCCACATTCACCGTCCTGACAGTCATGATGAACCGGGACCTTGTGCTCCTTGGCGATCTTGAGCAGGGTCTCGGTGTGGCTTCCCGCCACGGCGTAAACCGTTTTATCCTTGTAATCGGGGCTCGAAAAGGTCACGAGAGCCATGGGTTCTTCTCCGCAATCGCTGGGTTAGGGGTTAATCGCCGTCGTCAAGCAGGCTTGACCTTACAATCGCCCAGGACCTGGGCCTGGCAAGCCAGCCGGTCGTGGCGGCTCGCCATGTTTTCGCGCAGAACCTTCTCCTCAAGCACCGAGGGCTCGGTGAGATTATTCCACCCTTCAAGGACATGCATCATGCAGGTCCCGCAATCGCCCTCGCGGCACCCGTAGATGATCCCGGCCCCGATCTTCTCGGAGATCTCGATCACCCGGGTACCCGCCGGGACATTGACGGTCTGACTGATGTCTTCGAAGGTAACTCTGGCTTTTGGCATGGTGCAGAACTCCTGATTGCCTGATTAAAATAGAAAAATTACGCGTGACCCGGTCCATGACCAAGACCGGTTTCGATAGGGGACACACCCAGTTGCGGGCATGAGCCATGATCCTGGTGGGCACCCATCAGAGGTCAGCCATCTCGATCACCCGCTCCGTCCCCTCGCCCAGCAGGGCCAGGGCGAGCCGATGACCGAAGTCGCGGCACTCATCGAGTTCCTCGTCGGTGGGGATCAGCTTGATCCGCAGGCCGGCTACCGGCACCCGCATCTTCAGCCCCCGCATCCGATCCTCGATCATGCGGACCGCCTCGCCGCTCCAGCCAAAGGAGCCGAAGGCGGCCCCCAGCTTGCCCTGAAGATTGACCACCGCCAGGGAGGACAGCAGATCCCACACCGGTTTCACCGCATCGCCGTTGATGGTGGGGGAGCCAAAGGCGATGGCATCCGCCTCCTCGATCAGATCCACGAAGGGCGTCGTCTCGCCGCCCGCCAGGTCATAGAGGGAGACGCGGACCCCGGGCTCCGCCTCCGCCCCGGCTTGGACCGCCTCGGCCATGCGCGCGGTGCTGCCGTAGGCGCTCATGTAGAAGATGCACAGCGACAGCTCCTCGTTACCGATGCGCTCGGCGAGGCTGGAAGTGGAAAGCTCCCGGTAGTGGGTGACGTAGCGCCGGGGCCGGTCCCGCAGGATGGGGCCATGGGTGGGCGCGATCATGTTCAGCCGCAAGGGCTCGATCAGCTTGAGGGCCGCGATCACATGGGCCTTGAAGGGCCGCATGATGTGGGCGTAGTAGTAATCGAAGGAAAAGCGAAAGTCCCCGACCCGATCATTAAAGAGCCGGCTGTCGCAATAGTGACAACCGAAGACATCGCCGGAGAACAAGACCCCCTCCTCCACCAGGTAGGTACATTGGGTATCGGGCCAGTGCAGAAAGGGGGTATGCAGGAACCGCAAGGTGCGATTGCCCAGGGAGACCTCGTCCCCGGTGCCGACCGTCTGGTACTCCAGGGGCCTGTCCGTGGCCTTGGGCTTCAGCAAGGCCTTGAGCATGGCGGTGGCACGGGTGGAGATATAGAGGCGCGCCTGGGGGGCGCGGCGCATCAACTCCGGCAGCGCCCCGCTGTGATCCGGTTCCAGGTGGTTGAGCACGATGACCCGGATCTCCGCGTAGTCCGCGACGGACTCCAGGCGCCGAAAAAACTCCGCCGCGAACTCCAGCTTGACCGTATCCACCACGGCCACCCCCTCCTCCCCCCGCACCAGGTAGGCGTTGTAGCTGGTCCCGTTGGCGGTGCGCAGGATGATGTCGAAGGTGCGCAGGGTCGGGTCCATGGCGCCGATCCAGTGCACACCGGGGGCGACCTCGACCGCGCCGGGGAGATTGGCCGGGAGCGGCGCCGGGGCCCAGGCGGGTTCCGGGGTAACCATGGCTTAACGAGCCCCGATCTCGGCCCGGGTCGCGGCCCGGCGCTCGGGGGGAATACCGGTCAGCGGACCCGGGAGGATTCAAGGGGATGCCCAAGGCATCGAGAATGACCCCCTCGACCGGGCAGATGCTGGCGCACTGGGGATCGGCATAGTGGCCCTCGCACTCGTTGCAACGCCAGGTGTCGATCAGGAAATGCGGCTTGACCGCGAGAATGGCCTGGCTGGGACACAGGGGTAGGCAGGCCCAGCAGTTCACGCAACCTTCGACGATTTGAAAAGCCATGGGGAATAGCCTCCTGGGAGAATTCAGGCGCGCCGCCGCGCCAGCTCGGGGCTGGGCATCGCCAACCGCCCCGCCGCGACCCATTCCTGGTACAGGCTGGCCACCGCCTGCTCGATGGGTTCCAGGGCGTGCTCGCCGTTAGGGGTGATGCCCGCCGCCTCCAGTTGGCCCCAGGGTTCAAAGCCGATCCTGGAGCAGAGCACCGCCTCGCAGCCGGACAGGGCGCGGAGGGTATCCTCCAGGACCCAATCCAGCTCGCCACAGTCCTCGGGACCGATGCAATAGGCCCCCACCTTGCGGACGCCGATGAAGCGCACTTCCTGGGCACTGGCCTCGTAGACGAGGAACTCGCGGGCCTGGCCGAAGTGCTGATTGATCAGCCCGCCGCCGCTGGTCGCCACCGCCATCAGGACCGGGCGCGTCTCCCGCCTGACCCGCTTGATGGCGGTAGGCGAGATCAAGATCTCGCCCTTGCCCGGGGGCTGGGCCGCGGCCGCGCGCTGGGCCTCGATGGCGGCATGGACCTGGCGCCGGCGCGCCATGGCCTGGGGGTAGTCGATCTCCAGGGTCTCGATCTTGTCCAGGCTGAATTCGGCCCCCCGATCCTCCCCCAGCATCCCCACCGCGTCGGCCCGGCACTGACGACAGTGACGCATCATGGCCATGTCGCCGGCGCAGGCGTCCTGGAGTTGCTGGAGCTCGTCGTGGGTCGGACCGCGCTGGCCCATGAGGCCATAGAAGGTGCCATGCTCGGGCTCCGCGATCAGGGGCATGACGTTGTGCAGGAAGGCCCCCTTGGCCTTGACCAGCCGGGAGACCTCCTTGCAGATGCTCGTCGTTGACCCCGGGGATGAGCACCGAGTTGACCTTGACCAGGACGCCGCGCGCCACCAGCATTTCCAGCCCCTGCTGCTGCCGCTCGATGAGGATCTCGGCGGCCTTGCGGCCCTTGATCCGGCGGTTTTTCCAGAAGATCCAGGGATAGATGTGGGCGCCGACATCCGGGTCCACGCAATTGATGGTGAGGGTGACGTGGTCGATGTTGAGCGCGCACAAGTCCTCGACCAGGTCCGGCAGGGCGAGCCCATTGGTCGAGACGCAGAGCTTGATGTCGGGGGCCTGCTCGGCGAGGGCCCGGAAGGTGGCCAGGGTGCGCTCGGGATTGGCGAGGGGATCGCCGGGGCCGGCGATGCCCAGCACCGCCATCTGGGGAATGGTGGCCGCCACCGCCAGCACCTGTTTCACCGCCTGGGCGGGGGTCAGGAGTTCCGAGACGACCCCGGGGCGGGACTCGTTGGCGCAGTTGTACTTACGGTTGCAGTAGTGACACTGAATATTGCAGGCCGGGGCCACCGCCACATGCATGCGGGCATAGTGATGATGGGCCTCCTCCGAGTAGCAAGGGTGGTTGTGGACCTTGGCGCGGATGTGCTCCGGCAGGTGGGAGAGGCCGGCGGATGACCCGCCACAACCGCTCGATGCACAGCCATCGGCGGATGAACCGACCCCGGCGCGGCTCGCGACCTGCAACTCCAACATAGCGCCTCCAGAGATCAGGGGCAGGGTAGCCCCTCGGGATTAAAACGGATTCTGGAGTCACTACAGCAAGGCCCGTGCCGGACTTACTCATGGGGAGTTATGGCTAGGGTACTTTTTGGGATATCTCGCTGATTTTAATATAAATATTGATTATATCCAGCGAGTTGGGCTAGCAGGCAAAGGCCCGTCGAGGGCAAGCCAGCCCCCCCGGCAAGGAGGGATGGGCTATGGGTCCAGGGCCGGCTTGTCGTCTATCCGACAGACTCATAGCCGCGCACTTGTGGGAATGGGAACAGCGAAGGAACCTTGAATGAGTGGTTATGGGCGCCTTGGCGACTCCTAGCCATGTTCCGGCCATGACTCAGTTGGCGCCTTGGCACCCCGCCGACTAGAACTGCCGCACCTTGATATTCAGGGTCTGGATGCGGTAGGCGATCTGGCGGGGGGTCATGTTGAGCAGGCGCGCGGCCTTGGCCTGCACCCAGCCGGCCTCCTCCATGGCGGCGATGACGCGCTCGCGTTCATCCAGGTCCGGGTCGTCCAGGTCGATCCGGGGGCTGATTCCGACGCCGGTCCCACCGGCCGGCCGGCATCGACGGGAGGCCGGGCGTCCCGGGTGCCCCCATCGAGGCCCGTGAGTTCGATGGTATCCCGGTCGATGATGCCGCCCTCGCTCATGACGGCCGCGCGCTCCATGCAGTTCTCCAGCTCCCGCACATTCCCTGGCCAGTCGTGGCGCATCAGGATGCGCAGGGCGCTGTCGGTGATCTTCAATTCGCGGCCCTGGCGGCTGGCCACCTTGGTCGACCAGGAAGCGGGCCAGGTCCGGCAGGTCCTCGATGCGCTCGCGCAGGGAGGGCATGCGAATGGGCATGACATTGAGCCGATAGTAAAGGTCCTCCCGGAAGTCACCGGCGCGCACCTCGCTCTCGAGGTCGCGGTTGGTCGCGGCAATGAAGCGCACATCCACCTTGAGGGTCCGGCTCCCGCCGACCCGCTCGAATTCGCCCTCCTGCAGGATCCGCAGCAGCTTGGCCTGGAAGGCGGGGCTGATTTCGCCAATCTCGTCGAGAAAGAAGCTGCCGCCGTCGGCCTGCTCGAAGCGGCCCTTGCGCAGGCTGATGGCGCCCGTGAAGGCCCCCTTTTCATGACCGAACAGCTCCGATTCCAGCAGGCTGTCGGGCAGGGCCGCGCAGTTGAGCTTGACGAAGGGCCCCCGGGCCCGGGGCGAGTTGTAATGGATGGCATTGGCGACCAGTTCCTTGCCGGTACCCGACTCACCGCGAATCAGCACCGTGGTCGTCCACTTGGCCACCTGCCGCACCTGGTCAAAGACCAGGCGCATGGGGACGGTGTGGCCGATGATGCTCTCGAAACCATGGGTCGCCTTGACCTCCCGGCGCAGCTTGTCGCGTTCGTCCCGGAGGGCCTGTTGCTCGGCCTCGACCGAGCGGGCCAGCCGCACGGCCTGACCCATGAGATTGGCGACCATCTCCAGGAAGCGGGCCCGGTGCGGCAGCAGCCCATCCGCCCGCGGGGGTTGGGCGGCGAAGACCCCCACGGCGCCACCCTCGCCGATGCGAATGGGCACCCCGATAAAGGGCAAGGCCGGCTGATAGAGGTTGAGCCGATCCAGAAAGCGGGGCTCATCCCCGACTCTTGGCAATATCCAGGTCTCGTTGCGTTCCAGAATGCGGCCAATGATCCCCTCCCCGGAGCCATAGCGGACCGGCTCCAGGGGGGCCGCCCGACCCTGGTGCAGGGCACAGGTCAGGAGATCGCCGCTCTCCTCGTCCAGGAGCGCCACCAGGCCATGGCTCAAGCGGCCGCGCTCGTGCAACACCCTCAGCACCTCTTGCAGGGTCTCGCGTAAATTCAGCGAGCGGCTCAGGACGCTGCTCACCTCGCAGAGGGTGGCAAGCTGGGATTCGAGCAGCTCGAGACGGGAGGACTCGTCGGGGATAGCGGGAAGCGGGCGTTCGTCGGTCATGGGTGCGGGGCCTGGTCACAAAGCGGATTTGGCGCTGCTCAGAAAGAGGCGCATGCGGCAGCCATCCGGGAAACCGGGGTCCACCTCGATGGAGCCCCCGTGGGCGTTGACAATCTCCTGGGCGATGGCCAGCCCCATGCCGGCCTTGCCACGGCGACTGCGCCAGCCGATATGGAAGGGTTCGAAGACCTTGTAGCGGTCCGTGCTGGGGATGCCGACGCCGTTATCCTGGATCTCCACGGCCACCGCGCCCTCCAGTGCCCGGGTGTTCAGCAGGAGTTCCGGGTTCATGCGCCCGCTTTCGTTCAGGGCGTGAATGGCGTTTTCAATCAATTCCTTGAATACCGAGCGTAACTGATTCTCGTGACCCGGGAGGGCCGGGAGCACCTCGGCGGGGCGCCAATCCACCACGATACCCGCCGCGAGCAACCGGTCGGTCTCCAGATCCAGGACCTGGCGCAGGAGCTCGTTGACATTGACCATGGCCTCGGCCTCGCGCGGTTCCTCGGGCAGGGCGCCGCGGAGCGTTTCCAGGGCCCTGGCCCCGGAGGCGCAGATCTGGTCCAGCATGGCGGCCAGGGTCTCCAGGCTGGCGGTGCCGCACCGGACCATGACCGAGGCGGCATGGATGACGTTCATGGGGGCCTGCAGTTGGTAGATGGCCGCCGCCAGGGCCTCGTGCATCCCCTGGATCAGTTGTTGCTCGGCGAGTCTGGCCCGCAAGTTCTCCAGATGGGCTCGCGCCATCTCGCGTCGGCGCGCCGTGATCTCCGTGGCGATCAGGAGGAGCTGCCGATCACCCCGGGTCCCGCTGGCGAAGTAACCGCGAGCACTGGGGTCTGGCTCATCCGCCGGGGTACCGGAGCAGGAGAACCAGCGCGGGCCATGCCCATTCGGGGTCTCCAGGCTGATCTCAAGATTCTTGAAACCCTGCCCCGCCAGGCAGGCCTCTATCGGGTCTGTTCCCGCTTGCCCCAGGATGGCCTCGGTCAGCACCTTGGCCGGCTCGCGCCCCCGCAGATCCCCCAGGAGCTTTTTATATTCCTGGTTGTCGAGCAGCACCCGTCCCTGGGCATCCAGCAACATCACCACCACGGGGGCGGCATCCAACACCATCTCGATGCGTGCCTTCTGCTGGCGCAGCCTGGCCTCCAATTCGTGCTCTTTAGTGACGTCACGCTGCTTGCCGAGGAAGTAGCCCAGTTCGCCGTGCCGATCCAGGACCGGGGCTATCGTCAGCTCCGCCAGGTAGTCACCCCCTTGCTTGGTACGGTTGACCAGGACGCCGGTCCAGGTTTGCTTGCGCGTGATGGTCCGCCACAGCTCCTGGTAAATGCTTTCCGGAGTCGCCCGGTTGTTGAGGATGGACTGGTTCTGGCCAATCACCTCCTCCCGCGCGTAACCGGTCAGGGCCTCGAAGGCGCGGTTGACGTAAAGGATAGTCGCCTGGGGGTCCGCGATGGAGATGGCGGAGGGCGTCTGCTCGACCGCCTCGAAAAAGAGCCGGGGTGGTAAGGCGTCGGCGGCGGACCAAGACAGTTGGTTCAGGGCCTCGATCACCTCGCCCGGGGTGCCGGGCGGTGGCGAGGCGAGAAACTCGACCAGGGCCTTGGTGAAGTTCCCGTGAGGGAGTTCTGGGATGTGAGTAGCCGTCACGGGGTTGCTCCAACAAAAGGACCGCAGGGTATTAATTCATAGCAATATTCGTGCCCCTTGCCACCCGTCGGTGCCGGGCATGGGGTAAAGACTTCCAGCGCATATCCCCCGGTGCTCGGCTAACTGCTTGATCCCGGCTTCCGCTGGTGGAGGACGGCATCCTTGTCGGATCGGCAACAAAGCCGAACCGCCCGCCATCCCGGCCTTGTCGCAACCCCCACAAGCGCCTCGTCCCCCCAGCCCCGCGCTATTAGGGCGCGCACCCGCGCCCAGCGACCTAGCCGCGCCCCGTAACCGTTCAGACCCCTCTCCCCAACCCTCCCCCGCAAGGGGGGAGGGAGCAAGAGAATCAGTGGCTTGAGCTATCGAACCCAACCCATGCAGCCGGGGGGTCTGCAGGGTTACCCCGCGCCCAGGCCCCTGTCTTTTCTGGAGCCACGCCGCCCGCTTAGCTCCCCGGCCACCCCCCGAGCGACCCCGGTGCCAGTGACTGGCACCTAATTTGCGTTACCCCTATCAACGGACCCGATCGCGGGTCTGGGCAAGCGCATTCCCCCCTTGATCCCGAGGCCTTGATTCCCATGGGTGAATATCTGTTACTGATCCTGGCGACCGCGCTGGTCAACAACGTGCTGCTGGTGAAGTTCCTGGGGCTGTGCTCCTTCATGGGCGTCTCGAGCCGGCTCGACTCCGCCTTGGGGATGAGCCTGGCGACCACCTTCGTGCTGACCCTGGCCGTGGTGGCGGGCTGGCTCCTGGAGCATCTCCTCATCCAGCCCCTCGGGCTGGGCTATCTGCGGATCCTCACCTTTATCCTGGTCATCGCCTCGGTGGTCCAGTTCACCGAAATGGTGGTCCGCAAAGTCTCGCCGGCGCTCCACCAGGTGCTGGGCATCTACCTGCCCCTGATTACCACCAACTGCGCCGTTCTGGGCGTGACCTTGCTCAATGTCCAGGAGGACCATGGCTTCCTATACAGCCTGCTCAACGGGATCGGCTCCGCCCTCGGCTTCTCGCTGGTGATGGTGCTGTTCGCCGGGCTGCGGGAGCGCCTGGCCCTGGCCCAGGTCCCAGCCCTCTTCGCGGGGCAGCCCATCGCCTTCATCACGGCTGGGTTGCTGTCACTGGGCTTCATGGGTTTCGTGGGACTGGCGTGACGCGCGCGCCCATAGCCCCCTAAGGAGACACAGGAAGATGATCGTCGCCATTGGTAGTCTCACCCTCCTCGGCCTGACCCTGGGCGGTCTCCTCGCCGTCGCCGGGCGCTATTTGCGGGTCGAGGGCAATCCCCTCGCCGAGCAAGTCGTAGCCCTGCTCCCCGGGTCCCAGTGTGGACAGTGTGGCTATGCGGGCTGTGGACCCGCGGGGGAGGCCATCGCCTCGGGGGCCGCCTCGCCGGCCATCTGCCCTCCGGGAGGCAGGGCCGTGGCGGGCGAGATCGCCAACCTGCTGGGCGTTTCCCTGGACCTGTCGGGCCTCGTGGAAAAGGCCCCCAGGATCGCCTTCATCAAGGAGAGCCTCTGTATCGGCTGCTGCAAATGCTTCAAGCGTTGCCCCACGGACGCCATCATGGGGGCCAACAACATGATTCATAGCGTCTTCACCGACGCCTGTATCGGCTGCGAACAGTGCTTCGCGGTCTGTCCCACCGAGTGCATCGAGATGCGCCCCCTCGTGGCCAACCTCCAGACCTGGTTCTGGCCCAATCCGACCGCCCTGGCGGCGGTCCAATGACACGCCGGGAGTAGCGGACATGAGACTTTTCAGGATTCGCGGGGGCGTTCACCCAGAGGCGCGCAAGCATCTGGCGGCGGGGCAGCCCATCGAGGACCTGCCCCTGCCCGCCTTGCTGCATGTCCCGCTGCAGCAGCATATCGGCACCCCCGCCGCGCCCCTGGTGCATCGGGGCCAAAGGGTCGCCAAGGGCGATCTCCTGGGCCATGCCCAGGGGGCCATCTCGGCCCCGGTCCATGCCCCGACCTCGGGACGCATCATGGGTGTCGGCAGCTACCCAGCCCATCATGCCTCCGGGCTCTCGGTCCGCACCATCACCCTCCAGCCCGATGGGGAGGACCGCTGGCGTGACGACCTCGCGGGGACCGGGGACCCCTTCGCGCTGGAACCGGAAGAAATCACGGCCCGGGTCGCGGCCGCGGGCATCGTCGGGATGGGCGGGGCGACCTTCCCCGCCGCCGTCAAGCTCAACCTGCGGCAGCGCTATCGGCTGCATACCCTGGTGATCAACGGCGCCGAATGCGAGCCCTATCTCACCTGTGACGACCGGCTGATGCGCGAGCATCCCGACCAGGTCCTCGACGGCATCCGCATCATGGCCCATGCCCTGGGCCTGACCCGGATTGTGATCGCCATCGAAAACAACAAGCCCGAGGCCCTGGACGCCATGTCCCAGGCAGCGGCCGGCCAGGCGGGGGTCCGGGTGATCGGCCTGCCGGTCCGCTACCCCATGGGCTCGGAAAAGCATCTGGTGCAGACGCTGCTGGGTCGCGAAATCCCGGCGCGGGGTCTCACCGCGGACCTGGGGGTGGTGGTACACAACCCCGCCACCGCCTTCGCCGTGCATCAGGCCCTGCGGCTGGGCCGGCCCCTGGTCTCGCGGGTGGTGACGGTCAGCGGTGGGGCCATCAGGACCCCCCGCAATCTGCGCGTCCCCCTGGGGACACCGGTTCAGCACCTGATCGACCAGTGTGGCGGCTTCCGGGAAGAGCCGACACGGCTGGTGAGTGGGGGGCCCATGATGGGCCAACCCCTGCCCAGTACGCGCGTACCCATCGTCAAGGGTTGCAACGGCATCCTGGCGCTGACCGCCGCCGAGACGCGCACCCGCCCGCCCATGCCGTGCATCCGCTGCGCCAACTGTGTCTCCGCCTGCCCCTGCGGGCTGGTGCCCCTGGAGATGGCGGCGCATACCCGCGCCGGGGATTTGGAGGGGGCCGTGGCCCTGGGGCTCATGGATTGCGTGGCTTGTGGCTCCTGCTCCTATGTGTGCCCGGCCCATATCCCCCTGGTGCAGTATTTCAACTTCGCCAAGGGCGAGATGGCCGCCCGGGGCCGGGCCAAACAGAAACAGGCCGAGACGCGCCGGCTGACCGAGCAACGCACCGCGCGGATCGAGGCCATCCAGCAGGCCAAGCGGGAGGCCATGGCGGCACGCAAGCGGGAGGCGGCCGCCCCTAAACCCCAGACGCCGGTGACCAGCACCGCGTCCCTGGCGGAGGCTTGACCATGATGAACCCTGGCATCTTCCCCGGACCCTATACCCACTCCGGCACCAGCGTGGGGCGCGCCATGGCTCTGGTGACCCTGGCCCTGGTGCCGGCCACCCTGTTCGGGCTGGGGCAGTTTGGCTGGCCCGCCGTCTTCCTGTTCCTCGTCACCCTCGGCGCCGCGCTGGCCGCGGAGGCGGCCAGTCTGATGATCGCGGGCAAGCCCCCCTTGCCCTATCTGCTGGATGGCTCGGCACTCCTGACTGGCTGGCTCCTGGCCCTCTCCTTGCCCCCCTGGGCGCCCTGGTGGCTGGGAGTCATCGGGGCCCTGATAGCCATTCCCTTGACCAAGCAGGTGTACGGCGGGATCGGCCAGAATCTCTTCAATCCGGCCATGGTGGCTCGGGTCGCACTGCTGGTCGCCTTTCCCTTGGAGATGACGAGCTTTACCGCCCCCCTGTCGCCCTGGGCCGCTAACGCGCCCGGTTTCGAGGCGGGCCTGGCGGTCACCTTCGGCGGCGCGATTCCCGACGGCTTCAGCGGGGCCACCATCCTGGGCCAGGTGCGAACAGGCTTGAGCCAGGGTCATGACCTCGGCGGCATTTTGGCGGGGATTTTCGACCCCCTGTCGGGGGCCTTGGGCTGGGTCGGGGGCAGCATGGGCGAGACCTCGGCCATGCTCCTCCTGCTGGGCGGGCTCTTCCTGCTCCAACGGCGGGTCATCACTTGGCACATCCCCGTCTCGCTGCTGGGCGCCTTGGTGCTGATGGCCAGCCTGATGCACCTGATCAATCCGACCCGGTACCCGGACGCCATGCTGCATCTGGTCTCCGGCGCCACCCTGCTGGCGGCCTTTTTCATCGCCACGGACCCGGTCACCTCCCCGGTCTCGCCGCGTGGCCAGTTGCTCTTCGGGGCCGGCTGCGGGCTGCTGATTTACGCCATCCGCACCTGGGCCGGCTATCCGGAGGGGGTCGCCTTCGCCATCGTCCTCATGAACGCCTGCACCCCCATCATCGACCACTATGCGCGCCCACGGATCTACGGACGGGACCGCCGGGGCGACCCCATCGAATACGCCGAGCAAGCGGAGCTGCCCCGATGAGCGACATCACCACCGCCGGTGGCGGCCTCCCCGACTTGCGGCAACATGCCGGCTACCCGTCCCTGCTCCTCGGGGCCTTCACGCTGCTCGCCGCCACCCTGCTGGTGGTCGCCGACCGCTTCACGCGCGAGCCGATCGCCGCGCGGGGGGCCGAGGATCTCAAGGCCTCCCTGGCCCAGGTGATCCCCCTGGCGCTCCAAGACAACGATCCCGTGGCGGATGCGGTGTCGATCCCATCGGCAACCGGGGTACCGGTCAGGGTTTACCGGGCGATGCGGCAGGGTCGGGTCACCGCTGTCGCCTTCCAGGTCACCGGCCTGGGGTACGCGGGCCCGATCGAGTTGATCCTGGGCCTTGACGCCCAAGGCCGCATCTTGGGTGCCCGGGTACTCTCCCATCGGGAGACCCCGGGGCTGGGGGACCGCATCGAGGCCACCAAGGACGACTGGATCCTGGGTTTCGAGGGGCTCGCCCTGGGCGACCCACCCGAGAGTCGCTGGGCGGTGAAGAAGGACGGGGGCGACTTCGACCAGTTCAGTGGCGCCACCATCACCCCACGCGCCGTGGTCGGCGCCTTCAAGAAGGGACTCCAGCTCTTCGCCACCCATCAGGCCGTCCTGCTCGCGCCGGCACCCGGCGACCCAGGCCCCGATGCGAACCCCTGACCCTGAACCTGTGACAGGAGGCTGTCCGTGAGCACCCCCACCGCATCACCCACCAAGGCCACCCTTGATTGGGGCGCCATCACCCAACAAGGGCTCTGGGGTAACAACGTCATCCTGGCCCAAGGCCTGGCCCTGTGCCCCGCCCTGGCGGTGACCAGCACGACGACCAATGGCTTGGGCATGGGGCTGGCGACCACCGCGGTCATCGCGGCATCCAACCTGCTGGTATCCCTGATGCGCCCGGTCATGAGCCCGGAGGTGCGCATCCCCGTCTATATCGTCCTGATCGCCACCCTGGTGACCCTGGTCGATCTGGGTCTCAACGCCTATGCCCATGAGCTGCACAAGGCACTCGGGCTCTTCATCGCCCTCATCGTCGTCAACTGCGCCGTCCTGGGACGCGCCGAGGCCTTCGCCTCCAAGAACCCGGCCCTGGCCTCGGTCCTCGATGGCCTGGTCACCGGCCTCGGCTTCACCGCCGTGCTCATGGTCCTGGGCGGGGTGCGCGAGATCATCGGCAGTGGCACCCTCTTCGCCGGCGCCGCCCAGTTGCTGGGGTCCGGCTTCGCCTTCCTGGAGGTGCGATTGATCCCGGACTACCGGGGCTTCCTGCTGGCGATCCTGCCCCCCGGCGGCTTTCTGGCCCTGGGGTTGCTGCTGGCCGGCAAACGGCTGATCGATGCCCGGCTGGCGGTGAGCCAACAATCGCGAGCCCTGGCGCGGGCCGCCCGGGCAGCGGCCTAAGCCGGGCAACAGCGCTCACCCACCAGATCCATCCGAGGAGACCCACCCATGCACATCGGCGTCGCCTACGCGGACAAGTTCAAGCAGACCTGGCTCAAGCTGGATATGCCCGAGGGCAGCAGGGTGCGCGACGCCATCCTGGCCTCCGGCCTCCTCGGTCAGTTCCCCGAAATCGACCTGGACCAGAACCAGGTGGGTATCTTCGGCAAGATCACGCGGCTCGACACGCCCCTCGCCGATGGCAATCGGGTGGAGATCTACCGCCCCATCACCGCCGATCCCGAGACCGTCGAGCGGCGGGACCAGGACTGAGGCCCGACGGAGGGGCCAGGCGTCGGCGCCCACCGGACCCGGGTCCGCGAAGCGGTGGTCCGGGCAAGCCGCCTGATGCTGTTCCGCCTGAACAGCCTCTAGTGGTCGAAGGCCCGCTTACTACCTGATTTATATCCTTCTCTGACCCGTCAGGCCTGGCTCGCGCGGAGTTCCGCCAGCCAGGCCTTCTGATAATCCCGCCGGCTCCGTGCCACCAGGCGCGCCCGAATGGCATCGCGAACCTGGGAAAAGGCCGGGGTGGTGGCGGCATGGATGTGCTCGCAGAAAATCAGGTGAAACCCGAGTTCGGTCTCCACGGGCCCGCCGAAATGGCCCGCCTCGAGTCGAAAGAGGACCGCATCCAGTTCGGGATAGAGCTTGCCCCGCTCGACCTCGCCCAACAGGCCCTGCTCCAGGGCGCTGGGGCATTCGGAATGGACCTCCGCCAGGTTGGCAAAGTGGCGGGCACCCCCCATGCCGGGAACCCGCAACTGATCAGCCAGGTGTTCGATGCGGGCCAGGACGGCAGCGCGCCGGTTCTCGGGGTAAGCCTCGTTCAGGGTGATCAGGATATGGCGAGCCGTGCGCCGCTCGGGTCGGGTGAGGCGCTCCCGATGCAACTCGTAATAGAGCCAGGCGTCGATCTCCTCGACGGGCGGATGGCGGGCGCCGACCCGCTGCAGGATGGCATCGAAGACCAGTTCTCGTCGCAGCGCCAGGCCCAGGGAGGCGAGGGTCAGGCCGTTACGCGCCATATCCAGGGTGAATGCCTCCTCATCCGGGTAGCGGGCCCGCAACTCGCCCAAGGCGTTATCCACCCGCTCCGGCGGTATCACCACGCCGAGGGCCTCCCGGGAGCCGAGGACCAGGTTCTCCAGTTCCAGGGTCCGCTGGGCCTGGTGGCTGGCCTCTGCTCTCCGCCGGGTGTCCAAGGCCCCGAGATCCCTCTGGAAACGCTCACTGGCGGCCCGTAGCAGATGATAGCGGTAAAGGGCGTCACTGGCCTCTCCGCCCGATTCCTGGGCGAGCCTTGGTGAACCCGGTACGGCCTTCATGCGGGTTGGGAAAGACCCAGGGGTGGCGATAGGTCACCGCCGTGGGGTCCCGCCACGAACTCCTCAAGGGCGGATTCGGGCACCTGCAGGGTGTTGCAACCCGCGAAGACCACATGGTAGGCAACCCCTGCCGGGGTGTCGCGCATGACCTTGATGACCTCGCCCACCTCGCCCCGCGGCACCAGGACGCGCGCCGCCGGAGCCCAGGGCTATGCGAGCCGTGACCTTGTCACGGAATTCGAAACGGGTGCTGATCCAGGGTTCGCTAGCCGGTTGCAGCTCCTCCTCGCGACAACCCACCCGCCGGTCCTCGGCGAGAAAGTGCACCGAATAGATGATCTGGTCCTGCAGGAAGCGGCCGAAGTCGCACACATAGCCCGTGCTGCCGCGACGGATCAGGTGGGCCCCCAGGGCCAGTCCCGGGAAGGTGCCGTCATTGCGCACATTGCGCAGGACACGGACCTCGGCGCCAAGCTCAAATCTGGGTCTCATGGGCATCCCTCTCGGTGGGGACTGGCGCGAGCAGGTCACTCAAGGGGATGGTCACCCGCTCGGGTTGGCGCTGCTGGAAGACCCGAAAGACCTTTTCGCTTCGGGCATCGGAGACCACGAAATCCTGGTAGGCCTGCTGCAACAGGTTGGCATACAAGGCAAAACGTGAGGCGTCGGCGTCCGGCATCTCGTCGAAGTCATCCAGGTAGTCATGGAGCCGCTGCAGGATGTGCAAGCGGTTCACCTGGACGATGCGCGGGTCGTAGGCGATCCCGAAGTAGTCGAGAAAGTCCTCGGCGCTGGATAACTCCTTGAGGTCGGATTCCAAGTCGTCGGTCATCATGATCGCCTCCGGGATGGGTTAGGATTCAAGGGACTCGGCTCCCGGGCGGCACCGCCACCTCAATGGAGGCTGGAATAGTCGATCTCGGTCAGAAAGCGCCGCAGGTCCCGCGGCCCGGGGCTGCGCTTGGTGGCGGTCACAAAGCGCCGGACCAGGGGCAGCACCTGGGCCGCCTGCTCGGGCGCCAGGACCAGGCTCAGGTATTCGGCATAGGCATGGCACACCCCCTGGGTGCCGGAATGCTTGCCGAGCACCAGCCGATGCTGGCGACCGACCTCGGCGGGATCTATGCCCTCATAGTTGCGGGTATCCTTCAGCAGGCCATCCACATGGATACCCGCCTCGTGGGTGAAGGCACCCTGCCCTACCAGGCTCTTGTGCCAGGCGACCGGCTTACCCGATGCCCGGGCGACCAGTCGGGAAAGCGCGCTAAAACCCGACAGGTCCAGCCCGGTCGCCACCCCATGCAGATGTTTGAGGGCCAGGGCCACCTCCTCCAGTGCCGCGTTGCCGGCCCGCTCGCCCAGCCCATGGACCGTGGTATTGACGTGGGTCGCCCCGGCCCTGACCGCGGCCAGGGTATTGGCGGTGGCCAGGCCCAGGTCGTCATGGGCGTGCATCTCGATGTCCAGATCGACCATGGCGCGCAGATCCCGCAGGCTATCGAAGGTCCCGAAGGGGTCCATCAAGCCCAGGGTGTCGGCGAAACGCAAGCGGGTTGCCCCCGCCTCCTGGGCCGTCTCGGCCACCACCCACAGGAACTCGGGATCGGCCCGGGAGGCATCCTCGGCGCCCAGGCACACCTCCAGCCCCAGATCGAGGGCGACCCGCACCTGGCGCTGGATCTGCCTCAGGACCCAATCACGGTCCTGGCCCAGCTTGCTCGCGATCTGCTGGTCCGAGACGGGTACCGAAAGGTCCACCAGATCCACCCCCAGCCCCCGGCACTGGACGATGTCCGCGGGCAGCAGACGGGCCCACACCATGAGGCGGGCGCCGAGATCCAGCCCCGCCAGGGCCCGGATGGACTCCCGCTCCTCCTCGCCCATGGCCGGGATGCCGACCTCCAGCTCCGGCACGCCGAGGGCGGCGAGCCCCCGGGCGATGGCCAGCTTTTCCTCCAGGGAAAAGGCAACCCCGGCGGACTGTTCGCCATCCCGGAGGGTGGTATCGTTGATGGTGACGGCGCGTGGCATCCGAGGCTCCTCTAGCGACTTGCCTATTATCTAGCAAGCCTCGTGCCGTCATTGTTAATCAATAAGTTGTGAATTCCGGGGCCCATCCCTGGCGGCTTTCCGACATCAAATTTGGCGGGACCGCCACCGAGCCGACCGCCGACCCTGGCGCCACCGGTACCAGAAGGGTCGCTGTCCAGGCTGGTTGCGGGTAAGATCCGCCGTTTTCGGTGTCCCGGTCCGGGTGGCTTACGGGCGGAGCGACCAGGCCAGGGCCGTGATCAAGGCCTGCGGCTACGGGCTCTAGGGTCGGGGTCGAACCCTGCTGGAACAAATCGATTTCGCCGCGATCCGGCTGACCCTGGAGCTGGCGACCACCAGCACCCTCATCCTGCTGGTGGTCGGCACCCCCATTGCCTGGTGGCTGGCGCGCACCCGCTCGCGGTGGAAAGGGGTCGTCGGGGCCCTGGTCGCCCTCCCCCTGGTGCTGCCCCCGACCGTGATCGGCTTCTATCTGCTGCTGACCCTGGGGCCCCATGGCACTATCGGTCAGTTCACCCAGTGGCTGGGCATTGGCCTGCTGCCCTTCACCTTCGCGGGCCTGGTGGTGGGGTCGGTCTTCTACTCCCTGCCCTTCGTGGTGCAGCCCCTCCAGAATGCCTTCGCGGCCTGCGGCGACCGCCCCCTGGAGGTGGCCGCCACCCTCCGCGCCGGGCCCTGGGACCGCTTTTTCACCGTGGCCCTGCCCCTGGCCCGGCCGGGTTTCATCACCGCTTCCATCCTGGGCTTTGCCCATACCGTCGGGGAATTTGGCGTGGTGCTGATGCTCGGCGGCAACATCCCGGAGCAGACGCGCGTGGTGTCGGTCGCCATCTATGACCATGTCGAGGCCCTGGAGTACGCCGAGGCCCATGTCCTGGCCGGCGGCATGCTGGTCTTCAGCTTCCTGGTACTGCTGGCGCTCTATTCCCGCAACAGCCGGCCCTGGACCTGAGCGGGACATGAGCGCCCCGGCGTCCGCCCCGTTACCCATCATCCCCGATGCCGAGGGGGTGATCGCCCAATTCGCGGTGCGCTGGCCGGGCTTCGCCCTGGAGGTGGATCTGCGCCTGCCCGGCCGGGGCGTAACGGCCTTCCTGGGGCCCTCGGGGTCGGGCAAGACCACCCTCCTGCGCTGTATCGCGGGGCTGGAGCCCCAAGGGCAGGGCTACCTGGTCTTCAAGGGCGAGGTCTGGCAAGACAGCGGGCGCGGCCTCTGCCTGCCGACCCACCAGCGCCCCCTGGGCTACGTCTTCCAGGAGGCCAGCCTCTTCCCCCACCTCTCGGTCACGCCGCAATCTCGACTATGGGCGGCGGCGGGCCGCGCGTTCCCAGCCGGGGCCGCACCCCGTCTCGCTGGAGCAGGTCATCGCCCTGCTGGGCATCGGTCATCTGCTGGACCGGATGCCGGACCGTCTCTCGGGCGGCGAACGTCAGCGGGTGGCCATCGCCCGGGCCCTGGCCACCAGCCCGCGCCTGCTGCTGATGGACGAGCCCCTGGCGGCCCTCGACCAGCCGCGCAAGGCCGAGATCCTGCCTTATCTGGAAAGGCTCCACGACGAACTGGCGATCCCGGTCCTCTATGTCAGCCATTCGCCCGACGAGGTGGCGCGGCTGGCGGATCACATCCTGGTCTTCGCGGACGGCCAGATCCGGGCGGCGGGTCCCGCCCGGGACATCCTGGCGCGCCTCGACCTGCCCCTGGCCCGCGACAACGAGGCCAGCAGCTTCCTCGACGGCCAGGTGCTCGCTTACGACCCGGAGTATGAACTCCTGCACATTCAGGTCCCCGGTGCCCGCCTCTGGGTGCCGGGTGCCCCTCGACCCACCGGCGCCCGCGCCCGGGTGCGCATCCAGGCCCGCGATGTCAGCATCGCCATCGGCGCGCCCGGGGCCTCCAGCATCCTCAACGTCCTGCCCGCCCGCATCCTGGAAATGGGCGCCAGCGAGGGTCCCCGGCTGCTGGTCAAGCTCGGCCTGGGGCCCCGGGAGGGAACCGACGCGACAGCCTTCATCCTGGCCCGCATCACCCGCCAATCCCGCGACCGCCTGGACCTGACCCTCGGTCAGCAGGTCCATGCCCAGGTCAAGGCCGTGGCCTTGATGGAGTAGGGGAATGAGTAGGCAAATGGGTTCGTTTGGTAATTTGACCCAAAACGCGAGTCGGCCCTGGCCAGGTCGCGTGGCTCAATAGTCATCAAATTTTCAAAAACTAATTTTTAGTCAATCACTTTGGTACCAAGCGCCCGCTCTTGCCCGCCAGCATCAGCACCACCCGCCGATTGGGGCACTACCAGTTGCGAAGGGCGTCGCCTCGGCGCGGGGTTAGGCCAACGCGACCAGGGCCTCGGCGATGAAGCTCAACGGCAGGTCGGGATTGTCGAGCGCCGCCCGCCCCACCTGGGCCCAGTATGCGCTCTGCCCGGGGATGGTGCGGTGTGCGCTGATGGCGTCGCGCCTAGCCTGTTCGTAAAGCTGCCGCGGAATGCGAACGGAGACGGACCCTGATGTCCAGTTGCCGACCCGTGAGGAATTCGTAGAAGAAACCCGCCCGGTGGGCGTATTAGCCCGTGGGTTCGGTTGCCCTCGATGCTTTCGAATAATCGGTAAAGCGGTTCCAGATGGGGCACCTCATGCTTGAGGTGAAAGGTCAGGTGACCCCGCCAGGTCGCGACTGGTCGCATGGCCGCCACGAAAGTTTCCGTCGTGACGCCCGCGACGCTTTTCGTCACCCGCCGCCCCCCAATCCGGCTGAGGACCTTGAGGGGCATGACCAGTTCCAAGCCATAGGTGGTCGCCAGCCAAGCCCCGCCAATCCCATCGTTCATCGCGTCAGGCATCTGGACAGGCATCGGCTCAGGGTGCGCAAAAACAGTCATTGATGCGCAAAAATGATAACAATCGGCATTCAGTGCGCCAATTATTCTTGATCATGCTCCAAACGCTAACCTCCCATCGCCCTATCCCGGTAAGCCGGGACCCAAGAGAATCGGGCTGCCGAGGATGTCGCCACGCTAACTACGCGGCCAGCGGTTGAATCCGGGTCAGCTCGGCGCCGTGCTCCCGCAGGATCTCCTCGGTGTCATACTCGGCTTGCAGCGCCATCCAAAATCCTGGCGTGGTGCCGAAGGCACGCGCCAAGCGCAGAGCCGTGTCGGCGGTAATACCGCGTTTGCCGGCGCAGATCTCGCTGATACGCATGGCCGGCACTCCGATTTGCTTGGCCAGCCGGTACTGACTGATACCCATGGGCACGAGGAACTCCTCCCGAAGTACCTCACCAGGGTGAATGTTCTTGATGCGGTCCATGTCTCCTCCTTAATGGTAGTCGCAGATCTCAACGCGCTCGGCCCGACCCTGGTTCCAGATGAAGCACAGGCGCCATTGGTCGTTGATACGTATGCTGTGTTGTCCTGCCCGGTCACCAGACAGGGCTTCAAGATGGTTAGCGGGTGGTATCCGCAGGTCTTCAAGGCGTTGTGCGGCGTTGAGCATCCTCAGCTTCCGACGAGCGATGGCCTGAATTTGGTTTGGTAACTTCCGGGTAAAGCGACCTTCCCAGACGCTGGTCGTCGGTTCGTCATGGAATGAAGTGATCATAATTAAATAGTAACGGCAAACGATAATATCGCAAAGCATGAAAATTATCGGGATTTACATTCCGCCGCGCACCCTGCATCAAGGGGGCTAGCCGAAAGGTTCCTCCTCACATTAGGTGTAGGGCGGCCCTTTGATCGCAAAAATTTTTTATTATCATCTAACCCCATGGCCCCCCTTGCCGCGTTTATAGGGATGTCCCAACACTCAAAGGAGAGCCATCGTGAAAAAGTCCCCGTTGATCCTTCCCTTTCCCCTGCAAGGGTCTCTAAATTCCGCCTTCATCCTCATGCTGGTACTGGCGCTGACCATCGCCCAGCTCACGGCTTGTAACCCGGCACCGGACCCCAATGCGACCGGGGCCAACCCCCCGGCCACCCAAGCCGGGCAACCAACCACGGCGGAGCAACCAGCCGCCGGAAATCAAGCGACGACTGCGGGGCAAGCAATTCCGGTGGGGCAGTCAAGCACCAGGGAGCACCCAACCCCGCCGGGCAAACAACCGCTGCCGGTCAACCGAATACCGCTGCGGTCAAGGTTGCCACCGACGAGGTCGCCGCCGCTGACACCAAGGCCAAGCAGCCGTCTGGCGCCCCGATTCCTCTACATAATCGCGGCAGCCTGGCTGATCCCAACCTCCTGGTGAAGCAGGTCGCCAGCGGGGTGGTCGCGGCGACGGCAATCGCCCCCCGGGCGGAATTGAATCCCTCGGTCCTGCCGCCACCCCCGCTCCCCCTGCCACCTTTAGCCGCCGAAGACCGCGAGCGCTACGCGAAGCTCACCGAAAACGGCGTCCTGCTGACGCGGGAGCAGCCCGTCTCCACCTTCAGCATCGACGTGGACACCGGCAGCTACGCCAACGTCCGCCGGTTTCTCAACCAGGGCCAGTTGCCCCCCAAGGACGCGGTGCGCACCGAGGAGCTGATCAACTACTTCGATTATGCCTATCCCCAGCCCCGCGACCGCGCTCAGCCGCTGGCCCTGTCCACGGAGATCGCCCCCACGCCCTGGAACCCCCAGACCCATCTGTTGCTGGTCGGCCTCCAGGGCTATGCCCCGGCGCGGCGGCCGGCGGCCAACCTGGTCTTCCTCATCGACGTCTCCGGCTCCATGGACCAGCCGAACAAGCTGCCCCTGCTGATCTCCGCCTTCAAGCTGCTGGCCGGGCAACTGGGGCCCGTGACCGGGTCAGCCTGGTGACCTATGCCGGCAACGCCGGGGTGGTGCTGGAGCCCACCCCCGGCGATCAGCGGGCCAAGATCCTGGGCGCCCTGGAGCAACTGCGGGCGGGCGGTTCCACCCATGGCGCCGCCGGCATCCAGACCGCCTATCGCCTGGCCGAGCAGGCGCACCTGCCGGAGGGCATCAACCGCGTCATCCTCGCCACCGACGGCGACTTCAACGTCGGCATGGTCAACCATGAGGCCCTGATTCAGCTCATCGAACAGGAACGGGCCAAGGGCATCAGCCTCACCACCCTGGGCTTCGGCGGCGGCAACTACAACGACCAGCTCATGGAGCAACTGGCGGACAAGGGCAATGGCAACTACGCCTACATCGACACCCTGCAGGAGGCGCGCAAGGTGCTGGTGGACGAACTGGCCGCGACCCTGGTGACCATCGCCAGGGACGTCAAGATCCAGATCGAGTTCAACCCGGCCCAGGTGGCCGAGTACCGCCTGATCGGCTACGAAAACCGCCTGCTGGCGCGGGAGGATTTCAACAACGACCGGGTGGACGCCGGGGAGGTCGGCGCCGGCCATCGCGTCACCGCCCTCTACGAGATCACCCTGGCCGGCAGTCCGCCGCGCATCGAGCCCCTGCGCTATGGCGCCGCGCCGGCGGCAAGGGGGGAGGCTTCCGCTAAGCCCGAAGCCGCCGATGCTGGGGACGGGGAGACCAGGACCAACGCCACGACCGCCAACGGCATCGCGTCCCGTAACGCGAACGCCGTACCCACAGCCACGGAACTGGCCTTCCTCAAGCTGCGCTACAAGCTGCCCGGGCAGGCGGAAAGCACCCTGGTCAGCCAGGCCATCGCCACCCCGTCTGGCCAGGAAAGCGCCAGCGAGCGCCTGCGGTTCGCCGCCGCCGTGGCCGCCTTCGGCCAATACCTGCGGGGTGGCGACGAGCCTGAACGGCTTCACGCTGGTGGACATCCTCACCCTGGCCAACGGCGCCAAGGGCGAGGATGCCTCCGGTTACCGGGCCGAGTTCATCGGCCTGATCAAGCTGGCCCAGGCCCTCCAAGGCGCTTGATCGCTGGTCTCGCCCGGCGCAAGATGGGGGCCCTTCAGTCGAAGGGCCCCATCGCCAGGTTGCGATGACCCTTCTCTGCTGCAGATCATCACCGTGCCCGAACCCTCCGACGAACAACTGATGCTGGGCTATCGGGATGGCGATGCCGAGGCCTTCGCGACCCTTTACCACCGCCATCGCGGCCCCCTCTACCGCTATCTGCTCCAGGGTTGCGCCAACCCCGCTACCGCCGAGGAACTGTTCCAGGACGTCTGGACGAATCTGATCAGGGTCCGGGACACTTACCGGGTCGAGGCCAGTTTCAAGACCTGGCTCTATCGCCTGGCCCATAACCGATTGGTGGACCACTACCGTCGCGGCCGGATGCCATGGGTGGGTGACGAGGACCTGGAGGCGGTGCCGGACCCGGCCCCCGGCCAGGATCAGCTCGTCAACGATGCCGATTGCGTGCAGCGTCTGCAGGTCGCCCTCGGCCGCTTGCCGGCCGCCCAGCGCGAGGCCTTTATCCTGCGCGAGGAGACGGGCATGAGCCTGGAGGCGATCGGGGTCTGCGCCGGGGTGGGGCGGGAGACCATCAAGAGCCGGCTACGCTATGCCCTCAAGACCCTGCGCGCGGCCCTGGAGGATTGCCTGTGAATCCCTATCCCGATCAATCCGACCCCGAACTGGATGAACCGGGCTTGTCCGCCCTCTATCGCCAAGGGGCGACGCAAACGCCACCGGCGGAGCTGGATAGGCGCATCCTCGACCAGGCGCAAGCGGCCCTCGGGCCCCGGCCTGGGAATGCGATCACCCGTGCCCGGGGCACAGGAATCGCGGCGCTGGCGCTGGTCCCGATGTTGGAATTGGCTACCGCGTTGGCCTCTGAAGGGGGACGGGCGTGGGAACTGGCGCCGACTGGCCATCCCTTTGTCGTCGGCGGCCGCCCTCTTGCTGACTGTGGGTTTGGGATTGCGGCTACTCGAGGAGCAGAGCGCGATGCCGGGATTAACCGGCATGGCGCCCTCGCCCCCGGCTGATGACCAGCCATCCCAGTCATCCCCGCCATCGCAGCCGGAGCGGGAAGTCGCGGCCAAGGAAGCCGCGGAGGCGGCAATTGGCCTCTCCGCTGCCGCCCGGCTGTCACGGGTACCCTCTCCTGCCTCCTGCCAATCAGGCCCAGGGTGATGAAAGGCGTTCGGCCATGCCCATGGCTGACCGTGCCGGGGATCTTCACCCCAAGTCTCGGATTGCCGACGAGATGCCTCAAGCCGACCCGGAACGCTGGATAGAAGCTATTCGCCAGAGTTGGTCAAGCGGACAACACACGGAGGCCATCAGGCAATTGGCCACCTTCCGACAAGTCCACCCCCAGTATCCCTTGCCGGAAGACCTCGCGCCGCTACTGGAGGCGGAATGAAGGCGGTCCAGCCTTGATCCCGGCACCGCCCAAGGGTCATTCCGACATACCGCCTTGATGACGACTGATGTCGGGCCAGGAGGGAGGCCGGCCACTTTTCGCCGTTACTGATTGCCCTCGCCCCGATTTCACTGAGCCAGGCAGGACCAAAGACGATCGGCCCTCCCAGGACACCGCCGCGCTGCTTGAGCCAATAGCTGCCGGTGCGGCGCTCGTAATGGAGGCTGAAACGGGCGGCATCCGCGATGCCAGGGGGCGGGTCGATCCGTATCACCAGGACACCCAACGCGGCACCGGGCCATGCCAGCGCGGCAGTTCCGGGAGTCGGCCCTCCCGGAGGCGGAGTTGGTCGATCAGGGCCTTGGCTTCGGCGGTGAGCCACCAGGCCCTGGTGCGCCCGGTCACGGGGTCGCGAACCAGCCGGTTGCGCCAGGGTAGGCCATAGAGCAGAGGCGGCGGCCAGGATGGCCAGGAGATACTCGGGCAGCGAGGTCATGCGGTGCCCGTCGGATGGCGGAATCTAGAACCAAGTGCGACACCTGTCACTGAACGGCGCCTTGGACTGGGGCTCATACATACCTTGCGGATTAGTGATGACATCATCAATTTGCAAGGCTTTACGGACATCTCACCCCGGCCCACAGGGGCTTGGGGCGAGGATGGCTCGCCCGGCCCGCCTCGAGCCGTGAGCCAGTCACCGGAGCCGCGCGGGGCCAGGCATCACCCGGATGGATGACCTGGGTACTCGGCACGGATCGCCAGCCCAGGCGGCCAGCCAAAGCCTCAACCACCGGACAGCATCCCCTGATGGCGGATGAAGCGGATCACCTCATCCAGTCCCTCGCCCGTTTTCAGATTGGTAAAGACAAAGGGCCGGGGACCGCGCATCCGGCGGCTATCGACGGCCATGACTTCGAGGGAGGCACCCACATAAGGCGCCAGATCGATCTTGTTGATCACCAGCAGGTCCGAGGCGGTGATGCCCGGGCCACCCTTGCGGGGGATCTTCTCGCCCTCGGCCACATCGATGACGTAGATCGTCAGGTCCGCCAGTTCCGGGCTGAAGGTCGCCGCGAGGTTATCGCCACCGCTCTCGATGAAGACCAGGTCCAGGTCCGGGAAACGCAGACAGAGATCCTCCACGGCCGCCAGGTTCATGGAGGCGTCCTCGCGGATGGCGGTATGGGGGCAGCCCCCCGTCTCGACGCCGAGGATGCGCTCCGCGGGCAGGGCCCCGGCCTGGGTCAGGATGCGCGCGTCCTCCTGGGTGTAGATGTCGTTGGTGACCACCGCCAGGCTGAGGTCGTCACGCAGGGCCTTGCAGAGGGCCTCCAGCAGGGCCGTCTTGCCGGAGCCCACCGGGCCACCGACGCCCAGACGCAGGGGTTGCTTGTCAGGATTCATGGTTTGCTCTCTCAGGATCGAAATAACCGGCAGTATTGCTGCGGATGACGACTGCTGGCGATGGCCAGGGCCGGGGCCGAGGCCCCCACCTCGGCGTCCGTCAGGGTCAGGCCCCGCTGCACGGCGCCGACCAGGACGGGACCCAGGTCCCGCAGCAGCCGCTGGCCCGCGGTCTGCCCCAGCGGGATCAGCTTGACCCCGGCCAGGATGAGATTTTCCAGCCAGCCCCAGGCCAATCCCAGGGCGGCCTGGGGCAAGGGGATGCCCCAGCCGACCGCCGCCAGGGCAAAACCGGCGCTCTGGCACGAGGCCAGGCTGGACCGCCACTCCCGGGCCCGGGGCAGATCCAGGTCCACCAGCAGGGTGGCCAGGGCACGGCCACGGTGGCGTTCCTCGTCACGCAACTCGCTGGTTTCCCGACTCGCCAGGAGCCACTGGCACCCCTGGTCCAGGGCCTGGACATCGCCCGCCTCGACCGCGCGGTAGAGCCGCGCCAGCAGGGGGATTTCCACGGCGGCGAGATTGGTGGTGGCCAGGTCACTCAGCCAATCGCCCAGGCTGGCCTCATCCCGGATCCAGCCCGCCGCGACCGCCCACTCGATGCCCTGGGAGAAGCTGAAGGCGCCGATGGGCAGGCTGCCGCTGCACAATTGCAGGAGCCGGATCAGGGCCAGATCGGCCGGTTCCGGCCAGGACTCACTCACGGGTCAGGGGGATGGGGAGTGGGTATGAGGGTGGCCAGGGTCATGGGTATGGGCGTCATCAACCGCGCCGGCAGGGCTGGGCCTGGCCGTGAGCATGACCGGCGCCACTGGCATAGGCCCCGGGCTCGGGCTCGAAGGGGCCAAGCTCGACCCGCACCGCCAGTCCCAGGCCCCGCAACATGGCATCCAGCACCGGGTCGTGGGGGTAACTCAGCCGTTCGGCCCGCATGCAGACCGGCACGTGACGGTTGCCCAGGTGATAGCAGGCCCGCGCCAACAGCAGGGGGTCCGGGCAGTCCGCTACCGACAGGGTCTCGGGGGCCGCCCGCACCTGGACCACCCTGCCCTCCTCGTCGCCCAGCAGATCCCCATCCTTGAGACCGAGGCCACCACGCTCCAGGAAAAGCCCCGCCTCCCGGCCGTCGTCCAAAACCACCCGCAGCCGGCTCTTGGTACGGCTGTTATAGGGGAGGGTGAGGGTGGCGTTCGCCGCCTGGGCGTGGTCGAGCTTTTGGGTGAGTCGGATCATGTAAAGGGGGTCGTGTGATGGCAGCTTCGGAACCTGGATGGTGGGATCAGCGCGAGGGGCGAGCGGCATCAACCAAGTCCGCCATTGCGATGGCCTCCTCCCCGCCCAATCCGCGCAGTCCATGCGCGACCCCTTCCCGATTGGACTCCGCCTGGTTTTGGCTGGTTTTCCACTTGCCGACGAGGCGGGTGATGACGATCTCGATCCCGACCACGGCCCCCAGCAGCTTGTCGATGTACTCATGGGGCGCGTCGCTCACCTGCCAGGGAGCGGCAAAGGCTGCCTCGTTATGGGCGGTCAGCGCCTCGAGCTGGGTGCGCACCCAGGTGGAATCCTCAACCACACGCAGGATGCCGTAGGCGTGGGCGACGGCGTAGTTCCACGTCGGCACCACCTTACCCGTCTCGGCCTTGGTGGGATACCAGGAGGGGGTGACGTAGGCTTCCGGCCCCTGGAAGATGGCCAGAACCTCGCTGCCGGGAACGACCTCACGCCATATCGGATTGGCGCGGGCCACATGACCGCGCAGCGTTCCGAACGGGGCGGGCGCGTCCGACAGGTGGAGGGGGACGTGGTTCGCGTCGAGCCCGCCTGGCGTTGGCGTGACCAGTGTGCAGAGCGGTCGGGCCTGGATCAACTGGTGCAGGATATCGACCCTGGGCTCGGCGAAGTGGTGGGGAATGTACATGGATAGTTCGGCTCGATTCAGCCTGGCTCAGAACAGGAAATAACGCTGGGTCAGGGGGAGTTCGGTAGCCGGCTCGCAGACCAGTAATTCACCATCCGCCCGCACCTGGTAGGTCTGGGCATCCACCTCGATGCGCGGCTGATAGTCGTTGAGGCGCATGTCCGCCTTGCGCAGGCCCCGGCAATGGGCAACGGTCCCGATCAGGCTGCCGAGGCCCAACTGGGCGGGAATCCCGGCGGCAGCGGCCGCTTGGGAAATGAAGGTCATGCGGGTCGCCAGGCGGGCACCGCCGAGGGCGCCGAACATGGTGCCGGTAGTGCACCGGCTGGGGGGTGGGGATGGTGGCGTTGGGGTCGCCCATGGGCGCGGCCACGATCATGCCGCCCTTGATGATCAGGCTGGGCTTGGCCCCGAAGAAGGCCGGCCGCCACAGCACCAGATCGGCCAGTTTGCCGACCTCGACCGAACCCACCTCGTGGCTGATGCCGTGGGTGATGGCCGGGTTGATGCGTGTACTTGGCGATGTAGCGTTTGGCCCGCAGGTTGTCGTGCTGGGCGGGGTCGCCGGCCAGGCTGCCGCGCTGGACCTTCATCTTGTGGGCGGTCTGCCAGGTGCGGCAGATGACCTCGCCCACCCGGCCCATGGCCTGGCGAGTCCGAGGCGATCATGGAGAAGGCCCCCAGGTCGTGCAGGATATCCTCGGCGGCGATGGTCTCGCGGCGGATGCGCGACTCGGCGAAGGCCACGTCCTCGGCGATGCTCGGGTCCAGGTGATGGCAGACCATCAGCATGTCGAGATGCTCGTCCACCGTATTGACGGTGTAGGGGCGGGTCGGATTGGTCGAGGAGGGCAGCACCTTAGGCTCGCCGCAGGCCTTGATGATGTCGGGGGCATGGCCGCCGCCGGCGCCCTCGGTGTGGTAGGTGTGGATGGTGCGGCCCTTGATGGCCGCCAGGCTCGTGCTCGACGAAACCGGACTCGTTGAGGGTATCGGTGTGGATGGCCACCTGGACGTCCAGTGCCTCGGCCACCGTCGAGGCAGTTGTCGATGGTGGCGGGGGTCGTGCCCCAGTCCTCGTGCAGCTTGAGCCCGATGGCGCCGGCGGCGACCTGCTCCACCAGGGGCTCGGGCAGGCTGGCGTTGCCCTTGCCCAGGAAGCCCAGGTTCATGGGCAGCGCCTCGGCGGCCTGGAGCATGCGGTGGATGTTCCAGGGTCCCGGGGTGCAGGTGGTGGCGTTGGTGCCGGTGGCGGGCCCGGTGCCGCCGCCGAGCATGGTGGTAACGCCCGACATCAGGGCCTCTTCCACCTGCTGGGGGCAGATGAAATGGATGTGGCTGTCGATGCCCCCGGCGGTCAGGATCTGGCCCTCGCCGGCGATGACCTCGGTGCCCGGCCCGACCAGGATGGTGACCCCGGGTTGCATGTCCGGGTTGCCGGCCTTGCCGATGGCGGCGATGCGCCCGCCCTTGATGCCGATGTCGGCCTTGACGATGCCCCAGTAATCCAGGATCAGGGCATTGGTGATGACCAGGTCCACCACCTCGGCGGCGGGTCTCTGGCATCTGGCCCATGCCGTCGCGGATCACCTTGCCGCCGCCGAACTTCACCTCCTCGCCGTAGAGGGTGTAATCCTTCTCCACCTCGAATCCAGAGTTCGGTATCCGCCAGGCGCACCCGGTCGCCCGTGGTGGGACCGTACATCTCGGCATAGGCCCGCCGGCTGATCGTCGCCATCAGTCCAACCTCCCCATGACCTTGGCATTGAAGCCCTGGACGATCGCGGTCACCGGCGTAGGCCACCAACTCGACCTCGCGGGTCTGGCCTGGCTCGAAGCGGACCGCGGTGCCGGCGGCGATATTGAGGCGGAAGCCGCGGGCGGCCGCGCGATCGAAGACCAGGGCGGGATTGGTCTCCTGGAAGTGGTAGTGGGAACCGACCTGAATCGGCCGGTCGCCGTGATTGGCCACCCGCAGCCGGAGGGTTGGCCGGCCAGGATTGAGTTCGATCGCGCCGGGCAGGACCCGGATTTCACCTGGGATCATGGCAAGCTCCGCTGGGCTCAGACAATGGGGTCATGCACGGTCACCAGCTTGGTGCCGTCCGGAAAGGTCGCCTCGACCTGGACCTCCGTGATCATCTCGGGGATGCCCTCCATCACCTCCTCGCGGCTCAGCAGGGTGCGGCCCAGGTCCATCAGCTCGGCGACGCTACAGCCATCGCGGGCACCCTCCAGAATGGCGGCGCTGATGTAGGCCACCGCCTCCGGGTAGTTGAGCTTGAGTCCCCGCGCCTTGCGGCGTTCGGCCAGGAGGCCGGCGGTGAAAATCAGCAGTTTGTCTTTTTCGCGGGGGGTCAGTTCCACGGCTTCTCCTGCAAGGCAGCGCTCGGGCGGATCAGGGTTCAGGTAGCCCAGATGCGGGGGGGACAGGGTTCCAGCCCCAGCACCGGGGGACGCAGTCCGGCCCAGATCCGGGTGAAGAGGTTGCGGCACTCCTCGGTGGAATCGCCCAGATAACGGACCACCAGGAGATTATCCAGGAGTGTGACGCCGCTGGTAAGGGCCTCGTCCAACTGGGATCGCACCCACTCCAACTCGGCCGCCCCCGCCGGCGTGGCCAGGAGGGTAGCCGTGACCGGCAGGCCGCGCAGCCCCGCGGCGCCTCGCCGGCTTTGGGGCGTGACGCGCAGACGTTCCAGGAGGAGGGGGCGGTCATCCATCCAGAGTTGGAACTGGCAATCCAGATCCCCGCTGTCGAAGCCCTCGGCCAGCGCGGGCCGGCCCAGGCATTGACACTCCCAGCCCAGGAAGCGGGAGCTCGGGGTCAATTCAACCCGGGTCTTGAGCGAGGCCCGGACCCCCGTGAAATGGATATTCTCCTGGGGCAGCCATTCCAGAGTGGCATGGGACCCCAGACGCAGGGTGGTGAATTGATGCGCCCGGTCACCGGCGCTGCGATAAAACTTAGTCGCACCGGGGGTGGTCACCAGGGCCCGGGCATCGGCCTCCAGATTGACCTGGATCTCCAGGCCATCGCCGCCCACCACCCCGCCGGGGGGGTGCAAGAGATACAGATGGCAGACATCCCCTTCCGGATAGAAGGGCCTTTGTACCGAGAGGGGCCCGCGTTGACGGCGATAAGTGAGCGAGGTCCGGCCATGCCAGGGGCTCAAGCCCAGTTCAAGGCTGGCTTGCCAGCCCGGGCTCTCCGTCTGACCCCCGATGGGGGGGCCGAACTTATGGGCGGGACTGTTCGCGGCATCGCGGCCGTTGGGCGCCAGGTTGGTGCCAGCACCCGCCCGGTCGAGGAAAAGGGGCCGAGGGCGGGGCTGTCCCGGAGGGGGGATGGGGGAAGGGCAGGAGTTCGTGCTCATACGGTCAAATACTCCTTCACCAGGGTCTCGTTAAGATCCGCCATGGCGCCACTGGCCATGGATCGCCCGCGGTCGAGGATCGCGAACCGGTCCCCCACCTTGCGGGCGAAGGGCAGTTTCTGCTCGACCAGCAGCAGGGTCAGGCCGGACTCGCGATTGAGCCGGCGCAGGATATCGCCGATTTCCTGGACGATGTTGGGCTGAATCCCCTCCGTGGGCTCGTCCAGGATCAGCAATTTGGGGTCCAGCACCAGGGCCCGGCCGATGGCGAGCTGTTGTTGCTGACCACCGGAGAGATCGCCGCCGCGCCGCCCCAGCATCTCCTTCAGAACCGGAAACAGCTCGTAGATGAAGCCCGGCACCTGGCGCAGCCGGTCCCGCCGCGCCGGCAGGCCGATGCGCAGATTCTCCTCCACCGTCAGCATGGGGAAAACCTGGCGGCCCTGGGGAACATAGCCAATGCCGAGGTTGGCGCGGCGTTCCGCCGGGGTCTTGAGCAGATCGACACCGGCAAAATCCAGGGTCCCGGTACGCACCGGCAAGAGCCCCATCAGGCACTGCAACAAGGTGGTCTTGCCCACGCCGTTGCGCCCCATGAGCACGGTGCACTGGCCCTGCGGGAACCTCCAGGTCCAGATCACGCAGGGCGTGACTCTCCCCGTAATATTGGTTGACGCCCCTGATGTTCAACATGGCCCCGGCCCTCCCAGATAGACCTCGATGACCCGGGGGTCGTTTTGCACCTTGTCCATGGTCCCCTCCGCCAGCACGCTGCCCTGATGCAAGACCGTCACCTTGCGGGCGATGGAGCGGACGAACTCCATGTCATGTTCCACCACCACGACCGTATGCTCCCCCGCCAGGGAGGTCAGCAAGGCCGCGGTATGGTCCATTTCCTGGTGAGTCATGCCCGTCACCGGTTCATCCACCAGGAGGAGCCGGGGCCGCTGCACCAACAGCATGCCGATCTCCAGCCACTGTTTTTGGCCGTGGGACAGGACCCGGGCGGGGAGGTCACGCCGATTCAGCAGCCCAACGGTCTCCAGCACCTGATCGATAAGATCCCGCTGTTCCGGGGTGATCCGGGCGAACAGGGTCGGCCAGACCCGCTTGTCGGCGGCCATGGCCAGTTCCAGGTTGCCGAACACACTGTGGTTCTCGAAAACGGTCGGCTTCTGGAACTTGCGGCCGATACCCGCGTTCGCGATTTCCGCCTCGCTGAGCTTGAGCAGATCGGTGATTTGGCCGAAATAGACGCTACCGCAATCCGGCCGGGTACGACCGGTGATGATGTCCATCATGGTGGTCTTGCCGGCACCGTTGGGACCTATGATGCAGCGCAGTTCGCCGTCGTCGATGTAGAGGTTGAGGTTATTGATCGCCTTGAAGCCATCGAAACTCACCGACACCCCCTCGACATGGAGGATGGTGCGATGGCTGATGTCCAATTCCGGGGTGACATCGGGCTTGAACCAATCCAATCCCTGACCGCGCATCAGCTTGCGGGTTTTTTCCAGGAGTCTCATGGCCTGACCTCCTCAAGCCGTTTTGAGGAGCGCCCCAGGCCCGCGAGCCCCTTGGGCAGGAAGAGCGTCACCACCACGAAGATGGCGCCCAGGGCATAGAGCCAGACCTCGGGCAGGGCGGCGGTGAACCAGGTCTTGGAGTAGTTCACCAGCAAGGCGCCGGCCACCGCCCCATAGAGGGTGGCGCGCCCGCCCACCGCCACCCAGATGACGATCTCGATGGAGAAGAGGGGCGAGAACTCGCCGGGGTTGATGATGCCGACCTGGGGGACATAGAGGGCCCCGGCGATCCCCGCCAGCACGGCGGAGAAGGTGAAGATCCAGAGCATCACATACTCCACCCGATAACCGGTGAAACGGGTCCGCTCCTCGGCGTCGCGAATGGCCATGGCGACCCGGCCGAGCTTGGAGAGGACCACGGCGCGACAGGCCAGATAACCCAGCGCCAGGGCCAGGGCCGAGGCCAGGAAGAGGCCGACCCGGGTGCTGTCGGCCTGGAGGTCGAAGCCCAGCAGGTCCTTGAAATCGGTGAGGCCATTGTTGCCGCCAAAGCCCATCTCGTTGCGGAAAAAGGCCAGCATGAGGGCATAGGTGAGGGCCTGGGTGATGATCGACAGATAGACCCCGGTGACCCGGGAACGAAAGGCAAACCAGCCGAAGACGAAGGCCAGCAGGCCCGGGACCAGCACCACCATCAGGAGGGCGAAGCCAAAATGGTCGAAGCCCCACCAGTACCAGGGCAGCCCCTCCCAATTGAGAAAGACCATGAAATCAGGCAATTCGGGATTGCCATAGACACCCCGGTCACCGATCTGGCGCATCAGGTACATGCCCATGGCATAGCCACCCAGGGCAAAGAAGGCCCCATGCCCCAGGGAGAGAATGCCCAGGTAGCCCCAGACCAGATCCACCGCCACCGCCAGCAGGGCGTAGCTGAGGTACTTGCCCAAGAGGGTCAAGGTATAGGTGGAGAGATGCAGGGGATGTTCCGGCGGCAGTCCCAGATTCAGGATGGGCGCCAGTATCGCCAACAGGAGCAAGGCCCCCAGCAGGACCTGGCCACCCCGGTCGCCTTTGAGCAGTCGCGCCAGCATCATGTCGCCGCCCTCCCCTTTTGCGGGAAGAGGCCCTTGGGGCGCTTCTGGATGAAGAGGATGATGAAGACCAGCACCAGGATCTTGGCCAGGACCGCCCCGGCCCAGGGCTCCAGCAGCTTGTTGGCCACGCCCAGCCCCAGTCCCGCCACCAGGGTGCCCCAGAGATTACCGACGCCGCCAAAGACCACCACCATGAAGCTATCGATGATATAGCTCTGCCCCAGGTTGGGGCCGACGTTGGTGAGTTGGCTCAGGGCCACCCCGGCGATGCCGGCGATGCCCGAACCCAGGCCAAAGGTCATGGCGTCCACCCATTGGGAACGCACCCCCATGGCGCGGGCCATGGCCCGGTTCTGCGATACCGCCCGCACCTGCAGGCCCAGCCGGGTCTTATTCAGAATCAGAAACAGGAGGGCAAAGACCAGCAGACAGAAGAGGATGATATACATGCGGTTCAGGGTCAGGGACAGGACCTCGTTGACCTGCCAGGAGCCGGACATCCAGGCCGGTGTCTCCACCGAACGGTTGAGGGGGGAGAAGACCGACCGGACCAGTTGTTGCAGGATCAGACTGATACCGAAGGTGGCCAGCAAGGTCTCCAGGGGCCGGCCATAGAGGAAGCGAATCACCCCGCGCTCGATCAGGACGCCGACCAGGCCGGCGACGACAAAGGCCGCGGGAATGGCGATGAAGACCGAAATGCCGATCTGATCCGGCAGCCATTGCTGGATGACGTAGGTGGTATAGGCGCCCAGCATCATGAGTTCGCCGTGGGCCATGTTGATGACCCCCATGACGCCGAAGGTGATGGCCAGACCGATGGCCGCCAGCACCAGGACCGACCCCAGGGAGAGCCCAAAAAAGAGGGTCTCGAGGGTGGCATACCAGCGAATGCGGGCCTCGGTCCCTTCCAGGACCCGTTGCGCGGCGCTCCTGGCCCGGGGGTCGGTCTCCCGCTCCAGCAGCTTGGTCAAGGCACCGCGCACCTGAGGGTGCAAGGCGCCATCCAGACCCTGGATGGCGGCCACCCGCGTCTCGGGTTCCGGGCTGCTCAAGTCCATCAGCGCCAGGACCAGGGCCATGGCCTCCTGGACCCCGGCGTCGGTCTCCCGGTTGCGCTGCTCCAGCAAGAGGGCGCGGCTAGCGGGGTCCGGGTCGTTGATCAGGCTGTTGACGGCGGCGAGGCGCTTGCCGGGATCGGCGTGACTGAAATTCAGACGGGCCATGGCCGCCTTGAGCTGGCCACGCATCCGATTGTTGAGGGTGATCTTTTTCAGATCCTGCGGGCCGACGTCCCTGACCACCTGGCCGCTGATGACCTCGGTCACCTCCAGGTCGGCATCCTTGCCGCGGCCAATCACCAGGCTAGAGTTGGATTTGAGCTGGTAAAGCTCGCCATTGAGCAAGGCCGGGAATAGCTGTTCGAGACGGGCATCCCCGGTTTGGGACAGTTGCTCGATGCCCTGCTCCTTGACGGGAAACTTGGCATCCAGCAGCAGGGGCAGGGCCTCTTCAAAGCTCGCCGCGCGGGCCGACGCCACGGTCAGCGAGTCGTCAACAAGAGGACAAGCATGAGCCTGGCAAGCATGGGCATTGGATATTCTCGCTAGCGAGGGGCCACCCGATTCATCGGCATGCCCGGGGCATCGGGGACGGGACGAGCCAGGCCCGGGGCCTGGCTCGTCATCACCAGCCGTTTCCGATCAATAGGTCTGACCGGAACAGGTCTTGGTCTTGGTGTTGTAGTTACCGCACTTGAGGGTCACCCAATCGGCCTCGATGTCCTTGGAGCCTTCCAGGTAATCAGACCAGGCATCCCCCGGCACCAGGCCCGCGGTCTCCCAGACCACCGAGAACTGGCCATCGTCCTGGATTTCGCCGATCAGCACCGGCTTGGTGATGTGGTGGTTGGGCAGCATCTTGGCCATGCCGCCCGTCAGGTTGGGGGTTTCCAGGCCGATCATGGCCGCTACCACCTTGTCGGTATCCGTGGTCCCGGCCTTCTCCACCGCCTGCACCCACAGATTGAAACCGATGAAGTGGGCCTCCATGGGGTCGTTGCTCACCCGCTTGGGGTTCTTGGTAAAGCCCTGCCATTGCTTGATGAAGGCGGCGTTTTCCGGCGCATCCACGCTCATGAAATAGTTCCAGGCGGCCAGATGCCCCACCAGGGGCTTGGTGTCGATACCCGACAGCTCCTCCTCGCCCACCGAGAAGGCGACCACGGGGATGTCCTGAGCGGAGACGCCCTGATTGCCCAATTCCTTGTAGAAGGGCACATTGGCATCGCCATTGATGGTGGATACCACCGCGGTCTTCTTGCCGGCGGAGCCAAACTTCTTGATCTCGGCGACGATGGACTGCCAGTCGGAATGGCCGAAGGGGGTGTAGTTGATCATGATGTCCTCCGGTGCCACCCCCTTGGCCTTGAGGTAGGCCTCCAGGATTTTATTGGTGGTACGCGGATAGACGTAGTCGGTGCCCGCCAGCACCCAACGCTGGACGCCCTGATCCATCAGGTAATTCACCGCCGGGATGGCCTGCTGATTGGGCGCCGCGCCGGTGTAGAAGACGTTTTTGGAGGACTCCTCCCCCTCGTACTGGACGGGATAGAAGAGCAGGCCATTCAACTCCTCGAAGACCGGCAATACCGACTTGCGCGAGACCGAGGTCCAGCAGCCAAAGACCGCCGCCACCTGATCCTTGGTCAGCAGTTCACGGGCCTTTTCGGCGAACAGGGGCCAGTTGGAGGCCGGGTCCACCACCACGGCCTCGAGCTGCTTGCCGAGCAGACCGCCCTTCTTGTTCTGCTCCTCGATCAGCATCAGCATGGTGTCCTTCAGCGTGGTCTCGCTGATGGCCATGGTGCCAGACAAGGAATGCAGGATACCCACCTTGATGGTGTCGGCGGCCTGCGCCAGCGCCGAACCCGCCAGGGTCGCAACCAGGCCGGTTGCCAACATAAGCCTTCGATAACCCTTGGAAAGGTGCATGGTGCCATTCTCCGGTTGTTTAGCGTGATTGGCCTGCGGGGCCAATTCCATGAAGGGATTCCCGGGCGATTCGGCCCGGGGATTAGGAGGTGACAGGAAGTGTCAATGACACTACAGCACAATCCAGGCCAACCAAATAATTACTCGGAATTACAAAAGGTAAGGCCTGGACATGAGTAGCGGATTCAGAAGAGCGGGGGCCTCGGCACCGAATCGGTGCAGCCGCGGGGGCCCCTCGCCCGCCTTGGTGCAGCGGCCCGCCTGGCTAACCCCTTTGCTCCATCGGGACATAGTGGGCCTGGGTCCGGCCCGTATAGATCTGACGCGGACGGGCGATGCGGCTGGTCGGGGCCTGGTTCTGCTCCCACCAGTGGGCGATCCAGCCGGGCAGACGGCCGATGGCGAAGATGACGGTGAACATGTTGGTGGGGATGCCGATGGCGCGCAGGAGGATGCCGCTGTAGAAATCGACGTTGGGGTAGAGGTTGCGCTCGATGAAATAGGGATCGGAGCGGGCGATCTCCTCCAGGCGGCGGGCGATGTCCAGGAGCGGGTCATTGCCACACAACTGGGGCACCAGTTCCTCCGCCACCTTCTGCAGCATCTGGGCGCGGGGGTCGAAGTTCTTGTACACCCGATGGCCGAAGCCCATCAGCCGCACCTTGCTGTTCTTGTCCTTGGCCAGCTTGACGTACTCCTCCGGGGTCATGTTGCCCTTGTGGATCTGCTCCAGCATGTCCAGCACCTCGACATTGGCCCCGCCATGGAGGGGTCCCCACAGGGCGCAGACCCCGGCGGCGCAGGAGGCAAAGAGGTTGGCGCCGCTGGAGCCGACCACCCGCACCGTGGAGGTCGAGCAGTTCTGCTCGTGGTCGGCGTGCAGGATCAGAATTAGATTCAGTGCCTTGCGCACCATGCTCGGGCACAGATACTGGCTGGTAGGGCTGCGAAAACATCATGTGCAGGAAGTTCGGCACATAGCGCAGGGCCGGGTCGGGGTAGATGTAAGGCAGGCCGCGGGAGTGGCGAAAGGCGTAGGCGGCGATGGTGCGGATCTTGCTGATCAGGCGCGCCGCCGCGATGGAGAAACTGGCGTTCGTCCTCCAGTTCGTGCAGTTCCGGGTGGTAACAGGCCAGGGAGTTGATCATGGCCGAGAGGATGGCCATGGGCGGGGCGTTGTGCGGGAAGCCCTCGAACTGATGCTTCATGCCCTCGTCGAGATAGGCGAAGCGCGTCAGGTCCGCGGAAAACTCGTCATATTCGGCCTGGTTGGGCAGATGGCCAAAGATCAGCAGCAGGGCCACCTCGATGAAGGTGGGGCTGGCGGCGAACTCCTCGATGGGGATGCCCCGGTAGCGCAGGATGCCCTGATCGCCGTCGATGAAGGTGATGGCGCTCTCGCAACTGCCGGTGTTGCCGTAGCCGGGATCGAGGGTGATGTGGCCGGTCTGGGCCCGGAGATTGGAGATGTCGATGGCGCGCTCGCCCTCGCTGCCTTCCACGACGGGCAAGCGGTAGCTCTGGCCGCCCAGGGTCAGGATGGCGGGTTCCAGGGTGGGGTTCGGGTTGGATGGCTGGACCATGTGCTTAGACTCCGGGGCATGTGGAGGGTGACGCTGTCCCGTCGATGAGGGCGCCAAATGAGCGCGGACGAATGGCCGGGAGCCCCAAGGGCTACTCGGGCCGCATTCGCCCCGCTGATTCGGTGATATGCAAAAGGTGGGCCAAGCCGGCATGGGGCGCCATCATAGTCAACCCCTATCGCCAGCATCGTAACAATCAATTGGCTACCGAGCCGGCGGCTCTCTACCATGCACCCATCGATTCTGATTAACCCCTCACCCACAGGTAGCCAGCATGCACTCCCTCATCAATACCGAAGTCCAGCCCTTCAACGCCACCGCCTTCCATCAGGGTAAGTTCGTCGCCGTGAGCGATGCCGATCTGCGGGGCAAGTGGTCCGTGGTCTTCTTCTACCCGGCCGACTTCACCTTCGTCTGCCCCACCGAACTGGGCGACCTGGCCGACCACTACGCCACCTTCCAGCAGTTGGGGGTGGAAATCTACTCGGTCTCCACCGACACCCATTTCACCCACAAGGCCTGGCACGACAGCTCCGCGACCATCGGCAAGATCAATTACCCCATGATTGGCGATCCCACCGGGGTCATCACCCGCAACTTCGGGGTCATGATCGAGGCGGCGGGCCTGGCGGAGCGGGGCACCTTCGTCATCGATCCCCAGGGCAAGATCCAGATCATCGAGATCAACGCCGGCGGCATCGGCCGTGACGCCGCCGAGTTGCTGCGCAAGATCAAGGCCGCCCAGTACGTCGCGGCGCATCCGGGTGAGGTCTGCCCCGCCAAGTGGAAGGAAGGGCGATGCCACCCTGGCGCCGTCTCTTGACCTGGTGGGTAAGATCTAATATCAGGTAATACAGACCCCGGCCGCCAGTCCGCCCTCGGGTGACATGGCGGTCGGGGGTTTCTAAAGAGCCCCTCGTCCCTATGGGTTGGTGTCGAACTGAACCACCACCCGCAAGCCCCTGCCTCCCTCCTCCCCCCGCAAGCCATCTTCCAAGGTCAGTCCCGCGCCATGCTGCTCGGCGATGCGCGCAACGATGGAGAGGCCGAGTCCACTCCCTTCGATTTCCTGCCCCACGAGCCGATGGAAGCGCTCCAGGGCCCGACCTCGCTGGGCATCGGGTATGCCAGGGCCATTGTCACTGACCGCGAGACGGACCTTGCCCGCGGCCATCCCAGCGCGATCAGGACTTGCCCACCGGCCGGGCTGTAGCGCAAGGCGTTGTCCACCAGATTGCGGAGCAGGATGCGCAACAGGTCGGCACTACCCATAACTCGGGCATCCCCTCCGGCCTCCAGTTCGAGCTGTATTCCCTTGGTCAAGGCGGCGCCCGCCTGGTCGGCGCAGACCTCGGCGGCCAATTCATCCAGGCGGACGGGGCTCTTGGTGATGCCCAGGTTGGGATCGAGGCGAGCCAAGGTGAGGAGTTGTTCAACCAGGTGGCTGGCGCGTTTGGTCCCCGCCGCGATTTGGGCCAGGGCATGATCGCGTTCGGCACTATCGCGGGCCCGCGCGGCCACGCTGGCCTGCACCCCGAGGGCGGCCAGGGGGGTGCGCAGTTCATGAGCGGCATCGGCGGTGAAGCGGCGCTCGCTTTCCAGAGCCTGGTCAACGCGGGCGAGCAGGCCATTGAGGGCCCCGAGCAAGGGGCGGATCTCGGTGGGCGCCGAAGGGGGTGTCAAGGGCCCCAGGTGCTGGGGTTCGCGCCGCCCGACCTGGTCGGCGATGGCATCGATGGGGGCCAGGGCACGGCGGGTGGCGAACCAGATCCAGGCCGCCAGCAGGGGCAGACCGAGGAGGGCGGAGACGAGCAGGCGGCTGGCGATGTGGCCCGCCAATTCCTGGCGCACCTCGTGATTCTCGCCCACCACCGCCCGCAAATCCCGCTCCGCGTCCCATTGATTGTAATAACGCCAGCGCGCCTGATCGGCGCCGATGGCCTCGGAAAAGCCATCCTCCTGGGTCAGGGGCTCCGTGGGGGCATGCCGCGACCTCAAGAGCAGGTAGCCATCCCGGGTCCAAAGTTGGAATACGATTTTTTTCTGGTACTTATGGACGTCGGCGGGCAGGCGGGCGATGTCGTCGTCATCGTCATACTCGCTGGCCAGGGCCAGGAGCATCTGGGCGACCTGGACCAGGTTGGCATCGAAGATCTCATCGATCTCGTGGTGGGCGTCATGGTAGGACAGGGCCAGGGACGCGGCCCAGCCCAGGGTGACGCCCCCGAGCAGGAGCGCCAGCAGGCGCCGGCGCAGGGAGAACCAACGGGTGGTGGACGCAGCCGTCTCCTGGCTCATGGCTTGGGGATCAGATAGCCGATGCCGCGCAGGGTGCGGATAACGCTCGACGCCGAGCTTGCGGCGCAGGTGATGCACATGGACCTCGATGGCGTTGCTGCCCGGCTCGTCTTGCCAGCCGTACACGGCACCCTCGAGTTGGGTGCGGGTCATGGCCCGGCCCGCGTTTTCCGCCAGCGCCAGCAGGAGCGCGAACTCCCGGCTGGACAACTCCACCGGGACCTCCGCCAGGCGCGCCACCCGGGCCGCCGGATCGATCTCCAGGTCACCGAGGCGCAACAGGGGGTCGGCATGGCCGGCCGAGCGCCGGGCCAGGGCGCGGACGCGGGCCGCCACCTCGTCGAGATCGAAGGGTTTGACCAGATAGTCGTCGGCACCGGCATCCAGGGCCTGGACCTTGTCATGGGTGGCATCGCGCGCGGTCAGGATCAGCACCGGCAGGGCCTGGCCCCGCCCCCGCAACCGCCGCAGGACCTCCATGCCCGCCAGGCGCGGCAGGCCCAGATCCAGCACCAGGAGATCGAACTCCTCGGTCTTGAGGGCCAGATCCGCCGCCTCGCCGTCCCGCACCCAATCCACCGCATGACCTGCCTGGCGCAGGCCGATGCTGAGGCCATCGCCCAGGGGAGGATCATCTTCGACCAGGAGGATGCGCATGGGGATTCCTGGCCTATAGGGTTAAAGGGTGAACCACCAGGCGCAAGCGGCAACCCAGGCCAGCAGGAGGGGTACCGCGAGCGGATGGGCATTGGCAATGGCCTCGTCGGGACGGCCGAGCTTATAGCCGCTAAACATAGCCCACGTCAGATTTTCACCATGAGTCAGGCTACTCACCGCGACGCCAGCGACATGGAACAAGGCGACCCCCAGCATGGCCGAGGCCAGAAACTCATGAACCTCTCCAAGCCCCTCCCAGGCCTCCCCCTGATAGGCAACCCAGCCGGTAACCCCCGTCAGGAGCCCCAGCCCCAGTAAGGCGAGGATGGCCCAGCCAGCGGCGGCATTGTGACCCGCATACTCCGGTTCCTGACTCCGGGAGGAGCGGACCAGCAAGCTGGCGACATAGCCCCATACCGCTTGCCACCCGCGCACGAAGCTTGAAAATCGGGCATGGTAGGTGCCAATCAGACCCCAAAGCACGCGAAACAGCAGGATACCCACCAAGGCCCCGCCCAAGGCGGCATGGACCAGGCGCAACTCCTCGCTGTCGCCCGTCAGCCAGGCCAGGGCGAAGAGTATCACCAGCAGCCAATGGCCGACCCGCACCGGCCAGTCCCAGACCAGGATCTTTTGATGGTCAATCATCTTCCTTCTCCTCCCAGCGACGGCCATCGGGCATGACGATTTCCCGCTCGCGGTAGCTGCCCGCGGCGGCGCGCGTATGGCAGGCGACGCAGTTGGCGGGGCTCTTGACCTTGGGGTCTTGCCAGACCTTGGCCGGCACCTCGTGATGCTTGCGCTTGAACCAGGGCGTGGCGGTCAGGCGCGGCGGTTCACCCTTCGCCAGGGGAGCCCCGCTGACTTTATCGCCACCGGCGTTTTGGACCAGGAAGGTCTCGATGGCCTGGCGAGTCTTGTCGTCCAGGCCGGCATTGTCGCCATAATGGTTGTCGAGCTGGGTCATGACCTGACGCCAGCCCTTGGCATCGAGGAGGGCGGGGGGAAAAGCCAGATGACAGGCGCCGCATTCCGCCTCGAAGGCGGGTGGGGCGTTGGCGGGGATCACCAGCTTGTCCGCCCGAGCGGCCAAGGGCAGTACCAACAAGGCGGCGACCAGATAAGGGGTCTTCATGTCAGCGTCCTCCGGTCAGAAAGGCCACGAAATCGGCCTTTTCGGCGGCCGTGCAGTCCCGGCCCACCACCTCCTTACAGTTGCGACCAAACCATTTATCCGCCTTGGCCAGGTCGGTGAACCGCTCCGGATTGGCGGCGGGGGCCAGGGGCTTGATGGGTTTGTCGGTGACGACATGGCGACCCGCCTTGGCGGGGTCATCCGTGTGGCAGCTCGTACAAGCAGGCATCTTGGCGGAAACCCCGAAAGTGCGCGCATAAAAGGCGGCTCCCCGTTGGGCCGAGGGGGTGAAGCCCGCTTGTTGGCTCCTGGCCTCGGCACTGTAGCCCTTGATCAGGTCGGCGGGGGTGGCGGCCTGGACACTAGCCATGAAGGGGGCCACTAACAGGACCAGGATCGGGAAAGGGGTGGTTCTCATCTTGGGAATCTCCGTGGCGTGAATCAGTGGCGCTAAGTCTGACAGGTGAACCTTAAGGCGGGCTTATCGTGATACCCAACACCCTATCGGTGGGTCTCCGCCGGTCTCCCTTGTCAGTCCTGCTGACAGCGCCCGCCTGCTAGGCCGAAGCGTCTTCGGCGCTGGGTAGCGTCATGGTCGGGCAGAAATTTGGCCGGGAGCCTCCCGCGGTGTTATTATTTTTCCATAGGTAACACGAGCGCGACATCCCCCAGGGACCCGCGCCCGCCCGGTTGTTCAGTGAGGAACCATGCACATCCCGGAAGGCATGCTCTCAATCCCCGTCACCGGCCTGGCGGGCGCTGGTCTCGATCGCGACGATCGCCTACGCCGTCTCCTGGGTCCGCCGGCACCTGGACGACCGCAAGGTGGTCCTGATGGCGGTCTTGGGCGCGCTTATTTTCGCCCTGCAAATGCTCAACTTCCCTATCCAGGCGGGTACCTCCGGTCACTTCGCCGGGGGCGCCCTCGCCGGCATCCTGCTCGGACCCTGGCCCGCCGTGCTGGTCATGACCGCGGTCCTCGGCGTCCAGGCCTTCCTGTTCGGGGACGGCGGCGTCATGGCCCTGGGGGCCAACATCCTCAACCTGGGCATCCTGGCCCCCCTCGTCGGTTACCTCCTCTATCAGGCCGCCACCCGCTGGCGGGACACGCGAGGCGGCCGCATGGGCGGCGCCTTCCTGGGTGCCTGGCTCTCCTCCCTGCTGGCGGCCCTCGCCGTCGCGGCGGAGCTCGGCCTCTCCGGCACCGCGCACCTGGGGCTAGCCACGCTCGCCATGGGCAGCACCCACGCCCTGATTGGCATCGGCGAAGGCCTGATCACCGCCACCCTGATCGCCTACCTCATCGCGGTTCGCCCCGATCTCCTGACCAGCCAGGCCCAGGGCACCGGGACCCGCCCGCTCCGGGGGGTGGCCGTGACCCTGGCGGCGATCGCCCTGCTGGCCACCGGCCTGTCTTTCATGGCCTCATCCGCCCCGGACGGCCTGGAATGGGTCTATTTCGACCAGGGCATCGGCGATGCCCAAGCGGTGGCACAGGCCCCCAAACTCCTGGGCGACGGCGGCCCCCTGGCCGACTACCAGGTGGCCGGGCTGGCTAACGAGGCCCTCGGCCGCGCCCTCGCCGGCCTGGTCGGACTGACCATCGTGGGCGCCCTCCTCGTCGCCGTCGTCATCCGCCGGCGCCGGCAGGCCCTGGCGAGTTAGCGGTGCAGCCAAGACCCTCCGGCTTGCGGTTTCCCGGGCCAGGTCTGGATGGCTTGTAGCGTCTGGCTGGCGCCGGTCTGGCGGGGCGGGTGACGGATGGTGGGTGGTGACTGGCGGGGGTGTCGACCGCAGGGATGCGGTCGCCAAGCCTACAGGGATGTATTCACGGCGTCCCCCGCCAGCCACCACCCGCCAGCCGTCACGGATCAGCAGCGTGACCCTGACCAACTCCAGGCCATATCTATCTCAAATCGGGATTCCAGCCGACGGATGGCCGGACCGGACCGCAACCTGGACTAAAAACGAGGGCGTGAAAAATGGAAGACCTGGTGCGTTTCAGCATCACCATGGAGGCGGACCTGCTCGCACGCTTCGACGACCTGGTCGCCCGGCGCGGCACCAAGGCCAACCGTTCCGAGGCCGTCCGCGACCTGGTCCGGGAGGCCCTGGTCGAACAGGCGGTCGCGGACCCGGATGCCGAGATCGCGGGCACCATCACCATGGTGTTCGACCATCACGAGTCCGATCTCTCGGACAAACTGAACGAAATCCAGCACCAATACATCCACGAGATCGTGTCCACGGTGCATGTCCACCTGGACGCCCGCTACTGTCTCGAGGTCATCGTGCTGCGCGGCGCCAACGCCAGGATCCGGGCCATTGCCCACACCCTGCTCGGCACCAAGGGGGTGAAACATGGCAAGCTGGTGACCACCACCACCGGAGATGGCGAGACGGCGGCCGACGGCCAGGCGCGCGACCAGGGCCACTCACACAGCCATGCCCATTCCTACAGCCATACCTCCAGCTTCGCGCATTCGCACAGCCACTCCCATAGCCACGGCCAGGACCATGCCTAGGCTGCCCGGCACCCAGCCGACAGGGCAAGCCATGGCTCCCGGCATCGACAGCCGGGCCAAGATCCTCGCCGCCCTGGTGCTCATTGCCGCCATCGTCCTCACCGCCCCCATGGACCTGGCCGAGTTCCTGGTCGTGATCCTCTTTGTCGGCGCCGTGGTCGCCCTGCTCGACGGGTCCGTCATCGCCGTCTTGCGGCGGGGGCTCCTGGTCCTGCCCTTCGCCGGCGCCATCGCCCTCTTCGCGCCCCTGGCCAGCCTCGAGGCCGGCTCCTGGGCGGGGGTGGCGGCGGCCTATGCCCGGGGTTGGCCGCTCATCCTCGCCCTGCTCGCCAAGGCCTACCTCTCGGTCCTCATCGCCAGCGCCCTCGCCGCCACCACCCCCGTGCCCGAGCTCCTGCGCGGTATGCAGGCCCTCGGGGTACCGGATATCTTCCTGACCCTCTTCACCTTCCTGCTGCGCTATCGGGATCTGTTCGGGGCGCAGGTGGCCGCCCTGCGTGACGCCATCGCCAGCCGGGCCCCGCGCCTGCGTGGCTGGCGGCGGCTGATGCTTTATGGTTCCCTTGGCGGCAACCTCCTGATCCGCGCTTACGAGCGGGGCGAGCAGGTTTACGACGCCATGCTCGCCCGGGGTTACGCCGGTACCCTGCCCGCCGCAACGCCCCTGTGCTGGCGGGGCGCTGATAGCGGCTTCCTCGCCATCGGGCTGGTGTTCGCCGGCGCCCTGGTCGTCTACCGCTGAGCGGCTGGCCAGCTACCCCCGCGACCGGACCCTGACCGTGCCCCCCGACACCCCCGCTATCGAGGTCCGCGACCTCGTCCACCGCTACCCCGACGGCACCCAGGCCCTCAAGGGCATCAGCCTGCGGGTGGCCCACGGCGAGCGCGTCGCCCTGCTGGGCCCCAACGGCGCCGGCAAGTCCACCCTGATCGGCCACCTCAATGGCATCACCCAGGCCCAGGAGGGTGAGATCGCCATCGCGGGCACCCTCATCTCGAAGGCGACGGTGGCCAGGGTGCGGGAAAGGGTCGGCGTGGTCTTTCAGGACCCCGACAACATGCTCTTCATGACTCGTCTGGCGGATGACATCGCCTTCGGCCCGCGCAACATGGGATTGCCCGAGGCCGAGGTCGGCCGGCGGGTCACCCGCGCCCTCGCCGAGGTCGGGCTGACGGACCTGGCCGCCAAGCCCGGGCTGCACCTGTCCGTTGGCCAAAAGAAGCGGGCGGCCCTCGCCGCCGTCCTCGCCATGGCGCCGGCGGTGCTGATCCTGGACGAGCCGACCGCGAACCTCGACCCCCGCTCCCGGCGGGCCATGATCGAACTGCTCGCGGGGCTCGCCGTGACCCTCATCGTCGCCACCCACGACATGGACCTCGCCTGGACCCTCTGCGAACGCGCGGTGGTGCTCGACAAGGGGGACCTGGTCGCCGATGGCCCCGCGCGGACCCTCATGGTCGACGAGGCCCTGATGCACCGGCACGGCCTGGAGGTCGCCTCACCTTGCCCCGCACCCAGTCGCCGCCCCAGGGCTCCCCCCGGGACCGGGGCTTGGCTAAAGGCGGGATGGGTGTCGGGGACACCGCCGCGCCTCCACGGCCGAGGGCGGCCTTACAGAAGAACCGTTCAGACCCCCTCTCCCCAACCCTCCCCCGCAAGGGGGGAGGGAGCAGAGAATCAGTGGTTTGAGCTATCGAACCCAACCCATGCAGCCGAGGGGTCTGAACGGTTACTACAGAAATTGGTTCGCGCAGGGAGCGGAGAGGGTGGGTTTCGGGTGTTGACGGTCTTGGTCAGGACACCCCCTGGCCTCATCCGTGGGCGGATCTTCCAGTTCCGATGAGAGGTGACGAGCATTCCGGGAGGCGGCGGAACTACCAAAACGGCCGCGGTAGCTGCTCGGGGGGGCTGGTTCCGCCCGCTCGATCCCGGCCGCCTGGCTCCGGCGCCTGGAGTAGTGGCGGCCTCGGTGGGCGTAACGGCCATTGCCGTCAGGGCAAACAGGGCCAACAGCAGGGCAAGGGTCATCTTCATGAGTGGCATCCTCTCGACAAGGGTTGATGTAACCTACTCTGACAGGAAAACCTTAAGACTGGCTTAAAGGACCGCGACCTGATGCCTGGATTTCCGAGTGGCCAACACCGGCACCCGCGGGTTGGACCGGCGCTTACTGGCCGCGCTCCTCCTGGTGCCGCTCGCCCTCCTGGCGACCACCCCGGCACGGGCCCTCGCCGAGCCCCCCGCCCCTGGCCAGGCCGCGACCGCCGCGCCGGCCGATCCCGCCGCCCAGGCCCAGCAGGGGTTCGGCACGGACCCCAAGCATGACCGCCCCTTTGACCGGGAGGGCGAATCGCTACCCCTGGCCTCCCCGACCGAGGGCGATCCGACCGCCGAGACCCCGAGCTACCCATCACTCGAGTTGAACGGCTTGATCGAGGGCGGCTGGGTCCGTCTCGATCCCTTCGCGGGCCCGCCCCAGAGCGAATGGATCCTCTACACCTTCGAGCTCATGCTCACCCTCAAGCCGCATCCCTGGGTAACCGCCCAGGTCAGCGCGGACTACGAGGCCAACGGCCGCGCGCCACCCTACCTCGACGTGGCCCACCTCCTCATTGGCCCACCCCAAGGCGGCTGGTTCATCGATGCCGGCCAGGTGTACCTGCCCTTTGGCCGCTATGAAACCCACATGGTGTCCGATCCGCTCACCCTGGTCCTCGGCGAGACCCGCGACATCACCGCCGCGCTGGGCTTCGAGGGGACGGCCTCTTCGGGGCGGCCTATGCCTTCAGCCATCAAGACCTGAGCGGTGATACCGGCAAGCTGGATGCCTGGGGCGCGGAACTGGGTTACGCCAGTCGGCCCGGGGGCCAACCCCTGAGGCTGACCCTGGGTTACCTCAGCGATCTCGGCAATTCCGACACCCTGCGGTATCTCGTCGCGGCGGGCGGCCAGGTGGGCGGTCTCGCCTGCAGCGCCCTCTTCGAGGCCGGCCCCTGGACCTTCATCGGCGAACTGGTGAGCGCCACCCGCCCCTTTGGGCCCGGCGCCGGCCCGGCCCTGGCGGGTCAAAGCCCCTCGGCCTGGATGCTGGAGGTCGATTACGGTTTCGGGTTCCTCGGCAAGGAGGCCCAGTTGGCCCTGGGTTACCAGGGCAGCGCCCAAGCCCTGGCCCTGAAACTGCCGCGAGATCCGGGCCCTGGTGACCTTCAATCTCGGCATTTACCAATACACCACCCTGCAGCTCGAATGGGCCCAGGACCAGGACTACCACGAGGCCGTCGGCGGCACCGGCCAGGCCGGCAACGGCTTTACGGCCCAGGTCGCGGTCGAGTTTTGACCAGGCCGGCCGTTAAGACCCCAGCCCCCCAAAGCACCCAGCCCTGGCCATAAAAAAAATTATTGATGACAATTCGCAATTTTGTGCTTGCATAGCAGACAGAGGGGCCGTCAAGAGCCCCCAAGTACCCCGACTCAAAAATAATAATATCCCCTGACCCTGTACAGGTAAGTACCCCTGCCACTGGTAAAGCCGTATCGCCATTCCGGGGTTGGACACCACCAAGAGGAGCAATCGACCGATGAATGGCAAAGAGGACGCGGACCACCCCTTGCGGGGCCTGTTGCAACGACTGAACGGCTGGAGGCTGGAGCGGCGCGCGGCACGGGCCTGGGAACAGGAGAGGGCCATGTCCCGCGCCGAGGCGATCGAGGAGGTCGTCTCGGGGACCGAGCCCAAGCTGCGCGCCTTGGGCGGTTACGACCGGGAACTGGGGCCAGCGGTGGAGCGCACCCTCGCCTACATCGCCGACCTGATCGACCGCTTGCCGCCCCCCGTCGAGTTGAGCCGGGCGGCCTGGCAGCGGGACCCCCATATCAATGCCTTCTTTGCCTCGGCCGCCGACTTGCCGCCCTTCCTGGGGCGCGCCCGGGTGCTCCAGGATTTTTTCAAACGCCAGCCCGGGCTAACACCAGGCCTTTGCCATCATGACCTCGACCCGCGAGGAGAAGCAGGTTTTTGGCATCAGCCTCCAGGAAGACCGGGTGCGGCGGGATGTGGCCCAGACCAGCATCGGCTTTGTCGAACCCCGCATCCTGGGCCCAGCGGCGACGGAGGCGGAGGTGCGCGAGGAGGCCAAGCGTTGCGCCCTGCATCTCTTCATCGGCCTGGCGCGGGAACAACTGGCAAACAGTCAGGGCCACCGCGAGAGCCTGGAGCGGGAGCGCCAAATCCGGGAGGTCCAGTTACGCAGCCTGCGCGCCCAATCCAAGGATGCGACGGAGAACGCCGAACTCCAGGCCAGGATCGCGGCCGTGGAACTGGCCCTGGCGGAGAATGCGCGCGCCCTGGCGGCGCTGGGCGGTCCCCGGCTCCGTCTGGAGGACGTACTGGCACAGGTCCGTGACGCCTTCGCGACGCCCGAGGACCAGTTGCGCCTGGCGCCGGCCGCCTTGCGCGTGGACCGGCTGGGCATCAAGCAAGAGGCCCACACGCTCGGCGCCAGCCCATGATCTGTCCCTGCTGGAATGCACCACCGCCTCCAGCCGGCGCGTCATTACCCTGATCCGCTGCCCGCGCGCCGAGATGCCAGCCCTGGACCAGACCGTCGAATGGCTGGACCCCTACCTGGCCCTCCAATGGGGGATGCGGGGGGCTTGAGAGAGTCGGGGTCCCGGATGTGTTTGGGCTTTGGAACATCTGCCTGCTCCTGATCGGCAAGGACAGCGGCTTGCCACTAGAATAGGGCCATGACCGCGACGAGGGAGATCCCTGGGCGGTAGTGGAAAATGGCCATCGAGGGGGGGTTGACCCCTGGACACCACCCCAAGGCTAGAAAAGAACCAGACTAATGGACAAACACATGAAACCGAGCACCCGCCTCTCGCCTGCCCGCCTCTGGCGTCCCCTGGCCCTCCTGCTGTTAGCCGCGGGGACCGGTCTTGCCAGCCCCGGCCTGCTGGCCAAGGATCATGATGACAAGGACCATGACAAACATCACAAGGCCTCCGCATCCGCTCAATGGGTCGAGGACCTGCGCCAGGGCCGCATCCGCCTGGAAGGCGACGACGCCGCCGTGGATATGCTGATCCTGAGCCGCAACATCCCCATTCCCTACGACTACATCGCGACCCTGATGCGCACCCCGAATGCCTTCGGCCAAGGCGCCGCCTGCATCATCTGCCATTCCTCCAGCGATCCCGCCAAGAGCTATCGCGGCCTGAACCTCTCGACCTGCGAGGGGATCAAGGCCGGCTCGACCGAGCCGCCGGTGCGTCCCATCTTCGCGCCAGGCCAACCCGCCAAGAAGAGCATCCTCGGTCGCCGCATGCGTAACAACCGCATGCCGCTCGGGGTGCATTTCAGCGCCAAGCCCAATGACCAAAATATCACCACCGTCCTCAACTGGATCAGCGCGGGCGCCAAGAAGGACGAGCATTTCAAGAAGGAGGTCCAGCCGCTGTTCAAGACCGACAACGCCTTCGCCGCCGGCACCCCCTCCTGCACCACCTGCCACATGTCCAACCAGGAGCCACCCAGTTTTCACGAACTGGACCTGACCAGCTACGAGGGCATCATGCTGGGCGCCGATTCCGTGGCCAAGGGCGTGGATAAGGCCACCCCGGTCGTCATCCCTGGCAAGCCGATGGAGAGCGGCATCTACCAACACCTGGTGGAGGACCGCATGCCCCCCGGCATTCCCCCGACCGCGGATCGCGATCATCCCAACACCCTCATCCTGCTGCGCTGGATCGAGCAGGGGGCGAATTGCGACTGACCCGGCGCCGCTGGCTGCAAGGCCTCGGCCTGGGGTTAGTCGGCGCCCCCTTCCTCGCGCGGGCCAACCGCCCCTGGGTACCGCCCTCGGGCGAGGCGCGACATCCTGCGGCGCTGGGCGACCGGCAATCAACATCTGGCACCGGCGGCCCTGATCGGGGGTCGCATCCTCTTCGCCGGTGAAGAGACCCTGGGGCTGCTCGATCCCACCGCCGCGACGCCGCTCTGGGTCCGGCCCCACCAACTCCCGGAGGGGGCCGTCTTTCGCCCCCGGGCCGCGGCGGGTATCGCCATCTGCGCGGGCCGGCGCGAGGTCGGGGCCTGGGACCTGGAGACGGGCGAGCCCATCTGGCGCCGCGGCGCCCTCCGCCAACTGGGCGTGCCCTGCCTGGCTGGCGATGCCCTCTTCCTGGGCGATGGCCACGAACTGCTGGCCCTCGACCTGGCCAGCGGCGACCCGCGCTGGCGCTTCGCCGCCATCGCCGATACCCAGATCAGCTATGCCCCGGTCGCCACGGACGACACCGTCCTGATCGGACCCGGCGATGGGCGCCTCTACGCCCTGGACCGGACGAACGGCCAGCCCCGGTGGGTCCTGAATCGCAGCGAGGATTGGCAATACCTGCGTCAACTCCAGGTCGCCGGCCATATCCTGGTCGCGGGCGGCTACACCGAGAAACTCTACGGCATCGATCTGACCAGCGGCACCCTCCTCTGGTCCTTCAGCGCCGGCAACTTCATTAATTCCCACCATGTCGCCGGCGACACGGCCTTCCTCTGGTCACCCACGGGCTGGCTGTACGCCATCGACATTCATTCCGGCGAGGTGCGCTGGCGCCATCGGACCACGGGCTACCGGGGTGGCCCCCATGACTGGGCGTCCCTGATGGCGGAATTGACCAGCCGGGACGGGCGGCTTTATGCCCTTGACCTCGCCCATGTCCTGCATGTCCTGGATCAGAGCCAGGGCGAGGAGATCGCCCGCTACCGCCTGCCCGCGCCCGCGCGGCCCTTTGTGCTGCCCCTAACGACCCAGGAGGCGGTAGTAGGCGGCCATGACGGGGACCTGTGGCTCCTGGCCCTGGGCGATGTCCCCCGGCGGGAGGAGCTGGCGCCTGGCTCTGGAGTGACCGGGCGCCAGCCCATCCCGGACATTCTGAACTAGACTAACAGTCAACAAACCACACAAGAGGAGAGCCCGGACGTGATCCTGATTAAACACAAGGTAACTGGCGCGATACTGGCGGAACTGGGGGGCACCAGCCTGGCGGGCGAGGACCTGCGGGACATGGACCTGGCGGTGGCCGATCTGAGCGGCCAGGACCTGAGCGGCGCCAACCTGGAATATAGCGACCTCACCGGGGCCGACCTGAGCGGGGCCCAGCTCCAGGGCGCCAACCTGGTGGCCGCCCATCTGGCGGGTGCCAGCCTGCGGGGTGCCGACCTGCGTCGCGCCCGACTGGGTGCCGATAGTTCCTCGCGCTCGGCCGAGCTGAGCCGCGCGGACCTGTCCCAGGCCAGGTTGGAAGGGGCGGATCTACGCCGGGTAGTGGCACACGGCGCCAATCTCCGCGAGGCGACGCTCGATGGCGCCGACCTGCGTGGCGCCGATTTCCTGGGTGCCGACCTGACGCGGATCAAGGCTCGCAAGACCCTCTTCATCCAGGCGAACCTGCGCGAGGTCAATCTGGAGGGCGCGGATCTGCGCGACAGCCACCTCAATGACGCCAACCTGGCCAAGGCCAACCTGAGCGGGGCCGACCTCTCCAGCCGCTATGAGGACGGCTTCAGCGTCATCAACCTGGCCAATCTGGAGGGCGCGGACCTGAGCGGGGCCGATCTCCGCAATATCTCGGCCCAGGACACCAACCTGCGTAACGCCAACCTGACCGGCGTCAACTTCACCAGCGCCGTGCTGGGCGGGTCCATCCTCCACCGCGCCAACGTCACCGACGCCGACTTTTCCGCCGTGGAACTGGCCAGCGTGACCATGGAATTCGCCAACTTCTCCAAGGCCCGCAACGCCTCCATCCCACCCTATAAGAAAAATCTGCGCTAAGGGAGTCACCCTACCCGAGAATAGGGAGGGGATAGGGGATAGGAAATCCAACGTCGCGGCGGCGGGGTGGTCCTTGCTTGCAGGGGTGAGTCAATCAGCTCCGTCCGCCAACCTCCGCTCCAGCGTCTCATAGTCCCCCAGATGCGCACGCATCAGGCTTTTCCAGAGCTTGCCGTGGTTGGGCACGGAGAAGTGCAGCAGTTCGTGGACGATGACGTAATCGCCGAGCTCGCGGTCCAGGCCGAGCAGTTCGTCGTTGAAGCTCAGGTTGCCGGCCGTGGAGCAGGATGCCCACTTGCGGCGCATCGGGCGCACGTACATGCGCGTGCGCCTTCACGTCCAGCTTGTCGGCCCATTCCAGCACGCGGGCTTTGAACTCCTCCTTGTCGCGCCAGGCGCTTCATGGGCGGAAGCTCTTTTGCAGCAGGATGAAGAGCGCATCGACGGTGGCCGTCACCTTGTCCATGTCGTCCTCTTCGGCGAAGATGGCGAAGGTCACCTGTTTGCGCACCTCGCGCAGTTCCGCCTCGCTCCGCTGCCAGTTCGGAAACTTCGCGAACGCTTCGCGCACCTTCCTGCTCACCTGTCTCGGGGTTCGGGATGCCGTCGTCGGTGAGCTTGCAGAGCACGAAGTAGGTCAGGCCATCCAGCCCTTTGGCGGCCTGCTCCTTCTTCCGCTGCTCGTTCTTCTCGATCTCCTTCAACAGCTCGGCCAGCGCCTCCGCGGTGCTGGTCTGCCGATCCTCGAAAGCTCTCCTGCACCGCCTTCGCGCGTTCCGCCATGGCGATCAGGAATGGATCATCGCTGTTTTCCTCCGCCGTCTTTCTCGATGGCCTTGACCAGGTTGATGACCTTCGTCGCCTTGCCTTCGTCGCGTTGCTTGATCGTCTCGATGGTGCTGCGGTCGATCACCACATATTCCGCTCGCCGGATCGCGCCATGATCGCGCCGATGTGCTTCTGCACCAGCTCGTTGGTCTTCTTCTGGAAAGCGCGGTCCACATACACCCGCCGCGCGTAGGCGTTGCGCACCACCTCATAGATGCCGCGACAGCGTGGCGTAGTCGTCGATGAACGGCCGCAGGAACGCATCCGGCGAGATGATCTCGTAGAGCATCTCGATCTCTTTGTATTCCTTGAAGAACTCCTTGCGCCGCTCCTTGTCGCGGAAGTGCTCGATCAGGTTGTCCACGTCCTTGTCGTTGAAGTTGCGCGTCGATCAGCGCCGAGATACGCCGGGGCCTTGGTCTCCATCTTGTTCTTGAAGAGCATGCTTCAGCAGCTTCGAGGTCCTTGACGATGGCGTTGATCTCGTCGCTGTCGAAGGCCAGCGCCTTCTCCAGCTTGTCGAAGATGCCGACGAAATCGAGGACGAAGCCGTGCGGCTTCACCATCTCCTGCGCCTCGTTCTCGTAGGGGCGGTTCACCCGGGCGATGGCCTGCAGCAGCGTGTGGTCGCGCATCGGCTTGTCGAGATACATGGCGTAGAGGATCGGCGCGTCGAAGCCGGTGAGCAGCTTCTCGGTGACGATGAGGATCTTCGGCAGCTCGTCGAGCTTGCCGAAGTTCTTGCGGATCTGCCGCTCCTTCTTCGGGTCGAGGTGGAATTCCTTCAGCAGCGCCGAGTCGTTGTTGTTGCCGGTGTAGACGACCTCGGAATACTCCGGCGGCAGGAACTGATCGAGCGCGTGCTTGTAGAGGGCGCAGGCCTCGCGGTCCACGCCGACGAGGAACGCCTTGTAGCCCAGCGGCTCGACGTTCTCGCGGTAGTGGTCGGCGACGAACTGCGCCACCTTGCTGCACGCGGTCCTTGCCCTTGAGGAAATTCTTCAGGTTCACCGCCCGTTCGAGAATCTTGTTCAGCTCCTCGATGTCGGCGATGCCCTCGGCTTCGGCCAGCGAGAGGAACTCCTTCTCCAGCGTCTCGTGCGGCACCAGCATTTCGTTCGGCGCGAGCTGGTAGTAGAGCGGCAGCGTGGTGCCGTCCTCGATGCTCTCGGCGATGGAATACTTGTGCAGGTAGCCCTGGTCGTCCTCGCAGCCGAAGGTCTTGAAGGTGCCCTTGCCGTAGACCGTCTTGTCCACCGGCGTGCCGGTGAAGCCGATGAAGGTCGCGTTCGGCAGGCCGGCCATGAGGAAGTTGCCGAGGTCGCCGCCGGTGGTGCGGTGGGCCTCGTCGATGAGCACATAGATGTTCGCCCGCGTGTTCAGGTTCGCCGGCATGTCGCGGAACTTGTGGATCATCGTCACGATGATGCCCCGGTAGTCGTCGCGCAGCAGCTGGTTGAGCCGGCGCGATGCTGCTGGCGTGCTCCAGATTGCCCAGGCCCAGCGCGGCGAGGTTCTTGAGCATCTGGTCTTCCAGCTCGTTGCGGTCGATCATCAGCAGGATGGTCGGCTTGTCCGCCTCGGGCGCGCGGAAGAGCAGCTCCGCCGCCTTGATCATGGTGAAGGTCTTGCCGCTGCCCTGGGTGTGCCAGACCAGGCCGCGCGTGCGCTCGGGATCGAGGGCGCGGCCGACGACCGCCTCCACCGCGCCGGTCTGGTGCTGGCGCAGGATGTACTTGTTGCAGCTCCTCGTCCTTCTCGGCAAAGACGATGTAGTCCTTCAGGAAGGCGAGCACCTGCGGGATGGCGCAGAAGCTCTTCACCTTGGCCTCCAGCTTGCCGACCTCCTCGTCCTTCCAGTTGAAAATGTTCCGCCGCACCGTGTTCCAGGTCACCCCGTAGGAAAAGCCGATGGCGTCGGTGGCGGTGAAGAGCTGCTGCGACACGAACAGCTCGGGCGTCTCGCGGTGGTAACGGCGGATCTGGTCCACCCCCAGGGCAATCGCCTCGTCCTTGTTGGCGTTCTTGCACTCGATCACCAGCACCGGGATGCCGTTGATGAGAAAGACCACATCCTCCCGCGTGCCGTAGTGGCCGTTGTGAAAGGCCCACTCCTCGGTCACTTCGTAGACGTTGCGCGCCGGATCGTCGTAATCGATCAGGATCAGGTCGCGCTCGCGCTTCTCCTCGTGGTCGAAGAACTTGCCCCGGTTGCGCAGGTGCTCGACGAATTCCCGGTTGCCGTAGATGTCGGTGTGGAGATGGCGGAACTGCCCGAGCAAGGCGCCCTCGGCCTCGGCGTAGCGCGGGTTGAATTCCCGCACCTTGGCGTCGAGCAGATCGTCGAAGAAGAGCGAGCGGTTCCTGGCGCGGTCGGCGGGCGGGACGTCCGGATCAAAGCCGCGCCGCTGCTCGGCTTCCTCGCGGGACACAAAGGTCCAGCCGATGGCCTCGGCGTAGGCGAGGATGCGGGCCTGGACGGTTTTGTGTTCTCCGGGTTTCATCGATAGGGCGTCATGAATAGGGTTTCAGATTCAGCGTGCGCTGAATTTTCTCGCGCACGCCATCGGGCACGCCGGCCTTCTCTGCAAACGATGGCCATTGCGCCACCGTCGCCTGCACCTCGGCCACGATCTTCGCGGCGCGCCCCCGCTTCATCGACGCCGTCCTGGCGCAGGCGTTGAAATCCTCCAGCGTGAAATGGTCGCGCTTTCCATTCATCGTCATCTGATGGCTCGCCGTCCACGCCCCCGAAGGATTGAAGCTGTAGGTCATGTCAAAGGCCGGCGACAGCGACCACTCCCCGGCCTTGTTCATCAGGAAAGCGATGTTCTTCACGTGGTCATCCTGATTGCGGGCCACGATGTTGAACGCCATGCGCCGGAACAGTTGCTCGATGGCCTGCATGGGCAACTGCAATTGCCGCATCACCAGCAAGGCCTGCTCGTAGCTGTACGCGCCCGCCATGTTGAAATCGTAGTGCGCCAGGGCGCAGAGTGACTGCATGTGGAGTTTTTCGCCGCTCGCCAGCCGATCGAAGCGGCGCGTCATGAAATGCGAGCGACCATTCTCCTGGAACAGCCGGCATTCACTCATTTCGATGCCGCAGTCGAGCGCCATCAGGTAATACGCATACTCGATCAACCCGTAGCCCTTCGGGTCATCCAGTTCCTTGTCCTTGTTGCCGCTGACACCATCGAATTTCAGCAACCAGTATTCAAACCCCTTGCCGGCCTGGACCTGGCCCGAGCGCACTTCATTGGTCTCCGGGTTCCATGCGATCACCGCCTTCGCCCGCGCGCCCCCGGCGGAGGTGCCCACGCGCAGAATGTCCCTCAGCGCCTCTTCCCGGCCTTCAGCCGCGAATGACGCCTGCAGATCGTTCCGGTGGGTCAACACCTCCGATGCCAGCTCAACCAGCTTGCCCACTTCGATGTGCGTGGTCTGCTTCGCCCTGGGGCCGATGGCGGGGGCAAATTCCAGCGCCCCCATGCCGCGTTCGCCGGTATAGCAAAGCCGCTCGACCGCGTTGAAGGAACCCGGTTGCCGCCCCTGCGTAGCCAGCCAGGCATCGATCAGCGCATTGCCGAACTTGTCCGGCAGCGAGTCGGCCAGCAGGCCGGGCAGGCCGTGAAAGGTCGGGCGGGAAAGTTCGGGGAAACGGTACACGCGCCGGGAAAGCGGCATCACCATCGGCGCGACCTGAATGCCGCTCTGCGCGAAGGCCGCATCGTATTCAAAGCGGGCGACCTCCTCCCCATCCAGCAGCGAGACCGCGCCGATGGTCTTACCCCACAGCCTGACTTCGGCCAGCGTGCTCATGGCTTCTCATCCCACTGCCAGGGTTTGCCGGTGGCCTGTGCGGCACGTTTACCCGAAGCCCGTTGCCGGACCTTACCCTTTTGCTTCAACAAATCCATGGGGCTGGGGCCGGACTCCGGTATCAGGCCATCCAGCCCGGATGCAGCGTCCAGCACCCGCAGCACACGAACCAGGGTGGACAACTGGGACGTCTGCCCGGCCTCCATGCGCTCCAGGGTGCGCTTGGCGATCCCCGCCTGGTCGGCCACCGTCGCCTGGGTGAGCTGCAACTCCACCCGACGCCCGGCAATCCGCGCGCCCAGTTCGGCGAGCACGGCATCATCGGTGAGCAGGTCGGTGATTTTCATAGTCGTAATTTATTGCGAGTAAGTGGGGATAAACAGCCATATATCGTCATATATTGCGATATTTAGTTCAATAATCCGATTTAGTCAAGTCGCAACAAGTAGCGAGTTACTTGAGCCATGAATTGCTTTGTCGCAATTCATTGCGATATGTGCGGCCCGGTTTATGGGCCTGCCCCGGTTGCCGTAGATGTCGGCGTGCAGATGGCGGAACTGCCCGAGCAAGGCGCCCTCGGCCTCGGCGTAGCGCGGGTTGAATTCCCGCAGCTTGGCGTCGAGCAGGTCGTCGAAGAAGAGCGAGCGGTTCTTGGCGCGGTCGGCGGGCGGCACGTCCGGATCAAAGCCGCGCCGCTGCTCGGCTTCCTCGCGGGACACAAACGTCCAGCCGATGGCCTCGGCGTAGCCGAGGATGCGGGCTTGGACGGTTTTGTGTTCGCCGGGGGTGGGCATGGGTGATGGTCTATTAAGGACGCTTCGCGAAAACCAGTGTCCGCCGAACGAACCCCTCAAGCTGAGTGCTATTGATTACTTCCGTTTCCCAAGCGGGGTTTGAGTCGTGGTGGAACAAATTCCCGTAGTCCACAATGTCCCTGAGTTCGTCGATGTCCGCCTGTGACAAAATCTGCTGAGGGGTGCCAACCCGCTGAGCGCATATCCCGCGGAACGGCCCAAGAAGTGTGCCAGCAGGAAAGTGTTCCGGATAAGCTACTCGGAAGAATGCTTCAAGGCATGGCCGAATAGCCGTTGCGACCTCGCGTTCGTTCTGGCCACCGCTGGCCAAGTACTCCCGCAAGGTCTCATGCCTGCGGTCGTTCTCAGTCTCTGAGTCGGCATTGACATCCCAGGCAGTGATAGTGGACCCGGACCCTTGTCTCACCACTTGAAGCGCAGCTCTCTGTGCAGGTGTTGCGCTTTCCCAGACTCTGCACAGAAACGGCTTACTGTGAGAAAGAACCACCACTTGTGCAACCTGTGCGAGTAATCGCCGAACCTCTTGGACGGTTGTCAGTGATCGGTGCTCGTCCAGGCTTGACACGGGATCATCAATGACAATTACCCTATTTGCTCTGTTGGGATCCAACTCGACCGATGCAAGGAAAAATGCTACGGCGAGGGTATTGCGGTCGCCAGCACTCAGGACATTCTTGAAAGAGTGATCCCCCGGTTGTGGATTGCCGCCGCCGACCGTCACCGGTGTATTGTTGATCACGACGTTATATGTGCAGGCGGGGCCGCCGCGCGTGTCTACGGACTGAACACTGGCCAAGTGATACCCAGCATTGAACCGCTGAAGGTATCTGTTGATCGCCGCCTCGTATGCTGGAAACACTTGTGTCCGATATTGAGAAAGAGCCTGGCTTGCCATTATCCCGCTGCTGCTCGGTCGCAGCTTTTGCCTGTTTTTCAGCGAGGTAGTTTTGGCAGAGGGTATCGGTGGCGGGTGTGTGGCGCGCCTTCGTTGCCTTGAGGCGGGCAATCGCCGCCGCGATCATCTGAGTATTTGCAGTTGCCGCACGTTGCTTGATCGCCGAAATCGTCTGGTTCGCAGTTGAGATTTGCTGGTTCAATGCCGCTATCTCATCCCGCCGAACATTGAAGGAATCAAACGCTGCACGCGCGTCGTCGGGGACATCCACAGCATCTAATGGGGCTGCCCTCTTTTGCTCGAACAGAGCCGCGATTTGTGCGCGAACGGCATCTCCAATCTACCGTCACTGGCAAGATGAATCAATGCTGATCACCGGAAGATCGCCGAATGCTGACCAGAAACCCCGGCGTTCGACCAATGTCCGAACTGAACGCTCAAAGGGCAACGCCGATTCCGCCGAATGCGTTTGATTGAAACTTAATTCAGCGTCACGGATGGCTTGCTGATGGATACGATAGGCGTCGCTGAAGAAGGCCCGGTAGTGAGCGAGCACAGGCGAACCCGAAAGATCCTGAGCGCAGAAAACGCACGTATTCGCCCCTGCTTCCGTAACGGCATTCTGGCGTGCCATGCCGTCAGCAACCCATCGTTCAGAAACGGCGCCATGCTCTGCAAGTGTGCCTGGACGCGGGCAGCCGCAGCAGCGTCAAGATCGGCCAACCCAGAGCTCAAAACAGCCTCCGATTGTAGCCAGGTCGATTCCTGGAAGATGCAGCAGAGGTAGGTCTGGCGTGTTTCGAATTGGGTCTTGTTGACGGCTCGCCGCTAAATTCTGCTGCAGCAGCTTGAATCTCTTGGTCAATATTGGGATTGACTGGCAAGGCACAGAATTCGTCCGCTGAGAGCACCCCACGTTCGCTGACAGGAATCAAGTTGCTACGGCGCCGAAGTTCCGCGTTGTGCTGCTCGATCCGGGAGATGAGGGCTTGGAGTTGCTGGTTCAATGCCACTCCTTGCGAGCCCAAGCACAATTCATGCAGGTTTTGTCGATGATCGCTCCCGACTACGAGTCCTGAGTAGACGTTCTGATCCACAAACACGTCATCGAAAATCAGTACATCCGGCAGGGTTCGATTCCACGCACCATTCTGGAACATCGCATCTGGCGGTCCCCCAGTACAGGTGACAATCGCATGTGGCGGATGCTGTGCGGCGAGCCTGCGCCGTTCGCTGATCGGAATCGGGTCTCCTGTCGCAAGCGACCTCAGAATCGCTGAGAGGGTGGTCTTCCCACGCCCATTCTCCGCGTAGATCAACGTCAACGGTGCGAGCTGGGAAGCGGTTGTGACGGAATCAAATCGGCCGATATTCCGAATTAGATTGAGGCTGGTTATCATCGATTTGGCTCAATAGTCGATGTAGGGAATTCCAGTTCGTGCACGCGAGTCTTCGCCGTCATCAGCTCATGAAGAAGGGTGCGGAAGAGGTCTTGTAAGGCAGTCCTACCTGCAATGTGCTGTCGCAGTTTGTTGTCCAGAGTCCGAAAGGTGTTGTCCAACTCAGCTTGCTCTCCAGCAGAAGGCACAGGGATCAACGTCTTTTCGACCGTGCCTTGATCGATCTTTGGAAAGTTGCCTGCGGTCGATCTCGCGTTCTTCTTGTAGTACCGGCGACATGGCTCCGCTAGCAGCCACTCGATCAGGACTTTCGGGCGGATTCTCACATTGTCGACGCGAACGCGGATGAGAAGGTCCGGGAAGATGGCGAAATCCTCTGGCCCCTCGTAAAGCGCAGCCAGACCAACGTAGTCCGCTGTGTTTGCCCGTTCGACAAAAATGTCGCCAGACTTCAGCCACATGTCTCGCACTCGGTAAGGATCGGCGGAGGTGACCTTGGTGTTCTCTATGGAAAAATCCCGCTGCGTTACTGCGGTAAGAGTGAGCGTGCGAATTCCGTCTTCGTCAGTCGTCGCCTTCGCTGAATGTCCATTCCGGAGCGGCTCGCGTAGCAGATTTACCAGCGGCACCACCTCCCAGCTTTCGGGGACGGGGCCGATTTCGGTTTGTTTTTGGGGTTCGTTGCGGAGGCCTTCGGTGAAGAGCTTGTGCATGAGGGCCTTTTTCAGCTCGGTGGTGGTCTGAATGATCCGCTCCTGCGCTTCGATCGCCCGCTGCACCGTCGAAAGGATGTGCGCGATCTTCTTCTGCTCGGGGAGTGGGGGGAGCGGGAGCAGAAGTTCGCTGAGTATGCGAACCGTTAACGCCTTTCTTCAGATTCGCGTGTTTATCTGGCGTCACTTGCTGCCAATATCCGCGAGACGGAAAGAACTGAATGTCGAACGCGGATCAAGTTCTTCACCGGCTCGGACGCGAATCAGATGCGACGCGAACACTGGTATGCTGGCGAGATCATCCGATTGCAGGTCGACTTTTCCTGCGTCGCACCCATTCGTAGCGAAGATGATGTCGCTTCGGACATCCTGAGTTGGCAGTCGCGTCGATCTTCGTTCTTCGGCGCAGAGCGAATTTCGCCTCGGTTGCTGAGTTCACTCCTTGACTCCGAGTCGATGAACGCCTGATTCCCAAGGAATCTGGGCTGTCGCCGGAAATCTTCGCGATGCCTATGCCTTCCGATCGTCTTGAGGTTTCTCGGCAACGAGTCTTTTCCAGCGGCAGACCTTCCAGCGGGCGCGAATAGGTCCCTGCCTCCGTTTCGGCGCTCACTCCGCACCTCCTTCCTCGTTCCCGCTTTCCTCATCATTCCTTGCGATCCGCATGACTTCGGCATCGAAATCCGAGACAAACAAGCGATCCTGGACGATGCGGTATTTCTCGAACTCGGATTCGGCGTGGGCTTTGGCGATTTCGGCGGTGACTTTGCCGGCGTCCTGCAGGATTTCCCGGTCGGTGGCTGCGATGAAGCGGTTGAGCCGTGTTTCCCAGTCCTGCATGGTCATGGGGATCTGCCGCTGGGCCATGTCTTCGGCGACATCGAGGTAGGCGTTGACGAGGCGGGAGAGTTGCGCCATCTCCGGTTCGGTCAGGTAGTTCTTGGCGACGCTGACATCGAACTTCTGGATTTTTCCATGGGGCGCATCTTTCCATGTGGTCAGGCCCATGTGCTGTTTCCCGGCATCGGCCCGGTCCACGATGACCTCGGCGGCGGTGTGGCCGTGGATGGCCCAGTGGAGCTTGTTCTGCACGGTGGCGAAGAAGCGCTGGGTGGCGGTGGCGCTGCGGTCGTAGTCGATGGCGGTGGCGTAGATGTCGGTGATCTTCTGGTAGAACTTGCGCTCGCTGAGGCGGATTTCGCGGACGCGCTGGAGTTGTTCTTCGAAGTACTGTTTGGTCAGGACGGTGCCGCCTGCCTTGAGGCGTTCGTCGTCCATCGCGAAGCCCTTGACGGTGTATTCCTTGACCACGGTGGTCGCCCATTTGCGGAATTGGACGGCCCGCTCGGAGTTGACCTTGTAGCCGACGGCGATGATGGCGGAGAGGTTGTAGTGGCCGGTGTCGTAGTTTTTGCCGTCGGCGGCAGTTATTCGAAATTTTCGAATAACTGAATCCTCCGTGAGTTCGTTGTCGGCGAAGATGGTTTTGAGGTGGTAGTTGATGGTGGGGGTCTTCACGTCGTAGAGGACGCCCATCATTTTTTGAGTCAGCCAGATGTCCTCGTCGGCATAAACCACCTCGACGCCACCTTGACCCTGTGCAGCGACGAAGGTGAGGTATTCGACGGCGGAGGAACGCGTGAGGGAAGTTTCCTTGTTGTCTGGCTTCTTTTTCATGCCGACACGCCCAGTTGTTTCAGGATGCCCCGCAATGCCTTGTCCGTCTCACGTTTCTCCGTCTTCGTTCCCCCTGGCGGGACGCTGCCGGACAGGTCGGCTGTGATCGGTGTCGTCGTGATGGTCGTCGTCATGATCGTGATCATTGTTCTGCTTCCACCGTGGGCGGTGTGAGCCATTTGAGCCATTTATGAGCCATTTTCGGCCGCCTCCCCGGGTGAGCCGTTTGGGCCATTCATGAGCCGTTTATCAGCCAGCCGGTAGTGGGCTGAGCGGCCGGCTCCGGCCAACAGGAGAATGCCGAGTTTGATCATCTCATCGAGGTCCCTCTTGGCTGTGGCCCGCGATACACCCGTGAGGATCTGGTATTCCGCATTGGTGAGTTCAGGCTTCCTGCGGAAATGCGCGATGGCAGCCTTCTGCCGTTCATTGAGCCCAAGCCGGTCGAGCCGCGCGGGGGTGAACGTATCGCGCCAGAGCGTGACGGTGAACTGGTCGCCGTCCTGGGCGAAATCGGGCTCGGGCAGGCCGGCGGCCTTGCACTGGCCGAGGACGTCGAGCACGCCGGTGCCGGCCTTGTCGATGTAGTTGGCGAGGAAGAGGGCTTCGCACAGGCGCTTGTTGCGGGGAACGGAGCTGTGGGCCTTCTTCAGCTTGGCGGGCGTGAGCGTGGGCGGCAGCTCGCCGGGATTCCAGACCGCGACCCGGTCGGCAAAGACGTAAACCTGCACGCTGGCGTCGGACTGGTAGTCGCGGTGGGCGAGTGCGTTGATGATGATCTCGGCAACGGCGGCCTTGGGGATCTCGTAGGTGACGGTGTTAGCCGGCCCGGCATCGCGCACGCCTACCTGACGGGCAAGCTTGGCCATGACGAAATCGGCCGCCTGATCGATCAACTCGAAGAGGTTGCCCTTGAAGACCTGATAGTCGGGGATGGGTTTGACGGGTTCGGTACCGTGGAAGTGCAGGCATTTGACCTCGGAGGCGGGGAGCCAGCTTTGCGGCTTCTTGCCAAAGAGGAGGACGGCGGACTGGGTGAGCTGGTCGTCGGAGAGCAGATCGAGATGAGCGAGCGCTTCGCTGACGGGCGTGTCCGCGGCGAGCGGGTAGCCCCGGGCCTCCCGGGCGCGCTTCAGGAACCAGCGGACTTTCTTCTCGTCGACGGCGGAGAGGTCGAGATCGGGAATGGGTTCACGTTCGAAGGCGACACTGCGGAGGATTCCTTTCCAACGGAGAAACTCGATCAGACTCGGATAGATGCGGTCGCGCAGAAGCTCCTCGGTGGTTTCGAAGCGGCGGCGGCGGAGTTGATGCGAAACCTTGCCGATGAGTTTCTTCATCGGCGGGGCGCGCCTGGAATCGTCGCTGCCCTTGATGAACGCCAGACGGTAGATGGAATCGTCGGTGGCACGGTCGAACTCGTGTTCGGTGGGCGAAATCCCCTTGTCATCGGTCGAACCGTAGTCGTTGGCAAAGAGCCCGAGGTAAATGGCGGAAGTCGAAACTTCGTCGAGGTAGGTCTCGTCTGCGCGCCTGTCGGCCGCCGGTAGATCCTCAAACAGGAAAACCTCGAAATACTGGCCGAAGAGAGCGTCCCCTCGAATGAAATCGCGGATCGCCCGTCGCTCGGCGGCGAATTCCTTCTGAACGCTGCTGAGGAAGATTTCTCTTCATGCGCCGATTCCCATCTGCTTGAGGATCTTCTGCGAGAGCCTGGTCGGTTTCCCTGGCTTCCTTCTCGATCACGGCCAGCTCCTCGACGATCTCCGCGATGGGCCGGTAGGTTTCGGCGTCGCTGGTGTGGATGTAGCGGCTGGGGGAGATGTTGTAGTCGTTCTTCTTCAGCTCGGCGTGATCGACGATGCGGCTGAGTTTTTCCGCTTCCTTCCAGCCGATGAGGGTGTCGGCGATGCGCTGGATGCCGGCGTCGGGGATGAAGTTCTTGGGGTCGCCCTTTTCGAAGACCTGGCTGGCGTTGACGAGGAAGACCTTGCCCTGGCGCGCCTTCGGCTTGGCCTTGTTCAGGAACAGCACGATGCCGGGGGCGGTGGTGTTGTAGAAGAGGTTTTCGGGCAGGTAGAGGACGCTCTCGATGAGGTCGTGGTCGACGAACCACTGGCGGACGGTCTTTTCCTTGTTGGTGCCGGCATTGCCCGAGCCGCGCGAGGCGGCGCCGGTGTCGAGGACGACGGCGGCGCGGCCGGTGGCGTTCAGGCTGGCGTGGATGTGCTGGACCCAGCCCCAGTCGGCGGAGGATTTGCCGGGAAAGCCGGCCCCGGCGGGGAAGCGGTCGAGTTCGTCGTTGTCGTAGTCGGCCTCGGTGAACCAGTCCTGGTTCCACATGGGATTGGCGACGACGCGGTCGAAGGTGCGGAGTTTGCCCTGCTTGTTGCGGAATTTGGGGTTCTTGAAGGTGTCGCCGATCTCGATCTGGCCCTCCATGTCGTGGATGATCATGTTCATGTTGGCCATGGCCCAGGTCTCGGGGGTGTATTCCTGGCCGAAGAGCTTGAGCGGGGCGACGGTGCGCTTCTTGCGCCTTGGCGCTTTCCTCCATGGCGATCTCGCATTTGACGAGCAGGCCGCCGGAGCCGCAGGTGGGGTCGTAGATTTCCATGCCGGGCTCGGGCTGGAGCACGCGGGACATGATGGTGCCGACCTCGGGCGGGGTGTAGAACTCGCCGGCGCTCTGGCCGCCGCCCTCGGCGAACTTGCGGATGAGGTATTCGTAGCTCTTGCCGATGATGTCGGCCTCGACGTCGTCGAGCCCGAGGCGCTTGGTGCTGATGGCCTCGATGAGGTTGGAGAGGCGGTCGTCGTCGAGGTCGCGCTGGCCGTGGGTGGTGGCGTTGAAGTCGACGCGGTCGATGATGCCCTGCAGGAGCGGGTTTTCCCGGGCGATGGCCCGCATGTGGGTGGTGACGCCTTCGCCGATCTTGTCGGAGAGCTTGCGGATGACGGACCAGACCGGCTGCTCGGGATCGTCCGGCACGAGGGGGAGGTAGAAGCGGACGAGCTTGTGGTCGGCCTTGGCGAGCTGGAAGGCCTTCTTGCGCGAGCCGACCTCCTCGGCGATGCGGTTCAGCTCGTCGTCGAAGACGTCGCAGAGGCGCTTGGTGAAGATCAGCGGGAGGATGTAGTCCTTGTATTTCGGCGCGTCCTTGGCGCCGCGGATGGAACAGGCGGCGTCCCAGATCCAGGATTCGAGGGATTTGTCTTTACCGTTATTGCTTGCCATCAGCCCTAAGTCCCTTTGCTTGTCTGTCGATCTTTTCATTGGGACAGAGTGCGAATCTGAAACATTCTGCCGATATGCATATTGGAGGGGAACGTCCAAAGGACGTGTTTATGCCGATTGCAGACTATATCAAAGCGGGCATCTCTAGACTGCTAAGGCCGATCAGTCGCCCTACGATAGGTCCCGCAGGTCAGCTCCGAGCCGGTTCGTTCCGCAGCAGGTTGAACAGCGATGTTGGCGTTGTTGCAATACCATCAGTGACGGCAAGCCAACTATCAATTCAGCATGAATGATGCAATCGCCAATCTGGGGTACTTGGAAGGACCGTGTCGGGACCAACATCCCCTTCGCGCCACCCAAGTTGTGTTGTCGGACCAATCGAGGAACGTAGACTTCCTCTTGGCACTGGGACCCGATTATTGCTGGAGCGCCTCCGTTGGGAACAGCATGGGCTCGCAAAGGTGTCACAGGAAGTGTCACAGCCCGACGCATCAAATAAAAAGGCCAATCCGAAGACTGGCCTAATTACTTGATTCTATTGGTCGGGGCGGCGGGATTCGAACTCGCGACCCCTTGCACCCCATGCAAGTGCGCTACCAGGCTGCGCTACGCCCCGACGGCGCGAATTATAGCAGATGCAGGCCTGGCCCGGGGCTTCAGACGCGCAGCAGTTCGATGATTCCGGACAATTCGGCGCGCAGCGAGAAACTGCTGGCCGGCGCGGCGGCGAGGGCCGACGGCGGTCGTGCCGTCTCGGCCCTGACGGGCGTGTCGTCGAGGCGATTGCGCGCGCCGCTGATGGTGAAGCCTTCCTCGTACAGCAGCTCGCGGATGCGGCGCACCAGCAGCACTTCGTGGTGCTGGTAGTAGCGGCGGTTGCCGCGCCGCTTGACGGGCTTGAGCTGGGTGAATTCCTGCTCCCAGTAGCGCAGCACGTGCGGCTTGACGCCGCACAGCTCGCTGACTTCGCCGATGGTGAAGTAGCGCTTGGCCGGGATCGGCGGCAGCTCGATCTCTCGGCTTGCTGGCTGTTGCCATGCGCGCGTCGCCTCGACGGCCGCCTTGAGCTTCTGGCTGGCGTGGAAGGTGACCACGCGGCGGGCGGTGATCGGAATTTCCTCGCCGGTCTTGGGATTGCGGCCGGGGCGCTGCGGCTTGTCGCGCAACTGGAAATTGCCGAAGCCGGACAGCTTGACGCTGTCGCCCGTTTCCAGCGCCGTGCGCACTTCCTCGAAGAAGGCCTCGACCATGTCCTTGGCTTCGCGCTTGTTCAGGCCGACTTTGTCGAACAAGCAGATCGGCCAGTTCGGCCTTGGTCAGTGTCATCGCTGTCCCCCTGAATTCTTCTTAACCGCGCAAGGTCGGCGCCGAAATCTGTGCTGGCGACCGTCAACCAAGCTTGGCCATCGCCGCATCGACTTCGGCATCCGCCAAAGTTCGTTGCAGTATCTTGCATAACTACCCGGAAAGCAAGGCTTTTTCGCCCTTCGGGCAAGCCCTTTGCCCTGATACACGTCGAACAAGTCGGATGTCGCTGCACGATGGCCGGGCGCGGCCTGCGCGCAAGGCAGTCCAGCAGCGGCGCCAGCGCCTGCTCGCGGGCAACCACGAGGGCCAGGTCGCGGGTCACCGCCGGGAAGCGCGAAACCTCGCGCATAGGTCGGCAATCGGCGTGGCCAGCCAGGCAGCCAAGTTCGAGCTCGAACACGACCGGCGCGCGGCCGAGTTCGTACTTCTGCACCCAGTGCGGGATGCAGTTCGCCGACGAAGCCGATTTCCCGGCCGTCGAGCAGTGACGCGGGCGGAACGGCCGGGATGCAGGGCCGGATGGGCGGCCTTGGCGAAAGCCGAGCGCGCGCGGTGCGAACAGCGCTTCGAGGTCGCCCTTGACGTCGAAGAAGTCGACGCTGCGCGCGTCGGCGCACCCCATTGTTCCGGCAGCGCCGGGCCGGCGCCAGAGGCGGCCGACGCGCAAGGGCTGGTGAAAACCGGTCACCGGCTGACCTGCGGCATCGCTGGCTGAAGACAGCGGCCGATCTCGAACACGCGCACCCGATCGGTCTGGCGCTTGCGGTTGGCGACGAGCACGCCGACCAGGCCGCCGATCAGGCGTGGAGCGCATCACGCCCATCTGGCTGGCGATGGGATTGGCCAGCGCGATGGGCGCGGCATTGCCGGCGAAGTCGGCTTCCCATGCCGGCCTCGACGAAGCTGAAGGTGACGACTTCGTGGTAGTCGCGCTCGGCCAGCAGGTGCCGCACGCGCCATCGGCGCCGCGCCGTTCTTCCGGCAGCGGCAGCATGGCCAGCGGCGCCATGGGCGGCGGCGCGGGAATGTTGTCGTAACCGTGCAGGCGGGCGACTTCCTCGATCAGGTCTTCCTCGATCTCGATGTCGAAGCGATAGCGAGGGCGGCGTCACGACGAACTCGTCGCCCTGCCGTTCGCAGGCGACGCCCAGACCGGCAGCAGCTTGCCGATCTGCCCGGCCGACAAGGCGATGCCCAGCACGCGGGCGGCACGCGGCGTGCGCAGCCGCACCGGCTGGCGCGCCGGCAGATGCGTCAGGCGACACGGCTTCGATGACCGGGCCGGGCTGGCCGCCGCAGATGTCGAGGATCAGTTGCGTCGCGCGCTCGATGGCGCGGCGTTGCAGCTCGAAATCGACGCCGCGCTCGTAGCGATGCGAAGCGTCGGACGAGAAGCCCAGCGCGCGCGCCTTGCCGGCGATCGCGGTCGGCGTGAAGAAGGCGCTTTCGAGGAACAGGTCGGTGGTCGTGTCGCCGATGCCCGAGTGCTCGCCGCCCATGATGCCGGCCAGCGCCAGTGGCTTCGCTTCGTCGGCGATCAGCGCGGTGTCGGCGGTCGGGCGTGACCGTCTGCTCGTTGAGCAGCAGCAGCTTGTTCGCCCGGTTTCGGGTAACGCACGTGGATCGCGCCGTCGCAGCTCGGCATCGTCGAAGGCATGCAGCGGCTGGCCGAGTTCCAGCATCACGTAGTTGGTGACATCGACCAGCGCGGAGATCGAGCGCATGCCGCAGCGCTCGATGCGCTGCTTCATCCAGTCGGGCGTCGGCGCGCTTGGCGTTGACGCCGCGCACGATGCGGCCGCAGTAGCGCGGGCAGGCATCCGGCGCATCGAGCACCACGCCGCGCGTGTCCTGATGCGACGGCGGCGACCGGCGTCGATCGCGGGCAGCGCTCAGCGGCGCGCCGGTCAGCGCCGCCACTTCGCGGGCAATGCCGGTCAGCGACAGGCAGTCGGCGCGGTTGGGCGTCAGCTTGAGCGTGATCAGCGTGTCGTCGAGATCGAGGTAGGCGCGGATGTCGCGCGCCGACCGGCGCGTCGGCCGGCAGCGCCAGCAGGCCGCCGTGGTCCTCGGAGAGACCCAGTTCGCGCGCCGAGCAGAGCATGCCGAAGCTCTCGACGCCGCGCACCTTGGCCTTCTTGATCTCGATGCCGGGCAGCTTGGCGCCGACCAGCGCGCAGGGCACCTTCATGTCCGGCGCGACATTGGGCGCGCCGCAGACGATCTGCAGCGACGCCGTGCTCGCCGGCATCGACCTTGCAGAGCTTCAGCTTGTCGGCATCGGGATGCTTTTCGGTCGACAGCACTGCGGCGCGACCACGACGTTCGGAAAAGGCGGGCGCCACCGGCCGGCGTCTCCTCGACTTCGAGGCCGGCCATGGTCAGCAGATGGCACAGCTCCTCGCGTCGAGAGCGGTGGATTGACGAGGGCGCGCAGCCAGGATTCGGGAAATTGCATGATCGGTTCTTATTGAAACTGGGACAGGAAGCGCAGATCGCCCTCGAAGAACAGGCGCAGATCGTTGATGCCGTAGCGCAGCATGGTCAGGCGGTCCGGCCCCATGCCGAAGGCGAAGCCCGTGTACTTCTCCGGATCGATGCCGCCACATGCGCAGCACGTTGGGATGCACCATGCCGCAGCCGGCGATCTCCAGCCAGCGGCCTTCCAGCGCGCCGCTCATGAAGGCGACGTCGATCTCCGCCGAGGCTCGGTGAACGGGAAGAACGAGGGGCGGAAGCGCACCTTGAGATCGTCCGTCTCGAAGAAGCGGCGCAGGAAATCGGCGACCACGCCCTTGAGGTCGGCGAAGCTGACGTTCTCGCCCACCCACAGGCCTTCGACCTGATGGAACATCGGCGAATGGGTGGCGTCGGAATCGACGCGATAGACGCGGCCCGGCGCGATGACGCGAATCTCGGGCATCGTCGCCAGGTGGCCGTACCTGGCCACATGCGCCTGCATGTAGCGGATCTGCACCGGGCTGGTGTGGGTGCGCAGCAGCACGTCCTCGCTGCACCTTGCCGGCGTCGTCGAGCAGATAGAAGGTGTCGTGCATCGAACGCGCCGGATGATTCTCCGGCGTGTTCAGCGCGGTGAAGTTGTGCCAGTCGCTCTCGATCTCCGGGACCGTCGGCGACTTCGAAGCCGATCGAGCGGAACAGTTGCTCGATGCGTTCCAGGCTGCGCGTCACCGGATGCAGGCCACCGCGCGACTGCGCCGCGGCCGGGCAGCGTGACGTCCAGCGCTTCGGCCGCCAGTTGGGCCTCGAGCTGGCCGCGCTTCAGTTCGTCGCGGCGTGCGGCCAGCGCCGCTCTCGACCTTGTCCTTGGCGACGTTGATGCGCCGCGCCGGCGGCTCTTGCGCTCGTCCGGCGGCAGTTTGCCCAGCCCCTTGAGCAGGGCGGTCAGCGAACCATCCTTGCCGAGATAGCGGGCCTTGGCCTCTTCGAGCCGGGCCGGCTCGGTCGCGGCAGCGAATTCGGCGACGGCCTGGCTAACGAGTTGTTCGAGATTTTCCATGTCCGAAAAGAAAAAGGGGGAAGCGAGGCCTCCCCCTGTTCTCTGCTGTGTTTCGCGCTAGACGCCGGGATCAGCCCGACAGGTTCAGGCCGATGGCCTTGGCCTGATTGGCCAGGGCGGCAAAAGCCGGCTTGTCGAACACGGCCAGATCGGCCAGCACCTTGCGATCGACTTCGATCGCGGCCTTCTTCAGGCCGTTCATGAGGGTGCTGTACTTCATGCCCAGTTCGCGGGCACCGGCGTTGATACGGGCGATCCACAGGGCGCGGAACTGGCGCTTGCGCTGACGACGGTCGCGATACTGGTACTGACCCGCCTTCATCACCGCTTCTTTGGCGATGCGATAGACGGTGTGAGCGACGGCCGCGGTAACCCTTGGCCTGATCGAGAACCTTCTTGTGGCGCGCGCGCGCCGTTACACCACGTTTGACTCTTGGCATGTCGTCTTCTCCTTAGGCGTTGGGCAACATGGCGCGGACGGATTTCACGTCCGACTCATGCACGGTGAGCACGCCACGCAGCTGGCGCTTCACCTTGGTGGTTTTCTTGGTGAGGATGTGGCGCTTGAACGCGCACGAGCGCTTGATGCTGCCGCTGCCGCGCACTTTGAAGCGCTTGGCGGCACCGCTCTTGGTCTTCATCTTCGGCATCGCAAGACTCCTTTATTGACATGGCGCCGGGTGGCTCCCGACTCGGGAACGCTTCAACAACCCGCAACCGCTTCTTGGTACTGCTACTGCCGTACTGCGCTGCGTAACAACTCAGTGCTTCACCTGCTTCTTGGTCGGCGCCAGCACCATGATCAACTGACGCCCTTCCATCTTCGGGAAACTGCTCGACCATGCGCCACTTCCGTCAGATCGGCCTTGATCCGCTCCAGCATGCGCATGCCGAACTCCTGGTGGGCCATTTCGCGGCCCCGGAAACGCAAGCGTGATCTTCGCCTTGTCGCCTTCCTGCAGAAACTTGATCAGATTGCGCAGCTTGATCTGGTAGTCGTTTTCGTCCGTACCCGGACGAAACTTGACTTCCTTGACCTGGACCTGCTTCTGCTTCAGCTTGGCTTCGTGCGGCCGCTTGGCTTCCTGGTACTTGAACTTGCCGAAGTCCATCATCTTGCAGACCGGCGGCTGGGCCATCGGCGCGATCTCGACCAGATCGACTTCGGCTTCTTCGGCCATTTGCAGCGCGGCACGAATGGCTACGATGCCGAGCTGCTCGCCTTCCACCCCGACCAACCGAACTTCGGGGGCTGTGATCTCGTCGTTGATGCGCTGCGATCTTTTCCTGAGCGATGGTGCTAGTACTCCAAAAAATCAAAAAAATCAGGCCGCCGCGCCCCTGCTCTGCTGCTTCCCGCAACAGGCGTTCAATCAAGGCTTCCGGGGACATCTGCCCGAGATCCTGATTGCCCCGGGCACGAACGGCGACCAACCCGGCGGCCTTTTCCTTGTCGCCGACGACGACGTAGTAAGGCCGCTTCAACAAGCTATGTTCGCGGATTTTATAGTTAATTTTCTCGCCGCGCAAATCCGCTATCGACGCGGAGCCCGGCTTCGCGCAGTTTTTTCGCCACAGCTCTCGGCATAGTCGGCCTGGGCTTCGGAAATATTCATCACCACCACCTGCACCGGCGCCAGCCACAGCGGCAGCGCGCCGGCGTGGTTTTCGATCAGGATGCCGATGAAGCGCTCCAGCGAACCGAGGATGGCGCGATGCAGCATCACCGGCGTGTGGCGGGTGTTGTCCTCGCCGACATACTCGGCGCCGAGACGGCCGCGGCATCGAGAAATCGACCTGCATGGTGCCGCACTGCCAGGAGCGGCCGATGGCGTCCTTGATGTGGAATTCGATCTTCGGGCCGTAGAAGGCGCCCTCGCCCGGGCAACTCGTCCCATGCCAGGCCGCTGGCGCGTCAAGGCCGGCGCGCAGGGCCGCCTCGGCCTTGTCCCACAGCTCGTCGGCGCCGACGCGGCTGTCCGGGCGCAGTGGCCAGCTTGACCGCCACATCGGTGAAGCCGAAATCGGCATAGACCTTGCGCACCAGATCGTTGAAGGCCGTCACTTCCGGCTGGATCTGGTCTTCGGTACAGAAGATGTGGCCGTCGTCCTGCGTGAAGCCGCGCACCCGCATCAGGCCGTGCAGCGCGCCGGAAGGCTCGTTGCGATGGCAGGAGCCGAACTCGCCGTAGCGCAGCGGCAGGTCGCGGTAGGAGCGCACGTCGGTGTTGAAGATCTGCACATGGCCCGGGCAGTTCATCGGCTTGATCGCGTAGTCGCGGCTTCTCCGACTCGGTGGTGAACATGTTGTCCTTGTAGTTCTCCCAGTGGCCGGACTTCTCCCACAGCTGCGATCGAGGATCTGCGGGCAGCTGCACTTCCTGGTAGCCGTTGTCGCGATAGACGCGGCGCATGTACTGCTCGATCTCCTGCCACACCGCCCAGCCGTGCGGATGCCAGAACACCATGCCCGGCGCTTCGTCCTGCAGGTGGAACAGGTCGAGCTGCCGGCCAGCTTGCGGTGGTCGCGCTTCTCGGCCTCTTCCAGCATGTGCAGATAGGCATCGAGATCTTCCTTCTTCGCCCAGGCCGTGCCGTAGATGCGCTGCAGCTGCTCGTTCTTCGAATCGCCGCGCCAGTAGGCGCCGGCCACCTTCATCAGCTTGAAGAGCCTTGAGCTTGCCGGTCGACGGCACGTGCGGGCCGCGGCAGAGATCGATGAAATCGCCCTCGCGATACAGCGAAACATCCTCGCTCGGCGGGAATCGCCGCGATCAGTTCGGCCTTGTAGTGCTCGCCGATCGACTTGAAGAACTCGACCGCCTTGTCGCGCGGCCAGACCTCGCGCGTCACCGGAAAATCCTTCTTCGCCAGTTCGGCCATGCGCTTCTCGATGGCGGCCAGATCTTCCGGCGTGAACGGGCGCTTGTAGGCGAAGTCGTAGTAGAAGCCGTTCTCGATCACCGGGCCGATGGTCACCTGCGCCTCGGGGAACAGTTCCTTCACCGCATAGGCCAGCAGGTGCGCGGTGGAATGGCGGATGATCTCGACGCCGTCGGCATCCTTGTCGGTGACGATGGCCAGCGTCGCATCGCCCTCGATGCGGAACGAGGTATCGACCAGCTTGCCATCGACCTTGCCGGCCAGCGCGGCCTTGGCCAGACCGGCGCCGATCGAAGCGGCCACCTCGGCCACCGTCACCGGCTGCGGCAAACTCGCGTTGCGAACCATCGGGAAGCGTAATTACCGGCATGTCCGAACTCCAGAAAACGAACAGGGCACCCGATCGCTCAGGCGCCCTGTTCGGGATGTTGGTAGGCGCGATTGGACTCGAACCAACGACCCCCACCATGTCAAGGTGGTGCTCTAACCAGCTGAGCTACGCGCCTGCAAAAGAGCGGCGGATTCTACACGAAATTCCCGGCAATGGAAGGGAATGTTGGCCGCCAGCCGCGCCGTGCGCTTGTTGCCGTTGGCAAACGCCTGCAAGTACGGAATCCGTGTCATCACATGCAGCGCAGCGTCGAGTGGCCCCAGGCCCGAGGCCACCGCGACCACCTGCTCCAGCATCGCCGTCACATAGCCCGTGCCGGGCCGATGGGGCGGGCTATACGGGGTACGCGCCAGACGGGGATCCTCGAACTCGCGCACCACGCCACGCCGGCCGTCCGGCAGGAAATGATCGGACCCCTCCAGTGCCCGAATGCCATGTTGGTCGGTCAACAGCGCCTGAATCTCGCACACGTGACCGACCGAAGCGCCCCCTCATCGCGCCAAGCCGGGACCGGCCAGCGTCATCCTGTATCCTGTGCGGGGGATGCCTGACCTGCGCGGAATCACCGCATCGCGCCGGCACAACTCGAGGAGACTACACATGAGAACAATTGGACACCGCACGCAACGTCCGGTCGGTTTCTCGGCCTCTGGGGACCTGTTGGCGGCAGGGGCGCGCTTCAATGATGAAATTCATCGCCTGCCAACGGGAAACACGACATTCATCCCCAAAGGCGTATATCGATTCATGACCCATGCCGAAGCGAACAAACAGCAAGACGACTGCCTAACAATGGGTATGGCGAAGATCGCGCTGGAGCGTGCCAATGCAAGAGTTTTGTAGACACGCAACGCTGGACGACCTGAAGGCGCTTGTGCAATCGCTGAACCGGGAACACGTGGATTACCTGTTGATTGGTGGCTATGCGCTCTTTGTCCACGGCTATCACCGAGCAACGACCGACATCGATGTGCTGGTTCCCGCGACCCGGGAACAAGGGGAAAAAGTTAGATCCGCGTTGATGCTGCTGCCGGATCAAGCGGCCAAAGACCTTGACCCGGCCTGGTTCACCGAAGGCGACAATATTCGTGTCGCCGATGCATTTGTTGTGGACATCATGCTTTCCGCCTGCGGTGAAACCTACGAAACGTTGCGGCAATACGCGATAACCGTTGATCTGGAGGGCATTCCAGTTCGCACGGTGAACCTGCGGGGACTCCTGCGCACCAAGCAGACAATGCGGGACAAGGATATTTCCGACAGAAACGTTATCGAACGAGCACTCGCCGCAATTCAAGTTCCACCCGAAGCGTAGCCCCATCCGATCACACCTTGTAAGTCGACGAGGCAGGGCCGGACAGGAGGAGATTCATGGCGGGAACGACAAAAGGGAGCGCAGCCATGACGCCAGGACCCCAATGGCTTGGCGGGACGCCGGCATACCGACTATCGCCGAACCCGGCCCGTCAGGCGAGCTCCGCCGCCAGTATCCGCACGATGCGCTCAGCCGCCCGGCCGTCCCAGAGCGCCGGGCGGCGGGCGCCTGCTGCCGCACGGCTAGGCGCGCCGGAAAGGGCTGGGGCGCTTTCTCCTGGCCGGTGGTGACTGAAACCTGGCGCGGTCGAAATCGGTGCGCTGGCCGAGTAGTTCGTCGCCGTCGATACGCTCGGCCAGGCTTTCGATGTCGCGCTGCGTCACACCGGTCTGCGCGAAATGTTCTTTCCAGGTACGCACGACGTCGATGACGCGGGCAACTTCCGCCGCCGCTTCCGCGGGTAGCAGGCCAAATGCGTCGCACTGCGACATCGCGTTCTCGAGCGTCGAATCCCGGCCATGAGCACCACAGATGAACTCCTGGTATCCCTGCCCGGAGTTGGTCGGCAGGACGTCGTACGCCGGCGCCAGCCTCAGGCGGCCATTCTCGAACGGGCTGACCACCAGCAAGGAGTGGTTCTTCTCGTGGTCGTCGGTGTTGTCGACCAGGATGTTGAACACCATGCGGCGGAAGAGTTCGCGTGCGTCCCGTCGGTTGGCGTCACCCTGGGTGACGCCGACACGGCGGAGAATCCGCGCCAGCTCGGGATATCCCAGTTCCGGCGCTTCGCCCGACGCCGTGGCTGCCCGAATGGCGGTGCCGGCCGAGATGCAGTGAATTCGCCGGCCTTGTTCGCGGTCGAAGCGGCGAATGGCGATTGCATTCGCCCCGACCAGGCGAACGATCTGCGTCCGGGCCACCGTGATGCCCGCGCGCGCTGCCAGCGTCATCGTTGCGTGCTCGATGAGCGGTGTATCGACGGATTCGTTGTTGAAGAACTTGATCACCCACTGCTCGCCGTCGATGTCGATCAGCGCCTTGGGCTTTGCCCCGCCGAGCGGGCTGCCGCCGCCGGCGATGATCTTCGCTTCCACGGCGGTGATGGGCTCCAAGGCCTCGATCTTGGCCACGACCTCGCTGAGCTGTTGCGCATCCTCGAGACGAGGCAGCGGACCCCCGGCTCGCGGGCTGTAGGTGCTCGATGATGTGGAAACGCCGAGCGCACCGAATCGGTCGTCGCCGGCGTAGAACAGGTACTCCATGAGGGAGAGACGCTTGGGCTTGTCCACGAAGCGGATGACCTTTTCGCCCCAGCGATCCGGCCGCGCGTCATCGACCGCGCCTACCGCGCGCTGCGTATCGGCCGCCAGACGACCGGGCGGCATGTGCTCGATGTTGACGAGCGGCAGGTCCTCGCTCAGCGCGAACCCGCTGGCCAGCCAAGCTTCGCCGTAGCGCAAGGAGACGCCCTTGCCGGCGGCGACCAGCTTCAGCGCGCCGACGTAGCGCGGTGCGGCCGGGTCGCCCAGGTACCAGAGGTAAAGGTCATCCAGACGCATCGCGCCCCTTCGCCTGGCTCTTGCGAATACGCACTTCGGCGGCGGCGCGGGCGCGGGCGCGGCCCAGTTCAAGGGCCGCCCGGACATCCATCTCGATAGCGCCCTGGTCGTGCTCGGGCGCCGCGAGATTCCTCAGTTCTCCGTCTCGCTGGATAAGCCACAGCGCGGTCGCAACGATGCCGATGCCAACAGCGGGATCACCGGCTTCGAGGCGCTGCACCGTAGGAACAGAAACCCCCATGCGTTTCGCCCAAGTCTTCAAGGACTCCTTGCGACGCAAACGGGCCACCGCCAGGTCGGCGCCAAGCTTCTCGATGGCGGCGGCAGTGGCGGGCGGGAGTTGCAAGAGGGCACGAGCCGTCTTTGGCATACATATAGATTATAACGCCTAAGCACTATTCGTCAATATCTATATATATACGACACGCCCGTGGCGCGTTTACCGTATCAACCCAGCTCCGCCGCCAGTATCCGTACGATGCGCTCGGCGGCGCGGCCGTCCCAAAGCGCCGGACGGCGCCCCTGCTTGCCTTCGCCGCGCATCACCTTGCGCGTCTCGGCGACGATGCGCGCCGGGTCGGTGCCGGCCAGCACGTTGGTGCCCTCCTCCACCGTCACCGGCCGCTCGGTGTTCTCGCGAATGGTGATGCACGGCACGCCCAGCGCCGTGGTCTCCTCTTGCAGGCCGCCGCTGTCGGTGAGCACCGCCACCGCGTCCTTCCACAGGTTCAGGAACGCCATGTAGCCCTGCGGCCCGACCAGCGTGATGTTCGGGCCGAGATCGACACCGAATTTTTCCAGGTTCGCCCGCGTGCGCGGATGCACCGGAAACAGCAAGGGCAGATCGGCCGCGATCTCCTTCAGCGCCCCGCCGATGCGCGCCATCATCTCGGCGCTATCCACGTTGCTCGGCCGGTGCAGCGTCACCACGCCATAGCGCGGATGCCGCGCCTTGAAGTCGCTGGTCTCGAAGGCCGAGGCCATGTCCGACCGCGCCAGCTTCTCCGCCTGGTAGAGCACGTTGTCGACCATCACATGGCCCACATGGTGAACCGCGCGCTCCGCCTTGCCTTCGCGGCGCAGATGCTCGACCCCGCTGGGCTCGGTGACGAAGAACCAGTCCGAAATGCTGTCCGTCACCAGGCGGTTGATCTCCTCCGGCATGCTCATGTCGCCGCTGCGCAAGCCGGCCTCCACGTGCGCCACCGGAATGTGCAGCTTCTTGGCGACGATGGAGCAAGCCAGGGTCGAATTGACATCGCCCACCACCAGCACCGCATCCGGCTGCTCCGCCTGGCACAGCTCCTCGAAGGCCAGCATGATCTTGGCCGTCTGCTGCGCGTGGCTGCCGCCGCCCGCGCCCATGAAGACATCCGGTTGCGGAATGCCCAGCTCCTCGAAGAACACCTCGTTCATCTCCCGGTCGTAATGCTGGCCGGTATGGATGATCTTGAAGCCCAGGCCGCCATGCGCCCGCAAGGCGCGCACGATCGGCGCGATCTTCATGAAGTTGGGCCGCGCACCGGCGACCAGATAGACCGATTTCATTTGAAGGTTCCTTTGCGGTTGGCGCGCGACCAGAGATTGGCGACCGGTTCAATCGCGCCCGGGATATTACCCCGAGGCCGAGCCGGCGTCGGTGGCTTGGCGGCCGCTCAGCGGCGAAAGGCTTCCTTCAGCAAGAGGCCAAAAAAGGCCATGTCCTCGACAAAGTAGCGCCGGAACATGCGACGTGGCTCCTGGAGGAATCGATAGAACCATTCCAGTCCTGCGTTCTGCATCCAGACGGGGGCACGCTTCACCCTGCCAACTGCCACATCGAAGGTCCCGCCGACACCCATGGCGAATGGTATCTGCATTTCCGCCTGATAGCGCCCCAGAAACTGTTCCTTCTTCGGCGAGCTGATAGCCACAAACAGCAGGTCGGCGCCGGCTGCCTTGACATGCTCGACCACGGCCGCTTCTTCTTCCGGCCGCCAATAGCCGTTTCGATAGCCGGCCACGGTCAGCCCCGGGTATTTTTGCTCGTAGGCCGACTTGACACCCGAGACCACCTCTTCCCGCGCGCCAAGCAGAAAGACACGCCAGCCCCTGCTGGCAGAACGCCTCATCAGCGCCTCGAAGAGGTCCACACCGGCCACACGCTCCTTCAGGGGCCGGCCGAGGAGACGCGAGGCCCATACCACCGGCATGCCGTTGACATTGACCAAGGCGCAGTCGTTGATGATCCGGCGAAGCTCCGCATCGCGACTGGCCTTGACCAGCTTGTCCACATTCACCACCACGTGCTGATGCGGCTTGCCGGACTTGATGAAGCCCTCGATTGTTTGCAACGTCTCCTCCATCGACAGATTGTCGATCCGGCAGCCCATCATCTCGATCCGATTCATGCCAACTCCTCTACCCGGAAATTCCTGTATTTGCATCGATCCGACGTCGAACCGGACAGTCGAATGTCCGCACCACGCAATCACGATTTGCCGATTCGGCCCGTGCTCCCATCGAGCATCAGCTCTCCATACAGCGCCTCCAGTCGCGGCAACACCACCTCTTTCGAATAGCCATGCTCGATGCGCTGACGGGCCGCAACGCCCATCCGCCGCCGCAACGCATCGCTCCGAGCCAGCTCGACAATGGCGGAGGCGAGGGCGACGCGGTCACCGGCATCGAGCAGCAGTCCATCGACACCTTGACGGACGACTTCTGGAATGGCGCCGACACGCGTCGAAATCACCGGCAATTGCCAGCTCATCGCCTCAAGCAAGCTGACCGGCAGGCCTTCGAAGTGGGACGGCAGTACGTAGATATGGGCACGCTGAAAGAGCTCGACCTTCTTCTCGCCGGCAACCCACCCGGCAAATTCGACCCGATCCTGGATGCCAAGCTCCACGGCGAGCGCCCGGGCACGATCGACCTCGCCGTTGCCGGCGAGGATCAAGTGCAAACCGGGGACCTCGGCAACGGCCTCCTTGAACGCGGGCAGCAAATCATAGACGCCCTTGCCGACACCGACCAGTCCAAGAAAAAGGACGGTGATCCCGGTGCCGCCGTCGCGAACAGCCGGATCCGTCGCCGCCGGCAAGCTCACGTAGTTCGGCAGCACTTCGATGGCCGCCAGGGGCGAAATGGATTTCACATACTCCCGCCAACCGTCGGACAGCACAACCACGGCCGACTGCCGTGCCAGTACCCAGCCGATCAGACGTTGCACCACGACGGGTTGTCTGGCGACAAAGGCCTTCATCACGCCGCCATGAAGGTGGAACACCACGGGCACCCCGGCGATTCTCGAGATCAAGGCGAATGCCGACTTTCGCCAGAAGCTCCCCTTCATGGCCGCATGGCAATGCACCAGGCCAACCCGTCGAACTCAGCAGCAACGCGACGAGTCGAAGGAATTCCCTCGCCGCGGTGGTCAGGCGCAGGGCAAGGCCGCCCTCGACATGCGAGTTCAGCAGCACGACGCGCCATCTGGAAAAAAGCCCGTCGGCCAGATACCCATCGACCACCGAGCGCATGCCGCCTCGTGCCGCGGTGCATATCATGACCACGTTCCGCTTATCGATGTCGGTCAAGGTCACGCTCACGAACTGGCGAACCGGCTGACCTGTCGGACCAAGTCGCCGGACGCCCGGTCATCGGGCAGGGGCCCATCGGTTCTCCCTTCACAGCTTCCGGAACCGCACGTTCCGCACATACAGCACCGAGAGCTGTCTGATCCCCGGTGCGCGGTACTGTCCAACCTTGAAGTAGTGCCGATAGCCGTTCAACATGTTCCGGCCGGTGGCCGTCACGTCGAACTCGGGGTGGCCATCGATGAAGAAACGCACCGAGCCACCGCTCGCGGTGCTCCAGTGGACGACGACGCCGAGGTCCAGCCAGACGTCGGTGGGCACGGGCGACCAGGAGATCTTCTTCCCCGGCAGACCGTAGAGGCCAATACCAGGCACCCCGTTTCGGCTTTCGATGAATATGGCGACGGGCGGAGGCTGCGCCTTCAGGGTCGCCCAAGTTTCGCCCACCCTGAAGTCCGGCTGATCGTGCCACTGCGCGATCAGCCACCACTGATGGGCGTCGCCGCCCGGCGCGCCCTGGGATGGCACCAGAATCGACCATCGATACTCGATCGTATCGCCCTCCACGAAGGGATAGTCGATCGATATTTCCGAGCGTACCCCCTCGTGAAGCTTGACGTTGACTTCATCGAGCACAAAACCCGCGTAGCCACCGCCAACATGGATATTGGCGCAGGTCGGGATCTCAAGATTCATCCAGGGAATCAGCTCCTGGTCGATGCCCATCGCGTTCGCCAGCTGGTGCTTGTCGAGCTGGGCGCACCCTTGGGCAAGGACGAGGCTGGCCGGCCAGCCACAGAGGATGGCGATGCCGCACAGTAGTCTGGCAAATATCGTCATGATCCGAATCCGACCGGTTGCGATGGTTTGCTGCCGGCGCCGCGTGAGCCGCTACGGAACGCTCGCGGTGGAACGGATCGGAGTATCCATGGGGACTTCGTCATGGCGCGGCACCTCTGGCTTCACAAATCAGATGAAAATAGGCCTCGCCAATGCGTCGCTCGGAAAACATCCGGGCGCGCTCGGCTTGCCTTTCGGGGTCGAAGTGGTTTTGCGTCAACACCTGCTCGATCGCCTTTCCCATGGCAACGTGGTCGTTCACCTCTACCAGGACGCCGAACTCGCCGTCCGCGAGAATCTCCGCCGGCCCATAGTTGCACCGGCAGCTGACGATCGGCAGGCCAAACGCGAGACCTTCGACCAGGACATTGCCGAAACCTTCCCAGGCGGAACTGAGGACCAACAGGTCCGCCGCCTCGTAGTAGGCGTGTATCTCGTGGGTGAAGTCCACGAAGGTGACTTGCCCATCAAGCCCATGCTCCGCGACGAATCGGTCCAGTCTGTTCTTTTCATCCCGCTCGAACACACCGCCGACGATGTACAGGCGGGGCCGGTGGGCCGGGCGAAGACTCCGCAACGCCTCAAGCAGCATCAGATAGTTCTTTGCCCGGGAGATTCGCCCCACCGCCAGAATGATCCGCCCGTCGGCCTCCAGTCCGAGCAGCCGCCGCGCTTCCGCCCGGGTTAGGGTCCGATCCCGAAACCGAACCGGATTGTGGACGTGGCTGATGTGGCGATGCTTCAAGCGCCGCGCCAACTGTTCGGCCAGGCCTCGGGATACACCGACGACCTGATCGGCCCACTTGTAGACGTAGCGAACCATGAACTCCAGGAGCAGCCTTTTCGGCCACGGCTTGCCAGCCCAATGCTCGTCCAGCGGGGCGTGCTCGGTGACGAGGATCGGCGTGCGAAAACGATTCAATGCGTTGGCCATCAAAGCCGCGGCGTTGGTGTCGGTATAGGCCGAAATGACGATGCCGGGGCGCCGCGTTCTCAGATACCGGGCAAACGGCAGGATGGTCTTCCAGGTACGCCGGCCGCCGAGGCCGACCAGTCCGTAACCCTTGGCGACGGCAATCTGCTCCGTCTCATGACCGCCCGTCATGTCGACGACGAAATCGACCGCCCAACCGTGAGTGGTCGAAAGGTGGTCGGCGACGGAAAGGAACACCCTTTCGGTGCCGCCGAAGCCCAAGGACGATAGCCTGAAGGTTACCAACACCGCCACCCCCGTCGATTCTGTTGTCCCGCCATCGAATCGGGCGACGGATGGCTGGCCACCCGGAAGTAGCAAAGCAGGTAGATCAGCCAGAGGATGTTGGTGGAGTAAAGAAGGGTCGACTCGGTGATGGCGTGGAGCAACACGAACGTTGCCAGAACGAAGACAAGGCGACTGTCGGGCTGAAGCCAGTTCCTGAAAAGGCGCCGGTACAGGTCGACGCTGGTCAGGAGGAACAGGGCCAGACCGAGGAATCCGAGAGCGGCGACCATATCGACGTAGCTACCGTCGGCCGACACCATGCGCTGTACCCACTGGGAGTCCATTCGGTAGAGGCTCGTCTGGGCAATCTCGGAGGCATCTCCCGCCAGCCAGAAGGCGCCTGGGCCGATACCCAGCAGGCTGTGGACGCGCATTTGCTGCATGACCGCCAACCACAGGGTGCCGCGCCCCGTCAGAGCCGTCTTTGGCAGATTGGCCCATAACAGATCGAGAAGTTCGTCCCGAAACAACACCAGGGCCACCAGGCCGAGCAGGACCAGGATATGCAATGTCAGTCGAACCTCGCGTTTGGTCGGCGGTTTGCCCGGCGCGGAACACACCTGGTTTCCCCAGGAATCGGCCGCCAGGAGAAGAATGCCGCAGGTCACGAACAAGGCGATGGAAGTCTTCGACAGCGACGCGGCCAGCAGTCCGACCGCAACCGCTCCCAGCGCGGCATGCCACTTGTTCCGGCCGGGCGCATAGAAGAGGGCCAGGGCGCATACGGCCATGATGCTGCCGAGATTGTTCTTGTGCAGGTAGAACCCGTTCAGCCCGGCGGTGGAGACGGATGCGCCGGGAAACAGCAAGCAATAGAGGGCAACCAAGGGTAGAAGCAGTGCCGCCGCCAGGCGCAGTGAGCTCGCAAAACCCACAGCCTGGTCTCGTAGCGCAATGAACAAGGCCAAGGCCATGAAGGCCGACTGGGTCAGGATCATGTCCAGAGAAACCCTGGGGACGACCGCCCAGAAGTAGCTGGCCACCAGGAGTATCCAAAGCGCGGCCAGGCTGAAGCAGCGAAGCAGCAGTTCCGCCGACCGCCCACCGCGAGCGACGACCAGCGGCAGATACGCGAGCAGCGTCGCAGCCAGGACCGGCTTGTTGAAGACATTCCTCCCCACCAGCAGCAGCAAGAGAACGAGCGCAAGTAGCCATTGGGCGGTATCGGTCGGCGCCCGAATCGGCACCAGCGATGCCCAGCCGGCCGGGTGAGGAAGCGAGCGCGGGCAATTGTTCATCGTACCAGCCGCTTGACGAAGTACAGGATCGGACCGCAGATCGCATAGGCAAGGAGCCGTCCGCGCACGTGATAGAACAGGCGCGGCGTCAAGGCCAGAGTCCGTATGTCGGCCTCGATGTCGGGTGGCATGCGCCCCAAGGGATCGATGGTCTTGGCGATGCAGCCCCTGATCGTATAGCCGAGACCGATCTTGAGGGCCTTGTTGGCGAAACTCCGGTCGTCGGCGATCCGTCGGTAGTAGTCGATCAAGTTGGTCGCGTAGTCGGGCTTCACGTTCAGCGTGGCTCCCGTCGGATTGACGCGATAGTGGTACAAGACATCGGGCAGGGTAAGGATCGTGTCCGCCAGTTTGTAGGCAGCCGACAAGGCAATCACGTCCTCGCAAAAGCGTACCCCCGCCGGGAACCGTACTTTCCTGAACAGATCCCGCCGGAACACACGGAGAAAGGGATACCAGAGGCAGGCGGCGAAGACGGTGTCGAGCACCTCGCCCCTGGCATGTCGCCCAAACCGGGTATGGACGAAGCAACGATCCTTCAGCATCGTGCCGTACTCGTCGATGCTTCCATAGCCGAACTCGATGATGTCGGGCGACTCGGCGGTCGCGTCGAGCACGGTCGTCACATAGTCTGGTGCGACGATGTCGTCGGCGTCCACGAACGCCACATACTCGCCGGATGCCCGCTCCAGCCCAAGATTGCGTGCCGCGCTGACTCCACCGTTCGGGACGGACAGATAGGTCAGGTCGCCACGGTCCAAACTCCGTCGAAACTCGGCCTGGATGATCTGGTCGGTGCCATCGGTTAACCCGTCATTGACGACGACAATCTCGACATCATTGGTCGCCTGATTCACCAGCGAGGCCAGGCAGTCCCCAATGAACCGCTCGCCGTTGTACACCGGAACAATGATGGTCAGGGTCTTGTTCATCGTTCAGCCCGATGCCTTCAACAGCCTGGCCGACATCCGAAGCGTCCGCCATGGCTTGGTGAAGATGTCCGCCAAGGCACCAAGACCCATCATGCCCAGATGGCGGGTGTCCCTGAACAGAAAGTAGAACGACGAAATCAACCAGGAAGTAAGAGAGGACATAGACGACCGCGCCGCCGATCATGCCAACGCGGGATATGGCCAGATAGTTCAGCAGAACGATCAAGGGAGCCACGATGACCATCTTGATCAACTCATATCGGGCGTAGCCGAGCATGATCAGCAATCGGGAATACAGCGCCGCCGGCAGCATGAACACCCAGGCCCAGCAGGCGATCGACAGCACCCGGCCGCTATCGGCGTAGCGTGGCCCGTAGAGCAGGCTCACGACAAGGTCGGAAGTCAGGAAGACACCGGCGGCAAGGACGATGCCGACGCCGAACTGGAGCGTCAGAATCGATCTGACGTAAGCCTCGAACGCTCGCCGGTCGGCCAGCAGCCTCTTGTCCATTTCCCGATAGAACGTGGCGACAAGAACATAGCCTATGAAGGCCGCCTGCGGCACGAGCCGTATGGAGGCCGAGTACAACACCTACCTTCTCGGCCTCGAGCAGACTGGACATGATCAGGACATCCGACTGGCTGTAGAAGAAGAACAACACGGTCAACAGAAAGACCGGAGCCGCTTCGCGAACGCTTGCGGCCAGTCGCCGCGGACGGAAATGCCGCACCCCGACCAGTCTGAAAAAACCCGATTGCCCGATCGACATCGCCAGGAGCAGCACGAGCGCCTGGAGCGGCAGGTACAACATCATGGCGTCGAAAGAGAAGTCCATATATGCCCCGACAAGCAGGTAGGCGATGGACGATAGCCGTGAGACGAGCGACGCGACGGCGATCGGCTTGGGCCGGTTCTGGGCCTGTAGATAGGCTCGGACAAAAATGACCTTGAGAAACAGTGTCGCGGCGACCACGCTGGCGATCAAGAACAGGTCTTGGGCCAGATCCTGGAACATCAGGTAGTACGCGATGACCAGGGCGACATACAGCGCCCATCCGGCCAACATGCCGAACAGAGTGCTGCTGACATATTCCGCGTCGTGCCGGTTTCGTGCCAGCTCCCGGATGACGAATTGCTCAAGGCCGAGCGTGGCGAACACGACGAACAGCGTCGAAATCGATTGCGCCACGCTATACCGGGCCAGATGGTCGGGTCCGAAGTGACGGGCGATCAGCGCGAGGCTGACGACGGAGAACAACAGGGCCGAAATGCTCTCCGTGGAGTACAGCACCGCATTGACGATATTGCTCCCCCTCTTGGCGTCCCCCACGGTCATTGGTTTGCGTCGCCAAAGTAGCGGCTGCGCCGCTGTTCCGGCATGGCCTCATACCAGTCCTGGACGAAGTCAGTCAGAACCGCGAGCGCAACCTCGGGATCCCTTTCCAGGGTCGATACGCGGAGGACCATGCCGTCCGGAATCAGATTGGCGGCGCTGTAACGAATGCCGATAAGCTTCTTCTCCAGCTTGTTCCGGTACTGGAAGTCTCCGACGGTGGTCCAGAAGATGAGCGGTTCGACGCGTTCGCCGTTTTGCGTCGTCATATAGCGCACGACGATGCCGCGTCGCTCGTCAAGCGGCAACAGCAAGTCCCGCTCGTCGATGACGCGAAATCCCTGGGCGGGATAACACAGGTCCGGCTTGTGCACATCGTGTCCGTCGCTCTGGTCTTTGCCATAGGCGATTGAGAGCATCGCCAGACGGTCGTTGGCATCCACGTAGTTGGCCGCCAACGTCTCCGAGTACAGGTAGTTCAGGACGGCTTGCCGGGTGGGATCGGACACCACTGCGACACGCGCTGGCAGCTTGCGCCAGCGCTTGAACTCCTTGGGCAGTTCCTCGGCCAACGCCGCCCGCGGTGAAACATCCGCCAGCAGCCGGGTCGGTCTGGCGCTGTATGCGAAGAGGGAGGTCGTGCTCATCAGGACCGCCATCAGAATGCCGGCTCGGATCGGTCGAACTCATCTGGCAGTCCCGCCGGCGCCAATTCGCGCCACAACCGGCCGGTCCGGCATGATGTATCGCAAGATGCCGTCCACAGCGACGACCAGCAGCAGCGCACTCGTGAAAAGAACCATCCCGGCGAATCCATGCATGAAGCCCTGCGCCGCCGCGTCGCCGAAATGATAGGTAACCAGGATCAGCAGAATTACGCGGACTATGTTGGCGCAGAAGGCAATCGGCAGAATGCTTGCCAGCATGAAACCGTTATGCAGCCAGGAATTCCGCCCGACCAGATACAGATACAGCAGCCCCAATGCCGATAGCGAAAGCATGGAACTCAGCCCGGAGCAGGCATCGGCGACCAGCAATTGATACTGGCCGACGGTGAGCATGACCCCGCTGCGCGCGATGGGATACCCGGCGAAATGGAGCAGGTTCTCCGCGACCATCGACACCCACTGTTTGAGTGGGCCGGTCATTGCGTCCAACAGGAAGTCGGGCAGTGGCACCATGAAGGCAAGATAGACGAGGGGGAACCAGAGCGCTCTTAGCGCGCTGCCGCCTTGCAGAATGAGCAGCGCGCCGGAGAGGACGGGGATCTGCGAACCGACCTCGAACAGAAGGATGTCCTGCGAGCGGCCGAGAATGTAGAGCAGCAGGCCGAGGCCGAACAGGGCACCGCCGAGGAGGCCGTTCGGTTTGGCCGGCGTGGCGACGACATTGACGCGCCGACCGAGAATCAACCACGCGGTGACAAGGAGGACAACGACGCCATGGAATTGCTCGTCAGTGCGCCAGAGCGTTTGCGATAGGTCCCAGTAGGTGGGGCCGTACATGGCCGCCCAACCGGCGATGAACAGGAGCCAGGGACCGAGAGGGTGCGCTGGCCTGCCGGTAAGGGTCGCCGTAGCCATCAATCTACTCAGAAGTGGTTGAGAACGGCGCCGACCAGGGTGGTACCCAGTTGGCCCAGCCCGGCGGCGAAACTGCCGGCGCTCTTGAGGCCGGTAACGTTCTGCCGCGCAACCAGCAAGGCGCCGCCGGCGCGGGCGCCGATGGTCTGGGCATCGGCATAGCCAGCGCCGCCCGGGGTATCGATGATGATGACATCGAAGGCGGTGGCCAGCCTTTCCAGCAGTTTGACGAAGACGTCGCGGCCGAGCAGTTCCTGAGGGTTGGGTGGCGTGGGGCCGGCGGTGACGACCGAGAGATCGATGAGGCCGGCAACGCGTTGCGCGGGGATGCTGCCGCCGCGGCCGGCCAGCACGGTGGACAGGCCCGCCTGGTTGTCGAGACCGAACAGTTGCTGCTGGCGGCCGTGACGCATGTCGGCATCCAGCAGCAGGGTACGTTCGCCGAGTTGCGAGAACACCACCGCCAGATTGGCGGCCAGGTAACTGCGGCCCTCGAAGCGGCCGGGGCTGACGATGGCGAGTGCCTTGCCACCCGCCTCGCCGGTGAACCAGCGCAGCATGAGCTGGCTGCGCAGGGCGCGCAGCCCTTCGACTTGCGGGCTGTAGGGCTGGTAGGCGGCCACCACTTCATCGGTAACCGGGCTCTCGCCTTGGCGCAGGTAGGGGTAGCCATACTGGTGGGACAGCGCGAACTGAAGGTCGTCTTCGGTCAGGAAGCCGAGTTGGATGGCGGCTTCGCCGAACCGGATGCCCTGCTGCTTTTGCAGGCGGATGATCTGTTCGGCGTTTTCGACGGTGAGCTTGCCGCTATCGACGAGGATGGCGCCAAGGGAACGGTCGGGGGGAGCCGGCCGTGCCTTGCTGATGACGGTGGCAGGTGCGTTCATGATTGTCTGGCACCCAGTTCCGCCAGGACGTTGAGATTGAGCATCTGCTCGACGTCTTCGCGCGAGCGGACGCGCCGGTCGGCCAGCTCCATGGCCAGCGCGATGCCGACGCCGAGCAAGGTGCCGAGGAAGACGGCCAACACGATATTCAGCAGGAGCTTCGGCGAGGCCGGTTCGATGGGCTCGGTGGCCGGCGAGAGCACGGAGATGTTGGTCTGCTGGGTCTGGCTTTCCAGGTTGCTTTGATTCACTCGCAACGAGACGGCATCGTAAGCCTTTTGCGCCGTTTCAACTTCCTGCATCAGGACACCGATTTCGCCGCGACCTCTCTTGAGATCGAGAATGCGCTTCTTGACGGACTCGATGCTGGCCCGAATTTCGCTCTCCTTGCCCTTGCTGATGCGGCCGGCGGTTTCGATGGCACTGGACACCCGCCGAGTCTCCTCGCCAAGCTTCTCCTTGAGCATGGCCAGTTCCGACTCCGCTCGCTGGTACTGCGGATGGTTTCTGCCCAGATTGCCACCGAGATCCTGGAGCTTGGCTTCGCCGCGTGCGATGTCGGACTTGAGACTCTGCACCACCCCACTTTGCATCACCTCGGGCAGCGTGTCGCCGCCGGCACTGGCGCGCTTGCTGATCGAGTCGGCATTCTGAGTCAGAGTCAACACCAGTTGGCCCTGCAATTCATTGAGCTTTAGGGTTTCGGTGTCCAGGCGTTCGTCGCTGGCGACGATGCCGTGCGCCCGCTGATAATCGATCAGCCGCTTCTGGGCCTGTTCCAGACTCTCGCGCAGCTCCTTGGAGCGGCTTTCGAACCAGCCGGCATACTGGCGGGCCGGCTCGACCTTCAGCTCGATGTTGGTATCGATGTAGGCTTGGGCAAAGGCGTTGGCGACCGCGGCCGCCAGTACCGCGTCCGGTGCCCGATAGCCGATGCTGATGACGTTGCTTTCGCGCGAGGGCTTGACCTCGAGCTTCCTCATCAGAAACTCAGCCAACCACGCTTCAATGGAGCCACGTCCCTGAGTGGCCTCCTGCCAGTCCTGCTGCACCTGTGGCAACTGGTCTAGGCGCAGGGTCGTCACCACCTTGCGAGCCACACGGTCGCTCGTGATGATGTCCACCTGCGTCGCCATGTAGCCGGGCATGGCCAGGGCGGGCAACACCATGCCGGCGATGGGATCGGGCGACTTGACGTCGATCACCACGGCGGTACTGGCCTTGTACTGGGGTGGCAACAGAAGGCTGACTCCGACCGCGATGCCGACGGTCGCCAGCACGATGAGCAGGATGATGCGGTAGCGGGCCCTGACCACGAGAAGGAACTGTTGCAGGTTCATAGCCGCCCTTAGAAGATGCTTTCGCGAACGTAAAGGACATCGTCCGCCAGGATGGCGGCATCGAGATCGGGGCTCAGTTGCTGGATCTTTCCGTCCGGCAGGCGGCGATGCAGACGCAGCCGGTTTTCCGTGCCGCGCACGGTGGGCCCGCCCCCCTGCGCAAGCGCCTGCTGGATGGTCATGTTCCGCTCGACCCGGTAGGAGCCGGGCCGCTGGACCTCTCCGTAGATGTAGAAGAGGGGCGCACGATGGACATAGAGCGTGTCTCCACCGACGACCGCGATGTCGTCGGCGAGGCGATTGCCGAGATAAAGAGAGGCGACGTCAACCTCCTTGCGGATCGGTTTGCCGTTGCGGCTGCCAACAACGATGACCGTGTCCGAACCCGTGGTGGCAATGCCTCCGGCGGTGGCGAGCATTTCCGAAATGCGGGTATTGAAGGTTTCCAGCGGGAAGCGTCCCGGGCGATTAACCTGACCAAGCACGGAAACCTGATTGCCGCGAATCTGCACCAGCACGATGTTCACTTGTGGCTTCTGGACAAACCCACCTTCCTTTAGTGCCGCGGCGATCATCTGTTCCGCGGCGCCGAGGCTGAGGCCACCGACACGCACGCTGCCGATCAACGGATAGGTAATGGTACCGCTCTCGGGAACGCGGGTTTCGAGAGTGAGGTCGGGGTTCTGGAAGACTTGAATGCGAATCGCATCGCCGGCGCCGAGCAGGTAGTCGCCCTGCCGTTCCTGGGCCGGAACGCCTGGCGTCAGCAGGGAAAGCAGCAGCAGAAATAGTGCTTTAAGCATGCGTGTCATGGGCGGGATTCCGGGCTGGATCGGCGGGATGCTGGCGGCTTACTTCAAACCGGCGACGCCCTTGTCGAGATTGACCACCGGCGCGACAACCGCCGCGCCGCCTGGCGCAAACTCGCCCATGCGATCGATCCTGGCCTTTTCCCGCAGCGCCTTGATCTCGGCCGTGGCAACCTCCGCGTTTCCGCGGAGCGTCAGGAACTGTTCGACGCGCGCCAGGGCGGCCGCCTCGTCGATGGGACTCGTCTGCGACGAGACCAGGTGCGCCACCGTCAGGCCGCGCGGACTCTCGACGACGATCGTCTCCCCATCCTTCATGGCGTGGAAGCGGGCAACCGTGTCCAGCGGCAACTGCTCGGCCGGCAGTACGGCGGCATTGGCGGCGATCCGCAGCTGGCGCGTCTTGAGCGCGTTGGCCATCTCCGTCATGCTCTTGCCCTGGGCAACCCAGCGCTTGATTTCGTCGGCCAGGACGGCGTCGGCCGGCACCAGCATTTCCCGCAAGTTATAGACGCGCCGCTGGGCAAAGAGCTCCGGGTGCTCGACGTAATAGCGCTTCACTTCCTCGGCGGCGGGCCGGGCCCGGGCGCCGGCCACCTGCTCGAGGTAAGCACGAGCAAGGATCTCGCGACGGGCGGCATCGATCGCCTGGACGACGGCGGGGGTCCGGTCGAGCTTCCTTTCTTCAGCCTGCTGAACGGCGAGCTGCTGGTCGATCAGCCGCTCCAGAATTTCCTTCTTGACCAGCGCCACGTTGGCCTCTGTAAGGCCGGTGGCTCGAGTCAGCACGGCATTGACTTGATGGACGGTGATCTCGTCGCTGTTGACCCGCGCAGCCATTTGCGTCGCCGGCTTGTCGCTCTTGCCGCTGCCGCAGGCGCCAACGAACCCGACCAGCGCCAACACCAGGATTGTCGATCCAAATCTCTTCAAGTCATCCACTCCATCCGGAAAAATGGAAAAGACGAGGTGGCAAACGCCCCTCGTCTTCTTGCTGCCGGGCAACCCGGCGCCGTTTGCTCAGGCGGGGCGGCTGCGACGGCGCGCCACCACACCGATCAACCCGAGGCCCGCCAGCATCATGGCCCACTCACCAGGTTCCGGGACTGGCGCCGCCTGAAAGGTGACGCCATAGAGGCCGCCGATTCCCGTCGTCGTCCCGTTGATTCCCAGGCTGTAAGTACCGGCCGCCAGTTTGTTGATGGCTGTGGAGAAGGAGCTGCCCAGCGACGCGGTCACGCCGAAGCCGGTGCCCGGGCCGGTCAGCGAGAAACCACCGAAACTCACGGGAGCGAGACTGAACAACTGCCCCTGAACGGCGCTGGAAAAACCACTGATCTGAATGTTGGATAGACTCGACAGGGTGAATGAAAAGATGTCATTGAAACTCGGCGAGGTGATCATCGCGCCGGCGCCGCTCACGGCGCTCCCTACCACTCCAACGTTGTGGTTGGTCGCGTGAGCCAACCCCGGCGACATGAGCACACCGCCGCCGATAGCCAGCGCCAAGACGGTCCTGCGAAGAGAAGTGAAGGTCATTTGTCGAGCTCCTTGAGTCAGATTGTCGATCATTCGAACAGCATGCCGAGTGGAGACCACTCGATGACCACTTGCTGGCACGGAATCTATTCGTGATACTTGCTTCGGACAATAGTCCGATGGAGCTAAGCCCCCGTACCGGAGAGGCTGACAAGCCATGCCGCAACCGCGCTCAACGGCCCCCTTGCCCATGGCGCCGCTAGAAACTCAATTGCGCCGCAACACCTGCGATAGTGTCCCGATAGTCGAGTCCCTCGAGCGTCGAACGGCGACGGTCAAGTTGCCACGAAGCGGACAGCGCCAGCGAGCGCCATGGCGCCCAGTCCAGGGCCAGCATGCCGGTGCGGCTGACGTCGTGCCGCCGCGCGCCGGACAGCGGTTGGATCGGGCCATGGAAGTCGCGATTGCTCTGCTCGACTCGACCGCGCAAGGCCAGTTTCGGAGATATCCGCCAGACGGGCGCGAACAGCAGGCCGTCAGTCACCGTGTAGCTGGCCGCACTGTCCCACCAGGAGGCGTATTCGCGCCGAGCCAGCAGATCCAACCGCAAGGCCGCCGTCGGTGTCCAGCCGATTTCCAGCCGTCCGGCGGTACCGCTATAGTCGCGTGCCGCCATCGCGTCGTGCTTGCGCGTGACACGGGTGACAATGCCCTTGGCGCGCGTCTTGCCGCCGGGCTGTAACTCCAGGACGAATTCGTGGTCGGTCTGCCGGGCCTGATTGTCATATTGGCCGACGGCGTCGAGAGGGCGCCCCGGCCAGGTGACGAGGTTCCGCCGAAGCACGTAGCCGAAGGCGTTGCCGCCGGAGGAAACATGCTTGACACCACCCTCGACGGCATGGGTGCGCGTATTCCAGGTCTGAGTCTGGGGCACCGAGTCAGCCACCTTGATGTCCTCGACCGCGCCCAGCACACGCCACGGGCCACGTACCCCGTATTCGGCACTGGCGCGAAGATTGTCGGCGGTCCGCACGTTACGTACGTAGCTCTGATAGTCGGCGAAGCTATTGAGTGTCTGCTTGCGGCCCGCCCCAAGAGCGCCATTCAATTCCGGAGTCAGTGCCCAGTCCCATCGCCCATCGATGTTCTTGGCGACGTGATCGAGAAAGTGGAAATTCGAGAACCGGTAGTTGGCGATCGATGCATTGGCGCTGAACCGCTGCATGGCGTAGAACTTGTTGAGCTTGAGCCCGACCGTGTCGGTGCGGACGCGGTCGGCGCGGCTGTCGGCCGACAAGCCGAGCTGTGCCGGAGTCACGCCGGCAGGCAACCGAAACAGGTTCGAATCCCGCACCAAGCTCTCACTGACGTAGACACTGAGCGGATCGATCTCGTCGGCAACGGCCAGTGAAGCATGCCACGCGACAAGCACGACCGCCGAGTACATCAAACGGGGGATTTTGGACCCGGAATTCTTGCGCATTGGTGGCTTGCCGCGCGGGACAAGAGGAATTCTGATCATCTGGATGCCATTTCGTGGGCGGTGCTCAGGCGACAATGTCGGTCATGACGAATTGATTGCCAGCCATTGTGCGACGCCCTTCATGACCACCGACTCATGTCGTGGCGAAACGACACGGGATGGCACCACGCGACAGGTGCGATGATCTCGCCACGAAATGCTAAGCCAATAATCGCGGGTCACAGATATGGCACTCCTCGGCAAACTCTCCGGCAATCAGCAAGACCAGTTCCTGAGCATCATGTTCGAATCCCTGACCGTGGATCGTCGTTCCCAGCTATGCCTCTGGCTTCAAGGGGACTTTCAACGGTTTCTTCCCCATGAGCTTCTGATGGTCGTCATCGGCGACTTTGCGGCTGACCGGCTGAAGGTCGAAGTCTTGTCCTCGGTGCCGGGCGATCCGAACGTCGGCGCATGCCGCAACCGTGAAAACCTCCAATCGATTTCGGAGGCGCTCTTCGGCAGATGGAAAAGCAACGGGCGGCGCATGCTTGCCTTCGATGGCCCATGGGCGCACATGAGCGGTGTCGATTGTTCGTCCGCGGCAGGAGAAACAGGGCGCATTGGCCCGTTCACCATGGCACACGGGCTGCGCGACGAGCGTTCGGGCGAGGATGCCCTTTACATTGCGCTGCGTTCAGATCGTCCATTCGACGATCATCAGCGAAAGATGTTCACGCTGCTCATGCCCAATATCGACCATGCCTGCCGTCGTGTCGTTGCCCTGGCGGGTGGACATGGCTATGAGCCGCACGCATCGAGAGCCGCCCTCGCCATCCCGGATGATGACAGCGGGCTCTCGGCGCGCGAGGTCGAGATACTTGGGTGGGTCAGAGCCGGCAAAACCAATCAGGAGATCGGCATGATCCTCGGCATCAGCCCGTTCACCGTCAAGAACCACATGCAACGCATCTTTCGCAAGATCGACGTCATCAATCGCACCCAGGCGGTCGCCAAGTTCGAGGGCTATCGCCGCGCCGCCCAATAGTTCGATGACGGCAAAGTCGCAACTGGCCATCAGCACCGCCGAGGCGGGCAACGGTGCCATTTTTCATCGAACATTCAAGACACCCCTGCCTCGCGAGCGACCCATCGAGTTCCTGGAGTCGCTGGTGGATGCGCTGGCACTGGTCGGTAGCCTTTGGGCATTGGCGCTCCACTTCGAGGGTAGTCTGAGCAACCCCTATTGGCTGCTTGGCTTCGTGGTGTTCTCGATGACGTTTCCGGGACCCAGCTACCTGCGGATGAAACTGGGTCCGATCTTTCGACGCGTCGCGCTCGGCTGGCTCACCACTGCCGGCCTGTTGTGCTTGTTCGGGTACGCGGCCCATATGCTGCGTCACTTCGACGCGGAGGTCCTGGTGCATTGGCTATGGCTGGCGCCGGCAACGCAGTTGGCGAGCCACGCCGCGCTCAACCGGCTCGCGCCCTGGTTGCTTGGTCTACAGGGTGAAACGCGCCAGGTCGTCATCGCCGGCATGAATGGCCAGGGGCTCGCGTTGGCCGGGCGGATTGCAGGGGACCCGCTATCGGGAATGAAAGTCCGCGGCTTCTTCGATGACCGAAGCCCGGAGCGACTGCCCGTCAACACGCTGGCGCCGCTGCTGGGCAAGCTGCCCGACTTGCCGCGCTATGTGCGGGCATGTGCCATCGACACGATCTTTCTGTCGTTGCCCATGGCCGCACAGCCGCGCATCCTTGCCCTTCTGGATCAATTGCGCGACACCACCGTTTCGATCTATTTCGTGCCCGATCTGTTCATCACCGATCTGATCCAGGGACGCATGGACGCTGTCGACGACATCCCGGTGGTGGCCGTGTGCGAATCGCCATTCACCGGGCTCAACGGCCTGATCAAACGGGTGAGCGACATCGTCTTCTCGACAATCATCCTGTTGCTCGTCTTGCCCTTGCTGCTGGCCATCGCCGTCGGCGTCAAGGCAACCTCGCCGGGCCCCGCCATCTTCCGGCAGCGCCGCTACGGGCTGGACGGCAAGGAGATCATCGTCTACAAGTTTCGCTCGATGACCGTTTGCGAGGATGGCCCGGTCGTCCGGCAGGCGAAGAAGGACGACCAGCGGGTCACGTCGCTCGGCGCCTTTCTGCGCCGGACCTCGCTGGATGAACTGCCGCAGTTCATCAATGTGATCCAGGGGCGCATGAGCATCGTTGGGCCGCGCCCCCACGCCGTAGCGCACAACGAGCTCTACCGAAAACTGATCAAGGGCTACATGATCCGCCACAAGGTCAAGCCTGGTATCACCGGCTGGGCGCAGGTGCATGGCTACCGCGGCGAGACCGATACCGTGGGGAAGATGCAGAAGCGCATCGACTGCGACCTGGAATACCTGCGCAACTGGTCGCTGCGCCTGGATATCTTCATCATATTCAAGACACCGCTGGCGCTGTTGCGACGCCAGAACGCCTACTGAGCAACAAACACGAACCCCGCCGAAGCGGGGTTCGTGTTGCGGAGCGGTACCGCCCTAACCGGCCAGCGCCTGCTTGATCTGCTCGAGCGTGGACTGATCGTCGATGGTGGTCAGATCGCCCGCGTCGCGGCCTTCGGCCAGGGCCTGGATCGAACGGCGCAGCATTTTGCCCGAACGGGTCTTGGGCAGGCCGGAAACGAAGTGGACGCGCTTGGGCCGGGCGATGGCGCCCAGAATGCCATCGACGGTCTTCTTCACTTCCGCTTCCAGGGCGGCGCGCAGCTCGGGCGTGGCGACTCGGGCGGCGTCCTTGACCACGGCGAAGGCCACCGGCTCCTGACCCTTGAGCTGATCGGCGACACCGACCACGGCCACCTCGGCGATCGCGTTGTGCCCCTGGATCGCCTCCTCGATCTCGCGGGTACCGAGACGATGGCCGGCGACGTTGATGACATCATCGGTGCGACCGAGAATGAAGTGGTAGTTCTCGTCGTCGCGAATGCCCCAGTCGAACGAGGAATAGACCAGCGGCTCCTTGAACAGGCTGAAATAGGTGCTGACGAAGCGGTCGTCCTGGCCCCAGACGGTGGACAGGCAGCCGGGTGGCAGCGGCGGCACCACGCCGACGATGCCCTTTTCGTTGGGCGCACACTCGGTGCCGTCTTCGCGGAAGATCTTCAGGTTGTAACCGAACACCGGGAAGCTGGGCGTACCGAACTTGATCTTGGTGTCCTCGACGCCACGCACGGTGGACAGCATCGGCCAGCCGGTTTCCGTCTGCCAGTAGTTGTCGATCACCGGCAGTTTGAGTTCGCCCATGATCCACTCGTGGGTCGGCTGGTCGAGCGGTTCGCCGGCCAGGAACAGGTGCTTGAGGCTCGACAGGTCGTACTTGTGCAGGAAGGCCGGATCCTGCTTCTTCAGCACGCGGATCGCGGTCGGCGCCGAGAACATCACATTGACTTTGTACTTCTCGACGATCTGCCACCAGATGCCGGCATCGGGCCGGATCGGCGTGCCTTCGTACATCACCGTCGCCATGCCGGCGATCAGCGGGCCGTAGATGATGTAGCTGTGCCCGACCACCCAGCCGATGTCCGAGGTGGAAAACATGGTCTCACCCGCAAAGCCGGTGTAGATGTACTTCATCGAGGCGGCCAGGGCCACCGCGTAGCCGCCGGTGTCGCGCTGCACGCCCTTGGGCTTGCCGGTGGTGCCGGAGGTGTAAAGGATGTAGGAAGGCTCGAAGGATTCCATCCAGGTGCACGGTACCTCGGCGTTCATGTGCTGGGCGCGCAGGGTCGCGTAGTTGACATCGCGGCCGGCGACCTTGTTGAACTCCTTGTCGAGGCCACGATCGACCATCAGCACCTTGTCCGGCGGGAACTGGGCCAGCTTGCAGGCCTCGTCGAGCAGATGCTTGTAGGGTACCGCCCGGCCAGCCGCGCATGCCGGCGTCCGAGGAGACGATCAGCTTCGGCCTGGCGTCGTCGATGCGGGTGGCCAGCGAACCCGAGGCGAAGCCGCCGAACACCACCGAATGGATGGCGCCGATGCGGGCGCAGGCCAGGATGGCGAAGGTGGCCTCGGCGATCATCGGCATGTAGATCAGCACCCGGTCGCCCTTGCCGACGCCCAGGCTCTGGTAGATCGCCGCCATGCGCATCACTTCGCTCTTCAGTTCGGCGAAGGAATAGATCTTTTCCTCGTTCGTTTCGGTCGAGAGGTAAATCAGCGCCCGGTCGTTGGGTCGCTGGGCGGCATGCCGGTCCACGGCGTTGTGGCAGAGGTTGGTTTCGCCGCCGACGAACCACTTGACGAAGGGCGGCTTGCTGTAGTCGCAGATCTGTTGTGGCGGCTTGTGCCAGTCGATGAGTTGCGCCTGTTCGCCCCAAAAGGCATCCGGTTGCTCTATCGACCGCTGGTAAAACTCTTTGTACGTACCCATCTCGACACCCCCGATTAACTTCATGTTGTTGAAACCCGCTTGTCTTCACACGCCAACGCCAAGCGCCGTTCGATGTCGGCAATTGGCAAACCAATGCAGAATTCGCTGTCCAGCAGTCGCAGCAGGGGCAGCAGACGCAAGCCGAGTGCCGGCAACTGCGACCTGAGCGTGCCTTCATGGCCGGCGGCGATCTGGCGCAGCACCGCGTCGATGCCGACCTCGGTCTCTTCGGCAATCGGCAGGCCGCCGTCGTTGACCCGGTTGCCCCCCGCGCTCCGCCCCTCGGCCATCCGCTGCTCGGCGGCGGCGATGACTGCTTCGGGCGAATGATCGCCGTCATCGGGTGTGTGGGCCAGGCCAACCGACACGGTAACGTGCAGGGTACGGCCCTCGTGCTGGATGCTCGCCCCCGCCATGGCGCCGCGCAGGCGTTCTGCGAACAACCGTGTCTGGCTGACGTCGATGTCGGGCGTGACGATGGCGAAGGCGCTCCGGTGCCAGATCGCCAGACTGTCTTCCTTCCGGATCGCGCCGGCCAGGACCGCGCCGAAACGGCTCATCAGGGCATCCGCCACGGCCTGGCCCTCGGTGACGACCAATTCGTCGTAGCTGTCGAAGCCAACTACCAGGACGCCGACCATGCTGCCATTGCGACGGGCATGGGCAAACGCCTGCTCGGCCTGGCGCAGCAGCACAGCGGGAGTCAGGAGGCCGGAACTCGCATCGGTGGCGGCATCGGCGCGGGCTTCGACCAGCGCCTCGTTGGCACGGCCCAGGACGACCAGTGAATCGAGACGGGCGAGCAGTTCCGCGGTACCGGTGCCCTTGGTGATGAAATCCGTGGCACCGAGGTTCTTGGCGCGCTGTCGCGATTCCTCGTCCTCGTCGCCGGAAATCATGATGACCGGGATGTCGTGAATGCGCCCGACCTTCGAGGCGCGAATCCGCTCGATGAGACCGTAGCCGTCGAGGTGCGGCATCGACTGATCCGTGATCACCAAGCGAATGGTCGGATCGATAAGCAGCGTTTCCCAGCCCGCCTCGCCATCGGCTTCTTCGCGCACATCGAAACAGTCGCGGACGCGCTTGATGATCGTCGCCCGCACGATGCGGGAATCATCGACGATCAGGATGCGCGGCAATGCGGGGGCGGTCACTGGCCACCGATCTCCACCACGACGCGACCGGTGACGCGAGCCTTGATGAAATCGTCGAAAGCGGTCGGCAGGTCGGCGAAGGCGATGGTGCGGGTCATGGCCGCCAGGTGGCGCGGCCGCATGTCGCCGGCCAGACGCCGCCAGACACCGTGGCGATAGGGCTCGCCGATGTAGCCGGAATCGATGCCGAGCAGGCACGCACCCCGCAGGATGAAAGGCGCCACTGTCGTATTGAGGCTCATGCTCGCCGCCAGGCCGATGCTGGCGATGGTGCCCCCCTGCTTCATGTTGCTCGCCATCCAGGCGAGCACGTCGCCACCCAGGTTGTCCACCGCGCCAGCCCACAGGGTCTTGTCGAGCGGCTTGATTTTGCTCAGGTCGAGCGACTGGCGCAGCATGACTTCCTTGGCGCCCAGGCCGAGCAGATAGTCCTGTTCCGCTTCCTTGCCGGTCAACGCCACCACGTGGTAGCCAAGACCGGCCAGCATGTCGATGGCCAGGCTGCCGACGCCACCGGTGGCGCCGGTAACGATCACCGGCCCATTGCCCGGCTTCAGGCCGTTTTCCTCCATGCGCACAATGCCCAGGCCGGCGGTGAAACCGGCCGTGCCCAGGGCCATCGCGTCCTTGAGGCTCAATCCGGCGGGCAGCTGGAGCACCCAGTCGGCCGGCACCCGCGCCACCTGCGCGTAGCCGCCATGGTGGGCGACACCGATGTCGTAGCTGGTGGCGAGCACGGCGTCGCCGGGGACGAAACGAGGATCGCCGGACTGGATGACCGTACCGGAAAGGTCGATGCCGCCAACGCAGGGAAAACGCCGGATGATGCGGCCGGCGCCGGTCGCCGCCAGCGCATCCTTGTAGTTCACGCTGGAGTAGGCGACGCGGATCGTCACCTCGCCCGGATCGAGACTGGCCTCATCCATTTCGACGAAGGCGGCGGACACCTTGCCCGCCTTCCCCTCTTCCTGGCTGATCAGAAATGCCTTGAAAGGTGCGATGGAAGACATGTGCTTCTCCTTCTTGGCCGATAAGCGAAGATTATATCCAAGGACAGATGTCGTGCAGCGAAGGGTTTACATGCTGCGCCGCCATGGTTATAGTCCGGCGCCATGTTTGTCCAAAAATCCCTCCAGTCCGCGCTTCTGGCGCTGGCAATCGGCATCCTCGTCGCACCCGCGGTCCGGGCCGACGAAGACACCCAAGCCCCGGCCATCAGCCACGAGTCGATGCCCGAGGAATCGCCTCTACTGCAATCGAAGACGCTGCTGCAACGTGCTACCGCGGCCTCGATCTCGACCATCGAATCGACGCTGGACGATGCGCTGGATCTGATCGGCATCCGCTACCGCCGCGGCGGCACCAGCCCCGAAAAGGGCTTCGACTGCTCCGGCTTCGTCAGCCATGTTTTCCGCGAGGGGCTCGGCCTTTACCTGCCGCACTCCGCAAAGGCGATGAGCGGTAGCGGCGAGAAGGTAACCAAGACCGAGCTCAAGCCGGGCGATCTGGTTTTCTTCAACACCATGCGCCGGACCTTTTCCCATGTCGGCATCTATCTTGGTGACAGCCTCTTCGTCCATGCGCCACGAGCCGGCGGTCGGGTACGGGTCGAGGACATGAGCCAGCGCTACTGGGTCAAGCGCTTCAACGGCGCCCGGCGCATCGCGATGCAGTAGTCGTCGCAACTCCTCCCCTCTTCTTTTCGCCTCCCAGAAAGTAGCCCGTAGTCCGCCACGGCCTGTCGAAAGGCAGCCTGCGGCGGCGGTGTCATTTCGCTCGAAAAATCAATGGATGGTTATTTCTATTTGCGAATGATTCCCATATAATCGCGACACTTAACTCTTGGAGATCTTCCGCCATGCAACGTGTCGTCGCCCTCCTATCAACCCTGATTGCCCTGACCGCAAGCGCCGAGGAAAAGGTGCTCAACCTCTATTCGGCCCGCCACTACCAGACCGACGAGGCGCTCTACGCCAACTTCACCAAGCAGACCGGAATCGCCATCAACCGCATCGAGGCCAAGGAAGACGAGTTGCTGGAGCGGATTCGCAACGAAGGTGCCGCCAGCCCGGCCGATGTCTTCATCACTGTCGACGCGGCCCGCCTGGCCAAGGCCGACGAACTCGGCCTGTTCGCACCGGTCAAGTCAAAATTTCTGGAAGAACGTATCCCGGCCCATCTGCGCAGCAACGACTGGTTCGCCTTTTCCACCCGCGCGCGGGTGATCATCTACAACAAGGACTCCGTCAGAGCGGAGGAGGTGCAGAACTACGCGGACCTGGCCAGGCCGGCCCTCAAGGGCAAGGTCTGCTCCCGGTCCGGATCGCATCCCTACAACCTGTCGCTGCTGGCCTCGATCATCGCCCATCAGGGCGAAGCGCGCGCCGAGGAATGGGCCCGTGGCGTGGTCGGCAATTTTGCCCGCGCACCCAAGGGCGGCGACACCGACCAGATCAAGGCGGTGGCCGCCGGCGAATGCGGCGTGGCGGTCTCCAATACCTACTATCTGGTTCGCCTGCTTCGTTCTGAAAAGGCCGAGGACAAGAAGGCGATGGACCGGATCGGCATCGTCTGGCCCGACCAGAAGCTCCAGGGCGCCCACATCAACGTCTCGGGCGGCGGCATGCTGAAGACCGCGCCGCACAAGGAGGCGGCGGTGAAATTCCTCGAATACCTGGCCTCGGACGAGGCACAGAACTATTTCGCCAACGGCAACAACGAGTGGCCGGCGGTGACCACGGTGAAGGCCGCCAATCCGGCCCTCGAATCCCTGGGCAAATTCAAGGCCGACGCCCTGCCCATCGCCGCCCTGGCCAAGAACGCCGCCACCGCTCAGAAGGTCTACGACCGGGCCGGCTGGCGCTAGCCTCCGCCAAGTTCCGCTATCATGCCGCTGATCGCAACGGCATGATGGGCGGATGATGAAAGCACAACCCGGATTCACCCTGGTGGAGATGATGGCGGTGATCGCCGTCATCACCATCCTGGCGCTGATGGCGGTACCGAGCTATCTGGACCGGATCATCAAGGCGCAGATCGAGGCGGCCATGCCGCTGGCCGATCTGGCCAAGCGGCCCATCGCCACCTTCTGGGACGCCACCCGCACCTTTCCGGCCGACAACGCGCTGGCCGCCTTGCCGGCCGCCGACAAGATCGTCAACAATTACGTCAGCGCGCTGACGGTCCAGGACGGGGTCATCAACATCACCTTCGGCAACCGGGCCAACAAGGCCATTGCCGGCAAGATCATCAGCCTGCGCCCGGCAATCGTCGAGGATGCGCCGATGGTACCGATCACCTGGGTCTGTGGCCTGGCCGAGGCTCCCGACAAGATGACCGTGACGGGCACCGACCAGACCAATGTCGATGTCCTGTATCTGCCCATGGACTGCCGCAAGCTGAAGAAGCAGCCCTGACCCTCAGCAGCCGCTGACCGCCCGCCCGCGGCCAATCTGCCTGGCCAGGACGAAGATCGGCACCAGACCGACGGCGACGATGGCCAGCGCCGCAACCGAGGCTTCCGCCAGCCGCTCGTCGGCCGCCAGCGTATAGGTCCGCGTCGCCAACGTATCGAAGTTGAAGGGACGCATCACCAGCGTCGCCGGCAGCTCCTTCATCACATCGACGAAAACCAGCAGGGCCGCCGTCAGCACGCTGCCACGCAGCAGCGGCCAATGCACGCGGCGCAAGGTTTCCGCCTCGCTGCAACCCAGGCTGCGCGCCGCCGCGTCCATGGCCGGCGTCACCTTCAACAGGCCCGCATCCACCGTCTGCAAGGCGATGGACAGAAAACGGGCCAGGTAGGCGTAGATCAAGGCCGCGATGCCGCCGGTGAGGATCAGCCCGGGATGGCTGCCCAGGGCCTGCTGCCAGAGGCCGGCCAGCCAATGGTCGAGGCGGGTCACCGGAATCAGGACGCCGACGGCGATCACCGAACCGGGCACGGCGTAGCCCAGTCCGACCAGCCGATTGGCGGTCCGCGCCAGCGCGCCACCCGCGCCGCCCGCGTTGCCTTGGGCGAGCCGGGCACCGTACGCGAGCAGCACAGCCAGCAGGGCCGCGGCGGCGGCGGATAGAAAGGCAACCGTGAAGCTGTTGCGGGCCAGCAGAACAAAGTGCCCGGCGAATCCGTTGAATCCGCCGTCCCATTCGCCGAGGGCCATTGTCAGCAGCAATCCCGCCGGCAGCAGGAAGCCGAACAGCACCGGCAGCAGGCAGCCCAGGAAGGCAAGCATCGCGCGGACGCCGCGCACCAGTTGGCGACCACGTGCCCGACGCAAACTGGTGTCGTGATAGCGTGCCCGGCCGCGACTTACCCGCTCCAGCAGCACCAGCAGCAGCACGAAGCCCAGCAGGCAGGCGGCCAGTTGCGCCGCCGCGGCCCGATCGCCGAGCGAGAACCAGGCGCGATAGATGCCCGTCGTGAAGGTCGGCACGGCAAAGTAGGCGACCGTGCCATAGTCGGCCAGGGTCTCCATCAGTGCCAAAGCAACGCCGACGGCGATGGCCGGCCGGGCGAGCGGCAGGGAAACGCGCAGAAAAGCCCGCAGGGGACTCAAACCCAGTACCCGGGCCGCCTCGCCCATGCCGGTGCCGCGCTCGATGAAGGCGGTGCGTGCCAGCAGATAGACATAGGGATAGAGGACGAAGCCGAACATCACCACCGCTCCGCCCAGGCTGCGGATGTCGGGAAACCAGTAGTCATCCCTGCGCCAGCCGAAAGCCTCGCGCAGCCACGTCTGCACGGGGCCGACGAACTGAAGCAGGTCCGTGTAGGTATAGGCGAGCACATAGGCCGGCATGGCCATGGGCAGCAGCAACGCCCACTCGAAAACGCGCCGGCCGGGAAAGTCGAGCATCGCCACCAGCCAGGCCGAGACGGTACCCATGCTCGCCACCAGCAGGGCCACGCCCAGGCAAAGCCACAGGGAGTTGGCGACATACTCGGGCAGCACCGTGGTAACCAGATGGCTCCACGTGTCGCCCGTGCCACCGACAAACAGATTGGCGCCTACCGAAAGAATCGGCAGGGCGACCAGCAGCGCAACAAGGAAAGTGAAGGCGGAGAGTGGGCGAAACACCATCGAGCTATTATAATTGAGAATCATTCCTAACCAAGCCAACCAGGAAATCTCGCCGCCTAACCATGGCCCTGCTCGAACTTGACCGTGTTGCCCATGCCTACGGCCGGAATGCCGTGGTCCAGGACTTGTCCTTCGCGCTTGCCGAGGGCGAAGTCGGTTGCCTGCTTGGCGCATCCGGTTGCGGCAAGACCACCGCCCTGCGGCTGATCGCCGGCTTCGAACAACCGGGCGCCGGAGAGGTGCGCATCGACGGTGAAGTGGTCGGCAGCCCGAATCGCCTGATACCGCCTGAACAGCGCCATATCGGCATGGTCTTTCAGGAATACGCCCTGTTTCCCCACCTGTCGGTGGCCGACAACATCGGCTTTGGACTGCGCAAGGCAAGCGCCGGCGACAAGCGCCGACGCATCGACGAACTGCTGGATCTGATCGGCCTGGCGCACCAGGGCGGCAGGTTCCCCCACGAACTCTCCGGCGGCCAGCAGCAGCGCGTCGCGCTGGCCCGCGCCCTGGCGCCCCGGCCGCGGCTGTTGCTGCTCGACGAACCCTTTTCCAACCTGGACGTGGCATTGCGCGAACGCCTGTCGCTGGAAGTGCGCGACATCCTCAAGGCCACTGGCACGACGGCGGTTCTGGTGACCCACGACCAGCACGAGGCTTTTGCCGTTGCCGATGTCGTTGGCATCATGCGGGACGGTCGCATCGAACAATGGGCCAGCCCCTACGACCTCTATCACCGGCCGGCGACGCGCTTCGTCGCCGATTTCGTCGGCCAGGGCGTTTTTCTTGCCGGCGAAGTCGTCACCCGCGACAGCGTCGACGTGGAACTCGGCCGTTTGGTCAGCCGGCTGCCGCTCGATTGCGGCGACAGTTGCGCCGCCTGCCAGCGGGGTTGCCGGATGCAGGTGCTGCTGCGGCCGGACGATGTCGTGCATGACGATGCCTCGTCGCTGCGGGCGGAAGTCGTGGCCAAGGCCTTTCGCGGCGCCGAGTTCCTCTATACCCTGCGGCTGCCCTCGGGCGCGCAGGTGCTGTCGCTGGTGCCCTCGCACCACAACCACGCCATCGGCGAAAGGATAGGCATCCGCCTGGATGTTGACCATGTGGTAGCGTTCCGGGAATGATCCCCTGGCTGCCCGACGACCCGGCATTTCCACCCGTATCGACCGCCCTGACCGAACCCAACGGTCTCCTCGCGGCTGGCGGTGACCTTTCGCCCGGGCGACTGCTGGCGGCGTATCGGCAAGGCATCTTTCCATGGTACTCGGCGGGCGACCCGATCCTCTGGTGGAGTCCGGACCCGCGCATGGTGCTGTTCCCGGCCGAGTTCAAGACTTCGCGCTCCCTGGCCAAGGTGTTGCGCAACCAATCCTATGCAGTGAAGCTCGACACCGATTTCGCGGCCGTCATCGCCGCCTGTGGCAGCACGCCGCGCGATGGCCAGCCAGGCACGTGGATCACGGCACAGATGCAGATCGCCTACGGTCGGCTGCACGACCTGGGCTACGCGCACAGCGTCGAAGTCTGGATGGCCGGCAAACTCGTCGGCGGCCTTTACGGCATGGCGGTGGGGCGGGCCTTTTACGGCGAATCCATGTTCTCGCTGCGCCGCGACGCCTCGAAGATCGCCCTGGCGCACCTGTGCGAGCATCTGCGGCGCCACGAATTTGGCATAATCGACTGCCAAATGGAAACCGCGCACCTCGCCTCTCTCGGCGCCCGGCCGATTCCGCGCCGCGACTTCATCGCGCTGCTCGACCGTCTGACCGCCATCGATTGCCCGCCCGGCCGCTGGCCGGCCGACGCGGTCGACGGCGCATTCCGCGCCGCGCCGGCCACCGGACCGGAGCGCCGCTAGCCATGGCCCACCTGCGCGACCTGCCGCCCTTCCCGCTGCTCCAGTTCTATGCCACGGCGCCGTACGGCTGCTCCTACCTGCCCGGCCGGATCGCCCGCTCGCAGGTGGCGACGCCGACCCACCTGATCGACGCCAGCACCTTCAGCGAACTGGTGCGCGCCGGATTCCGGCGCAGCGGGGTATTCACCTACCGCCCGCATTGCGATAGCTGTCGCGAATGCCTGCCGGCGCGCATCGTGGTCGACGAATTCGCGCCGACGCGGACGCAACGGCGCACGCTGACCCGCCACATCGATCTGGCGGCGCAGGAGTGCCCCCTCAGCTTCCGCGAGGAGCACTACGCCCTGTACCAGCGCTACCAGTTGACCCGTCACCAGGGCGGCGGCATGGACGACGACAGCCGCGACCAGTACGCGCACTTCCTGCTGCAAAGCCATGTGGATAGCCGCCTGATCGAGTTCCGCGAGGCGGGTCGGCTCCGCATGGTCAGCATTGTCGACGTGCTCGACGACGGCCTCTCGTCGGTCTATACGTTCTATGACACCGAGCAGTCCGGCACCAGCTATGGCAGCTACGCCATTCTCTGGCAGGTGGCCCAATGCCGGCATCTGCAATTGCCCTATCTCTACCTTGGCTACTGGATCAAGGACAGCCGCAAGATGGCCTACAAGGCGCGTTACCAGCCACTGGAAGTCTTCCGCGACGCCGATTGGCGGCGGCTGGTGGCCAGGGACTGATTGGTCAGCGCAGCAGCGGCAGAGCGTCGCGTACCACCGGCTTCAGCTCGCCGTCGCCGGCGCGCGCGACGTGGGCAAGAAGCTCGCCACGCATCCGGAGTTCCCAGGTCCGCAGGATGTGGTTGGCGACATCCTTCACCGCCTGATCACGGTCGGGCATCGCCTCGAAGAAGGCGCCGATCTGGTTGGCCATCTTGATCAGTTGGGCGGGATTCACTGCGCGGGTCCTTGCAATCGTTGGGCGTGGCTGTAGATCGAGCAGCCGCCGTGGCGCAGGAAGCCGACCAGGGTCAGGTTGAACCTTTCCGCCAGGCGCACGGCGGCGGCGGTCGGCGCCGAAACCGCGGCGAGAATGCCGTAACCCAGCGCGACCGTCTTCTGCACCATCTCGAAGCTGGCACGACTGGTAATGATCAAGGCGCCCTCCGCCCCGCCGCCGGCGGCGGCACGCGCACCCAGGGTCTTGTCCAGAGCGTTGTGCCGACCAATGTCCTCGCGCACATGGCTGATGTCGCCATTCGCGGCCACGTGGCAGGCGGCATGCGCGGCGCCGGTCGCCTGCTGCAGCACCTGCTCCGCCGGCAGGCGACGCATGCCTTCATGCAGCGCGGCGAGAGGAAACGGCGCGCCATTGGGCACCGGCGGCAGGTCGCGCACCACCTGGCCCAGGCTCTCCGTCCCGCACAGGCCGCAGCCAGTCCGGCCGGCCAGGTTTCGTCGCCGCTCCTTGAGGCCGGCGAATGCGTCGCCGGCGATCTCGATGCGCAGCGTCAGCCCATCCGCCGACGCGTCAACTTCGATGCCGAAGATCTGCTGGCGCCTGGCCACGATGCCTTCGGAAAGACTGAAGCCGATGGCGAAATCGTCCAGGTCGGCGGGCGTGGCCAGCATCACCGCATGGGCGACACCGTTGTACTCGAAGGCGACCGCCGTCTCCTCGGCCACAATGTCGAGACGAGGCCCCTCGCCCGGCCGGGTCACCGCGAGCCGCACCTGGGCCGTCATGGCGCGTGGCAGCCAGCCAGCAGCCTGTGCTGCTCGACATCTTCGCGCGCATGCCGCCGCTGCCATTCCGAAGGCTGGGTGACACGCACGGCCTGCACCGCGGTCACCTTGTACTCCGGGCAGTTGGTCGCCCAGTCGGAGTTGTCGGTGGTGACGACATTGGCGCCGGACTCCGGGAAATGGAAGGTGGTGTAGACCACACCCGGCTGAACGCGCGAGGTCACCCGCGCCCGCAGCACCGTGTCGCCGGCCCGCGACCGGAGGCCGACCCAGTCGCCCTCGCCGATGCCGCGCTCCTCCGCATCGTGGGGGTGGATCTCCAGCAGGTCCTCGGCGTAGAAGCGCACGTTGTCCGTGCGCCGGGTCTGGGCGCCGACGTTGTATTGCGACAGCACGCGGCCGGTGGTCGAGCAAGCAGCGGGAAGCGTGGCGTCACCTTCTCGTCGGTCGCCACGTACTGCGTGACCATGAAGCGGCCCTTGCCGCGCACGAAGCCGCCGACGTGCATGGTCGGCGTGCCTTCCGGCATGTCGGCGTCGCAGGGCCATTGCAGGCTGCCCAGGCGATCGAGCTTGTCGTAGCTCACGCCGGCGAAGCTTGGCGTCAACCGGGCAATTTCGTCCATGATCTCGGCCGGGTGGGTGTAATTCATCGGGTAGCCGAGGGCGTTGGCGAGCCCCATGGTCACCTCCCAGTCGGACTTGCCCGGCCAACGGCGGCATGACGCGGCGCACGCGCGAGATGCGCCGCTCGGCGTTGGTGAAGGTGCCGTCCTTTTCCAGGAATGAGGCACCCGGCAGGAAGACATGAGCGTACTTGGCCGTCTCGTTGAGGAACAGATCCTGCACCACCACGCACTCCATCGCCGCGAGCGCCGCCTGCACGTGCTGCGTGTTGGGATCGGACTGCGCCGGATCCTCGCCCTGGCAGTAGAGGCCGCGGAACGAGCCGTCGAGCGCCGCTTCGAACATGTTGGGAATGCGCAGCCCGGGCTCGGCCTGGAGCTTGACGCCCCAGGCCGCGCTCGAACAGCTCGCGCGTCGGCGTGTCGGAGACGTGGCGATAGCCGGGCAGCTCGTGCGGGAAGCTGCCCATGTCGCAGGAGCCCTGCACGTTGTTCTGGCCGCGCAGCGGATTGACGCCGACGCCCTCGCGGCCGACGTTGCCGGTGGCCATGGCCAGGTTGGCGATGGCGATCACGGCCGTCGAACCCTGCGAATGCTCGGTGACGCCGAGACCGTAGTAGATCGCTGCGTTGCCGCCGGTGGCGTAGAGCCGCGCCGCCGCGCGCATCTCGCCGGCTGGCACGCCGGTCGCCAGCTTCCATCGCTTCGGGCGAATTGGCCGGCCGGACAACGAACTCGCGCCAGTCCGCGAACGCGTTGGCATCACAACGTTCGGCGATGAAAGCCTCGTCCAGCAGCCCCTCGGTCGCGATCACGTGGGCCAGCGCCGACAGCACCGCGACGTTGGTGCCGGGACGCAGCTTGAGGTGATGCGTGGCCGAGATGTGGGGTGCCTTCACCAGTTCGATCTCGCGCGGATCGATGACGATCAGCCGCGCGCCCTCGCGCACCCGGCGCTTCAGTCGGGAGGCAAAGACCGGGTGTCCGTCACTCGGATTGGCGCCGATGACGACGATGACGTCCGCCGCCTCGATCGACTTGAAGGCCTGCGTACCCGCCGAGGTGCCCAGGGTCTGGCCAAGGCCGTAGCCGGTGGGCGCGTGACAGACACGGGCACAGGTGTCCACGTTGTTGTTGCCGAAGGCGGCGCGCACCAGCTTCTGCACGAGGTAGTCCTCCTCGTTCGTGCAACGGCTCGAGACCAGGGCGCCAACGGAATCCCGACCGTACTTCTCCTGGATGCGGCGAAACTCGGCGGCGGCATGGGTCAACGCCTCGTCCCACGACACCTCGCGCCACGGGTCGGTGGTCTTCGCGCGGATCATCGGCTGGGTGACGCGATCCGGATGCGTCGCATAACCCCAGGCAAAGCGGCCCTTGACGCAGGCATGACCCTCGTTGGCGCGGCCCTCCCGCCAGGGCACCATGCGCACGACTTGGTCCCCCTTGAGCTCGGCGCGGAAGCCGCAGCCGACGCCGCAATAGGCGCAGGTGGTGACGACGCCACGCTCGGCCTGGCCCTGCCCGATGACCGTCTTCTCGATCAGCGTCGCCGTCGGGCAGACATTGACGCAGGCGCCGCAGGAGACGCACTCCGAAGCCATGAAGGACTCGCCCCGCCCCGCCGTGACGCGCGCATCGAAGCCGCGACCGGCGATGGTCAACGCGAAGCTTCCCTGCTGTTCCTCGCAGGCGCGCACGCAACGGTTGCAGACGATGCACTTGGCCGGGTCGAAGCGGAAATAGGGATTGGAGTCGTCCGTCGTCGCATCGGCAAAGTGATTGGCGCCAGCCATGCCGTAGCGCACCTCGCGCAGGCCGACCACGCCGGCCATGGTTTGCAGCTCGCAGTTGCCGTTGGCGGCGCAGGTCAGGCAGTCCAACGGATGGTCGGAGACGTACAGTTCCATCACGTTGCGGCGCAGTTCGGCCAGTCGCGGCGACTCGGTGCGCACTTTCATGCCCGCCTCCGCCGGGGTCGTGCACGAGGCGGGGTAGCCCTTGCGGCCCTCGATCTCGACCAGGCAGAGACGGCAGGAGCCGAACGGCTTGAGCGCCTCGGTGGCGCAGAGCTTGGGAATCATGACACCCGCCGAAACAGCGGCGCGCAGCAGCGAGGTGCCGGCCGGCACGGTGACGGCGATGCCGTCGATCTCGAGCGCCACCGCGCGGTCGGCGGCGACCGCCGGGGTGCCGAAGTCGATCCCCTTCATCGGAAGTCCTCCGGGAAATGGTCGAGGGCCGAGAGCACCGGATAAGGGGTCATGCCGCCCATCGCGCAGAGCGAGCCGTGGGTCATGGTGTCACAGAGGCTGCGCAGCAGGTCGGCCTGGTCGGCTTGGCCGGCGCGAATGCGGTCGATGACTTCGACACCGCGCGTCGACCCGATGCGGCAGGGGGTGCACTTGCCGCAGGATTCGAGGGCACAAAAGCTCATCGCATGGCGGGCCTGCCTGGCCATGTCCACGGTATCGTCGAAGGCGACGACACCGCCGTGTCCCAACGTGGCGCCAATCGCGCCGAAGGCTTCGTAGTCAAGCACGGTATCGAACCGCGACTCGGGGAGATAGGCGCCCAGCGGCCCACCAACCTGCACTGCTCGCAAGGGTCGGCCGGAACGCGAGCCACCACCGAAGTCGTAGAGCAATTCGCGCAAGGTCAGGCCGAAAGGCACCTCGACCAAGCCGCCATACTTGATATTGCCGGCCAACTGGAATGGCAGCGTGCCGCGCGAACGGTCATTGCCCAACATACGATAGGACTCCGCGCCCTGCGCCAGGATGTCCGGCACGCTGGCGAGCGTGATCACGTTGTTGATCACGGTCGGCTGGCCGAAGAGGCCGGCAATCGCCGGCAGCGGCGGCTTGGCGCGGACGATGCCGCGCCGGCCCTCGAGGCTTTCGAGCAGGGCCGTTTCCTCGCCGCAGACGTAGGACCCGGCCCCCCTGCGCACTTCGACGCGGAACTCGCCAAGCCAGTCACCGGCGGCGAACAGCGCCGCTTCCAGGGCGGCCAGCGCATGCGGATACTCGGAGCGCACGTAGACGTAGCCGATCGGCGCACCGACGGCGAGCCCGGCAATGGCCATGCCTTCCAGCAGACAGAAGGGATCTCCCTCCATCAGCAGGCGGTCGGCGTAAGCGCCGGAATCGCCTTCGTCGGCGTTGCAGACGACATATTTTTGGACCGCCGCGGTATCGAGCACAGTCCGCCACTTGATGCCGGTCGGAAAGGCGGCGCCGCCCCGACCGCGCAGGCCCGAGTCGGTCACCTCGCGCACGATGTCGGCGGGCGCCATGGCGCGGGCACGGGCCAGCCCCACGCCGCCGCCGTGGGCCAGGTAGTCGGCCAGCGAGCGCGGATCGACGACGCCGACGCGGCGGGTGGTGATCCGCCGCTGTCGGGTGAGATACGGAATGGTTTCGGTGGTCCCCAGGCGCAGCGCGTGCGCCCCACCGGCCAGAAAGCCGGCATCGAACAAGCCCATCACATCGCCGGGGTTGACCGGCCCATAGGCGATGCGCCCTTGTCCCGCGGCCACCTCGACCAGCGGTTCGAGCCAGAACAGGCCTCGCGAACCGTTGCGGACAAGACTGATTTCGGCGCGGCGCCGCGCCGCTTCGGCCGCGATGGCGGCAGCCACAGCGTCGGCACCCAGCGCCCGCGCGGCCGCATCGCCCGGAACGAAGACGGTGACGGTCACGGCTGACCGCCCAGCGCGTCGATCAGCGCATCGAACTTCGCCGGCGTGACGGCGGCGTGCAAGGTGGTCTCATCGATTTGCAGCGCCGGCCCGACGGCGCAGAGGCCCAGGCAATAGACCGGCTCCAGGGTCAGCCCGCTTCCCGCCAGCCGCGCCTGCGCATGGGCCGCCAGCGCCTCGCCGCCCACGGCCTGGCAGGCCTCGGCACAGCAGACGCGCACCACATGGCGACCCGGCGGCGCCTGGCGGAAGTGGTGATAGTAGGTAACGACGCCATGCACCTCGGCGCGCGAGAGATTCAGCTCTTGCGCAATCAGCGGCACGGCCTCGGGCGGAACATGGCCGAAGGCGTCCTGGAGGTCATGCAGAATCGGCAACAAAGCGCCTGCCTGATCTTTGCGGGCGGCCATGATGCGCGCCAGGGTGGCGGAGGTATCCATGGCGGCGATTCTCGGCGGGAGACCCGCTTCGGTCAACGGGCGCGAAACACGGGAGCGAAGCGCGCCTAGTGCGCGGCGCCCTGCCGGCGCAGCATCTCGGCGCGAATTTCGCGGAACTGTTCTTCCGTCTGGTTGCGGATGAAGGCCAGGCCAATGACCGGCGGAATCCAGACGCCCGGCACCGACTCGCCGTGATAGCTGATCTCGGCCCGTCCGCCCTCGAACACCACGCGCGTGAGGCCCTCGAAGAACTTGGTCGTGCCGCTGATCTGGTGCGACCGGATGGTCTCCGGCGGCATCAGCTCGACCCGGCGCACGGTCTCGAAGGCAAAGCTCAGCGGACCAAAGGCGGCCAATCCCTTCTGGCTGACCTCGACGCTCCGCTCGTCGAGCTTTCGCGCGCTGCTGGCCTGGAGGTTGGAGATGAAGGCGGCCATATGGTCGAAATCGGTGAGCACCCCCCAGACCACGGGCGGGCTGGCCTCCACGGCCATCCGGGCATCGACGATCACGCGTTCGCCGCGCTTCTCCACCGTCACCGTCAGGTCCGGGGCGGAGCCCGGTTCCGCCGCCATTGACGCCGACAAGGACAGCAGGCAAGCGCACCAGAACAGGAACGCGGCCCGCAACGGTCCGAAGGGTCCGCCGGTTGCGCGCGCACGCTTGATATTGGCAGTTCCGCTCACGGCCCGGGACTCAGTTGACCAGCGCCCCATCGCGCAGGGTCAGCTTACGGTCGGCGCGAGCGGCCAGTTCCGGATCGTGGGTGACGATGACCAGGCTGGCGCCGGCATTGAGGTTCAGCATCAGATCGAATACCTCGCCGGCGGTCTGCCGGTCGAGGTTGCCGGTCGGCTCGTCGGCCAGCACGCAGGCCGGCTGCGTCACCAGGGCCCGGGCGATGGCGGCACGCTGGCGCTCGCCGCCCGACAGTTCGCCGGGCCGGTGGCGCAAGCGGTGGCCAAGGCCGACCGCCTCGAGCATGGCGACGGCTTTCGCCTCGGCTTCGGCCTTGGCCATCCGGCGAATCAGCAGCGGCATGGCCACGTTCTCGACGGCCGTGAACTCGGGCAGCAGGTGGTGAAACTGATAGACGAAACCGAGGCTTTCGTTGCGCAGACGGCCGCGCTCCGCTTCACCGACCTTGGCGAAGTCGCGCCCGAGCAGCGTTACGCCGCCCTCGGTCGGCGCGTCGAGGCCACCCAGCAGATGCAGCAGCGTGCTCTTGCCGGAACCGCTGGCGCCGACGATGGCCATGCGCTCGCCGCGTCCGACCGACAGGTCGATGCCCGTCAGCACCGCGACCGATCAGGTCGCCCTGGGCGAAACGTCTTCTTGAGGCCGACACAGGCCAGAACGGGCTCATTCATAGCGTAGCGCCTCCGCCGGATTGGTGCGCGATGCCCGCCAGCTCGGATACAGCGTCGCCAGCAGCGTCAGCACGAAGGACACGCCGGTGATGATCGCCACATCGCGCCATTGCAGGTCGGAGGGCAGGTCGGAGATGTAATAGACATCCTTGGCCAGGAACTGGATGCCGAACACGCGTTCGATGAACGGCACCACCGTCTCGACATTGAGCGCCAGCGCCACGCCGCCGGCCACGCCGGCCAGCAGGCCGATCACGCCGATCAGCGCGCCCTGGACGATGAAGACCTGCATGATGCTGGCCGGGACTGGCGCCCAGCGTGCGCAGGATGGCGATGTCGGCCTGCTTGTCGGTCACCGCCATCACCAGGGTGGACACGATGTTGAAGGCCGCCACGGCGACGATCAGCAGCAGGATCAGGAACATCATGTTCTTCTCGATCTGCACGGCGCGGAAGAAATTGGCGTGGCTGCGCGTCCAGTCGGTGACGGTGGCGTCGTCCTCGAGAAAGCGCAGCAGTTCGCGGCCGATGCGCGGCGCGGCGAACAGGTCGTCGAGCTTGAGCCGCACGCCGGAAACCCGGTCGTCCATGCGGTAGAGCTTCTGCGCATCCTCCATGTGGATCAGCGCCAGGCCGGAGTCGTACTCGAACATGCCGACCTCGAAGATGCCGACCACCGTGAACTGCTTGAGGCGCGGCAGCACGGCGGCCGGCGTCACCAGGCCCTGCGGCGCGATCAGCGTCACCTTGTCGCCGATGCCAACGCTGCAGCGCCCGCGCCAGTTCCGCGCCAAGAACGATGCTGAATTCGCCGGCTACCAGATCGTTCGAAGCGGCCGACCTTCATGTGCTGGGCGAAGTCGGCCACCTTCTCCTCCGCCTCGGGCAGGATGCCGCGCACCACCGCGCCGCGCACCTGCTGGTCGAAGGACAGCATGCCCTGCGCCTGCACGTAGGGCGCGGCGGCCTGCACGCGCGGGTGTTGCGCGACAGCCTGGCAGCGTCTTGGCCCAGTCGGTCAGTTCGCCGCCGGCACCGGATATCTGCGACGTGCGAGGCGACGCCGAGGATGCGCGTGCGCAACTCCTTCTGGAAGCCGTTCATCACCGACAGCACGACGATCAGCGCCGCCACGCCGAGGCCGATGCCGAGCATGGAAATCAGCGAGATGAAGGAGATGAAGTGGTTGCGCCGCTTTGCCCGCGTGTAGCGGAGCCCGACCCAGAGTTCATAACGCATGGGGTGGCATGTTAACATGGGCCATGCACCTCACCCTGCTCGTGCCCGGGCTGCTCTGGCCCCGCGAGATTCTGCGCGATACCACTTTCGACCTGCCGCTGCCGGCGCTGTCCCGCCTCCTGGGCCGGGGTCGGCGCTGGTCGCTGCCCGGCGAGGAAGCGTGGCAGGCGGACATGTTCGACCTCGACGAGCCCCTGCCGGCCGCGGCGCTGCGGCTGCTCGGCGATGGTGGCTGGCCAGGCGACGCTACGTGGCTGTGCCTCGACCCGGTGCATCTGCGCGTGGCCGAGCGGATGATCATTGTCGACGACCCGTCCCGGCTTGCCCTGACCGCGGAGGAGGACGCCGCCTTGCGCCAGGCGGTGGCGCCCCTGTTCGAACCGCTGGGGGAGATGGTGGCGCCGCGGCCCGGCCACTGGCATCTGCGCATGACCGCCCCGGCCATGATCGAGACCCGCCCCTTGTACCAGGCCGTCGGCCGTCCCGCCGAGCCGACGCTGCCCGGCGGCGCCGACGGCCCGGCCTGGCGCAAGCTGCTGGCCGAGGCGCAGCCCCTCCTGCACGCCCACCCGGTCAATCGGGCACGGGAAGCGAATGGCCGTCCCACCGTCAATACGCTCTGGCCCTGGGGCCCCGGCCGTCTGCCGGCCCCGGCGAGCCACGGCACGCGGCGCAGTTTCGACCGGATCTGGGCCGACGAACCGATCCTCAAGGGCCTGGCCGTTCGGGCCGGCATCAGTTGCGAAACGCCACCGGCCCGCTTCACCATGGCATCGGGCCGCGTCCTGGTCCGACTGGACCACCTGTCTGGCATCGCTGGCCGACTTCGACGCCATGAGCTGGCGCGAGGCCCTCACGCCGACTGGAAGCCGATTGGCTGGCGCCCGCGCTGGCGGCACTGCGCAGCGGCCGCTGCGGCCGCCTGACCCTGATCGCCACCGGGCATGACCGGGCCACGGCGCTCGCCGCCACCGCCGCACGATCTTTGGCGCTTCTGGCGCCCGGCGGTCACTCTGGCGGATTGGGCATCGTGACCCGCATCACCGTCCGCCCGGTGCCGACCCGGGCGGCACTGATGCTGGAACAGGGCGGCGTGCATCCGCTGCTGGCCCGGCTGTTACGCCGCGCGCGGCATCGCGTCGCCAGACGAACTCGACACGCGGCTGGCCAGCCCTGCTGCCGCCCGACACGCTCAAGGGCGCCGAGGAAGCGGCGGCGCTGCTGGCCGACGCCATCGCGGCACAGCAGCGCATCCTGATCGTCGCCGACTACGACTGCGACGGTGCCACCGCCTGCGCGGTCGGCCTGCGGGCGCTGCGCGCTGTTCGGCGCCACCGTGGACTACCTGGTGCCGAACCGCTTCGACTCCGGCTACGGCCTGTCGCCCGAGGTCGTGCGACTGGCGGCCGAGCATGAAGCCCGACCTGATCGTCACCGTGGACAACGGCATCGCCAGCGTCGAAGGCGTGGCCGAAGCGCAAGCGCCTGGGCATCGCCACGCTGGTCACCGACCACCACCTGCCCGGCGCCGGAACTGCCGGCGGCCGACGGTGATCGTCAATCCCAACCAGCCGGGCTGCGGCTTTCCGAGCAAGGCACTGGCCGGCGTCGGCGTCATGTTCTACGTCATGCTGGCGCTGCGCGCCGAACTGCGCCGGCGCGGCGCTTTTGCCGCCGCAACCGGAGCCCAACCTCGGCGACCTGCTCGATCTGGTGGCGCTGGGCACCGTCGCCGACGTGGTGCCGCTGGACCGCAACAACCGCATCCTGGTCGCCCAGGGGCTGGCGCGCATCCGCGCAGGCCGCATGCAGCCGGGCATCGAGGCCCTGTTCGCCGTCGCCGGCCGCGATCCGGCGCAGCGCCGGAACCTTCGATCTCGGCTTCGCCCTCGGCCCGCGCCTCAATGCCGCCGGCCGGCTGGCCGACATGTCGCTGGGCATCGAAGCGCTGATCACCGACGATCCGGCCCGCGCCCTCAACATCGCCCGGCGAGCTCGACGCGCATCAACCGCGAGCGCCGCGCCATCGAAGCCGACATGCGCGAGGCGGCCAACATCCTGCTCGAAGACCTCGATGCCGAGAGCCGCGCCAGCCTGACGCTGTTCGACCCGGACTGGCACCAGGGCGTGATCGGCATCCTCGCCGGCCGCGTCAAGGAGCAACTGCACCGCCCGACCTTCGCCTTCGCCCGCGGCCACGAAGGCGAACTCAAAGGCTCCGGCCGCTCGATTCCCGGCCTGCACCTGCGCGACGCGCTCGATCTGGTGGCCAAGCGCCATCCCGAGCTGCTGCAGCGCTTCGGCGGCCACGCGGCCGCGGCCGGACTGACCCTGGCCGAAGACGACCTGAGCGAATTCGAGGCGGAATTCGAGGCCGTTGCACGGCAATTGATTCCGCCCGACGAACTCCTGCGCACCCTGGACACCGACGGCCCGCTGGAAAACGGCTACCGACGGGATCGACACGGTACGTCTGCTGCAAGGCGAAATATGGGGCCAGGGCTTTCCGGCACCGATCTTCAGCGACGTCTTCGAGGTAACCCAGCAGCGGCTGCTCAAGGACAAGCACCTCAAGCTGTCCCTGCGCCAGGGCGGCACGACGCTTCGAAGCCATCCGTTTCAACAGCACCGAGCCGGCCCCCAAGCGCATCCAGGCCGCCTATCGGCTCGACATCAACGAATGGAACGGCGTGGCCAGCGTGCAATTGCTGATCGAGGACTTCGCCGCTGCGTAAGGCGCCGTGTGACGGCCGGCGAAGCCACGGCCCGGCGGCAGCACAGCAAACATGAGCGAACACCACAGCCACTTCGTATTTTTCGATCCATTGATAAGGACAACCCCACTGGAATCCAATGGGTGTCACCCATACAATTGCAGCTCGAGTGCGCAGTTCCGCACCCGTTACTCTTAGCGAGGAATCACGATGAAAAACCTGCAAACCATCGCCATCCCCAGCCAACCTGTCGAGTCCCTGCTCGCCACCAACCGCGTAATCCGCAATACCTACATGCTGTTGTCGATGACGCTGCTATTCGCGGCGGCCACGGCGGCCGCCTCGGTGGCGATGAAGTTGCCGCACCCCGGACTGATGGTCACCCTGATCGGCTACTTCGGCCTGCTGTTCGCCACCACCAAGCTGCGCAACAGCGGCTGGGGCCTTGTGTCGGTTTTCACCCTGACCGGCTTCATGGGCTATACGCTGGGCCCCATTGTCAGCCACTATCTCGGCTTGCCCAACGGCGGCCAGACGGTAATGATGGCCATGGGCGGCACCGCCGCGATCTTTCTCGGCCTCTCGGGCTATGCGCTGACCACCCGCAAGGACTTCAGCTTCATGGGCGGCTTCCTGATGGTCGGCATCCTGCTCGCCTTCCTGGCCGGTCTGGCGGCGATCTTCTTCGAGATTCCGGCGCTGTCGCTGACGGTTTCCGCCGCCTTCGTGTTGCTGATGTCCGGCCTGATCCTGTTTGAAACGAGCAACATCATCCACGGCGGCGAGACCAACTACGTCATGGCCACCGTAACCCTGTTTGTTTCCATCTTCAATCTCTTCACCAGCCTGCTGCAGTTGCTTGGCTTCGCCAACAGCGGCGACTGACGATCGCCCACCCAGGAAGCGGAGGTCGTGTCATCCGACCACCGCTTCCCCCTCGGGCGCCCCTCCGACGCAACCTCCGCGGCGCATCCACTGATGAGTGGATGCTCCCGATTCATGGCTCGCCGCCGGCACGCGCGGCGCTCGTCAGCCTCGGTGTCGCGTCGCCGCCAACGCTATAATCCGAAGAATTTCTTCAGGAACAGCCATGGAAGCCGAACGCGTCAACAGTCTTGCCAACCATCTCGCCGACCTCGCCCGGCGCGAGACCGAACTTCGGAGGTATCTTTGACTTCGATGCCAAGGCACTCAAGCTCGAAGAACTGAACCGCGAACTGGAAGATCCGCGCATCTGGAACGACGCCGAGCGCGCGCAGTCGCTTGGCAAGGAAAAGAAATCGCTGGAAGGCGTGGTCATGGTCCTGCGCGATATCGCCCAGGAACGGGCCGACACGGGCGAACTGTTCGAGATGGCGCGCGCGGAGAGTGACGACGACACCCTGCTATCGGTCGAGAGCGATCTGGCCGGTATCGAGCGGCGCGTCGCCGACCTGGAATTTCGCCGCATGTTCGGCAACCCGGCCGACCCGAACAACTGCTTCATCGACATCCAGGCGGGCGCCGGCGGCACCGAAGCGCAAGACTGGGCATCGATGCTGCTGCGCATGTACCTGCGCTATTGCGAGCGCAAGGGCTTCGGCGTCGAGGTGCTGGAGCAATCCGATGGCGAAGTGGCCGGCATCAAGACGGCCGCACTGAAGGTGACCGGCGACTATGCCTACGGCTACCTGCGCACCGAGAGCGGCATCCACCGGCTGGTGCGCAAGTCGCCGTTCGATTCCAACGCGCGTCGGCACACCAGCTTCTGCTCGGTGTTCGCCTATCCGGAGGTCGACGACTCCATCGAGGTGGACATCAATCCGGCCGACGTGCGCACCGACACCTTCCGCGCCAGCGGCGCCGGCGGCCAGCACATCAACAAGACCGACTCGGCGGTGCGCCTGACGCACATCCCGTCCGGCATCGTCGTGCAGTGCCAGAACGACCGCTCGCAGCACCGCAACCGCGCCGAGGCCTGGGCAATGCTGAAGTCGCGTCTCTACGAGGCGGAACTGCGGAAGCGGCAGAGCGAGCAGCAACAACTGGAAGACGCCAAGACCGACATCGGCTGGGGCCACCAGATCCGCAGCTATGTGCTCGACCAGTCGCGCATCAAGGATCTGCGCACCAATATCGAAGTCGGCAACACCCAGGCCGTGCTGGACGGCGATCTCGACGAATTCATCGAGGCCAGCCTGAAGCAGGGCGTCTAAGCGAGCGCCAAGCCCGCTTCCCGTGCGACGCCTTCTGACCTGGTTGTCGTGGCTGTTGTTGCTGACCGTTCTCGGGTTGGCGGTTTTGCTGTATGCCGCGCTGGACGCCACGCCGCTGGTCCGACGCGGCGCCGGCATATCGCCGACCGCGATCGAGCAGGCCAGAGCGCTGTTCCGCGCCAACGATCCGCGCAGCCTGCGCCAGGGCGAACAACGCACGGTGATCGTGCCGGTGTCGCTCCTCGACGAGGGCGTCAATCACCTCGCCAGCAGGGGACTCCACGGGCACGGCGCCTTCGCTCTGGCCGGCAACGCCGGTGAGATGCGGCTGAGCCTTCCGGTACCGGGGCTGGGCGGCCCGCCGTACCTGAATCTGCGCGCCGCTGTGGCCGCTTCGGATGACGGGGCGCACATCGCGCGCGCCGCCGTCGGCGGCCTGTCCCTGCCACCTAGCGTCGTCGAAGCGGCGATCGAATACGCGGTCTGCCAGGCCGGCTACTGCCCGGAATGGCGATTGGGCCGCGGTGCCATCCGCAAATTGTCGGCACTGCCGGCGAGCAACCAGATCGGCGTGACCTACGTCTGGGAAGCCGAGATCCTCGACCGCGCCCGGTCCATTGCGCTGCCCGGCGATGATGTCGCCCGGCTGCGCGAGGCCCAGGAGAAACTCGCCGCCCTGCTCGATCAACACAAGACGGGAACCCCGACACCCCTGGTCGGCGTGCTCCGACCGCTGCTGGCGACACATGGCGACGACCGCCGCGAACGGCGCCGCGCCGCGCTGCTGGTTCTGGCGGCTTACCTGGCCGGCAAGGACCTGACTTCGATCGCACCGCAGGCGCGCGGCTGGCGGCGCCTGCGCACTGTGGAACTGACCCTGCGCGGCCGCGACGACACCGCCCAGCACTTCGTCGTCTCGGCGGCCCTGGCGGCGTGGGCGGATCAACCGATCGCCGAAGCGATCGGCCTGTACAAGGAACTCGACGACGCCCGCCAGGGCAGCGGCTTTTCCTTCGCCGACCTGGCGGCCGACCGCGCCGGCACCCGTTTCGGCGAACTGGTGACGCGCAACGCCGAACGCCTGGACAACGCTCTCCAAGGACCGTTTGCCGAAACCGAACTGATGCCCGACCAGAGCGGCCTGCCGGAGTATCTGCACGAACCGGAATTCCGTCGCCGGTTCGGCGGCACCGACAGTGCTCCCTTCCAGCGCCTGAACGACGAAATAGCCCGCCGCCTGGACGCGCTGCCGCTGTATCGGTAAGCGGACCGCGAGCGACTCCGGTCGCCGATTTGCCTTGTCCCCGATCGGCCAATCGGCGAAAATTCATGGTTTTACGCCCTCCGGCGCAGCAAACCCGATCAAGGATCCAGCATGTCCGAGCCAACCCTTCCCGCAGACGACAACCACCTCCTCGCCGAGCGCCGCGCCAAACTGGCCGAGTGGCGGAAAACCGGCAACGCCTACCCCAACGATTTTCGCCGCGAGAACACCGCCGGCAAGCTGGATGAACTGTACGGCGCCAAGGAACGCGAGGAGCTGGAGGCGCTGCCCATCGAAGTAAAGGTTGCCGGCCGCATCATGCTGAAGCGTGTGATGGGCAAGGCGAGCTTCGTCGCCATCCAGGATCTCTCCGGCCGCATCCAGCTTTATGTCACTCGGGACAGCCTCGGCGAGGATGGCTACGGCGACTTCAAGCGCTGGGACCTTGGCGACATCATCGGCGCGGTCGGCACCTTGATGAAGACCAAGACTGGCGAACTGACCATCCATTGCTCGGAGATCCGGCTGCTCACCAAGGCGCTGCGCCCACTGCCGGAAAAGTTCCACGGCCTGTCGGATGTCGAGCAGAAGTACCGCCAGCGCTACCTGGACCTGATCACCAACGACCAGACGCGCTTCACCTTCGTCGCCCGCAGCCGGATGATCGCTTCGATCCGCAATTACATGACGGAGCACGGCTTCCTCGAAGTGGAGACGCCGATGATGCATCCGATTCCGGGCGGTGCCTCGGCCAAGCCCTTCACCACGCACCACAACGCGCTGGACATGCAATTGTTCCTGCGCATCGCCCCCGAGCTGTACCTGAAGCGGCTGGTGGTCGGCGGTTTCGAGAAGGTGTTCGAAATCAATCGCAACTTCCGAAACGAAGGGCTGAGTCCACGCCACAACCCCGAATTCACCATGATGGAGTTCTACGAGGCCTATGCGGATTACAAGAGCCTGATGAACTTCACCGAGGGCCTGATACGCCAGGCGGCGCGCGAATCCCTGGGCACCGAGACCTTCGACTACCAGGGCCGTACGCTCGATCTCTCCAAACCGTTCCGGCGCATGACCACGGTGGAGGCGATCCACTATCACCATCCCGGCTACAGCGTCGCCAACCTCACCGATGCCGGCTGGCTGCGCCAGAAGCTGCGTGACCTGAAGGTCGAGATAGTGGCCACCGCCGGTCTCGGCACCCTGCAGATGCAATTGTTCGAGGAAACCACCGAAGCCGAATTGTGGGAGCCGACCTTCATCATCGACTACCCGACGGAAGTTTCGCCGCTGGCCCGCCGTTCCGACAGCAACCCGGATGTCACCGAGCGCTTCGAGCTGTTCATCGTCGGCCGCGAAATCGCCAACGGCTTTTCCGAGCTCAACGACCCCGAGGACCAGGCGGCGCGTTTCCAGGAACAGGCCAAGGCCAAGGAAGCCGGCGACGAAGAGGCCATGTACTACGACGCCGACTACGTTCGGGCGCTCGAGTACGGCCTGCCGCCCACCGGCGGCTGCGGCATCGGCATCGACCGACTGGTGATGCTTCTGACCAACGCGCCGGCGATCCGCGACGTCATCCTGTTCCCCCAGATGCGTCCCGAGTAAGCGCCTTTCGGAAGGAATGAACCACACACCCGTCGTCCCGGCCGAACTCGCGTTCGCCGACGACGGCACGCCCTGGTCGGCACGCTACGCCGACCTCTACCACTCGGCCCAGGGCGGCCTGGAACAAGCACGTCACGTCTTTCTCGCCGGCAATGACCTGCCAGCCGCCTGGGCTGGCCGCGAGCGCTTTGTCGTCCTGGAAACGGGTTTCGGCATCGGCCTCAATTTTCTCGCCACCTGGCAGGCTTGGCGCAATAGTCCAAGGGACCCGGAACGTTGCCGACACCTGCATTTCGTCTCCGTGGAAAAGCATCCGTTCCGGCGCGACGATCTGGCCCGGTTGCACAGCCGCTGGCCCGAGCTGGCGGACGTCGCCGCACCGTTGGCCGACGCCTGGCCGGTACTGGTGCCCGGACTGCATCGGCTGCATTTCGAGAGCGGCGCCGTCACCCTGACGCTGGTCCTGGGTGATGCTTGCGATTGGCTGCCGCGGCTCTCGCTGGCCGCGGATGCGCTGTTCCTCGACGGCTTTTCCCCGGACCGCAATGCCGAGATCTGGTCGGCGGACGTGCTCGCCGCGGCCACCCGCCTGGCCGCGCCCGGCGCCAGCCTGGCCACTTGGTCGGTGGCGGTACCGGTGCGGGACAGGCTGGCCGACAGTGGCTGGCGACTCGATCTGCGCCCCGGCTTCGGCAACAAGAAGATGATGCTGACCGGTCGTCTGGCCGGCGACCGCAAGGAAGCCCCGGCGACCGACCGCCGCATCGTCGTCATCGGCGCCGGTCTGGCCGGTGCTTCGGTGGCCAACCGGCTGGCGGCGCGTGGCCACGAGGTGACCGTGCTCGAACGAGAAAGCGGGCCGGCCCAGGGGGCATCCGGCAACAAGGCCGGCGTGTTCCGCCCCCTGCCCGCCCAGGACGACGGCCGCCTTGCCCGCCTGCTGCGCGCCGCCTTCCTCTACGGCCGCCGTCACCTCGCCGGCCTGCCCGGCGTGCGCCACGGCTTCACTGGCGTTCTGCACATTGCCCGCGATGCCAAGCACGAAGGCGCGCAGCGACGAACCATCGACGTCCAGATGCCACCGCCCGAACTGATGCGTTTCGTGGACCGGGAGGAAGCGTCCCGGCTTGCCGGTTGGCCCGTGGCCATGGGGGGCTGGTGGTTTCCCGGCGGCGGCTGGATCGATCCGCCGTCGCTGTGCCGCGCCAACCTGGCCGGCATCGACGTTCGCTATGGAGCCGACGTCACAGGCATGGATAGGGTCGGCGCGCTCTGGCGGCTGTCGGATGCCGAGGGGCGGCTGATCGCCGAAGCGCCCACAGTGGTTCTGGCCAACGGTATCGACACGCCACGCCTGTTGCCGCAATTCGCGCCAACGCTGCCCGTGCGGATCGGGCGCGGTCTGGTGTCGCATCTGGCGGAAGGTGCCGTGCCCGCGTTCAACATCGTCGCCACGCGCAACGGCTACGTCACCCCCGCCATCGACGGCATCCATTGCGCCGGTGCCACGCTGGGCGCCGACGACCATGACCCTGCGCCACGACGCGACGACCATATCGAGAACTTGTTGCGCCTCGAAGCCATCCTGCCCGGCTATGGCCGGGGCCTCGACCCAGGGCAACTGGATGGCCGGGTTGGCTTTCGGCCCATGTCGCCCGACCGGCTGCCCATGGTCGGTCCGCTCGCGGTCTCGGACGGCCTCTGGGTCCTCAATGGCTTCGGCGCACGTGGCCTGGTGTGGGCGTCGCTATGCGGCGAACTGCTGGCGGCACAGGTTGCCGGCGATCCGCTGCCAGTGGAAACCGACTTGTCCCAGGCGCTGATACCGTCGCGTTTTGACGACAAGCGCAGCCGAGCCGGCAAAGTGTAAGAATTCATTGCATCGGTCGGCCACCACTTGGGCCGAGCGTTAATTGGCGGAGAATCGAACCAACGAACTAACCGCCAGCCGAGGAACACAATGGATAGCACGCCGACCAAACTTCATCCCCTGCTCGCCGTAGCCGCCGTTTCGGTCACCGCCGCATCGCTGGCCGCCATCGGCTTCCTGACCGGCTTGCTACCGGGCTCCGGCACGCAGAAGTCACCGAAGGTCGATGAGCCGGCGCCGGTCGTCGCCTTGTCGGCCACGCCGGCACCCACCATTGCCGTCCCGGTGGCGGAGCCGCCGCCTGCCCAGGTCGAAAAAACGCCGGAGCCGATTCCGGCGAAAAAGCCCGTGACCAAGCCCATCGTCAGGCACAGCAAGCCCGTCGTCGCCGCCAAACCGGTGGTTCACACCGCGACCGGCAGCACTGCCTTGCCTCCGCCCGTGCCCACGGCGCAGAACCTGCCTCCCGTACCCCCGGACTATCGCCCGGCCTCGGCTTCGGTGCCGCCGGTACCACCGGCACCGCCGACCTGCAGGGAGTGCGGCACCATCGAGTCGGTGCGCGAAATCGCGGTGCAACCGACCCAGGGACCCGGTATCGGCGCCGTTGCCGGCGGCATCCTGGGTGGCGTGCTCGGCCACCAGGTGGGCAGCGGACGCGGCAATGACGCGGCCACCGTGCTGGGCGCGATCGGCGGGGCCGTCGCCGGTCACCAGATTGAAAGGACCCAACGCAAGACCGTTCGCTATGAAGTCGCCGTGCGCATGGACGATGGCACGACGCAAACGCTCAGTGCCGAAAACGCGCCAGCCTGGCGCGGCGGCGAGCGGGTCAAGGTTGTCAACGGCGTAGTCATGCCGATGATCTGAGCGGCCGCCCTCCCTGGCCGCCGGGGCCGCCGCGGGTTCCTCCCTCCCGTGGCGGCTTTTTTTTGCCCGGCTGTTCCGTTTGCCACCGGTATGTTGAGCGACTATGATCCTAAGTGATGGCTAGCCACGGTCGTCGAACGCAGAGTACTCATACCGGACTCATACGCATCGAACCGGCGGCCGCGACAATAAAGAAAGATGGCAATGGCGTCTCACGATCCAAGCAAGCGGCCCGCGGCCCGTTCCGCGGCGCCCGGACCATGCGATCACCTGCTCGAGGAAAACGAGATGGCCCGGGTCACCCTCGCCTCCATCGGCGAAGCGGTGATAGCCACCGACGCGAACGGGTGCATCACGAGCATCAACTCGGAGGGCGAGCGCCTGACCGGCTGGACCGGCCGCGAGGCGATGCGGCTGCCGCTGGACAACGTCCTGCGCTTTGTCGACCTGCAAAGCCGCCAGCCCGTCGAGTGTCCAGCCGCGATCGCCATCCGCGAGAACCGTCGCCTGCGGCTCGATAGCGATGTCTTGCTGATCACCCGCGACGGCAGGGAATTCATCGTCGAATCCTCCGCGGCCCCCATTCGAGACGGTGGAACAAAGCCCCTCGGCGCCGTGCTGATCTGCCGCGATGTTTCGGACAACCGCAACCTGCAGCACCGTGTCGCCTGGCAGGCGGCCCACGACTCGCTGACCCATCTGCCCAACCGCAGCCTGCTGACCGACCGGCTGCGCCAGGCCATCGCCCAGGCGGAGCGGCAGCACACTTTGCTCGCGGTCTGCTATTTGGACCTCGACGGTTTCAAGCCGATCAACGATCACCATGGCCACGAAGTCGGCGATCGGGTGCTGATACGTGTCGCCGAACGGCTGACCGCCTTGATCCGCGGCTCGGACACCGTGGCGCGCATCGGCGGCGACGAGTTCGTCATGCTGCTAACCGGCGCCCACACCCTGATGGATTTCGAGCCGGTCCTGGAGCGACTGCTGGTGGAAGTGGCGATACCGTACCGGATCGACGATCTCAGGCTGAAGGTTTCCGCCAGCATCGGCGTCGCCATCTATCCGCTGGACGACGCGGACCCCGACACGATATTGCGCCACGCCGACCAGGCCATGTATCAGGCCAAGCAGACGGGGCGCAACCGCTACCTGCTCTTCGACGCCGAACACGACCGCAAGCTGGGGCAACATCGCGAAGAGCTGAGCCGGCTGCGCCAGGCGCTGGCGGCGCGGGAGTTCCGCCTTCACTATCAGCCGAAAGTGAACATCCGTACCGGCCGCGTCAACGGCGCCGAGGCCCTGATCCGCTGGCAGCACCCCGAGCGCGGCCTGGTACCGCCCGGCGAATTTCTGCCCATCGTTGTCAACACGGACATGGCCGAATCGATCGACAACTGGGTCATCGGCGAAGCGCTGCGACAGATGGCCGAATGGTCGGCGCAAGGAGTGACGCTCCCCGTCAGCGTCAACATTTCACCGGACAACCTCCAGCGCCCGGATTTCGTCGAGCGGCTTGCCACCTGTCTCGCGGCGCACCCGCAAGTGTCGCCGTCATGGCTCGAACTGGAAGTGGTGGAATCAGCCGCCATCGACGACCTGGAGCATGTGCTGCAAGTCATCCATGCCTGCCACGATCTCGGGGTGACCTTCTCCCTCGATGATTTCGGCACCGGTTACTCCTGTCTGGCTTACCTGCGGCGTCTGCCCGTGGATGGCCTGAAGATCGACCAGACCTTCGTTCGCGACATGCTCGACGACAACAACGACCTGGCCATCGTCGAGGGCGTGATCAGTCTGGCGCAGGTATTCCAGCACAGCGTCATTGCCGAAGGCGTCGAGACCAACGAGCACGCCGTCATGCTGATGCGGCTTGGCTGCGATCTCGTACAGGGCTTTGGCATCGCCCGGCCGATGCCGGCCGAGGCCATTCCCGACTGGGTGCGCCAGTTCGCCCCGGATCCGAACTGGTCGCTCTGGGCCGATGCCCACTGGGAATTGTCGAACTTCCCGCTGCTGGTGGCCCAGTACGACCACGTCCGCTGGGTCAGGCGCGTGGTGATGGCGATCGACCATCCGGTCAGCCACCTGAAGGAAAACGAAATAGCCGACAAGCACGCCTGCCGGTTCGGCCACTGGTACGACCATCACGGCCAACAGCACTACAGCCACCTGCCGGAGTTCAAGGACATCGACGCCATCCATAGCCGCGTGCACGAAGTCGGCAGTCGCATCGTCGGCCTGCATAACCGCGGCCAGACCAAGGCGGCGAGCAGGTTGTCGCCGGAGCTGCTCGGCCTCAAGGACCAGATCCTCGAGCAACTCCAGAGGTTGCAGGTGGCGGTAACCGGCCGCCAGGCCGCTCAGAGGTAACGATCCAGCCGACGCAATACCTCGTCGCGGCCGAGCACCTCCAGCACGGCGTCGATCGACGGCGACTGCGGCTGGCCAAGCAGCGCGACGCGCAACGGCACCGCCACTTGCGGCATCTTGAGACCACAAACCGTCAGGGTTTCCTTCATTGCCGCGCTGAGGGCCGGCTTCTCCCACGCGCAGGCCGACAGTCGATCGCGCAGGGCTTGCAACGCCGCTCGCGCGGCATCGGTGAGATGCGTCGCAAGCAGTTCCGCCGACGGGTGCACGACCACGCAGAACGGCTCCAGGGCGTCGGCGAGTTCGTTGAGGTTGCCGACCCGATCCTTGTACAGCGCCACCAACTGCTCCAGCGGGGGGCCAACTTCCGGGATCGACACCTCGCCGCCCCAGGCGCCGCGCCACTTCCCCCGCCAGACGGGCGTCGTCGGCCTGTTTCAGATAGTGGGCATTCAGCCAGTTCAGCTTTTCGGTGTTGAACTGCGCCGCCGATGAGGTGATGTGATCGAGGTCGAACCACTGGACAAACTGGTCCATGGTAAACACCTCCTCGTCGCCATGCGACCAGCCAAGGCGTGCCAGGTAGTTGAGCACCGCTTCGGGCAGGTAGCCATCGTCGTCGTACTGCATGACCGACACCGCACCGTGGCGCTTGGACAGCTTGGTGCCGTCATCGCCGAGAATCATCGACAGGTGGCCGTAGTGCGGCACCGGCGCGCCGAGCGCCCGCAAGCAGGTTGATCTGGCGCGGCGTGTTGTTCACATGGTCGTCGCCACGAATGACATGGGTGATACCCATGTCCCAGTCGTCCACCACGACGCAGAAGTTGTAGGTCGGCGTGCCGTCGGCGCGGGCGATGATGAAGTCGTCGAGTTCCGCATTGCTGATTTCGATGCGGCCCTTTGACCTGATCATCCCAGGCCACCACACCATCGACCGGATTGCGAAAGCGCACCACCGGCGCCACGCCGGCCGGCGGCGTCGGCAGCGTCTTGCCCGGCTTCGGGCCGCCAGCGGCCGTCATAGCGCGGCTTCTCCTTGCGCGCCATCTGCGCCTCGCGCAGGCGCGTCCAGTTCCTCCGGCGAGGTGTAGCAATGGTAGGCCGTGCCGGCGGCGAGCATCTGCCGAATCACTTCCTTGTAGCGATCCATGCGCTGCATCTGGTAGAACGGGCCTTCGTCGTGAGCGAGGCCCAGCCAGTGCATGCCGTCGAGGATCGCCTGCACCGCCTCCGGCGTCGAGCGCGCCACGTCGGTATCCTCGATGCGCAGGATGAAGGTGCCGCCGTGCCGACGCGCATAGGCCCAGGCGAACAAGGCGGTGCGGGCGCCGCCGATGTGAAGATAGCCGGTGGGGCTGGGAGCAAAGCGGGTACGAACGGTCATGAGGTGGCTGCCATCGGACAAAGCGCGCATTCTACCGGCTCGCGTTTGACCGGCCGCCGCCGATTGTGGTTAAATGCGCGCCTCCGCAGGATGGGCGGTTAGCTCAGCGGTAGAGCACTGCCTTCACACGGCAGGGGTCACTGGTTCGAAACCAGTACCGCCCACCAAAGTTCGCCATGCCAGGTCGTACGCGCCAAGGCCACCCCTCGGGTGGCTTTTTTCATTCCGTATCCGGAGCTCTTTCCCATGTGGTTTCGCAATCTGCAAATCTACCGCCTCGGCGATGACTGGAAGTGGGACGCCGCCCGGCTGAGTGAGAAGCTGGCGCAATCGGGTTTCCAGGCTTGCGGCGCTTTCGACATGCAGTCGCGTGGCTGGGTGCCGCCGCGCGGCGAGGAAGGCGAGTTGCTCGTGGCGGTCAATCGCCAGTGGCTGATTGCCCTCGGCGTGGAACAGAAGCTGCTGCCCGCCGCGGTCATCCGCCAGTACACCCAAGCGCGCGTCGCCGAACTAGAAGCCAAGCAGGGCTTCAAGGCGGGGCGGGCCCAGGCGCGAGATCTGCGCGAGCAGGTAACGGCGGAGCTGCTGCCGCGGGCCTTCGTCACAGCGCCGGCTTGGTCTACGTCTGGATCGACCCCATCAACCGCTGGCTGGTCATCGATGCCGCCAGTCCGACCAAGGCCGAGGAGGTGCTTGAACACCTGAAAGGCACCCTCGACGATCTGCCGCTCAGACTCTTGCGCACCCGCACCGCGCCGGGAACGGCGATGACCGGCTGGCTGGCCGGCAACGAGGCGCCCGCGGGGTTTTCCATCGATCGCGATTGCGAACTGAGTGCCGCCGGCGAGGACAAGGCGGTGGTCCGCTATGTGCGCCACCCCCTCGACGGTGAAGAAATCGGCCGTCACATCGCCACCGGCAAGGCGGTCACCCGCCTGGCCATGACGTGGCGCGACCGTATTTCGTTCGTGCTGACGGAACAGTTGCAGGTCAAGCGCCTCGCGTTTCTTGACATCCTCAAGGAAGAGGCCGAACGGCAGGTGGAAGGTGGCGGCGAGCTGTTCGAGGCCGACTTCGCCCTGATGAGCGGTGAACTTGCGCCCTTGATGGCCGACCTTGCTGCGGCGCTGGATGGCGAAGCCGAATAGGCACCCGGAGCACCACGGCCAGTGGCTGAAATGCGGCGCCTGAAAGGCAAAAGGCCCGCTCTGGGCGGGCCTTTAACGCAACCGGAACTGTGCGCGATTACTTCTTCTTGGCGGCCTTCTTGCCGGCAACGGCGGCCTTGAAGGCGGCGCCGGCGGTGAATCGCGGCACGGTGGTGGCCGCAATCTTCAGCTTCTCGCCGGTCTTGGGATTCACGCCGGTGCGAGCGGCACGCTTGGCGGACTTGAAAGTGCCGAAGCCGACCAGGGTAACGGTATCGCCCTTGGAGACAGCCTTGACGACGGCACCAATCATGGAGGAGAGGGCCTTTTCGGCAGCGGCCTTGCTGATGGCAGCTTCCTTGGCGGCAACTTCGATCAATTCGGACTTATTCACGCGGGTACCTCCTTCAGGTTGATCGGTAGAAATTTTTTGGGCATGCAGCGGAAAAGATTGTACTGACTATTCGAGGGGCATCAAGCCCTTTCGCAAGGGGCTTAACAAAATTTTTTCTTTGCAATGCCCCTTCTGGTGCGGATCCAACACCCAACGCCCGTGTCAACGTCCATCCCGCCCCCTCCCGGGCTCGCCACGGCACTGGAAAAGCTTGACAGCAGTCAAGGATTTTCGCCCCCCAGGCGAGGAAAGTGGCGGCCAAGCGCGCATGTGAGCCGCTTCTTTCCAATCCTAAAGGGGGATGTATGAAGAAATCGTACTGGATCGTTGGTGCCATGGCTGTAGCGGCAATGCCCTTGTCAATCGCTCAGGCTTTTGCCCAGGATGCAGCGCCCACCATGACCGCCGACGAAAAGGCCCAGGCCAAGAAGATCTACTTCGAGCGTTGCGCCGGCTGCCACGGCGTGCTGCGCAAGGGTGCCACCGGCAAGAACCTGGAGCCTCATTGGAGCAAGAAGCTGCCCGACGGCAGCATGCAGGAAGGCGGCACACTGAAGCTCGGCCAGAACCGGCTGGAAAAGATCATGGCCTATGGTACCGAAGGCGGGATGGTGAACTTCAACGACATCCTGTCGAAGGAAGAGATCACCATGATGGCCAAGTACATCATGAACACACCGGATGTGCCACCAGAGTACAGCTTCAAGGAAACGATGGATTCCTGGAAGCTCATCGTGCCGGTCGACAAGCGTCCGACCAAGCAGATGAACAATCTCAACCTGAAGAACATGTTCTCGGTGACGCTGCGCGACACCGGTGAAGTGGCGCTGATCGACGGCGACACCAAGGACATCCGGAGCATTGTCAAGACCGGCTACGCGGTGCATATCTCCCGCCTGTCCAAGTCCGGCCGCTACGTTTACGTGATCGGCCGTGACGGCCGCCTGAGCCTGATCGACCTGTGGATGGAGAAACCCGCCGTGGTCGCCGAGCTCAAGATCGGCTTCGATGCCCGCTCGGTGGATACCTCCAAGTTCAAGGGCTACGACGACAAGTACGCAGTCGCCGGCTCCTACTGGCCGCCCCAGTACGTGATCATGGATGGCGACACCCTCAAGCCGCGCAAGGTGTGTCAGTACCCGCGGCATGACCGTCGATGGCGAGTATCACCCCGAGCCGCGCGTGGCCTCCATCGTATCGTCGGAGATCAAGCCCGAGTGGGTCATCAACATCAAGGAAACCGGTCAGATCCTGCTGGTGGATTATTCCGACATCGAGAACCTGAAGACCACCACCATTGCCTCCGCCAAGTTCCTGCACGACGGTGGCTGGGACGCCACCAAGCGCTACTTCCTGGTGGCGGCCAACGCCTCCAACAAGGTTGCCGCGGTCGATACCAAGGAAGGCAAGCTCGCCGCCCTGATCGACGTGAAGAAGCTTCCGCACCCCGGCCGTGGCGCCAACTTCGTGCACCCGCAGTACGGTCCCGTCTGGGCGACCGGCCACCTCGGCGCCGATGTGGTAACGCTGATCAGTACCCCGTCCGACGATCCGAAGTTTGCCCAGTACAAGTCGAACAACTGGAAGGTCGTGCAGGAAATGAAGCACGTGCCGGGCAATCTGTTCGTCAAGACCCATCCAGTGTCCAAGCACTTCTGGGCCGATTCGCCGCAGAATCCGGAAAAGGACTTGGCCGAATCCGTGGCGGTCTGGGATATGGCCGATCTGTCGAAGCCGAAGAAGATCATCAACGTGGCCAAGGACTCCGGCCTGCCGGCCACCAAGGCGATCAAGCGCGCCGTACATCCGGAATACAGCGCGGACGGCAAGGAAGTCTGGATCTCGCTGTGGGGTGGCAAGACCGACCAGTCGGCCATCGTCGTGTATGACGACGCGACCCTCGCCGTAAAGAAGGTGATCACCGATCCGAAGATGATCACCCCGACCGGCAAGTTCAACGTCTATAACACCCAGCACGATATCTACTAATTGGGGAACACGGGGCGGCTCAGGCCGCCCCGCTCGTTTTCACAATACCGGAGAACAAATATATGGGACCGGGCAACAAGACCGGCTTTTGGGGTGCCTTGCGCAGTCCGAGTGCCAAGTATTCCCTGCTGACCCTCGTTACCGGCGGCTTCATTGCCGGCATCCTCTTCTGGGGCGGTTTCAACACCGGCATGGAGGCCACCAACCAACTGGAATTCTGTGTCTCGTGCCATGAGATGCGCGACACGGTCTATCAGGAGTACCAGAAGACCGTGCACTACAAGAACCGCACCGGCGTGCGGGCCGTCTGCTCGGATTGCCATGTACCAAAAGACTGGATCCACAAGATGCAGCGCAAGATCCAGGCGTCCGGCGAAGTCTGGGGCAAGATCATGGGCACCATCGACACGCCGGAGAAGTTCGAGGCCAAGCGTCTGGAACTCGCCACGCACGAGTGGGACCGCATGAAGGCCAGCGACTCGCGGGAATGCCGCAACTGCCACAGCTTCGAGGGCATGAACCCAGAGAAACAGCAGCCGCGCGCTCAGCAACCGCACTCCAAGGCCGTAGAGCGCAAACAAACCTGTATCGATTGTCACAAGGGCATCGCCCACCAAAAACCCAAGGGCATGAAGGATGACGACGAGGAGTAAGCAGTCTCGATTCGTGCCGAACCATACCGCCAAGACTCAAGGAGAAATCATGACCAAGCAGCATCTCACGGCCACCGTCATCGCCATCGGTCTCGCCGCCATCAGTAGCGCCGCCCTCGCTGGCGCGCCGGCCGACTGGGGCAAGGTGCCGAGCCGTACCGTCACCGTCCTCTACCCCGGCGTATCGCCGGTCGAGTGGATTACCAACGGTACCGAGCACAGCGGCGCCCGCGGTCTCCGGGAGGGCGACAGTTGCGCCGCCTGCCACGAGAAGGAACTGGCCGACATGGGCAAGAAGATGGTCACCGGCCAAAAGCTGGAGCCCCATGTCATCAAGGGCAAGGCGGCGGCGATTCCTGTCACCGTGCAGGCCGCCCACGACGGCGCCAACCTCTACATGCGCTTTAGCTGGAAGCAGCCGGCCGGCGGCGGCGAAAAGATGGACGCCGACAACCAGGTCAAGCTGGCCTTCATGCTCGCCAACGACGGCATCATGGTCAAGTCCGGCAAGAAGGAAGTCAACATGTCCAACAAGGGCGGCTGCTGGGCAACCTGCCACCAGGACAGTCGCACCATGCCGGACGGCAAGGACGACAAGAAGACCAAGTATGTTACGGGCGCCAATCTGGCCGGCGGCATCTTCTACGACCTGCTGCAATGGCAGAGCAAGAGCAACAAGGGTACCGACGGCTACGTCGCCGACAAGCGCGAAATGACCGGCGGCACGGCGCTGATCGAAGCCAAGGGCGAGAAGAAGGGCGATACCTGGACCGTCACCTTTGCCCGCAAGTTCGCCGGCGGTCAGGGCGATATCGCACTGGCAGCGGGCAAGGTGGTCAACTTCGGCATGGCCATTCACGATGACCACACCAATGGCCGCTTCCATCAGGTGTCCATGGGCTACACGCTGGGCATTGACGCCAAGGCTGACATCACCGCCGCCAAGCAGTGATTCGACAGGTTTGTCTCCTGGCGGGGGCGGTCGGGATTCTTCTGGCCGTCCCCGTTTCTCATGCCGGCGACACCATCGCGGTTGCGATCGCCGACTACCGGTTCGCCCCCGCGGAACTGACCATCAAGGTCGGCACCACGGTCACCTGGACCAATCGGGAAAAGCGCACCAGCCATTCGGTCATGTTTCTCGGTCCAGGCGGCTATGAATCGGAGCGGCTATTCCCCGACGAGTCCTTCTCGCGCACATTCGACCGCGCGGGTCGTTATCCCTACAGTTGCGGCCCCCATCCGGAGATGAAGGGAAACGTCGAGGTTACCGAGTAGCGCCGACGTTGCCGCCCGGCCGCTGTCAGCCCCGATAGCGCCGCAAGATCACCTTGCGCAGCTCCTCCGCGAGCCCCGGGGCCAGGTTGAATGGTAGCGTGGCGGCCGTGACCGATTCGCGGTTGATTCGGGTCAAGGCGTCCAACCCTCACATCGCCAATGCTTGCGCCTATGAAATTGCCTCTGTCGGCTGCTTGCGGCCTGATCCTGTCATCGGTGGCGCCGATGCCCGGCGCCGAGCCCGGTCCGGCGCGTCAGCAAGAACTATTGCATCTGGTGCGCCAGGACTGCGGCTCCTGCCACGGCATGCGATTGACTGGCGGCCTCGGCTTGCCTTTGACTCCCGAGGCCCTGCGCGACAAGCCCGTCGAAGGCCTCGAAGCAACGGTATATTACGGCCGCCCCGGCACCGCCATGCCGCCCTGGAAAAGCATATTGAGCGAAGCCGAGGTTCACTGGATTGTCCAGAAGTTGATGACAGGATTCCCGAACGAATGAAGACGCTCACCGCCGTACTTGTCCTGTCGCTGTTCTTCCTGTCCGGGTGCGCCCCGGCACCCGCCTTGCGTAGTGACGATGGCCGTGCGGCGCCGCCGCGCGGCACGGGCGACCTCGGCGTTGTCATCGAACGCGCCAGTGGCCGCGTCGCCATCGTCGATACCACTGCCCGGAGCGTTCTCGGCCGTGTCGACGGCCTGGGCGACCTGTCGCACGCCTCGGTGGTGTTCTCCCGCGACAGCCGCTACGCCTATGTGTTCGGCCGCGACGGCGGCCTGACCAAAGTCGATCTGCTGCTGATGCGCATCGACAAGAGGGTGATGCAGGCCGGCAACAGCATCGGCGGCGCCATCTCCCAGGATGGCCGCCTGGTGGTGGCGCAGAACTACCAGCCGGGCGGCATCAAGGTGTTCGACAGCGCCACGCTCGAGCTGCTTTCGGAGGTGCCGACGGGTTCGAAGGTCGTCGGCCTCGCCGACCTGCCGGGCCAGCGTTTCGGCTATGCGCTGTTCGACGCCGGCGAGATCTGGATCACCGATCTCGCCGATCCGCGCCAGCCGCGCACGCAAAAATTCGCGGCCGGCCGCCAGCCATACGACGGTCTGGCCACACCCGACGGCCGCCACTATCTGGCCGGCCTGTTTGGCGAAGACGGCATCAGCCTGCTCGACACCTGGCGCCTTGACCAGGGCACCCGGCGGATTCTCGACAACTACGGGCGCGGCGAAGAAAAGCTGCCGGTGTTCAAGATGCCGCACCTGCGCGGCTGGGCCGTGGCCGGCAACCGTGCCTATCTGCCGGCCATCGGCCGCCACGAGGTGCTGGTCGTCGATACCACCACCTGGCGCGAGGTCGGCCGGGTCGCCGTCAAGGGGCAACCGGTATTCGTCATGGCGCGACCGGATGGTCGGCAGATCTGGGTTAATTTCGCCTTCCCGGACAATGGCTGGGTCCAGGTGATCGATACGCTTGGTGGCCAGGTCGAAAAAACGCTGGAGCCGGGCAAGGCGATCCTGCACATGGAATTCACGCCGCGCGGCGAGGAAGTCTGGCTTTCCGCCCGCGACGACAACGCTGTCAGCGTCTACGACACCGCCAGTTTCACCCGCAAGGCGACGCTGCCCGCCGAAAGCCCCTCCGGTATATTCTTTACCTCCCGTGCCCACCGAATCGGCTTCTAGGATGGACGCCCCCTACTCGCCACGTGAATTCGCGCTGCTGAACGACTTTCAGCGTGACTTCCCGCTCGTCGCCGAGCCCTTTGCCGAGTTGGCGCATCGACTGGACTGCGCGCCGGAAGCCGTGCTCGCCACCGCCGAGAAACTTCAGCGGCGCGGCGCCATCAGCCGCGTGGGCGCGGTGTTCGCGCCTTGGCGCATCGGCGTCAGCACGCTGGCCGCCATCGCCGCGCCACCGGACAATTTGGACGCGGTGGCCGCCCTGGTGTCGAGCCGGGCGGAGGTGAACCATAACTACCAGCGCGAGCACCACTTCAACCTCTGGTTTGTCGCCACGGCCACCGACGAGGCCGCATTGACCGGCGTGCTCGGCGGTATCGCCGCGGACACCGGGCACCCGGTACTTTCGCTACCGCTGGTCGAGCAGTACCACATCGATCTGGGCTTCGATCTCTGCAACGGCATCAAGGACCGCCCGACGGCAGGCAGTTTCGAGCGCCGGCCGCTCACCGCCGCCGAACAGCGCCTGGTGACGGTATTGCAGCCGGGATTGCCCCTGGTGTCGCGACCGTTCGCCACCATCGGTGACCAGGCGGGACTGAGCGAAAGTGAAGTGCTGGACACGCTCGCCGGCTGGCTGGCGGCGGGCATTGTCAAGCGCTTCGGCGTGGTCGTCCGCCACCATGAGCTCGGCTTCAAGGCCAACGCCATGGTGGTGTTCGACGTCCCCGATGAGGTGGTGGCCGAGACGGGTGCCCATTTGGCGCGGGAACAAGGGGTGACGCTCTGCTACCGGCGTCAGCGCCACTTGCCCGAATGGCCCTACAACCTCTACTGCATGGTGCATGGTCGGTCGCGCGAGGAAGTCATGCCGATCATCGAACGGCTGTGCCGAGTCGCCGGCCATCCTTGCGAAGTCCTGTTCAGCACCCGCCGCTTCAAGCAGCGGGGCGCCCGCTACTTCGATGGCCGCTGAAGCCCGCGGCGTGGCCATACTGGACGACATCGACCGGCGGATCATCAACGCGCTCCAGGGCGACTTCCCGCTGAGCGACGAGCCCTACCGGGACGTTGCGGAAACGCTCGGCCTCGCCGAAGCGGATCTGCTTGCCCGGCTCAAGCGCATGCTGGACGAACGCACGCTGACCCGCTTCGGCCCCATGTTCCAGATCGAGCGCATGGGCGGCCGCTTCGTGCTCGCCGCGCTGCGGGTTCCGGAAGGCGATTTCGAACGCATCGCCAACCTCGTCAACGCCCTCCCGGAAGTGGCGCACAACTACCGGCGCGAGCACGACTACAACATGTGGTTCGTGCTGGCCACCGAACGCCCCGAAGGCATCGCCACGGCGATCCGCCGCATCGAGGCGGTCACCGGACTGGCCGTCGCCGCCTTTCCCAAGGAGCGTGAGTATTTTGTGGAGATGAAGCTCCGTGCTTGATACCGCGTTCGACGACAAGGATCGCCAACTGATCGTTGCCACCCAGGCGGGCCTGCCACTGGTGAGCCGTCCGTACGAACAGCTCTCCGGCGAGCTCGGCCTGCCGGCGACGGAAGTCCGGCGGCGACTGGCGCGGATGCTGGAGACAGGCGTCATCCGTCGCATCGGCGCGGTACCGAACCACTATGCCCTCGGCTATACGGCCAACGGGATGAGCGTCTGGGACGTCGCCGACGAACAGGTGGATGCGCTCGGCGAAGCCGTCGGCCGGCTGGAATGCGTGACCCACTGCTATCGCCGGCCGCGCCATCCGCCGGACTGGCCGTACAATCTGTTCGCGATGGTGCATGGCCGGAACCGCGAGGACGTCGGCGCGGGCCTGACCACCATCCGCCGCCTGCTCGGCGACGCCTGCCGAGCCAGCGACGTGCTCTACAGCAGTCGCATCCTGAAGAAAACCGGCCTGCGCCTAGCGGATTGAGATGTTCAGAATTTCACAGTTCATGCGCGAAGTCGCGGCGCCGACGCCGCTGGAGCCGCGCCGCTCGCCGCCCGGTCCGGTGGTCATCTGGAACCTGGTCCGCCGTTGCAATCTCACCTGCAAGCATTGCTATTCGATTTCCGCCGACAAGGATTTCGCCGGCGAACTGAGCACCGACGAGGTCTTCGGCGTCATGGACGACCTGAAGCGCTTCAAGGTGCCCGGCCTGATCCTGTCCGGTGGCGAACCCTTGCTGCGTCCGGACATCTTCGACATCGCCCGGCGGGCGAAGGCGATGCGCTTCTTCACCGCCCTATCCTCAAACGGCACACTGATCGACGAAACGATGACCCGGCGCATCGCCGCCGAGAACTTCGACTATGTCGGCATCAGCCTCGACGGCCTGGAGGACATCCACGACCGCTTTCGCCGCAAGCAAGGTGCCTTTGCCGCGTCCCTGAAAGCGATCCGTCTGTGCCGCGATGCGGGCTTGAAGGTCGGCGTGCGTTTCACGCTGACGAACGACAACTTCAGTGACTTCCCCGGACTGCTCAAGCTGGTCGAGGACGAGGGAATCCCCCGCTTCTATTTTTCCCACCTCAACTACGCCGGGCGGGGCAACAAGAACCGCAAGGACGACGCCCACCACCAGATGACGCGCCAGGCGATGGACCTGCTCTTCGACACCTGCTGGGGCCACCAGCAACGCGGCCTGGAGCGGGACTTCACCACGGGAAACAATGACGCCGACGGCGTCTACCTGCTGTTCTGGGTGCGGCGGAATTTCCCCGACCTCGAAGCGCACATCCGCGCCAAGCTCGAACAATGGGGCGGCAACTCCAGCGGCGTCAACGTCGCCAATATCGACAATCTGGGCAATGTCCATGCGGACACCATGTGGTGGCATCACACCCTGGGCAATGTCCGCGAGCGGCCATTCTCGGCGATCTGGAACGACATCTCCGACCCGCTGATGGCCGGCCTCAAGCGTTCGCCGCGCATCGTCGGCGGCCGTTGTGGCGTCTGTCGCCACTTTGCCATCTGCGGCGGCAACACGCGCGTTCGCGCCCACCAACTGACCGGCGATCCCTGGGCCGAAGATCCCGGCTGCTATCTGACCGACGACGAAATCGGAGCGAAGACATGAGACTTTCGTTCACCATCGCGGCCATGCTGGCGGTCTCCGCCGTCATGGCCGAGCCGGCCAAGCTCTACCAGGAGCATTGCGTCGCCTGCCACGGCCCCGACCGGCTGGGCATCACCGGCCCGGCGCTGTTGCCCGAGAGTCTGGAGCGGCTGAAGAAGCCCGACGCCGTCAAGACCATTCGCGAGGGTCGCGCCGCCACCCAGATGCAGGGCTTCGCCGAGAAACTCTCGGCAACCGAGATCACCGCCCTGGCCGACTGGATCTATACGCCGGTCGCACCGCGGCCGAGCTGGACCGAGGCCGACATCCGCGCCTCCCGCGTCGTCAGCCACCCGCCCGGCAGCCTGCCAGCCAAGCCCGTGCCGCTGTTCAAGGGCGTGGACATGATGAATCTCTTCATCGTCGTCGAGGTCGGCGACCACCATGTGACCGTGCTCGACGGTGACCAGCTGGAACCGATCCATCGCTTCCCGAGCCGCTACGCACTGCACGGCGGGCCCAAGTTCACGTCCGATGGGCGCTACGTTTTCTTCGCCTCGCGCGACGGCTGGATCACCAAGTTCGACATCTGGAATCTGGCCGTCGTGGCCGAGATCCGCGCCGGCATCAACACCCGCAACGTGGCGGTGTCGGAGGATGGCAAGCATGTCGCCGTCGCCAACTACCTGCCACATACGCTGGTATTGCTCGACGGCGACTTCAATCTTCTCAAGGTCCATGCCGTCAGGGACAAGGATGGCAAGGAGAGCTCGCGCGTATCCGCCATCTACGACGCGGCACCGCGCAAGAGCTTTGTCGCCGCCCTGAAGGACGTCCCGGAAGTATGGGAAATCAGCTACGACGCCAAGGCCGAGGACATTCCAACGGGCATGATCCATGACTTCCAGTACAAGGAAGGCGCCTTCATCCCGGGCTATCTCAATCCACGCCGGACCTTCCTCTCGGAACCGCTGGACGACTTCTTCTTCACCCAGGACTATACGGAAGTGATGGGCGCCAGCCGGGAGGCCGGCAAGGGGCAGGTCGTCAATCTGGACGTGCGCAAGAAGATCGCCGACCTGTCGCTACCCGGCATGCCGCACCTCGGCTCCGGCATCACCTGGGAGTGGCAGGGCCGGTCGGTCATGGCCTCGCCCAACCTCAAGGAAGGCGTGGTCAGCGTCATCGACATGAAAGACTGGTCGCTGGTCAAGGCCATCCCGACCCTCGGTCCCGGCTTTTTCATGCGCAGCCACGAAAAGTCGCCTTATGCCTGGACCGATTCGATGATGTCGAAGGCCAAGGACACGCTCCAGATCATCGACAAGCGCAGTCTGGAAAAGGTGGCCGAGGTGAAGGCGCTGCCGGGCAAGACACTGGCCCACATCGAATTTACGCGCGACGGCCGGTATGCCCTGGCCAGCCTCTGGGAGCGCAAGGCCGACGGCGGCGCCCTGATTGTCTTCGACGCCCAAACCTTCAAGGAGGTCAAGCGGATTCCGATGGACAAGCCAGTCGGCAAGTACAACCTGTACAACAAGATCACCCGCTCGGCCGGCACTTCCCATTAGGACTTGACCGCGGTCAAGGACAGCCCCTGGGGTCGGGAGGATAGTCCTGCGACAAATTGTCGCAGCTCCAAGTGACAATGGGAGGGATGGGGGAAAGCCGATTTCGCCCCTGGGTTACTGACCTAACAGGAGTTAAACCATGAAATTTTTCACCAAGCGGACGACCACGCTGCTATTGGCGGCGGGGTTGGGTCTTGGGGCGACGGCGGGGTGGAGTGCCGAATCGCTGCAAGACGTGATGAAGCGGCGGAACCTGAGCCAGCAGGACTTGCTGGCGGCGTCGAAGACGTACGTACCGACGGGCAAGCGGGACGAGTTCATCGCGTTCAGTTCGGGCGGCCAGTCGGGTCAGGTCATTGTGTATGGCATCCCCTCGATGCGCATCCTGAAGTATCTGGCGGTGTTCACGCCGGAACCGTGGCAAGGCTATGGCTTCGACGAAGAGTCGAAGAAGGTGCTGGCCGGCGGCCGCATCGACGGCAAGGACATCACCTGGGGCGACACCCACCATCCGGCCTTCTCCGAGACCGACGGCAAGGCGGACGGCCAGTTCCTGTTCATCAACGACAAGGCCAACCCGCGCATCGCCGTCATCGACCTGCGCGACTTCGAGACCAAGCAGATCGTGGTCAACCCGGTCATGAAGTCGGAGCACGGCGGCGCCTTCGTCACGCCGAACACCGACTACATCATCGAAGCCGCCCAGTACGCCTCGCCGCTGGAGAACAAGAAGTTCTTCCCGCTGGAAGAGTTCAACGAGAAGTATCGCGGCGGCGTCACCTACTGGAAGTTCGACCGCAAGGAAGGCCTGATCCGTCCGGAACAATCCTTCACGCTGGAACTGCCACCCTACTCGCAGGACTTGTCCGACGCGGGTAAAGGCCCGTCCGACGGCTGGTCGTTCACCAACTCCTTCTGCTCCGAGCGTTACGTCGGCGGCATCGAGAAGGGTCGCCCCCCGTACGAAGCCGGCTGCTCCGCCAAGGACACCGACTACCTGCACGTGATCAACTGGAAGAAGGCCGCCGAACTGGTCGCCCAGGGCAAGGCCAAGAAGATCAACGGCCACAACGTCCTGATGATGGAAACCGCCATCAAGGAAGGCATCCTGTTCCTGATCCCCGAGCCGAAGTCGCCGCACGGCGTCAACGTCACGCCGGACGGCAAGATGCTGGTGGTCGCCGGCAAGCTCGACACCCACGTGTCCGTCTATTCCTTCGAGAAGATCATGGCCGCCATCAAGGCCGGCAAGTTCGAATCCAAGGATCCCTACGGCATCCCGGTGATCGGCATGAAGGACGCCCTGCACACCCAGGTGCAACTCGGCCTCGGCCCCCTGCATACCCAGTACGATTCCAAGAAGTGCGTGGCCTATACCTCCCTGTACGTGGATAGCCAGGTCGCCAAGTGGGACTTCTGTGAAGGCAAGGTGCTCGACAAGATCAGCGTGCATTACAACATCGGCCACCTGGTGACCATGGAAGGCGACACCGCCGATCCCAAGGGTCGTTACCTGGTCGCGCTGAACAAGCTGGCCATCGACCGCTTCAATCCGGTGGGGCCCCTGCATCCGCAGAACCACCAGTTGATCGACATCAGCAACGACAAGATGCAGTTGCTCTACGACATGCCCTTGCCGTTGGGCGAGCCGCACTACGTCGTCGCCATCGACACCAACAAGCTGAAGCCCGCCGTGCGCTACAAGGTCGGCACCAACAGCCGCACCGACAAGCCGCATCCGGGCGCCGTCCGGGCCGGTGAGGAAAAGACGGTCAAGAAGGGCAACAAGGTCGAAGTGTTCGGCACCCTGATCCGCTCGCACATCACGCCGGAAACCATCGAAGTGGATGTGGGCGACGAAGTCACCATCAACCTGACCAACCTGGAACGTGCCCAGGACGAGACCCACGGCTTCACGGTGTCAACCTACAACGTCCATGCGTCCGTCGAGCCGGGCAAGACGGTCTCCGTCAAGTTCAAGGCCGACAAGGAAGGCGTCTATCCGTACTACTGCACGGAGTTCTGCTCGGCGCTGCACCTGGAAATGCAGGGTTACCTGCTGGTCAAGCCGAAGGGCTGGAAGCCGACCAAGACCACGCTGGCCGCCGGCAGCTACACGGAAGCCGACTACAAGGCGACGGTCAAGAAGGTGGCCGACACCCAGGCGATCATCGACTCCGTGGTGGCTTACATCACCTCCGTGAATTACAAGGACTTCCCGGATGTGGTGGCCATGGTAGAGGATGCCTTCGACCAACTCGGCAAGACCAAGGGCCTGAAGGAAAAGCATGAGGCGTTCGCCGCCAAGAAGGATTGGGAAAATGCCAACCTCTGGGCCGAACAGATCTGGCAATACCAGGTCAAAACCGCCGACCTCGGCCTCCGCGCCAAAACCTACCTCGAACAAAACGGGGCCAAGAAAGTCGCCAAGTAACCTGATCTAACTGGCTGTAGTCGCGGGGGACGGAATTCCGTCCCCCGTTTTTTTTGCGTCGGCGGACTAGAATCGGCCAACGGTATCCAGCCCAGCGGAATGTCTCCATGCGCAAGCTTTCCCGGATCGTCGCGCCCACTACCCTTGCCCTGGCCATCGTCTTGTGGACCGTGCTGGTCGTATTTTCCCTGTGGACCCAGCGCGAGCAACTGGATCGAACGGCGGCGGCATTGGCCAAGCTCGACGCCATCGCCAACCTGCGCAAGGACATGGCGATCCGCCAGTGGGCCGACACGCTCGGCGGCGTCTACGTCAATGAAGCCAAGCTGCCGAACCTGGAATCTCTCGATGAACAGGAGCGGCTGGCGGTGACGCGGGCGACCGGCGAAGATCTCACGCTGGTGGCCATCACCCCCATCCATATCCTGCTGGCGATTCAGGAGATCAGCCTGAAGACCTATGGCACCAAGGAGCGGCTCACCTCGCTGCAACTGCGCAATCGCGCCAACGCGCCCGACGAATGGGAAACCAACGCCCTCAAGGCACTGGCGGGCGGCGCGGAAATGGCCACCGAAGCCCTGCCGGCCAAGGCCGCCAGCCATGGCCTGCTGCGGGTGATGATCCCGATGAAGATGGAAAAGGAATGCCTGGAATGCCACCGAGACACGCTGGTGCCGGTCGGCGGACTGCGCGGCGGCGCCACCATCTCGGTCGATCTGAATACCTATCGATCGGCACAGGAACCCACCTGGCGCACCATCCAGTACTGGCACTTCGGCATCTGGCTGGTTGGCCTGACGACGATCTACGCCTTCTGGTTCTTTTCCCGCCGCCGCGCCATCGAGCAAGCCAGACAGGAGGAAGAGCGGCGCGAGAACGAGACCGCCTTTGCCGCCATGGCCGAGGGTGCCGTCATCACCGATGACCGTGGCAGCATCCGCTGGGTCAACGACGCCTTTTGCGCCATCTACGGCTATGCCCGCGAGGAAGTGATCGGCCGGAACCCGCGCATTCTCAAGTCCGGCCGGCACGACGCCGCCTTTTATGGCGAGTTCTGGCGGCAGTTGATGCAAACGGGCCACTGGCGCGGTGAACTGTGGAACCGGCGCAAGACCGGCGAGGTCTTCCCCGAGGAGATATCGATCCAGGCGCTGCGCGGCCCGAATGGCGAGATTCGCCGCTTTATCTCGATCTTCTCCGACATCACCGAGCGCAAGCGCAACGAGGAGGAGCTGCAGAACCAGCGGCGGCAACTCGAGGAATCGGAGGCAAGGCTGCGGGAACTGGCCGAGTTTCTCCAGACTGTGCGCGAGGAAGAACGAACCCGGATTGCCCGGGAGTTGCACGACGAACTCGGCCAGGCGCTCACCGCCTTGCGCATCGACCTGCGCTGGTTGAGCGGCAAGTCCGGCGGCCTCGGCGAGCCAGCCGCCGAGCGCGTCGCGGCGGCGCTCGGCGTGGTCGAGCAGAGCATCGTTTCGCTGCGCCGGATATCCGAGGACCTGCGCCCGGCGATGCTCGACAGCCTGGGTCTGGCGGCCGCCGTCGAACATCACCTGACCAAGTTCTCGGAGCGCACCGGCGTTGTCGGCGAACTGCGCATGAACCGCGAGGAATTCGAGCTCGAGGATCGCGTCGCCACCACGGTGTTTCGTGTGGTCCAGGAGGCGCTGACCAATGTCGCCCGCCATGCCGGTGCCAGCCGGGTGACCGTGGCCATCGAGGAAACCGACGATGCCATCGGCTTGACCGTCCATGACAATGGCCGCGGCTTCGCCGCCACCAACGGCCGCAAGACCTTTGGCCTGCTGGGCATGCGCGAGCGCATCGCCATGCTCGGCGGCCACCTGGAGATCGACAGCCAGCCGGGCCGGGGCACCCGCATCGTCGCCAGCATTCCACTCAGAAAGGCCAGCGGCACATGATCCGAATCCTCATCGTCGATGACCATGCCATCCTGCGCGCCGGCCTCAAGCACCTGCTATCCGAGGCGGAAGACATCGTCGTCGCCGGCGAAGCCGGCAACGGCGGCGACGCTCTGGCGCTGGCGCGCGGCGGCGAATGGGATGCCATGGTGCTGGACATGTCGATGCCCGGCAAGAGCGGCATCGAGCTCATCAAACAGTTGAAGGCCGAGCAGCCGCGCCTGCCGATTCTCGTGCTCAGCATGCATGCCGAGGACATCTATGCGGTACGCGCGCTGCGTGCCGGCGCATCGGGTTATCTCTGCAAGGACAACGCCGAATCGCAACTGGAGCAGGCCATTCGCAAAGTGGCGAGCGGCGGCCGCTACATCACCCCGGCCGTCGCGGAGCGGCTGGCCACCGAAATGCTCGGCACCAAAGCGGAGAATCTGCCGCACACGCAGTTGTCCGACCGCGAATATCAGGTCTTCCGCTACATCGCGGCCGGCCTGGGCGTCACCGAAATCGGCACCCGCCTGAATCTGAGCGTCAAGACCGTCAGCACCCACAAGGCGCACGCCATGCAGAAGATGGGTTTGGCCAATACATCCGAGTTGATCCAGTACGCCGTGCGCCATCACTTGCTCGATCCGGAAGCCGGGTAGGAGTTTTCCTACCCCCCCTTGGTGCTTTCCCATCCTCAAAATCAGCGCGGCACGGATAACGCGTTGCACCGCAACGGCCGATAATTCCCGTGCGTCAAATTGCCGCAGCGACGTTTTGCCTCAGGTAACGTGGTCTGCGACGGTCGGTAAGCGCGGTTGAAACCAGAATGGGAGCGACACCATGAAGACAAGAGCAACAAGATCTTTCACCAAGCGGACGACCACGCTGCTATTGGCGGCGGGGTTGGGTCTTGGGGCGACGGCGGGGTGGAGTGCCGAATCGCTGCAAGACGTGATGAAGCGGCGGAACCTGAGCCAGCAGGACTTGCTGGCGGCGTCGAAGACGTACGTACCGACGGGCAAGCGCGACGAGTTCATCGCGTTCAGTTCGGGCGGCCAGTCGGGTCAGGTCATTGTGTATGGCATCCCCTCGATGCGCATCCTGAAGTATCATCGGCGTGTTCACGCCGGAACCGTGGCAAGGCTATGGCTTCGACGAAGAGTCGAAGAAGGTGCTGGCCGGCGGCCGCATCGACGGCAAGGACATCACCTGGGGCGACACCCACCACCCGGCCTTCTCCGAGACCGACGGCAAGGCGGACGGCCAGTTCCTGTTCATCAACGACAAGGCCAACCCGCGCATCGCCGTCATCGACCTGCGCGACTTCGAGACCAAGCAGATCGTGGTCAACCCGGTCATGAAGTCGGAGCACGGCGGCGCCTTCGTCACGCCGAACACCGACTACATCATCGAAGCCGCCCAGTACGCCTCGCCGCTGGAGAACAAGAAGTTCTTCCCGCTGGAAGAGTTCAACGAGAAGTATCGCGGCGGCGTCACCTACTGGAAGTTCGACCGCAAGGAAGGCCTGATCCGTCCGGAACAATCCTTCACGCTGGAACTGCCGCCCTACTCGCAGGACTTGTCCGACGCCGGCAAGGGCCCGTCCGACGGCTGGTCGTTCACCAACTCCTTCTGCTCCGAGCGTTACGTCGGCGGCATCGAGAAGGGTCGCCCCCCGTACGAAGCCGGCTGCTCCGCCAAGGACACCGACTACCTGCACGTGATCAACTGGAAGAAGGCCGCCGAACTGGTCGCCCAGGGCAAGGCCAAGAAGATCAACGGCCACAACGTCCTGATGATGGAAACCGCCATCAAGGAAGGCATCCTGTTCCTGATCCCCGAGCCGAAGTCGCCGCACGGCGTCGACGTCACGCCGGACGGCAAGATGCTGGTGGTCGCCGGCAAGCTCGACACCCACGTGTCGGTCTATTCCTTCGAGAAGATCATGGCCGCCATCAAGGCCGGCAAGTTCGAATCCAAGGATCCCTACGGCATCCCGGTGATCGGCATGAAGGACGCCCTGCACACCCAGGTGCAACTCGGCCTCGGCCCCCTGCATACCCAGTACGACTCCAAGAAGTGCGTGGCCTACACCTCCCTGTACGTGGATAGCCAGGTCGCCAAGTGGGACTTCTGCGAAGGCAAGGTGCTCGACAAGATCAGCGTGCACTACAACATCGGCCACCTGATGACCATGGAAGGCGACACCGCCGATCCCAAGGGTCGTTACCTGGTCGCGCTGAACAAGCTGGCCATCGACCGCTTCAATCCGGTGGGGCCGCTGCATCCGCAGAACCACCAGTTGATCGACATCAGCAACGACAAGATGCAGTTGCTCTACGACATGCCGTTGCCGCTGGGCGAGCCGCACTACGTCGTCGCCATCGACGCCAACAAGCTGAAGCCCGCCGTGCGCTACAAGGTCGGCACCAACAGCCGCACCGACAAGCCGCATCCGGGCGCCGTCCGGGCCGGTGAGGAAAAGACGGTCAAGAAGGGCAACAAGGTCGAAGTGTTCGGCACCCTGATCCGCTCGCACATCACGCCGGAAACCATCGAAGTGGATGTGGGCGACGAAGTCACCATCAACCTGACCAACCTCGAACGTGCCCAGGACGAGACCCACGGCTTCACGGTGTCGACCTACAACGTCCATGCGTCCGTCGAGCCGGGCAAGACGGTCTCGGTCAAGTTCAAGGCCGACAAGGAAGGCGTCTATCCGTACTACTGCACGGAGTTCTGCTCGGCGCTGCACCTGGAAATGCAGGGTTACCTGCTGGTCAAGCCGAAGGGCTGGAAGCCGACCAAGACCACGCTGGCCGCCGGCAGCTACACGGAAGCCGACTACAAGGCGACGGTCAAGAAGGTGGCCGACACCCAGGCGATCATCGACTCCGTGGTGGCTTACATCACCAGCGTCAACTACAAGGACTTCCCGGATGTGGTGGCCATGGTCGAGGATGCCTTCGACCAACTCGGCAAGACCAAGGGCCTGAAGGAAAAGCATGAGGCGTTCGCCGCCAAGAAGGATTGGGAAAATGCCAACCTCTGGGCCGAACAGATCTGGCAGTACCAGGTCAAAACCGCCGACCTCGGCCTCCGCGCCAAGACCTACCTCGAACAAAACGGCGCCAAGAAAGTCGCAAGTAACCTGATCTGACTCAAGGAGGCGCGGGGTTGCAACGAGTAGTCTGCACCCCGCGCTAATTCCCAACCTAGGAGAAAACATGAACAAGACTGTTGATTTGCCTCGCCGCCACTACTCTGATCGCCGGTCCCGCCTTCGCGCTGGATGGCGCCAAGCTCTTTCAGGAAAAGACCTGCTGGCCTGCCACGGCAAGGACGCCAAGACGCCGCTGAAGGGCATGCCTTATCCCAAGCTCGCCGGCCAGAACGCCGCTTACGCCGAAGCTCAGATGAAGGACATCAAGAGCGGCGCCCGCAGCAATGGCCAATCGGCCGCGATGAAGGGCGTCATGGGTCTCGTCAATGACGAGGAAATCAAGGCGCTGGCCGAGTATCTCTCCAAGCTCAAGTAGGCGGCGGCTGCGGTTGAGGCGTATCAATGAATGCTGATATGCCTCCCGCTAGACTGCCCCCGATCCAAACCCCACACGAGGACAATGCAATGAAGAAGATTCTGGTCTTGGCCATCGCCGCCGCCCTGATCCCTGCCACCGCCGCCTTGGCCGGCCCGCCCGCGCCGAAGAAGGCAGGCATCGAAGCCAAGGAGCTACAAGTGGAACGCCGCAGGAAGGCGAGAAGATCGAGGCGCTCAAGCTGAAGGGCGACGCCAAGAACGGCCGCGAAGACCTACGAGGTCTGCGGCGCCTGCCACCTGCCTTCCGGCGCCGGTCGTCCCGACGGCACCTTCCCGCAACTGGCCGGCCAGCACACCACCGTGCTGATCAAGCAGATGGCCGACATCCGCGACGGCCTGCGCGACAACCCGACCATGTACCCGTTCGCCAAGGAAGCGTGAACGACCCGCAGGAACTGGCGGACATCTCGGCCTACATCGAGAGCCTGTGCATCCCGATCGACCACGGCAAGTACGAAGGCAAGGACGCCGCCGAGCAGGTCGCCAAGGGCAAGGAACTGTACGAGAAGCAGTGCAAGGAATGCCACGGCGCCAACGGCGACGGCAATGCCGAGAAGTTCTATCCCGTCATCGCCGGCCAGCACTACAAGTACCTGCTGCGCCAGATGACCGAGATTCGCGACGGTCATCGCCGCAACGCCAACCCGGACATGGTCAAGGTCATCAAGCCCTACACCAACGACCAGCTGGTGGCGATCTCCGCCTACCAGTCCAGCCTGTCGATGCCCGGCGCGATGTGCGCGGCCAAACCGGCCAAGGGCGGCAAGAAGAAGTAAGCAGTCGCGGTAGAATTGTTCAAGTAACAGCCGCCCGGCGCGCGCCGGGCGGAACGCTGCCCCAACGACGAGTGTCTCCCCTGCCCGTCGATCAGCCAAGACGAGAACAGACAAAATGAACGTCAATAAGAACCCCAACCTCATAGTCGGCGTCCTGACGCTGCTGGCCCTGGTGGCCATGATCGGCGCCTATTTCTCACCCGATCTGGTGGGTATCGCTGACGGCGCCCAACTACCCTAAGGATGCCTTCCCGGATGGCATCCGCATCCATTTCCATTTCGACGGTGTCTATAACGGTTGCAAGGCGGTAGGCAAGAGCACCCGTATGGGCAGCGAAACGATACAGGCCGACATGGGCGAGGACACCGAGCGCTACAACCCGATCCTCGATGCCAAGCAGGATGTGAACAAGGACGCGCAGAGCCTCGATTGCGTCCACGAAATGAACACCATCAACCACTACGTCGGCATGTTCCCGATCGCCACCGGCGCGCCGGTGGAAAAACCGCTGGCCAAGTTCTTCTTCGGCTTCTTCGCCGTAATGCTGATCGCCTTCGCCATTACCCAGAAGAAGCTGCGCCTGTTGGTGCTCTGCGGTGGGCTTTGCCGCCGTTGCCGCCTGGGCGGTGGTCGACCAGTTCGTGCTTGGCCATCTGGCCAGCCACGTCAAGGCCTACATGGACGAAGCGGGCACCTTCTTCAAGGAACCCGACAAGATCAAGGTCTGGGGCGACAACGTCACCCTGGCCAGCAAAATCGTCATCGCCGGCCTGATCGTCGCCATGGTGATCGTCGTGGTGGGCGTCTGGAAGATTCCGCTTCTTCGAACTGCTGCTGGCCCTGGTGCCGGCGTTGCTGCCGGTGTTCTTCGTCATCGAGTACGCCGGCTGGCTGTGGTTCTTCGGCCACAACATGCACCCCTGGGGCGCCTTCACCGTCAAGCCCTTCATGCCGACGGTGTTCGGCGAGGGCAAGGTGGCGCAGTTCTCGACCTACTCCTATCCCTATTGGGGCTATGCCCTGCTGCATGGTTGTCTTCGTCTGCCTGATGCTGGCGTTGCTGATCCGCCGCAAGCAGTTGCGCGCCGAACGACCCAACTGAAGCCACCGGCCATGAGAACCCTGCACAAGCTGGCGGCCGCTGCCAGCCTTGTTGCTGGCATTCGGCACCGCCGGTATCACCGCCGGCGACGAGGCGCGTTGGGGTGAAGCGCCACCGGTGAAGGGCCAGAACGCCGACCTCTCCACCGCGCCGCGCGTCACGGTCGACAAGCCGGTCGAGCTGATTCCGCTCTACTTGCGCGACAAGCGCATCCACGGCCTGAAGCCCTTCCAGCAACTGGTCGATGCGGCGCCGGCCGGGTCGGAACTCAAGGTGCCACCCGGCACCTATGCCGGGCCGGTCAGATCGACAAGCCGCTGATTATCGATGGCGGTGGCAAGGTCACCATCGACGGCGGCGACAAGGGCACGGTCTTCGCCATCGAGGCCAGCGGCGTCACGCTGCAAGACCTGCGCCATTACCGGTTCCGGCGACTCCCACGACTCCGACGACGCCTGCCTCAACGTGCGCGGCCATAACAATCTGATCGAGAACATCGACATCGACGACTGCCTGTTCGGCATCGACCTCAAGCAGTCGAACAAGACAGTCCTGCGCGGCAACCGCATCCGCTCCAAGCCCTTCGACCTGGGTGTGCGCGGCGACGGCATGCGCCTCTGGTACAGCAACGACAACCTGATCGAGAACAACCAGATCACCGATTCGCGCGACATGGTGGCCTGGTATTCGCACCGCAACATCTTCCGCGGCAACGTCGGCCGGCGCAGCCGCTATTCGATCCACTTCATGTTCGCCAACGACAACATCGTCGAGGACAACCGCTTCATCGACAACGCGGTGGGTGTCTACTTCATGTACACGGAAGGTGGCGCGGCGCGCAACAACCTGATCTCCCACGCCACCGGCGCGACCGGCATGGCGCTGGGTTTCAAGGAAGCCTCGAACATCGATCTGGAGAACAACGAGATCATCTACTGCGCCGTCGGCGTCGGTTCCGACCTGTCGCCGTTCCAGCCCGACACGACGATCCGCTTCAAGGGCAACCGCTTCGCCTACAACGGCATCGCCGTCAAGATCATCAGCGACCTTCGGCGGCAACACTTTTCACGACAATACCTTCGAAGGCAACCTGACCGACCTCGAGCTGGCCGGTCGCACCGAAAGCGAGCGCAACGTCTGGAGCGGCAATTACTTCGACATCTACCAGGGTTTCGACCGCAACGGCGACGGTGTGGGCGATACGCCCCACGAGAACTATGCCTATGCCGACCAGATCTGGATGGAAATTCCGCAAGCACGCTTCTTCAAGAACGTCGCCGGTGCTGGAACTGCTCGATTTTCTCGAACGGCTGGCGCCCTTCTCCTCGCCGAATCTGCAGCTCAAGGACGCCGCGCCCCGCTTCAACCGCGCCGGCGCGCGCCGCCATCGGGAGTACCTCATGAGCGAAGAACGCGACAAGCCAGCACGGCGAGACAGACCGGCCGCACCGCCACCGCTATCCAAGGAACGCCGGCAGCAGGCCCGCCGCCGGGTGCTGCGCACCATCCTGCTCACCGGCGGCGTGCTGGGCGCCGCCCTGTCCGGCTACCTGCCGCTCGTCTACGCGCCAGAAGAAGCGCCTGCGGCCACCCGGCGCGCTCGACGAAAAGGACTTCCTGGCCTCGCTGCATCAAGTGCGGCCAATGCGTGCAGGTCTGCCCGGTGCAGGCCATCAAGCTCGCCGACCTGGTCGATGGTTTCGGCGTCGGCACGCCCTACATCGACGCGCGCGCGCAGGCCTGCGATTTCTCCTGCGATGCCGTGCAGTGCATCCTCGCCTGCCCGACCGGCTCGCTGACCTACCACAAGCCCGATTTCCTGCCGGTGCGCGCCGGTGCCGCGCTTGCCGCCAAGCCGATCCTGCTCGGCCAAGGAGAAGGATCCCGAGCCGACCCTGAACCTCGCCGAGCGCATCGGCGTCGCCCGCCTGACGCGCCCGGAATCCTGTCTGGCCATTCAGGGCAAGGGCTTCAAGGGCCAGGTGCGCGGCGCCGACTTCAAGGGCCACATGCGCTACATGTCGATGTCGATCGCTGGAAGCCGATCCACGATCGCCGACCACCCCTACGATGTCGCCGAGTGCGACCTGTGCGTGCGCGAATGCCCGATCAAGGGCGCCATTTCGCATCGAGAGCGTGTTCGCGCCCGATGGCAGCCAGCGCAAGTCAGCCGGTGGTGCATGAGCCCTGCGTTGGCTGCGGCGTCTGCGAGATGATCTGCCCGGTCGAACCGGCCGCCATCGAAATCGTGCCGCGGGAGGTCTGGAGATCATGAGTACACATCCTGAAGACGCGGCTTCGTCGAGCAGATCATGGTCATGTTCGGCCGCGAGCCGAAGAAGCCGGCGGAGCATTGCCCGACCGCGCCAGAAGATCCACCTGTATCAAGCGCGGCAACCGCGACCTGATCGCCGAGAAGCTGCACGCCCGCGCACATGCCGAGCACAGCCAACAAGTGGCGCAACCGGCGCTGGGCGACGCTGATCGTCGACCAACCTGCTGTTCGTCGTTTCGTTCTGGTTCGACATCCAGATCCTCGAAGGCGCGCTGACCGCCTCGCGCTTCGTCGGCTTCCACCTGATCGACCTCAACTCCGCGCTGCAGGTGATGCTGGCGCACAAGCACATCATCAACAACCTGCTGATCGGCACCGGCACGGTGCTGGTGCTCTGGCTGCTGCTCGGCGGGCGCACCTTCTGTTCCTGGGTGTGCCCCTACCACCTGCTCGCCGAATGGGCCGAGAAGCTGCACCTCTACCTGGTGAAGAAGAAGCTGGTCACCGACCAGACCATCGACCGCCGCCTGCGCACCGTGTTCTGGATCGTCTTCGCCGTCCTGGCGATCGCCACCGGCTACACGGTGTTCGAAGCCATCTCGCCGACCGGCATCCTGTCGCGCGCGCTGATCTACGGCGCCGGTGCTGGCCCTGCTCTGGGTGCTGGCGCTGCTGGTGTTCGAAGTGTTCTTCTCGCGCCGTGCCTGGTGCCGCTATGCCTGCCCGATCGGCCTCACCTACGGCGTGGTCGGCATCCTCTCGCCGGTGCGCATCAAGTACACGCTCGACGGCTGCTTCCACGAAGGCGACTGCCGCAAGGTCTGCCTGGTGCCGCACGTGCTCGACACAGTCATCAAGGGCCGCGCCGTGGACACCGAGGTGCCGATCGGCCCGGACTGCACCCGCTGCGGCCTGTGCGTGGACACCTGCCCGACCGGCTCGCTCAAGTTCGAGGTCAAGGGCCTGTCGAAACTGATGTGAGCACATGCTTTGAATCAAGGGCGGCGATCGGTCCGCCCGCTACAATCCGAGCCACCATGATCCGTTTCGACACAGTCGCAAAAACCTTCCGCCGCGCCCGCGTGCTCGACGGCATCAGCCTGGAAATCGGCCTCGGCGAACGCGTCGCCCTGATCGGCTCCAACGGCGCCGGCAAGACGACGCTGATCCGCTGCCTGCTGGGCGAATACACGCATGACGGCAACGTCACCATCGACGGCCGGTCGCCGCGCCAGGAGCGCACCGCGGTGCTCGGCAACATCGGTTTCGTGCCGCAATTGCCGCCGCCGCTGAAGATGCCGGTCGGCCAGTTGATCGACTTTGCCGCCGGCGCTCTGCGGCACCGACCCGCAGCGCATTTCACGATCTGGCCGGCGCCTCGGCCTCGATACCGCGCCGATCATGGACCGCCAGTTCGTCCGGCTCTCGGGCGGCATGAAGCAGAAGCTGCTGATCGCCATCGCGCTCGGCCGCGACGCCAAGGTGCTGGTCATGGACGAACCGGCCGCCAACCTCGATCCGGAAGCGCGCAAGATCTTCTTCGAACTGCTCGCCGAACGCGCCGCAGAGCGCCACCATGCTGATCTCCAGCCACCGCCTCAACGAGGTCTCGGCGCTGGTCAATCGGGTCATCGAACTCGACCTGGGCAAGGTGGTGCTCGACGACCGTGTCGCCGACGACGTTTCCCTCACCGGCCTGCTGGACTGCCGCATCGTCGTCAAGCGCGCCGAACCGGCCTTGGCCAAGGCGCTGGGAAGCTGGAACTTCACCGACCAGGGTGGCGGCCTCGAATGGCGCGGCACGGTTGCCGGACCGGACCGGCTGCGCTTTCTCGGCATGACCTCGCGCTATGTGGCACTGATCAGCGACCTGTCGCATGACCGAGGCCGAGCCGATAGATGGATCGCCGTCGCTTTCTCGCCACCGGTTTCGCGCTGACGCCGCTCGCGGCGCGCTGTCACGCTTGGCGCCTGCGGCAAGGACGACCGCTGGCCCGAAGGCATGCAGCCGCTCAAGTGGGATCGCGATACCTGCGTCGTCTGCAACATGGTCATTTCCGACCGCCGCTTCGCCGGCGAGATGCGCGGCGGCGCCGAAGAACACCGTCTTCAAGTTCGACGACATCGGCTGCATCGCCTTGTGGCTGCACGACAAGGCCGCAGGCCTATCCGTGGATGCGCGAACCGGCCACCAGGCTCTGGGTCGCCGACGTCAACAGCCGCGGCCAGGACGTCAACTGGCTCGATGCGCGCAAGGCGCAATATCGTCACCAAGACCTCGCCGATGGGCTACAACTTCGGCGCCGTCGCCCATGCCGCAGGCCGGATCGGTGGACTTCGCCGACCATGTGCGAACATGTCGTGGCCAAGTTTAAGAAGGGCCGTTCATGAAGCAACTCTGGCTCACCGCCAAGCTCGATATCGTCGAATCGCTGCGCGCGCGCTGGTTCCAGATCTACACGCTGGTATTCGGCGGCATCGTCGCGCTGCTCTTCCTGTTCGGCCTCACCGAATCGCGCGTGCTCGGCTTCATCGGCCTCTCGCGGCTGCTGGTCACCTACATCCAGCTCACCATGGCCATCCTGCCGATCTTCGTCCTCATCACCACCGTGCGCTCGGTGGCCGGCGACCGCGAGGCCGGGGTCTTCGAGTACCTGCTGTCGCTGCCGGTATCGCTCTCCGCCTGGTTCTGGGGCAAGATCGTCGGCCGCTACCTGGTCATCTTCCTGCCCGTGTTCGCCGCCATGCTTGCCGCCGTGCTGATCGCCCTGGTGCGCGGCATCGAAGTGCCCTGGGGCATGTTCGGCTACTACACGGCGCTGCTGGCCGTCGATGGCGGCCTGCTTCCTCGGCATCGGCATGCTGATCTCGGCGGTCGCGCGCACCACCGACATGGCGCAGGGCGCGGCCTTCATGGTCTGGCTGACGCTGCTGCTGTTCCTCGACCTGATCCTGCTCGGCGTCATGATCCAGGGCAAGGTCGCGCCGGAAGTCGCCGTCGGCATCGCACTGGCCAACCCGCTGCAGGTCTTCCGCACCGCTGCGCTGGCCCTGTTCGATCCCGCAGCTGATCGTGCTCGGCCCGTCGGCCTTCGTCATCCTCGACAACTTCGGCGCAGGTTGGCTACATGGTCTTCGCCCTGATCTATCCGACCGTGCTCGGTCTGCTCGCCGCCGCGCTGGGTTACTTCCTCTTCCGCCGGGGCGATCTGCCGTGAAGCGGCTGCTCGCCCTCCCCGCTCGCCATCCTCCTGCTGCTGGTTGCCGCAGTCGGCTGCCGGGCGCAGGAAGCGCAAAGTCCCGACGCGCTCTGGGCGGCGACCCTGTTCGACCTCGACGACAAGCCCGTCGCGCTGCGCAAGTATCAGGGCCGGCCGCTGGTGGTCAATTTCTGGGCGCGCTGGTGCGGTCCATGTCGGGACGAGATTCCCGACTTCGTCCGGGAATACAACCGGAGCAGGGGCAAGGGCATCGAAGTGCTCGGCATCGCGATCGAGGACAAGACCGATTCCGTGCGCGACTTCGCCAAAGCCTATGACATGAGCTACCCCGTGCTGCTGGCCAAGGACAAGGGCCTCGCCCTGCTCCAATCGCTCGGCAACCCCAAGTCCGGCCTGCCTTACACTCTGGTGATCGACCGCCAGGGTAACATCGTCGCCCGCAAGCTGGGGCCAATGAAGAAGACCGACATCGAAGCCAATTTCGCGGCAGCGCTGAAGTAGCCGGAGACCAACATGCCCCCACCGATGGAGCCCACTCTTGCCGCACTGCCCAGTCCGGTTCTGCGCTATTTTGCCGCGACGCGGCCCGCGTTCCTGGCGGTTACTTTCGTCGGCGTCCTGCTCGGCTTGGCCAGCGCAGCGAGCGCGGGCATTCACCTCGATCCCACCTCGGCAACCCTGACCATGTTCTTTGCCTTGGTCGCCCATGCCGGGGCCAACGTTATCAACGACTACTACGATGCCCGGAGCGGCTGCGATGCCGCCAACACCGAGCGCGTCTTTCCCTTCACCGGAGGGAGCCGCTTTATCCAGAACGGCGTGCTGTCGCTGCGCGCGGCCGGCCTATTCGGCTACGGCCTGCTGGCCGCGGTGATTCCGGCGGGTCTTTGGCTGACGGCGCACAGCGCACCAGGGTTGATCTGGATCGGGCTGGCAGGTTTGGCCGTTGGTCTCACCTACTCGGCGCCCCCCCTGAAACTGCAAAGCCGGGGGCTGGGCGAGTTCGGCATCACCGCCGGCTGGCTGCTCGTGGTAGTTGGCAGCGACTTCGTCCAGCGCCGTGTCTTCGACTTTGCGCCGGTCTCAGCCGGCCTGGGCTTTGCCTTGCTGGTGGCCAACGTTCTCTACATCAACCAGTTTCCCGATGTTCGGGCCGACGCCTACGCCGGCAAGCGCACCATGGTTGTCAGGCTTGGTGTCGCGAATGCCCGCTGGGGCTACGCAGCGATTGCCCTGCTATGTTATGGCTGGGTGCTGGCCATGGTGCTGCGCGGCCAGTTGCCCATGCTCGCGCTCCTGTCGCTGTTACCGGCGGCGGCCAGCGTTGCCGCCCTGCGCAATCTATGGAATCACGCAGCGCAACCTCCCGCCTTGGCGCCGGCAATCAAGCTGACAATACTCGCCGCGGCGCTGCATGGACTGCTGCTGGCCGGGGCAGTAACGCTGGCGGCTGCTCCGTAGTCGACCAGCGACAGACCGGGAGTTTACGGGAAGCTAGGGACCAGCCCGGCCCGACGACCCCGCGCCGACGCCGACGCAGCGATCCGCCGGTTCGGGCTTGCCGAACAGGTAACCTTGCAGGATGTCGCACCCCTGGCCGACGAGAAACGCCCGTTGCGCCTCTGTTTCCACGCCCTCGGCGACCACCTTGAGCCCGAGGCTTTTGGCCAGGGCGATGGTGGCGGCGCAGATGGCGGCATCGTTGGCGTCGGTTTCGATGTCGCTGACGAAGGCGCGATCGATCTTCAGCACCTGGATCGGCAACATCTTGAGGTAGGCAAGGGAGGAATAGCCGGTGCCGAAGTCGTCGATGGCGAGCGTCACGCCGATGGCGCGCAGGGCATGCAATTGGCCGATCGCCTGTTCCGGATCGTTCATTGCCACCGATTCGGTGATCTCCAGTTCGAGCGCCTCGGCGGCCACCGCGTGGCGCTCCAGCGCGCCGCGCACCTCGCTGGCCAGCTCGCGGGAGCGCAGCTGGTGCGCCGACAGATTGACGGCAACGCGAATGCCCTGGCCGCCAGCGCCGTGCCAGGCGGCGATCTGTCGGCAGGCCCGGTCGATCACCCAGGCGCCGATGCGCTCGATCAGGCCGATTTCCTCGGCGATCGGAATGAACTTGAGCGGCGAGATCATGCCGCGTTGCGGATGGCGCCAGCGCAGCAGGGCTTCATAGCCAGCCAGCGACCCGCCGATGGCGTCGACCTTGGGCTGGTAGTAGAGCTCGAACTGTCCGGCCTCCAGCGCCTGGCGCAAGTCACCTTCAAGCACGAGCCGCTCCGCCGCCAGGGCATTCATGCCGGCGGTGAAGAACTCGATGCCGTTGCGTCCGGCATCCTTGGCGTGATACATCGCCGTGTCCGCGTTGCGCATCAGGTCGCCGATGCTCTCGCCATCGTCCGGATAGAGCGTGACGCCGATGCTGCCGGAACAATGGAGCACATTGCCTTCGATGCTATAGGGCTGGGCCAGCGCGTGCAGGATCTTGCCCGCCACCACCATGGCATCGGAGGTGGTTTCAAGGCCGGTCAGCGCGACAACGAACTCGTCGCCTCCCAGGCGGGCCACGATGTCGCTCTGGCGCGTCAGGTCACGCAGCCGCCGCGCGACTTGGATCAAGAGGGCATCGCCGACACCGTGCCCGAGGCTGTCGTTGATGCGCTTGAAACGATCCAGGTCGATGAATATGACGGCCAGCGGCGAGCGTTCGCGTTGCGCGGTGGCCAGGGCCTGGCCAAGGCGGTCCTCGAGGCTGTGGCGGTTGTACAGACCGGTCAGGCTGTCGTGGTGGGCCAGCCGGTGGATGCGCTCCTCGGCCTTGCGGCGCTCGCTGATGTCCGTAAAGCTGGCCACGTGATGGCTCACCTTGCCGTCGGCATCGCGGATCAGTGAAATATTCACCCACTTCGGGTACTGACTGCCGTCCTTGCGCCGATCCCACAATTCGCCTTGCCAGTGCCCGTCATCCAGCAGCGACCGCCACATCTCGGCGTAGGTTTCCGGCGCCGTGGCGCCGGCGGAGAGCGCGCGCGGATTGAGGCCGCGCAGGTCGTCGAACGAGTAGCCGGTCAGCCGTTCGAGCGCCGGATTGATGGCGACGATCAGGTTGTCGCGGTCGGTGACCAGGATGGCTTCGCCGCTGTGCGCGAAGATGCTGGCGTGCAGTCGCAAGACCTCGTCGGCGTTTTGCCGCTCGCGCGCCCGTTCCCGCATTTCCCGGCCCGACCAGCCGATGCCGATCAGGCCCAGCAGCCAGAGCGTGCCGTGGGTCAGGATGAGATTGGCCCGCGCGGCCGCGTGCCGTTCGTAATAGGGAGCCAGCGGCAAACTGACGCCGGTCGCGCCGCGCATGTCGCCGAGCTGGTAGCCCAGAATCGCGTGGCACGGAACGCAGACGGCTTCCATGCGCCAGGCGCTCAGATAGCGCAGGTATGGGTTGCCGTCGATGTCGGTCACCTCCCAGACTTCGTTCTTCTCGCCGCGCGTGAAGGCCTCGAGCTGGGCCTTTTCCCAGGCGTCGGGGGCGTTGGCCGGATTCAGATAGCGCAAGCCGGTAATGCGGCCGCGCTTGCCGTCATGACGGGCGAAATCGTCCATCATCTCGCGCACCATGATCGCCGGCGCGCGCAGGGTCAGGTCCTGACCATCGGTGGTGCGCACGTCCCGGCGCGGCACGTGCGCCATGTGCGGCGAGGGTTGCTCCTTCTCCGTCACTGGCACATAGACCCCGCCATGGCGCATGGCCCAGCGGCGAAACGCCATGTCCTTGTCGCGAATCGCCCCTGCCTCGGCATAGGCCGTGTCCAGAAGGGCGCGTTCGTCGTTCTTCAAATTCCAGAACAGGGAGCTGCCCAGCGCCAGGGTCCAGAACACCACCGCCGTCATGACGAGCATGGTCGGCAGCGCGACCCCGCCGGTGTACGCCGGCAGGCCACCAGCCCCGCACGATTTCGATGCCCCGTTCATGGTGTCTGGATTATAGGCACACGGAATGTCGGCCACCGTCCGGTATGCGACATGGCGGCGTCCGACGATCAGGCTTTCACCTGTAGAATTCATGCTGCACCGCATCAGCACAACGCTACCCGCACGGACTGCCATGGCCAGAATCTCCATCTACGACTCCACCCTGCGCGACGGCGCCCAGGCGCAGGGCATTTCCTATTCGGTCGAGGACAAGATCAAGATCGTCGAACGACTCGACGCGCTCGGCGTCGGCCTACATCGAAGCCGGCAATCCCGGCTCCAACCCGAAGGATCTGGAGTTCTTTGCCCGCGCGGCGACGCTCAAGCTTGTGCAACGCGCGCATCATCGCCTTCGGCGCGACGCGCAAGGTCGGCATCGCGGTCGGCGACGACGCCAACCTCCAGTCCCTGCTCAAGGCCGGCACCTCCGCCATCGCCATCTTCGGCAAGAGCTGGGACTACCAGGTGCTGGAGATCCTGCGCACCACGCTCGAGGAAAACCTGGCCATGATCGGCGACACGGTGCGCTACCTGAAGCAGCACGGCAAGGAAGTGGTGTTCGACGCCGAGCATTTCTTCGACGGCTACAAGGACAACGCCGACTACGCGCTGAAGACGCTCGCCGGCGGCGGTCGACGCCGGCGCCGACTGCGTCTGCCTGTGCGACACCAACGGCGGCAGCTTCCCGGACGAGATCTTCGAGATCACCCGCACAGGTCTGCGCAGCGCGCTGCCCAACGTCGCGGTCGGCATCCACTGCCACAACGACAGCGAGATGGCGGTGGCCAATTCGATCCGCGCCGTGCAGGCCGGCGCGACGCAGGTGCAGGGCACCATCAACGGTCTGGGCGAGCGCTGCGGCAACGCCAACCTGTGCTCGATCATCCCCAACCTGCAACTCAAGCTCGGCTATCGAGCTGCATTCCGCCGACAGCGCATGCGCCACCTGACCGTCGGTGGCGCGCTCGGTCAGCGAGATCGCCAACATGCCGCCCAACGACAAGGCGCCCTACGTCGGCGGCCACGCCTTCGCGCACAAGGGCGGCATGCACATCGACGCGGTGGTCAAGAACCCGATCTCCTACGAGCACATCAATCCCGAACTGGTCGGCAACAGCCGGCGCGTGCTGATGTCCGAGGTGGCCGGGCGCAGCACGCTGCTGGCGCGCATCAACGCCATCGACCCGACGCTGGCCAAGGATTCGCCCGAGACGCGCAAGATCATCGACAAGCTCAAGGAACTCGAGCACGAGGGCTACCAGTTCGAGGCGGCGGAAAGCTCCTTCGAGCTGGTGGTGCGCAAGATGCTCGGCCGCTACACGCCGTTCTTCGAACTGGTCGAGTTCAAGGTCATCGTCAACGAGCCGTGCGGTCAATGAAGTGAATTCATCGGTGATCATCAAGGTGCGCGTCGGCGACCAGGAAGTGCTCACCGTCGCCGAGGGCGACGGCCCGGTCAATGCGCTCGACCGCGCCGCGCGCAAGGCGCTGGAGCGCCTCTATCCGGCCATCGGCGAAATCCGCCTGACCGACTACAAGGTGCGCGTGCTCGATTCCGACAAGGCCTCCGCCGCCAAGGTGCGCGTGCTGATCGAATCGACCGACGGCCACGAGAGCTGGACCACCATCGGCGTCTCCACCGACATCATCAACGCCTCCTGGCAGGCGCTGGTCGATGCCATGGAGTACAAGCTGATGCGCGACCAGGAAGCGAAGCAGGCGGCGGCTGAGCGGCACGGCCAAATGCCAGTCGTACTGGGTCGCCACATTTCGCCCCCAGATGTAGCACGACTGTGCTACAGTCTGCATGAGCAATCCCGCTGGAGATCGCCATGACCACCACGACCATCCGCCTACCGGAAGAACTGAAAGCCAAAGTTACTGCGGCCGCTGCACGCGCCGGCACAACTGCCCATGCCTTCATCCTCGACGCCATTTCAGAAAAAGCCGCGAACGAGGAACGCCGCGCCGACTTCAACGCGTTGGCCGAGGAGCGCTACGCCAAGGTAGTCGCCACCGGCATGACGATTCCCTGGAGTGACATGCGTGCCTATCTGGAAAGGCGCATCGCCGGCAAGCCAGCCAAACGGCCCACAGCGCGCAAGCTGGCACGCTGACGGTGACACGCATCGAGCTTGCGCCCGAGGTCGCAGATGATTTCGAGCGCATTCTCGAACACCTCGCCACCTATCAGGTTGAGCATCCGGAACGGCGCATCGGCGAAATCATCGGCGCGCTGGATGTGCTGGAAAACAATCCCCTAATCGGCCGACCTGCCGCAAACGGCAAGCGCGAGCTCATCATCGGCCGCCGCTCCCACGGCTATCTCGCGCTGTATCGCTACGTCGCGGAGATCGACGCCGCCTTCGTGCTGGCAGTTCGCAGCCAGCGGGAGGCGGGTTACGTGGAGCGGGGCGAATAAACTCGGCCGGGGATACGCATCGGAAGGAGCGAACGATTTATGAGCAACCCGGCAATCGCCGGTTACGTCGCCTGTACCTCCCGGCACCCCTTCGAGATCGACGGCAGCGGCACCGCGCGGAGTGGCTGGACGACGTGGAACTTGCCGCCGGCCAGCCCGGCGGGCTGACGCGCAAAGCTCGGCTCAGCGGCCGTTCCGCTCGCGCACGAACGCCACGAAGGCCGCCGCCTCGACGGGGTGCGAGAACAGATAGCCCTGGTATTCGTCACAACCCTTCGCCGCCAGGAAAGTCGCCTGCGCCGGCGTCTCCACGCCTTCGGCGACCGTGCGCAGATCGAGCTTCCGCGCCAACGCGATGATCGCGTCGACCAGGACATCGTCGTTGGCGTCGATCTGGATGTCGCGCACGAACGAACGATCGATCTTGAGCGTGCTGACTGGAAACAGCTTCAACTGGCTCAGCGATGAGTATCCGGTGCCGAAGTCGTCGATCGTCAGCCGCACGCCCAGCGCGGTCAGTCGGTGCATGGTTTCCAGCGCCTGGTCGACCTGCTCCATGATCGAGCTCTCGGTAATTTCCAGATGAAGCAGGGAAGCCGGACAGTGGCTGGCACGCAGGGCCTGGACGACCGACTCTTCCAGTGAGCCGGCCCGGAACTGGCGTGCCGAGAGATTGACGGCCACCGGTATTTCGCCCATGCCGAGATCCTGCCAGGAACGGGCCTGCGCGCAGGCCTCGCGCAGCACCCAGTCGCCGATGGGGACGATGAGGCCGGTTTCCTCGGCAATCGGAATGAATTGCAGGGGCGACACCAGGCCACGCTCGGGATCGGCCCAGCGCACCAAGGCCTCCGCCGAGCTCACCCGGTCGCTCCGGACGTCGATGATCGGCTGGAAGTGCAGGCGCAGCTCACCTTCGTCCAGGGCGCGGCGCAAGCCAGCCTCGGTGCGCAGGCGGTCGACCATGGCCTGCTTCATCTCGGGGGTGAAGAAGGCCATCGCGTTGCCGCCCTGCGCCTTGGCGCGATACATGGCCATGTCGGCATAGCGCAGCAGCTCGTCGGCCGTTTCGCCATCGCGCGGATAGACGGCGATGCCCAGGCTGGTGCTCACCGACAGCACCTGCAGCCCCATATCGACCGGCTGGACCAGGGCGGCGAGGATCTTTCGCGCCACCGGCACGATATCGTCCACGTCGGCCATGTCGGCCATCACCACCACGAACTCGTCGCCGCCAAAGCGTGCGACGGTATCGTCTTCGCGTATGCATTCGCTGAGGCGACCGGCCACTTCCTTGAGCAGCTCGTCGCCCTGGCTGTGCCCGAGGCTGTCGTTCACCGTCTTGAAGCGGTCAAGATCGAGCATCAAAACGCCGGCGACGCGATTGGCGCATTTCGCGTGGGTCAAACGCCTGGTCGAGCCGGCTGGTCAGCATGTGGCGATTGGCGAGGTTGGTGAGCGGATCGATTCGCGCCTGGCGCTCCAGCGCCTCGGTATTGCGTTCGATCTCCCGGCGCTGCCGCTCCAGCGAGCCGGCCATACGATCGAGCGCCCGCATCACCTGCCCCAGTTCGCCGCGCGGATAAGGGGCGCCGATCCGCAGGTCGTACCGCCCCTCGTCCATCCTTGAAATCGCCCGCATCAGACGAGCGGTCTGGCGCCGCACGGCGAACTCGCTCAGTACCGCGGCCCCGAGAAAAGTCAGCACCGCCAGCGCCACGAGTCCAAGCAGGGCGCGCCTGAACCGGGCGTCGACACCTTCGTTGAGGTCGGCTTCGGGAACGCTCAGCGCCAGGCGCAGCCCGGCATCCTGCGATCGGGGCAGCGACGCCTTCACCCAGATCCGCGCCCGCGAATCCGTCCCGAGGGTTTCGCTGCCCTTTTCCGACGGAGCCAGCATGAACTGGCGTTGCCCAGGTCCAACCTCCATCCTGGCCGAACCGGGACCCGGGTTGTCCATGATGACGGAGCCGTCGCGATTCCAGATTTGGAAATGCATGTGCGCATAGGGCAGGGTCAGCGCCACCGACTGGCCGTACGCATCCATGTCCAGCGACGCCAGCAGGATGTAGCGCAAGCGGCCGTCACCGTCGCGCACCGGGTAGGCGATCTGCAGTACGCCCTTGCCGGTGAGACGCCCGACCGCGGCCTCCACCACCGGACCCCGCGCGGTCAAGGCTTGTTGGAAATAGGCGCGATCATTCAGTTTGAGCACGCGACCGGAGCGCAGAGAGTCGCAATACAGGCTGCCGTCCGGCTTGATGGTGAGCAACCCGGTGTACTGCGGGTGCTCCTTGAGCACCTCGCCCAGGAAGACGGAACAGGCCTCCTGGTCGTCGCTGCCAACGATGGGCACGCGGCCCAACCCGAACAGCAACTGCGCCGTGCCGGCGATCTTGTCGTCCAGGTCTTTGGCAATGATCTCGACCCGGGCCACAAGCTGGTTGCGCGCCTCCACCACGGTCGTGGCGCGATTCTCCAGGATCAGCCAGAGCATGGCCAGCACCGGCAGCACGGAGGCAACCAGCACCAGAAGGAGGATGCGGGCGCGCAGGCTCAAGCGATGGCCTCACTTCTACCGCGCGGGCGGCGCCCCCGGTCCGCAATGGGCGCCAGCCCGGTCACTTGCACCTCTGGTAACTCCCCACCAGTTCGCCCTGCGCGACGACATGGCCGCTCAGCGACGCTTGAGGCGGCGGCGAGATGCCCCGCCCTTCGCAGGTAAACTCCGACGGGCTTTCGCCACCGCGGGCAAAGGCCGTTGACGTCAACTCAAGCAGCATGGCGGCAAGCTCCTCTTCCAGTGCTCATACCTGCATCATACGTCCGGCGTGATTGCGTGAGGAGACGCGCGGCGCAACCGAAGCGACTCAAGGGCGTCGTGGCGGCGCGTTCGGGGCACTCGTCGAGCTACTCGGCTTGCCACAAATACCCGGTCCGCGCGCGTTCCATCGGCGAGGCGATACGACTGGCGGGACAGGTGAAATGAGAATCATTGTGCGCCCCGGGCCGTTGCAGTACATTAGCCGTTACTAATTCACCAAGAGGTAGTGATGAGCCCTGACGAGAAGCATGAACTCGGTGAGCGAGCCTATGAAAAGGCCGCCAAATACGACCTCGACTACGGATGCTGCCCCCAATGCGTACTGGCCGCGATCCAGGAGACCGTGGGTATCATCGATGACCAGACGATCAAGGCCAGTCACGGGCTGTCCGGTGGCGGCGGTCTGGTTGGCGAGGGCGTGTGCGGCGCGCTCAGCGGTGGTCTCATGGCCTTGAGCGCCAAGTATGGCCGGGATCGGGACAAGCTCGACAAGGGTCGGTATATCGGCAACTTTCAGAAGGCCAAAGAACTGACGGAGCGATTCCGAAGCGAGTTTGGCGGCTTGACCTGCAGGGAGTTGCAGCAGCAATTTGCCGGACGCACCTATGACATGTGGAATACTGCAGAGTACAAGGCGTTCAGCGACGCCCGAGGCGACAAATGCGCCCATGCGACCGGTACGGTGACGAAGTGGGTGGTAGGAATGCTCTAGCAGCCGACTCTTGCTCCGGACGCCGGGGGCGGGTTGACGTCCCGCCCAAAGCACCGACGACCAAGCAACGGGCCGATCAATGCCACCCTCTGGAAGAGTCGCTGCCCGCCTGATGTATCCTTAGCACTTGTCCATTGACGAGAACCGCCATGACCGGCACGACGCTTTACGACAAGCTCTGGGATTCGCATGTGGTGCGCGAGGAAAGCGACGGCACCTGCCTGATCTATATCGACCGCCACCTCATGCACGAAGTGACCAGCCCGCAGGCCTTCGAGGGTCTGCGCCTGACCGGCCGCAAGGCCTGGCGCAAGGAAAGTATCGTCGCCAACCCCGACCACAACACGCCGACCGACCACTGGGACGAAGGCATCAAGGATCCGATCTCGCGCCTGCAGGTGGAAACGCTTGACGCCAACATCAAGGATTTCGGCGCGCTGGTCTATTTCCCGTTCAAGCATGCCAACCAGGGCATCATCCACGTCATCGGCCCGGAGAACGGCACCACGCTACCCGGCATGACGGTGGTTTGCGGCGACAGCCACACCTCCACCCACGGCGCTTTCGGCGCGCTGGCGCACGGCATCGGCACCTCGGAAGTCGAGCACGTGCTGGCCACCCAGACGCTGGTGGCCAAGCGTTCCAAGCGCATGCTGGTCAAGGTCGAGGGCCAGCTCGGCAAGGGCGTGACCGCCAAGGACGTGGCGCTGGCCATCATCGGCAAGATCGGCACCGCCGGCGGTACGGGCTACGCCATCGAGTTCGGCGGCTCGGCGATTCGCGGCCTGTCCATCGAAGGCCGCATGACCCTCTGCAACATGGCCATCGAGGGCGGCGCCCGCGCCGGTCTGGTGGCGCCGGACGAGAAGACCATCGACTATCTCAAAGGCCGTCCCTACGCGCCCAAGGGAGCCGACTGGGAGCGCGCCGTGGCCTACTGGAACACACTGAAGTCCGATGCCGACGCGCAATTCGACGCCGTGGTGGAACTCGACGCGGCGGCCATCGAGCCGCAGGTGACCTGGGGCACCTCACCCGAGCAGGTGCTGCCGATCGGTGCCCGGGTGCCCAATCCGGCCAATGAGGCGGATGCGCAGAAACGCGCCGGCATCGAGCGGGCGCTGCAATACATGGGCCTCGCCGCCGACACGCCGATCGGCGACATCAGGCTGGACAAGGTGTTCATCGGCTCTTGCACCAATTCGCGCATCGAGGACCTGCGCGCCGCCGCCAAGGTGGCCAAGGGCAAGAAGAAGGCGGCGAGCGTCAAGCAGGTCCTGGTCGTGCCGGGTTCCGGCATCGTCAAGCGCCAGGCCGAAGCCGAAGGGCTGGACAAGGTGTTCATCGACGCCGGTTTCGAATGGCGCGAGCCGGGCTGCTCGATGTGCCTGGCCATGAACGCCGACCGCCTGGAGCCGGGCGAGCGCTGCGCCTCGACCTCGAACCGCAATTTCGAAGGCCGCCAGGGCGCCGGGCGGCCGCACCCACCTGGTCAGCCCGGAAATGGCCGCAGCGGCGGCGATTGCCGGACACTTCGTCGACATCCGCAACCAGCTCTAAACGAAGAACAGACATGAAAGCATTCACCAGGATCAACGGCGTGGTCTGCCCGCTAGACCGCGCCAACGTCGATACCGACGCCATCATTCCCAAGCAGTTCCTCAAGTCGATCAAGCGCTCGGGCTTCGGTCCCTACCTGTTCGACGAGTGGCGCTACGCCGACCAGGGCGAACCGGGCATGGACTGTGCCAACCGGCCGCTGAAGAAGGACTTCGTCCTCAACCAGCCGCGCTACCAGGGGGCGCAAGTCCTGCTGGCACGCGACAACTTCGGCTGTGGTTCCAGCCGCGAACACGCGCCCTGGGCCATCGAGGACTACGGCTTCCAGGTGGTCATCGCACCGTCTTTCGCCGACATCTTCTTCGGCAACTGCTACAAGAACGGCATCCTGCCCATCGTGCTGCCGGCTGCTGCAGTTCGACAAGCTGTTCGCCGAATGCGCGGCCACGGAAGGCTATCGCCTCGCCGTCGATCTGGAGACGCAAGAGATCACAACGCCGACGGGCGAATCATTCGCCTTCGACATCACCCCGCACCGCAAGCATTGCCTGCTGCACGGCCTAGACGAAATCGGCCTGACGCTGCAACACGCGGACGAAATCAAGGCCTTCGAGGCAAAGCACCGGGCGGCGCAGCCCTGGCTGTTCGCCTGAACCAGACCAGGACGACCGCGTCAGGCTGCGTGGTCGAAAAAATGCAGGAGCCGTTGCGGCAGCCAGTCCAGTCGTCCGGGCAGGCTGCCGGTCACGAAACCGACGTGGCCGCCCTCGCGGGGCAGTTCCAGCGTTACCGTGGCCGAAACTTCATCGGCCCCGGGAAGCGCATGCGCGGGCAGGAACGGATCGTTCCGCGCGTTGAGCAGCAAGGTCGGGATACGGATGCCGCGCAGCAGCGGCTTCGCGGAGGCGCGCCGCCAATAATCGTCGGCGCCGAGAAAACCGTGCAGCGGCGCGGTAACGACATCATCGAACTCGTATAGGGTACGCGCGCCGGCCATGCGCTGGCCATCGAAGATACCGGGAAAGTGGATGAGTTTTTCGGCGGCGCTCTTCTTCAGCGTCCGCAGGAAGTGCCCGGTGTAAACCCTGTTGAAGCCGCGACCGAGGTGGTGGCCGCAGGCGGCCAGATCGAGCGGCGCGCTGACCGAGGCGGCAGCGGTGATCACGTCGCCGGCGAGTGATTCCCGCTCGCCCAGCCACTTGAGCAACGCGTTGCCGCCGAGCGAGACGCCAACCGCATGAACGCGCAGCGCCGGAAACCGATTGTGGAGGCGGCGCAGCACCCAATCCACCTCGTCGGAATCACCCGAATGATAGGCGCGCGGCAGGCGGTTCGGCTCGCCCGAGCAGCCGCGAAAGTGCGCAACAACACCGGTCCAGCCGCGCGCTTGGACGGCGGCCATCAGCGCCGTGGCGTAGTGGCTGGCCGAGCCGCCTTCGAGACCGTGAAAGAGCAGCAGCAGCGGCGCCTCACGCGACCCATCGAGCCAGTCGAGGTCGATGAAGTCACCATCTGGCGTCTCCCATCGCTCGCGCCGGTAGCCGGGCGGCGGCGCCTTGATCAACAAGGGATAGATGGTCTGCGCGTGGCCGCCCGGCAGCCAGGTGGGGGCACGGTAGGCGGGGCAAGGCCTGCCAGGCACCACGTTCAGTGGCGGGTGACGATGCCCAGATCGGCCTCCAGCCCGACCACACTGTCCAGGACCAGCCCGATCACCGGTGAGTCGGCATCCGACCATTCGGCATCCGGCGCCGTCGATCGCGTTGCCAGGGGCGCCAGATCGAAGTCGACGAATTCATCGCCGATTTTCAGGACCTGAATTCCGGACGGATGTTCGACCAGTTCCCAGTCGTCCGGTACCTCCAGCTCGGCGCGAATCACTACGGTCAGGTTCTTCATGGGGCAATCCTCGGCTGAAAGCGGCAACTGTAACAGCGCCGGCCCGGGCGCAGCTATTTCCCCCGGGTGTCCGAGTCGTCGGCTATCCGGCTTGGCGGTGGGTCATCGACCACCACGACCTCGCCATCGACCACATGGCCACCCGGCGGACGTTCCCGCATGGCCTTGCGCAGGTCCCGGGTCTTCCACCAAAGGTAGGCCCATACCGCGAGGCCCACGACAGCGACGACGGCAAGGATCACCATGGAAAACATGAACCCCACGATCAGCAGGATCACGCCCGCCAGGAAGGCAAACAACTTCCCGAGCGGTCCGGACTCGGCGGTTTGCATCTGGAGTTTCATCATGGCGAAGGCGCGTCCTTCGCCATTTCTCGGCACATCGGTCTACTTCCTTCGGGCGGCTTGCATTTCCCGGACCATCTGATCCGCCGGCTTCAGGCCGCCGCAGTCGGTGCCGACGAACTTCATCTGCGACTCGGTTTGCATGGTGTGCTTGCCGCGTGCGTCGGTCATCGTCATATCCATCTTGGTGCTGATGGTGTCGCCGGCCGTGATGCTCTCGCCCTTGCCGACCATGGTGTGGCCGTCGCTGGCGCAGTTCATCTCGAAGGTCGACTTGTTGCCGCTGCGACTCACCTTGGTCGGCTCGCATTTGCCGTCCGCGGACACCATCGGCTTGTCCTGCGCGGCCATTTCCGGGCTGATGCACAGGCGATGCACGTTGGCGCTGGGCCGGGCCTGCTTGCCCATCATCTGCTCCATCTGCTTGCGCTGCGCCGGCGGCATGTTGGCCATGGCCTGCTGCATCTCGGTCTGCATGGCGGCCATCTGCGCCGTCATGTCCTGGCCATCCATGACCTGCTTCAGCGTGCGAACCTCCCAGAGCCCCGCTTTCATCATGGACTCCGCCAGCGCGCCGGTGGCGGTGGCGGTCAAGACGGCCGCAATCAATAGCTTCTTCATTTCAGGCTCCTCGTTGTTGACAACAATGAATGGCCGGCATTGTAGACCGGACGAGCAACCACCGGGATCAAGTGCCGGTCAACTGCGCGTAGAGCAGCGGCAACCGGATCGGCAGCTCTTCCGGCTTTCTCAGCACCGTGAAGCCGCCGGGACCGAACATGTGCGGCAGATACGAGGCGCCCTCGCGATCGATGGTGACGCAAAAGGGTTTCAATCCCGCGCGGCGGGCGTCGATCAGCGCCATGCGGGTGTCCTCGATGCCGAACCGCCCCTCGTAGTGGTCCATGTCGTGCGGCTTGCCGTCGGAAAGGATCAGCAGCAGCCGCAGCGCGCAGGGCTGCTTCTCGAGCAGCGTGGTGGCATGGCGAATCCCGGCCCCCATGCGCGTGTAGTAGCCCGGCTTGAGCGCGGCGATCCGGCCGCGCGCCTCGCCGTCGAAGGGCGCGGCGAATTCCTTGATGTTGTGGAAGCGCACGTTGTTGCGCTTCAAGGAGGAAAAACCGTGAAAGGCGAAACGATCGCCGGTGGCGGCGAGCGCCTCGCCAAACAGCATCAGGCTGTCGCGAATGACGTCGATGACCCGATGCTTGTCGGACACCCAGGCGTCGGTCGATAGCGACAAGTCGGCCAGCACCAGGCAGGCCAGATCGCGCTCGCGCTGATTCTGGCTGAGGTAGGCGCCGGCGCCGGAAAAGTGCTGCCCGGCCAGGCGGTCGGCGTGCAGGCGCACGCAGGCGTTGACGTCCAGCTCTGTGCCATCGGGTTGCCCCTTGAGCCAGCGGCGGGTCGGCGCCAGGGCGGCGAACTGGCTGCGCAGCTTTCTTGCCGGCCGACGCAGATGTTCTGGCAGTGGCGTGGGGGCGATGTGCCGCGCCTCCATGGTTTGCAGGCGGCAGAAATCGGGCCGCATTTCATGGCGCTTCCAGTCCCACTCCGGCAAGGCGATGCCGGGACCCAACGGCACATCGTCCTCGGCCGCGGACGGCAGGTCGAGGTCGAAGCGCACCTTGGAGGCGACCCGCTCGCCATCCTGGGCGATGCTCAGCTTGTCCATGTCGTTGGCCACGGCGGCGGCATTGGGATCCGGGTCGTCGTCCAAAGCGCGATTGACCTTGATGTACTCGGCCCACGACAGGAGGCTTTCGGCGCGGAACATCAGGATCATCGGCGATTCGTTGTCGGGCATTTCGGTGCGCTCGGCCTGGTAGCGCTTGTCGCCGACCGCCACTTCCTCGGCCTTGTTCTCGTTGGTGTCGTCGCCCTCCTTCGGTTCGATATTCGAATGCCCTTGCGGCGCACCGGCCAACGGCGATGGATACAGCCACACGGGTACCGGTTGGAGGGGCCTGGCCTTGCGCGCCGTCAGCGCCGGCATGGCGGCCACCGCGCCCGGCTCCTGGAGGGCGAGACGCACCGCCCGCTCCTGGGCGGCCTCGTCGGCGGGCATGGCCTCCGGGGCAATGCGCTCGGCCAGCGTCGCGGCCACCAGGCGCCGGTAGCGCGGTTCCAGGCCGGGGTAGGCGTGGAGCGCCCGCAGCGTCGCCAATTGGTTGCGCACGATCCACGGGTGCCCGGAGGGCGCCGGTTCATGCGCCGCCGCCGCGATCAGCCACAGATAGAGATCGCGATTGAGCGCCCTGTCCGGGAACAACGCAATCGCCGGAGGCAGGCGCAGCGTCTCGACATCGAGCGATGCGAGGGCGGCACGATCGTCGGTGCCGGCAACGCGCGACAGCCAGCGGCGGCGCGCGCCATGACGTTGATCCGCCGCCGGCGCCACGCGCAGGCCGGCATCTCCCCCCAGGGCGCGGAACAGCACCCCCAGCGTTTTTTCGATATCGGCGAGCTTGATCGCCGCCTCGGGATAGTCGCGGCGCGCGCTGCGGGTGATCCATCGGTCCCAGAGACCGCCAACCCATTCTTCCATGTCAGCCGCAGTGGGGTCCGACCAGGGGGTAGCGATAGGGCTTGCCGGCCAGCGCCTTCGACAGGCCGACCACGCCGAGCAGGATCAGCGTCGAATGGACGCAGGTGAAATAGATGACGACGATCACCCAGGTCCATTCCCAATCCCAGCCGAAGATCAGGAACAGGGCAGCATTGGCGACGACGATCAGCGCCCCGCCCCAGAGGCTGACGAAGAAGGTCTGATCCAGATGGCAGCGGGCCAGCGGCGGCGCGGCAGCGCGGCGCCACCATAGCCAGAGGATGGCCAGGAAAGCCAGGCCGGGGGCGAGCATCAGGTTGGCCAGATACAGCGCCTCGGCGGCGACGGCCAGACCCTGGCCCGGCGGGTCAGCGGCCAAATGTGGCAAGCACCACCTCCATCAGCGCGGCGGCGACTTCGATATCGTCGGTCAGACTTTCGACCAGCGCCGCGCGGCAGGCCTCGACCGGATCGAGGCCATCGCGGATCAGCAGCGCCGCATAGACCAGCAGGCGGGTGCTCGCCACTTCCTCGAGATCAACATCCTTCAAGGCCCGCAGGCTGCGGCCGATCGAGACCAATTGGGTTGCCACCATCGGCGCGCAAGCGGTCTCGCCGATGAGGATGGCCTCTTCGCGCGCCGCCGCCGGAAATTCGAAACGCATCGACACGAAGCGCTGGCGCGTCGAAGGTTTCATGCCTTTGAGAAAGTTCTGGTAGCCGGGGTTGTACGAAACCACCAGCATGAAACGGTCCGGCGCGCGCAGCAGCTCGCCGGTTCGGTCGATGGGCAGCACGCGACGATGGTCGGCCAGTGGGTGGATGACCACGGTGGTGTCCTTGCGCGCCTCCACCACCTCGTCCAGGTAGCAGATGCCGCCTTCGCGCACCGCGCGCGTCAGGGGACCGTCGGACCAGTAGGTTTCCCCGTCGCCGATCAGGTGCCGACCGACGAGATCGGCCGCCGTGAGGTCGTCGTGACAGGCGACGGTGAACAGCGGCAGGCCAAGCTTGGCGGCCATGTAGGCGACAAAGCGGGTCTTGCCGACGCCGGTCGGCCCCTTGATCAGTACCGGCAAATGGTTGCGCCAGGCGTGCTCGAACAGATCGACCTCGTTGCCGGCGGCTTCGTAGTAAGGGAGTTCCACCGCAGCGGTTGCGGTGGTCGTCTCGGTGCGCCTGTCCATCACAGTCCTTTCCAGTAGGCGGCCATGATAATGGTCAGCACCAACAAGAGCCAGCCTATCACCATCGCCGGCCAGAAGAACTTGACACCGCGCAAGGCCATGAAGTCGCGAATGATCAGGATGCCCTTCACCGCGGCGATGGCCAGGATGCCGAGCACGGCCGCCGGTCCAGCCGAGCCGGATTCGCCCATCCACCAGGTCAGGAGGGTGCCGGCGACCAGGACCAGCCAGATGATGTCGAGTCTGCGCGCGTTCATGTCGCTTACCTCATCACGTAAACGAGCGGGAACAGGACGATCCAGACCAGATCGACCATGTGCCAGTACGAGGCGCCCGTTTCCAGGCCATGGTGATCGGCCGCCGAATAGCCGCCCTGGCGAGCCTTCCACCACACGGCGAGCAGAATCACCATGCCGAGAATGACGTGCATGAAGTGGAAAAAGGTCAGGGACAGGTAGAACATGTAAAACGTATTGGTCGCGAGATTGACTCCGGCCGCGAACTTGGCCGAGTACTCGAACACCTTCACCACGAGGAATCCGGCACCGGCGAAAATTCCCCAGAGCAGCCACCGGGCGCTCTTGACCTTCTCGTCGATCTGAATTGCCGCAACGGACCGAGCCACGCACCAACTGCCGGTGATCAGCAGGACGGTATTCAGCGCCCCGGCATTGCGGTCCAGCGTCAGTTGCATCTCGTCGAACAGGGGAACATTCTTCATCCGCGTCACCACATAGGTGGTGAAGAAGACACCGAAGGCCAGAAGCTCGGCGAGGATGAAGACCCAGATGGCAAGATCGCCGGGGGGGTGGCGCGCACCGGCGGGTGCGGAAGCGGGTGCGGTGATGGCGGCGCTAATGAGAGTCATGCCGGCATATTAGGGAATGTCAATATGATCCGCCTTGACCTGAGATAAGCTGTGCCGGCGACCATGGAGGCAAGATGAACAGAATCGAAGTACCCCCCCAACGAAGTCCCGCCGCCACTCGATCCGCATGGCTCTTGATCATGCTCGGTGGCCTCGCCGCCCAGGCGCTGGCTGCCGATCTGGCGACGGGCAACTGTCGCAAGCCGGCCGCGGGTACCGACCTTTCCGGGTGCGACTTCACCCGGCAGAAGCTGGCTGGCCTGGATCTGCGCGGTGCCCGCTTCACTGGCGCCAAGCTCGAAAGTACCGACTTCAGAAAGGCCCGGCTGGAGGATGCAGATTTTCGGGGCAGCAACGCCAAATGGGCCAACTTCACCGGCGCGCGTCTCAATCGTGCCGACCTGCGCAAAGCCGACCTGTTCCATGCCACCTTCGACGATGCCGACCTTTCCGATGCACGTCTGGCCGGGGCCTACCTGTTCGGCGCCAATCTGATCAACACCAAGGCGCAACGTGCCGATCTGACCGGCGCCTACCTGAAGGACATCCTGATGGAAGGCATCGACCTCTCCGGTGGTTCGATCAAGGACTGCTATACCTTTCGCGGCGTCATGTCCGACGCCAAGATGGTCGGCACGGACCTGTCCGGCGCCGACCTGACCGGCGCCGCCGCCGAGAAAGTCGATTTCTCGGGCGCCCGACTACTGGGCACCAAACTGCTCGGCGCCACTCTGCGCCATGCCGTGTTCATGAATGCCGACATGGCCGGAGCGGATCTCGCCAATGCCGACGTCTGGAACGCCAATTTCGACGGCGCCCGCAACCGCCCGGATTCCGTGCAGGAGGCGCTGATCGAACCCTTCGTGGTCCGCGAGCGACGCTGAGGCAGACGCTCGTCGCAAGAACAAGAACCTCGCCCACAAAAACAAAACGGCGCCCCTTTGCAGGGCGCCGTTCTGATGTTGCGCGACTGACGCCGCTTCGGGAACTTAGGCCGAGGCCTTGTCGTCACCCTTGATGAAGAAACTCCAGATGTACACCAGCAGACCGACCAGGAACACCACGCCGGCCCATTCGCGCATCCAGTAGAACAAGGCAACCTGGTCCTGCGCATCCATGAAGGACACCGGCGCCGAGGAAACACGCTGCAGCCACACCTGCAGGATGCCCGCCGCCGTCAGGAACAAGGTGATGAAGACAATGGCGATGGTCATCAGCCAGAAGCTCCACATTTCCACCACCTGGGCCTTGTTCGAGTTGGCCGCGCGACCGCGGACAATCGGCATCGCGTAGGAGATCATCGTCAGCACGACCATCACGTAGGCGCCGTAGAAGGCCATGTGACCGTGCGCGGCGGTGATCTGCGTACCGTGCGTGTAGTAGTTGACCGGTGCCAGCGTGTGCAGGAAACCCCAGACGCCCGCGCCCAGGAAGGCCATCACGCCGGTACCGAGGGCCCACAGCGTCGCGGCCTTGTTCGGGTGGTCGCGGCGACGACGGTTCACCATGTTGAAGGCGAACAGGGTCATGGCGAAGAAGGGGATCGGCTCCAGCGCGGAGAAGATCGAACCCCACCACTGCCAGTACTCCGGCGTGCCGATCCAGTAGTAGTGGTGACCGGTACCGATGATGCCGGTGATCAGCGTCAGCGTGACGATCACGTACAGCCACTTTTCGATCACTTCGCGGTCGACACCCGTCACCTTGATCAGCACGAAAGCCAGGATGCGCGCCGAGGATCAGTTCCCACACGCCTTCCACCCAGAGGTGAACCACCCACCACCAGTAGAACTTGTCCGCACGACGTTGTCCGGGTTGTAGAAGGAGAACAGGAAGAACAGTGCCAGCCCCCAGAGACCCAGCAGCAGCACGATGCTGATCGAGGTCTTGCGGCCCTTGAGCACGGTCATGCTGATGTTGAACAGGAAGGCCAGCGCCACCACGACGATGCCCAGCTTGGTTGGCAATGGTTGTTCAAGGAACTCTCGACCCATGGTCGGCAGCAGATCGTTGCCGGTCATCTTCGCCAGGCCTGGCATACGGCACCAGCAGATAGCCGAGCACCGTCAAGGCCGCCGCGACGAGGAAGATCCAGAACATGGCGATCGCCAGTTTCGGGCTGAACAATTCCGTTTCCGCCTCTTCCGGAATCAGGTAGTAAGCAGCGCCCATGAAGCCCATGAGCAGCCAGACGATCAGCGCGTTGGTATGCACCATGCGCGCCACGTTGAAGGGAATGGCCGGGAACAGGAAATCACCGATCACATACTGCAGGCCCATGACGAGGCCGAACAGGATCTGGGCGGCGAACAGGCCGATGGCCGCAATGAAGTAGAGCTTGGCGACCGCTTGAGATTTGATATTGCATAGTCATATTCCTCCGGTCTCAGCCTTCAATGTTGGGCGGCCAGTTGGCGGTGTTGATCTCGGACACGTACTTGAAGAACGCGACGAGTTCATCCAACTGCTTGTCCGTGAAATTGAACTGCGGCATCTGGCGGCGACCTGGCGTGCCGGTCGGCTGCGACTTGATCCAGGCCTTGATGAAGTCAGGGCCGCGGCGCTTGTAGACGTTGCCGAGTTCCGGCGCGAAATAGGCGCCTTCGCCGAGCAGGGTGTGGCAACCGATGCACTGGTTGGTCTCCCAGAGCTTCTTGCCCTCGGCAATGGCCGGGTTGGCGGCTAGTTGCGCGCGCTGATCCCGTTGCGGAATGATCTGCTCATTTTGGAAAGTCAGCGCTAGAAACACCAGCAGGAAGAAGAACGTCCCGCCGAAAAAGATGTTTCGCGCCATCGAGGTGGTAAAAGTCCCGCTCATAAGCCCCCCTTGGGTGACGAAGCTGCCCCATGCAGCGTGGGCGGACTGTACGTTCTCGGGCCAAGGCCATTCCTTGACTCGGGTCAAGAACACCGGTAGATCGACGGAATCTCAGTCCTGGAGCTCGTTTACGATGCGCTGCACCGCGGCAAGAACGGCATTGTTGTGGACGGGAGCATCGGCAAAGGCGCCGCGGTGGCGCCCACCGGCGAGATGCAGGTCGACACCGTGGCGGTCGATGCCGAGCAGTCGGGCAGTCGCCGGCAAGAGCGACCGCAGCGAATCTATCAAGTCGGCTTCCTCGCCCAAAGACAGCGCGGGGCCGTCCACAAGCCGGTCGCCGGCGAGCCAGCCCGCCTGAGCAAAACCGCCGACGATGCGCGCCTGCACCGGTTCGAGGCGGAAGAAGTGGAAGTCGCCCAATTGCAGAAAGCGCCCCGCATCGGCCTGATAACGCAGATAGCGCGCCACCAGGAGCGGCTCGGCATCAATCGGCCGGACGTGCCCTACCAGGGTGGCGCGGACCATTTCCCCAGCCGGCAACAGGCGGCGAACCAGCAGGCTGGCGCGCGCGTCGGCGGCCAGGTTCTGGGTGTGCTCGGCCAGACGGGAAATCAGGAACACCGGCCGATGGCGCTCGTCGGTGGCGAAGGGCAGCGCGGTGGCGAACGGGAAACCCGGCACGGCCAGGGAATGAGTCGCCAACGCGGCATCGGAGCAGCCGTGCAGCAGGTCGATGAGATTCTCGCTACGGGATTTCATGGCCTACGGATTCTACGCGCCGCGCCACCAACGCCTAAAATGTCGCCATCGTCGCACTGGCGGCGGCCACACATTCCCACTGTAGTTCCCCTGGAGCCCGCATGAACCCTCCCCTTGCCGATACCGCCCTTGATCAACTCTTCCGCACCGCGCGCAGTCACAACGGCTTCCTCGACGAACCGGTCGGCGACGAGACACTCCATGCCCTGCATGACCTCATGAAATGGGGTCCGACCGGCGCGAATTCCTGCCCGCTGCACATCGTCTTCGTCCGCACGCCCGAGGCCAGGGAAAAGCTCCGCCCGGCACTCGCGCCCGGCAACGTCGCCAAGGCGATGTCGGCCCCTGTCACCGCCCTGCTCGGACGCGACCTGGCCTTTTACGAGCATCTGCCCCGGCTCTTTCCCCATGTCGACGCCAGAAGCTGGTTCGTCGGCAATGATGCGCTGATCGAGCAATCGTCGACGCTCAACGCCGCCTTGCAGGCAGGCTATCTGATCCTCGCCGCCCGCTCGCTCGGACTCGATTGCGGCCCCATGTCCGGCTTCACGCCGGAAATTGCCGACGCCGCGTTCTTCGCCGGCACCCAGGTCAAGTCCTTCATGCTGGTCACCCTGGGACGCGGCGACCCGGCCAAGCTGTTCCCGCGCAGCCCCCGCTTCGAGTTCGCCGACGTCTGCCGAGTCGAGTAGGCGGCCTGCCTACCAGCGCAGCAAGCGCGGCCCGAGCAAAGCGCCGGCTGCGGCCGGCATCGACATGCCAAGCAGGTACCAGATGGCCACGAAGGGCGCGCCCATCTCGGGACAGTGCAAGGCGTAGACCGTCGTTGCGACTGCGCCGGCCAGCAGGCCGGCCGCGCCGCCGGCCAGCGCCGGCCGCGTCGGCGCCAGTCCGCGCATGGCCCACAGGGCGCCACCAAATGCGGGGGCCGACAAGAAAGCGATCAGGAACGGGCACACGTACCAGGTCTTGCCAAGAATCAGAGCCGCACGCTGGTCGGGCGCCGCTCCAATCAGGGCATAAGCCGCCAGCAGCCACATGGCGATGATCGGCGCGGCCAGGCCCGCCGACACCTTGCCCAGCGACACGCCAGGGCGCGACAGGCGCATGGCGGCAACAAGTGCCGCCGCCGCCACAGCGGCGGGAAACGCCAGCTTCACCCAGAACATCGGCAGCCGCGCCGCCGCCGCCAGGTCGGCGCGCACGCCGAGCAACGACAGCATCAACAACATTGCCGCCAGCACGCCCCAGCCGAGCGCCACGCCATGGCGCCGCGCAGTGGCGGCCGGTGCCACCGGCTCGGCGCCGGTGGCGAGCATCGTCACCAAATCGTCCGTTTTCATTTGCCACCTCCTATCATCGCCGCCAGCGCCTTGAGGCCACGATGCACACCCACCTTGACCGCCGATGCGGACATGCCGGCCGCCTGCGCGGCCTCGACCACCGACATGCCCTCCAGCTTCATGTACTGGATCGGCAGGCGCTGGCGGTCGGGCAACTGTTCGAGCAGCTTGGCCACGTCGCGTCGGGCATCCGCCGCCTCGGTATCCGACGCGGCAAACACCGCGAGTTCGTCGTCGAGCGGTTCGTGCAGCGCATCGCGCCCCGCCCGTCGGCGCAGCAGGTCCACCAGCTTGTAGCGGGCAATCGCGTGCACCCAGGCGGTCAGCGGCTGATCCGCTTCGTAGGTATGGCGCTGGTTGTGCACCGCCAGCAGGGTTTCCTGCACCAGATCCTCCACGTCGTCGGGCAGACGGACCAGCCGCCGCCGCAGAAAGGCGCGCAGGTGCGCGCTCAGGTCCTTGAGGAAGGCATGGTAGGCGGGCCCTTCGCCCGCCATGCCCCGCAGCAACAGAGCGCGCAGGCGATCCTCGATGGCGCTCTTGTCGCCTATCACAGGTATTCGTCCAATCGAAGCATCCGGTTACAGTCCATCGGAAAAAAGTCCGGCCGGCCAGCAGTATGCCCGCATTGGGGCGTCGCCGTTCGCTTCCGATAACGGCGATAATTCGGGCCAATTCGATTTCGCGATCCATGCCGTCGATGCTCTTGCTCGAACTCGTTCTCCTGCTGCTGCTCAGTTCCGTCGCCCTCGGCTGGTTGGCCCGCCACTTCAAGTTTCCCTACCCGATCGCCCTGGTCGCCGGCGGCGCCTTGTTGGGGCTGGTGCCCAAACTGCCGCAGTTCCCCTTCGATCCGCAGCTCATCCTGGTCGTCGTCCTGCCGCCCATCCTGTATCAGGCGGCGCTGCTGACCTCGTGGAACGATTTCAAGGCCAACATCCGGCCGATCAGCCTGCTGGCCATCGGCCTGGTCGTCGTCACCACGCTCGCGGTCGGCGCGGCGCTGAAGCTGGTGGTCCCCAGCATTCCCTGGGCGGCCGCCTTCGTGCTCGGCGCGATCGTTTCTCCGCCCGATGCGGTGGCCGCGACGGCCATCCTCTCGCGGCTCAACATCCCCCGGCGCATGGTGACCATTCTCGAAGGCGAAAGCCTGGTCAACGATGCCTCCGGCCTGGTGCTCTACAAGTTCGCCATCGCCGCCGTACTCACTGGCGGCTTTTCTCTGGTCGATGCGAGTGGACAGTTCATTGCGGTCTCCGTCGGCGGCGTGGCGGTGGGCATCGCCCTGGCATTCGTGTTCATTGCCATTCATCGCCATCTGGGCGATCCGTTCATCGAAGTGCTGACCACCCTGATCATCCCCTATGCCGCCTACATCGCGGCGGAATCGCTGCATGTCTCCGGCGTCCTGGCCGTGGTCGCGGCCGGCCTGGTGCGCGGCCGCTATGCGCCGGAACTGGTGTCGGCCGAGATGCGCATCATTGCCCGCTCGGTGTGGAACCTGCTGGTCTTCCTGCTCAACAGCCTCATCTTCATGCTCATCGGCATGCAGATGTCCGACGTGGTCGCCAGCCTGGTCGGCCGCTACTCGGTGGGTGACCTGGTACTGATCGGACTGTTCGTCACCGCCATCGCCATGACTGTCCGCTTCGTCTGGGTCTATCCGGTCGCGTATTTGCCGCGCTGGCTGAGCGGCAGCCTGCGCGAACAGGAGCCCGAACCGCGCCAGCGCGAGCTGTTCGTCATCAGTTGGTGCGGCATGCGCGGCATCGTTTCCCTGGCGGCCGCCTTGGCGCTGCCGCACACCTTGCCCGGCGGCCAGCCTTTCCCCCATCGCGACCTGATCATCTTCCTGACCTTCTTCGTCATCGCCGCGACCCTGATCGGGCAAGGCCTGACTCTGGCGCCGTTGATCCGACGGCTGAAGGTCGGCGCCGAGCGCAGCCTGCACGATGAGCAGCAACTGGTCCGCGCGGCGATGAGTGCCGCCGCCCTGGTGGCCATCGATGAGGCATTGGCAGCGGAAGACGCACCGACCGAATGGGCGGATCAACTTCGCGCCGAACTCACCGACCGCATCGCCCTGGCCACACCGGATGGCCAGACGGCCACACGCCGCGGCGAGTTGCTGAAGCGCTTGCGCAGCGCGGCGGTGCGGGCCGAGCGCCGCGAGTTGATCCGCTTGTGGCAGGAGAATGAAATCAGCGACGAGGTGATGCATCACCTCGAAGAAATCCTTGACTATCAGGAAGCCCATCCGTAGCGCTGGCGGCGGGTGCGGGTATTCTGCGCGGAACCTCCGCCGGGCCTTGGGAGTCTATTTTCACTCGCCTGTAACCCGGGCGGCCGTGCCAGCGAATAGCCTGGTAGGCGGCCGATTGTCGGCCAGCCAACCGAGCAACCCACCCGACGAGGCCAAGCACATGATCTTCAACCGAAGCTTGCGGCGACTATTCCTGGCGCTTTGCGGCAGTGTTCTGCTCTCCGCCTGCGCGGGGGAGGATGCCGTGGCCGGGGGCGGGCGCAAGCCGGTGGACCTCGGCACGCCGGAAGACACCATCGTGCTGGGCATGGGCTGCTTCTGGGGCGCCGAAAAGCGCATGGCGGAAACGCCCGGCGTCATCGACGTGGAAAGCGGCTATGCCAATGGCGAGATCGAGGGCAGCTACCGGGCCGTCGTCCGCCACGAGCGGGCGCTGCGCTGGGGCATGGCGCGCGGGCGCAATCACGCGGAAGTGGTCAAGGTGCGCTTCGACCCGACCAGGACCGACCTGGAAGCAGTGCTCATCCGCTTCTGGGAAAGCCACGATCCGACCCAGGGCGACCGCCAGGGCAACGACGTCGGCAGCAACTATCGCAGTGCGATCTATACGCAAAGCGAAGCGCAGGCGGCCATCGCGCGCGCCACCCGGGACACCTATCAAAAGGCGCTCGATGAAAAGGGCCTGGGCAGGATCACCACCGAGATCGCCGCCCTGGAAGTCTATTTTCCCGCCGAGGACGACCATCAGGATTACCTGGCCAGGAACCCCCTCGGCTACTGTGGCCTGGCGGGTACCGGCGTCAAGTACCCAGGCGGTTCTTCGGCCCTGGCGACGGACAAGCCATCGGTCGAACAGCCGCTGGACGGCCGGGCGCTGGCCTTCGACCGCCAACTGGTCGTGTTCGAAGCAGCGGACTGCGCCTATTGCCAGAAGTTGAAAGCCGACCTGCTCGATCACTGGCAAGCCGCGATCCCGGTGGCCAGAACGTTCGCCACCAAGGCGCCCAGCGGCTGGACGCTGGAAAAGGCCTTGTTCGCCACGCCCACCGTCGTACTGTTCGAGCAGGGCAAGGAAGTCGCGCGCTTCACCGGCTACAACGGCGAGAAGCAGCGCTTCTGGGCATGGCTGGGCTTTCGCCTGCTCACCCCCGAGCAGCGGCGGATCGCCTTCACCCAAGGCACCGAGCCCGCCTTCACCGGCTCGCATCTGGACGAAAAGCGCCCCGGCACCTTCGTCGACCCGGTCACCGGCGCCGGCCTGTTTCGCAGCGACAGCAAGTTCGACAGCGGCAGCGGCTGGCCCAGCTTCTTCGACCCCCTACCCGGCGCCATCACCCTGCATGAAGACCAGAGCCACGGCATGAAGCGCGTCGAAGTGCGCAGCGCCAGTTCCGGCATCCATCTCGGCCACGTCTTCGAAGACGGCCCACCGCCGAGCCACAAGCGCTACTGCATCAACGGCAACGTGCTCAAGTTCATCCCCGACGCCCGGCGCTGAGCCTTCCTGGCTCCCGTCGAGATCGGCGGAACGAACTCCCTGGCCATGCGGAATCGGCTGTGGAATAGCGGGGCCGGGATGGCTACTTGCGGCCACAAAGCGACACTGGCAGGTTCGAAAACCAGCATTCCTCCGCGACCGGTGTGCATCACCTAGCTGACGGTCGCCGACATGGAACGATCAACGCAACTTGATGTTGGTCACAAATTGTTTTCCCGATTCAGCGTAAGGTCTAGGCAAGCAGTGCGTCTTGAGAAAGTTCATGCCCAAAGTTGCCACTCCCGAACAATTGAACCCAGCCGACTTGCGCAAGCTGGCCGAAGCAAGGGTTGCGCAACGGTCCCCGATCCTGCAGCCCTCAGAACTGGATTCTCAGCGTCTGCTCCATGAGGTGCAAGTGCATCAGGTCGAACTCGAAATGCAGAACGAGTCGCTGCGGCAACTTCAGGCAGAAGCACAGGAGGCGGTACACCGGATGACCCTGGCGCAAAGGGCCGCGCAAGCTGGATTCTGGGATTGGGACATCGGCAGCGGCAAGATGGCCTGGACACCAGAATTCTTCCATCTGTTTGGCTTCGATCGGGCCACAGCGGAAGCTGGTTTCGACACATGGCGCGCCGCAGTGCACCCGGAAGATCTACCAATGGCAGAAGCACGAATTGGTGATGCCATTCGTAACCATGTTCCCCTGACCAACGAATACCGCATCTTGTTGCCCTCGGGACAGACACGCTGGATCTACGCCGCAGGTGATGTCTATTACGATGAGCAGAATCAGCCCCTGCGTGTGACGGGACTTTGCATCGATATCACCGAGCGCAAGGCGGCGGAAGTAGCACTGAAAGAAAGCGACGCTTGGAACAAGACCCTGTTTGCCTCGTCCCGCATTGCCAAAGTGGTTCTGGACCCCGGCAACGGACGGTTCATCGACTGCAACGAAGCCGCCTGCAAGATCTATCGACTGCCGAACCGGGATGCCGTATTGGGCCTTACCCACCAGGACGTCTCGGCACCTGTTCAATATGATGGCACAGCATCGTTGGATGCCGCACTGGAACATATCTCGAATGGCCTGTCAGCCGGGTCACACGAGTTCGAGTGGCGTCACCGGCGCCCGAACGGTGAGGAGTGGGACGCGGCCGTGCATCTGATGTCGTTCCAGCACAATGGACGGACGCTCCTGCAATTCACCTTGCAGGACATCACTGAGCGCAAACTCGCCGAGGAGGTGTTGAGGCACACTCGCAACCTGCTGGCAGAAACCCAAAAGGTTGCTCGCCTGGGCAGCTTCGAGTATGTCGCCGCAACCAACACCACCGTGTGGTCGGAGGAGGAATTCTGCATCTATGGCCTCGACCCGACAGAAGGATCGCCGCGTTATGAAGAAATGCTCGCCAAGTGTATCCATCCAGATGATGCCAGTTTGCTCCACGACACTTTCATGAAAGCGTTGCAAAACAACGCCATCTACGAACTCGAGCATCGCATCGTTCAACCGGACGGCAATGTGCGTTGGGTATATGACCGCGCGCTTCCCTATTTTGACAAGGCAGGGAAACTCCTGCGGTATGTTGGCGCGACACTCGACATCACCGAGCGCAAGGTCAATGCTCTGGAGCTTGAGGAGCACCGCCATCATCTTCAACAGTTGGTGAACGAGCGAACCGCAGACCTGATTCAAGCCAAGGAAGCCGCCGAAACCGCAACCGTCGCGAAGAGTGCCTTCCTCGCAAACATGTCGCACGAGATCCGCACGCCGCTGAACGCCATCACCGGTTTGGCACATCTGATCCGTCGGGTCGGGCTACCACCCGATCAGGCGGAACGCCTCGATAAGCTGGAGGCGGCTGGCGAGCATCTTCTCGGCATCATCAACGCCGTGCTCGACATCTCCAAGATTGAAGCCGGCAAGTTCGAATTGGACGAGGTTCCAGTCAGGGTCGAGAGCATCCTGGGTAATGTCGCATCGATGCTGAAAGATCGGGCGTATGCGAAGCAACTCAATTTGCTGATCGACGCCCAGCGCATACCAGCCTACCTGCTGGGCGATCCGATCCGGTTGCAGCAGGCCCTGCTCAATTACGCCACCAATGCCATCAAATTTACCGAACACGGCAACATCATCTTGCGCGTCAGGACGGTAGAGGAAGCTGCCGAGAACATCCTGATTCGCTTTGAAGTCCAGGACGCCGGGATCGGCATTGATCCGGCTACCTTGCCCCGGCTCTTTGCCGCCTTCGAGCAGGCGGACAACACGACGACGCGCCAATACGGCGGCACCGGGCTCGGACTCACCATCACCAAGAAAATCGCCCAGTTGATGGGCGGCGATGCGGGTGCCGACAGCACGCCGGGGGTCGGGAGTACCTTCTGGTTCACCGTCAGGCTCAACCGGGCAGCATCGCCCTTGCCAGCAGAGGCTGGCCAACCCAACGAGCAGGCCCAAACAGTGCTGAAACGCGACCTTGCCGGCTCGCGCATCCTGCTGGCGGAAGATGAACCGATTAACCGCGAGATTAGTCTGATGGTGCTCGACGACGTCGGATTGGTTGCCGATGCGGCCGAGAACGGAGTCAAGGCTGTCGAGCTTGCTTCCCGAAACGCCTACGACCTGATCCTGATGGACATGCAGATGCCGCAGATGGACGGGTTGGAAGCCACGCGGCAGATTCGGCAGTTGCCCAACGGCGCCAAGGTGCCCATTCTTGCCATGACGGCGAACGCCTTCGCGGAAGACAAAGCTCGTTGCCTAAAGGCCGGCATGAACGACTTCATCAGCAAGCCGGTGAAGCCGGCAACGCTGTATGAAACTTTGCTGAAGTGGCTGCCAAAGTCCCAGGGGTGAGTTGGCAAAGAATCGGGCTGGCTTGTGGGTGGCAACGGCCATTCGGTATGCGAACATCCTGTGTCGCACTTGGGCACAATCCTCCCCGGATAGCCCCTATGCCCAGTACCAACACACTGGTGCACTTCAACAGCGATTTTTCCTGCCCGCTGTAACCGGCACCACCCTCTCCGCGAACTACCTTGCACACTGCCGGCCGCGACGCCGACCGGCGCGGGGCAGGCAGTGAAATCAACCATCAATAGAGAGGATATTCACCATGAACAAGACCACCAAGATCGCCATCGCCGTCGGCTCCGCCATTGCCGCCAGCGCCGCCCTGTCGCCCGCCGCGCGCGCCGCCGACAATCCGTTCGGCCTGACGGCGCTGTCCGCCGGTTACCAGCTGGCGGAGGCGGATACCAAGATGAAGGACGGCAAGTGCGGCGAGGCGAAGTGCGGGGCGGACAAGGCCAAGGCGAAGGAAGCGAAGTGTGGCGCCGACAAGATGAAGGATGGCAAGTGCGGGGCCGACAAGGCAAAGATGAAGGAAGCGAAATGCGGTGCCGACAAGATGAAGGACGGCAAGTGCGGGGCCGACAAGAAGTAGGCAGCGACTCAGCGGGCGTCGCCGGCACGCGCCGGCGCGCCCCATCCACGGAGAATCCCGATGACTACCCAGCATCCTCGCGGCGCCGGCCTCGGCTTCCGCCGCGAACTGATCCCCGCCCTGGCCGCCGAGGTACCGGCGGCGATCGACTTCTTTGAACTGGCCCCGGAGAACTGGGCCGGCATCGGCGGGCGCGCCGCCCGCCAGTTGCGCGGTTTCACCGAACGCTTCCCTTTCGTCTGCCACGGTCTGTCGCTCTCCCTGGGCGGCCTCTCGCCGCTCGACGAAGACCTGCTGCGCACGATCAAGCGATTCATGGCCGAGCACGGCATGACGCTCTACACCGAACACCTGTCCTGGTGCTCGGACGACGGCCAACTCTACGACCTGCTGCCCATCCCGTGCACCGAGGACGCGGTGCGCTGGGTGGCCGAACGGGTGCGCCGCGCCCAGGATGTCCTCGGCATGCGCATCGGCCTGGAGAACGCCTCCTACTACGTCGCGCCGCCCGGTGCCGAAATGAGCGAAACCGAATTCATCCGCGCCATCGTCGAACAGGCCGACTGCCTGCTGCATCTGGATGTGAACAACATCTACGTGAATAGCCGCAATTTCGGTTTCGACCCGCTGGCGTTCATGACCGCCCTGCCGCTGGAGCGCACCTGCTACCTCCATGTCGCCGGCCATTACACGGAACCGGACGGGCTGCTCGTCGATACCCATGGCGCGGAAGTGATCGACCCCGTGTGGGCGCTGTTGCAGGCCGCCTACGAAAGAACCGGCCCGCTTCCCACCTGCCTGGAGCGCGACTTCAACATGCCCGACCTGGCGGCACTGGTTGCCGAAGTGGCGACCATCGACCGCCTGCAGGCGCCGTTCCGCGCTGTCCGGAGGGCCGCATGAACGCGCCGCTGCCCGCCTTTCAGGCTTTTCAAATGGCCTTCGGCCGCCGCTGCCGCGACCCGCGCGGCGCGCCGCGCCCCGCCGGCGTGCCGGCCCGGCGCATGGCCGTCTACGAGGAACTCCTGTTCAACAACATCACCGGCTTCCTCGATGCCTGTTTTCCCGTCTGCCGGGACCTGCTCGGCGCTACCCGCTGGCGGCGCCTCAATCGCGCCTTCTATCGCGATTGGCGCAGCCCGACACCATGGTTCCGGGAGATTCCGCGCGAGTTTCTGGACTTTCTCGCCACCGCCCAACAGCCCCTGCCCGGCTGGTTCCGCGACCTGGCCCACTACGAATGGGCCGAGTTGGCGGTCGATACCGTCGCCGTCGCCATTCCGCCGCACGACGCGGCGGGTGACCTGATGGCGGGACGCCCGCTGGTCAACCCCACGCTCATGAGTCTGGCCTACGACTGGCCGGTGCAGCGCATCGGCGCCGGCTATCGGCCGCGCAAGCCGACGGCGACGCGCCTGCTGGTCTTCCGGGACATTCGCGGCGATGGCGAATCGGTGCGCTTTGCCGAGATCAACCCGGTCACCGCCCGCCTGCTGGCGCTCGTCGGCGAACATGGCGAAACGGGGGACCTTGCCTGCAATCGCGTTGCGGCCGAGCTCGGCCATGGGTCGCCTGCCGTCATCCGCCACCACGGTGCGACCCTCCTGGCGGCCCTCTGGCGGCAGGGGGCGATTCTTGGGACAAGGTCATGCCGGCACGCGGACAACGAAACGGCACCGGTCCCCTCGAACCAGCCTGAACTTGCCTCGGCTTCCCGGCGCGGGAACATCCGCTTTACCCGGGCCGCTTGAGCCGCGACCGCCTGCGGCCGCTTTAGAACAGGCTGGCGACGTAGCTGTCGCGCTGCTGCAGGCGAACCAGGCCGCGTACGGCCTCGCCGGTGGCGCCCGAGGCATCGGCGTGATGCAGGAACGTGCCGAGAGCACGATCCAGACCGTAGTCGGTCTCGGTCCATTCGCGGCGGAATTCGTCGAAGGAAAGCGTGGTGGCCGCCAGTTTGCCGGCGCTCATCGGCACCAGGGTGACCTTGGTGCCGTCGTTGCGAATGACGATGGCGGTGGTGCGGTGGCTGTTGATGACGACCATGGCTGTCCCTCTGCGGGTCCCGGGGTCGACGAACGGGTTCACTCTAGGGCGGCACCGACGCGCCAAACGTTGGAACAAGCCCGATCCGGCGTCGCTGTTCGGGGAAAAATCTCGTCATCCGTCTTTTCGCGGTCGTCGCCACGGGCTAACATAGGCTCCATCATGCAGCCACCCGCCAACGACGAAGCCCAAAATCCGATCGCGCAACTCCTGGAATTGCGCATCGAGCATCGCGACCTCGACGAGGCCATCGGTCGGCTGGAGACAGCGCCGCCACCGCATGACGAGCTGCTGCTGAAGCGACTGAAGAAGCGCAAGCTGCAACTGAAGGACAAGATCGCGGTCATCGAACGCCTGCTCGAACCCGACGAACTGGCCTGATGTCCCCCGCCGACACGCTGGCCGGGCAGCGCCGCAACATCGGCCTGCTGGCGCTCTGCCAGGGGCTGTTGCTGACCAACGGCGTCACGCTGGTCGCCGTTAACGGCCTGGTCGGCATCACCCTGGCCAGCGACCCGCGCCTGGCCACGTTGCCGGTCACCACCTACGTGCTCGGCGCGGCGCTGGCCACCCTGCCGGCCTCCTTCCTGATGAAGCACCACGGGCGACGGGCCGGGTTCATGACCGGGTCCTCGCTCGGCATCCTCGGCGGCCTGCTCGGCGCCCTCGCCGTCTGGCAGCAGAGCTTCTGGCTGCTGTGCCTCGGCACCCTGTTTTCCGGCGCCTACAACGCCTTCGGCCAGCAATACCGCTTTGCCGCCGCCGACATCGCCGACCTGTCCTGGAAGGGCAAGGCAATTTCCCTGACGCTGGCCGGCGGTATCCTCGGCGGCGTCATCGGCCCGGAGCTGTCCAAGCACACCCGCGACCTGATGCAACCGACCTTCCTGGCCACCTACGCGACGCTGGCCGCCTTCGCCTTGCTGTCGCTGCTGCTGGTCAGCCGCCTGCGGATTCCGGCCCTGAACAGCGAGCAGCGCCATGCCACGGGCCGACCGATGAGCGAGATCGCCCGCCAGCCCGCCTTCATCGTCGCCGTGCTGGCCGCCGCCTGCGGCTACGGCGTCATGAACCTGCTGATGACGGCCACCCCCATCGCCATGGACATGTGCCGGCATCCCTTTTCCGATGCCGCCTTCGTCCTCGAATGGCACGTGATCGGCATGTTCGCGCCGTCCTTCTTCACCGGCGGCCTGATCAAGCGCCATGGCGTCCTCAACATCCTCGCCGTCGGCACGCTGCTGATGTTCGCCTGCGTCGCCATCGCCCTCGCGGGCACCTCGGTGATGCACTTCTGGTGGGCGCTGCTGCTGCTCGGGGTCGGCTGGAACTTCCTCTACATCGGCGGCACCACGCTGCTCACCGAAACCTATCGCCCCGAAGAGCGGGCCAAGGTACAGGGTGGCAACGACTTCCTGGTCTTCGCCGTCCAGGGCGTCACCTCCCTGTCATCGGGCGTGCTGATTACCCACGAGGGCTGGGCGATGCTGAACTATTGGGCCTTGCCGGCCCTGGCCGTCACGGCCATCGCCACGCTGCGCTGGTGGCTGGCGCGGCGTGCCTAGGTATTGGTCGGTCAAATGCTCGTATCTTGATTCCCATCAGTGTCTTCGGCAGCCGGCCTATATAATTAGTTATAGAGACAATATCGACTCATCCGGCGTTGCCACCACTCAATCGGCCACCGCCAAATTTCTTGGGAGCGCATCATGGGGAACTTCGCCGGCCGCAGGCCGAGCGGCCGATGGCAGGCCGGTTTACTGACTCTCGCCACCTGTCTGCCCTTGGCCAGCCATGGCGCCGACGATCCACTGTTCGACCTCAATCTGACCGAGGTGCTGAATCTGGAGATCACCTCGGTCTCCAAGAGGCCGCAGACCGTGTCCCGCGCGGCGGCGGCGGTGTTCGTGATCACGGCGGACGACATTCGGCGCTCGGGCGCGACGGCCATTCCGGAACTGCTGCGCATGGTGCCCGGCGTTCAGGTCGGCCAGATCAGCGCCAGCACCTGGGCGGTGAGTTCGCGCGGCCTCGACGGGCGCTTCACCAACAAGCTGCTCGTACTCATGGACGGCCGCAGCGTCTACTCGCCGACTTTCTCCGGCGTCTATTGGGATGTGCAGGACACGGTGCTCGAAGACATCGAGCGCATCGAGGTGATCCGGGGCCCGGGCGCCACCCTGTGGGGCGCCAACGCGGTCAACGGCGTCATCAACATCATCACCAAGTCGGCCGCCAGCACACAGGGCGGCCTGTTTTCCGTACGGGCCGGCGGCGAAGAGCGCGGCGCGGCCACCATTCGCTACGGCGGCGAGCTCGGCGCGCTTGGCCACTGGCGCGCGTACATCAAGGGTTTCGACCGCGATGCCTCGGTGACGGCCGATTCCGGTGCGGCGGCGGGCGACTCCTGGCACCAGTCCCGCGCCGGTTTCCGTGCCGACCTGGCGCCCACCGGCGGCGACGCGGTCACCTTCCAGGGCGACTACTACAGCGGTCGAGCCGGCGAATTGACCAACCTGAATTTCGTCGTTCCCCCTTACAACGCCGTTGCGCAGACGACACAGGCGGTATCGGGCGGCAACCTGCTGCTGCGCTGGCAGCGCGAGTTGTCGGCCACCGACTCCTTCACCCTCCAGACCTACGTCGATCACACCGAGCGCGACTGGCCGGTGCACTTCAAGGAAACCCGCGGCACCTACGATCTGGACTTCCAGTATCGCAGCCGTCGCCTGCCCAATCATGACATCGTCGCCGGCTTTGGCTACCGCTACAGCCACGACGCCATGGCGCCATCGACGGCCGGCGCCCCGCTCGCCGCGCTCCAGTATCTCGTCATGAGCCCCTGGTCGACGGGGCGCAAGTTGGTCAGCGCCTTCGTGCAGGATGACATCACGCTGGTCCCGGAGAAAGTCATCTTCACCGTCGGCGGCAAGCTGGAGCGAAACGATTACACCGGCGTGGAATTCCAGCCCAACGTCCGTCTCCTGTGGATGCCGGCGGAATCCACCTCGGTGTGGGGCTCCGTGGCGCGCGCCGCGCGCACCCCCAGCCGGGTTGACCGGGGCGGTGCGCTCAATTTCCTGGTTGAACGGCCTTCGGCCGCCATCCCCGCGCCAGTGCTCATCCAGGGCGGCGGCCTGGCCGAATCGGAGTATCTCGTTGCCTATGAAACGGGCGTCAAGCACCGCTTCGGCAGCACGCTGAGCGGCGACTTGTCGGTCTACTACAACGACTACGAGAAGTTGCGGACCGGTCGCCTGCTCACACCGGTATGCATGCCCTCGGGGGCGGCGCTGCCGTTCTGCCTGGCCCTGCCCGGCCAGACCTATCTGATGCAATTCACCCAGGCGGGCAACGACGCCAGCGGCCAGAGCCACGGTGCCGAACTGTCGCTCGACTGGCGCCCGGTGTCGAATCTCCGCTTCCAGACCGCCCTCAGCCATTTCCGGATGACCATCGACGAGAACGGCAATTCGTTTTCCACCGACCGGGAGCGAAGCGCCCCGGAAACCCAGGCCTCGCTGCGCATGGCCTGGAATCCGCGCAACGACACCGACGTGGATCTCTGGCTGCGACACGTGGGGCGGTTGTCGGACGTCGGCTATGGGTTTTCCATACCGGCCTATACCGAGCTCGACGCCCGTCTCGCCTGGCGGCCGAGCAAGAGCGTGGAGGTGGCTCTGATCGGCCACAACCTGCTCCACAAGCGCCATGCGGAGTTCAAGTCGGAATCCCAGGATGTCCCCCTGCTGCTCATGCAGCGCACGGTGAGCGCCCAGTTGTCGGTGAAGTTCTAGGACCTTAGGCATGTCCTGGTCGCACCGGCCCTCCGTGAGCACACGAGGCGCGGCCCGCTTCGGCGGACTGCCGCGGCGGGCGTTGATCCTGCTCGTCGCGCTGGCCGCGTGCCGGCGCGGTCCAGGCCGAGCCCAACGTGCCGCGCGAAGAACGCATCAAGGCGGTGCTGATCTTCAAGATACTGAAATTCGTGAACTGGCCCGCATCGGCCATGGCCGCCAAGGATCCGCTGGTCATCTGCATGACCGGCGAATCGCCGATGGCCGAGGCCCTGTCCGCCGCGGAGGGCCGCCTGATCGGCGAACACCCGATAGTGCAACGCAAGATTTCCGGTTTGGTCGCCGGCGGACCTGAAGGGCTGCCATGTCTATTACCTGCCCGCCAGCCAGCGCGACTGGAGCGGCGCGCTTGGCGCGGTCAACGCCTTGCGCGGCAAACCGCTGCTGACCGTCGGCGACGGCCCCGAGTTCGCGCGCAAGGGCGGCGTCATCGGCCTGGTGCGGGGCGAGAACCGGATCGGCTTCGAAGTCAGCCTGAAAACGGCGCGCGAGAACGGACTGGAGATCGGTGCGCCGCTCCTGGAGCTGGCGACGCTGGTCGACTGACACGCCACCATGGACCTGTCGTCGCCCAAGTCCGGCAATACCTCGATCCGCGGCAGACTGCGGCATAGCATATCGACAACGGTCGGCGTGACCCTGGCCGTGGTCGCGGTGGTCATCCTCGGTTTCCAGACGGTGTCGTACTCGCGCTCCCTGCTGGAGCGACTGGGCGTCGTCGCGGCCATGGTGGCCGGCAACGCAACCGCCGCAGTCGAGTTCAGCGACACCCGGCAGGCCGCCAAGCTGCTCGGATCCTTGCAGGCGGATCCGGACATCGAGTCGGGAGCCCTGCTGACGGCGGACGGGCAGGTCCTGTCCACCTACCGGCGGCAAGGCGCCGGCACCGACGCGGACTCCGACGGCTGGATCGAGGCCCATCTCCCGGAGGCCGGTGCCGGCCGGATGTCGATAGATCGCCTGCGCCTGAACGGCGTTGACTACCTGAGTCCGATTGTCCTCAACGACGAGGCGATCGGCTACCTGCGCGTCCACGCCAGCCTCCACCGACTCCATGGCCAGTTGCTGCTCGATGCCCTGTTCATCGCCATCGTGGTTCTTCTCGCCGGCTGGCTGGGATCCTTGTATTCGGAACGTATGCAACGGCGCATCGTCGCGCCGATCTTGCAGCTCGCCAACTCGATGCGCCATGTCAGCGAACGCCAGGACTTCACGGTCCGGGTCAATCCCGACGACGGCCTGGCCATGGACGAGGTCGGCAACCTGAAGGTCGGCTTCAACGAGATGCTGGCCCAGATCGAGGAACGGGATCGCCGACTGGCGGAACGGGGCGCCGAGCTGGCCCGGAGCAACCGCGAACTCGAAGCCGCGGCCAGCCAGGCCACCGAGGCGCGGAACATGGCCGAGCAGGCCAACCGCTCCAAGTCGATGTTCCTCGCCAACATGAGCCACGAGATCCGCACGCCGATGAACGGCGTCATCGGCATGACCGAAGTGCTCCTCGAGACCAAGCTGACGGAGGAACAGCGCGGCTTCGCCCGTACCATCATGAACTCCGGGCAGGCGCTGCTGACCGTCATCAACGACATTCTCGATTTCTCGAAGATCGAAGCCGGAAAACTGGAACTGGACCCGATGGACTTCCACCTTCGCGACGCCATCGAGGAGGCTGTCGGCCTGTTCGCCGAGCGGGCTTACGGCAAGGGGCTGGAACTGAGCTGCATGATCTCGACCGCCGTGCCCCCCTGGTTGCACGGCGATTCCGGCCGCTTGCGGCAGATTCTCACCAACCTGATCAACAACGCGATCAAGTTCACCGCTCATGGCGAGATCCATGTCGACGTCAGCCTCGCCGGGCACATGGAGTCCGACGTACTCCTGCGCATCGAGGTCGCCGATACCGGCGCGGGCATCGCGGCCGACAAGCAAGGCGCGATCTTCGACGAATTCGCCCAGGCGGACAACAGCACCGCCCGACGCTATGGCGGCACCGGTCTGGGGCTCGCCATCGTCCGCCAACTGACCACCTTGATGGGTGGCGAGGTCGGTGTCACCAGCGCTCCCGGGGAAGGGAGCACCTTCTGGTTCACCAGCCGCCTCGGTGTTGCCCAGGGCCATGCGCCGGCCGCCTGCGAATCCGATGGCGACGGTTTGCGCGGCAAGAGCGTCCTGATCGTCGACAACAACAAGCATGGCCGGGCGATCCTGGTCCACCACCTGCACGATTGGGGCATGCGGACGGCGACGGCCACCAGCGGCCAGGACGCCATCGCCATCCTGCGCCAGGCCGCCAACGGCGGCGCGCCCCACGACGCGGTTCTGCTCGACATGACGCTGCCCGACATGGATGGCATCGACATGACGCGGCGCATCCGGGCCAACCCGGCTCTCGCGTCGGCCCGGCTGATCATGTTGACGTCGATCAATCACCCCGGCCTGGCCCGCGCCGCCCTTGAGGCGGGCCTGGACCAATACCTGCACAAGCCGGTCCGCAAAGCCCAACTGTTCGGCACGCTGCGCCAGGTATTTGGCGTGATGCCGGACACCGAAGCCAGCGCCGCCATTGAAGACCAGGCGACTCCGGAGCCACTTGGCCTGAACGTACTGCTGGCGGAAGACAATCCGGTCAATCAGGAAGTCGCCCGCGTCATGCTCGCCTGGCTGGGGTGCCGGACGCGCGTCGCCGGCGACGGCGCGGAAGCCATCGCCGCCCTGCGCGAAGAAGCTTTCGACGTGGTGCTGATGGATTGCCAGATGCCGGACGTGGACGGTTTCGAGGCATCCCGCCGCATTCGGCGCATGGAAGCGGAGTCGGTTCCGCGCGGCGCGGCCGCGCCGCGCGTGCCGATCATCGCCCTGACGGCCAACGCCATGCGTGGCGACCGGGAGGTATGTCTGGCCGCCGGCATGGACGACTACATGACCAAGCCCTTTGCCCGCGAAACGCTGCGGGCCATGCTCGGGCGCTGGACGCGGCGGACCTCGTCGAACGGCCCGAACGCGCCGAGCCCCCCTCCCGCTGCGGAAAGTCCGACCGAAGTCGGCATCAATCCGAAGGCGCTGCAAACCCTGCGCCAACTGGGCCGGCAGGACTTCATCCCGCGGCTGATCCGGCTATTCACCGATACCGCGCCGGGCGAGCTCGTCAAGCTGAAGCTGGCCGTGGAGCGCGCGGACTCGGTGGGCGCCATAGCCATCGCGCATCAACTCAAGTCGAGCAGCGCCGCACTGGGTCTGACGACGATTTCCGAGGCGGCCAAGACCCTGGAAATGGACGGGCGCGCAGGCAAGACCGAGAATCTGGCCAGCGCCGTGACGGCCATCGAAGTCGCCTACGAGGTTCTGCTGCCCCATCTCGAACAAATGGCCCAGGGCCCGAATCCGGCGGTCAGAACGCCTGATCCCAGCGAATCGACAGACGGATCGCCGCGTTGATCAGCCCGACCATGCTGTAGGTCTGGACGAAGTTGCCCCACTGTTCGCCGGTCTTCGGGTCGATATGTTCGGCCAGCAGGCCGTGACGATTGCGGCAGGCCAGCAGCTTCTCGAACAGGGCGCGCGCCTCGTCGCGGCGGCCGATGGCGGCCAGCGCGTTGACGTACCAGAAGGTGCAGACCAGGAAGGCGTTTTCCGGCTCGCCGAAATCGTCCTTCTCGACGTAGCGGAAGATGAAGTCGCCGCGGCGCAGGTCCCGCTCGACGGCGTCGACCGTGCCGGCGAAGCGCGGGTCGTCGGCGTCGAGGAAGCCGACCTCGGCCAGCAGCAGCAGGCTCGCGTCCATCGCCTCGCCATCGAAGGTGGAGACGAAGGCGTTGCGCCGCTGGCTCCAGGTCGCGCTCGACGATGGCGCCATGCATGCGCATCGGCATGCTGCGCGCCAGTAGCCGGCGCGGTCGGCCAGCCCCAGATGCCCGGCGATCCGCGCCAGGCGGTCGCAGGCCGCCCAGCACATCACCGCCGAAAAGGTATGCACCCGCGCGCTGCCGCGCAATTCCCACAGGCCGGCATCGGGCTGGTCGAAGCAGCGCACGGCCTGTTCGCCCAGCGGCTCGAGACGCCGGAACAGGCCCTCGTCGCCGCGCCGCGTCAGGCGCTGGTCGAAGAAGATGTGCGTGGCGGCGAGGATCGCCGAGCCGTAGACGTCGTGCTGGACCTGCCGATAGGCCTGGTTGCCGACGCGCACCGGCCCCATGCCGCGATAGCCGGGCAGCGAAGCCACCGTCGCGCTCCTCCAGCTCGGCGCGGCCGTCGATGCCGATAGACCGGCTGCAGCGGTCCGCCGGCCGGCGTCGGCCGCGACATTGACGATGTAGCCCAGGTAGCGCTCCATGGTGCGGGTCGCGCCGAGGCGGTTCAGTGCGTTGACCACGAAATAGCCGTCGCGCAGCCAGCAGTAGCGGTAGTCCCAGTTGCGGCCGCTGCCGGCGGCCTCGGGAATCGAGGTGGTCATGGCGGCGATGATGGCGCCGGTGTCGTCGAAGGCATTGAGCTTGAGCGTGATGGCGGCGCGGATCACCGCCTCCTGCCATTCGTAGGGAATGCCGAGGAAGCGCACCCATTCGCGCCAGTACTGCGCCGTCTCGTCGAGGAAACGCCGGCCGACCTCGCCGGCGGCTTCGTGCACCGTCTCGTCGGGCCCGAGCAGCAGCGTCACCGTGTCTTCCAGGAAGAAGGGCGTTTCCTGGAGGATGGCGGTGATGGAGGCGTTGGTGGTCAGCCGCAGCGCCTGGTCGGGCATCACGTAGCGGACATGGTTGCTGCCCCAGGTGACGCTGGGCCGGCCGGCGCCGTTGTCGCAGGCCGGCCGCAGACGCAGCGTCAGGCGCGGGCTGCCGGCAAGCCGCGGCCGCCGGCGCACCAGCATCATCGGCCGGAACATGCGGCCGTACTGGCCGAAGCGCGGCGCGAAATCGGTGACTTCGACGCAGCCGCCCTGGCGATCGTAACAGCCGCGTCACCAGAATCGCGGTGTTTTCGAGATAGTGCTGCTCGGCGCGCTCGCAATCCACCAGTTCGATGGCGAAGAAGCCGTAGTCGTCGTTCTCCTTGCAGCAGCGAGCAGAACACCGGGTCGCCGTCGAAGCGCGGGAAGCAGCCCCAGACGATGCATCCGCCGGCCGTCGATCAGCGCGCCGACCGTGCAGTTGCCGATCAATGCCAGATCAAGCGTGTTCATGTCGCCTCCTTCAGTGCGCCGCTCAGCCAGTGCCGCACGGCCGCCACGTCGGGCAGGCGATAGCGGCGCGCAGGTCCTGCCCGGCCGACCTTGATCGACAGGCCGTCGGCCCGGTTGATCTCGGCAAAGCCGTGCTCGTCGTTGAGAGTCGTCGCCGATGAACACCGGGCGCCGCCCGACGAAGGGCGGCTCGGCAAGATACTCGCCGATGGCGCGTGCCCTTGTCGATGCCGGCCGGCTTGATCTCGACCACCCGCTTGCCCTTCTGCAGCTCCAGCGCGCCGCCGGCGCCGGCCACCAGTTGCGCCATCAGCCGGTGCGCATAGGCGGCCAGCTGCCGGCGCCTGTCGATAGTGCAAGGCCAGCGTCAGGCCCTTGTCCTCGAGCAGCAGGCCGGGATGGCGCTCCAGCAGCGGCGCCAGCGCTTTCTTGATGCGCGCACTTGGCTTCGCGGCGGCGGCGCGTGCAGCCACAGCCGGCCGGCGGCGTCGCGCCGCTCCAGGCCGTGCTGCCCGGCCATGCGGCAGGCGCAGCATGCCGAGCCGGCTGGTCGAGATCGGAGATGCGCGCGGCCGCTGATCAGCGCCACCGCGCCGCTGCTCGCGCGGTGCAGCCGGGCGATCAGTTCGAGCAGCGCCGCATCGACCTGGACGGCGTCCGGGCGTCTCGGCAATGTCGAGCAGGGTGCCGTCGACATCGAGGAAGTAGGCCCAGTCGGCACTGGGCGCCGGCGGCGGCCGGCGCGTCTTCATCGGCGATGCGCCGCGCTACCCGGCGGGTCGAGCAGACGGCACGCGCCGGCGCATCGCCGCGGCGTCGAGCAGCATGCGCCCGGCCCAGCGATAGACGTTGAATTCCGCCACCAGGCCGCGCATCAGGCGCATGCGGTCGCGCTGCTCGCCCGCCGGCATGGTCAGGGCAATGTGCAAGGCGGCGGCGCACTGGTCGACATCGTAGGGATTGACGATCAGCGCCTCCGGCAATTCGCGCGCGGCACCGGTGAACTGGCGACAGGATGAGCACGCCGCGCTCGTCGTCGCGGGCCGCGACGAATTCCTTGGCGACCAGGTTCATGCCGTCGTGCAGGCTGCTGACGAAGCAGAGGTCGGCGGCGCGATAGTACTCATACACCTCGCGCGGCTCGTGGTGTTCGACCTTGAGCACGATCGGTGGCGGACCGTCGCCGCCGAAGCGTTCGTTGATCCGCTGCGCCAACGCCCGCACCTGGGCCTCGTGACTGCGGTACTCCTCGATGCCGGAACGGGTCGGCGCGGCAATCTGCACGAAGCTGAAGCGGCCGATCCACTCGGGGTTCGTTTCCAGCAGCCGCTCGACGGCCCGAAAGCGCTCGACGATGCCCTTGGTGTAGTCGAGCCGGTCGACGCCGACGCCGATGGCGTGGTCGGGCGGCAGGTCGATTCAGCGCGCGGATGTCGGCGCGGCATTCCTCGACTGGTTTGCCCACCATTTCCTGCGTCGGGCGGCCAGGCGATCGAGATCGGGTAACGGTTCACGGCCGTCAGTTTGCCGCCGAGCGAGACGGTGAAGGATTCGCGGTCCACACGGGCCTCGAGGAAGCGATCGACGGTATCGACGAAATTGTTGCAATGGAACTGCGTATGGAAGCCGAGGATGCTGCTGCCCAGCAGGCCGGCAAGCATCTCCTCCCGCCAGGGGCAGATGGCGAACGACTCCGGATTGGGCCAGGGGATGTGCCAGAAGGTGATGACCGTCGCATCGGGCAGTTCGTCGCGGATCATCCTCGGCAGCAGGGCGAAGTGGTAGTCCTGCACCAGCACGATGGGGTTCTGGGTCTTCGCCTCGCTCGACCACCGCCCGGGCGAACTTGCGATTGACCGCGACATACTGGGCCCAGTCGCCGGAGCGGAAGGTCGGCCGCACATGGGCGATGTGGCACAGCGGCCAGAGCCCCTCGTTGGCAAAGCCGTAGTAGTAGCCGGCCTCCTCCTCCGGCGTCAGCCAGACGCGGCGCAATCTGGTAGGCGCGGATTGTCCGGGCGGCACCGCGACGCGATCGTGGCGATCGACCGCATCGCGGTCGGCCGAGCCGCTGCCATGGGCGATCCAGGTGCCCGAGCAGGCGCGCATGATCGGCTCCAGCGCCGTCACCAGGCCGCTGGCCGGCCGCTGCACCTCGATCTGGTCGCCGCGTCGCTGGTGGATGTAGGGTTCGCGGTTGGAGACGACGATGATGTCGTCGCCGCGCAGTTCGCCGCGCAGGATGGCGCGCAGGCTCTCGGCGGTCCAGGTGATCTGGCTTTCGTCGCGCGCGCGATATTCGGATTCCAGTTCGCGGATCAGCCGGCGCAGGTCGCGGGCGATGGGCTTGAACTCGGGCGCGCCGACTGTCGGCACCGGATCGCGCAGCAGACCCTCGCCGCGCAGCAGGGAACGCATGCCGGCCACCCAGCCGCGCCACGACAGCTGGGCGATGATGACCGTGATCAGCGACACCACCGCCGCCAGGCCCATGAAGAAGTAGAAGACGTAGCGCTTCGTCTCCTCGCTGCGGCGCTCGACGAAACTCATGTCGTGCACCAGCACCAACTGTCCCGACGGCGCCGCTTCGGTTTCCATCGGCCGCACGGCCACGTGCAACAGGCCGTGCCGGCTGGGCAACTGGCTGGCGCCGGCAGCGCTCCAGCGATCGAGATCCCGGCAGCGTATCTCCGCCGGCAGCGGGCGGCCGATCACCGGCTCGCTCTGCGGCGTCGCGCAGTAGCCGATCGCGTACAAGCGCTCGTCCTGGGTGATGCGCAGGAAGAAATCGCTGACCTTGGCCTTCTTGCCGGCCGCCAGTTGCTCCTTCAGCGGATCATGGATGGCATTGGCGATCAGGTCCGCCCGGATGTCCATGTCGCGCAGGAACCAACTCAGGGTCATGCGATCCACCAGCGGCGCCACCGCATAGGCAAAGGCCGCCAGCACCAGCATCAAAGGCAGGACAAAGCGTAGCGAAAGCCGCATCGAGCACCTCCCTGAAGTCGAAGCGCGCCGGGGCAGCCACGGCCGCTCGGCGCGGGCGAGGCTCCGGGCGCACGCATAACCTCACTATACGGAAGCCATCAGGACCGCCAGCCGTGTCGTCGGAAAGAGACTCATGGCGACGACGGGCGAAGGAAATGATACCCGCCGCTCGGGCCTTTCAGCCGAATGCGTGCTTCGTGCCCTGAAGAGACTTATCACCTCTTCATGCAAACTGGCGGCTTGCAGATCATTAAGCAGTCGATCTGTACCCCGCGAATCAGGCCGCCAACTCCCAGCAATAGGACGGCAACAACTCCCATGATGTGGAGCGTCATGTCTTGTCCGTGCATGATCTATTGCCTCCTCCGGTCTTTTCAATCAATGGCTTCGTTCTTGGTTAGTGATGGTCTGGGCCGTCATCGGGCGCAGTGGTATTGCGCTGATCTGCAATGACTTGATCAAGGCCACGTCTGGCACGGCGTAAATACACAGGCCCCACTAGCAAAATCAGGAGAAAGGCCGCTTCGATGAACTGCACCAGATAGACGATTGGAAGCGAGATTGCAGGCACCGTGCCGGCCTCTATACGCAGCATGTAAGCAACAAACACAACGCCCGCGATCATCGCAATCCGCTCCATGGCATCGAAGTCGATGTTCTGTGCTTTCTGAATTGCATCGTCCCATGTGGATGTGGGCAGTTCGATCAGACGCGGTAATACCCACGTCCTGAACCCTCGCACGAGCACATCACGGGCTGATTGAATTGGCATCTGACGCGACATGCTCAATGCAGCATCTGATACTGGAGCAGGTAGGCACCAGCTCCCGCGAAATATCCGACCAGGGCCAAGCCGCTGATCTTCTTTACGTACCAGAAGAAGTGAATCTTCTCCAGGCCCATGGCAGCGACACCTGCCGCCGAGCCGATGATCAGAATCGAGCCGCCCGTTCCCGCGCAGTAGGCGAGGAATTCCCACAGGAAGTGATCCGCGGGGTATTGCTCCAGGCTGTACATGCCCATTGATGCGGCCACCAGCGGCACGTTATCGACAATGGCGCTGACGATGCCAATGATCAGAACGATCACATCTTGCCTACCGACGGCCCGATCGAGCCACTGCGCCAGCGAAGTCAGGATATGGGTGTGCTCCAACGTGGCAACAGCCAGCAGGATGCCAATGAAGAACACAATGGAACTCATGTCGATGCGGCTCAGGGCATGAACCAGCGTCAGATGCTGTTTGTTCTCGTCTTCCTTCTTGCGATGGACCAGATCACCAACGAGCCAGAGAATGCCCAGCCCGAACAGAATGCCCATGAAAGGCGGCAAGTGCGTGATCGTCTTGAAGGCGGGAACGGCCACCAGAATCCCCAGCCCCAGGAAGAACATCAGATTTCGTTCAAACTCGGTGGTACGCAAGCCATGATCGCTTTCCTTGATAGGCGGGGCATCCACAAGCTGCCCACGCAACACATAGGCCGTTACAGCCAAAGGCACGACCATGCTGATCACAGCAGGCAGAAAAACCGACTTGATGATTGCCATCGTGGTGATCTGGCCGCCGATCCAGAGCATGGTGGTGGTCACATCGCCGATCGGCGACCATGCCCCACCCGAGTTGGCGGCGATTACGATGATGCCAGCAAAGAACAGACGATCCTCATGCTTGGCCAGCAGCTTGCGCATCAGGGAAATCATGACGATGGTGGTCGTCAGGTTGTCGAGAATCGAACTCAAGAAGAATGTGACAAAGCCGACAAGCCACATCAATGACGACAGTTTCGATGTTCTGATTCGCTTGGTGATGACTTCAAAACCATTATGAGCATCCACCACCTCGACGATGGTCATGGCCCCCATCAGGAAGAACACGATTTGCGCCGTCGCCATCACCGATTCGCCGAGCTGTTCGCCTACCAAGTGGGAATCACCCGTTGATAGGGCGTAGATCGTCCAAAGCAGTCCCGCTCCCACCAAGGCCGATGCCGACTTATTGATTTTTATCGGGTGTTCAAGCGCTATGGCTGCGTAGGCGATGATGAAGACGATGACGAGTGCAGTCAGCATGTCAGTGGCCCTTGAAGGCGATTATCGGTTTGGGAATAGCGTGCGGCAGAGTGGCATCGGCGATCAATGCCATGGGCAATACCGCGCGGCAGAGAAAAGCTCTCTGGCGGAATGAAAGAATCTAGAAAGGATGACAAGCCACAGATCGGCACAACTACTTGCATGTTGTGCGGCTTGAATTGCTGCTGGGCGCGTTAACGGCACATGGGCGTAATTTGTCCCGTGTGGCGGCCCGACCTACACGAAACCTGACTACGCATCTACTTGCGTAGGCACCCTGGCCGAATGATACAGAGCACGGCGAGAATCGACAACCGACACCGACAGCGATGGCTCAATTCAACTTACTGGATGAGTAACGGCGAAGATCGTTTCTCGTACCGAATGCCACAGATGCAAAGGCGGGTTGGTGATCAGTTATGGGTCATTTGCGTCAAAAAATACTGCGTTGATCCAGTGCCTGCTTATGGCCGAAAGCATGCTATTGCAGCCAAATTTCATTCGTGGCAAGTGCCCTGACACGAAACCATCCGGCAATGCTGTGCCGGTTGCTGTGGGACTTGAGCACTTCGTGCGGGAACGACTCGCTCAGGAAAATGATCATCGTGCCGAATGTCGGGATTACCGTCGCGATGACGGTATCTCCGGATGGATTGAACAACACCAGTTCGCCGCCATCGCTGGTCTGCCAGTCTTCGTTCAGGTAGAACACCGTTGAAAGGATGCGGTTCTTGTTGCCGTTCAATACATCCGAATGCTTGGCATAGCCACTGCCTGCGCCGTAGATGGCATAGTGGCATTCGTAGTCGAACAAGCCCAGGAACAATGCTTCATTCAGTCCGATGCGCAGTGCTTCCATCCAGGCGAGATAGGCCTGATCGGTGCTGTCCGCGTCATCCAGCCAACTGATGACATCGCCGCGTATCGCGTGCATCTGGTTCATTGTTGAGCCACGGCCAATCCTGGCGGCCTGAAACCTTTCATGGCCATCGTCCTGGCAGCGCGCCAATAGCAGCAATGCCAGACTTGCCAGCAAGGGTTGATCCAGCACGATGTAACCGGTACTTGCCAGTTGCTCGGCAATATCCTGAATGTTCATCATGGGAAACCCGCGGTGTCCGCCATACCTGTTGGCCTGGCGGACTGGAGAATCAGGACTTGGCGTTTGTCGACTTGTCGCTCTTGGAGGGTGCCTGGAAGCCGCCCGCCGGAGGAGCAGGTTTCTTTTGCTGCTTGGGTTTCTTGGCTTCCTTGTTGCCGCGTAACTGACCTTTGGCCATGTTTATCTCCACGCTGGAAAACGGATGGCTGATGATAGGCTGATCAGCAGTTCTTGGGAATTGCCCATCGTCAGAATGACTTCATCGTGCGCAATCGCAAGTATGCGGTCGTTGGCTCTTCGTTTTCCAGCCCTGTATCGCACACGAATCCGGCCGCCAGAATCCTGAGCGGGGCAAGCCGCTATTGAGCAGCGCGGGGCATTTCCGAGGTGTCACCGCGGTCGGGCTGTCAACCTCGGATTGCGGATTGCCGGAATTCGCAATGCCACGGCACGCAGGGGTCGAAGGCCATGACCGCGCGCGCCGCCCTGGCTTCCGCCGGTTCCTTCGCCATGCCTTGCAGGCAAGTCAGCCAGGCCGCCACCGGGCCGGCGGCGGCGAAATGAAGGTCGGTCGGGGCGGTGATGGCGTAGCCGGCCACCCGGTCGGCATCCAGCGCCAGTTCATGTACCAGCGGTCCGCGCGCCGTCGCCACGGTGGCGCGGCCGACGCCGGCGGCGATCGGGTGGGCGAGCACCGTGCCCAGGGCTTGCGGCCGACCGGCGAGAAAATCCCGCAACTCGGTCAGTCGTGTCTCGACGCGCGCCAGGAGTATGGTGTCGCCGGCCGCCTTGAGGTGGCCGCGCGACGCCGCCAGCCCGGGGTGCGAGCACAACTCGTCGGCCAGGGTCGCTCGTTCCGCCACCGGCGCGCGCGCCAGGCGGACGAAGAAGGGCTCGTCCGGATCGAGGCCGAGCTGCCGTGGCCAATTGACCAGTAGTTGCCAGGCGTGTTCGCGCGCGGCTTCATTGAGCGCCTCGGCATCGACATGTGCGGCCACCGCGTCGCCTCGGGCGGCGGCCAGCGCCGCCCGCGCCGCGATGCCTTGCGCCTTGCCGCACAGCGAATAGATCAACGGCACCAGCGCCACGGCCCGGTCCGCCCCCTGACCGCGCAATAGACTCGCCACGTCGGGTCGCGCGCAGCGAACTTCGGTTGCGGCGACCCGGCCATCGGCGAGGGTGATCAAAACGACAACCTGTCCGGGATCGAAGGCTTGAGTCATGCCGCATTATCGCCCCACAGATTGGTATGATCTTTTTCCCTTTCGTGTGATAAGCTGTTTTACATCAAACTTCCTACCGCCGCAGGGTTCGTTGGCATGCTCCGTTTTCTCACCGTACTGCCGCTTCTGGCCGCCCCGCCGGCCGCCGCGCACGATCTCTGGCTGGAGAAGGAAGGCGGTACGTTGACCCTGCTGCAAGGGCACAAGCACTCCAGCCACGCGGGGGTCGAGACCCTGCCCTACGAGCCGGGCTTCGTTCAATCGGCGTTGTGCGTCGACGCCGCCGGCACGGCCAAACCGCTACCGCCGGCCAGGACGGCGCCGCTGAAGATGGCCGCCGAGTGCGGCACCCTGCTGGTCGCGGTCTCGTCCGGCTACTGGACCAAGACCCCCTGGGAGACGAAGAACGCGCCCAAGACCGGCATCACCGGCGCCTTGAAGAGCTGGCTGTCGGAGGAATCGATCAAGCGTATCGACAAGTGGACGCCGGCCAGCGTACAGCCCGTCGGCGATCGCCTGGAGATCGTGCCGCTGGCCAATCCACTGCTCTTGAAGCCTGACGACAAGCTGACCGTCCGCGTCACCGAGAACGGCAAGCCGAAAGCCGGCGTGTCGGTCGCCTATGGCGGCGACGTGCGCGGCGCCACGGGCGAAGACGGCACCATCGCCATCCGCATCCGCCATGGCGGCATGCAACTGATCACCACCAGCGTCGAAATGCCGCTCGCCGACGGCAAGGCCGACCTGCGCATCCAGGCCGCGACACTGCAATTCGATCTGCCGAAATGAGGACGCTGGCGCTTGTCCTCCTGCTGTGGACGGTCGGCGCGGCGGCCCACGAGGTGCATCACGACATAGCCGCCACCGGCGCCGTGATGGTCCACCTCCGCTACGCCGATGGCAGCCCCTTTGCCTACGAGAAGTACGAGCTGTTTCCCGAAGGCCAGGAAGTGCCTGTCCAAGTGGGCAATTCCGATGCCCAGGGCCGGGTCGTCTTTGTTCCCGGCGAGACGATCAACTGGCGACTCAAGGCCTATTCGGCCGACGGCCATGGCGTCGACCTCAAGTTCGCGGCGCCGGCCATCCAGGCAGCCACGGCGCCGGCGGTCGCGGCCGGCCCCGACCGGCCGACGCAATTGCTGATCGGCCTTTCCTTGCTGTTCGGCCTGTTCGGCCTCGTGCAACTGTTCCTGCGGCGGAGAAAACCATGAAGCGCACCGCCCTGCCTCTGCTTGTGGCCTGCCTCGCCTCACCGGCGTTGGCCCACCACGGCGTCGCCGGCGTCGGCGCGGCGGCGCTCGAAGGCCCCGGCGCGCCGGTCGAATCGGCCAGTTCGGCCACCCTGCCGGCCGGCAAGACCCTGCTCTACCTGAAAGTGGATCACGCCCCGTTCAAGACCTACGACCCGGACCCGACCGCACCGGAAAGCCACCACAGCCAGTTCTGGATGGCGGGGATCGGCTACGGCTTCACGCCCTGGCTGTCCGCCTATGTCTTCGCGCCATACAACATCAAGAAGGACGAGGCCGGCGGCCTGAACAGCCAGGGCTGGGCCGATTTGTCCTTCATGGGCCAGATCGGCTTCAAGTACGACGGCGGCCTCAAACTGGTGCCCGCCAACGAGAGTCTCGACGACCTGGAAGACTGGCACTTCACGGTCTTTGGCGGCGGCAGCCTGCCGACCGGCAGCGCCAATCATCGCCTCGCCGACGGCGGCATCGATCCGGGCAAGTCGCTCGGCTTCGGCAAGCCTTCGTATTCGCTGGGGCTGACGGCCACCAAGGTACTGGGCCGCACGCTGACCTTCAACCTGGAGACATCGATCATTCGCTTCCAGGAATACACCTACGGCGACGGCAACCGCGTCAGGTTCGGCGCCGAGGATCGCATCAACGGCAGCCTGGCCCATCGGCTGATCACCGACCCCGACCGCCGCGTCCGTCTGGACGGCGTGATCGAGGCCCAATACCTGGCGCTCGGCCGCGATGTCGAAAACGATGTCGGCGCCCAGGCAACCGGCGGCAAGGTGCTCTACCTGATGCCCGGCGTGCGGCTCTACAAGGACAACATGAGCCTGGCCATCGGCGTCAAGAAAGCGGCGTGGACGCGGCTCAACGAATCGAGCCGGCAACAGGGCGCCGAGGGCAAGGAAAAGTACCGGCTGATCGTCTCCGGCTCCGTTCTCTTCTGATGCACATCCCCGACGGCTTCCTCTCGCCGCAAACCTACCTGCCCGCCTATGCGCTGGCAGCGGGTGCCTGGGCGTGGGCGGCACGGGGTATGCGCGACCGGCTCGACGAAACCACGGTGCCGCGCCTGGCGATGCTCACCGCGCTGGCCTACGGGCTCGGCCTGGTCATGGTGCCACTGCCCGGCGGTACTTCCGGCCACGCGCTCGGCGTGGCGATCCTGGCGCTGATCTTCGGTGTGCGCTCGGCCTTTCTCGCCTACAGCCTGGTGCTGCTGCTGCAATCGCTGTTGTTCGGCGCCGGCGGCATCACCGCCCTGCCCGTCAATGCGCTGGCCATGGGTCTGGTGGGATCCGGCGCGGCGGTGGCGGCCAAGCGCCTGATCTCGGGCGTGAACGAAACGCTGGCCGTCGCCGTCGCCGCCTGGCTCTCCGTGGTGCTGCCCGGTGTCGTGGTCGCCCTGGTACTGGGCATCCAGCCACTGATCGCCCACCAGCCGGACGGCACGCCGCTGTTCTTTCCCTTCGGCATCGAGGTCACCCTGCCGGCGGTGCTGATTCCCCACCTCGCCATCGGCATCGGCGAAGCGGTGCTGACGGTGCTGGTCTGGCGCTACGCCCGGAGCAGAAAGTGGCTCTGAGCATCAAGATCAGTGCGCGCGGCTGGCTGGCAGCCTATCTCGCGGCCGTGGTCGCCGTCACCTTCATCCATACGCCGCCGACGCTGGCCGCCTTGCTGGCTCTCGCCGTGGCCGGCGCCGGCCCGTGTCGCTGGCGGGTGCTGAAGAAGACGCTGCTGGCGGTGCTGGCCTTCAATCTGACCATCAGTGCCGGCTACGTCCTGATCACGCTCTGGCGCGGTGGCTTCAATACCGACTACCTGCTGCTCGCCAACCTGCGCGTGGTACTGCTGGTCTTTCTCGGTTTCTGGTTCGTGCACCGCGTCGATGTACTGGCCGCCCTGTCAGGCTGGCCGACCCTGACGCTGATCGCCACGCTTGCGCTGGGCCAGATCCGCACCCTGGAACGCATCGTCGGCGACTTCCGCCTCGCTTTCGAAAGCCGCAACGTCGCCCGGCCGCGCCTCTCCGCCCGCGCCCACCATGCGGCGGCCCAGGGCATCACGCTGATGGACAAGTCGGTTGCTTCGGCGACAGAATCGGCGCTGGCCATGAGATCCCGCGCCGCCTTCGATGCTTGAACTAAGAAATATTGCTTTCGGCTGGCCCGACGGCCCACCGATCCTGAAAGACCTCTCGCTGAGGATCGCCCCGGGCGAAAAGGTGGTGCTGCTGGGGGCCAACGGCTGCGGCAAGTCCACGCTGCTGAAAGTGATGAACGGCCTGGTCTTCCCCGCCGCCGGCGAACTGCGCTGGCGCGACGAGACATTGACCCAGGTGCGGCTGCGCGACCGGCACTTCGCCCGCCGCTTTCGCCAGGCCTGCGTGCTGCTCTTTCAGCATCCCGAAGCCATGCTGTTCAACCCGACGGTGCGCGACGAGATCGCCTACGGCCCGCGCCAACTGGGCCTGGCCGACAGCGAGGCGCGCGTCCGGCGCTGGGCCGAAGAGCTCAAGCTCGACGGCCTGCTCGACAAGGCGCCGTTCTCCCTCTCCGGCGGCGAGAAGCAGAAGGTGGCCCTGGCCTGCCTGCTTGCCCTCGACCCGGAACTGCTGCTGCTCGACGAACCCGGCGCCAGCCTCGACCCGGCCACCGTCGGCTGGCTGGTCGACACGCTGGTCCACTCCGACAAGACCGTAGTGGTCAGCACCCACAACCTGTCGATGGCCGCCGAACTGGGCAGCCGCTGCGTGGTGCTGGGCAACGGCGGCGAAATCCTGTTCGACGGCCCGGTAAAGATGGCCCTCTCCGGCGTGGCGCTGCTGGAAAAGGCCGGGCTGGCCCACCGCCACCGCCATCGTCACGACGGCGTCATGCACAGCCACGTCCACGCCCACGATTGGGAAGGATAGGCTGCGCAGTGCGGGCCGATGTCGCCACCGGGCGACACGCGCCACTCAGGGGGCTAGCGGCTAGAATGAGAGTCCGAGCGGTTCATCAATGGACGGACGAAATGCGGACAATCAACGCGCTGCTGCTTGCCTTGCTGCTGATATTTTCGGGCATCACCCTTGCCCAGGCCGCCGAGGAGCCCAATGCGCTGGCGCCCCGGCCGTCGGCGGCGGGCCCGGGCCAGACGGCCAAGGAGTCGGCGGTTCAAACCGGCAATTCGTTCCGCGACGCCGCCATCCAGATAGGTCATGGCGCCCGCGCCGCCGCGGCGGAGATTGCCCAGACGGCGGTGAAGATCGGCCACGCCTTCCGCGATGCCGCGCGGCAAATCGGCCAGGTCTTCAGGCGATCCGACGCGCCGGCCTCCCAGGCACCGGTGACCGGCGCCGTTCCGGCCAAGCAGGTCGCCGCCGCGCCATGAAGAAGCCAGGCGTCGGCATCATCGTTTCCCTGCTGCTTGCGGGCAGCGGCCACGGCCTGGCCGCCGAGTCCGGCGACGCGCCGACACCGAAGGCATCGTCCGCCGGCCCCGTCCAGACGGTGAAGGACACGGCGGCACAGGTCGGCAAGACCGCCCGGGAGTCCGTGGTCCAGGTCAGTCACGGCGCGCGGGTCGCCGCTACCGAGGCCCGTCAGACCGCCACCGATGCGGCCAACGCCACCCGTGATGCGGCGGCACACGTTGGCCAAACCGCCGCCGAAGCCGGCCAGGCCGCCCGCGATGCCGTCGGACAGGTGAGCCAGACCGTCAAGGAATCGGCCAAACAGGTCGGCCAGGCCATCAGGCCGTCCGGCGATCCGGCACATCCCGCGCCGGTGGTCAACGCCACGCCCGCCACGCCGGTCGTCACGATCCAGACTCCGCCGGCCACATCGGGCAAGTAGGCCGCCGGCAAGGCGTCAGGTTGTGGAAAAGCGGGTCCGCAGATATTCGATGATCTGGCCGGATTCGTAGAGCCACTCGCTCTTTCCCGCCGCATCGGTGATCCTCAGGCAGGGCACCTTGGCCTGGCCGCCGCCAGCCACCAGCTCGTCACGATTCCTGCCCTCCGGCTGGGCGTCGAGTCGCTCGATGTTCAGCGACAGGCGGCGGATTTCCTGCCGGACCTTGATGCAGAACGGACAGGTCTTGAACTGGTAGAGGACGAGATTCCGACACTGCCCATCCACCACCGCCTGTGCGGCCGGCTGGCGCACGAGGCCGGTCGGCCGGGTGACGAATTCCCAAAACAGCATGACGGGACCAAGGACGACCCGCAGGGCCCTGAAAAACATTCTGACGACGGATTTCATGATCGATACCGGAAATGGTCTGAAGGAGCCGCTCGCAGCGGTAAACGCTGGACCCGGCCCCGGTACTCCTGTAGCCGAGTTTAACTCAGCGCGAGTCAGGCGTCGGCGCCGGCATCCCGCATCCAGCCACGACTGCGGACCACGGCTTCGCGCCAGCGCTGCCTGATGGCATCGACTTCGGCCGCGGCCATGGCCGGCTCGAAGCGCCGCTCGGGACGCCACTGGGCGGCAACCTCGGCTTCGTCGCGCCAGACGCCGACCGCGAGACCGGCGAGATAGGCGGCGCCGAGCGCCGTCGTTTCGGTGACGACCGGCCGCACAATGGGCCGGCCGCTCAAGTCGGCCTGTAGTTGCAGCAGCAGATTGTTGGCCGCCGCGCCGCCATCCACCCGCAGTTCGGCCAGCGGCATACCCGCCGTGCTTTCCAGCGGTTCCACCAGATCGGCAACCTGCAGGGCGATCGCCTCCAGCGCGGCGCGGGCCAGGTGTGCCGCCGTGGTGCCGCGCGTCAGGCCGAAGATGGCGCCCCGCGCGTCGGGATCCCAATACGGCGCGCCAAGCCCGGAAAACGCCGGCACGAACGCGACGCCGCCGGTATCCGGAACGCTCGCGGCCAGCGCCTCGATCTCACCGGCGGTCCGGATCACGCCGAGTCCGTCGCGCAACCATTGCACGACCGCCCCGCCGATGAAGACACTGCCTTCGAGCGCGTAGGCCAGCCGGCCGGCGCGCCGACAGGCCACCGTCGAGAGCAGGCCCGCCGACGAGATCTGCGGCTGGTCGCCCGTCCGCATCAGCAGGAAGCAGCCGGTGCCGTAGGTATTCTTGGCCAGCCCCGCCGAAAAGCACGCCTGCCCGGCCAGCGCGGCCTGCTGGTCGCCGACCAGCGCCGCGACCGGAATGCCGGCGAGCTCAGGTACCGCCGTGACCTGAGCGACGATACCGCTACTGTCGACGACGCGCGGCAGGACGGCGCGGGGAATGCCGAATTCCGCCAGCAGCGCATCGCTCCAGTCGCCCTGCTGCAAGTCGAACAGCAATGTCCGCGAGGCGTTGGTCGCATCGGTGACATGCACCGCGCCGTTGGTGAGCTGCCAGGCCAGCCAGCTATCGACGGTGCCGAAAGCCAGCTCGCCCGCCTCGGCGCGGTCGCGCAACCCCGGTTGACTACCGAGCAGCCAGGCGAGCTTGGTGGCGGAAAAATAGGGATCGAGCACCAGACCGGTTCGATCGTGGATCGCCGCCTCGCGACCGGCCGCACGCAGCCGGGCACAGTGGTCGGCCGTGCGCAGATCCTGCCAGACGATGGCCGGCGCCACCGCCTGGCCACTGCCGCGATCCCACAGCAGCGTGGTTTCCCGCTGGTTGGCGATGCCGATGGCGGCCACCTCGCGCGCCGCAATCCCCGCCTTGGCCAGGGCCGCAACGGCGGTCGCCACCTGGGTGCGCCACAAGGTTTCCGGATCGTGCTCGACCCAGCCCGGTTGCGGATAGCACTGCGGAATCTCCTGCTGCGCGATCGCGCACGGCGTGCCCTGCGCGTCGAAGACGACGGCACGGGAACTCGAGGTGCCCTGATCGAGCGCGAGAACGTAAGGCATGGCCCCGGCGATGCCCGTGCCCGGCGCGCCTATTACTCGAAGACGTAGGTACCGGGGGCCGGGCCAAGATCGGGATAGGTCTTGGCGTCCAGCTTCAGCGCCGGCACCATCGGCCCGCACTGGGGTGACAACCAGGCCAGCCAGTCCTCCCACCAGGTCCCGGGCTTCTTTTCGGCGCGGTTGAACCAATGCTCGAAGTGCTCGTTGCGTTCGGGTTCGGCCACCCAGTAACTGCGCTTGGGCGGACTGACCGGCGGATTGACGATGCCGAGAATGTGGCCAGAGGTCGACAGGACGAAGCGCACCGGCGCCATGACGTTGATGTACTTGCGGATGCGGTAGGACTGGCGCCAGGGCACGATGTGGTCGTCTTCGGCGCCCACCGCGTAGAGCGGCTGGGTAATGCGGTCGAGGTCGATCGGCTCGCCGGCGATGGTCAGGGCATCGCGCTTCATCAGGTTGTTGTGCAGATACATCTGGCGCAGATAGAAGGAGTGCATCGCCGCCGGCATGCGGGTGGTATCCATGTTCCAGAACAGCACGTCGAACGGCGGCAGCGGCTCGCCAAACAGATAGCTCTTCTCGAAGTAGTGCCAGATCAGGGTGTTCGAGCGCAGGAGGCGGAAACTCGAGGCCATGTCGTCGCCGGCAAGGTAGCCGGTCTTGGCCATCTTCTCCTCGAGCGCGGCAATCGCCGCTTCGTCGATGAAGACGTCGATGTCGCCGGGATGGGAGAAATCGGTCAGCGTCGTGAACAGCGTCCAGTGCGCCACCGGCATCTTCTTCGCGTCATAGTGGCGACTGGCCCAGGCCATGTAGGTCGCCACCAACGTGCCGCCGATGCAATAGCCGGTCAGATGCACCTGCGGCGACTTGCACAGCTTGCGCGCGGCATCGACCACCTGGTCGACGCCTTCGAGCAGATAGTCGTCGAAGCCGACATCGGCCATCTCGGTGGTCGGATTCTTCCAACTGGTGATGAAGACGCTGTAGCCCTGGTCGGTGAGGTACTTGACCAGGCTCTTCTTCGGGTTGAGGTCGAGGATGTAGAACTTGTTGATCCACGGTGTGATGATGACGATCGGCGTCCTATGGACCTGCGCGGTCGTCGGCGTGTAGTGGATCAGTTCGACCATCCGGTTGCGCAGCACCACCCGCCCCGGCGTCACGGCCAGATCGGTGCCGACCTTGAACGCGTCCGCCTCGACCATGCGGATGTTTTTCGCCTTGGCATCCCGCAGGACGTGTTTGAAACCGTTGACCAAACTCTCGCCGCGGGTCTCGACAAACTTGCGCTGGGCGACCGGGTTGGTCAACAGAAAATTGGTCGGCGCCATGGCATTGAGCCATTCGCGCATCCAGAACGCGGCGCGCCGGCGTTCCTTGTCGGACAGCCCGGGCGTCTCGAAGAGCATGTCCTCGATCCGGTGCGTAACCGCGAGATAGGACTCCTTGATGATGTCCCATGTCGGCACCTGGCTCCACGCCGGATCGGCGAAACGCGCGTCGTCCGGTTGCGGCTTGATGACATCCTCGCTCGGCATGCCCACCGCGCGCCGCATCAGGTGCCCCTGCAAGGCCAGCACATCTCCGGAAATGGCGCTGATCGCCCGCGACAATTCCTGCGGATGCATCAGCCACGCCGCCTGGGCGTTGAGCATCGAGGTGGTCATGCCGAAGGGATCGAAGCGCTGCTGAAGCGACCCGACCATGGCCTCGATCGCGCTGGCGCCGGTCAGATCAGGGCCGGATGATTGTCTTGCCGACGTACCGTTGGTACCCATGATTCGCTCCGTGTGAAGAGAGATGTCTCCTGCCTATCCTAGCGCCGGGGCGCCGCCGTGGGAAGTTATTGTCGGCGCCGATGTCGTCCGGCCCGCGACGGCTGGCGCGGCCACGGTCGCGCCTTCTTTTTTGCCGTCCCGCCAGCGCCGGGTTTTCTGCGCGCCGCTGCTGTTGCTTGCTTTTGTGCGTATACATTCATAATATACAGCCATGATTGATTTTGCCGGGATTTCAGGCTTTGACTGGGATGAAGGCAACGCCCGGAAGAACGAGAAGCATGGTGTTTCCATGGCGGAAGCGGAGCAGGTGTTTTTCAATGCGCCGTTGTTGTTGCTGACCGATGACAAACACAGTCAGAAAGAGGCAAGGCACCATGCGCTTGGCAAGACGGACGACGGACGATTGCTGCATGTTTCCTTCACCTTGCGCAAGTCCGGTAGTCTGATCCGCGTGATCTCGGCGCGCGACATGCACCGGAAGGAGCGAACGATTTATGAACAAGCCCGCTAAGACAGTTCCACAATTTGCCAACGAGGCCGAAGAGCGCGCTTTTTGGGAGTCGCACGATTCGGCGGACTATCTCGACTGGTCGAAAGCACAGCGCACCGTATTGCCGAATCTGAAGCCTACGACCAAGACGATTTCGCTGCGCCTGCCGCAGCATTTGCTTGACTCGATCAAAGCGGCCGCCAATGCGCGCGACGTTCCCTACCAATCGCTGATCAAGGTCTGGTTGCAGGAGAAATTGCACACGCATTGAATGGCCGGTGCCGTCCCGCCGGAATGGACGCAGCGGATTCCCGAGATCGTGCCCGGCTACCCCGACCGCCTCGTCGCCAAACCCGGCCACGAAGCCGACCTCAAGAAGCGCACGCTGACCAATCTCTACAACGCCCGCCCGGCGTGGCTGGATAACGCCCACAAGGCGCTCGACGCCGCCGTGGCCGCCGCCTACGGCTGGACGGACTACACGCCGGAGATGCCGGATGAGGAAGTCCTGCGGCGGCTTCTTGCTCTAAACTTGGAACGCGCAGCCAAGAGTAAAGGAGAGCAGCCATGACCATCGCCGAACAAATCGCCCGCATTGCCGGCACCTTGCCCGAAGCGCTGGCAAGAGAGGCGCTCGACTTTGTCCGTTTCCTGCAAGCCCGCGAGCGCGGCGAACTGAACGAGTGGCAGAACGCCCAGACGGTGGCGCTCTCGCATGTCTGGGACAACGCCGACGACGAGATCTGGAATGACGTTCCGCTCCGGTGACATCGTTCTGGTGCCTTTCCCGTTCACGGATTTGTCGGCCAGCAAACGCCGTCCGGCATTGTTGCTGCGCAGCCTCGGCGAGTTCGGCGATTGGCTATGCCTGCCTGTGACGACCCAAAATGCGCATGCGCTAAGTCAGCAATTGCAGGACAGTGATTATTCCGATGGCGGGCTTCCACATACGAGTTGGGTTCGCTTGAACCGGCCGACCTTGCTGAGCGAGTCGATCATGCTGGGTCGCATCGCTTCCTTGAAGCCGGAATCCATCGCCAGCATTCAGTTATCCATGTGCAAGGCGCTTGATTGCGGCGGTTATGCGGTCATGGAAACTTCGTCGCGGGCCTATCAGCCGCAATAGCGTCGGTCCCGTGTCGCAACGACGGACTGTCCGAGGGTTGGGCGCCGTCAGCGCGCCGGCGCGGTGAGCATTTCCGGACGGAACTTGCGGCAGCGGTTCTTGCCTTCGGCCTTGGCGACGTACATGGCGACATCGGCACGCTTGATCAGCTCGACCGCTGCGGCGCCGTCCTCGGGAAAGCAGGCGATGCCCATCGAGGCGCCGACCGTCAGGTACTGGTCGCGCAGCCTGAGCGGCGCTGAAATGTCGGCAATCAAATCATTCGCAAAGTCATCGCAGCAGGAAGTGTCATTGACGTCTTCAACGAGAACCGTGAACTCGTCCCCGCCGAGTCGGGCAACGGTGTCGGTGGCCCGCCGGGCGCGATTGCGGACGCGTTCGGCGATCTCTTTCAGCAGCAGGTCGCCGACATCATGGCCGAGCGAGTCGTTGATCCCCTTGAAGCCGTCGAGATCGATGAAGATCACGGCGACGCGCATGCCGTCGCGCCGCGAGCGCTCGATCGCGTGCTCGAGCCGGTCGTGGAAGAGGGCGCGATTGGGCAGGCCGGTCAGCGCATCGTGGAAGGCCAGGTACTGGAAGCGTTCGTTGGCCTGATGCAGCGCGGTGATGTCGCGAAATACCGAGGCATAGCAGGTCGGCATGCCGTCCCGCGCGGGGATGCGGTTGATCGTCAGCAATTGCGGATAGGCCGTGCCGTTCTTGTGCCGGTTCCAGATCTCGCCCTTCCAGTGGCCATCGGCCAGCAGCGAACTCCAGAGGCCCGCATAGAACTCGGGGCCGTGGTGATCCGAGCGCAGCAGGTTCGGCTTCTTGCCGATGGCTTCGTCGGCCCGGTAGCCGGTGATGTGGGTAAAGGCCGGATTGACCGAGATGATCGTGCCGTGCTCGTCGGTGACCAGCACGCCTTCGCTGGTGCTCTCCATGATGCTGCTGGCCAGCCGCAGGCGCGCCTCGGTTTCCTTGCGTTCGGTGATGTCGCGCCAGACGCAGTAGATCACCTTGCGGCCGCGAAAGAGCAGGTCCGACAGGGTGACTTCGGCGATGAAATGACTGCCGTCACGGCGCAGGTGCACCCATTCGAAGCGGTGCAGGCCGCTTTCCTGGGCGATGCGCATCATGTGCTCGGCCTTGGTGAAGGAGTCTTCGCCGTCCGGCTGATGGGTGGGCGACAACTGGGAAGGGTGGACGTTCAGGAACTCGTCCTTGCTGCCGTACCCAAGGGCACGCACCGCCGCGTCGTTGCATTCGACGAAGCGATATCCGTCGATGATCCAGGCCGGATCGGGCGAGGCGGCGAACAGCGTGCGGAACCACTGCTCGTCGGCTGTGACCACCCCCTGATCGCATTCGTCAGTCGAATTCCTCATGCCAGGCAACCTTCCCCCCGTTGGAAGCTGCTATTTCTACGCCTGATTGCTGCGGTGCACCATGACCTACGTCAAACAATTCCTCCTCGTGCTTCAGCTAACCGATCAGATGCGACCAAGACTCTAGCCCAGTTTGTTCCGACACTGAAGCGAGGAAAGCGAAACCACTGCCGGCCGCATTGACCTCCGACTGCCGAGTCCGAATCGGGGGAAATTCGGGGTGGACCACGCCACAGACAAACAGCTCTCGGCGAAGGGGGGTGCCGAGGCGATTCAGCGGTGGTACCGGAAGTCCGGTCCGGCAGTGGTTTCATACCAGCCAATACAAGGTCCGTGCCAGGCAAGTTTGGTGAGCTGGTGGGCCGACGGCAGGCCGACACCGCCAATTCGGGCACGAATTGGCGCCATCTGCGACACTACCGAACCGATAGTTGTCAGAATTGGCAGTTGGCCACCCGATGCCTGGCTGCGACAATTCGCCGCGCGCCGGGGGGCCCTGCTCTGTTGCGGTATGCTGCGCGCCTGTGTCTTCCGCCAACCGATCCATCCTTGTCAACCTTGCCATCATCCTGGCGTTGGCCATCGTCGCCGTGGCCGGCTACAAGTACTCGCCGCTGCTGCTGGCCAAGGCGGATCTGACCCTTGCGCCGGTTGCCGGGTGCGATCTGCAAAAGCAGGCTTGCCACGCCGAGGTGCCCGGCGGCGGCCGCATCGAATTGGACATCGCGCCGCGCCCCATTCCCGTCATCAAGCCCATGCGGGTCGCCGTATCGATTGCCGGGCTGGACGCAAACCAGGTTGAAATCGACTTCACCGGCGTGACGATGAACATGGGCTTGAACCGCCAGACCCTCAGCGCCAGCGGTAACGGTCGTTTCACTGGCGAGGCGACCATACCCGTCTGCATCACGGGCCGGATGGCCTGGCGGGCCACGCTGGTCGTGGAAACCGATCGGCAGCGCATTGCCGTCCCCTTTCTCTTCGAAGCACCGCTCGACAGCTACTGAGGCCCGATGTCCCAACGCTCACTCATCGCCCTGGTGATCGCGCTCGCCGCGACCGCCATCGGTCTCGCCCTGTTCTGGCAGCCGCAAATGGCCACCGCGCCCGGCAACCCGGCGACACCCGCCGGCGGCGATTTCGTGCTGGCTTCCGCCGATGGCCCGTTCGACACCGCCAGCCTGCGCGGCAAGGTGGTTCTGATCTACTTCGGCTACACCTACTGTCCGGATATCTGCCCCACCTCGCTGTCCGCCACCAGCCAGGCGTTGCGTCAGTTGATGGCGACCGAACTCGAACAGGTCAACGTCGTGTTCGTCTCGGTGGACCCGGAGCGCGACACACCGGCCCGGCTCAAGGACTATGTGGCGTTCTTCCATCCGAACATCGTCGGCGTCACTGGCACCGCCGACCAGATAAGCGCCGCCGCCCGTCGCTATGGCGCCATCTATGCGCGTCAGGATATCGGCGGCGCGACAGGCTATGCGGTCGACCACAGTGCCTGGACCTATGTTGTGGCACCGGATGGCCATCTGGCTGGCCAGCTTGCCCACGGTGCAAGCGTCGAGCAGATTGTCGCCGCGATTCGCAAGTCGCTTCCCCCTCCCTCACCCGCGAAAGGAAACCCATGAAATCCGCCTCCCTTGCCGCCACCCTGTCGGCTTGCCTTGCCACTTGCTTCTCGATCGGCGCCTGGGCCGCCGGCGCCGCCGACAACGTCACGGTGGTCAACCCCTATGTGCGCATGGCGCCCCCCGGCGCCATGGCCACCGCCGCCTTCATGGTTCTGAAGAACGGCAGCGACAAGGACGTCAAGCTGGTCAAGGCGGACAACACCGCCTCGAAGATCACCGAGTTGCACACCCACACCAACGAAGGCGGCGTGATGAAGATGCGTCCGGTGGCCGCCATCGAGATCAAGGCGAAGGGCGAAGCCGTGCTGCAACCCAGCGGCCTGCATGTCATGCTCATCGACATCAAGGCGCCGATGAAGGAAGGCGACAAGGTCGCCATCACCCTCGGCTTCGACGACGGATCGAGCAAGAAGATCGAGGCGCCGATCCGCAAACCGATGCCGATGCCGGCCGCCATGGACCATTCGACCCACCAGCACTAACCGGCCGACGCCGCCGCCGCGCCCGGGGCGCGGCGGCCCGAATACCCAACCCGAATACAAATACAATCCGGTCTTCCATCCCGGGGGAAGGTGAGATTGTGGCTACCCACTGTAATGCGCGGCGCCTGCTGACCGGCGCCGTCTTGATCTGTTCGAACTGTGCCGCCCTGGCCAGTGGTGCTGAAATCATCGACCTGATCGGCCGGGGCGATTTCAAGCCGGCGCAAGCGAGCGACTGGCGCCAGGCCAGTATTCGCCAGCAACTGGACGGCGGTGCCTACGTCCGCACCAGCGACCTCAGCCAGATGGCCCTGCTGCTGCGTGACCGCACCCAACTGCGCCTGAACCAGAACAGCATCCTGCAAATCCGGGAACTGGCTGCCGACGGAACGCCGACCCGCCTGGAGCTCTCGACCGGCCGTGCCTGGATGCAGGTCAAGTCGCGGCCCGCGACCTCCGGTGGTGACCAGCCGCCCGCACTGGAGATTCGCACCCCCAACGCGGTGGCGGCGATCCGCGGCACCGACTGGGATATCGAGGTGGCGCCGACCGGCAATGTCACCCTGACCGTGTTGTCCGGCGAGGTCGAGCTATACAACGACTTCGGCCGGGTCATGGTGGCCGCGAATCAGCAGGCCTACGTCGAAGCGGGCAAGGCGCCGGTCAAGCGGCTGCTCACCAATGCCCGCGAGCGGGTGCAGTGGGTCACCGCCTACCGGCCGCAGCCGCGCCGCTGGAGCACACCCGGCAATCCGGAGCTGGCCGGGGCGATAGCCGCCATCGACCGGGAAGACTTCGCCGGCGCCAGCCGCCTGCTCAGCGGCGGCGACACCGACAGCGTCCTGCTGCGCGCGGATCTGCTGCTCTTCCAGGGCGAAACGGCGCGGGCCATCGCCCTGCTCGACGCCGCCGGGCGGGCCGATGCTGGCAATCCGCGCGTGCCCGCCCTGCTGGCCCGCGCGCACCTGCTCGCCGACCAGCCGGCGGCGGCCCAAACGGTGCTCGATGCGGCGCTGGCCCGCCAGCCCAAGGACGCCGAACTGTGGCTCGCCCAGGCCGAACTGTCCCGCATCGCCGGCGATGCGGGACAAACCCGCACCGCGCTGAATACCACTCTCACGCTGGACGACCAACGGCCCGACGCCTGGTTCGGCCTGGGTCGCCTGGCGGCCGAACGCGAAGACGTGCGCGAGGCGCGCGAGCGACTGGGTCGCGCCCTCGAATTGAATCCGGGCGGCGCCGGCTACCGGGGCGAACTGGCCACCCTGGAGACCTTCGCCGGCCGCCTTGCCGAGGCCGACGCGGCCTTCGGCCAAACGCTGGCCGAGCAACCTGCCGACTACGTGGCGCTGACCGGTCTGGGCTTGCTGCGCCTGAAGCAGGGCCGCGCCGAGGAGGCGCTGGAGCCACTGCTGAAGGCCGGCCTGCTCGAGCCGCGCTATGCCCGCGCCGCCATGTACACGGGCATCGCCTACTACCAGCTCGGGAGGCCCGACCGCGCCATCGAAACCTTGCGCAAGGCGGCCGAGCTCGACCCCCGCGACCCGCTGCCGCACATGATGCTGAGCCGGATATCGGCCGACGGCATGGAGTTCGGCGCGGCCATCGCCGAAGCACGTCGTGCCGCGGAGCTGATGCCCTTCCTCAAGTCGCTCAACCAGCTCGCCAACGACCAGAAGGGCACCGCCAACGTCGGCTCGGCGCTGGCCCAGTTCGGCCTCGAGGAATGGGCCCATGCCCACGCCTACAACGCCTATACGCCCTACTGGGCGGGCAGCCACCTGTTCCTGGCCGACCGTTACAACGGCGAGTTCAATCAGAATTCCGAGCTCTACCAGGGCTTCCTGTCCGACCCCACAGTGTTCGGCGCCTCGAATCGGCAAAGCCCGCTGGTCGCCCGGCCAGGGCACTACGCCAACATCGAATTCATCCGGGCGCGGGAAGAACTCGGCTATCCGCAATACTCGGGAACGGCCAACGGCTACTTCGCCTCGCCCTGGCCGCTGGCCTACTACCTGAACGGCGAACAGACGCGCTTCACACCCCGGGCCCTCGATGCGACGGGCGACACCTTTTCGCATACGTTCGGGTTGGGCGGCAAACCGAATCACGACCTGGGCCTGTTTGTTTTCAACACCCGCCGGAAGATGGATTTCAATCTGAACGGCGATTTTTCCGGTGTCCAGTACATCGACGATACGGTGGCCAACTCGAACGAGCGACTCGACGTCGGCGCGCACTATCGTTTCGCTCCCGAGTCGCACCTGTGGCTCAAGATTGGTCGCGGCGATGAAACACGCGAAATCGACGGTGGCTTGCGCTTCCCGGCCCTGACGCGGGAAATGTCCCAGATCTTCGGCATCGCCTTCCCCGACGACGGCGCGGTGTCGCAGCGCGGCAAGACGACCGTGGACGACTGGCAGTTGCGGCACGTCCTCGATCTCGATCGGCGTTGGCAATTCGGCTGGGGCGTGGAAAGCGGCAAGCATTCGTCGCGCGGCGAACTGGCGATGCTCGTCCTGCCGGTACTCATCGCGACGACCGAGCGAAACCAATTCGAGTCTCGCGATATTCACCTGACCAATCGCCTCCGGCTGGCGGACTCCCTGACCGTGCAGGCGGACATCAGCCGCCAGCACCTGACACGCGACTACGCGTTCGAGCGCGCCTACGGATTTCTCTTCGGTTCCGGAGTCGTTGTCCCGGGCGGCTCGACCAACGACAAGACCAATCTCACCGAATGGAACCCGCGCCTCGGCATGGCCTGGCAACCGGCCGCGGGGAGCATGATCCGGTTCGCGGCGCAACGTTGGCGCAAGCCGGCGACGGCCGGGACGTTGTTGAACGGTCAACACCGCGGGCATCGCCCTCGACGACCGACTGGTCGCCATGGGCGGGCGGTCGAAGCGGCTGCGCGCCCAGTACGAATGGCAGCCGAACGGCCAGTTGTTCGTGCAGGCCTGGGGCGATCGGCGCGAGATTCGCAACCTGGTCAACGAAGACGGCGACTCGCTGCAGGGCTTCTCGGTGCCGGACCTCGAGCGGCTGCGCAACAAGCCCAACTTCATCGCCCAGGCCTATGACCCTCTGGAAGAGACTCCGGAATTCGGCGCGGCGCGCATCAATTCGTTCGGCTTGGCGGGAAATCTCCTGATCCGGCAAGACCTGAGCCTGGCCACCCGCTACCATCGCAACGAGAGTCGCAATCTGGGCACCACCTACCCCGACTTGCAGCTGCCCTGGCTGCCGAAACATCTCGCCAATGTCACCGTCAACTGGCTACCCGCGGCGCGCTGGCACCTGGCCTTCAAGTCCACCTATCGCAGCCGGCGCTATCAGGACGAAGCCAACACGGAAGCCCTGGCGGCAGGCTGGATCTTCGGCGTTCACGCCTACTGGGAGTCGCCGGACAAACGCCTCTATACCGAGGCGTTGATCGACAATATCAAGGGCCGCAACGGCGTTTCGGCCAAACCGTCGATCTACGGGATGCGCCTCGGATATCGGTTCTGATGTCATCCCGACGCCCCGGCGCCTTTTCCGCACTCATCCCCGGCGCCAACCGGAGTCCGGGCCGATGGGCCAGTCTGGGCGCCCTGCTGGTCGCCCTGGCCATCGCCTTCTTGCCGCCATGGCGCAATGCCGACCTGGCGTTGTTCGACCTCTACACCGTCGCCAGCGCCCCGGGCCGCTCGGCTCTGCCAATCACCGTCATCGGCGTCGACGAGCCCAGCTTCGCCGCGCTCAAGCAGGCCTGGCCCTGGCCGAGGGCCTGGCATGGCCAATTGCTGGACCGCCTGAAGGAAGCGGGGGCGGCCGTCGTGGCCTTCGATGTAGTGTTTGCCGAACCGTCCGCCGACGCCCGCCAGGACGAGGCCTTTGCGGCGGCCATCCACCGGTTCGGGCCCGTCGTGCTGGCCGCCGACCTCGTTCTACTCCGAAACCCCCGCCGCCCGGCAATGGCTGCGTGTCGAACCCCTGCCGACCTTGATCGCCGCCGGCGCCACGGCCGGCATCGCCTCGGTGGACCTCGATCCGGACAGCGCCTTGCGGCGCATTCCGACCTATCGCGACGCCTTCTGGAAGGTCATCATCGAGCGTTTCCGGACCAGCCATCCGGAGATGGCCGACGCGCCAATCGCGACACCCGACTTGCGCATCAACTATCGGGGCGGACCGCATACCTACACCTATATCCCCTATTACCAGATGCTCGATCCGGATCGCCATCTGCCGCCCAACTGGCGCGAGTTCCTCAAGGACAACATCGTCCTGATCGGCCGGAACTCCCATTCGGGCCTCGACATCGGCATGGCGCAGGCAGATCTATTCGCCACGCCTTTCCTGCGCAGCAGCCGTGAACTGACTCCAGGTGTGGAGATCCAGGCCACCCTGGTCGACAACCTGATCACCGGCGACCCGCGCCGCGAACTGCCCGCCCTCTGGAGCCACCTGGCCACGCTGCTGAGCGCCCTCTTCGCCCACATTGCCATGCGGCGCTGGCAGCCGCTGCGCAGCGGCCTGGTCGCCGCCATCGGCGTGGCGGCGCTGGGCGGCGGGGGTTACCTGCTGTTTACCGCCCAACTGCTCTGGCTGCCGGTGGCCAGCGCCATGCTGGCGGTGCTGTTGGTCTATCTCGCCCAGGGCGGCGTCGCCTACTGGTTCGAGCGCCGCCAGCGCCAGCAGATCAAGAACGCGTTCTCGCTGTATGTGTCGCCCGAAGTGGTTGAAGAAGTCATCGCCAATCCGGAACGCCTGCGCCTGGGCGGCGAACGCCGCGAGGTGACCGTGATGTTCACCGATCTGGCGGGGTTCACCTCCATCTCGGAGAAGATGTCGCCCGAGTCGGTCGCCACCTTGCTGAACCGCCATCTCACCGACATGACCGAAATCATCCACCGCGAACGCGGCACGGTGGACAAGTTCATCGGCGACGCGGTGATGGCCTTCTGGGGCGCGCCGCTGGCCGATCCAGAACAGTCGATCCATGCCACGCGCGCCGCCCTCGCCATGCAGGAAAGCATGGCGCGCCTGCGGCGGGAAATCCTTGCCGAAGGCGGGCCGGCGCTCCATATGCGCATTGGCCTCCATCGCGGCGAGTGCATCGTCGGCAATATGGGCAGCGAGCAGCGCTTCGACTACTCGGCGATCGGTGACACCGTCAATCTCGCCTCCCGCCTCGAAGGCGCCAACAAACCCTACGGGACGGGAATCCTGCTCAGCCAGACGGTGGCCGACGCGGTGGCCGATGTCATTCCGGTACGCCCGGTCGACATCGTGCGGGTCAAAGGCAAGACCCAGGGCGTCGCCATCTTCACGCCCTGTGATTCAGCGGAACTGCGGCAACACACGGCCGCGCTGGTCGATGCCTATCGAGCCGGCGACCTGGCCGCCGCCGACAAGGCCTGCGACGCACTGGAGGCCTGCGCGCCCGACGATCCGCTCGCCACCACCTACCGGCAACGCCTGCTCGAATTGGCCGCAACCGGCCTGCCCGCCGGCTGGGACGGCATTGCCGATCTGGAGAAGTAGGTGGAACGATCAGCCCAGGGAGGGCACGCGGCGCTATCGGCGTCGCCGCTAGTGGATGTGGAACGAACTGACGCCGAAGACGCCGACCAGACCGATGATGATCAGATACAGGGCGACGATGTAGTTCAGCAGCCTGGGCATCACGAGGATGAGAATCCCGGCGATCAGGGCAGCCAGCGGACCAATGCCGACGGTGATGTTCATGAGAGTGTTCGTTCCATTTCGTTCGGCGATGCGGATCTGGTCACGGCGAAGCGGTACTGAACCGCAGACTGACCCGATCACCGAGCCGAGTCTGCGGATGGTGGCGAGACGGACGATCAGTAGCGCGTCAGGGCGCTTTGCGGTGCCTGGCGCGGCATCTCGCCGGCCGGGGGCGGCGCCATCATCTGCGCGCCCATCGCTTCATGCAGCTTCTGCACCAGTTCGTCGGCCAGCATCGGATTGGCCTCGGCAATCACCGGCAGCAGCGCATCGACGCGCTCCAGTTCCTTCTTCTCGAGCAACAACTTGGCGGCGTCGTAGTACGCTTGCGCCGCCTCGGGCAGGCGACCCGTCATGTAATAGACGTTGCCCAGTTCGCCCCGGGCGTCGGGATCGTTGGCGTTGCTCTTGATGTATTCGTTGTACAGCGTCACCGCACCATCCATGTCGCCGCGCGAAAACGCTTCGCGGGCGCTACTGATCTTCTCTTCCGAGGAACCCTTGCCAAACGGCCCGGTCGGCACCTTCGAGACCACCGTCTTCACGCTCTCCAGCGCCCGGTCGGCCGCCGGCTTGAACCATTCGGTGTTGCGATAAACGAGCACCAGAACGACCACTGTCAGGGCTGTCCATACCACCCAGTTTGCAATTCTGCTAATCATGACATTTCTCCAAAAATGTGCGGATGGGCCTTGTCAGCGAAACCAGGTCAATCCAATTGAAAGGAAGCTCGGCGAGCAATAAATTAGCCACCACTAATATATTAAATAAGAACATCTTGATTGTCGAATGTTCTGATCAAAGGATGCGCCAAGCTTATGGCCGCATCTCCACTACAATGCCGCGTCAGCACCATCCAACTTCCGGTACGCCGTCCGTGGCGTTCCGGGACAACAAATTCAGGGCCAGGGCGGCCGGTTCATCGCCGTCCATCCGGTCGAGGGCCGATCGAATGCGCAGCGACTCAAGAATTCCCATCAAGAAACTGTTCGCAGTCGCCTTGATCCTCAAGGTTTGCCTTTCCGGCATCGGCTGGGCCATCGACGACCCATGGATCTTCGGCTTCTTCCTGCCGCTGGGCGTGATGATGATCTACATCATCATCGGCGTGCGGCGGGAGAAGCGGGAGATATCGGACGAAAAGTTTGCCGATTCCTGCTACTACCTGGGCTTCATCTTCACCATCACGTCGATCATCTTCAGCCTCTTCGATCTGCCCCAGATCAGCACGCGCATGACGGCGATCGCCGTCCGCTTCGGCGCGGCCATGGTCAGCACCGTGCTCGGTCTGGGCGTGCGGGTCTATCTGGTCAGTTTCCAGCGGGACATCGGGGACGCCGTTCGCTCGGCCGAGGAGGAACTGATCGAGGCCTTCGCCCGCCTGCGCGAGCGCGCCGCGACGACCTTCGAGAAACTGACGGAATTCGAGACCAAGGTCGATGCGGCGGCAAGCGCATCCATCGCCAAGGTGCAAGTCGGCGTCGAACAGTTGACCCAGTCCTACGGGCAGTCCCTGACCAGCTTCTTCTCCGCGCTGACCGAAAGCAACCACAAAGCCTTTCAGGCTTCACTCGGCGAGGTAAGACAGTCGAGCCTGAATCTGGCCAAGTCGGTCGAAGTCTATTCGGGGGCCATGCAGGGCAACCTGCAAAGCCTCGAGGGCAAGGTCACCCAATTTGCCGAGGTGGTGACACGTCGGCTTGCCCAGACAACCTTTCCCGACGATTACTTCGCCGAACGCCTGGCGAAGCCGCTCGAAGCATTGGGGCACAGCACGCTCGGCATTGCCAGCCAGGTCGACCGCGCCGCCGCCAATGTCGACCAGGCCACCAACTCCTTGCGCGCCGGTCTCGCCACCCTTCAGGCCCGCGCCGGTGATGTCGAGGGAGCCCTCGACCGCGTCGTCACGCTGGCCAGCAGCCAGAACGCGCTGCTCGCCGGGTCGCAAGCCCAGGTGGACATGCTGTCCGTGCTCTCCGACACCTTGCGCGCGACCCAACAAGGACTTAGCGCGCTGAGCGCACAGGTGTCCGCCCAGACAGGTACCCTGGGCCAGAACGCGGTTGCTGCAGCGACCCAGACGGCGACCATCGGCAATGTCACCACGACGTTGCAGGCGCTGGAGACGGCGCTCCGAACCACCATTCCGCTCCTCGAGCGCCAGCAGCAGTCCCTGGCGCTGACCACCCGGGAGACCGGCACCCAGGCGGTAAGCCTGGGCGAGATCAGTCACGGACTGAGCGAACTCACCCAGACCCTGCGTCAAGTCGCCGCCACAGTGGAAGCAAACTCGCGCGGCCTGTCCGCCCTCGTCCAGCACGTTGCCGACACCAATGCCAACGTGCAAGCCGCCCGCGTCCGCGACGACGGCCTGGCCCAAAAGCTGGCGGCGACCCAGCAGGAATCGGCGCATCTCAATCAGGGCGTCGCGCAGGTATCCGCCCAGCTCGCCGGTCTCACGCGGGACTTGCAGGCCTTCGTGCGGGAAACCGCCGGCCTGACCCAGCGCCTGGGCGCCCTGAAGGTGAAGGTGCAGTTGGTGGACCCGGCGGAGCGCCGTCTGCTTGGCGACGAGGGCGTCACGTCGTCCCCGCCGCCGGCCGTGGCCAGGCCATCCTCGCTCTAGGACGCGGCCGTGGCGAACCCGCATGACCAGGTGTTTCAGCTCTCCTTGACGGAGATTGCCTTTACCCTTGTCTTCATCCTGCTGCTCCTGATGGGTTGGATGATCCACGAAGCCGACACACGTCAGGCCGAACTCGAGTCCATCATTACCGAGGCCGGCGAAGCCCAGGCCCGACAGAGCCGCTTGCAGGACGCCAAGCGGGCCCTGGAGATGGAGGCATTGGCGGGCCTGGCCTTCAAGAAGGAAGTGGCCCGGCAGATGCACGAGCAGTTGGGAAAGGGTTACCCGGACGGCGACGAAGCCACCCTGGCCAAGGATCTGGTGGCGGCTGTCAAGGAGGTGCAGACGTTGCGTGACGTGGCGGCCGGTCCGAGCGTCCTGGCCGCGGAAAACTCGGACCTGCGCGGACAGGTGGCCTTCCTCAAGGGCAAGCTCGAAGCGCATGGCGGCCGGGACTATCCGCCGTGCTGGGCCGACGAGACCACTGGCCGGGTCGAGTATCTCTTCGGCATCGAAATACTTCCCGAGGGCCTCAAGATTTCCCGGAGCTGGCCGGCGAAACGGCAGGCCAATGCCGAGGCCCTGCCGCAGATCGAAAAGCTGACGGCCGCGCGGACTCATCGGCTCGAGGAGTTCAATACCCTCATGCAAGGGATCGACCGCGTCAGCAAGGAAAAGAATTGCCGACATTACGTGACGATCAAGAACCGCGTGAACGACCTCGAGCTCTTCAACCGCTACCGCTACGGTATCGAGAACTACTTCTACAAGTTCGAGGTACGCGGCCAATGACAGCCCACCAGCGACGCCAACCGACCGTCGTGGTGGCGCGGCTGCCTGGGGCGCCCGCCTAACCGCGGCGAAGCCGCGTCAGCAACCTTCGGTCGCGTTTGGTGGGCCGACCCTTCTGGTCGGCGCCGGGCACGGGCGCCAATTGGCGCAACTCCGCCGCCCGTGCTCTTTGCGCGACACTCGCCGCTGTTTCCCGGTAAAGCAGCCGCGCTTCCGGCGCCGGACGGCGCTGTTCGTTCAACCCCTCAACGATCACCTCCCAGTCCTGCTCGCCCGCCCGGACCTGGAGGCGATCGCCGGTTCGTATCTCCTTGGCCGGCTTGGCGGCGGCGCCGTTGAGCTTGACCTTGCCGCTATCCACCGCATCGCTGGCCAGGCTGCGCGTCTTGTAGAAACGGGCGGCCCAAAGCCATTTGTCCAGTCTCACGGCTTGTACTCCCGATCACCCTCGGCCGGGTTCAGTTCTTCACCGGTCGCTTGGCCAGCTTTCGCTGCAAGGTACGCCGGTGCATCTTGAGCGCCCGCGCGGTGGAGGAGATGTTTCCTTCATGTTCATGAAGCACGCGCTGGATGTGCTCCCACTCGAGCCGCTCTACCGAGAGTGGCTCGCTGCCCGGGGCCTCCTCCGTACCGGGTCGTGATCCGGCTTCGAATGCCGCCAGGATGGCGTCCACATCGACCGGCTTGGCCAGGTATTGCACCGCGCCGAGCTTGATGGCGTTGACCGCCGTGGCGATGCTGGCATAGCCGGTCAGCACGACGATGCGGCAATCGGCATTGATGGCCAGCAAGGGTTCGATCAGCGTCAGGCCGGAATTGCCCGCCAGATTGAGATCGAGTACCACGCGCCCCGGCGGCTGGCGCCGCGCCTGGGTCAGGCCGGCCTCCGCATCGGTGGCGCCGACGGCGGCCAAACCGCGCCGGCTCAGCGCGCGCGTCAACACGGCGTTAAAGGTCTCGTCGTCATCAATGACCAGAATGTCGTCCATCGTCCGCTTTCAAGGTGCTCGCGCCGGAGGGTTGGCCACGTTGGCCGGCAGGCGGATTCGCGCGATACCGCCACCTTCGTTGTGCAGGGTCAGTTGGCCGCCGAGCCGGGCAACGGCGCCATGGGCGAGGAACAGGCCGATGCCGGTGCCTCCGGCATGAACCGGAAACGGCGCCCGCCCCGCCTGTGCCAGGACCGACGGCGGGAAGCCGGGGCCGCTGTCACGCACCTCGATGGTCAGATTCCGGTTGTCCCAGTCGGCGACCACAGTTACCGCAGAGCCGGTGTCGGCGGCGTTGTTGAACAGGTTCAGCAGCCCCTGCTCCAGGGTTGCATCGACGATCGCCATCGGGGCCGGCGTGGCCCCGACCAGACGCAACTCGCTGACCACGCGCGGCCGCAATGTCAGCCAGCGTGCGTGGATCCCGGCTAGCCAGCGATCCACCGGCACCGACCCGGCGCTGTCCAGGCGCTCGGCGCCGGCCCGCTCCGCCAGGCCGCTGATGATCTCCTTGCACGCCGTCACCTGCTTCCTAAGCAAGGCGACATCGGCCCGGGCGGTCTCGGCGAGGCTGGCGTCGTGCTCGAGCTCGCCGGCGACGACGGCCATGGTCGCCAGCGGCGTGGATAACTCGTGCGCTGCGCCGGCGGCCAGCGCACCGAGGGCGACGACGCGCTCGTCGCGCAGCGCCCGCTCGCGCACGGTGGCAAGTTCGGCGTCGCGCTGCCGGATCGACGCGGTCATCCGCGCCACGAACCAGGCCATCATGACCACCGACAGCACGAAGGTGAACCACATGCCGGCCAGATGCAGACGGGCGGCACGCTCGGCGTCGGCGATCGGCAGCGGCAGATAGACGGTCATCAGCAGCGAGTAGGCCAGAATCGCCAGGCCGGCGACGATCGCCACCAGCCGACCCGGCAAGGCCAACGCGGCGATGGCGGCCGGCGGCAACAGAAGCGAAATGAGCGGGTTGGCGGCGCCACCGCTGAGGAACATCAATACCGACAGGGCGACCACGTCCAGCACCAACTGGACGAAGAGCTCGCCGTCGCCGAAGGCCGCGCCACAATTGACGCGCCGGGCCGCCAAACCGTTGGCCAGCGTTTGCAGACCAACCACCACCAGCATCGGCCAGCGCGGCAGCGGTATGTCGAGCAAGGGTGGCACGGCCAGAATCGCCGCGACTTCGCCGGCCAGCAGCCACCAGCGCAGGACAACCAGGCGGCGGAGGGTCACTGGAGTCTCTTGACTCGTTGTCGCTAGAATCGGCGGGGCCATAGTTGTGAAATTATCCACGATCAAAGCGCCGGCCAATCCAATACTGCTAAGTTCCGCGGCATTTTGTCGCACTTCCCAAGATCATGAACTTTGCCCTCCTGCATCGTCTGGCCCTGTTTGCCGCCTTGCTATCCTGTCCTGTCTTCGCCGACGACTTGGAGAAAGGCAGGGAAATCAACTTCATCTGCGCCGGCTGCCACGGCGACAAGGGCCAGGGCGGCAAGCGCGGCGAGTATCCGCGCATCGCCGGCCAGCGCGCCGCCTATCTCGAGGAGCAACTGCGCTCGTTCCGCGCCCGCCGCCGGCTGAACATCCCCATGCTGCCCTACACAGAAGAGCGGGAACTGCCCGACGACGATATCAAGGCCGTCGTCGGCTATCTGGCCAGCATCCGGCTATCGAACAAGATGCCGGTTTTCAAGGGCGATGAGGATGCCTATACCCGCCTGCTGGCCATGGAAAACGTCATGCTGATCTCGCGCGCCGAGGGCAACATCGACAACGGCAAGCTCCATTATCAGGAACATTGCGCCAACTGCCACGCCAAGGACGGCATGGGCCGCAGCGACTTTCCGATGCTGGTCGGCCAATACACGAACTATCTGAAGCGGCAGATCGACGCCTACCGCAAGAAGGAGCGGCCCCACGACGAAGACCGGCCGGGCGGAATTCTCGACCGGTTCAGCGAGCAGGATATCCAGGACATGCTCGCGTACCTGACCAGCATCCAGCAGCAGGATTGATCTGCCGGCACATCACTACAGCTCGACCTGGGTACCGAGTTCGACCACCCGGTTGGTCGGGATCTTGAAGAACTCGGTCGCCGAACCGGAGTTGCGGAACAACCAGGCGAACAGCCACTCCCGCCAGAGCGGCATGGCCGGCTTGTGGTGCGCGACGATGGTCTCCTTGCCGAGAAAGAACGAGGTCTGCATCATGTCGAAGGCCAGGCCGTGCGCTTCACTGAGATCCATGGCGCGCGGAATGTCCGGGTCGTCCTTGAAGCCGTAGCGCACCAGCAATTGGTAGAAGCCTTCGGGTAACGCGCGTACCTCGACCCGATCGATCTCCGGAACGTAGGGCACATCCTCCATGATCACGTTGAGCAGGACCACGCGCTGATGCAGCACCTTGTTGTGCAGCAGGTTGTGCAGCATGGCGCGCGGCACGCCGTCCGGATTGGTGGTCATGAAGATGCCGGTCCCCTCGCAGCGATACGGTCCGCCATAGGCCAGGCTGCTGATGAAGGCATCGAGCGGCATCGAATCCTGCTTGAGCTTTTCGTAGAGCAACACGCGGCCGCGCTTCCAGGTGGCCAGCAGGGTGAACACGGCGAAACCCAGCACCAGCGGGAACCAACCGCCATCCATGATCTTGACGCTGTTGGCGAAGAAGAAGGCCAGATCGCCAACGATGAACATGCCCAGGAACAGGCCGGCCTGCCAGCCGCGCCACTGCCACAGGGTGCGCACGACGATGAAGGCCAGCAGGGTGTCGATCATCATGGTCAGCGTCACGGCGATGCCGTAGGCCGAGGCCAGCGCGGAGGACGTGCGGAAGCCGAGCACCAGGGCGATGACGGCCAGGAACAGCATCCAGTTGATGGTCGGCACGTAGATCTGGCCGATCTCACGCTCCGAGGTATGCACGGTATGCAGGCGCGGCGAGTAACCGAGCTGCATGGCCTGCCGGGTGAGCGAGAACGCGCCGGAAATGACCGCCTGCGAGGCGATGATAGTGGCCAGCGTGGACAACAGCACCATCGGGACCAGCAGCAAGTCGGGGACCATCAGATAGAACGGGTTCTTCACGGCGGTTGGGTCATCGAGTATCAGCGCGCCCTGGCCCAGGTAGTTCAGATAGAGGCAGGGAAACACATAGCCGAACCAGGCCAGCTTGATCGGCCGCCGGCCGAAATGGCCCATGTCGGCGTAGAGCGCCTCGCCGCCGGTGACGCAGAGCACCACCGCGCCCAGCGCCAGGAAGGCCAGCATGGAATTGGCGAGGAAGAAGTGCAGCGCATACCAGGGATTGACGGCCACGAGGACCGTCGGGTGACGGACGATACCCATGACGCCCAGCACGCCCAGCGTGGTGAACCAGAACAGCATCACCGGCCCGAACAGGGCGCCGACGCTGGCCGTGCCTCGGCGCTGAACGAAGAACAACGCCACGATCACCATCAGCGTGATCGGCACCACATAGGGCTTGAAGGCCGGCGTGACGATCTCCAGCCCTTCGACGGCGGAGAGCACCGAAATCGCCGGCGTGATGACGCCGTCGCCGTAAAAGAGCGCGGCGCCGAAGATACCGAGCGCCGCCATCCACCACATGCGGCGCGGACTGGCGCCGCTGGTGCGCAGGGCCAGCGCGGTGAGCGCCATGATGCCGCCCTCGCCCCGGTTGTCGGCGCGCATGATGAAGACCACGTACTTCAGCGACACCGCGATGACCAGTGCCCAGAACACCAGCGACAGGATACCGAGCACATTGTCCGGCGTCACGGGCACCGGGTGGTGGCCGCCGAAGACTTCCTTCAGGGTATAGAGCGGGCTGGTGCCGATGTCGCCGTAAACCACGCCCATGGCAGCCAGGGACATGGCGGCGGTACTCTGCTTGAGGGACGAATCGGCGGACATGCTGCGGCGCATTATAGGCGTCGAACGGCATCCCAAAGCCAAGTCGACTGCCCTTAGAATGGCGCCCCTGACATGCCGCCCCTCAACTGGACCTCCTTCCCGCCGATTGCCGCGAATGCGCGCCCGATGCGCCAGCCGGGCTCGCTGACCGCCCGGCTGGCGCGCGGCGGCACGATTTCCGTGGAGGTGCTGCGCAGCGGCTGGCAGCCGGCCCGACCCGACGAGGCCGCGGCGCTGGGCCTGGCGCGCCCGGGGCAGCGCGTTCTACGTGCGCGAGGTTTGCGTCAGCCGCAATGGCCAGCCGGCGGTGCTGGCGCGCAGCGCCACTACGCGCGCGGGCATCCTGGGGCCATGGCGGGGCCTGCGCAGCCTGGGCCGCCAACCCCTGGCAACCTTGTTGTGGAGCGATCCGTGCATCCGCCGGGGACCATTCGAATACACCTGGCTGCCCGGGACACCCTCCGCAAAGCGCATACCCGCCCGGCGTTCATGCTTCTGGCGCGACGGGCAACCGCTGGTGGTGCGGGAAGCTTTTGTCGGCCTGCCCTGGCCGGCTGTCGGCTGGCTGGCGCGACGGCGGGGCTGGCTGGCGGGCAGCCCGCCGCGCAGCTGATCGTGCCGCGCTCAGCGTGCCACGGGCTTCCAGACGACCACGGTATAGCCCAGCCGGGTGATGTAGGCCTTGGCGTAGCGGTCGCCGACGGCTATCGGCCGGCCCCCGCCCGGCAAGGCGCTGATGACGAGGTCGGTCATCTGTCCCTCGGTCAGCATGGTGCTGCCTTCCGAATGCCAGAGCTTGATGGCGCCACAGTCATCGCGATCGACCAGGAGCATCTTGTCGGCCTTGGCCTCCGGGATGGCGATGACCACGCCCTGGCTGGTCTCGAAAGCGCGGGCCGTGCCGGCGGCGACGGCCATGGACTCGCCCCCTTCGGGCCGGGCGGTGGCGGCCAGGGACAGCACCTCGTCGTCGCTGAGGGTGGTCACGCCTTCGGTGTGCCAGAGCTTGTAATGCCCGTTCGGCTCGAGCTGAATCAGCAGGCTGTTATCGGCGGCGCCCACCCATTGGGAAGCCAGGAAGGCAATGACCGCCATCAGAACATGGTTCGCGAAGCGCATCTTTTCTTTCTCACCGGTCTGGCTTGTGCTCAAATTCCGCCATTTTACGTTGAGTCGCCCTCGGGCACGCGGCGGCATTGAGGCCGGATCTCCCGGCGGTGACGGAATGAAATGAAAATAGCAGTCAGCGAACTGATCGTCAGGTTCATGGAGCGGCTTGGCATAGACCATGTATTTGGCATGCCCGGCGCCCATATCCTGCCGGTCTACGACCACCTGCGCGACTCGGCCATCAAGACCGTACTGGTCAAACACGAGCAGGGCGCGGCCTTCATGGCCGGCGGCCTGGCGCGCGCCACGGGCCGGATCGGCGCCTGCATCACCACCGCCGGCCCCGGCGCCACCAACCTCGTCACCGGCATCGCCAACGCCTACGCCGACAAGCAGCCGATCCTCGTCATCACCGGCGAAACCTCGACCTACATCTTCGGCAAGGGCGGCCTGCAGGAAAGCTCCGGCGAAGGCGGCAGCCTCGATCAGGCCTTGTTGTTCAAGAGCATCACCCGCTACCACCGCATCGTCGAGCGCACCGACTACCTGCCGCAGGTGCTGAACCAGGCGGCGCGCACCCTGTTGTCGGCCAGCCCCGGCCCGGTGTTGCTGAGCTTCCCCTACAACATCCAGAAGGAACAGGTCGACGCCGACATGCTCGACGGCATCGCCTTCGGCGCCAGCGGCGGCCGCACCGCCTGCGGCCTGTCGGCCTCGGCCACGGAACTCGCCGACCTGATCGCCGCCGCGCGCTATCCGGTCTTCATCGCCGGCCACGGCTGCCTCGCCGCCGGCGCGCAGGACGAACTGACCCAGGCCAGCGAGCTGCTGGGCATTCCGGTCGCCACCACGCTCAAGGGCAAGGGCGTCATCGCCGAATCGTCACCCTTGAGTCTGGGTTGCCTGGGCGTCACCTCGGATGGCTGCGCCTACCGCTACATCGTTGACCAGGCCGACCTGCTCATCGTCCTCGGCGCCGGGTTCAACGAGCGCACCAGCTACCTGTGGGACCCGAAGCTGCTGGCCGGCAAGAAGGTGGTGCAGGTGGACAGCGAGGCCGACCAGCTCGAAAAGGTCTTCCGCGCCAGCCTCGCCGTGCATGGCGACGCCCGCGACATGCTCGGCGCCCTGCTGGCCGTCGCCCGCCACACCGCCATGCCGCGCAAGGCGCTCGACAAGGTGATGGAGGCCACCAGCGGCCGCGGTGTCGCCGCGCGCTTTCGCCCCATCGAACACCTGCTGGCCGAACTCGCGACACGTTTCTCCGGCAATGCGATGATCTTCGACGACAACATCATCGTCGCCCAGAGCTACCTCAAGGCCTCCCCGGGCATCCGCTATTTCCCCAACTCGGGCATTTCCTCGCTCGGCCATGCGCTGCCGGCCGCCATTGGCGCCGCGCTTCGCACGCGCCGCGCCGACCTTCGCCATCCTCGGCGATGGCGGCTTCCAGATGTGCTGCATGGAGCTGATGACCGCGGTGAACTACCAGCTCCCGGTGAACGTCGTCCTCATCAACAACGGCGCCATGGGCCTGATCCGCAAGAACCAGTTCCAGCTCTACGGCGGCCGCTACATCGACTGCGACTTCCGCAACCCCGACTACGCGCTGCTGGCCCGATCATTCGGCATCCGGCACTGGAAGATCGAAGCCGAGGCCGACGTGGACGCCATGTTCGCCACGGCCGATCTCGCCAACGAGATCAACCTGATCGAACTGATGTGGGACAAGAATGCCTTCCCCAGCTACCGGTCGGATCGCTGACTCCGACACAATGCGCGGCATCGCCGCGGCCGAGGCGGCGCTGTGGGCGAACGGTTTCGATGCGTCGAAGCTCGCCGACTACCAGGCCGCGCATCGAAAACTGGAAGAACAGATCGCCGCCGGCGGTGTGGACCGGCGCCACAAGTTCGTCGTGGTCATTCCCGTCGCCGACCGGCCGCAACACATTGCCACCTGTCTCGACAGCCTGCTGGCGCTGTGCCGCGCCTACGGCTACGGCGGCACGCACGATGGCCACTGGCGCAAGGTCGTTGCGGTAATCGCCGACGACAGCGCCGATGCGACGTGCATCGCGACAAACCGCGCTCTTGCCGAGCGGATGACCCGGCTCGGCCTCGTTACGCGGCACTTCGGCCCCGACGAGCAGACGACGCTGCTGGGCTCGCTCGACGAAGCGGAACGCGCATCGCTCCAATCGAGCATCGGCGACACCGCACCGGCCTATCGTGGCCACAAGGGCCAGGGCGTGATGCGCAATCTCGCCTACCTGCATCTCGCGCGCCTGCGATGCGCCGAGCCGGACGAGCGGCTGCTGTTCTGGTCACTCGACAGCGACCAGGAATTCAGCGTCAAGGTCGGCACGCCCGAGGGTGACGTGGAGACCCGTGCGATCAGCTTCTTCCATCGCCTCGACGAGATCTTCGACCGGACCGACGCCCTGGTGCTGACCGGCAAGGTGGTCGGCGACCCGCCGGTCTCGCCCGCGGTGATGACCGGCAACTTCCTCGCCGACGTGATCGGCTTCCTGGAACTCACCGCCAGGGGCGATCCGAGCGCGGCCTGTCGCCATCACGACCACCATGACCAGAGCGCCCGTCGTCAAGGTGAAGCGACCTACCACGACATGGCCGAGCGCTTCGGCTACCGCAAGGCCGACGAAACCTATCGTTACCCGTGCCCGCTCGCCGACCGGCACACCGAAGCCGATGGCTTCGCGCACTTCGCCAGCCGCCTCAATGGCTTCTTCCACGGTGAGCATCCGACCCGCGTGTCGCGCTATGTGCATGACGATCTGTGGCGCACCGTGCAGCCAGCGCGCACCGTCTATGCCGGCAACTACGTGTTCCGTCCCGAGGGCCTGAAGTACGCGATCCCCTTCGCGCCACTGCGGCTGCGCATGTCCGGCCCGACGCTGGGACGGCTGGCGAAGTCGCGGATCGGCCCGCGCTTCGTTTCCGCCAACCTGCCCATGCTGCACAAGCGCACCGTCGAGGGCACCGGCCAGTCGGAGTTCCGGCCGGGTATCGCGGGTAGCGCGGGCGGCGCGGCCGGCGAAGCGCGCATCGACATGTGCGGGGAGTTCGAGCGGCAGTTCTTCGGCGATGTGATGCTGTTCTCGATCGAACGGCTGACGGCCGACGGCTTCCCGATGCGGCGTATCGCCCCGGCCGACCAGTTGCGGACGCTCGAGGCGGTGCGCGACGACCTGTTACAGCAATACAACGCCCGGCGCGCGGACATCCTCGCCAAGGTCGGCCGCCTGCGGGAACTGCTCGATGATCCGGCCGCCTGGTGGAGTGCGGCGGCGTACGCCTCCGCGACGGCGAACTTCCGCAACTTCATCGACAACATCGCCCGAAATTTTGCTGACGACTCGCTGTGCCGCGGGCGCATCAACTCGGCCGAAAACTGGCGGCGGTGGCGCGGCGATCTGGCGGCGGCGATCGAGCACTATCCCGACGACGCGCAGGCGTGGTCGGCGGCGATCGAGCGACATGCCCGGCGCACTTGAGGCGCTGCGCCGCGCGCTGCACCGTCGGCAGCGCCCGGATCGCTACGCCCGATTGGCGGAACTGCTCGCCAACCAGCGCGTGGCTCCCGACCGGATATTGGCCAGGCGACGCGATGATCTGGTGGCCATCGTCGCATTCGCCGCCCATCACACCAATTACTACCGCGACCGCTATGCGGGGATTGCCGGCATCGCCGATGGCAGCTTCGCCCTGGGCGACCTGCCCCTGCTGACCAAGGACGACGTCACCGCGCACCTGGACGATCTGCTGGTGCGCGAAGCCGACCGCAAGACAAGCACGATCGGCCACACCGGCGGTTCGACCGGAAGACCGCTGGCTTTCTGGTACGACGACGCCAAGCACGAACTGATGCGCGCCGGCATGATGCGCAGCTACATGGGCTCGGGCTGGCGCCCGGGCCAGAAGATCCTCAATTTCTGGGGCGCCCGGCAGGACACGGTCAGTGGCGGCGTGTTCGGCGCGGGCTACGGCGACTTCATCGCCGCCGAGCGCACCATCGCCGCCTTCGAGTACACGGAACGCCAATTGCGCGATTGGGCCGACATCGTCCGTTCCTACCGACCGGTGCTGCTACAGGGCTATGCGTCTATTCTTGCGGAGCTGGCGCGCTTCGTCATCGACGAACGGATCACGCTGCCGAAGTCGCTGATCGGCGTCTACTCGACCGCCGAAGTGCTGGAAGACCGGCAGCGCGAGCTGATGGAACGCGCCTTCTCGTGCCACGTGTTCAACCAGTACGGCAGTCGCGAGGTACCCAACATCGCCTGCGAATGCCGCCGCGGCCACATGCATGTGTTCACCGACATGGTGTATCTGGAATCAGCCGCCGACGAGCGCCTGCTGGTCACCTCGCTGACCAACCGACTGATGCCGATGATCCGCTACGACATCGGGGATTCAGGCCACCTGCTCGATGAAGAATGTCACTGCGGCTGGCCGTTCCCGCTGCTGGAAATGGGCATCTGCCGACAGAACGACCTGATCCGCGCGCCCAACGGCAAGACGGTGCATCCGTCGTACTTCAATCGTCTGCTCCATGGCCTGACGCAGATCCGCCAGTACCAGTGGCGGCAGACCACGCCGGAGCGCATCGTCCTGACCGTCATCGCCTCGCCGGCTCTCGGTGCCGACACCGCCAGCTCGTTGCGGGAAAGCATTCATCGGGACGTCGATGCGGGACTGGTGTTCGAACTGAACCACGTCGCCGAGATCCCGCGCACGGTTTCCGGCAAGCATCGCTTCGTCATCGGCCTTGACCAGGCCCGCTCCGGCCCGGCCACGAGCGATATCACGGCTGAAGCGTCGCCTCCTCGATGAGCACCTTGTAGGCATAGCCGGCACCGAAATCCTTGTCGGTGCGCACCAGCCCCTTCACCGTCACGATATCGCCGACCTTCGCCGCACCGGTGCTTGTCACCAGTAGATCGTTGGTGGCGTCGGCGGCGGAACCCGACCCATCGCGCAGATGAATCCAATTCCTGCCCATGATCGACGCGTTGTACTTCACGACCTTGCCGCGCACCAGCACCGGCTTGTCCTTCAGCGAGGAACTTCTGGTCAGGATTTCCGCAACCGTGCGCGCATTCGCGCCGCTGGCCTTGGCAACCTGGACATCGCCGGCATCCATCGCCTTGACCCCACCCGAATGAGCCGCCGCCATGTCCTGACCACCGCCACCAAGCCGACCAAAAAGAATCTTCTGAAAGGTCTTCTTCAGCGCCTTGCTTTCGAAGTCCTGCATGACCATCACATCTTCAATGGTGACTTCGGCGCCCTTCCTGACCGGCGCCGTGCTCACGGCAGCCCAGGTCTCGCCGTCCCTGGTCTTGAGTCGGAGATAGGTATAGCTATCGACATCCTTCACCTCGAGAACCTCGCCCTTGACGACCGTGGCGCCACTGGCCATGGGCACGGCGCTATCGGTTGCCCAAACAAGAGGGGCGGCAAGGAACAGGCAAATCGCCAGCAGGGCTTTCATGGTCTGGATACTCCTTCGGGGTGAAGGCGGGAGAATAGCAGCAACACCGCGTGGCGGCCGCTGGTGGCCCGATCGGCCATCCGTGATTGAAGCCGGTTCCTTACGGGTATAGAGTGGCCTTCCGACAAACAGGAAGGAACGGAGGCAGGAGATGAGCAATAGCGTCTATAAGATCATCGAAGTGGTCGGCACCAGCAAGAAGTCGTGGGAGGATGCCGCAACCAATGCGGTCAAGGCCGCCGGCGAAAGCGTTCGGGACCTGCGCATCGCGGAGATCACCAAGCTCGACACGGTGATCGACAAGGGCGAGGTCGTCGCTTTTCGGGCGCGCGTCAGTCTTTCCTTCAAGTACGACGTCAACGGCAAGAAGAAGGCGAAGACGAAGGGCAAGTGACTTCCTGGCGGTGCCAGGAATCGCCATGCTGCATGAAGAAAGCGCCACCCCCGGGTGGCGCTTTCTTGTTCGGCGATACGCTGAATAGCAGGCACGGCACAAAAAACAACCCCCCAAGGCCAAGGGGAGGAGGAAGCCTTAGGGGGCGGGAGGTGAGCCTCATGCGTAGGACTCGAACGGTAAGACGCAACGACGGCCCCGTGGTTCCGGTCACTTACATCTGCTTACGCTTTGCTTCGGGTATCTGCTGGTGCCGGGAGTGGGACTCGAACCCACACACCTTGCGGCGGCGGATTTTGAGTCCGCTGCGTCTACCGATTCCGCCATCCCGGCCAGGAGGCAAGGCGCGTAAAATGCGCGCCTTCGTTTGAAGGGCCGCATTATCCGCGAATCGCCCTTCCGCTTCAACCCAGGCACCGCATTTCGAACCTTCCCCCCGTGCTTACGCTCGACGATTTCGACTATCTCCTGCCGCCGGACCGCATCGCCCAGATGCCGCTCGCCGAGCGCTCGGCGAGCCGTTTGCTGGCAATGCGCGGCGCACGGCTCGCGGACCTTGGCATCCGCGACCTGCCCGGCCTGCTGGCGCCGGGCGACCTGCTGGTGATGAACGACACGCGGGTCATCCATGCCCGCCTGTACGGCCGCAAGGACAGCGGCGGTCAGGTCGAAGTGCTGGTCGAGCGGATCGCCGGGGACGGCGAGGTGATTGCCCAGGTGCGCGCCAGCAAGCCGCCCAAGCCCGGCTCGCGGCTGCTGCTGGAAGAGGCGCTGGATGTCGAAGTGCTGGGCCGCGAGGGCGAGTTCTATCGCCTGAGATTTCACGCTGATGATCCCGGCGACGTCGTCGAACTGATCGAGCGGCATGGCCGGCTGCCATTGCCGCCCTACATCGAGCGGGCCGCGCGGATGCCGGACGAGGAACGCTACCAGACGGTGTTCGCCCGGGCCAAGGGGTCGGTGGCGGCGCCGACCGCCGGGCTGCATTTCGATGCGCCGCTGCTCGCCGAACTGGCGGCGCGCGACATCGGTATCGCACACGTTACCTTGCACGTCGGCGCAGGCACCTTCCAGCCGGTGCGGGTGCACGACCTCGCCGAGCACCGCATGCACAGCGAACGCTATGCCGTGCCGCAAGCCACCGTCGACGCCATTGCCGCGTGCCGGGCGCGGGGTGGCCGGGTAGTGGCGGTGGGCACGACCACGCTGCGCACGCTGGAGTCGGTGGCCCTGGCGGGCCCGCTGCGCGCCGAGCGAAGGCGAGAGCGAGCTCTTCATCACGCCCGGCTTCCAGTTTCGCGTCGTCGATGTGCTGCTGACCAACTTCCATCTGCCCAGGTCGACGCTGCTGATGCTGGTCTCGGCCTTCGGCGGCCTGGACGACATCCGCGCCGCCTATCGGCACGCCATCGACAGCCACTACCGCTTCTTCAGCTACGGCGACGCCATGCTGATCCACAGACACGATGAAATTTGATCTCCACGCCACCGACGGCGCCGCCCGGCGCGGCACGCTGACCCTCGCCCACGGCGCCGTCGAAACGCCGGTCTTCATGCCGGTGGGCACCTACGGCACGGTCAAGGCGATGGCGCCGGACGAACTGGTCGAGATCGGCGCGCAAATCGTGCTCGGCAACACCTTCCACCTCTGGCTGCGGCCGGGGCTGGAGGTGATCGCGCGCGCACGGCGGCCTGCACCGCTTCATGGGCTGGGACGGCCCGATCCTCACCGACTCCGGCGGCTTCCAGGTGTTCAGCCTCGGCGCGCTGCGCAAGATCACCGAGGAAGGCGTCAAGTTCGCGTCGCCGGTCAACGGCGACCGGCTGTTCCTGACGCCGGAGGAGTCGATGCGCATCCAGCACGTGCTGAACTCCGACATCGTGATGATCTTCGACGAATGCACGCCCTACCCGGCCGACCAACGGCAGGCCGGCGACTCGATGCGCCTGTCCCTGCGCTGGGCGCGCCGTTCGCGCGACGAGCATGACCGGCTGGCCAACCCCAATGCCCTGTTCGGCATCGTCCAGGGCGGCATGTACGAGGACCTGCGCGACGAATCGCTGGCCGGGCTGGCCGCCATCGGCTTCGACGGTTACGCCATCGGCGGCCTGTCGGTGGGCGAACCGAAGGAGGACATCGCGCGCATCCTCGCCCATACCGCGCCGCGCCTGCCGGCGGACAAGCCGCGCTACCTGATGGGCGTCGGCACGCCGGAGGACATCGTCTACGCCGTTGGCCAGGGCATCGACATGTTCGACTGCGTGATGCCGACGCGCAATGCCCGCAACGGCTGGCTGTTCACCCGCTGCGGCGACGTGCGCGATCAAGAACGCGCGCTACAAGACCGATACCCGGCCGCTGGACGAGACCTGCGCCTGCTACTCCTGCCGCAACTTCACCCGCGCCTACCTGCATCACCTGCACCGCGTCGGCGAGATCCTCGGCGCGCGGCTCAACACCATCCACAACCTGTTCTACTACCAGACGCTGATGGCGGAATTGCGCGCGGCCATCGACGCAGGCCGACTTGGCCGGCCTACAGCTTGCCGAATTCGCGCGGAGCCGCGCACGAGCGGCCGGTATAATGCCGCGTTCTTTCCCGTGCCTACTGGAGTACAACGTGCTGATTTCAAACGCTTACGCCCAAGCCGCGCCGGCGCCGCCGCCGACCCCATCGGGCGGCCTGATGGGCATGCTGCCCATCATCCTGATGTTCGTCGTGCTCTGGTTCCTGATGATCCGGCCGCAGATGAAGAAGGCCAAGGAACAACAGAAGATGGTCAGCGAACTGGCCAAGGGCGACGAAGTCGTCACCCAGGGCGGCATCGTCGGGCGCATCACCAAGGTTGGCGAGAACTACATCACCGTCGAAGTGGCCGAACGCAAGGATGGCCCCGTCGAAGTGACGGTGCAGAAGACAGGCCATCAGCGCGCTGCTGCCCAAGGGCACGCTGAAGACGCTCTAACCTGATTTCCCCTGCCTCTGCCGCCGGTGCCGCCAGGCGTCGGCGCGGGTACCCGCCATGAACCGCTACCCGCTCTGGAAAAACGCCATCGTCGCCGTCGCGCTGGTGCTCGGCCTGCTCTACACCCTGCCGAACTTCTTCGGCGAAGTGCCGGCCGTGCAGGTCGTCGAGCGTCAAGGCCACGATCAAGGTCGATACCGCCTTGCTGGCGCGCGTCGAGGACGTCGCTCAAGGCCGCGCGGCATCGCGCACAACGGCCTGTTCGCCGACCCCAACAGCATCCGTGTCCGCCTCGCCGACACCGACACCCAGCTCAAGGCCAAGGACGCCATCGAGAAGGCGCTCAATCCTGATCCGGCGGATGCCACCTACAGCGTGGCGCTGAACCTGCTCTCGGCCTCGCCCGAGCTGGCTGACCGGCATCCATGCCCTGCCGATGTACCTCGGCCTCGACCTGCGCGGCGGCGTGCATTTCCTGCTGCAGGTGGACATGAAGGGCGCGCTGACCAAGCGCCTCGACTCGACCGGCGCCGACCTGCGCACCCTGCTGCGCGACAAGAGCATCCGCCATGGCGGCATCAGCCGCGAAGGCGAAACCATCGTCGATCCGCTTCCGCGATGCCGAAACCCGCGACAAGGCCACGCGTCGCCATCGGCGACAGCCAGCCCGACCTGACCCTGGTCGACGGCCAGGATGGCGCCGACTTCAAGCTGGTCGGCGACGCTCAAGCCGACGCGCGAGAAGCGCATCCAGGAATTCGCCATCAAGCAGAACATCACCACGCTGCACAACCGGATCAACGAACTGGGCGTGGCCGAGCCGGTGATCCAGCAGCAGGGCGCCGACCGCATCGTGGTGCAACTGCCGGGCGTGCAGGACACCGCCAAGGCCAAGGACATCCTCGGCCGCACCGCGACGCTGGAAGTCCGCATGGTCGATGACGAGAACCGGCGCAACCCGTCGGTCATGGAACAGGCCGCGCAGGGCCAGCCGCCGGTCGGCACCGAATACTACGTCGAGCGCGGCGGCCGGCCGCTGCTGGTCAAGAAGCAGGTGGTGCTGACCGGCGAGCGTCTGACCGACGCCCAGCCCGGCTTCGACAACCAGACCCAGGAACCGGCGGTGCACCTCACGCTGGACTCCGCCGGCGCGCGCATCTTCAAGGACGTGACGCGCGAGAACGTCGGCAAGCGCATGGCCATCCTGCTGATCGAAAAGGGCAAGGGCGAAGTGGTCACCGCGCCGGTGATCCGCACCGAGATCGGCGGCGGCCGGGTGCAGATTTCCGGCCGCATGAGCACCGTCGAAGCCAACGACGTCGCGCTGCTGCTGCGCGCCGGCTCGCTGGCCGCGCCGATGGAAATCATCGAGGAACGCACCATCGGCCCGAGCCTGGGCGCCGACAACATCGCCAAGGGCTTCAATTCGACCACTGTGGGGCTTCGTCGCCATCGCCGTGTTCATGATCGTCTACTACCTGCTGTTCGGCTTCGTCTCGGTCGTGGCGCTGTCGGCCAACCTGCTGTTCCTGGTGGCGCTGCTGTCGCTGCTGCAGGCGACGCTGACCCTGCCCGGCATCGCCGCCATCGCGCTGACGCTGGGCATGGCCATCGACGCCAACGTGCTGATCAACGAGCGCATCCGCGAGGAACTGCGCGGCGGCAGCACGCCGCAGGCGGCGATCACCGCCGGCTACGAGCGCGCCTGGGCGACCATTCTCGACTCCAACGTGACCACGCTGATCGCCGGCGTCGCGCTGCTGATCTTCGGCTCCGGCCCGGTGCGCGGCTTCGCCGTGGTGCACTGCCTCGGCATCCTGACCTCGATCTTCAGTTCGGTGGTGGTGTCGCGCGGCCTGGTCAACCTGATCTACGGCCGCCGCAAGCAAGCTCGACAGCGCTGTCGATCGGCCAGGTGTGGAAGCCCGGCATCGCCATCGACTCGACCGAAATAAGGGGAATACGCCATGGAATTCTTCCGCATCCGCAAAGACATCCCCTTCATGCGCCACGCGCTGGTGTTCAACGTCATTTCGTTGATCACCTTCATCGCTGGCGGTGTTCTTCCTCGCCACCAAGGGCCTGCACCTGTCGATCGAATTCACCGGCGGCACGCTGATGGAGGTCAGCTACGCGCAGGCGCCCGATCTCGACAAGATCCGCAAGCAGTTGGAGAGCGACGGCTTCGCCGACACCCAGGTGCAGAACTTCGGCTCCTCGCGCGACGTGCTGATCCGCGTGCCGCTGGCCAAGGACACCGAGACCGCCAAGGTCGGCGAGCGGGTGATGGCCTCGCTGGCACGCGCCGGCGGCGGCGACGCGCCGCAGCTCAAGCGCGTCGAGTTCGTCGGCCCGCAGGTGGGCAAGGAACTGGCCGAGGACGGCGCGCTGGCGCTGCTGCTGGTCGTCATCGGCATCGTCATCTATCTGGCGATCCGCTTCGAATGGCGCTTCGCCGTCTCGGCGATCATCGCCAACCTGCACGACGTGGTGATCATCCTCGGCTTCTTCGCCTTCTTCCAGTGGGAGTTCTCGCTGCCCGTGCTGGCGGCGGTGCTGGCGGTGCTCGGCTACTCGGTGAACGAGTCGGTGGTGGTGTTCGACCGGGTGCGCGAGACCTTCAAGAAGAAGCGCGGCCTGACCACGCCGGAGGTGCTCGACCACGCCATCACCAGCACCATCTCGCGCACCATCATCACCCACGGCTGCACCCAGATGATGGTGACCTCGATGCTGATCTTCGGCGGCGCCGCCGCTGCACTACTTCGCCCTGGCGCTGACCATCGGCATCCTGTTCGGCATCTACTCCTCGGTGCTGGTGGCCAGCCCGCTGGTGATGTGGCTGGGCGTCTCGCGCGAGCAGTTCATCAAGGCGAAGAAGGACAAGCCCGACGGCATGACCGACGACGGCGCCTGCGTCTGATCAACGCGCCGACTCCTGATCACGGCCGGCGATGGCGCCGGCCGTTACTGGCAACTGGCCCGGCAGCCCGGCGAACCACCCGCGCAATTGCCGTCGCCTTCCAGCGCGCACGCCTTGGTGGTCCGATGTGAAAAGATCACGCCCTCCCCATAGGCGCAGGCCAACCGGGTGATGCTGCCCTGCCGGGCGACCACGATCGTCGCCGCCTTGGCCGCCTTGAGACGCGCCACCGGCAGATCGCACGAAACATAGCCGCTGAACGGGCCGTCACCGGATTCCCACAGAGCCACGTTCTTCATCTTGCGGTAGTTGTCGAAACGGGCACACACGTCATCCTTGGAATCGTACATGCGGGCGTTGTCGCTGCAATAGCCGGTGTAGGTGTAGCGCAGTTCCTCCTCGGAGGGGCAGGCGCCAACCTGGACCGCCGACCCAAGATCGGGGCAGGTCACGGTTTCGGCGATGGCGGCGTGAAACGAGAGACTGGCAGTCAGCAACAGAATCAATGGGGCGGAGCGCATAGGGTAGAGGTCCGAAAAGTTTCAGAATGCGAATGGCGACTGAGGCCCATGGTAGTACAACGCGGCGACCGACGCGGCTCAGGCGCCCGTCGCGCCCGACCCCGCCGCCGCCCGACCCAGACGGTCGTTAATGGCGCGCCAGTTTTCGCTTTGCGGCGGCTTCTGGACGACCATTCGCGCACAATCCAGATCGTCGAGCTCGCGCAGCAACGCGTAGATGTCGTGTGCAAACGCCGCCGGTTCGCCGGCGATTTGCCGCCAGACGATCCGCTCGTCGGAGATCGGGCAGGCCATCGGCGCGATGACGCCGAGGCGCTCATTGGCGGCCAGCGCTTCGCGCACGGCGAAGATGACGACATCCGGTTGTAGCAGCGCCAGCGGCGTGCGCGGCGCGTAGTGTGCGGCGAGGGCGCCCGGGACGCGGGGCATGTCGTCGCCCCCCATCCCCGGCGTGCGGCCGAGCACGCGACCGAGGTCGATTGCGCTGACCATGCCGGGGCGCAGGATCGTTGCCCGCGCGCCGGTCAGGTCGACGATGGTCGATTCGATGCCGACCCGGCAGGGACCGCCGTCGAGAACCATCGCTACCGTGTCGCCCAGTTCCTCGCGCACATGCCGCGCCGTCGTCGGGCTGATGTGGCCAAAGCGATTGGCCGACGGCGCCGCCACGCCGCCATCGAACTTCCGCAAGAGATCGAGCGCCAGCGGATGGTTCGGCACGCGCAGGCCGACCGTATCCTGGCCGCCGGTGATCGCGTCGAGCACGCCCGGCCGGCGCTTGAGAATCAGGGTGAGCGGCCCCGGCCAGAAGGCCTTGGCCAGCGCGAAAGCCGTTTCGGGAATCTCTCGCGCCCATCGATCGAGCTGGTCGGCGTCCGGCAGGTGAACGATCAAGGGATGATCGGCGGGCCGGCCCTTGGCGGCGAAGATCCTGGCCACCGCCGCCGGATTCGACGCATCGGCGCCGAGGCCGTAGACCGTCTCGGTCGGAAAGGCGACCAGTTCCCCCTGCCGCAGCAGGGCAACCGCCCGTTCGATGTCGCCCATCAAACTTCGGGCAGGGCCTTGGCCAGGACCTTTTCGGTCTGCTTGATGCGGAAGGCCGACAGCTTGCTGGCCAGATCGGCGTCGTTCAGCGCCAGCATGGCGATGGCGAACAGCGCCGCATTGGTGGCGCCGGCGTCGCCGATGGCGAAGGTGGCCACGGGTATGCCGCCGGGCATCTGGACCATGGCGAGCAGCGAGTCGAGCCCCTGCAAGTGCTTGGAGGGCATCGGCACGGCCAGCACGGGCAGTTCCGTCTTGGCGGCCAGCACACCGGCCAGGTGGGCGGCGCCACCGGCGGCGCCGATCAGTACCTTCATGCCGCGCCCTTGCGCCGTAGCGGCATAGTCGAGCGCCGCATCGGGCGTGCGATGGGCCGACAGCACCTTGGCCTCAAAAGCGACACCGAACTGTTTGAGGGTCTCGGCGCAGGCTTTCATGATCGGCCAGTCGGAATCGGAACCCATGACGATTCCAACTTGGGGAACCAGGGGGATCTTCTTGGTCATTTCAGCGTTCTCTCCGCGGATTCGAGGGTATTGGCCAGCAGCATGGTGATGGTCATCGGTCCGACACCACCGGGCACCGGCGTGATCAGGCCGGCCACTTCCTTCGCCGACGCGAAATCGACGTCGCCGCACAGCTTGCCGTCGGCCTGGCGGTTGATGCCGACGTCGATGACAGTGGCGCCCGGCTTGATCATGTCGCCGGTGATCATCTTCGCCCGGCCAACGGCCGCGACCAGGATGTCCGCGCGGCGGGTATGAAAGGCGAGATCCCTGGACTGCGAATGGCAGACGGTGACCGTACAGCTCTGCGCCAGCAGCAGCATGGCCATCGGCTTGCCGACGATGTTGCTGCGGCCGACGATCACCGCCTCGGCGCCTTTCAGCGGCACGTTCTCCGACTCCAGCATCTTCATCACACCGTAGGGTGTGCAGGGGATGAAGCGCGGATTGCCCTGCATCAGGGCGCCGACGTTCTCGGCATGAAAACCGTCCACGTCCTTCTCGGGCGCGATGGCTTCGAGCACCGCTTCGGCATCGAAGTGCTTCGGCAATGGCAACTGCACCAGAATGCCGTGCACGGCCGGGTCGGCGTTGAGCTCGGCGATCTTGGCCAGCACCGCGACGGGCTCGACATTGGCCGCGTAAGTCTCCCGGATCGAGCGGAAGCCCGCTTTTTCGCAAGCCGCCACCTTGTTGCGAACATAGACGCTTGAGGCCGGGTCCTCGCCGACCAGGATCACCGCCAGGCACGGGGTGACGCCACGCGTGGCCTTGAGCGCGGCGGCGCGGACCGCCAGATGTTCGCGCACCGTCGCCGCCAGGGCATTGCCGTCCAAAATGCGGGCTGTCATGCCGTTGCCTCCTCGTGATGCGCCGATGCCTTGTCGGCGGCCCGGCCGGCCTCGAACGCCTTGCGGTTGACCTCGACCATGTGCGGCTTGCGCGCCGAGAAGCGCTTGAGAATGGCCTCCAGCAACACCTCCGGCGGAAACGGCAGGTGGTCGGCCATGGCGCCGAGCATCACCGTGTTGCCCAAGCGCACGTCGCCGAGTTCCAGCGCGATGGCCATGGCGTCGAAGGCATGCACGGGATAGCCGCGCGCGCGGATTTCCGCCAGCGGGTCGGCCGGGTAGTCGTAAAGGCCGAGATCGACCACCGGCGGCACCAGGCGCGCGGTGTTCATCAGCACCAGGCCGCCCGGTTTGAGGTAGTGACACCAGCGCAGCGTCTCGGCCGACTCGAAGCCGACCAGCAGGTCGGCCGTACCGGCCATGATCTGCGGCGACAGCACCTTGGGGCCGAAGCGCAGGTGCGAGGAAACCACCCCGCCGCGTTGGGCCATGCCGGCCACTTCGGTCTTCTTGGCGTCGTGGCCGAGCGCGATGGCGGCCTCGGCGAGAATCTCGGTGGCGGTCATGACACCCTGGCCGCCGATGCCGACGACGAGAATGTTGGTTGTGTTGCTATCGGACATTTGACTCTCTCAATGGCGGACCAGCCGCATCGGCTTGGTCAGGTCGGCGGGGACGATGGCGTCCGGCGCGCACGGTTGTACGCACAGGCCGCAGCCGGTGCAGGCGGTCGTCTCGATGGTGACGAACTGCAATTCGACTTCCTTGCCCGAGGGCTTGATGGCCTTTTCGCGACGGGTGACGTGAATCGCCGGGCAGCCGACATCGACACAGTTGCCGCAGCCGGTGCACTTGTCGTCGATGACCTCGAAAGGCTTCTGCTTCTTGTAGTCGTCGATCAGCACGCACGGCTGGTCGGTGATGATCACCGACACCTCCGGCACCTTCAACTCCTCGCGAATGGTCTTGAACAGCACCGGCAACTGGTAGGGGTCGACGACGTGGATGCGCTCCTTCTTCACGCCCAGCGATTCGACCAACTTGGCGAAATCGACCCGCGGCGTTTCCTGGCCATGGATGCCTTTGCCCGAACCGGGGTTGGCCTGGCCACCGGTCATGCCCACGGCGCGGTTGTCGAGCAGCAGCACGGTGACGTTGCCGCCGTTGTACACCATGTCGAGCAGGCCCTGCATGCCCATGTGCAGGAAGGTGGAGTCGCCGATCACGGCGACAATGCGCTTGTCCCGGTCGGTTTCGCCACGGCCCTTGTCGAGGCCGAGGGCGATGCCCATCGAGGCGCCCATGGAGATCGTCGTGTCGAGCGCGTTCCAGGGATGGCCGGCACCGAGGGTATAGCAACCGATGTCACCGGAGATGGTGATGTTCTTGATCTGCGCCAGCGTGTAATAGACGCCGAGATGCGGGCAGGCGACACACATGGTCGGCGGCCGGGGAAACACCTTCGCCGGCGGCACGATGCCCTCCGGCACCGGCTCGCCGAGCAGCCTGGCGATCGCCGGCTTGAGCACGTTGGGCGCCAGTTCGCCCTGGCGCGGCAGGATGTCCTTGCCGTGGCATTCGATGCCGGCGGCCTTCAGCTCGTTCTCGACCAGCGGCTCGACTTCCTCGACGACCACCAGCCGATCCACCGTCGCGGCGAAGGCGCGAATCTTTTCCAGCGGCACCGGACAGGAGAAACCCAGCTTCAGCACTGGCGCGACGGGAAAGGATTCGCGGACATGCATCCAGGCCGGGCCGGAGGCCACGAAGCCGACACGCCGGTCGCCACCCGTGTCGATGATGTTGAGCGGGGACGCTTCGGCCTCGGCGCGCAGCACCTTGTCGCGCTCGAACATCATCGGGATGCGCTTGCCGGCGCCGGCCGGAGTCATCACCCAGCGCGACGACTCCTTCTTGAAGCCGGGGGCGACGTGGGGTACCCGCTCGCCGACCGTGACCAGGCCCTTGACGTGATTGATGCGCGTCGTCATGCGCAGGATCACCGGTACCTGGAACTTCTCCGAGAAGTCAAAGCCGAGCTTGGTCATCTCGTAGGCTTCCTGCGAATCGGCCGGTTCGAAGACCGGCACATGCGCGAAGCGGCCCCAATAGCGCGAATCCTGCTCGTTCTGCGACGACGAGAGGCCGACGTCGTCGGCGATGGCGATGACCAGGCCGCCAACCACACCGGTCAGCGTCAGCGTCATCAGCGCGTCGGAGGCGACGTTCATGCCGACGTGCTTCATGGCGCAGAAGGAGCGGGAACCGGCGAAGGCGGCGCCGATGGCCACCTCCAGCGACACCTTTTCGTTCACCGACCATTCAGCGTAGATGTCCGGGTAGGTCGAAATGACTTCCAGCATTTCGGTGGACGGCGTGCCGGGATAGGCGGCAGCGACGCGGCAACCGGATTCCCAGACGGCACGGGCAACGGCTTCGTTGCCGGAAAGCAGAAGCCGGGCATTGCTCGGCGCGGGCATGACAGCGGCCATGGGGTTCTCACACTCTCGTTATTGGAATGAAAAAGGCTAAGCCGTTTCGCCGGATAGCCGAATGATTCCTGTCAAGGAGGGCGAATTATCCGGCTTCCCCCAGCCGGCGTCCAGCCCACCGGCGAGGCAGCAAGACCCTGACGAAGACAGGGCGGTGGACACATTTCTTGACTTTCGTTCCGACGGTGGCCGCCTAGAATGCGGAACGAATAGCGGAAGGGCATAAGTCCCGCCAGTCGGTCCCGGATCAGGCCATCGTTTCGCGAAGGAGAGAAGTCATGAAACAGCTCGGCGCGGAGTTTTTCGGCACTTTCTGGCTGGTGCTCGGCGGTTGCGGCAGCGCCGTGCTGGCGGCGGCATTCCCGGGCGTCGGCATCGGCCTGCTGGGCGTGTCGCTCGCCTTCGGGCTGACCGTCGTGACCATGGCCTACGCCATCGGCCACATCTCCGGTTGCCACCTCAATCCCGCCGTGTCCATCGGCCTCTGGCTCGGTGGCCGTTTCCCGGCCGGCCGCGTGCTGCCTTACATCGTTGCCCAGGTGGCCGGCGCGGTTGTCGCCGCCGGCGTTCTCTATGTCATCGCCACCGGCAAGGCCGGCTTCGATCTTTCGGCGGGTTTCGCCGCCAATGGCTACGGCGCCCATTCGCCCGGCGGCTACCGCATGATTCCCGCCCTGATCACCGAAGTCATCATGACCATGATGTTCCTGCTGATCATCCTCGGCGCCACCGACCGGCGGGCGCCGCAAGGCTTCGCCCCGCTGGCCATCGGCCTCGGCCTCACCCTGGTCCACCTGATCAGCATTCCCGTCACCAACACCTCGGTAAACCCCGCCCGCAGCACCGGCGTCGCCCTGTTCGTCGGCGATTGGGCGCTGGACCAGCTCTGGCTGTTCTGGCTGGCGCCCATCCTCGGCGCGGCCCTCGGCGCGCTGGTCTATCGCGCTATCGGCGAGGAATAAGTCGGGCCGCGTCAAGCAACCCTCCTGGAGCACCTGCTATGCCGTCAGTTGATGCTATATTTGATGCGCTCACCCACTGGACGATTGCTCATGCGCACCACCGTTACGCTCGACGAAGCACTGGTTGACCGGGCCCAATTGCTCTCCGGCGTACAGGAACGCAGCGCCCTGCTCAAAGAAGCGCTCACCGCCCTGATCCAGCGCGAAAGCGCGCGCCGCCTGGCGCGCCTGGGCGGCAGCGAACCCCAATTGCAGGACATTGCCCGCCGCCGCGAGGGCGGCAAGTGATCCTGGTTGACACATCGATCTGGATCGACCACTTGCGCAGCGGCAACCCCGCACTGGCGACACTGCTGGAAAGCAACGCCGTCGCCTGCCACGACTTCGTGATCGGCGAACTGGCTTGCGGCAATCTCGGCAACCGCACTGAAGTCCTCGCCTTGCTGCAATCCCTGCCCCGACTGGCCACCGCCACCGAAGACGAAGTGTTGTTCTTCATCGAACGGCAGCGACTCTTCGCTCGCGGCATCGGCTATATCGATACCCACCTGCTCGCCGCGACGGCCATGCACGGTGCGCGACTATGGGCCAGGGACAAGCGCCTCAAAGCCATCGCGGAAGAGAACGGCTGGGCACACGACGCCGGGCGACACTGACCGCGTAACGGCAAGACACCACGATTTCCCGCAGGCTCATCTAGCGAGCCTCGCACGGCGTATCTTTGGCAATCATGCGCCGACTCATTGTTCCCTTGATGGTGGTACCGGGCTGGACCCGCCTCTGGCTGTCCCTGACCGTCCTGTCAGCACCGCCCCTACTCGCCGCCGCCACCTTCAGGAAACTGGTCTGCCGACAGCAGCCGGATCGTCGTCGCCACCGCGCTCATGTCCCTCGCGGCACTGTCGTTCTTTCTGCTGTCGCTGCTATTGCGCCTCCATCTGGCGCTGCTTGGCTGGATCGTCGCCGGCTTCGACTTCCCGACGCGCCGAGCCATTCGGCGGCATCTCTGGCCATTGCTCAGGGCCGCTCTGATGATTCTGGCGCTCGGCTTCTGCTTGTTCTGGCTGCGCAACATGCCGGTCAGCCATGAGCCGCCTCCCGGGCACGGCGCGTTCTGCCCAACCACCGCGACATCCATCTAGCTCAAGGAGTGGCAATGACAAACCAGCCCAAGGATGTTTCACACCCGCCGCGTTACGACGACACCGCCATCGACTCCCTGATCTGGCGGGAGATTGCCGGCAGCGACTGCCCCGGTGACTTCCTCACCTACCTGCGCCACAAGCCGGAAGGGGCTCGGCACCTCGACGAGTCCATGGAGCGCCTGATCGCCCTGGATGACGCCGACGCCACTGGCGAGCCGCGCTATCCGGCCGCTGTCTCCGCAATCCGGCAACTTGCCGAAAGTGGCAATGCCACTGCGCAGTTCCACATGGGCAAGCTGTTAGCGGCCGGCTTGGGCGTCACGAATGACCCCGACGAAAGCCGCAAGTGGCATCGCCTGGCCATCCTGCAGGGTGAGCCGCGCAGCCATGTGAATCTCGGCATCGCCCTTGAGTCTGGCGAGCAGATGCCGGCAAACTTGCCGGAAGCCCTTCGACTCTTTGAAACCGCGGCGACGCTCGGCGAACCTCTGGCGCTCTTCCATCTCGGCCGCCTCCATCTGCGCGGCATCGGCATCGAGCGCGATGTCTCACGGGCTCACGAGTACCTGCTCGCGGCGTGGGAAGCCGGCGAGGCGGTAGCCGGCTTCTGGCTCGGCTACCTGCATATGAATGGCGAAGGGGTCCGGCGGGACGACAGGATCGGCCGCGAATGGCTCGAAAAGGCCGCTCGCGCCGGGAGCAGCGAGGCGGCGCATCGGTTGGGCATCGACTGCGAGCATGGCCATGGTGTGGAGAAGGACGTCTGCGCCGCCGCCGACTGGTACCGCCTGGGCGCGGAACGCGGCGACCCGGAGTGCCAGCGCTGCCTGGGAACGCTGCTGCTGCGTGGCGAAGGCATCGCCAAGGACGGCGCCGAGGCCGTCAAATGGCTCAAGCAGGCCGCCGTACGCGGCCATGCCGCGGCGCAAATGGTGCTGGGCATCGCCTACACATGGGGCATCGACGTCGTTCGCAATCGACGTTTCGGCCGCAAATGGCTGACCCGCGCCGCTGAGCAGGGCGAGCCCGACGCCGCCTACCGGCTGGGCCGGTTGCTGGAGGACGAAGACACGCCGGATTCGGACCAGGCCGCCGCGCGGTGGTTCACGGTAGCGGCGCACGCGGGCTTGGCCGCCGCCCAGGGCGCCCTCGCCGCCTGTTACTGGGTCGGTCGAGGCGTCGCTGCCGACCCGTTGACCGCGTTCAAGTGGGTGCGTCTCGCGGCGCTTCAGGGCGAAGCGCGCGCCCTCGGCATGCTCGGCCTTTTCTATCAGGAAGGTGTCGGCGTGGAATCCGATTTGCCGAAGGCCGTCGACTGCTGGCAGAGGGCGGCAAGAGGTGGCGACGCCGGTGGCCAGGCGCAACTCGGCCGGGCCTATCTGCTCGGCCGAGGCGTCGAGCGCGACATCGCCGAAGCCGCGCTCTGGCTCTCGCGCGCCGCCGAGCAAGGCCACACCGAAGCCAGCACCACCATCGGCCTCATGTTCCTCCACGGCGACGGGGTCGAGCGCAACCCAGGCGAAGCCTCGAAGTGGTTCCTCGACGCCGCCGAGAAGGGCGACGGGCACGGACAGTACGAACTCGGGCGGCTTTACGCCATCGGCGAGGGTCTGGCCCAAGATATCGACGAGGCGCGCAAGTGGATGGACAAGGCTGCGGAGCAAGGAATCGAGAACGCGGCGCGATGGGTGGCGACGCAGGCAGCAAAGGTCAGAACTCGTCACGGAGGAAACATCATGATCGGCGCAATCATCGGCGACATCGTCGGTTCAATCTACGAATTCAACAACCACAAGTCCAAGGACTTTCCACTCTTCAGCGAACGTTCCGCCTTTACCGACGATAGCCTGTGCACAATCGCCGTTGCTGAATGCCTGATGGCTGATGGCGACCCCACCGAGTATTTGCGGCGATGGGGCCAGAAATACTGGAAGCTCTCCTATGGTCACAACTATCGCCGCTGGCTGAGCCGCGACACGCTCGGCCCCTACGACAGTTGGGGCAATGGCGCGGCGATGCGCGTCAGCCCCGCCGCGTTTCTCGCCAAAAGCCTCGACGAAGCGCGCCGCAATGCCGTGCGCGTCACCGAGGTGACTCACAACCACCCGGAAGGCATCAAGGGAGCCCTCGCCACCACTGACACCATCTGGATGGCCTTCGAAGGCGCCACGCCCGAAGCAATCCGTAAGCACATCGCCCAGACCTATGGCTACGACATCGCACGAAGCGTCGATTCAATCCGGCCCGGCTATCAGTTCGACGAGTCCTGCCAAGGTACGGTGCCGGAGGCTATTATTTGCGCTCTGGAGGCAACCGATTTCGAGGATGCCATTCGCAATGCGGTTTCGATCGGGGGCGACAGCGATACCGTGGCTTGCATCGCGGGCGGCATTGCCGAAGCAAGATTTGAAGTGCCATGGGAGATAGTCGTCGAGGCAACCAGCAGGCTGCCAGACGATCTACAAGTCACAGTACGACAGATGTATGAGGCACGTGAGGACAGGAAGGGTAGACTGAAATGACACTCCGACAAATGGTTATGGATGTATTGACTCGCAATGGTGAGCCAATGACGTATCGGCAATTGACCGATGCCATATGGGGCGCCTATCCGAATCACTATCAACACTTGATTGGCCTTTACGAAACAGAACCCCAAGCTCGACGGAGTGAGCGAACCCGCCTTGGAATATTGGTCCGGGATAACCCAGGCGTTTTCGCGGCGACAGTTAGCGAGGGAGTAGTTCTTGTCGGACTAGCCGCAGGAGAGGCCGATGACGTTGAGGATCAAGACGAGGATGAGGAAGCTGATGCCGCCTCTGCGACCCCGGCGGTCAACTGGTATTCATTCCCCGCGTCTCAGCGCGCTAATTCGCCCTACCCCATCAAGGTTGGGCGAGGGAACAATGCCCTTTCGCGGATTGGGCAACAAGTTACGGCAATGCCTGAGAATCCAATCGTATTGGGAACCTTTGAGCACAACGATCCGCAGACCCTCGAGCGCGCGCTGCATTGCGTGCTTTCACTTCGCGGAAAGAAGAAATTGGATGCCCCTGGAACTGAGTGGTTTATTACTACACCAGAAGAAATTCAGTCGCTGATCTCCACAATCCTTGGTACTTGAACCGGAGCTCATTCTTGATCCGTTGCGACAATGCTCCAAGACAATTCCCCAGCTCACATGCCCGCACCAAGGCGCATCGTCATCATCGCCGGCCCAAACGGCGCGGGGAAGACCACCTTCGCCCGCGACTTTCTGCCGAATGAGGCGCACTGCCCCGACTTCATCAACGCCGACTTGATCGCCGCCGGGCTATCGCCTTTCAACCCCGAGGCTGCGGCGGTACGTGCCGGGCGGTTGATGCTGGAGGAGATTGCCGCGCGGGTTGGCCGGGGTGAGAGCTTTGCTTTCGAGACGACCCTTTCCGGTCTCTCCTACGCTCGCGCCATTCCCCGTTGGCAGGCAACCGGCTATCACGTAAAGCTGCTATTTCTCACGTTGCCAAGCGCTGAGATGGCGATCATGCGGGTGGCGGCACGGGTCGCTCAAGGTGGGCATGAGGTCCCCGAACATGTGGTTCGCCGCCGTTTCTACGCCGGCCTGCGCAATTTCCATCAGCGCTACAAGTTGCTGGCGGACGGGTGGATTCTTTACGACAATAGCTGCGATGAACCTGTAATCCTGGATGCGGGAGCAAAGACATGAACAAGCGCCAGCCGATCATACCGAACGACCCCGACTTACTAGGAGCAACGGCCGCCCTCAAGCGCGCCGCCCGCCATGCCCGCGAACTCGCCGAACGACCGGGACGCCCTGCTGGGTGATGCGCAACGGCCGCATTGTCGATGCGGTGACCGGCAAGGAAGCTGCCGCTACGCGGGGCTGACGGCGGTGCTTCTCCTGGCCATCATCGCCGCTACTTCGCCAGCGCCACCGGCACGAAGGGACTCGCAGGATTGACGGTCAGGGTTTGCGATGCCGGGTGAAGGACGAGGTCCATCATTTCCATTGGTACCGCACCGAACAGGGGCTCGTCGCCCATGACGAGGGCCGACAAGTCGCAGTAGCGGTCGGCGAAATGAACGCGCAGCGGCCCGATCATCGGTACCGGCTTGCGCGTAGCCATCGGCAAGTATGATTTCGCGCGTGCTGACTTCTGTGGGATCAAACCCGAGTTGCACCGCCAGGTGTTCCGGAATGGTGAAAAACACGCCCCGGAATCGACCAGCGCGCGGGCCGGCGAGTTTCCGCTTCAAGTACGGGTTTTCGATGTCGATATCGGCGTAAGTGATGCCCATGGCGCTTCTCCGTATCCTGACTCCTTCTGTCAGTGTAGCGCGGCTAGCGAATCGAAGAAATCGCCATAGTCTCCGTCACTCGCTCCCGTCCCCGCGAGTGAAACGTCGGCAGGCGCAACTGGTAGCGGATCGCGGCCAGGCGCATGCCGAGCACCACCAGGCCGCCGGCGGTCATCGCTGCCGCCTCGCCGATGGCAAAGTGCAGCGCGGCGATGAAGACCAGCGCCCCACACCAGGAAGCCGTCGCGTAGAGAGTGCCGGGGCGCATGACCAGCGGCACCTCATTTACCAGCACGTCGCGGGCAACGCCGCCGAAGGCGCCGGTGACGACACCCATCAGCGATGCCGCCAGCCAGGGTGTACCCATGTCCAACGCGATGCGTGTGCCAACCACGGTGAACAGCGCCAGGCCGATGGCATCGGGGATCACGAAGCCACCGGCCGGAAAGCGCACCTGGCGGGCAACCACGAAGGTGAGCGCCACGGCGGCGAAACCGCACCACAGATAGGCGGAATCGGCCAGCCAGAACACTGCGCGGTTGAGCAGGACGTCACGCAAGGTGCCGCCGCCCAGGCTGGCGGCCAAGCCGACGATCACCGCGCCGACCAGGTCCATGCCCTTGTCTTCGGTTTCCAGCACGGCGGTGATGGCGGTGACCGCCACCGCCGCCATGCCCACCCAGTAGATCAACTCCAGCGGGGCGACAGTCATGGCGGCTTCGCCAATCTGTCGCCGCGCGAGGTCAGATCTCCTCCGCCACCATCTTGATCGCGCCGCACGGGCATTCGGCGACGCAGACGCCGCAGCCCTTGCAGTAGTCGTAGTTGAACTGGAAGCGCTTGCCCGGGCCGAGTTTGATCACGGCATTGTCGGGGCAGACGCCGTAGCAGTTGTCGCACTCGAAGCAATTGCCGCAGGAGAGGCAGCGGCGCGCCTCGAACAGGGCGTTGTTCTCGTTCAGGCCCTGTACCACCTCGTCGAAACTGGACTGGCGGCGGATGATGTCCAGCACCGGCCGCACCTGGTGGTAGGCCTCCGAGTAGTACCAGGGATTGAGCTTGTCGAAGCCGGCCAGTTCGTGCTTCGGCGCCGGCTGGTAGACCTCGTTGCGCAGCCAGGCGTCGATGTGCCGGGCGGCCTTCTTGCCATGGCCAACTGCGACCGTGACGGTGCGCTCGGAGGGCACCATGTCGCCACCGGCGAAGATGCCGGGGTGGCCGGTCATCATGTTCGGCGTCACCTGCACGACGCCGTCCTTGACCTCCAGCCCGGGCACGCCTTCGAGCAACGCCAGGTTGACGTCCTGGCCCAGCGCCAGCACCACGGAGTCGGCCTCCAGCGTTTCGAACTCGCCGGTCGGTTGAGGAAAGCCCTTTTCGTCGAGCGCCATCTTCTCGATGGTGATGTTGCCCTCGCCGGCGTGCTTGATGGTGGACAGCCACTTGACCATCACGCCTTCCTGCAAGGCCTCCTCGACCTCGAAGTCGTGGGCGGGCATCTTTTCGCGGGTACGGCGATAGACGATGATGGCCTCGGTGGCGCCCAGGCGCTTGGCGGTGCGCGCCACGTCGATGGCGGTATTGCCGCCGCCATAGACCACCACGCGCCGGCCGAGCATCGGCTTGTCCTCGCCTTCCATGGAGCGCAGCACGGAAACCGCGTTGACGATCTTGGTGGCGTCGGCCGCCGGGATGTAGGCGCGCTTGCCGATGTGGGCCCCGACGGCGAGGAAGGCGGCATGGAAACCGCCGGCCTGCATGGCCTCGGCGATGTTCGCCACCTTGGCGTCATAGAGAATGACGACGCCGAGGTCGACGATGCGTCGCACCTCGGCGTCGATGATCTCGCGCGGCAGGCGGTACTTGGGGATGCCGAAGCGCATCATGCCGCCGGCCATCGGCCCGGCCTCATGAATCTCGACGGCATGGCCGAGCCGCGCCAACTGGTAGGCGGCCGAGAGGCCTGAAGGACCGGCGCCGACGACCAGCACGCGCTTGCCACTCTGCCGGGTCGGCTTGGTGAACGCCCAGCCCTGCTTGATGGCCTCGTCGCCGAGAAAGCGTTCGACGGCGTTGATGCCGACCGCGGCATCAACGTTCTGCCGGTTGCAGCCACCCTCGCAAGGGTGATAGCAGACGCGGCCCATGATGGCCGGCAGCGGATTGTTCTCGGTGAGGCTGCGCCAGGCCTTCTCGTAGTCGCCGCTTTCGGCGTGGAAGAGCCAGCCCTGGATGTTCTCGCCGGCCGGGCAGGCGGCGTTGCAGGGCGGCAGCCGGTCCACGTAGACCGGTCGCATGGTGCGCCAGGAACCGGTGTGGTTGGCCAGCGAGGAGCCGGGGTTGAGGGTGATTGCAAAGGGCTTGTCCATCACTGCGTCTCCGTTTCCAGGAGTCCGTACTTGCGGATGTTGCGGTCCGCCATTCCTTGCAGGCGGGCAATGACTTCCACTTGCGGCGTCTTGCCGAACAGGTGGGCATAGCGCTTCTGCGGCTTGAGGTATTCCTCCACCGGCTGGCGGCGGCGGATCTTCAGGACGGAGGTGATCTCGCCGCGTTCGGCCTCGAACACCGGGAACAGGCCGGTCTCCTTGGCCAGCCGCGCCAGGTGGATGGTCTCGTGCGAGGCGCTGCCCCAGCCGAGCGGACAGGGCACCAGGATGTGGATGTAGCGGGCGCCGTGGAACTCCATGGCCCGGCGCACCTTGGCTTCCAGGTCGCGCAGGTCGGCCACTGTCGCGGTGGCCACGTAGGGAATCTCGTGGGCCATGGCGATGGCCGGCAAGTACTTGCCCTGGCCAAAGACATTGCCCGGCGCGGACCCGACCGCCATGGTGGTGGCCGTGCGCGCCGCCGGCGGCGTGGCGCTGGAGCGCTGGATACCGGTGTTCATGTAGCCCTGGTTGTCGTAACAGATGTACAGGACATCGTCATTACGCTCGAACATGCCCGACAGGCAGCCGAAGCCGATGTCCGTGGTGCCCCCGTCGCCACCCTGGGCAACGACGCGGATATTGCGCCGCTCACCCTTTCGCTGCTTGATCTTCAGCGCCGCGGCAATGCCGGTGGCGACCGCCGCCGTGTTGCCGAACAGCGAATGAATCCACGGCACCTGCCAGGAAGTTTCCGGATACGGGGTCGAGAATACTTCCAGGCAGCCGGTGGCGTTGGCGCAGATCAGCCGGCCATTGGTCGCCTCCATGACGGCGTCGATCGCATAGCGCGCCCCCAACGCCTCGCCGCAGCCCTGGCAGGCGCGATGCCCGGAGTTGATCGAGTTGTAGCGCTTCGCCTGCGATTGCACGCTGCGCTCCTCGGGAGGCAGCAGGCGGTTGCCGACGGTAAAGGTGCCGGTCTGGTAGAACTTTACGGGTTGAAAAGACATCGCGACTCCTTAGGCAATCTTGGCGGCAACGACGCCGATGTCACGCAGGATGGCTTCCGCCGCCGGCCCGGAACGGCGCACGGCGCGCTCGCGCTCCAGTTGCTTGTCCACCACGGCCTGGTTCAGATCGAGGAAGGTCAGCGGACCGATGTCATCCTTCTCCGCCTTGCGGAACAGCGCATGCAAGGAACGCTTGGTGATCGGCCGCCCGCCGAGTCCCGCGACCACGGTATAGACATCGATGGGCAGCGCCGAGAGGGCCATGCGCACGTTGGCGGCGAGAATGCCGCCCAGGCCGACCGCCAGGCTCTTTTCCAGCACGACCACCTGCTTGGCACTATGCAGTGCGTCGCGCACCTGGGCGATCGGGAAGGGGCGGAACAGGGTGATGCCGAGCACGCCGATGCTGTGGCCGGCCTCGCGCATTTCGTCGACCACGTCCTTGATGGTGCCGAGCACCGAACCCATGGCGACAATCATGGTCTCGGCATCGTCGGCCTTGTAGGTGTGCACCAGGCCGCCGGAATCGCGACCGAACACCTGGCGGAACTCGGCGGCGTAGTCCGGGATCAGCTTGAGCGCCTCCATCTGCTTGGCATGCGCCAGGTAGCGGACTTCCATGAAGGCCTCCGGACCGACCATGGCGCCGATCGACACCGGTTCGTCCGGTTCGAGCATCTGGCGCGGCTCGTACTTGGGCAGGTAGGCGTCGACCTGCGCCTGGGTCGGCATGTCCACCCGCTCGTAGGCGTGGGTGAGGATGAAGCCGTCCATGCACACCATCACCGGCAGGCTCAACTCCTCGGCCAGGCGGAAGGCCTGGATGTGCAGGTCGAGCGCTTCCTGGTTGGTTTCGGCGAAGATCTGCAGCCAGCCGGAGTCGCGCTGCGACAGCGCGTCGGAGTGGTCGTTCCAGATGTTGATCGGCGCGCCGATGGCGCGGTTGGCGACGGTCATGACGATCGGCAGGCCGAGGCCGGAGGCGTTGTAGACCGCCTCGGCCATGAACAGCAGGCCCTGCGAAGCGGTGGCCGTGTAAGTGCGCGCGCCGGTCGCCGAGGAACCGATGGCCACCGACATGGCGGCGAATTCCGATTCGACGTTGATGAATTCGCACGGTGTCAGCGAGCCGTCCTTCACCATCTCGCCCAGTGCCTCGACGATGTGCGTCTGCGGCGAGATCGGATAGGCGCAGATCACCTCCGGCCGGCAGAGCGCCACGGCCTCGGCCACGGCGCGTGAACCTTCTGTCTGCTTAAGCATGCTTGCTCACCTCCTTGGCCGCCTCGATTGCCTTGCGGACCATATTGAAAGCCTCGGTGGCGGCCGCGATGTTGCCCGCCGCCACCTTGCCGGAAAACTTGTCGTTGATCGCCTTGATCACCGATTCGAGCCGAATCAGCCCGGAGGCTGCCGCAAAGCCACCCAGCAGCGGCACGTTGGGCACCGGCCGGCCGACCAGCCGCACCGAGATCTCGGTCGCCGCGACGGTACACAAGCGCGCCGGATCGCGGTCGCGGACGAAATCACCCAGGCCGAGCTGATCGAAAGTCTTGTTGGTGTTGATGAGGATGTAGCCGTCCTTCTTCAGCCCGGAGAACACGTCCACCTGGTGGAGCAGCGTTGGATCCTGGATGATCAGCGCGTCCGGCTCCATGATCGGTTCGCGCAAGCGAATTTCCTGGTCGGCGATGCGACAGAACGCCACCACCGGCGCCCCGGTCCGTTCCGACCCGAAGCTCGGAAATGCCTGGGCGTGACGCCCTTCCTCGAAAGCCGCGATGGAAAGCATTTCGGCGGCGGTAACCACGCCCTGCCCGCCTCGGCCGTGAATTCGAACCTGAAACATTTCGTCGTCTCCTCTTGCTGTCGGTCGACACCTTATCACCCTCGCTCGAACACTGTCATTGCGGCAGTGCAATATTGCGCAATACGGACTATTGTTTTACATTACGAAACATCACGATTCGACCCGCCCACCCGGCGGGGCTAAGCTGCGTGAACAACGTCCCGCCACCAGCGGGCCAGCAATCAACCTCAACAAGGAGGAGACAACCGCCATGTCCGCCTATCCCGCCGGACCGTCGTCGCTTGACGAGGACAGCCAGGAAACCCGCGAGTGGCTCGAAGCCATGGAAGCCGTGATTGGCCAGGAAGGTCCCGAACGCGCCCATTTCCTGATCGAGAAGCTGATCGAGCTCGGCCATCGCGCCGGCATCAACATCCCCTACTCGGCCAACACCGAATACGTCAATACCATCCCGGCGGACCGCCAGCCATCGGCGCCCGGCGACTACGGGCTGGAGAACCGCATCCGCGCCTACGTGCGCTGGAACGCGCTGGCCATGGTTCTGCGGGCCAACCGGGGCGACTCCAACCTCGGTGGCCACATCGCCAGCTTCGCCTCGGCGGCCACGCTCTACGACGTCGGCTTTCAACACTTCTGGCACGCGCCCACCGAACAGCATGGTGGCGACCTGATCTTCATGCAGGGCCACTCCGCCCCCGGCATCTACGCCCGCGCCTTTCTGCTCGGCCGCCTCACCGAACAGCAGCTCGACGGCTTCCGCCAGGAGGTCGATGGCAAGGGCCTGCCCTCCTATCCGCACCCCTGGCTGTTGCCCGACTTCTGGCAGTTCCCCACGGTCTCCATGGGCCTCGGTCCCCTGCAAGCCATCTATCAGGCCCGCTTCATGAAGTACATGCACGATCGCGGCATGGCCGACACCACGGGCCGCAAGGTCTGGGCCTTCATGGGCGACGGCGAGATGGACGAGCCGGAATCGATGGGCGCCATCGGCATGGCCGGCCGCGAAAAGCTGGACAACCTGATCTTCGTGGTGAACTGCAACTTGCAGCGCCTCGACGGACCGGTGCGCGGCAACGGCAAGATCATCCAGGAGCTGGAGGCCGATTTTCGCGGCGCCGGCTGGAACGTCATCAAGGTCATCTGGGGCAGCTACTGGGACACGCTGCTGGCCCAGGACAAGCACGGCCACCTGCGCCGCCGCATGATGGAGTGCGTCGACGGCGACTACCAGACCTTCAAGTCGAAAGACGGCGCCTACGTGCGCGAACATTTCTTCAACACGCCGGAGCTGAGGGCCCTGGTGGCCACCTGGTCCGACGACGACATCTGGCGCCTGAATCGCGGTGGCCACGACCCGCACAAGGTCTACGCCGCCTACGCCGCCGCCGCGGCCCATACCGGGCAGCCGACGGTCATCCTGCCCAAGACCATCAAGGGATACGGCATGGGCGAATCGGGCGAGGCGCAGAACATCACCCATCAGCAGAAGAAGATGGGCACCACCTCGATCCGGGCGTTCCGCGACCGTTTCAAGCTGCCGATCAGCGACGAGCAACTGGAAAACCTGCCCTATCTGAAGTTCGCCGAGGATTCACCCGAGCTGAACTACATGCGCCAGCATCGCCTGGCGCTGGGCGGCTACCTGCCGAAACGCCGGCGCCGCGTCGAACCAATGCCGGTGCCGCCCCTGTCGGCCTTCGACGCCCTGCTCAAGGCATCCGGCGCCGGGCGGGAATTCTCGACCACGATGGCCTTCGTGCGCATTCTCAACACCCTGCTGCGTGACAAGGCGCTCGGCAAGCATATCGTGCCGATCGTGCCCGACGAATCGCGCACCTTCGGCATGGAAGGCATGTTCCGCCAGTTCGGCATCTGGAACCAGCAGGGCCAGGCCTACGTGCCGCAGGACGCCGACCAGTTGATGTTCTACAAGGAATCGAAGGACGGCCAGATCCTGCAGGAAGGCATCAACGAAGCCGGCGCGATGGCCGACTGGATCGCCGCCGCCACCGCGTACTCGACGCACGGCGTGCAAATGATTCCCGTCTATATCTTCTATTCCATGTTCGGCCTGCAACGCACCGGCGACCTGGCCTGGGCGGCCGGCGACTCCCGGGCGCGCGGCTTCCTGGTCGGCGGCACGGCGGGACGCACGACGCTCAACGGCGAGGGCCTGCAGCACGAGGATGGCCACAGCCACCTGTTCTCCGCGACGATACCCAACTGCGTCTCCTACGACCCCACCTTCGGCTACGAAGTCGCGGTCATCGTCCGCGATGGCCTGCGCCGCATGGTCACGGAGCAGGAGGACGTGTTCTATTACCTGACGGTGATGAACGAGAACTACGAGCATCCCGAAATGCCCGAGGGCGCGCATGACGACATCCTCAAGGGCATGTACCTGTTCCGGCGCGGCACCGCCACCAACGGCCCGCGCGTGCAACTGCTCGGCTCCGGGGTGATCTTCCGCGAGGCCATCGCCGCCGCCGAATTGCTCCGTGACGATTGGGGCGTCGAATCCGACCTGTGGAGCTGCCCGAGCTTCACCGAGCTGGGCCGCGACGGTCACGAGTGCACCCGCCATCACCTGCTCAACGCCGGCGAGCCGCCCAGGGTCTGCCACGTGACCAAGTGCCTGGCCGACACGCGCGGCCCGGTCATTGCCGCCACCGACTACATTCGTCTCTACGCCGAGCAGATCCGGCCGTTCGTCTGCCAGAGCGGCCGCCGCTACACCGTGCTGGGTACCGACGGCTTCGGTCGCTCCGACACCCGCGAGCAGCTCCGCCATTTCTTCGAGGTGGATCGTCGCTGGATCACCCTCGCCGCGCTGCGTTCGCTGGCCGACGATGGACAGATGGACGCCGGTCGGGTCGCCGAGGCCATCGAGAAGTACGGCCTCGATCCCAACAAGCCCAACCCCACGAAGGTGTAGGCCATGAGCGCTCCCATCGAAGTGAAAGTTCCCGACATCGGCGACTTCAAGGACGTACCGGTCATCGAAATCCACGTCAAGCCCGGCGACACGGTCAAGGCCGAGGACCCGCTGGTCTCCCTCGAATCGGACAAGGCGACCATGGATGTGCCCGCGCCACTGGCAGGCGTCGTCAAGGATGTACTGGTCAAGATCGGCGACAAGGTCGCCGAGGGCAGCCTGGTGCTGCTGCTGGAAGCCAGCGCACCCGCCGCCGCCGAACCACCACTTGCCACCGTATCGGCAGTGCCGGCAGCACCCATCGCAGCCGGCGCGCCAGCCAAGGCGGCCGTGCCCGCCGAATCGGCGGCGGCGGAGGGCGAAGTCTGCAACCTGCGGCCGACGGAGGCGGAGCCGACCACGGCGCCCGCCATGATCAGCATGCCGACGCCCGCCGAGATTCTTGCGGCATCCGGTGGCAGCAAGGCGCACGCCAGCCCGTCGGTGCGCCGCTTCGCGCGCGAGCTGGGCGTCGACGTTGGCCACGTCAAGGGCACCGGCCCGAAGGGACGCATCCTCCAGGCCGACGTCCAGGGCTACGTCAAGGCAGCGCTGGCCGCCGTGGCCAACGCGCCTGCCACGGCGGCCGTGGCGGCGGGCGGCGGCATGAACCTGCTGCCGTGGCCACAGGTGGATTTCGCCAAGTTCGGCCCCATCGAGGTCAAGCCGCTGTCGCGCATCAAGAAGATTTCCGGTCCCAATCTGGCCCGCAACTGGGTGATGATCCCGGCGGTCACCTACCACGAGGATGCCGACATCACCGAACTGGAGGCCTTGCGCGTCCAGTTGAACAAGGAAAACGAGAAGGCCGGCACGAAGATCACCATGCTCGCCTTCTTGATCAGAGCCGTGGTCGCGGCCTTGAAGAAACACCCGGACCTCAACAGTTCGCTGGACGGCCAGGGTGGCGAATTCAGGTCTTCAAGAACTACTGGCACATCGGCTTCGCCGCCGACACGCCGAATGGCCTGATGGTGCCGGTGCTGAAGAACGCCGACCAGAAGGGCATTCTCGCCATCGCCCGCGAGACCTCCGAACTGGCCGCCAAGGCGCGCGACGGCAAGCTCGGCCCGGCCGACATGCAGGGCGCCACCTTTACCATTTCCTCGGTGGGCGGTATTGGCGGCACCGCTTTCTCGCCGATCGTCAATGCACCGGAAGTCGCCATCCTCGGTGTCTCGAAGTCCAGCCTGAAGCCGGTCTGGGACGGCATGGCCTTCGTGCCGCGCCTGACGCTGCCCTTGTCGCTCTCGGCCGATCACCGCGTCATCGACGGAGCGCTGGCGACCCGCTTCAACGCGACACTCGCCCAGTTGCTCGGCGATTTCCGGAGGGTCCTGCTGTGAGCGCCGCCGACATGGAATGCGACATGCTGGTCCTGGGCGCCGGCCCGGGTGGCTATTCGGCAGCCTTCCGCGCCGCCGACCTGGGCCTCGACACCGTCATCGTCGAACGCTACGCGACCCTCGGCGGGGTCTGCCTCAATGTCGGCTGCATCCCCTCGAAGGCGCTGCTGCATGTCGCCGCGGTGATGGACGAAGCGGCCCACGCGGCCGACCTGGGCGTGAGCTTCGCCGCGCCGAGCGTGGACATCGAGAAACTGCGCGCCCATAAGGCCAGTGTCGTCCACAAGCTGACCAGCGGACTGACCAGCATGGCCAAGACACGCAAGGTGCACACGGTGCGGGGCTTCGGCCACTTTCTCGACCCGCATCACCTGGAAGTCGAGGAAACCACCGGCGACGCCCAGGAAAAGACCGGCAAGACGACCGTGATCCGATTCAAGCAATGCGTCATCGCCGCTGGTTCCCAGGCGGTTCATCTGCCCTTCCTGCCCCGCGACCCACGCATCGTCGATTCCACCGGCGCGCTGGAATTGCGCCAGGTGCCCAAGCGCATGCTGGTCATCGGCGGCGGCATCATCGGTCTGGAGATGGCCACCGTCTATTCGACGCTGGGCGCCCGTGTCGACGTGGTCGAAATGCTCGACGGACTGATGCAGGGGCCCGATCGCGACCTGGTCAAGGTCTGGCAGAAGCACAACAGCCACCGCTTCGACAGGATCATGCTGAAGACCAAGACGGCCGCGGCGGAAGCAAAAGACGACGGCATCTGGGTCAAGTTCGAAGGCGAGCAGGCACCCGCCGAGGCGCAACGCTACGACCTGGTGCTGCAAGCGGCGGGGCGCGCTCCGAACGGCCGCAAGATCGGTGCCGACAAGGCAGGCGTGACCGTCGGCGAGCGGGGCTTCATCCCGGTCGATTCGCAGATGCGCACCAACGTGCCGCACATCTTTGCCATCGGCGACGTCGTCGGCCAGCCCATGCTGGCCCACAAGGCGGTGCACGAGGCGCACGTGGCCGCCGAAGCCGCCGCCGGGCAGAAGAGCCACTTCGACGCCCGCGTGATCCCCGGCGTCGCCTATACCCACCCGGAAGTGGCCTGGGTCGGCCTCGGTGAAGACGAGGCGAAGAAGGAAGGGCGCAAAGTCAGCGTCGCCAAGTTCCCGTGGGCGGCCTCGGGCCGCGCCATCGCCAACGGCGCCGAACATGGCTTCACCAAGCTGATCTTCGACGAGGAGAACCACCGCGTCGTCGGCGGCGGCATCGTCGGCCCCAACGCCGGCGACCTGATCGGCGAAGTGGCCCTGGCGATAGAAATGGGCGCCGACGCGGTGGATATCGGCAAGACCGTCCACCCCCACCCGACGCTGGGCGAGACCATCGGTTTGGCGGCCGAAGTCGCGCACGGCACCTGCACCGACTTGCCGCCGAGTCGAAAGAAGTAGTGGGAAATCGTTATACTGGCGCGGCAATCAACAGATAAGCCCGGCTCGACCGGGCATTTTTTTCGGAGACAGCACCCATGACCCAGGACGAACTGAAGCAGGCGGTGGCACGCGCCGCCCGTGACTATGTGGCGGCCAATGTGCCCGCCGGAAGCATCATCGGCGTCGGCACCGGCTCGACCGCCAACCTCTTCATCGACGAACTGGCCGCGATCAAGGATCGCATCGCCGCCACCGTGGCCAGCTCGGAGGCAACCCGCAAGCGCCTGGAGGGCCACGGCATCAAAGTACTCGACCTGAACGACGTCAGCCGGATGCCGGTGTATGTGGACGGCGCCGACGAGATCACAGCCGGTCTGGACATGATCAAGGGCGGCGGCGGCGCGCTGACCCGCGAAAAGATCGTGGCGGCGGTGGCGGATACTTTCGTCTGCGTCTGCGACCAGAGCAAACTGGTCGCCACGATGGGCAGGTTCCCGCTGCCGGTGGAGGTCATCCCGATGGCCCGCGCCCATGTCGCCCGCGAACTCGAAATCCTCGGCGGCCAGCCGAAACTGCGTGAAGGCTTCGTCACCGACAACGGCAATGTGATACTCGACGTGCACGGCCTGGCGATCACCGATCCGGCCGGGCTGGAAACGGCGATCAACCAGATCGTCGGCGTCGTCACCAATGGCCTGTTTGCCCGCCGGGGCGCCGACGTGCTGCTGCTGGCGACGTCCGACGGCGTCAAGACCATGAAGCGCTGATCGCCACCGGCGCGGACACTGCAACAATTCCGTCATCTTTGTCATCTAGACTGACGCGTCACGCCGAGGGGAAATAACAGGAATCATGAACGAGCATATCGCCAAGCAATTCGACGTCGACCTGACCAACATCCACACCAAGGTGCTGCAAATGGGTGGCCTGGTCGAGAAACAGATTGTCGATGCCATGGCCGCGCTGGAGCACGGCGATCTGGCCCTGGCGGACCGGGTCATCGATCAGGATCACGACGTCAATCGTCACGAAGTCGAACTGGACGAGGCCTGCACGCACATCATCGCCCGCCGGCAACCCGCCGCATCGGACCTGCGCACCGTAATGATGGTCATCAAGACCATCACCGACCTGGAACGCATTGGCGACGAAGCCAAGAAGATCGCCAAGAAGGTCCGTGCCCTGAATAGTTCCGACACCCCCTTCAAGGCCCGGGTGCCGCTCCAGCATGTGGCCTCCCTGGCTCTGGACATGCTGCGCCGGGCGCTCGATGCCTTTGCCCGGGTCGATGTGACGGCGGCCGTCGAGATCGCCCGTCAGGACAAGGATGTCGATGCCGAGTTCAAGTCCATCATGCGTCAGTTGATCACGTTCATGATGGAAGACCCGCGCACCATATCGTCGTCCCTGGACGTGCTGTTCATCGCCAAATCCATCGAGCGGATCGGCGACCATGCCAAGAACCTGTCCGAATACGTCGTCTACATGGCCAAGGGTCGCGATGTCCGCCACATCGGCATCGAGGCGATCGAGCAGGAGATCGCCCGCTAGCCATCGGCACAACGCCTGAAAAAAGGGCCGCTGACGCGGCCCTTTTTTCATGTCCGACGGGTCACCCCGGCGATTCAGGACCTGGGGGGCACGTAGCCCGAAACGGCCGCCGCTCCCTCGCCGAAGAAATGCTTTTCCACCTGTTCGGCGAGGTACTGCCGCGCCCGCTGGTCCGCGAGGTTGAGCCGGTTCTCGTTGATCAGCATCGTCTGGTGGCGAATCCACTGCTGCCAGGCTTCCTTGGACACATTCTCGAACAGGCGCTTGCCGAGTTCGCCGGGCATGGGCGGGAAATCCATGCCTTCCGACTCGCGGCCAAGCTTGACGCAATTCACCATGCGGGCCATAGGTCTTTTCTCCGGGGTCAAAAGGAAATCATTGTAGTCAATTCGTCTTCGCCACGGCCACTGTCACAGCGTCCTGACGAGCACCTTGGAGCGTCGTTGATAGTTGTAGAACTCGCGCTTGGCCGCCGGCAGGGCATCGACCGCCGCCTCGACGAAGCCGCGTTCGATGAACCAGTGGCCGGTGCGCGTGGTGAGGACGAACAGGCGTTTCAACTTCATCTTCGTCGCGCGCGCCTCGATGTGGCGGCGCAACTGGTCGCCGTAACCGGCGCGCCGATACTCGGGCATCACCGCCAGGCAGGCCAACTCCGCGGAGCGCGGTTCACCCTTGGCGCCGGTGAACGGATAGAGCGCGGCGCAGCCGACAATGACGCCATCGAGATCGAGCACCGAGAAGCGCGTGATCTCCATTTCCAGCCGCTCGCGGCCGCGCCGGACCAGGGTCCCGTCGGCTTCCAGCGGTGCGATCAGCGCCAGAATGCCCCCCACGTCGAGGTGCGTCGCTTCGCGCAGCCGGGCCAGCGGCGCACTGGTCAGCACCGTGCCGACACCCTCGCGGGTGAAGAACTCCATCAGCATCGCGCCGTCGCTGCGGTAGTCGAGGAAATGCACGCGCCCGACGCCGGAGCGGCAGGCGCGCACGGCCCCGGGCAGGGCACGTGCGACGTCGGGCGCCTGCTCGACCTTCTTGTCCAGCAGGGTTTCCGCCTCGTCCACCGTCAGGGCGTCCAGCAGTTGCCCTTTCTTGCCGGCCAGGCCGGCCGCGGCACACAGGTAGATCAGCTTGTCGGCACGCAGTTCGGTGGCGACGGCTTCCGCGACCTCTTCCCAGGCCAGGTTGAATATTTCGCCGGTCGGCGAGGCGCCGATCGGCGTGATCAGCACCACGTTCTCCTGGCCCAGGTCGGCCTGGATCTCCTCGCCCACCACCTTGCGCACGGCGCCAGTCCACTGCAGGTCGACGCCGTCGACCACGCCGACCGGCCGGCCAGTGATGAAGTTGCCCCCGGTGACGCGCAGAAAGCCGCCGGCCAGCGGCGTGTTGGGCAAGCCCTGCGACAGCATGGCCTCGATCTCGATGCGCAGGACGCCCATGGCGCGCTTGACGCATTCGAGCGCAGCGGCGTCGGTAACGCGCAAGCCGTTGTGGAAGCGCGGCGTCAGATTGCGCGCCTGCATCTCCGCATCGATCTGCGGCCGCGCACCATGTACCAGCACCAGATGGATGCCCATGCTGTCCAGCAGGGCAACGTCGTGAATCAGCGCCTGCGCGGCGTCGGTTTGCAGCACTTCGCCACCGAAGGCGATGACGAAGGTCTTGCCGCGAAAGGCGTGGATATAGGGCGCCGCCTGCCGCACCCAGGCGACCAGGCGGGCATCGGTTTCGTGGCTTTGCTTGGGCTCGGTGTGGGTCATGGCGTCGGCGGCGGGTGGCATGCGCAAATCATAGCTGCTTTTGCCGGCACCGCGTTCCAGAGCGGGGTCGGGCGCCAGAGAGTAGGGCTTCCGGACTACCGACGTCCCTTCTTCTTGGTCGCCAGAGCCGCCTCCAGACGCTCGCAGACCGTCCTGAGCACCTTGACTCGCGCGTAGTTCTTGTCGTTGGCTTCCACCAGAGTCCAGGGCGCGTTGCCCGTGCTGGTGCGATCGACCATGTTGCAGACGGCCTGGTGGTAGGCGTCCCACTTTTCCCGGTTGCGCCAGTCCTCGTCGGTGATCTTGAAGCGCTTGAACTCTATCTTTTCCCGTTCCTTGAAGCGCTTCAACTGTTCCTCGGCGCTGATCTGGAGCCAGAACTTGATGACGATGGCGCCGGCGCCGGCCAGTTCGTGCTCGAAGTCGTTGATCTCGGTGTAGGCCCGCAGCCAGTCGGCCTCGGCGCAGAAACCCTCGACCCGCTCGACCAGCACGCGACCGTACCAGGAGCGGTCGAATATCGTCACCCGGCCAGTGCGCGGCATGTGCCGCCAGAAGCGCCACAGATAGGGCTGCGCGCGCTCCTCCTCGGTCGGCGCGGCGACCGGCACGATCTGGTATTGGCGGGCATCCATCGCCGCGCCGATGCGCCGGATGCTGCCCCCCTTGCCGGCCGCGTCCGCGCCCTCGAAGACGCAGATCAGCGAGCGCTCCTTGAAACGCGGATGGCGCACGAGTTCCGAAAGCCGCCCCTGCCATTGCGCCAACTCGCTCTCGTAGGCCTTCTTCGTCAGCCGATGCGACAGCTCAAGCTCCGACAGCACGTCGCGGCCATCGATATTGGGCGGCACCGGCGGCGCCACCGGCGTGGCCCGCTTGCCCGTATCGGCGAGCCGTTGCTTGAGCGAGTCGAGAAGAATCCTGCCGACCGTCAGGGAGCGGTAGCGGTCATCGGTACCCTCGACAATGATCCACGGCGCCCAGGGCGTATTGGTCAGCCGCAACATGTGGCCGGCGACGTCCTGCAACTTGTCGTAGGTCTTCAGGCGATCCCAGTTCCATTTGGTGACGCGCCACGCGGTCTTCGGATCCTTTTCCAGCGCCTTCAGACGATTGCGCTGGCCTTCCTTGGTCAGGTGGAACCAGAACTTGAGGACCAGCGCACCCTCGTTGACCAGCATGGCCTCGAAGCGGTTGATCTGGTCGATGCGCTGGTCGAGCGCGAACTTGCTCAACAGGTTCTCGATGCGGTCGTGGATCGGGTCCGAGTACCAGGAGCCGGCAAAGATGCCGACCCGGCCCTTGGGCGGCAGGGCGCGCCAGTAGCGCCACATCGCCGGCCGCTCGCGTTCCTCGTCGGTCGGCGCCGAGAAGGCCAGCGTCGAGATGAAGCGCGGGTCCATCCACTCGTAGAGGATGTTGATGGTCTCGCCCTTGCCGGCGCCATCCTGGCCGCTGACCAGCACGACGACCGGAATCTTGTTCTGTTCCTTGAGCTCGTACTGCGCGTCGAGCAGGGCCGCGCGCAGCTCGGGGACGGCCTTGCGATAGGTTTCCTTGTCGATCCTGTGACCCAGCTCCGCCGATTCGAACATGCTCGCCTCTCCTCGCTACTTGTCTCGACGCCGGTTAGAAATCGCCCCACAAGGCCATTAGCGCCGCCACCGCCGCTACCCCCGCCGTTTCCGTGCGCAACACGCGCGGCCCCAGGGCGATTGGCTGGAATCCGGCAAATTTCGCGGCTGCCAGTTCGCCCTCCTCGAAGCCGCCCTCCGGGCCGACCAGCAAAGTGACTGGTCCATCAGGCCGGGGCATTGCGGCAAGACGCTGTGTTGCACCGGGCGCCAGCACCAGGCGCAGCTCATTCTGCGCCGCGGGCTCGCCGAGAAATTGAGGCAGATCAACGAGCGCCGCCACCCTGGGCACCCGATTGCGCCCGCACTGTTCACAGGCCGAGATGGCCACCGCCTGCCAATGGGCCACTCGCCGTTCCATGCGCTCACCGGACAAACGAATCACGCTGCGCCGCGCGGCGACCGGCCGAAAGGCGGCGACACCGAGCTCGACGCACTTCTGCACGATCCAGTCCATCTTGTCCGCCGCCGGCAGACCCTGGACCAGCGTTACCGCCAAGGGGGCCTCACGGTCGGCGGCATCGAAGCTTTCCAGTCGCACCGTCACGGTCTTGCCGGCGCGGCCGAGGCGGCCAAGCCATTCGCCGCCTCGGCCGTCGAACAAGCTGACCACATCGCCAGCGGCCAGACGCAGCACCTTGATCGCATGGTGCGCGGCCTCGTCGGGCAATTCGAGATGGGCGCCGGGCGCCAGCGGAATCGGACAATGAAAGCGAGCTATCATCGATGAATTATTTCACAGGAGATGCCCATGGTCAGCACTACCACGCCCATCTGCGATTTCGGCCGGTCCGCCATCGACTTCGATCTGCCCGGCATCGACGGCAGGAACCACAGCCTCGCCTCGGCGCGCGGCCCGCAAGGCCTGCTGGTGATGTTCATCTGCAACCACTGCCCCTATGTCAAGGCGGTGATCCACCGGCTGATCCGCGACACCGCCGAGCTGCGGGCACTGGGCATGAATTCCATCGCCATCATGAGCAACGATCCGACCGACTATCCGGAAGATTCCTGGGACAACATGGTGAAGATCGCCCGCGAGCTGAGCTTTCCGTTTCCCTATGTGCTCGACGAGACCCAGGGGGTCGCCAAGGCGTATGGCGCCGTGTGCACCCCCGACTTCTTCGGCTTCAACGCGGAGCTGAAGCTGCAATACCGCGGCCGGCTCGACGCATCGCGCAAGGAGACCGCCGGCGAGGATGCGCGCCGCGACCTGTTCGAGGCCATGAAGCAGGTGGCCCTGACGGGTCGGGGCCCCGCCGAGCAGGTTCCCAGCATGGGCTGCTCGATCAAGTGGCGGACACCGTAAGGCCGATTCACGGGGTGGTTTTGTCAGTACAGTGCACCCTTGCGGCCCACGACACGGCACTGACAGGCGGGCAAGGTGTGACCATGAACAAGCGACTTCAGAACTCGAACAGGACTCGACCGGACATATTCGTCTGGAGCGGCAAGTACCGGGTCGGCATCGCCAAGGTCGACCAGCAGCACAAGAAGCTGGTAACGCTGATCAACGCACTCGCCCGGCAGCATACCGAACAGACCGACCCGGCCGTGCTGGTAAGGGTTCTCGATGAACTGGCCAGCTACACCAACTACCATTTCAAGACCGAAGAGAGCCTGATGCGGGAGTACGGCGTCGATGCCGAATTCCAGGTCGGCCACCAGCAAGCCCACGCGTCCTTCATCCAGGAGGTCGAACGGGCCACCGCGCTGGCCCAGCGCAACGCGCAGGCGATCTCCACCCGCACCCTGACCTTCCTGTCGCGCTGGCTGATCCAGCACATCCTCGGCACCGACATGCGCATGGCCAACGAGATCATCGCCCTGGAGAAGGGCCTCGGCCCGCAAGAGGCCCGTGATCGCGCCCTCAGCCAGGTGGCCGACAGCAACGAGGTGCTGCTCGGCGCGATGGGCGAACTTTACGAAAACCTCGCCGTCCGTACCCAGGAATACCTACTGGCCAACCAGCAACTGAAGAGCGAGCTGGCGTTTCACCAGCAGGCCGAGAGCCAGCTCCGAACGCTCTCGGTGGCCATCGAGCACAGCCCGGTATCGACCTTCATCACCGACGCGAACGGCGTCTTCGAGTATGTCAATCCCAAGTTCGTCGAGCTGACCGGCTACAGCATGGACGACGTGCGGGGCAAGACTCCGCGCATGCTCAAGTCGGGGGATGCGCCCGACGAAAGCTACGCGGCGATGTGGGAGTCGATCTCGGCCGGCAAGGGCTGGTTCGGTGAATTCCACAACCGCCGGCGAAGCGGCAAGTCCTACTGGGACCGGGTTTCGGTGACGCCGATCATCGATGCCAACGGCGCCGTCACGCACTTCCTGGCCATCCAGGAGGACATCACCGACCAGAAGGTCGCCAAGGAGCGGTTGGTCGAGTCGCATGCGCAACTGGCTGCCGCCACCAGCGCCCTGCGCGAGCAGGCCCAGGATCTGGTCAGCCTCAACCAAGCCATGGAACTGCTGCAGAACAGCCTCACGACCAGCGAGGCATACCGGGCCGTCGCCTACATGGCCGGGCAGTTGGTGCTGGGCACGGGCGGGGTGCTGCTGGTCATGAATGAAGCGGACGCCCGACTCAACACGGTGGCCAGGTGGGGCGGTGACCCCGGCCTGCCCGAATCTTTCCCCGGCGCGTGCTGCTGGGCAATGCGGCGCGGACAGGCGCACACGGTTCGGGACCCGGCGAACGGCCTGGTCTGTGACCATTTCTCGACAGTGCCAACCGCTCCCTACATCTGCCTGCCCCTGCCGTTGAAGGGCCGGCTGCTGGGTCTGCTGCACATCGGTGCCGGGGCCGACATCGACGAGTCGCGCTGGCAACGCCTGACCCAGGTGGGCACGGCTTTGGGCAACGCCATCAAGCCGGTGCTGGGCAAGCTCCTGCCGCTGGATCCCGGCTGACGTGAAACTCAAGCTCCAGATCTGGCTGCTGCTCGGGGCGCTGATGAGCGTGGTGCTGGCCATCGACCTGACCATCAGCTACCGCAGGCTCACCGCGGAGCTGAACGGCGAAAGCGAATACCATGCGCGAACCGTCTATGGCCTGATGATGGCGACTCGCCGTATCTATCAGCAGCAGTTCGTCGAGAGCGGCCTGCCGGTGAACGACAAGACCGTTGGCTTCCTGCCGGCCCATTCCATTTCGCGCATCGCCAAGGATTTTTCCAACTGGAACGACAGCGGTATTGTTTTCAACAATGTCTCCGACCAACCGCGCAACCCGGACAATCGAGCCGACCGTTTCGAACTGGAGGCCATAGACTGGTTCCGCGCCAATCCCACGGCGCTCGAACACATGCGCAAGATCGTCAACGCGCGGGGAGTCGGCTACCTGCTGTATACCGCGCCGATCTGGGTCGAACCCTTCTGCCTGAAATGTCACGGCAGGAAGGAAGACGCACCGGAGAGCATTCGCGACAAGTACCCCAATGCCTATGGCTACCAGGTTGGCGACCTGCGCGGCGTGGCCAGCATCAAGATTCCGATGGCGAAATTCGACCAGCGCCTCGACGGTATCTGGCGCGGACAACTGGCCAAGAGCCTGATCGGTTACGCCGTGTTGTTCCTCGGTCTCGGCCTGCTGTTCGACAAACTGGTGACCCGCCGGTTGGCGCGCCTGCAGGCAAGCGCCGAGAGTCTCGCCGCCGGCGACTACAGCACGCGCATGACCCAGCGCGGCACGGACGAGATCTGCGCACTGGCCGGCACTTTCAACCACATGGCCGAAGCGGTACAGGCCCGCGACCGCGAGCTGACCCGACTGTCGCATTACGATCCGCTGACCGGCCTGCCCAACCGGATGCTCCTCGAAGATCGTCTCGAGCTGACCCTTGCCCTGTCGCACCGCCAGGTGGGCCGCAATGCCCTGCTGCTGTTCAATATCGACCGTTTCAAGAATCTCAACGATGCCCGCGGCCATTCGATGGGCGACTCGCTGCTGGTGGCCGTGGGCGGACGGCTGTTCGGCCTGTTGCGCGAGGGCGACACGCTGGCGCACCTGGGCGGCGACGAATTCGCGGTCCTGATGCAGGGGCTCAGCCCGCATCGCGAGACCGCCAGCAACAGCGCACTGACGGTCGCCGAGAAGATCCACTCCGACCTCAAGCTGCCGTTCATTCTCGGCGAGGGCGAGGAAGTGATCCTGACCGCCAGCCTGGGTATCACGTTGTGCCCGGACGGTGACAACGATACCGCCCACGAAGTGCTGCGTCGCGCCGATACCGCGTTGCATCGCGCCAAGGATGCCGGCGGCAACCAGACCGCCTTTTTCGAGACCGGCATGGGCGAATCCGCGGAACAGCGCTTCCGCATCGAACGCGAGTTGCGCAAGGCGATTCCGGCCGGCGAACTAAGGCTGTTCCTTCAGCCCCAGGTCGATGCCCATCGACGGTTGGTCGGCGCGGAGGCCTTGGTGCGCTGGCAGCATCCGCAACGCGGCCTGCTGCCGCCCGGCATGTTCATCGGCATTGCCGAGGAATCGGACCTGATCGTCGATCTGGGTGGCTGGGTACTGAGCGAAGCCTGCCAGTTGATGGCCCGCGAAACCATGGCCGGCCGGCCCCTGCGCATGTCGGTCAACCTGAGCCCGCGCCAGTTCCGCCAACCGGCATTCGTGCCCTGGGTAAGGGATCTGCTGATGGCCAGCGGCGCCGACCCCAGCCACCTGACGCTGGAAGTCACGGAGGGGCTGGTCATCGACAACGTCGGCGCAGTGGTCGCCAAGATGACCGAGCTGACCGCCCTGGGCATCCATTTCTCCCTGGACGATTTCGGTACCGGGTATTCGTCCCTTGCTTACCTGAAGCGCTTGCCCATCGACGAACTGAAGATCGACAAGACCTTCATCCAGGATGCGCCGACCGACCCCGACGACGCGGCGGTGGTCGAGACCATTCTGTCGGTGGCCCGCCACATGCACCTGAAGGTGGTTGCCGAGGGCGTCGAGACCGAAGCACAGGCCGCCTACCTGCACAATCTGGCCAACATCACCTACCAGGGCTACCTGTACGGCAAGCCCGAACCGGCCCAGGTCTGGATCGAGCGCTGGCAGGCCGAGGCGCCGACACATTGATCGGCCGTCGACGCCGCCGAAGGCTTGCCGTCAGGCCGGATTCAGGGCGGGGCCCGGCGCCGAACCCACCCGGCTACCCATCTCCTCGCCCATGCGAATCGCCAGACCCGGCGCCCAGGCCGGATTGAAGCTCAGCGTATCCTTCGGAAAGAGCATGACCACTGTCGAACCCAGCAGGAAGCGGCCCATCTCGTCGCCCTGCTTCAGCGCGACGGCCTCGTCGTCGTAGCGCCATTCGCGCATGCCCCCCGGGCGCGGCGGATTGACCGTGCCATGCCAGACCGTGGCCATGCTGCCGACGATGGTGGCCCCGACCAGGACCAGTACAAAGGGGCCGAAGGCGGATTCGAATACGCAGACGACCCGCTCGTTGCGGGCGAACAAGCCGGGCACGCACCGTGCCGTGGTCGGATTGACCGAGAACAGCGCGCCGGGCACGTGGATCATCCGGGTCAGCTTGCCGTCGCAGGGCATATGGATGCGGTGATAGTCGCGCGGACTCAGGTAGAGCGTGGCGAAGGCGCCATCGTCGAAACAACCCGCCAGATCCCGGTCGCCACCGACCAGCGCGGTGGTCGAATAGCGATGCCCCTTGGCCTGGAAGATCAGGTCGCGCTCAATGGCTCCGCACTGACTGATCGCGCCATCCACCGGACAGAGAAGATCCGCCTCGGCCAGGGCGCGGGCACCGGCTTTCAGGGGCCGGGTGAAGAACTCGTTGAAGCTCTTGTAGCTCGCGATGTCCGGGTTGGCGGCCTCGGCCATATTCACGCCGTAACGCCCGACGAACCACTTGATGACGCCGGTCGTCAGGCTCCCCGCTTCGCTGCAGGCGAGCTTGCCGGCAAGGACGGTGAGCATCTGCTTCGGCAGAAGGTATTGGGGCAATACGGCAAGGCGATCGAACACGATGGGGGCCGACGAAATGAGCTGGAAGTGCGATTGTACGGGCTCGCCGGGTGGCCCGATCAACACTTGCCCGCCCTCTTCTTCCCCGGCGCCACCGGCACGATCGGCGCCTGTTCGACGATCAGCCGCGGCGCCTCGATACGCATGAACTCGAGGAAGGCCGAGGTCAGCGGCAGCAATTGCTTGTCGGCGCGATGCACGACATGCCACTGGCGCATGACCGGCGTGCCGGTCACGGGCAACCGGACGAGGCGTCCGGCCGCCAGTTCCAGGCCTATGGTGTGTTCGGAAATGAAGGAGAGGCCCATGCCGGCCATGACCGCCTGCTTGATGGTTTCGTTGCTGCCCATTTCGGTCGTGTCGGCCAACTGCACACCATGGCTGGCGAAGAAGCGCTCCATTGCCCCGCGCGTCCCGGAACCGGGCTCGCGGATCAGAAATGGCTGATCCGCCAGCTCGGCGGGCTCCAGGCGTCGCCGGCCGGCGAGCGGATGATCGGCAGCGGCGATCATGGCGTGCGGGTGGTCGGCGAACACCGCGGAGATGGTTTCAAAATCGGTGGGCGGCACGCCCATGATGGCCAGGTCGATCTGGTTGTCGCCCAGTTGGCGCACCAGGGTTTCCCTGTTGAAGACGCCAAGATGCAGGTCAGCGTCGGGGTGAGTCTTGCGAAAAGCCACCAGCAGACGCGGCGCGAAATACTTGGCGGTGGACACCACGCCCAGGGTCAGCCGCCCGCCCCTGGCGCCGCGAATCGCCGCCAGGGCGTCACCGGCCTCCCGCAACTGCTGGGCGATGCGTCGGACATGGTGCAACAGTTCCTCGCCGGCGGCGGTCAGGAATATCTTCTTGCCCAGCTGTTCGAACAAGGGCACACCCGCCTGCTCGGCCAGCGCCTGCACCTGCATCGACACTGCCGGCTGGGTGAGGTGCAGTTCCTCGGCGGCGCGCGAGAACGAGAGGTGATTGGCCACAGCCTCGAAGACCTTGAGCTGGCGCAGGGTGACGTTTTTCACAATCAGCCGATCCTATCATTTCGATAAGAATTCGTGAATTCTTCTTATGGTCCGCCCCGGCTATGCTGCGCGCCATGAACCTACAGGCACTTATTTTCGACGTCGACGGCACGCTCGCCGACACCGAGCGCGACGGTCACCGTGTCGCCTTCAACGCCGCCTTCGCCGAGGCCGGCCTGGCCTGGCACTGGGATGTGGCCCTATATGGCGAACTGCTGGCGGTAACCGGCGGCAAGGAGCGCATGCGCTTCTACGCGGAGCGGCACGACCCGGCCTTTCTGGCCCGTGCCGATGCCGACGAAACCATCAAGACCCTGCATGCCATCAAGACGCGCCACTATGTGGCCTTGCTGGAAGGCGGCGGCATCCCGCTGCGCCCCGGCGTCGCCCGCCTGATCGACGAGGCCCGCGCCGCCGGCCTGCGGCTGGCGATCGCCACGACCACGACCCCGGAGAACGTCACCACGCTGCTCAAGGCCAGCCTGGCGCCGGAGGCGGCCAACTGGTTCGAGGTGATCGGCGCCGGCGACATCGTGCCGAAGAAGAAGCCCGCGCCGGATATTTACCATTGGGTGCTGGCCAGGCTCGGTCTGCCGGCGGAAGCCTGCCTGGTGCTGGAAGACTCCGCCAACGGACTCCGGTCGGCGCGCGGCGCCGGACTGCCAACGCTGATCACGACAGGCATCTACACGGCGGGGGAGAACTTTGCCGGTGCCCTCGCCGTGCTGCCCGACTTGAGTGGAACCGGCCTTGCCGATATTCGGCTTATGCATGGGATCAAAAATTCTTAATGTTTTTTATGATTGACGGCGTCTAAGATGCCAGCCACACCGAATTCAGCATTACACATACGACAACACAATCAAAGGAGCAGACCATGGATCAATCAGCACGTTACGCCGACCTCAGCCTGAAGGAAGAAGACCTGATCAAGGGTGGCAAGCACATCCTCGTCGCCTACAAAATGAAGCCCAAGGCTGGCTACGGTTACCTGGAAGCCGCCGCCCACTTCGCCGCCGAGTCTTCCACCGGCACCAACGTCGAAGTGTCAACCACCGACGACTTCACCCGTGGCGTGGATGCGCTGGTGTATCTCATCGACGAGGCCACCGAGGATATGCGCATCGCCTATCCGATCGACCTCTTCGACCGCAACATCACCGACGGCCGCATGATGATCGTCTCCTTCCTGACCCTGGTCATCGGCAACAACCAGGGCATGGGCGACATCGAGCACGCCAAAATTCACGACTTCTACATGCCGGAGCGCGCCATCCAGTTGTTCGACGGACCGTCCAAGGACATCTCCGATATGTGGCGCATCCTCGGTCGCCCGGTCAAGGACGGCGGCTACATTGCCGGCACCATCATCAAGCCGAAGCTGGGTCTGCGTCCCGAGCCCTTCGCCAAGGCCGCCTACCAGTTCTGGCTCGGTGGCGATTTCATCAAGAACGACGAACCGCAGGGCAACCAGGTCTTCTGTCCGGCCAAGAAGGTTTACCCTCTGGTGTACGATGCCCTCAAGCGCGCCCAGGACGAAACCGGCCAGGCCAAACTGTTCTCGGCCAACATCACCGCCGATGACCACTACGAAATGTGCGCCCGCGCCGACTTCATCCTGGAAACGTTCGGCCCGGATGCCGACAAGGTCGCCTTCCTGGTCGACGGTTTCGTCGGCGGTCCCGGCATGATCACCACCGCCCGCCGTCAATACCCGAACCAGTACTTGCATTACCACCGCGCTGGCCACGGCATGATCACCTCGCCGTCCGCCAAGCGTGGTTACACGGCCTTCGTGCTCGCCAAGATATCCCGTCTGCAGGGCGCTTCCGGCATTCACGTCGGCACCATGGGCTACGGCAAGATGGAAGGTGACCAATCCGACAAGCTGATCGCCTACATGATCGAGCGCGACGAGTGCCAGGGTCCGGTCTACTACCAGAAGTGGTACGGCATGAAGCCGACCACCCCGATCATCTCCGGCGGCATGAACGCGCTGCGCCTGCCTGGCTTTTTCGAGAACCTCGGGCACGGCAACGTCATCAACACCTCCGGCGGTGGTTCCTACGGCCACATCGACAGCCCGGCAGCCGGTGCCATCTCCCTGCGCCAGTCGTACGAGTGTTGGAAGGCCGGTGCCGACCCGATCCAGTGGGCCAAGGAGCACAAGGAATTCGCCCGCGCCTTCGAGTCCTTCCCGGGTGATGCCGACAAATTGTTCCCTGGCTGGCGCGAAAAGCTGGGCGTCCATAAGTAATATCGAGCGGCCGGCAATGAAGAGCGCCTCCACCTCGCTGGGGGCGTTTTTCTTCCGGCCCGGCAAGACCGTGTCACTCGCGTGGCCAAGGAGAGCCCAATGACCGACAAGGAACAGTACAAGGTTCGCCAGGAACCCTTCTACCAGGCCCAGGGGAAGGAAGTGGCGCTCTATGAAGCCGCCTATGCCGCCCGCCTGCCGGTAATGGTGAAAGGCCCGACCGGCTGCGGCAAGTCGCGCTTCATCGAGTACATGGCCTGGAAACTGGGCAAGCCGCTGGTCACCGTGGCCTGCAACGAGGACATGACCGCTTCCGACCTGGTCGGCCGCTATCTGCTCGAAGCCAACGGCACGCGCTGGCTCGACGGCCCGCTGACCACGGCCGCCCGCATCGGCGCCATCTGCTATCTCGACGAAATCGTCGAGGCGCGCCAGGACACCACGGTGGTGATCCATCCATTGACCGACCACCGCCGCACCCTGCCGCTGGACAAGAAGGGCGAACTGATCGAGGCCCACCCGGACTTCCAGTTGGTGATTTCCTACAACCCCGGCTACCAGAGCCTGATGAAGGATCTGAAACAATCGACCAAGCAGCGGTTCACCGCCTTCGACTTCGACTACCCGGAAGCGAGGCTGGAAACGTACATCGTCGCCAAGGAAACCGGCCTGGACGAGGCCACCACCGCCAAGCTGGTCAAGATCGGCCAAACCGCACGCAACCTCAAGGGTCACGGCCTGGACGAGGGCATCTCGACCCGCCTGATCGTCTATGCCGCGACTCTGATCAAGGGCGGTGTCGAACCCCAGGATGCCTGCCGCATGGCCATGGCGCGGCCGATCACCGACGACACGGACATTCGCGCCACGCTGGACCATGCGATCGACGCGACTTTCGCGTAAGAGGCTAGCGCCGGCGCCACGGTGAACCCGCGATGACCACCGGATACCGTCCCGCGACGGATGCCCGCAAGCGGGCGATGATGCACCCGCAGGTGCAGACCTACTGGTACGAGGTCGATTGCGGCTTCCAGCCGGTGGCCGACGTCTTCGAGGAATGCGTCTACGAGGCGCTCGCCACCTTCTCGAAGGCCCAGATGAAGGCCTACCTGGAGGCGGCGCGCGTGCTCGGCAAGCTCGGCCGCGGTCCCGAACCGATGCTGGCCTTCCTCGAGGAATGGCCCAGCGTCACCGCCGCCATCGGTGGAGACGTTCTGGCACCGGTGATGGACTTCGTTCGCGCCATGCAGAAGTCACCCAACGGCAAGGCTATCGCGCCCTTCCTGCAAACCCTGGCTGCCGTCGCCCGACGCCTACAGTCACTCGACCAGATCCAGTTCTACCTGGATATCGCCCGGAACCTGATGGTCCGCACCACGGGCTCGATCCACGGCCACCACACCACTTTTCCGAGTCCCGGGCTGCCGGAGTTCTTCGCCCAGGCGCCTACCCTCGCCAATCTACTGTCGATGGCCGGGCTCAAGAACTGGGTTGAGTACGGGATCCGCAACTACGGTAACCACCCCGAGCGGCAGATCGACTTCTTCAAGCTGCAATCAGCTGACAGCCGCGCGGTGCTCCAGCGCGAGCGCCACGGCACGCTGTTCGCCGACGTCGAGCGGAAGCTGGACCTCTACCTGCGTGCCTTGTGGCGCGACAGCGAGCTGCTGGTGCCCTACTCGACAGCCTTCGACGAACTGCGCAAGCCCGTCCCCTACTATGACAAGCTGGGCATGCGCGTACCCGACGTGTTCGGCGATGTCGCCAGTCCCAACGGCACGGTGAGCGGGCTCGACTGCTACCGAGCCGTGCTCGCCCACATGGTCGGCCACCGCCGCTGGAGCGTGCCGCAGATCGCCGACAACTGGAGTCCCTTCCAGCGCATGGCGGTTGAGTTCTTCGAGGACTGCCGCATCGAGACGTTGCTGATCCGTGAGTACCCCGGCCTCTCCCGCATCTTTCTCGCCCTCCATCCAAAACCGGTCGAAAATGCCTGCGATCCGGAGACCACGTCCTGCCTGCGTCACCGCATGGCCATGCTGTCGCGCGCCTGCCTCGACGCCGACCATGGCTACGCCGACCGCGACCTGCTCGAGTACGTCCGGCGCTTCCATGAACTCCTTGCCGCCGGCGAATCCAATACCGGGGAGATCGCCACCTTGGCGCTCTCTTATGTCGCCAGAACGCGCCGCCAGAGCGACCAGTTGGCCAAGGTCCATTTCGACGATACGGTCATCGACTACCGCGACGACAACCGCCAGCTCTGGCGGTTCATCGAGGAGGGCGACGAGGAGCAGGCCTTCGACGAAGAGCGGAAGCTCGAGCCGGGCGAAGAACTCAAGGGTCTGCCGCCCCGCCATTACCCGGAGTGGGACTACCAGAGCCAGACCTACCGGCCCGACTGGGTCAGCCTCTACGAAGCGCTGCACCCGAGCGGCAACCCGGTGGTCATCGACCGCTTGCTGGCCAAGCACGCCGCGCTGGCCAAGCAGCTCAAGCGCCTGCTCGACCTGCTCAAGCCACAGGACAAGGTGCGCATCCGTTACCAGGAGGAAGGCACCGAGCTGGACCTCGATGTCGCCATCCGCTCGCTGATCGACTTCAAGGGCGGCGCCACGCCCGATCCGCGCATCAACATGAGCCACCGCACCGATGGCCGCGACATCACGGTCATGGTGCTGCTCGACCTGTCCGAGTCACTCAACGAAAAAGTGGCCGATGGCAGCCAGACGATTCTGGAACTCTCTCAGGAGGCGGTGTCGCTGCTGGCCTGGGCCATCGAATGCCTGGGCGATCCCTTCGCCATCGCCGGCTTCCACTCCGACACCCGGCACGAGGTGCGTTACCACCACATCAAGGGCTTTTCCGAACAATGGGACGACACGGTCAAAGCGCGTCTGGCGGCAATGGAGGCGTGCCTGGTCCACCCGCATGGGCCCGGCGTTGCGCCACGCCGGCCACTACCTGGCCAACCGCAAGGCGGACAAGAAGATCCTGCTGTTGCTCACCGACGGCGAGCCGGCCGACATCGACGTGGCCGATCCAGAACACCTGCGCCACGACGCCAAGAAGGCGGTGGAAGAACTGGCGGCCAAGGGAGTAACCACTTATTGCCTCAGTCTCGACCCCAAGGCCGACGCCTACGTGCGCGACATCTTCGGCAGCCATTGGCAGGTGCTCGACCGCATCGAAAGGCTGCCGGAGAAGCTGCCGTTGCTCTACATGGCGCTGACGAAATAGACCGTCGCCATTGATTCAGCATGGTGCAAGGCAATAACGAGCCGCTTATTCCAATGATAAGAAAAAGTGAATGGCGCTTATGGGTATGGGGGATTACATTGCGCCCGTCGGGTCGCGGTTTCGCGGCTCGTACTTCTCCACTCCCTCTGGCGTTTCTTGCCAGATTGCCCCGCCCCGCAAGGGGTGGGGATTTTCTTGGCGGAGTGGCCTGGAGAAGACAGGCTGAACGGACACCCGGAACCAGGACATCACGGAACGCCGCGCCGACCATGGCGGGCGGGCCGAAACGAAGAAATTTTCAATAGAGGGGAGACACCATGTCCATCAAGCATCCCATCATCGCGGTTACCGGTTCGTCCGGCGCCGGCACGACCACGGTCAAGCGCTCCTTCGAGCACATCTTCCGCCGCGAGAAGATCACCGCCGCGGTCATCGAAGGCGACAGCATGCACCGGTACGACCGCTCGGAAATGAAGAAGGTGGTCGCCGACGCGGAAGCCCGCGGCGAGCGCGCCCCGACCCACTTCGGGCCCGACGCCAACGAGTTGGCCGAACTGGAAGGCATCTTCAAGGGCTACGGCGACACCGGCCACGGCAAGCGTCGCTTTTACCTGCACAATGACGAAGAGGCCGCTCCGTACGGCCAGCAGCCGGGCACTTTCACCCCCTGGGAAGACCTGCCCGAGCACACCGACCTGCTCTTCTACGAAGGCCTGCACGGCGCCTATGTCGGCGATGAAGCCGACGTCGCCCAGCATGTGGATCTCGCCATCGGCGTGGTGCCGGTGGTCAACCTGGAATGGATCCAGAAGATCCATCGCGACACGGCCGGCCGCGGCTACTCGGTCGAGGCGGTGACCCAGACCATCCTGCGTCGCATGCACGACTACGTCAACTACATCTGCCCGCAGTTTTCGCGCACCCACATCAACTTCCAGCGCGTGCCGATCGTCGACACCTCCAACCCGTTCATCGCCCGCGACATCCCGACGCCTGGACGAAGTCGATGGTGGTGATCCGCTTCCGCGATCCGCAGGGTGTCGACTTCCCCTACCTGCTGACCATGATTCACGACTCCTTCATGTCGCGGCCGAACATCATGGTGGTGCCGGGCGGCAAGATGGAGCTGGCGATGCAACTGGTCCTGTCGCCGATCATGCTGGACCTCATGGAAAAGAAGTGGAAGCGTAGTCACAGCAAGTAAGGACGCCTGACTCACCGAACTCCCGCTTCCAGCCTTGGTTCGGCTTGGGCCGGCGTCATGCCGGCCCGGCCAACGACTCTACGACCAACAACACAACGGGCCGGCTTTGGTCGATAATCTTCGGCTTTTCCGGCAGTAACCGACGAGGAAATACGATGTCCACCTTCAGCGATTTCGACCCCCCCGTGTTCAATAACCTGACCAGCGCCATCCGCGCCCTGGCCATGGACGCCGTGCAGAAAGCCAACTCCGGCCACCCGGGCGCGCCCATGGGCATGGCCGAAATCGCCGAGGTGCTGTGGAACCACCACATGCGCCACAATCCCGGCAATCCCAAGTGGGCCAACCGCGACCGCTTCGTGCTGTCCAACGGCCACGGCTCGATGCTGATCTACGCCCTGCTGCACCTGACCGGCTACGATCTGTCGATCGACGACCTGAAGCAGTTCCGCCAGCTGCACAGCAAGACGCCGGGCCACCCCGAGTACGGCTACACGCCGGGCGTCGAGACCACCACCGGCCCGCTCGGCCAGGGCATCACCAACGCCGTCGGCATGGCCATGGCCGAGAAGCTGCTGGCCGCCGAATTCAACAAGCCCGGCCACGAGATCGTCGATCACCGCACCTATGTCTTCCTCGGCGACGGCTGCCTGATGGAAGGCATCTCCCACGAAGCCTGCGCGCTGGCCGGCACCTGGGGCCTGGGCAAGCTGACTGCCTTCTGGGACGACAACGGCATCTCCATCGACGGCCACGTCGAAGGCTGGTTCACCGACGACACGCCGAAGCGCTTCGAGGCCTACGGCTGGCACGTGGTGCCGAACGTCAACGGCCACGATCCGGAAGCCCTGCACGCCGCCATCGAGGCCGCCAAGGCCGTCACCGACAAGCCCTCGCTGATCTGCTGCAAGACCGTGATCGGCGTCGGCTCGCCCGAACAAGCAAGGCACCCACGACGTGCACGGCGCGCCGCTGGGCGACGTCGAAATCGCGCCTGACCCGCCCGCACATCGGCTGGAACTTCGGTCCCTTCGAGATTCCCGAGGAAGTCTACGAAGCCTGGGACGCCAAGAAGAAGGGCGCCGAGCTGGGAAGGCGTCTGGAACCAGAAGTTCGAGCACTACGCCAAGGCCTTCCCGGCCGAAGCCGCCGAATTCAAGCGCCGCATGGCCAATGAACTGCCCGCCAACTGGGCCGAGTTCGCCGCCGAAGGCCATCGAAGACCGCCAACGCCAAGGCCGAGACCGTCGCCACCCGCAAGGCCTCGCAGATCGCCATCAACGCCCTGGCCCCGGCCCTGCCCGAGTTCCTCGGCGGCTCCGCCGACCTGACCGGCTCCAACCTGACCAACTGGACGGGCTGCAAGCACGTCTCCGGCAAGTCCACCGGCAACTACATCTCCTACGGCGTGCGCGAGTTCGGCATGTCGCACATCATGAACGGCATGGCGCTGCACGGCGGCCTGCTGCCCTTCGGCGGCACCTTCCTGATGTTCTCGGAATACGCCCGCAACGCCCTGCGCATGTCGGCGCTGATGAAGCAGCGCGTGATCTACGTGTTCACGCACGACTCCATCGGTCTCGGCGAAGACGGCCCGACCCACCAGCCGGTCGAGCAGATCGCCACGCTGCGCATGATCCCCAACATGGACGTCTGGCGTCCCTGCGACACCGTCGAAACCATGGTCGGCCTGGACCTGCGCCGTCGAGAAGACCGACGGCCCGAGCTCGCTGGCCCTGTCGCGCCAGAACCTGCCCTTCGTCGCCGCGCGACGCCGCCACCATCGCCAACATCGCGCAAGGGCGGCTACGTGCTCTCGGAAGCCAAGGGCAAGGCCAAGGCCATCATCATCGCCACCGGCTCGGAAGTCGAACTGGCCCTCAAGGCGCAAGCCGCGCTGGCCGCAGAAGAACGTCGCCGGTGCGCGTGGTCTCGATGCCCTCGACCAACGTCTTCGATCGCCAGGACCAGGCCTACAAGGACAGCGTGCTGCCCAAGGGCCTGCCGCGCGTCGTCGTCGAAGCCGGCGTCACCGACGGCTGGTGGAAGTATGTCGGCGGCGAAGGCAAGGTCATCGGCCTCGACCGCTTCGGCGAGTCGGCCCCGGCCGGCGTGCTGTTCAAGGAATTCGGCTTCACGGTGGACAAACGTCGTGAAGGCCGTCGAATCAGTTCATCTAATCATCTACCAGGAGATCATTCACATGACAATCAAAGTTGGCATCAACGGTTTCGGCCGCATCGGCCGCATGGTTTTCCGCGCCATCGCCAAGGATTTTCCCGACATCGAAGTCGTCGGCATCAACGACCTGCTCGAGCCCGACTACCTGGCCTACATGCTGAAGTACGACTCCGTGCATGGCCGCTTCAACGGCGACATCGCCGTCGACGGCAACAACCTGATCGTCAACGGCAAGAAGATCCGCCTGACCGCCGAGAAGGATCCCGCCAACCTGAAGTGGAACGAAATCGGCGCCGACATCGTCATCGAATGCACCGGCTTCTTCCTGACCAAGGAAACCTGCCAGAAGCACATCGACGCCGGCGCCAAGAAGGTCGTGCAGTCGGCCCCGTCGAAGGACGACACCCCGATGTTCGTGTACGGCGTGAACCACGACCAAGTACGCCGGCGAGACCATCGTTTCCGCCGCCTCCTGCACCACCAACTGCCTGGCGCCGGTCGCCAAGGTGCTGCAACGACAACTGGGGCATCAAGCGCGGCCTGATGACCACCGTGCATGCCGCCACCGCGACCCAGAAGACCGTCGATGGCCCGTCCAACAAGGACTGGCGCGGCGGCCGCGGCATCCTCGAGAACATCATCCCGTCCTCCACCGGCGCCGCCAAGGCCGTCGGCGTGGTGCATGCCCGAGCTGAACAAGAAGCTCACCGGCATGGCCTTCCGCGTGCCGACCTCCGACGTTTCCGTGGTCGACCTGACCGTCGAACTGAACAAGGAAGCCACCTACAAGGACATCTGCGCCGCCATGAAGGCCGCCTCCGAAGGCGCGATGAAGGGCGTGCTCGGCTACACCGAGGAGAAGGTGGTCTCCACCGACTTCCGCGGCAATCAGCGCCCCTCCGACCTTCGACGCCGAAGCCGGCATCGCGCTCGACAGCACCTTCGTCAAGGTCGTGGCCTGGTACGACAACGAGTACGGCTACACCTGCAACATGCTGCGCTTCGTGCAAGCACGTCGCCAAGTAACCGGAAATTGACGATCCAAGCGTTGCGACCCGGTCACACGGGCGCAACGCTTCAGTGGTTAATTTCAACGAATCGTCTCAGGAGACAGCACATGGCCAAATTCATCCGCATGACCGATCTCGACCTCAAGGGCAAGCGCGTCTTCATTCGCGCCGACCTCAACGTGCCGGTCAAGGACGGCAAGGTCACCTCCGACGCCCGCATCACCGCCTCGATGCCGACCATCGAGCACGCCATGAAGGCCGGCGCCAAGGTGATGGTCACCTCCCACCTCGGCCGCCCGACCGAAGGCGAGTGGAGCCGAGGAGAACTCCCTCAAGCCGGTGGCCGACGTCATGTCCGCCAAGCTCGGCAAGCCGGTGCGCCTGATCCGCGACTGGGTCGATGGCGGCTTCGATGTCGCCGCCGGCGAAGTCGTGCTGCTGGAAAACTGCCGCTTCAACAAGGGCGAGAAGAAGAACGTCGAAGAAACCGCGCAGCAAGTACGCCGCGCTGTGCGACGTCTTCGTCATGGATGCCTTCGGCACCGCGCACCGCGCCGAGGCCTCGACCTACGGCATCGCCCAGTTCGCGCCGGTCGCCTGCGCCGGCATGCTGGTCACCGAAGAACTCGAAGCGCTGCACAAGGCGCTGGCCAATCCGGCGCGGCCGATGGTGGCCATCGTCGGCGGCTCCAAGGTATCGACCAAGCTGACCGTGCTCGAAGCGCTGTCCGAGAAGTGCGAACAACTGGTGGTCGGCGGCGGCATCGCCAACACCTTCCTCAAGGCCACCGGCAAGAACGTCGGCAAGTCGCTGTGCGAGGACGACCTGGTGCCGACCGCCCAGGCGCTGATGAAGAAGATGACCGCGCGCGGCGCCACCATCCCGATCGCGGTCGACGTCGTCTGCGGCAAGAAGTTCGACGCCGCCGAGCCGGCCGTGCTGAAGGATGCCGGCGCCGTCGCCGACGACGACATGATCTTCGACATCGGCCCGAAGATCGCGCCCAGGAACTGGTCGACATCATCATGAAGGCCGGCACCGTGGTCTGGAACGGCCCGGTCGGCGTGTTCGAGTTCGACCAGTTCGGCGCCGGCACCAAGGCCATCGCCATGGCCATCGCCAACACCAAGGCCTTCACGCTGGCCGGCGGCGGCGACACCATCGCCGCCATCCAGAAGTACGACATCTACGACAAGGTGTCCTACATCTCCACCGCCGGCGGCGCCTTCCTCGAGTACCTCGAAGGCAAGGTACTGCCCGCCGTCGACATCCTGGAACAAGCGCGCCAAGGGTTGATCCAGCATTCGGGCCGCCGTGCCGCGCATCGAGGCGGCCCGAATCGCTCCACAGAGACATGTCCATCAGAAAACGTACAACAAAGATTGTCGCCACGCTCGGGCCCGCCTCGTCGCAGCCCGGAAGATGCTGGACAGCCTGGTCGAGGCCGGCATCGACGTGGTCCGCCTCAACTTCTCGCACGGCACCGCCGACGACCACCGAGCGCGCGTCGATACGCTGCGCGAACTGATGCGCAGCGCAGCGGCCGCACCGTCGGCGTCATGGCCGACCTGCAGGGACCGAAGATCCGCATCGGCAAGTTCGCCGGCAGCAAGGTGCTGCTGAAGAATGGCCAGCCCTTCATCCTCGACGCCGAATGCCAGCTCGGTGACAGCGGCTGCGTCGGCCTCGACTACCCCGAACTGGTCGACGACGTCGCCGCCGGCGACGTGCTGTTGCTCGACGACGGCCGCATCGTCATCGATGTCGAGCAGGTCGACGGCACGCGAAATCCATTGCGTCGTGCGCCAGGGCGGCGAGCTGTCCAACAACAAGGGCATCAACCGCCAGGGTGGCGGTCTGTCCGCGCCGGCGCTGACCGCCAAGGACATGGAGGACATCCACACCGCCGCGCAGCCTCGGCATCGACTACGTCGCGGTCTCCTTCCCGAAGTCCGGCGACGACATGCGCCTGGCGCGCGCGCTGCTGCACGCCGCCGGCTCCAACGCCCTGCTGGTCGCCAAGATCGAACGCGTCGAAGCCGATCGAGAATCTCGAAGCACATCCTCGACGCCACCGACGGCATCATGGTGGCGCGCGGCGACCTGGCCGTCGAAGTCGGCGATGCCGCCGTGCCGGCGCTGCAGAAGACGCATCATCCGCATGGCGCGCGAGCACAACAAGTTCGCCATCACCGCCACGCAGATGATGGAATCGATGATCCACTAGCCCGGTGCCGACCCGCGCCGAGGTGTCCGACGTCGCCAACGCGGTGCTCGACGGCACCGATGCCGTGATGCTGTCGGCCGAAACCGCCGCCGGCGAGTACCCGGTCGAAACCGTCGCAGGCGATGGCGCGCATCTGCCTCGAGGCGGAAAAGTCCAGCGACACGACGCTCGACACGCCACTTCCTCAACCGCGTGTTCACCCGCATCGACCAGTCGATCGCCATGGCGGCGCTGTTCACCGCCGCACCACCTGAAGGTCAAGGCCATCGCCTCGCTGACCGAGTCCGGCTCGACCGCCTTGTGGATGTCGCGCCTCAACTGTCGGCGTGCCGATCTATGCCTTGACGCACCGAGGTCGCAACGCGCTACAAGGTCAGCATCTTCAGGGGCGTGTATCCCGGTGATGATGCACCAGAGCGGCCACGACCGCGACGAGCTGCTGCGCGACGCGGAAGACGAGCTGATCGCCTGCCGGCGCCGTCGCAACGGGCGACCTGATCGTGCTGACCATCGGCGAGCCGATCGGCAAGCCGGGCGGCACCAACACCATGAAGATCGTCAAGGTCGGCGAGACATCGAACCACGCTGACTAAACTTCACTAACCTCAACAGGAGACTCACATGGCCCTCGTATCCATGCGCCAACTGCTCGACCACGCCGCCGAAAACGGCTATGGCCTGCCCGCCTTCAACGTCAACAACCTGGAGCAGATCCAGGCCATCATGGAGGCCGCCGAAGAGACCAACAGCCCGGTGATCATGCAGGGCTCCGCCGGCGCCCGCAAGTATGCCGGCGAGGCCTACCTGCGCCACCTGATCGAGGCCGCGATCGAGACCCATCCCGATGTCCCGATCGTCATGCACCAGGACCACGGCGCCAGCCCGGCGATCTGCATCCAGTCGATGCGCTCCGGCTTCTCCAGCGTGATGATGGACGGCTCGCTGATGGAAGACGCCAAGACCCCGTCGACCTTCAAGTACAACGTCAACACCACCCGCCACGTCGTCGACATCGCCCACGCCATCGGCGTGTCGGTCGAAGGCGAACTGGGCTGCCTCGGCTCGCTCGAGTCCGGCATGGGCGAGAAGGAAGACGGCCACGGCGCCGAAGGCGTGCTGTCGCACGACCAGTTGCTCACCGACCCCAACGAGGCCGCCGAGTTCGTCAAGGCGACCCAGGTCGACGCGCTGGCCATCGCCATCGGCACCAGCCACGGCGCCTACAAGTTCACCCGCCCGCCCACCGGCGCGGTGCTGCGCATCGACCGCATCAAGGAAATCCACGCCCGCATCCCCAACACCCACCTGGTGATGCACGGCTCCTCCAGCGTGCCGCAGGACTGGCTGAAGATCATCAACGAGAACGGCGGCGAAATGGGCGCGACCTACGGCGTGCCGGTCGAGGAAATCGTCGAGGGCATCAAGAACGGCGTGCGCAAGGTCAACATCGACACCGACCTGCGCATGGCCTCCACCGGCGCCATCCGCCAGTTCCTGAACAAGGACCGCAAGAACTTCGACCCGCGCAAGTACCTCGCCGAAGCCCGCAAGGCCATGAAGGCGATCTGCAAGGCCCGCTACGAAGCCTTCGGTTGCGCCGGCCAGGCCAGCAAGATCAAGGTCGATCAGCCTCGAGAGCATGGCCAACCGCTACAAGAAGGGCGAGCTGAACGCCGTCGTCAAGTAAGGTAACATTCGGTAGCCAGCGAGGGCCGCCCTGGGCGGCCCTTGTCGTTTCTTGATCAGGCGACGCGATGAAGCAGACCCTCTATGACATTCTCGGCGTTCCGCCCGACGCCAGCGACGAGCAGATTGAACTGGCCCACGAAGCCCGGCTGACCGCCGCCGCGACCGATCCCGACGGCAATCGGCGTGGTCTCGTCAAGGAGGCCTACTTGATCCTGTCCAACGCCCAGCAGCGCGCTGCCTACGATGCCTCGCTGACTCGTCTGACGCCCTCGGGCGAGACATCCCGATCCGGTGGCGACTTGGCGGCCGGCTCGCGCTCGCTCACCTGGATCGCCTGGCTATCGATCGGCATCTGCGTCGCGCTGGGACTCTACTGGTGGCAGGCGGTGAGGAAGACTCAGGCACCGCGCGTCATGGCCGCGGAAGCCGCCATCGCGCAGTCGGGCCAGCCGGCTGGCGGTACCCCGGAGAGCGCCGCGCCGGTCACTCCGGCCGACCAGTCGCCCGAAGACCTTTACGCAAGATTGTCAGGCAGCGTCGCATTGGTGGTCGTGGCGGACGGCAATGGCAATCCGCTCCGTTCGGGCAGCGGCGTGGTCATCGATGCCGGCGCCCTCATAACCAACTGCCATGTCATCAAAGGCAGTTCCCAGATCAAGGTCAAGGTCGCGGGAAAGGTATATGACGCCTCGCCGTACACCACCGACGAAGTCTTTGACCTGTGCCGCCTGAACGTCACTGGCTTGTCGGCCACCCCGGTCAGCATGGGCAGCGTAGGCACCTTGCGAACCGGCCAGAAGGTCTATGCCCTCGGTGCGCCGCATGGCCTGGAGCTGACCATCAGCGACGGCATCGTCTCGTCGCTGCGCGAGACGCCGACGGGCACCTACATCCAGACCACCGCGCCGATTTCACCGGGCTCCAGCGGCGGCGGCTTGTTCACCGCCGGTGGCAAGCTGGTCGGGGTCGTCACCTTTCAGCACCGACTGGGCCAGAACCTGAACTTCGCAGTCCCGGCCGACTGGATCGTCGACATGCGCGATCGCTCCGAGCCACCGGGCACCGACAAGGAACCGCCCGCCGACGGGCCCAAGAAGGTTGTCGCGATCACCAGCAGCGGCGAACTCGTCAAGCGCATCGTCGGCGCCTGGCACTGCTTTCGGCCGGCGCAGGGCCGCCACATGGACCTGACTTTTCAAGCCGATGGCACGCTGGCTGTCAGGTCGAACGGCAAGCAATACCAAGGCAACTTCCGGGTCGTTGGCAAGGTACTCACCCTTTACGGCACCGACACCCTGTCGGCGACGCTCGACGAGATCACCGATCGCCGCATGGTCCTCAGCGTGCAGAACGAGAAGCGCATGGCCTGCGACCGACAAAGCTAGCGCAGCATCCCCTGCCGCTCGATGAACTCGATGATCTCCGCCAGTCCCTGCCCGGTCTTCATGTTGGTGAAGACGAAGGGCCGCTCGCCGCGCATCTTCTTGGCATCGCGGTCCATCACCTCCAGCGAGGCGCCGACCATGGGCGCCAGGTCGATCTTGTTGATCACCAGCAGGTCGGACTTGGTGATGCCCGGCCCGCCCTTGCGCGGGATCTTGTCGCCGGCGGCGACGTCGATCACGTAGAGCGTCAGGTCGGAGAGCTCCGGGCTGAAGGTGGCGGCGAGGTTGTCGCCGCCGCTTTCGATGAAGACGATCGTCCAGGCCGGGGAAGCGCGCGTTGAGCCGGTCGACCGCTTCGAGGTTGATCGAGGCGTCCTCGCGGATCGCCGTGTGCGGGCAGCCGCCGGTCTCGACGCCGATGATGCGCTCCGGCGCCAGCGCCTCGTTGCGCACCAGGAACTGGGCGTCCTCCTCGGTGTAGATGTCGTTGGTGACGACGGCGATGTTGTACTGGTCGCGCAGGGCCTGGCACAGCGCCAGGGTCAGCGCGGTCTTGCCGGAGCCGACCGGGCCGCCGATGCCGACGCGCAGAGGTGGCGTTGCTGTGCTCATGAGCGGAACAGCCTGCGAGTACTGGGTTTCGTGGCGGCGCTGGCGATGGCGAGGCCGGGCGCGAAGTTGCTGCGTGCGTCCTCGATGGGCGCGGCGGCGCGCTTCGGCGCCAGGCCGGGCATGCGGTCGCCCGAGCGCCAGCAGCAGGCGCTGGCCGGCGGTCTGGCCGAGCGGCACGGCCTTCAGCGGCGGCCATCACCTGGTTCTCCGCCCAGGCCCAGAGGTAGGCGGCCAGCGCGTCCTCGGTCGGAATCGTCCCAGCGCGGCCGCCGCGCAGCTCCACGCCAGCGGGAAGCTCGGCTGCGGCGAATCCGGCCAGCCGAGCCGGCCGGCGCATTCCGCGCAGGTCGCGAGCAGGCGCGCGCAGCGAGTGGCCCATCTGCACGGTCTCGGCGCGCAGTTCGGCGGTTTCGCGGCTGGCGAGGAAGTCCTCGTCGAGCCGGGCCAGGCGCGCGTCGTCGCGCTCCCGCCAGGCCGCCAGCATGCGGGCGAGATAGCACCGCCTCGCAGCGCGCCGACGCCGTAGCTCGAGCACGTCGCCGATCCAGGCCAGCGCCGTCGCCTCGTCCTTCACCGTGCCCGCCTCGACGGCCCACTCCAGGCCCTGCGAATAGGTGTAGGCGCCGACCGGCAACGTCGGGCTGGCGAGATGCAGCAGGCGGAGCACGGCTGGATTCATCGCGGGCGGCTCATCTGCCGAAATGGTCGTGGATGCGCGGCCCACGACCTTCGCCGTCGGCGCTGTGGCCATGGCCGTGAGCGCCGTGCGCGCCATAGGCGCCGCTCTCCGGTTCGAACGGCGCCGTCATCTCGTGCACCGTCGAGACCGAGGCCGCGCACCATTTCGCCGAGCACGTGGTCGGCGGCCGATAGCGCAGCAGACCGGCGCCGAGCTGCACCGCGCACATGCCGGTTGCCCAGGTGGTAGGCGGCGCGCGCCAACAGTATGCGGCATCGCCGCTCCGCGCCTCGAGCAGCGCTTCGGGCGCGGCGACCACCTCGACGACGCGGCCGTCGTTGGCCAGCAGCTTGTCGCCGCCGCGCAGCACGGTGCCGCGTTCCAGGAACAGGCCCGCCTCCTCGCCGCTCTCCAGGCGGGTGCGCAGCCGGCTCTTGCAGCGCAGTCTCGAAGGGCAGTTGCCAGGCGTCTCGCTGGCCGACGGCGCTCGGCCGGTCGCGCGAGCTGTTCGATGACGACGCATGGTCAGAACAGGAAGTAGCGCTGCGCCATCGGCAGCACCGTCGCCGGCTCGCAGACCAGCAGCTCGCCGTCGGCGCGCACCTCGTAGGTTTCCGGATCGACCTCGATGACCGGCGTGGCGTCGTTGTGCACCATGTCCGTCTTGGTGACCGTCCGCGGCAGTTCTTCACCGCCACCAGCGGCTTGGCGCAGGCCGAGGCGACGCACGGCCGGGTTGTCCAGCGCGGCCTGCGAGACGAAGGTCACGCGAGGTCTTCAGCGCCGCCGCCGAAGCTGCCGAACATCGGCCGGTAGTGCACCGGCTGCGGCGTCGGGATCGAGGCGTTGGGATCGCCCATCGCGGCCGCGGCGATCATGCCGCCCTTGAGGATCAGGCGACGGCTTGACGCCGAAGAAGGCCGGCTTCCACAGCACCAGGTCGGCCAGCTTGCCCGGCTTCGATCGAGCCGACCTCGTGGCCGATGCCGTGGGTGATGGCCGGGTTGATGGTGTACTTGGCGATGTAGCGCTTGACGCGCAGGTTGTCGTTGCGGGCGGTGTCGTCCGTCAGCGCGCCGCGCTGCACCTTCATCTTGTGCGCGGTCTGCCAGGTGCGGATGATCACCTCGCCGACGCGGCCCATGGCCTGCGAGTCGGACGACATCATCGAGAAGGCGCCCAGGTCGTGCAGGATGTCCTCGGCGGCGATGGTCTCGCGGCGGATGCGCGATTCGGCGAAGGCGACGTCCTCGGCGATGCCCGGGTCGAGGTGGTGGCAGACCATCAGCATGTCGAGGTGCTCGTCGATGGTGTTCACCGTGTAGGGCAGGGTCGGGTTGGTGGAGACGGGCAGCACGTTGGGCAGCCCGGCCGCCTTGATGATGTCCGGCGCGTGGCCGCCGCCCGCGCCTTCGGTGTGGAAGGTGTGGATGGTGCGGCCCTTGAAGGCGGCCAGCGTCGCCTCGACGAAGCCCGATTCGTTCAGCGTGTCGGTGTGGATGGCCACCTGCACGTCCATCTCGTCGGCCACCGCGAGGCAGTTGTCGATGGCCGCCGGCGTGGTGCCCCAGTCCTCGTGCAGCTTCAGGCCGATGGCGCCGGCCGCGCACCTGCTCGCGCAGCGGCTCCGGCAGGCGAGGCGTTGCCCTTGCCGAGGAAGCCGAGGTTCATCGGGAAGGCCTCGGCCGCCGCCAGCATGCGAGTGGATGTGCCACGGCCCCGGCGTGCAGGTGGTGGCGTTGGTGCCGGTGGCCGGGCCGGTGCCGCCGCCGAGCATGGTGGTGACGCCGGACATCAGCGCCTCCTCGATCTGCTGCGGGCAGATGAAATGGATGTGGGTGTCGATGCCGCCGGCGGTGACGATCATGCCCTCGCCGGCGATGATCTCGGTGCCGGCGCCGATGGCGATGGTGACGCCCGGCTGCACGTCCGGGTTGCCGGCCTTGCCGATGGCGGCGATGCGGCCGTCCTTGAGGCCGATGTCGGCCTTGACGATGCCCCACCGCATCGACGATCAGCGCGTTGGTGATCACCGTGTCGGCCACGTCCGCCGGCACAGCGCTGGCCCTGGCCCATGCCGTCGCGGATCACCTTGCCGCCGCCGAACTTCACTTCCTCGCCGTAGATCGTGTAGTCCTGCTCGACCTCGATCCACAGCTCGGTGTCGGCGAGGCGCACGCGGTCGCCGACGGTGGGGCCGAACATCTCGGCGTAGGCCTGGCGGGTGATTTTCATTTCAATGCCCCCTGAATCTTGCCCTGGAAGCCGTACACCTTGCGGTCGCCGGCGAGGCCACCAGCTCGACCGTGCGCGTCTGCCCCGGCTCGAAGCGCACCGCCGTGCCGGCGGCGATGTTGAGGCGGATGCCGCGCGCCGCGGCGCGGTCGAAGCGCAGCGCCTCGTTGGTCTCGAAGAAGTGGTAGTGCGAGCCGACCTGGATCGGCCGGTCGCCGGTGTTGGCCACTTCGAGCGTGACCGTGGCGCGGCCGGCGTTGAGCTCGATGTCGCCGGGTTCGACGTTCATTTCGCCTGGGATCATGGTCAGCCTCCTCAAACGATCGGGTGGTGGACGGTGACGAGCTTGGTGCCGTCCGGGAAGGTCGCCTCGACCTGGATCTCGGGGATCATCTCCGGCACGCCGTCCATCACCTCGTCGCGCGTCAGCAGCGTGGTGCCGTAGCTCATCAGCTCGGCGACGGTCCGGCCGTCGCGGGCGCCTTCGAGGATGCCGGCGGTGATGAAGGCCACCGCTTCCGGATAGTTGAGCTTGCAGGCCCGCGGCCCTTGCGCCGTTCGGCCAGCAGCGCGGCGGTGAAGATCAGCAGCTTGTCCTTCTCTCGCGGTGTCAGTTCCATGAGGTCTCCTTCACGTGTTCCAGATGCGCGGCACGACCGTGTCGCGGCCGATGAAAGCGGGCCGCAGCGCTCGCCAGAGTTCGACGAACCAGGCGCGTGCGGCTTCGGCCGAGTGGCCGAGGTAGCGGCCGACGAACAGATTGCGGCATGGCGGTGACGCCCCATTGCGCGCCGGCTTCGGTGGGCATGCGGCCGCGCGGCAGGCGGCCAGTGTGTCGGCGTCGACATCCGCACCGGCCGCGAGCACCGTGCGGCAGACCTGAAGCCGGCCAGGCCGATGGGCGAATCGAGCAGTGGCCGAACCGCCGTCGATGCGGCCGCGTTCGCGCCACAGTGGCCGGCCGTCGATGCGGATGTCGGTGGCGAGTCGCAGTGCGCCGCGTCGAAAAGGTCTCGCCGCTGGCGCGGCGGCCGAGGCAGAGCGTTTCCACAGCCGATGTAGCGTGCGCCTGCCTCGAGTTCGACGGTCGTGCGCATGCGCGCCTGCGCGCCGGCGAAGACGATGCTCTCCTGCGGCAGCCACTCAGCCGCGCCACCGCGGCCGACTTTCAGATTCACGACCTGCTCTGCCTGCGCGCCCGCCGAGCGATACCACTTGCCGGCGCCGGGCGTGGTGAGCAGGGCCTGCGCGTCCGGCGCCGACCTCGACATCGATCCGCAGCCGGTCGCCGCCGGCGATGCCGGCAGGCGGATGCAGCACGATGGCGTGGCAGATGTCCCGGGCCTTCGGGATAAAGCGCCTTCTGGATGCGCAGCGGTCCTTCGTGGCGGCTGGCGGCGAGGATCGTCCCCGCGTCCCGGCGCGCGAAGCGCAGGTCGAGGCTGGCCTGCCAGGGCGTCAATGGGACAGGCGGAGAGTCGGGCAGGCGGGCGGTCATGGCCGCATTATCGGCGCAGGCAGGGAAAGCGCGGAATACGTCGAATTGCGAATGACTGAATCAATTAACCAACTTGCCAAATTCACCCAATAGGTTAATATCAGGCCATGGAGAAGAGGACGCCACACTGCCCGTTGGGCGTGGTCAAGACCTTGATCGAAGCCGGCAAGGTTCGCACAACTCAATCGGCGCGCGCTGGGGCAGCGGCACTCGACTTGGACTATCGCGGCATGCTGGCGGTAATCGGGGCCTTGACACCGGGCGACTTCTACAAGTCCATGACGACCCACGCCGACCACCGGGTGTGGCAAGACGTGTATCGACCGACGACGACGGTGGGCGACGTTTATTTGAAGCTGACGGTCATCGACGACGTGTTGATCGTTTCGTTCAAGGAGCTATGAACATGAAATGTCCTGTTTGCGGTGCTGCGAAACTGGTTCACGACACCCGAGACATCTCCTACACCTACAAGGGCGAAACCACGGTGCTGGCCAAGGTGACCGGCGACTTTTGCCCGGCGTGCAACGAATCGATTCTGGAGGCCGCCGAGTCGGAGCGCGTCATGGAGTCGATGCGCGCCTTCAACAAGCAGGTGAACGCCGCCATCGTCGATCCGAACTTCATCGCCAGCGTGCGCAAGAAGCTGGCGCTGGATCAGCGCGAAGCCGCCGAGATCTTCGGCGGCGGCGTCAACGCCTTCTCCCGCTACGAGAACGGCAAGACCAAGCCGCCGCTGGCGCTGGTGAAACTGCTCAAGGTGCTTGATCGCCATCCCGACCTGCTGAACGAAATCCGCGCGGCGTGAGATAGCCCCGCCGCGCCATCATCCCGTCCGCCGCAACGACGCGGCTGTTCGCTATTCGGATGCACCTTTAACTTCATGTTGGACATTGCCGCAATCCGGTAACCCGGACCCCCTGGTCTTGCCAGGTTTCGCGTTACCGACCAATGACTTGATCGCCGGTGGCTGCCTTCCCAGGCCAGCCGCCCGTCTCGCATTCGATTGCCGGAGCAACATCCAACATGAACATCTCAAGAGCCGAGCAAAGGACGCTGCACGTCCTCGCCAAAGGCGGCCGCATCGTGCATCAGCGCGACCACCGCGGCCACATCGCCGCCATCACCTGCTACACCCGCGAAGGACTGGTCCTGACCGACTGCACGCTGCCCACGCTTCCCGTGGGTGGCGTGCCGCCACGGCCGACTTTTCGACATGTTGCCAACAATTTGCTGCCTTACTACAATCAATATCGTAAGGATTGAGGGAGATTGAAATGTCGAGCGAATCCACACTGACCAGCAAGGGTCAAACAACCATTCCCAAGGAAATTCGGGATAGCCTCTCCATGAAGGCCGGCGACCGGATGACGTTCACGCTGATGCCGGATGCCACCGTCGTCATGCGGGTGAAGAGCAAGAGCATCGCCGCCCTGGCGGGCGCGTTGCACAAGAAGGGTCGCAAGGCCGTTCCGGTCGAGCAGTTGTCGCGCTGATGCTGGGTGTCGATACCAACGTACTCGTCCGTTTTCTGGTGCGAGACGACGAGGCCCAGTTTGAGAAAGCGCGCAAGCTCATCAAGCGCGAAGTCTCGGCGGGACGTCGCATTTTCGTCAGCCAGTTGGTGCTTCTGGAAACCGAATGGGTGCTGCGCAGCCGCTACGGTCTAGCGAAGAATCAGATGGTTGAAACCATCTCCGGCCTGCTCGATACCACCGATGTCCGATTCGAGGACGAGGCGGCCATCGAGGAGGCGCTTTTCACATGGAAAGATGCGGCGGCCGATTTCGCCGACTGCCTGATTGGTGCCAAAAACCGACGGCTTGGATGCCGAGCAACCGCGACCTTCGATGCGAAGGCTGCGAAGTTGCCGGGGTTTGTAGCTGCCTGACGAAAGTCGGCGCTTGAACGACGGCCGGAATCGGCCAGGAGCGGGCCGTCGATCACGATGCGCCGAAGCGGCCAATTCTGCCCGGGAACACTACGGACATCTCTTTGGCGGTAGACGCAATGGAGTTGGCCAGTGAATCTCCATGTCCGCACCGGAACTGCGCTCAAACTGTCGCTTCAACCATGAAAATCCATAGAGGCCTTTTGATTGTCATGGTCGCCGCGAATCACGGAGGCTTTGCAGTGATGTATAAAATAGGCTACAGTTCTGCATGGGCGTGATCTACACCACCGAGCAATTCGACACTTGGTATGACGGCCTGCGCGATGCTCGCGCGAAGGCGGCAATCAAGGTGCGCATGCGTCGGCCGAGGACGGCAACTTCGGCGATTGCGAACCGGTGGGCGAGGGCGTGTCGGAGATGCGGATTCACTATGGTCCCGGCTACCGCATCTACTTCAAGCGGACGGGCATGGAAGTGGTGATTCTGCTGGCGGGCGGTGACAAAAGCACGCAGGCAAGGGACATCAGGAACGCGCTGAAACTGGCGCGTGAAGTGTAGGCGGATGGAGGAATTGGCGATGGCACTGAAACTGCGCAAATGGGATGTGGTCGAGGAACTCAAGACCGACGAGGACATGGCGCTTTACCTCGAAGCGGCCATGGAAGAGGCCGGCGACGATGCGGCCTTCATCGCCAGGGTGCTGGGCGACATCGCCCGCGCCCGGGGCATGACGCAGCTCGCCCGCGACACCGGCATCGGACGCGAAAGTCTCTACAAGGCCCTGTCCGGCGAAGGCAACCCCAGCTTCGCCACCATCCTCAAGGTCGTTCACGCCCTTGGCGTAAAGCTGCACGCCGCGCCGGCAACGCCCCCGCCAAACCGTCACGTCCTTCCCGCAAGAAGCCCGCCAGAGAACTCGCCGCGGCCCAATAATCACGCCCCATCGTTCTCCGTATCGGGGCAAGCCTCGCGCTTGATGGCCTCGCCGCGCTATCATGCCGACCGCCGCATCGACGCGGCTGTTTGCTATTCGGATGCACCCTTTAACTTTATGTTGGACATTGCCGCAATCCGGTAACTCGGACCCCCTGGTCTTTCCAGGTTTCGCGTTACCGACAAATGACTTGATCGCCGGTGGCTGCCTTCTCAGGCCAGCCGCCCGTCTCGCATTCGATTGCCGGAGCAACATCCAACATGAACATCTCAAGAGCCGAGCAAAGGACGCTGCACGTCCTCGCCAAAGGCGGCCGCATCGTGCATCAGCGCGACCACCGCGGCCACATCGCCGCCATCACCTGCTACACCCGTGAAGGACTGGTCCTGACCGACTGCACGCTGCCGGTCTTCCGCAAGCTGAAGAGCAAGCGCCTGATCGCCTCGCGCAACAGTCAGCCGTACTCGATCAACCGGTCGGGCCTGTGCGCCGTGCGCCCGCAACTCGACAACCAATAGCCAATCCGCTCGCGCACGCCGCCCACGCTTCCCGTGGGTGGCGTGTCGCCACGGCTGACTTTTCAGTGACCGTGAGCGGGTTGGGTTGGACCTTCACAGAACTATCGGGTTATCGGCCAAGGCAAGCATCGGTGTTCGCGCCAAAGGGAGACTGCTGTCGTACAGATTGTCGAACGTACGCCGTTTGATTGGTCGACAGCAACCAAATATGCTGCCGACGGATTGGCATGGTTACAGGAGGGCAGTCTGTCCCTATAGAATGACACCTGTCGCCGGAGATAGAAACTTTGGATCTGCATCAATAGCATCTATAGACACCCCGACCTCGACATCCAGCGCATCAGGTTGCAAACCACCAATTCGCCGAATACGTCGGAATAAGGAAAGAAAATGCCCGAATTGCTGGCCCCTCATCTGGATGACAATTTGAAGGTTGCTGTAGAAAAATGGCGGGAGATCCTCTCATGAAGAAGCGAGTCGTTGTTTTGCACAGCGGAGGACTAGATTCGACCGTCTGTCTGAGGCTAGCGGTGAATCAAGGGCACGAAGTGATAAGTCTTGGCATCGACTACAACCAGACTCATCATGTTGAGTTGGACTATGCAAAGCGCCAATGTGAAGACCTCGGCGTTGAACGACGCGTGATTCGCGTGGCATGGGATAAGCCAATCCGCATAATCCCAAAGAACCGATCAATATCAGAAATCCGTCGAAATGTTTCTTCTGCCTTCTTGCCCGGTCGAAACGGCGTATTTCTAATGCTGGCCTCCGCCGAAGCCGCTGGGCTTGGTGCAGGCGAGGTATGGACGGGTATTAACTCGATTGACTTCTCGGGTTACCCCGATTGTCGCCCAGAGTTCGTAAAGAGCTTTAATCGGATGCTCACCTTTGCAATTCCGAAGGGCCCAAGGCTTAAGGCGCCGCTACAGAACAAGACAAAGCCACAAATAGGTCGCCTTGCAAAACGATTAGGGCTAGCGTGGGAAAGTACCTGGAGCTGCTATCGACCTCATATTGCAAAGACGGGCATTGCGCCATGCGGTGAATGTGACGCCTGCAAACTGCATGACTACGCATGGGGCGTCATTCCCGGATAATTCAAGATACCTTCTACGCATATGAAGACTGTATGTCTCGTCGCATGCACTAGCAAGAAGGCATTGAAGCCAACCACGGCCGCGGACCTATATCGCTCCCCTCTCTTCGACGGGGCCCGTTGGTTTGCCGAAAATCGATGCGACTCGTGGTACATCCTTTCCGCGAAATACGGGTTGTTGGACCCCAACGAAGAAGTTCTCCCATACGACGAATCACTCAACGGAATGGCGGAACCAGAAAAGATCCAATGGACAGAAAGAGTCCATGAACGCCTTATTGCGAGGATCAAAGAGGATACCCGCGTCGTCTTTCTTGCGGGCGATCAATACCGAAAGTACTTGCAACGATTGCTTCATGATGCGGGAATTGAGACGCGGGCACCCTTATCCGAACTGGGAATTGGTCGCCAAGTGGCGTGGCTTCAGAAGTTAGTAACTGAAAAGATGCGCCTCAGTGATCTCGACCGATTCTATGGGCTGTTGGCACGTCTGGCTGCTACTGGCAGCGGTGCTGCGAAACTAGAAGGTTGCACTAGTACATCTGTGCCAAGCCACGGGGTCTACTTCTTCTGGCAATCCGGCGAGAACAGAATGACCGCTCCTTTCGACGGCCGCATCGTACGTATTGGAACGCATGCCGTAAGCGAAGGATCGAAGGCCACCCTTTGGAATCGGCTACGGACGCATCGGGGAGGAAAGGATGGAAGCGGCAACCACAGAGGCTCCATCTTTAGGCTGCATGTAGGACAGGCATTGTTGAGGAAAACAGAGAGAGAGGCCGAACTTCCTTCTTGGGGTATAGGGCAATCTGCACCCGCGCATGTTCGAAAAGCTGAAGCGGAGATGGAGCGTGAGGTCTCCCAGATCATCAGAGATATGCCTGTTCTGTGGATTAATGTTTCGGATAGGGCTTCTCCTGACAGCGATCGGGCATATCTTGAGCGCAATCTGATTGCCCTCGTCGCAGGCGCGACTGGTCCCGTTGATCTCCCAACAACAAACTGGCTCGGAAATTGGAGTTCTAGAGACGCTATTCCGACCTCTGGCCTTTGGAATGTAAATTACGTGCAGGATAGCTACGACCCATTCGCGCTAGATGTACTTGAGCGATATATCGAGGTTGCGGAGGGGACGGCGACAACGCCTTCATTGCCTCTTGCACCTACCGATTGGCGAACGCGTGCGACTAAGAATCGAATCATGAAACATCAACTCAACTTGGTATAAGCCTATGCCACCTAGAGCAATGCACCAAGCGGTCTTGAAGGACTATGGGCGGGCGGTGATGCATCTGCGAAGCCAGTTCGCGACAAAGAGATTCGGCTTGATTCTTGGGGCAGGTGTCGTAACTGATTTCAACGTCCCGATGTGGCCAGAATTTGTCCGAATGGTTGCGGCCGACCCAGATATCGAAGGCACTCAGCTTCTTGAGGGCGACGCCTCGAAGAAATCTCTTCCCTACCAAGCGGAAATGCTGTTTCAGCATTACCGAAAGAAGGCAAGGACGAAACTCAGTCATCCAGACCCTTCCGAAATGTTTGTCCAGAGCGCTATCAATGCTGGCTGGTCAAAGATCTGCGGCAAGCATATTTATGCGCGCAGCCCAAAGAAGCTTGATGTCGCGCTGAAGAAGCACGCGTACTTTTCTTCTCTGCTACCGCTTGTCCGTGGAAGCCATCTAACTATTACGTTCAACTTTGATGACTTTCTTGAACGAGCACTCTTGGCTCACAAGCCCGAAGGAGAGACAGGTCGTGGCTATGAGGTTGTGACGAATCCATGGCCACAATTTCGGCGCCCTAGCTCGGTCATCTATCATCCCCACGGGGTTGTACCGTTCGAAGCCAATCTTATGGAGCTGCCCACTGACCGCCTAGTGTTTGCGGAGGCCGCGTATTCGGCGCAATACGTGGGGTCGCGTGGCCACGATACTTCCTATCTGTTGTCCCATTTTGCTCGCTATACGTGTCTCATCATTGGCTGCAGTCTTGAAGATGAGCTCCGCAATGTACTGATGCGTGGTGCAGAGATTAACCCGGGCAACTACCATTACTACATTCACTACGTTGAGAGCGAGAAGCGTGGTCCGAGTGCTGCGCAGAGGGAGTTGATTGCTGAAACGAACTTCAACGTCTACAACCTCATCACCTTATTTCTGACCCGAGAGAAGATCAAAGCTCTACTGGAACTGCTAGATACTCAGCGGTTTAGTGATAGCGACTTCAAAGATGCCGCCGCGACTGCCGATGCGAACCTGAAATACAACTTCTATCTAACTGGGTGTATCGGCGTCGGGAAGAGCACTACTGCAAATCAGCTACGTAGTCTTCATGTACTCGATGAGTGGCAGGAGGTACGTCCTGCACTATTGGCCAAGTCATGGGAATCACTCTCTCCCAAGCAGAGAAAGACCGTCGATGAATGGATCGTTGGTCAGTTCGGAAAAAAGAACAGCGCACTGCGCGACTACTGGAGGGGAATAGCAATCATTGATCGCCCCCCGCTAGACCCACTTGCCTTTACGCCCGAGGAAGGCCGCCCCGCGAAAGCCAAGGCCTTACTAGACCGGATGTGCCCACATGGAAGGCGACAAAACTCACGAGTTGAAGAGGGAACAGTGATTCTGCTCATTGGTGATCCGGATGTTCTGGCAGCGCGAGTAACAGAAACTGGCAGAGAATCCTATTCAACAGAGAAGCTCAAGAAAATGCAGGACGCCATGCAACTAATTTACCGGGGGGCCGGAGTGCATGTAATTGACACTAGGAATCTGTCTGTGCAGGAGGTAACTAAACGCGTAGCGACGATAATTCACCGAGCCCCCTATGAACCATGTGATCTTCATAAGGCACTAGAGGACTACGCAAATGCTATTTAAGAATACCCTGCCTTTGATCTACTTTGCCGCTCCGCTTTTTTCCGAAGCGGAATTGTCCTTCAATGTTCGACTTACCAGCGTACTTGAGCCGAAGGTTGATGTATATCTGCCCCAAAGAGATGGGGGTCGTTTGGTTGATCTCATTGCTAACGGTGTTGCGCCTAAGGATGCGTACGCGTCCATATTTGAGCGTGACTTGGAGGCTTTGAGAGAGTGCGACGCCGTGCTGATAGTTCTTGATGGCCGGACGGTTCACGAAGGAGCAGTGTTTGAGCTTGGTTTTGCATTTGCCTGTGGCAAGCCGTGTGTGGGATATCAGAGCGACCCGCGTAGATTGCTGCCCGTCGGCAACAATCCGATGATCGCATGCGCTCTGAAACACATCTTCGATAGTCCTCAAGCGCTTGCGGAATGGGCTCATCGCTTGTCGCATCACGGCGAGCTCCCAGCTGTAACAGGTCAGAATTGATTGGCAGCAATCTTTGGCACTGTCCCGCGGATCTCGGCGGATGGCGACTGCAAAGTGCTGATCAGGTGACAGAGATCGAGTTAGCCACCATAACGAGGCGCATATCTTGAGCGGTCAGGTTATTGCAATAGTTCTCTTAGCTACTGCACTGATCCTGAGATTCCTCTTTGATCTCAAACTGGCGCAGAGACTTGTTCAGTTTTCTGGCTGGGTAATGTACCGCACCATTACGCGAGATAACCCCGCAAGCCTATCTGGCGATTGGGAGGTAGTTTGGGAGTCTGGAGGAAGTGAACGCTTCAGTTCAGAAAAGGATCGACATGGTCATCCTGTGCTTTACCAAGCCTGGCGTTACGTTTATGGCGAGTTCTACTCCCAGGGCGTCAAGTATGCAGTCTATGGGAGGCTCTCGGGCAACTACCTAACTGGGGAGTGGTATGACGTCAAAGACAGTAACGGCTACTTTGGCGCACTCCATGTCGAGTGTGTAAACTTCAAGCTGCTAAATGGAATTTGGCTTGGCCACTCAAAATCGACAAGGGAAATTCGCCATGGCAAGATTACGTTTAGCCGAGTTGGTGGGTAACCCATCATTCAAGACGTCCTGCGCGGAGACGCACGCTCCACGTTGAAAGCCTACCTTCCAGCGCCTGATGAGTCGGTAATCCCCCCATTTCTAGGGGTGATCAGAAGTAGAGTTACGCGGCCATGGCCAACCGCTGTTTTGGTGTGAAGCCGCCCAAGGCCATGTGTGGGCGGTCATGATTGTAGTCGTACATCCACTGGGTGGCGAACAACCTGACTTCATCGAGGTCTTCCCAGTAGTACTGCGACAGCCATTCGTAACGGACGGTGCGATTGAAACGCTCGACGTAGGCGTTCTGCTGTGGCTTGCCGGGCTGGATGTAATCCAGTCTGAATCGCGTGTCTGTCGGCCCAGGCCTGGATCAAGCTGCTGACGTTCTCCGGTCCGTTGTCGCAGCGAATCGACGGCAGGGCGTGCCACGCCATTCGATGATCTGCTCCAGCGCCCGGATGACCCGCTCCGATGGCAGGGAGAAATCGATCTCGATGCCCAGGGCTTCCCGGTTGAAGTCGTCAATGACATTGAACAACCGGAAGTTCCGGCCATCTTCCAACTGGTCGTGCATGAAGTCCATCGACCAGACCTGATTGATGGCCGCCGGCACCGCCAGCGGTTCCGGCTTCTCCCGGTGCAGACGCTTTTTGGGCTTGATCCGCAGATTCAGTTCCAACTCCCGGTAAATCCGATAGACCCGCTTGTGATTCCAGCCGAAGCCCTTCACGTTGCGCAGATACAGGTAGCACAGGCCGAATCCCCAGTTGCGCTGATTGTCGGTCAGCCGCACCAGCCAGTCGGCGATCTCGTCGTTCTCGGCATTGCTGCTTGGCCTCATACCGGTAGCAGGTCTCGCTGACCGTGAAGATCTCGCAGGCCAGCCGTATCGATATCTGCCGTTCGCTGCTACCGCCTGCTTGGCCATCTCGCGTCGGCGAGATGGCCTCACCACTTTTTTGCCATCGCCTCCTTGAGGATCTCTGCCTTGAGCCGCTCCTCGGCGTACATCTTCTTGAGCCGGGCATTCTCCAGCTTCCAGCTCCTTCATCCGTGACGATCATCGACGTGTCCATGCCGCCGTACTTCGCCCGCCACTTGTAAAACGTCGCCGAACTGATGCCCAGCTCCCGGCACATCTCCGGTACCGACAGCCCCGCTTCCGCCCGCTTGAGCGCTTCCATGATCTGGCTGTCCGTGAATTTCGACTTCTTCATGCAGAACCTCCCCTTTCGAGAAAATTCTACTTCCGACTTCCTTCAATTTCCGGGGGGATTACCAGTCCGCAAAGAGTCGGTAACAGCTACTGAAAAGTCAGCCGTGGCGACACGCCACCCCAGCGGTGCTCACACCGCCAGCAGTTCCCTCACCCCGTCCTTCTCCATGTCCGCCCCCGCGCCGCGCTTGATGATCTCGCCGCGCTCCATGACCAGGTACTGGTCGGCGAGCGAGCGGGCGAAGTCGTAGTACTGCTCGACGAGCAGGATGGCCATGCTGCCTTCTTCGGCGAGGGCGCGGATGGCGCGTTCGATGTCCTTGATGATGGAGGGCTGGATGCCTTCGGTCGGCTCGTCGAGGATCAGCAGCTTGCGGGCCGAAGGCCAGGGCGCGGCCGATGGCGAGCTGCTGCTGCTGGCCGCCGGAGAGGTCGCCGCCGCGGCGGCTCGAGCATCTGCTTCAGCACCGGGAACATCTCGAAGATGCGCGGCGGGATGGGCGTGCTGCCGGGCCGGGTGGCGAGGCCCATCTGCAGGTTCTCCTGCACGGTCAGGCGCGGGAAGATCTCGCGGCCCTGCGGCACGTAGCCGATGCCGGCCTTGACGCGCTCGTGCGAGGGCGCGCTTGGTGATCTCCGCATTGTCGAAGCGGATCGTGCCGGACTTGGCGGGCACCAGGCCCATCAGGCATTTCAGCAGCGTCGTCTTGCCGACGCCGTTGCGGCCGAGCAGCGTCGTCACCTTGCCGATCTCGGCGCGTGAAGGAGATGTCGCGCAGGATGTGGCTGCCGCCGTAGTACTGGTTGAGGTTTTCGACCGTTAAGCATGATCAGCGCCCCAGATAGACTTCGATGACCCGCTCGTCGGCCTGCACCGTGGCGAGGTCGCCTTCGGCGAGCACCGAGCCTTCGTGCAGCACCGTGACCTTGCGCGCCCGGAGCTGGTCGACGAAGGCCATGTCGTGTTCGACGACGACCAGGGAATGCTTGCCTGCCAGCGACAGGAACAGCTCGGCGGTGCGCTCCGTCTCGTCGTCGGTCATGCCGGCCACCGGTTCGTCGAGCAGCAAGCAGCTTCGGATCCTGCATCAGCAGCATGCCGATCTCCAGCCACTGCTTCTGGCCGTGCGAAAGCAGGCCGGCGAGGCGGTCGGCCTGCGCGGCGAGGTGGATCGGTACCGAGCGTCTCGGCGATGTGGTCGCGCGTGTCGTCGGCGAGCACGGCGAACAGGCTCTTGCGCACCCGCTTGTCGGTCTTCACCGCCAGTTCGAGGTTCTCGAATACCGTGTGGTTCTCGAAGATGGTCGGCTTCTGGAACTTGCGGCCGATGCCGGCGTGGGCGATCTGCGGCTCGGTCAGGGTGCGCAGGTTCAGCGTCTGGTCGAAGAAGGCCTTGCCCTTGTCGGGCCGCGTCTTGCCGGTGATGACGTCCATCATGGTGGTCTTGCCGGCGCCGTTGGGACCGATGATGCAGCGCAGTTCGCCGGCGTCGATGGACAGCGAGAGATCGTTGAGCGCCTTGAAGCCGTCGAAGCTGACCGTGATCTTGTCCAGGAACAGGATCGTGTCGTGCGACGGCGCGAGTTCTTCGGCGACCGGGTTGTTTTCCATCGCGCTCATTGCTTGGCTCCCCGCCATTTGCGCCACAGCCCGACCACGCCATCCGGCAGCCAGAGCGTCACGGCGACGAACAGCGCGCCGAGGAAGAACAGCCAGTACTCGGGGAAGGCCTGGGTGAAGAAGCTCTTGGACAGATTGACGATGGCGGCGCCGATCACCGGCCCGATCAGGGTCGCCGCGGCCACCGACGGCAACCCAGATGGCGATCTCGATCGAGTTGGCGGGCGACATCTCGCCGGGGTTGATGATGCCCACCTGCGGCACGTAGAGCGCGCCGGCCAGCCGCACAAAGCATGGCCGAGAGCGTCCAGATGGCCAGCTTGTAGTGCAGCGGGTTGTAGCCGAGGAACATGACCCGCGATCTCGGCGTCGCGGATCGCCGCCAGCACCCGGCCGAACTTGGAAGTCACCAGATAGCGGCCGAGCAGCAGCGTCGCCATCAGCATCAGCGCCGAGAGGGCGAACAGGGCGACGCGCGTTTCCGGCGCGGTGATGCTGTAGCCGAGGATGCGCTTGAAATCCGTAAAACCATTGTTGCCGCCGAAGCCGGTCTCGTTGCGGAAGAAATAGCAGCATGGCGGCGAAGGTGAGCGCCTGGGTGATGATGGAGAAATACACCCCCTTGATGCGCGAGCGGAAGGCGAAGAAACCGAAGATGAACGCCACCAGCGCCGGCAACAGCAGCACCTTGGCCACCGCGACGAGGAAGCTGTCGCTGCCCGCCCAGTACCAGGGCAGTGCCTTCCAGTCGAGGAAGACCATGAAGTCGGGCAGTCGGCGACTGGTAGGCGCCGTCGCGGCCGATCTCGCGCATCAGGTACTGCCGAAGGCGTAGCCGCCGAGGGCGAAGAACAGGCCGTGGCCGAGGCGACAGGATGCCGGCGTAGCCCCAGATCAGGTCCATGGCCACGGCGACGATGGCGTAGCAGAGGATCTTGCCGCCGACGGTGATGACGTAGCCGGAGACGTGGAAGGGGCTGCCGTCGGGCACCGCCAGATGCAGCACCGGCAGCAGCACCAGCGTCAGCAGGGCGAACACAGCCAGCGCCAGCCAGCCTTTCCCGGGCGTGGCGGTGAGAAAGCGAACGACGAAGGGCGTACGGGTGAAGGCCGTGCTCATGATTCGACGAACCTGCCTTTCAGTGCGAACAGTCCCTGCGGACGCTTCTGGATGAAGATGATGATGAACACCAGCACGACGATCTTGGCGACCACCGCGCCGAACCAGCCTTCGAGGAACTTGGTGAACACGCCCAGGCCCAGGGCCGCCCACACCGCGCCGGCCAATTGGCCGACGCCGCCCAGCACGACGACCATGAAGGAATCGACGATGTAGCCCTGCCCCATGTCCGGACCGACGTTGGCGATCTGCGACAGCGCCACGCCGCCCAGGCCGGCGATGCCGGCGCCGAGCGCGAAGGCCACGGTGTCGATGCGCGCCGTCGGCACGCCGACGCAGCCGGCCATGGCGCGGTTCTGGGTCACGGCGCGCACGAACATGCCCAGCCGGGTGCGGTTCATCAGCACCCAGACCAGCGGTCAGCACGAACAGCGAGAAGCCGATGATGACGATGCGGTTCCAGCGGCAGCACGATGCTCGGCAGCAGCTCGACGCCGCCGGACATCCAGACCGGATTGGCCACCTCGACGTTCTGCGCGCCGAACAGCAGGCGCGCCGCCTGGATCAGCATCAGCGACAGGCCCCAGGTGGCGAGCAGCGTCTCCAGCGGCCGGCCGTAGAGGTGGCGGATCACCGTGCGCTCGAGCAGCATGCCGACGGCGGCGGCGGCGAAGAAGGCGACCGGCACCGCCGCCAGCACGTACCAGTTCATCATAGCTCGGCAGCTAGGCTGCGGAACAGCCCCTGCATGGCGTAGGTGGCGTAGGCGCCGATCATCAGCAGCTCGCCGTGGGCCATGTTGATGACGCCCATGACGCCGTAGGTGATGGCCAGGCCCAGCGCGGCCAGCAGCAGGATGCTGCCCAGCGAGAGGCCGGAGAAGACCTTGCCGACGATGTCGGCGGTGGTCAGGCGGTCCTTGACCTCCAGATAGGAGCGGAAGGCGGCGCGGCGCACGTCCGACTTCGGCTTTCGTTGGCCGGCTCGGAGCGGGCCAGCAGCAGGCTCTTGATGTTGGGGTCGCCGCTGATCGCCAGCGCCTGCACGGCGGCCAGGCGCACGGCGACCTCCGGGCTCTTGATGGTGGCCACGGCATGGGCCTGGCTCAGCAGGCCCTTGATCTGGCCGTCGCCCTCCAGGTCGCGCGCCTTGACCAGCAGCGGCACCATGCTTTCCTCGGCGCCGGCCAGCAGCTCCTTGGCCGCCGCCAGGCGCACGGCGCGATTGGGGTCGAACAGCCGCAGGGCGGCCAGGGCGCCGGCCAGTTCGCCGCGCACACGGTTGTTGATGGTGATCTCGCCGCCGTCTGTCGCCCTTGAGGGTGCCGTCGGCCAGTCTGTCTGCAGGATGGGCAACGCCGCGGGATCGGCGCTCTGGGCCAGCTTCTGGATCGCGGCGATCTTCTCGTCGGAATCCTCGGCCGCCAGTTGCCTCACCAGGGCCGGATCCGGCGCGGCCGACACCGGCAGCGCGGCAAACCAGAGCAGGAAGGCGAAGCAGAGGGTTCTCATGTTCTCGTGTTCGGTGAAGAACCCCTCCGGCGACCGCCGGAGGGGATCGTTGCCGATGGTGCCTGGCGGAGCGGGCTTACTTGCTGTCCGGCTCGTCCTTCTTCTTGTCGTTGCCGGCGATGAAGGGCTCCAGGGCTGGGCCTTGACCGGGCCCTTGGTCTTCCACACCACGTTGAACTGGCCGTCCGCCTTCACTTCGCCGATGAACACGGGCTTGTGCAGGTGGTGGTTCTTCTCGTCCATCTTGATGGTGAAGCCCGACGGCGCCTTGAAGGTCTGGCCGGCCATCGCCGCGATCACCTTGTCGACGTCGGTGCTCTTGGCCTTCTCGACCGCCTGCTTCCACATGTGGATGCCGATGTAGGTGGCTTCCATCGGGTCGTTGGTGACCACGGTGTCGGCCTTGGGCAGCTTCTGCTTCTTCGCCCAGTCGCGGTACATCTTGATGAAGGCGTCGTTCTCCGGGTTCTTGATCGACTGGAAGTAGTTCCAGGCGGCCAGGTGGCCGACCAGCGGCTTGGTATCGACGCCGCGCAGTTCCTCTTCGCCCACCGAGAAGGCGACGACCGGCACATCGGTGGCCTTCAGGCCGGCGTTGCCCAGTTCCTTGTAGAAGGGCACGTTGGAGTCGCCGTTGATGGTGGACACCACCGCCGTCTTCTTGCCTTCGGAAGCGAACTTCTTGATCTTGGCGATGATGGTCTGGTAGTCGGAATGGCCGAAGGGGGTGTATTCCTCCATGATGTCGGCGTCGGCGACGCCCTTGACTTCAGGAAGGCGCGCAGGATCTTGTTGGTGGTGCGCGGATAGACGTAGTCGGTGCCGAGCAGCACCCAGCGCTTGGCCGAGCCGCCGTCCTTGCGCATCAGGTACTCGACGGCCGGAATCGCCTGCTGGTTGGGCGCGGCGCCGGTGTAGAAGACGTTCTTCTCCAGTTCCTCGCCTTCGTACTGCACGGGGTAGAAGAGCAGGCCGTTCAGTTCCTTGAACACCGGGATCACCGACTTGCGCGACACCGAGGTCCAGCAGCCGAAGGTGACGGCGACCTTGTCCTGGGTCAGCAGCTGGCGGGCCTTCTCGGCGAACAGCGGCCAGTTGGAGGCCGGATCGACCACCACGGCTTCCAGCTTCTTGCCCATCACGCCGCCCTTGGCGTTGATCTCGTCGATGGTCATCAGCGCCGTTTCCTTCAGCGCCGTTTCGGAGATGGCCATGGTGCCGGACAGCGAATGCAGGATGCCGACCTTGATGGTGTCGGCGGCCAGCGCGGAGAACGAAGTGACGCCGGCCGCGGCCAGCGCCACCGACAGCGGTGACAGTCTTGACGAAATTGCGACGTTGCATGGAGGGCTCCTAATCGAAGTGGATCGGACCGAAAGGCTTGTCGGTACGGTTCGGAGATTAGGCAGTCGTGATGCAGTGCGGAATACGTCAGATTGCGTAGGGGGTGGAGAGCCGCTTAGGGAGCGGAGGAATGCACGGAAGCGTGCCCTGCCTCATGTGGGGCATGCCATGCCGCTATGGCCGACATTTGTTAGCATTGAATCCCGGTTGCTCAGGAAAGGACAATACCTATGACCGCCATCGAAATCGCCGCCATGCCGGTTGCGGAAAAGCTGAAGCTGATGGAAGCGCTTTGGGATTCCCTGGCCAATCGAACGGACGGCGACATGGGGTCGCCGCCATGGCACGGCGCCGTACTTGAGGAACGCCTGCGTCGGCTTGCCAATGGCGAGGAGCAAGTTTCCCCGTGGAAAGAAGCCAAGGACTAAATGAGGACTAAATGGGTGAATGGTGGGTGAATGGGGACACAGGGTGAATGGGGACAGACCACATTTTCTCTTCCCATAGCCGCTCGTACTTCCATGCGAGGTCGAGGTCGGCGACTGCGGCCTTCGCGATCACGCAGAAGTCGACGGGACTGAAGGGGCCAGGATTACAACAAGTGGCGGGTTGGTCATTCAGCCCGGGCTGGCACGATGAATCCGTGCCAACCGGGTAGTTCGTACATCGGAGGTGCCGAATGTTCAAGTTTGAATGGGACCAACAAAAGGCCACGAGCAACCTAAAGAAGCATGGCGTCTCTTTCGACGAGGCGGTCAGTGTGTTTGCGGATAGTCTGGCACTGACCTTCGCCGACACGGATCACTTTGAATCTGAAGAACGAAGCCGGACCTATGGCGTCTCGAGCAAGGGGCGACTCCTCGTGGTGGTTCACACGGAGCGCCGTAACAACCTTCGAATCATCAGCGCACGAAAGGCAACTCGCTATGAAAAAAGCATCTACGAAGACATCTGATCAAGACATACCCGAACTCAAGCGGGAACAGCTCGGGGCCGGTGTGCGCGGCAAGTACTTGAAGCGCTTTACCCAAGACAGCAATGTCGTTGTCTTGCAGCCGGAGATTCAGAAGGCGTTCCCAACGTCCGAGGCGGTCAACAAGGCCCTGGCAAGCATGCTGGCCTTTGCGCAAGAAGCGCAGGCACTAACGGCTCGACCGAAGCGAGCATCCCGCAAGCGGGTCGCCGTGTAGGTGTCGAGTGATGGAGAGGCAGTACGCAGAGACCACGCTTTCTCTTTCCGCAGCCGCTCGTACATCCACGCGGAATCGAGGTCGGCGCCGTTGGGCCAGGTGACGACGCCGAGAGAGATGGTGGCTTGCTCAAAGACGATTGGATCGGCCAACGCGGAATAGATGCTGGCATCCTTGGCCTTCGTGACAGATGAGAGATCGGCAATACCGCTGGTGTCATCATTGAAGGTAACGGCCAGCCGGTAGTCTGGCACGATAGAGATGGCCTTGACGCGCCAAGGCGCGGCCGGGCTTACTCCAGCGGCGCTATCTTTTTCGGCAGTTGCTTGGTTTGGCATAGATTCCAGTCCTCCATCAATTCGCTCCGGTGCTCGATGGCCCACTCGATCACCAATTGCATCGCGCGCCTCGGCAGGTTGCCGGCGATCACTTGCAGCGCGCGAATGCCGATCAATGCTCCGAACTCGCCGTACAACGCATGGAAATGCGGCGGGTCCCGCCAAAACATCTGGATAACGATTCCGAAGTACTGACTGACGGTTGGCACGGGCGAGTTTCCGAATGTCGTGCATCTGACGGGAAATCGTAGCGCACTGCCCGGATATGCGCCATGTGGTACCGCCACGGTCCACAAGGGCATCCTCGCGGCTAGCCGGGATTGCCGGGCGGCGCTGGTGGCGAAGATCGGCGACGGGGCGACAGAGAAGTTGCACGCCGTCGGCGTGGCAGGGCTTCGCGCCGAGCATCCCGAGCCGGAACGCCACACTTTGGAGCAGGACAACCGGAGCCCTACCAAAATTGAATCACCGCGGTCAGCGCGGCTTTCTGTCCCGCCAATAGGCCGGATTGCGCGGGAAAGGCGCTATGGCGAGGACGACCAATTCCGTGACAATTCCTGGTAGATAACTGAGAACGGAAACTTTTTCGGAAAAACGCGCCGGGTACCGTACTTGTATGGCGATCCGATTCCAGGAAAGGCGGTCGCCAGCGCTACCGCCGTTTGCACTTCCCGGACAAAGCGCCCACCCAATCCAGGCGAACACGCTTCGTAGTACTTTGCTTCGCCGAGCAACTCGGTTTCCGCTTCCGCGTGAAAGCGAACCGGCTTCACGACAATGCGCGACGTACCCGTGCAAAGACTTCGTCGGCGGGTATCAGCTTCGCGGTGCCGTTTTCGGCTTCGGCGATACGTCGGCGGATTTCTTCATCCCAGGCAGCATCGACTTCCGGCTCAAGATCGGTCTCCAGCGAGGCAAGGAGCTCCTCGGCGAGGCGGGCGCGGTCTTCCGGAGCAAGCTCGCGGGCACGTTGCGACAGTTCGGCGACGGTATCGGTCACGACGTGGCTCCTCTTCGATACTGCGGGTATACATCGATTCTACTCTTGCGGCTTCATTGCTCCGCGACCGGCGCGATCAGCGTGACGCTCGGGAAGGACTCATTGGGGACTATGACGACCGGACAGATCGCGTGCTAGCAAGACCGGACAGATAGCGAACTCGCAACAGGATTGAAGCGAATGGCGGTGCCTCCCCAATGCTTAATTACAATAATTGCACGAGATACGGCTTCGACCATCGCCCCCCTCCCGCGAAAGACAGAACATGCGCCCCCTGCCTTGGCTTGCCCGTTTGACGTTCGATCGATTCTCCCGTCCGCTCCTCGTCATCCTTGCGTTGGCCGCCGCTTCCGCCGCATGGGGTGCGAGTGTAACCATTGATCAGGGCGCCACCCAGCCGGATCCGGCCAACACCCTGCCGGTGGTGTTCGACGTCGTCTTCAGCCAGGCGGTGACCGGCTTCACCGGCACGGACGTCGATCTGTCGGCTTCGACTGTGCCGGGAACGCTGGTGGCGGTTGTCAGCGGGGCAGGCGCGAACTACACGGTGACCGTGTCCGGGGCCACCGGCCCGGGCGTCGTTGTCGCGACGATTCCGGCCGGCGTCACGGTGGACGGAGCGAGCGCTCCCAACTCGGCGTCGTCCAGCACCGACAACGCCGTCACCCTCTTCCGGCCGACCGTCACGATCAATCAGGCCGGCGGTCAGGTGGACCCGACCACCACGCAACCGGTGGTGTTCGACGTGGTTTTCAATACGGCCGTCACCGGCTTCACGGGTGCCGACGTGAACCTCGCCGCGTTGACGGCGCCCGGCGTTCTCAGCGCGGTGGTCGGCGGGGCGGGTGCCAACTACACGGTATCGGTCAGCGGACTGACCGGGGCCGGCACGGTCGTTGCCTCGATTCCGGCCGGTGCGACCGACGGCATCGGCAACCAAGCGTTCGACCAGCGTGGACAATAGCGTCCAGGCCAACATCGCCCCCATCCCGGCCACCGCCATACCCATGATGGGCATCCCGGCCCTGTCCGCGCTCAGCGTCCTGCTGCTGCTCGCCGGCGCAGTCGCCTTCCGGAGGTAGCCGGGTTTCATCCAGTCCGCAGTCAGCCGTTGAGCTTGCCAAGCCGCCGACCAAGGTATCCGCGGGCCAAGGGATGGAAGCTTGCAGGCACCCTCGGGAGCACCTGTACTTCCCTATCGGTACCTGATGGCCGCCAAGCCAATCAGTCCAAGCCCGACCAGAAGAAGGGAATCGGGCTCGGGCGTGGGAACGGGGTCCGGATCGTTGTTGCCGAAGGTCAGCAGATAGGTGAAGGCGACGTTGTTGTATTCGGCGCAGCCTCCGCCGCCGGCCCTCGCCCAGTCACAGTACGCCGATGTATTCGGTGACCACCACTCGGAATAGCTTTCAAGCGTCAGCGTCATCCAGTCGATCTCCTGCCCGGCCAAGTCGCCCTGGAAATGGTAATAACCATACATCGGCAGGGAGCCGTACGAGAAGGCGATCAGGTCGGTACTGTGGACCGTCTTGCCGGCGAATTCCCACCGCATCCAGTCCTCGTGGCCGTTGCTCACCATACCGACCATGCCGTCGAAATCGGCCTTGATTGCACCGACCGGTTCGACTCGCCATGTCTGGCCGACCGTGGCCGCCGAGAAGGTCATGTCCCGGAACGGTGCGTAGTAGCCGAACGGTGCATCGTCAAAAGGACTATAGGGGCCAAGTCCGTCCGGAAACTTGAGGGTCATGGAGACCTGGCTGAAGTTCTGGTAGTTGCCGTACTCAAACCAGTGCACCGGTTCCTTATATCCGGCCAGTTGGGGCTCCGGGCTATGACCACCCATCCATCCGACCACCACGGCCGGCACAGGTGGCGCAAGAAGCATGGCGCCCAACAGAACCGCAAGGCTCCATCCACGTCTCGCTTTCATTATCCGCCTCTCCTTTTCTCGGCGGCAGGGCCTTGCGCCCACCCGATCCGTCCCGCCGCGCCCATCGAACCCGCTACCGGCGGCAGGCGAACCCGCTACGCCTTTTTACCCTTCCATTAGCCATTGTTAGTACGAAGCGCCACAGACTTCAATGGTGATCCGGTGGCGACCGAAAAACGCCGACAAACCCGATGTCGGCACAATGGTCGGCGCCGACCGCCGGTGCATGAAACCGGCGGTGACGCCGGCCTCAATCCGACGAGCCGCCACCGCCGGAGTCACCACCGCCACCGGAATCGCCCCCGCCCGAATCGCTCCCACCGGAATCGTTACCCCCGCCCCCGCCGCTGTCGCTGGACGAAGACCACGAATCGCCGGCGCCCCCGCCGAAATGACTACGGGTCGCGCCGGTTGCATCCGCACCGCTGCTGCGCAGGAAGCTGCCATTCATCAGCAGCGCCAGGATGAGCGCAAAGCCGGCCCAGACGACACCGATGGCGACCGCCGCGTCCGCCGCGTCCGCCGAGTCGAGCAGCGACAGTACCAGGGCCAGCGCCAGCAGGGCGGCGAGGTAGGGCAGCGCGCCGAGCAGGCCGGGGGGCGGACCGGACCCGAGGCTCCGCACCGGCTGGGCCTTGATGCCCGCCGTGCCGCGGCCCCGCCGCTTGGCGACACGGCGTTTCTCGGCGGCACGCTGCTCCGCTTGCGCCTGGGCCCGCGCGCGCATCGCCGGCACATAGCGAAGCTGGAAGGCTAGCGCCAGCACCGGCCAGATGGCCGCCAGCACCGCGATGACGGGATCGTCCGCGACCCAGGCATAGAGCAAGCCGGCGAGGCTGCCCACCAGCCAGACCAGCGCATAGCGAACGCGCAAGCTGACCCGTCGCGTCAGGAGCACACCGGCCAAGGCGAGCAAGACGATGTGCCCGGCGGCGCCCATGATGACGCGCTCCTTCACCTCGGCGCGCGTGGTCGAGCGGGCATCCCCCTTGGGCGGCACATCCGATGCCCACATTCGCTCGAGCAGCGCGCCGACAGCCACATTCACGGCCGCGGCGGGATCACCGGCATCGAGTACCGGGCGCACCTGCTCGGCAAGGATGCGCTTGGCCAGCGCATCGGTGATCGTGCCTTCGAGCCCATAGCCGACATGGATGCGCGTTCGGCGCGTCGTGTGCTTCGTCGCCAGCACGAAGAGGACACCGTCGTCGACCCCCTTGCGCCCCAATCGCCAGGTGGTGAAGACCCGCTGGGCGAACTGCTCGATCGTCTCCGGGTCGGTACGGTCGACGATGACGACGCCGAGCTGCGACCCCCGCTCCCGGTCGAGCTCGACCAGCCGCGCGGCGAGGCGGCCGCGATCGGCCGGGGTGAGCACGCCCGTCGTGTCCGAGATGAAGCCCTCGTGGGCCGGAACCGGCAGCGGGTCGGCCTGGGCTCTGGCCAGGACGACCAGACAGAGAACTGCGACGCACAGGGCGCGCAGCAGGCGGAAGCGGAACATGGCCAAGCCGGTCGGCGGCGGGCGCCCGCTACTCCGACACCGCCCAGCCGTCGGAGGCCTTCATGAAGGTGAGGGTTCCCAGCTTCTTCGAGTCGCCCAGCACCGGCAGGGTCGCGGTCCATTCGACGTCGCACTTGTAACTGGCGGCGCTGCTCTTCTCACAGCCCAGCTTCCTGACGTCCCTAATTTCGATCCTGACGCCATTGCCCAGCAGCCCGGCGATGGCGCTGTTGGTGGAACCGATGGAATCCTTCATCGCTTTCTCGATTTCCGACTGGGAAGGCTCGCAGGCCGCGAGCATGGCGGCCGCGACAACCAGCAGGGCCAGGGTAGGCTTCTTCATGACGATACTCCTTCAACATTGGGCGGTAGCCGGTACGACAGCGACTATACCGGGCCGGCCCGGACCTCGCCGGCCGCGGCGGAGGCTAAACTACACTGTCGCCACGCTGTCAGGGATGCAATGGGCGCAGCGGCGCCGATTGCCCGCCAACGGCCCGCATCCCGCGGGCCACTTGCCGAAGGAGAAGTGCAATGTCCAACAATCCGGTCGCCTGGTTTGAAATCTACGTGCAGGACATGGCCCGCGCCAAGCAGTTCTACGAGTCCGTCTTCAAGGTCAAGCTGGAGAAGCTGAACAGCCCCGGCCTCGAGATGTGGGGGTTCCCGATGGCGATGGACCGGCTGGGCGCTTCGGGTTCGCTGGTCAGGATGGATGGCGTTCCTTCGGGCGGCAACAGCACCCTGGTCTACTTCAGTTGCGCGGACTGCGCCGTCGAGGCCGCCCGTGCCGCCGAATTCGGCGGGCGGGTGCAACGCGAGAAGATGTCGATCGGCGAATACGGCTTCATCGCCCTGGTCTTCGACACCGAAGGCAACATGATCGGCCTGCACTCGCTGCAATAGCGGCCCATCGCCGGCACGGTCGCGCCATCCACAATACAATGGGATATCCAACAACGTGGCCAGCGAAAGGAACGAACCATGCAGCTCCCGGCGGTGAAGCTTCCGAGTTTTCCCTTGGGTCGAATCGGCCTTGCCATCGGCGCCGCACTGGCGCTCGCCGTATTGTGGCCCTTCTATTCGGTGCCCACGGGCAGTCGGGGCGTGGTCACCCAGTTCGGGCGCATCGTCGGCATCGAAGGCGAAGGACTGGCGGTTCTGCCGCCCTGGCAGAAGCTCTCCAATTTCAGCATCCGGGCCGAGAAGGCGGACATCGAGAATGCCGAAGGCAGCACCAGCGACACGCAGCCAGTCAAGGTGAGCATGACGGTGCGTTACAGCATCGCCACGGATCGCGTCGCCGAGGTTTTCGAGAAGTACTCCCATGACGGTAACCTGTCGTCCTACGTGCAGACCGCGACCCAGGAGATATTCAAGGCCGTGACGGCGCGCTACACCGCGCCCGACCTGATTACGCAACGTGCCAAGGTCTCCAGCGACATCAACGCCGCCTTGCGTGACAAGCTGGCCCTCTACGGCGCGCAGGTGATCAACATCGACATGCGGAACTTCGCATTTTCCGATTCCTACATGCACGCCATCAACGACAAGGTAACGCAGGAACAGTTGCGTCTGGCCGCCGAGAACAAGCTCAAGACCGTTGAGTCCGAACAGAAACAGAAGGTGGCGATCGCCGAGGCGGAAGCCAGCGCGAGAAAGGCGCAGGCCGATGGCGAAGCGTATGCCAACCTGGCCATCGCCAAGGCCCAGGCCGAGTCGCTGCGGGTGCAGAACGCCGCCCTGGCGCAGAACAAGGATGTGCTGGAACTGCGGCGCATCGAAGTGGAACAGACCAAGGCCGAAAAGTGGAATGGCGCCTTGCCGACTTCGATCTACGCCGGCGCGCCGATTCCCTTCCTCAACGTCAGCAAGTAGTTCAGGCCTTGGCTAGAGCCTAGTTCCGGTCCGCCGTGGCCGTGCGCAGCCGCCCCATGGCCAGGTTGGCCGCCGCCGTGCGCGTCTCGACGCCGAGTTTCTCGAAGACGTGCTCCAGGTGCTTGTTCACCGTGCGCGGGCTGGTGCCGAGAATGTCGCCGATGTCCCTGTTGGTCTTGCCCTGCATCACCCAGTAGCAGCACCTCGGCCTCGCGGCCGGTGAGGCGGAAGGCGCCGACCAGGGCGGCGATGTCGGCCGCGTCGTCCTCCTCGCGCAGCACGATCAGCCATTCGCCCTCGTGGCCCTGGCTGCCAGGGTCGTGCAGCGAGGCCAGCAGGCGCCGGCCGCCCTGCGCCAGCAGCACGGGCGGTTCGCGGTCCTCGCGGGCGGCCCGCTGGGCATCGCCGATCCACACCAGCAGGTGGTCCGGCGCCTGTTCGGCGGTCGGGCCGAAGTAGTCGCGCAGCATGCGCCGCGCCAGCGGTGTCTGCCAGATCAGGCGGCCGTCGGCGGCGCGCACCGCGATGGTGGCGTGGCCGAAGGCGTCGAGCGCATTGCGCGCCTGGCGTCGTCTGCCGGGCGTTCCGCAGGTGCACGGCGATGCGCGCCAGCACTTCGGTCGGCTTGATCGGCTTGGTGACGTAGTCGACGCCGCCGGCGGCGAAGGCGGCGACCACGTGCTCGGTCTCGGTCAGGCCGGTCATGAAGATGATGGGGATGTGCGCGGTCGCGGAGTCGGCCTTCAGCCGGCGCGCCACCTCGAAGCCGTCCATGCCGGGCATCATGGCGTCGAGCAGCACGACGTCGGGCAGGCCTGCGCGGCGCGCTGCAGCGCGCTCTCGCCGTTGGTGGCCACCAGCACGGTGTAGCCGGACTCGTCGAGCGCGTCGTGCAGCACCGAGAGGTTGTCGGGCACGTCGTCGACGATCAGCACGACGTCGCGGTTGGGCGGTCAAGCGTGGTCATGGCGGGTCGCGGGCAAGCAGGTGCGTTGATGGCGTCGAACTGGAACTGGCGCGCCAGCGTCCGCAGCCGCGCGGCGAATTCGCCGTGGCCGGCGTCCAGCGCGTCGATCTCGGCCAGCTTGTCGAGGAGGCCGCGCAGGTAGCCCAGGTCGACCAGCTCCTCCAGTGCGCGCAGATGCGCGGCGGCGGGCAGGGTCGTGACGGCTGGCGGCGCGGCGGCGGGCACCACGGCTGGCGCGGCTGGCTCGGCCCACAGCCAGGCGAGCCCCAGCGCGCTGGCCGAGCCAGTCGAGCAGGTCGCTCACGCGCACCGGCTTGATGATGAAGTCGGTGGCCGGTATGCCGAGGTCGTTGTCCAGCCCCTTGTCGAAGGCGTTGGCCGAGACGATGGCGATGCGCGGCTCGCCCGGGCGGCCGCCGTGGCTGTGACGCATGCGGCGGATGGTCTCCCAGCCGTCGATGCCGGGCATGGCCAGGTCCATGAAGATGAGCGTCGCGGCTGGAAGCCGCGGCAAGCAGGTCGAGCGCGTCGTGGCCGCTGACGCGGCCGTGCGCAGCTCGAAGCCCAGCGGCTCCAGCACGCTGCGCGAGCAGTTCGCGGTCGGCCTCCTCGTTGTCGACCACCAGAATGCGCCGCCGCGCGCCCGCATAGCCGATGCGCGCGCGCGCGCGGGCAGTTCGCGCGGCCGCCGCGGCGGAATGCACCTCGGGCAGGAACAGCCGGATGCGGAAGCGGCTGCCCTGGCCCGGTGTGCTGCTCCACGCGTCAGCTCGCCGCCCATCAGGTCGGTCAGCATCTTGGCGATGGTCAGGCCCAGGCCGGTGCCGGGCCGGCCCGGCCACCGTCGTGCTGGGCGGCGGCGCCGCGCGCGAAGGGCTCGAAGATGCGCTCGATCTCGTCCGGCGCGCATGCCCGGGCCGGTGTCCTCGATCTCGAACTGCGCCATCTCGCGCGCGTAGCGCAGGCGCAAGGTGACGCCGCCGCTGCGCGGTGAACTTGACGGCGTTGCCCAGCAGGTTGATCAGGATCTGGCGCAGCCGCTTCTCGTCGGCGCGCACCACGGCCGGCAGCTTGCCCTCGAGCTCGAAGACGAAGCGCAGGCCCTTGGCTGCGCGCCTGCAGCTCGAACATGTCGCGCGATCTCCTGCAGGCAGTCGGCGAAAGTCGCATCGGCCGCGGTCTCCAGCGTGAGCTTGCCGCCTTCGATGCGGGCGATGTCCAGCGTGCCCTCGATCAGCGACAGCAGGTGGTCGCCGCCGCGCTGGATCACGCTGCACGGCCTGGCGGCGGTGCGGCGGGATGCGCGGCGTCGTCGTCCAGCAGCTGCGCATAGCCGAGGATGCTGTTGAGCGGCGTGCGCAGCTCGTGGCTGATGGCGCTGATGTAGCGGCTCTTGGCCTGGTTGGCCACGCTCGGCGAGCTCGCTTGGCCTGTCTGCAGCTGCGCGTCGTCGGTCCGGCGGTGCGATTCGATCTCGCGCATCAGCAGCGCGCGTCTGGCGGTTCGATTCTTCCTGCGCCACCTGGCGGCTCTTGTGCGTCAGCACCAGCCACCAGGCGACGATGCCGGCGACCAGCAGCAGCGCCGCGTAGGCCTTGCACGAAAGCCCGACGCAGACGCGGCAGTCAAGGCGCCGCGCGCCCTGGCCGCCGAGCGCCAGCGCTTCCTGGTGGTAGAGCAGGCCGAACAGCAGGCCAGCAGCGGCACGATCACCGGCATCAGCAGCAGGTAGTGGCCCAGGCCGGTGTCCAGGTAGCGGCCAGCACGCGGCGCGGGCAGCAGCCAGCGCAGCAGCGCCGGCCACTGCGCCGACAGGCTGCGCGTGCGGCTTGCACAGGTCGTCGCAGCGCGCGTCCAGCGTGCAGCACAGCGAGCAGATGGCGCCCTGGTAGGCCGGGCAATGCGCCATGTCCGTCGCCCTCGTAGTCGCGCTCGCAGATCACGCAGCGCAGTGCAGGCGCTTGTAGCTGCCCTGCTCGTCGGCGTCGCGTCGGGCTGGCGGGCGATGTAGTAGCGGCCCTTCGGTCGCCCAGGCGATCAGCGGCGAGCGTGACCAAGCGCCGTGACCAGCGCGATCAGCGCCGAGAAGGCCTGCGCCAGCGGCCCGAACAGGCCCAGGTAGGCGGCGATCGACAGCAGCGAGGCGAGCCCATGGCGCCGACGCCGACCGGGTTGATGTCGTACAGGTGGGCGCGCTTGAACTCGATGCCCTTGGGCGACAGGCCCAGCGGCTTGTTGATGACCAGGTCGGCCACCACCGCCATCATCCAGGCGATGGCGATGTTGGAGTACAGGCCGAGCACGTCGCCCAGCGCCTGGAACACGTTCAGCTCCATCAGCATCAAGCGCGATCAGGGTGTTGAACACCACCCACACCACGCGGCCCGGGTGGCTGTGCGTGAGGCGCGAGAAGAAGTTGCGACCAGGCCAGCGAGCCGGCATAGGCGTTGGTGACGTTGATCTTGAGCTGCGAGACGACCACGAACAGCGCCGTGGCCGCCACCGCCCAGCCGTAGTGCGGGAAACACGTATTCGTAGGCCGCCAGGTACATCTGGTTCGGGTCGACCGCGCGCTCCGGCGGCACCGTGTGGCTGATGGCCAGGTAGGCCAGCAGCGCGCCGCCCAGCATCTTGACCACGCCCGGCATCACCCAGCCCGGGCCGCCGATCAGCACGCCGGCCCACCAGCGGCGCGCGGTTGGCGGCGGTGCGTGCGGGCATGAAGCGCAGGTAGTCGGCCTGCTCGCCCATCTGCGTGATCAGCGCGATGCCCACCGTCAGCGCGGCACCGAACAGGTGCAGGTCGAACTGCCCGCCGCTGCCACTGATCGCCGGCGTAGTGCGTCAGGCCGCGCGAACGCCTCGGGTCGCGCGCACAGCACGAAGACGAAGGGCACGCACCAGCATCACCAGCCACAGCGGCTGCGTCCAGCACCTGCAGCCGGCTGATGGCGGTGACGCCGTGGGTGACCAGCGGAATCACCACCAGCGCGCAGATCAGGTAGCCCCAGGCGGGCGGGATGTCGAGGCCAGCTCCAGCGCATAGGCCATGACCGCCGCCTCGAGCGCGAAGAAGATGAAGGTGAAGCTGGCGTAGATCAGCGAGGTGATGGTCGAGCCGATGTAGCCGAAGCCGGCGCCGCGCGTCAGCAGGTCCATGTCGACGCCGTAGCGCGCGGCGTAGATGCTGATCGGCAGGCCGGCCAGGAAGATGATCAGCCCGGTGGCGAGGATGGCCCAGAACGGCGTTGATGAAGCCGTACTGCACCAGCAGCGTGGCGCCCACCGCCTCCAGCATCAGGAAGGACGGCGGCGCCGAAGGCGGTGTTGGCGACGCGCAGTTCCGACCACTTGCGAAAGCGCGCGGCGTGAAGCGCAGCGCGTAGTCCTCCATCGTCTCGCTGGCGACCCAGCTGTTGTAGTCGCGGCGCACCTTGACGACGCGCTGGATGGCGTCGGGACCGGGGGTCGCCGGGGGTGGCTGCTGGCCGGTCATCGCATCAGTCGGCGAACCTGGGCGGGCGCCCTTCCCGGGCGGCGCGCCCGGCCTCGGCGAGATCCTTCGACAGCAGCAGCGCCGCGTTCCAGGTGGCGACCTGGTTGAGGCCGTCGGCGATCGAATGGTCGCGGGCGTAGGTGATCGCTTCCTTGCAGCCGCGTACCGCCAGCGGCGACTTGGCGGCGATCACACCGGCGATGTCGCGCACGCCGGTGAAGAGCGCCTCGGGCGTGGCGAAACAGCGGTTGACCAGACGCAACGCCTGCGCTTCGTCACCGTTCACCTCGCGGCCGGTGTAGGCCAGTTCGCGCGCCAGGCCCTCGCCGATCAGGCGCGGCAGGCGTTGCAGGGTGCCGACATCGGCGGTCATGCCGATGTCGATTTCCTTGACGGCGAAGCGCGCCTCGGCGCTGCAATAGCGCATGTCGCAGGCGACGGCCAGATCGACGCCGCCGCCGACGCAGGCGCCGTGGATCGCGGCGAGCACCGGTTTGCGACAGCGCTCGATGCTGGTCAGGCAATCCTGGAGATCGAGGATGAGCCGGCGCAGCTTTTCCCGACTGCGCCCCGGGCAGTCGTCCTGGATCTCCCGTTCGATGCCGGCCAGCATGGCAAGATCGATGCCGGCGGTAAAGTGCCGGCCGGCGCCGCGCAGGATGACGACGCGCACCGCGTCGGTCTCGTCGGCCCAGCGCATGGCGGCGCGCAATTCCTGCCACATGGCCGCCGACAGGGCGTTGGCCTTGTCGGGCCGATTGAGGGTCACGGTGGCCACCGCCCCGTCGAGCTCCGTTTGCAGCGTCTCGTGGTTCATGGCATCTGCTCCTTGTTCAGTAGCCGAGCGTGGCGGCATCGGGGCTGCGCGGGTCCGAATAGCCCTGGAAGCCGCCGCCGTCGATGCGGATGGTCTGGATGCGACCCATGGGCGGACCGATCACCACCCGGTGGCCGCGCTGCCGCAACAGTTCGAGCGTATCGGGGCTGATGCCCTTTTCGACGCGCAGTTCGTCCGGCGTCCACTGGTGATGGACGCGCGGCGCGGCGGCCGCTTCGGCCGGGTTCATGACGAAGTCGATGCTGTCGATCAGGGTCTGCAGGGTGGCCGTGATGATGTGGCTGCCGCCGGGACTGCCGGTAACCAGCCAGGGACGGCCGTCCTTGAGGACGATGGTCGGCGACATCGAGGAGAGCGGTCGCTTGCCGGGCGCGATGGCGTTGGCGGCGCCGCCGACCAGGCCGAAGGCGTTCGGCACGCCCGGCTTGGCGACGAAGTCATCCATCTCGTTGTTGAGCAGGATGCCGGTGCCGGCGGCGACGATGCCGCTGCCGAAAGCAAGATTGAGTGTGTAGGTGGTGGCGACGGCATTGCCATGCCGATCGGCCACCGAGTAGTGGGTGGTCTGCTCCGACTCGTAAGCCTGTGGCCGGCCGGGGCGTATCTCGGCGGCTGGCCGGGCGCGGTCCGGGTCGATACCCCGCGCCAACTGGTCGGCATAGGCGCGCGAAGTCAGTCCGGCGACTGGCACCCGACCGAAATCCGGGTCGCCGAGCCATTCGGCACGATCGGCATAGGCGAGCTTCATCGCCTCCGCCTGCAGGTGCAGCGTGCGGGCGCTGCCGGCACCGTACTCGGCCAGGGGAAACCGCTCCAGGAGATTGAGCATCTGCACGATGTGCGTGCCACCGGAACTGGGCGGCGGCATCGAAACGATCTGGTAGCCCCGGTAGCTGCCCACCACTGGCGCTCGTTCGACGACCCGGTAGCCGCCGAGGTCGGCCAGCGTGATCAGGCCGCCCCGATGGGCCATTTCGGCGGCGATGCGGTGGCCGATATCACCCTGGTAGAAGGCGCGCGGACCCTGCCGGGCGATCAAGGCCAGCGAGCGTGCCAGGTCCTTCTGCACCAGACGTTCGCCGGCCGCCAGGGGTCGGCCGGCGCGGAAGAAGATGGCCCGGGCGGCGGGCCAGGCGCCGAGTCGTTCGCGCTGCGCTTCGAGCATGCGCGCCAGATCCGCGCTGACCGGAAAACCCTGCCGGGCCAGTCGGATCGCCGGCGCCATGACGACCGGCAGGGGTAGCGTGCCATGGCGAGCCAGGGCATGGGCCAGGCCGGCCACCGTGCCGGGTACGCCGACCGCCAGGTGCGTGTAGAGCGAGCGTTGCGGGACCACGGCCCCCTGCGCGTCGAGGTACATGTCCGCCCTCGCCGCGGCCGGAGCCATTTCGCGGAAATCGACGGCGATGTCGCGGCCGCTGGCCGCCTCGTGGATCACCATGAACCCGCCGCCGCCGAGGTTGCCGGCGCTGGGCAGGACGACCGCCAAGGCGAAGCCGATGGCCACGGCGGCATCGACGGCGTTGCCGCCCCGCCGCAGCATCCGCAGGCCGGCCTCGCTGGCCAGGCGATGGTCCGTGGCGACCATGCCATGCTCGGCGACGACCGGATGAAAGATCGCCTGCGACAGATCGTAGCGAACCGGCGTGACCGGCGCGGCCTGGCTCCAGGCCAGCAGGGGCCAGACCAGCAGGGCGGCAAACCAGCGACGCAGTGCAATCATGCCCATGTCAGTCCGGGTAGCCGCCCAGGCGCTCGCGCAGCGAGGCCACTAGCGCTTCCAGTTCCGTCACACGCTGCTCCAGGCGCTCCAGCCGACCCGGTGCGCTCGCTGCGGGGTCGGCTGGAACCACGCTGCCCTGCCCTGCGGCGACCGGGTCCACCGCCATGACCGGCTCGCCGCTGAACAAATGGGCGTAGCGCGACTCGCGCCGGCCCGGCTCGCGGGGCAGCCGAACGACGAAGGGGCCGTCATCCCGGCGCGCCAGTCGCTCGAGCGCCGCCTCGACCTCGCCGACATCGTTGAAATGGCCCAGGCGGCTGGCCCGGCTGCGCAGTTCGCCCGGGGTCTGCGGGCCGCGCAGGAACAGTTCGCAGACGATGGCCAGTTCCTGGGCGGAAAAGTTCAGGCTGCCGTATTCGGTGTTGCAGAAGCGGTGCTGGTACTTCGCGACGCGGCTGCCGAAGCCGCCATGTTCGCTGACGTGAAACCTGCGAACCAGCCCGTCCACGACTGCCTGGACGTCGGCTTCGGCGAGATCCAGCACCGGATCGCGGTTGCTCTTCTGGTTGCAGGCGTTGGTGAGGGCGTTCAAGGACAGGGGGTAGTGCTCCGGAGTGGTGATCTGCTTTTCAATCAGGCAGCCGATGACGCGGGTTTCCAGCGGGGTGAGTTCGATGTTCATCTCGAGCTTCCGGGGTTGCGGACCAGGCCGCCGAACCCGCAGTGTAAGCCCACCGGTTTTGCGGTAAAGTTCCGACCCCGCCCGGTGGGCCGGCGCGGCCCTCCACTCCCGTCGCCATGGACATTCAATCGCACACTTTCGACCGCATCCGCCGCTTCTTTGGCGGCGGGCTCGACATCATCGAATATGTCGGCCTGCTGGTCATCGCCTTCGCCACCACGACGGCGATGTACCACGAGGTGGTGACGATGTTCACCGCCCAGCGGGTGATGCTTGCCGACCTGTTGCTGATGTTCCTCTACCTGGAGGTGCTGGCCATGATCGGCCAGTACTTCAAGTCGGGCCACCTGCCGGTGCGCTATCCGCTCTACATCGCCATGGTCGCCCTGGCCCGCTACCTGATTCTGGACGTCAAGGAAATGTCCGAGTTGCGCATGCTGACAGCGGCGGCGGCCATTCTGCTGCTGACCCTGGCCGTGCTGGTCATCCGCTATGGCCATGTGCGGTTTCCCTACCGGGAAGACAAGATCACCGAGAAACCCTACGTAAGCGAGTAATCATGAGCACACCGCTATTCGAGTCCGATATCAAGAGCCTGCCCCTGCTTGGCCGCGGCAAGGTGCGCGACAACTACGCCGTCGGCGACGACAAGATGCTGATCGTCACCACGCGACCGGCTGTCCGCCTTCGACGTGATCCTGCCCGACCCGATTCCCGGGCAAGGGCGAGGTGCTGACCGCCGTGGCCAATTTCTGGTTCGGCAAGCTCGGCCACATCATGCCCAACCAGCTGACCGGCATCGATCCGGAGACCGTCGTGGCCGGCGAGGCCGAGCGCGACCAGGTGCGCGGCCGCGCCATCGTCGTCAAGCGGCTCAAGCCGCTGCCGATCGAGGCGGTGGTGCGCGGCTACCTGATCGGCTCGGGCTGGAAGGACTACCAGGCGACCGGCAAGGTGTGCGGCATTCCGCTGCCGGCCGGGCTGCAAATGGCCCAGCAGTTGCCCGAACCGCTGTTCACGCCGTCGACCAAGGCCGAGCTCGGCACCCACGACGAGAACATCGATTTCGCCACCGTCGAAAAGACCATCGGCGCGGCGCTGGCCGCCCAGGTGCGCGACGCCGCGCTGCGCCTCTACAGGAGGCGGCGGACTACGCGCGCGACGCGCGGCATCATCATCGCCGACACCAAGTTCGAGTTCGGCCTCGACGCGGCGGGCAAGCTCTACCTGATCGACGAGGTGCTGACGCCCGATTCGTCGCGCTTCTGGCCGGCCGACACCTACCAGGTCGGCACCAGCCCGGCCAGCTTCGACAAGCAGTTCGTGCGCGACTACCTGGAGACGCTGGACTGGAACAAGCAGGCGCCCGGGCCGAAGCTGCCGGCCGAGATCCTGGAAAAGACCTCCGCCAAGTACCGCGAAGCACTGGAACGCCTGACCTGCTAAAAGTCAGTTCCGGGACGGCCTTGCGCTCGCTGCAGCCCCTAGACGGCATTGTTTTGCGCCGTCTCGCCTCAATACATGGAAGCATGAACCCACTCCTCGATTTACCGGGCTGCCGCGCTTTGACGCGACATCAGCCCGATCACGTGGCGCCTGCCATCCGCCAACTGCTGGAAGAGAACCGCGCACTGGTCGCACGGCTCGAGCGGCCCGGAATGCCCGCGACCTGGGACGACTTCGTGCAGCCGCTGACCGATGCCGGCGAGCGGCTTGGCCGCGCCTGGGGCATCGTCGGCCACATGCATGCGGTGATGACGTGCCGGAATGGCGCGAGGCCTACAACGCCATGCTGCCAGAGGTGACCCGCTTCTACGCCGAACTCGGCCAGAACCTGGCGCTGTTCGCCAAGTTCAAGGCGCTTGCGGCGAGCGCCGAATACGCGACGCTGACGGCCGACGCGGCAGCGCATCGTCGACAACGACCTGCGCGACTTCCGGCTTTCCGGCGCCGAACTGCCCGAGGACGCAAAAGCCGCGCTTCAAGGCGATACAGGAGGAGCTGTCCGCGCTGGCGGCGAAGTTCTCCGAGAACCTGCTCGATGCCACCAACGCCCACGCCGAATGGGTGACGACGACGAAGCGGCGCCTGGCCGGGCTTGCCCGACGACGTCAAGGCCGCCGCGCGCGCGGCGGCGGAGAAGGACGGCAAGCCCGGCTGGAAGTTCACCCTGCAGGCGCCGTCCTACATCCCGGTCATGCAATACGCCGACGACCGCGAGCTTGCGCGCGCGCATGTACCGCGCCTACGCGACGCGGGCGTCGGAATTCGGCGAGCCGCAATGGGACAACGGCCCGCTGATCGAGCGCGTTCTGCTGAAACTGCGCGCCGAGGAGGCGGAGCTGCTCGGCTACGCCAACTACGCCGAAGTGTCGCTGGTGCCCAAGATGGCCGACTCGCCGCGCAGGTGGCCGGCTTCCTGCGCGACACTGGCGGCCAAGGCGCGGCCCTTCGCCGAGCGCGATGTCGCCGAGTTGCGCGAATTCGCCACGGGCGGAACTGGGCATGGACAAGCTGGAAAGCTGGGACATGGCCTGGGCAGCCGAAAAGCTCAAGCAGGCGCGCTATGCCTTCTCCGACGACGAGGTGAAGCAGTACTTTCCCGAGCCGAAGGTGCTGGCCGGCCTGTTCCGCGTCATCGAGGCGCTGTTCGGCGTGCAGCATCGAGGCCGACACGGCGCCGGTCTGGCATCCGGACGTGCGCTTCTTCCGCATCACCGCGCGACGGCCAGTCTGATCGGCCAGTTCTATCTCGACCTCTACGCGCGCGACACCAAGCGCGGCGGCGCCTGGATGGCACGACGCCATCGGCCGCCGCCAGACCGACGCCGGCATCCAGACGCCGGTCGCCTATCTGTGCTGCAACTTTCCCGCGCCGGTGGGCGAAGGCGAACCGGCGGCCCGCCACCTTCAGCCATGACGACGTGCTGACGCTGTTCCACGAAACCGGCCACGGCCTGCACCACCTGCTGACCGAGGTCGACGACCTGCCGGTATCGGGCATCGACGGCGTCGAATGGGACGCGGTGGAACTGCCCAGCCAGTTCATGGAGAACTTCTGCTGGGAATGGGACGTGCTGTCGGGCATGACCGCCCATGCCGAAACGGGCGAGCCGCTGCCGCGCGCCCTCTACGACAAGATGATCGCGGCGAAGAACTTCCAGAGCGGCATGCAGACGCTGCGCCAGATCGAGTTCTCGCTGTTCGACCTGCTGCCTGCACAGCGAATTCGACGCCGCCGGCACGCGCACCGTGCAGCAGCTGCTCGACGAAGTGCGCCAGGAAGTGGCGGTGATCTTCCCGCCGGAGTGGAACCGCTTTCCGCAGAGTTTTTCGCACATCTTCGGCGGCGGCTATGCGGCCGGCTACTACAGCTACAAGTGGGCGGAAGTGCTCTCGGCCGATGCCTACGCCGCCTTCGAGGAGGCGGGCCGCAGTCGTGCGGCAGCATGCTCGACGCGGACAACCGGCGAACGCTTCTGGCGCGAGATCCTCGCCGTCGGCGGCTCGCGGCCGGCCATGGAATCGTTCAAGGCCTTCCGCGGCCGCGAACCGTCGCGTCGATGCGCTGTTGCGGCATAATGGCATGATCGACGCATGAGCCCGACCGGAGGTTGCCGATGAGATTCCTGCTCGCCCTTTCCCTGCTGGCGCTGGCGTTCGCCGCCACCGCGCAGTCCACCTACCGCTGGGTCGACAAGGAAGGCAAGGTTCACTACACGGATCGGCCGCCCGCGCCCAACGAGGCGGCCAAGGTGGAGAAGAAGCCCTCGGTGATGCTCGGCGCCGACCCGACCGCCTCGTACGCGCTGCGCCAGGCCATCGCCGACTATCCCGTCACCTTGTACTCGCAAAACGACTGCGGCGACCCCTGCAAGGAAGGGCGCGACCACCTGACGCAACGCGGCGTTCCATTCACCGAAAAGCGAATCGTCAACGAGGCGGACATCGCGACGCTGCGCCCGCTGCTTGGCGACGGCGATCCGATCGTGCCGATCATGCATATCGGCTCAAAGGTCGCCAAGGGTTACCTGAGGTCGGACTGGGACAACCTGCTTGACGCCGCCGGCTATCCCAAGGCAGCCGCCAAACCCGGCGCCAACCCGCGCAAACCCGCCGCGCCCTGATCAGTCCGCCAGCAGGGCGGAAAACTCCCGATCCAGCAGGCTGGCATCGCCCGCGTTCAAGGCCACCAGACGGCGCAGGTGGGTGATGCTGTCGATGTCGATGTTTTCGCAGCGCAAGCCGACCCGCCGACCCTGAACGTGGGCCACCACGGCGCGCATGATGATCACCGCATCGTCGGCCAGCTTCAGTTTGATCTGGCAGGTGTTGTCGATGCGGCCCGTCCAGCCAGGCGGTACCTTGATCAACGCCCCGCGCAGGGAAATATCGACCAGTTCCGCCGGCACGCTGCCGGAGGCATCGACCATGGTCACACCGGAATGGAAAGCGGCGCGCCAGAACTGGCGGCGGTCGGAACCGTTGCTCATGCGGCTATTCTCCCGGGCATCGCCCTGTAGATTTCGGGTCATTATAGAACCCGGGGGGCTGGAGTATCATCGCCGCCAATCATGAAAATCGCCACCTGGAACGTCAATTCGCTCAAGGTGCGGCTGCCGCACGTGCTCGACTGGCTGGCGGCCGCAGAAGCCGGACGTGCTCTGCCTGCAGGAGACCAAGATCGAGGACAAGGCCTTCCCGTTCGCCGAGCATCGAGGCCGCCGGCTACCGGGCCGTGCACCACGGCCAGAAGACCTACAACGGCGTCGCCATCCTCGCCGCGCGGACGGCTCGCGACGTCGCGCGCGACATTCCCGATTTCGACGATCCGCAGGCGCGCGTCATCGCCGCCACGGTGGACGGCGTGCGCATCGTCTGCGCCTACATGCCCAACGGCCAGGCGGTCGGTTCCGACAAGTACGACTACAAGCTGAACTGGCTGACGCGCGCTGCGCGGCTGGCTCGAGGGCGAAATTGCAGCGCTATCCGCGTCTGGCCCTGCTGGGCGACTACAACATCGCGCCGGACGATCGCGACGTGCACGACCCGGTGGCATGGCAAGGGCCAGATCCTCTGCTCGCGAAGCCGGAGCGCGCACGCGTTTCGCCGCCTTGATCGGGCTGGGCCTGCGCGACGCGTTCCGCCTGTTCGAGCAGCCGGACAAGGCTATTCAGTTGGTGGGACTACCGGATGATGGCCTTCCGGCGCAACATGGGCCTGCGCATCGACCATATCCTGCTGTCGCCGGCGCTCGCCACGGCGCTGCACGGCCTGCGCGATCGACAAGGCGCCGCGCAAGCTGGAGCGCCCTTCCGACCATGCGCCGGTCATCGCCGAGCTGGCGAACCCGTCGCCATGAACGCGGCTCACTTGAACGAACTCTATCCGGTGCTGTCGCGGCTGCCGGCCGCGCTTGCAGCAGGCGGGTGCTGGAGCAGGTGCAGACCGTGACGGTGCCGGCCGGAACGGTATTGTTCGACGAACACCAGGCCTGCCAGGGCTTTCCGTTCGTCCTGACCGGGCGCGATCCGGGTCGTCAAACCGGCCGCCAACGGCCGTGAACTGCCGCTCTACCGCGTGCTGCCCGGCGAATCCTGCATCATCACGTCGAGCTGCCTGCTCGGCCACACCGACTACAACGCGCGCGGCGTCGACCGAAAGCGAGACGACGCTGGTGCTGATGCCGCGCGCGCCTGTTCGACGAATTGCTGGCGGACCCGGCGTTTCGCGACTTCGTCTTCGACCTGTTCTCCGAACGCATCGCCGACCTGATGCAACTGATCGAAGACGTGGCCTTCCGCAAGCTCGACCAGCGCCTGGCCGGCCTGCTGCTCGGCAAGGGCAAGATCGTCACAGGCCACCCACCAGCAACTGGCCGACGAACTGGGCAGCGTGCGCGAGATGGTCAGCCGGCTGCTCAAGAGCTTCGCCGAACAGGGCCTGGTGCGGCTCGCCCGCGAGCAGGTGGAGATCCTCGATCCGGCCGGGCTGCGGCGGATCGCCCTCTGAGCCGCCGTGTAACTTTGGTCACAGACTCGCCGCGGCGCGGGTGGTCAAATGCGCTTCCGTCGTCCCCCAACCACCCCAAGGAGAAACTCACATGAAACTGAACGTCGGCGGTATCGATCGTATCCTGCGTATTGTTGTCGGCCTGGCCCTGGTCGCCTGGGCGCTCATGGGTGGCCCGGTGTGGGCCTGGATCGGCGTCGTCGCCCCTGGCCACCGGCGCTGATCGGCTTCTGCCCGCTCTACCCGATCATCGGCCTGAACACCTGCGCCAAGAAAGTAAATCGGCCGCTTCGCCAGCGAAAAGGCCCGCTTCGGCGGGCCGTTTTCATTTGGCGAGCGCGTTGGCCAGCCGGACGAAATCGGCCACCGCCAGTTCCTCGGCGCGGGCGGTCGGGGCGATGCCGGCGGCCTCCAGGCCGGCTTCGTCGACCAGGTCGCGCAGGTTGTTGCGCAGCATCTTGCGCCGTTGGCCGAAGGCCGCCAGCACCAGCTTGGCCAGCAGCGCCTCGTCGCGCGCGTCGAGCTGCGCCTTTGGCTTGGGGAGCAGGCGCACGATGGCCGAATCGACCTTGGGCGGCGGGATTGAAGGCGCCCGGCGGCACGACGAACAGCCGTTCCATGTCGAAGCGGTATTGCAGCATCACCGACAGCGGCCGTAGTCCGGCGTGCCGGGCGCGGCGACCATGCGGTCGACCACTTCCTTTTGCAGCATGAAGTGCATGTCGCGGACCGCGTCGGCGAAGCCGGCGAGATGGAACAGCAGCGGCGTGGAGATGTTGTAGGGCAGATTGCCGACGACGCGCAGGTCGCGTGCCCAGCGCGCCGAAATCGAATTTCAGCGCGTCGCCTTCGTGGATGGTCAGCGCGCTCGGCCGGGAAGCGCTCGCGCAGGCGGGCGATCAGGTCGCGGTCGATCTCGACCACATGCAGGTGATCGAGCGCTGCCAGCAGCGGTTCGGTCAGCGCGCCCAGGCCGGGGCCGATCTCGACCACGCGATCGTCGCGGCTGCGGCGCGATGGCGTCGACGATGTTGGCGATGATGCCGCGGTCGAACCAGGAAGTTCTGGCCGAAGCGCTTGCGCGGCGCGATGCTTCCTGCAACGGTTCGTTCATGCGCCGCGGCTGCACGATGTCGCGCTCGCGGCCAGTTCGACCGCCGCGAACAGGCTGCCGGCGTCGGCACGTGCCGCGTGCCGGCGAGATCGAGCGCGGTGCCGTGATCGACCGAGGTGCGGATGATGGGCAGGCCCAGCGTGACGTTGATGCCGTCGTCGAAGCTGGCGTACTTCAGCACCGGCAGGCCCTGGTCGTGGTACATCGCCAGCTGCGCATCGGAACCGGCCAGGACGTTGCGGGTGAACAGGGTGTCGGCCGGCAGCGGGCCCGACCAGGTCCATGCCCTCGGCGCGCAGCGCGTCGAGCACCGGCGCGATCACGTCGATTTCCTCGCGGCCCAGGTGGCCGCCTTCGCCGGCATGCGGATTGAGGCCGGCGACCAGGATGCGCGGCTGGGCGATGCCGAACTTCGCTCGCAGGTCGCGCATGCAGGATGCGCAGGGTGGTGGTCGAGCTCGTCGCGGGTGATCGCAGCCGGCACGTCCTTCAGCGGCAGGTGGGTGGTGGCCAGCGCCACGCGCAGGCCGCCGTCGCCGGCCGGCCAGCATCATCACCACGTGCGGCGTGTGCGGTCTGCTCGGCCAGATATTCGGTATGGCCGGTGAAGGGGATGCCGGCATCGTTGATGACGCCCTTGTGCACCGGCGCGGTGACCATGGCGGCGAATTCGCCGCCGACGGCAGCCGGCCAGCGCGGCGTCGAGCAGGTCGAGCACGTAGCGGGCGTTGGCGGCGTCGAGCTGGCCGGCGACGCACCGGGTGCGCGCAGCGGCACGTGGCGAATGTCGCAGGCCGTGCCGATGTCGATGCCCAAGCTGCGCGGCGCGCTGCGTCGCAGCAGGCCGCGGTCGCCCAGCACCACCAGCGATGCGCGGCCGGCGACTTCTGCTGCCACGCCAGGCGCAGGCAGATGTCCGGGCCGATGCCGGCCGGCTCGCCGGAGGTGACGGCGATGACCGGCGTTGCAGGTCAGCTTGTCTTCCAGGCGATACTCGACGTAGGCGCGGTCGCGCAGCTGGCGCAGCCAGTCCTGGTAGGCCTCGTCGGACTTGCGCTCGCGCAGGGCCTGGCGCGCCATCAGGCGCTGGCGTTCCTTCGATGGCATCCTCGGTGCGCCGTTCCAGCACCTGGATCAGGTGCCAGCCGAAGGGCGAGCGCACCGGCTCGCTGATTTCACCGATCTTCAGCGCATCCATGGCCTTCTCGAACTCGGGCACGGTGTCGCCCTGGTAGAGCCAGCCCAGGTCGCCGCCCTTGGCGGCCGACAGGTCGTTGGAGTGCAGGCGGGCCAGTTCGGCGAAATCGCCGCCGTTGTCGAGCCGCTCCTTCAGCCCGACCAGGCGGCGCTTGCGCTTCGGCGTCGGAGACCAGTTCGTTGACCTTGATCAGGATGTGGCGGGCATGCGTCTGCTTCAGGGCCTGCACCTGCAGGGCGCCGCCCTGCCTGGCCGAGCAGCCGGACGATATGAAAGCCGGCCGGGCTCCGGAGAATGCCGCTGGTTTCGCCCGGCTTGAGCTTCTGGACAGCCTCGGCGTAGAGCGCCGGCAGGCGGTCGACCGCGCGCGCCTCCATGGTGCCGCCGGCCAGGCCGTCCGGCGCGTCCGAGAACGCGGCGGCGACCCGGCCGAAGTCCTCGCCCTTTCGCAACTGTTCGACGGCCTGCTCGGCGCGGTCGCGGATGCGCTCCAGTTGCTGGGCATTGGCCTGTTCCGGCACGCGGACGATGATGTGGGCCACCTGCACGATTTCCTCGTTGGCGCCGGGCTGGTCGGCCTTTTCCAGATAGTTGTCGATCTCGCCTTCGGAGATGGCCAGGCGGTTGTCGACCTCGCGGTCGCGCAGGCGGGCGATGGTCATTTCCTGGCGAATTTCCTCGCGGAACTTCAGCCAGGCGATGCCGTCGCGTTCCAGCGCCTGCCGGAACGTCGGCCACGTCCATGCGGTTGCTTTCGGCGATGCGGCGCAGCGCGGCATCGAGCTCGGCGTCGGAGATCTGCATGCCGGTTTCCTTGGCGAACTGCATCTGGGTCCGATCGACGATCATGCGTTCGAGCAACTGCTTTTCCAGCACCTCGCGCGGCGGCAGTTCCACGTTCTGGCCGCGCAACTGGCGCTCGACCAGCGCCAGACGCGAGCGCAATTCGAAGAGCGTGATGGCTTCGCTGTTGACGACGGCGACGATGCGGTCGGCATCGACCGGCCGGGCGCGGGCCGATTGCGCCGTGGCGATCAAGGGGAAGAACAGCAGGGCGGCCAGGGCGAAAAGGGATGGACGTTTCATGGCGATAGGTCAGTTGGCACCGAAGACAGGGTCGGCGGTCGGCTGATTGATCAGCCCGTAGCCGGCGATGTTGCGCTTGAGCAATTCCAGCGGATTCGACCCGATGCGGGCCAGTCCGTTCAGCTCGAGCTGGAGGAAGAAGGTGGTGGACGCCGTCGTCGTTTGCGTCGCCAGGCGATGCAGCACGACGCGCGCCACCCAGCAGCCGCCGTCGTACTCGAGACCGGCCACGCCTTCGATCAGGCGGCGTTCCTTGAGCGAATAGTTGTAGCGGCCGACGCCATACCAGGCGCCGGCGAGCGGCCACTGGCCGGAGACATCGACCTGGCCGACCTGGTCGCGGGTATAGCGATAGCCGGCGTTCAGCACCTTGTTGCTCTCCGGCTGGTAGCGCCCGCCGACGTTGAGGCGTTCGGTGCGGTCGAAATTCGGGCTGTACTGCCAGCCGGCGTCGAGATGCACGTGGGGCAGCACCCGTCCCGAAAACGCCGCCAGCAAGTCGGTCTTGCGGCTGACGCGCGCCACTTCGCCGGGCAGGGTGACCTGCTGGTCGTGGAAGTAGAAACGCTGGCCGACGGCGCCGCGCATCAGTTCGGCCCCGGTGCCGGGATCGATGAGGCGGGACACCAGCGCCGAAGTCAACTGGTTGGCATCGCCGATGCGGTCGCCGCCGCCATAGCGGTTCTCGCCGAAGATCTGGGCGAAGTTGAAATCGGTGAGCGCGGAATCGAAGACCGGAATCTGGCCCTGGTCGCGGTTCGGCACATAGAGGTAGAAGAAGCGCGGCTCCAGCGTCTGGTTGAGCGACCGGCCGAACCAGTTGACGTCGCGCTCGAACACCACGCCCGAATCGATGCTGAAGATGGGCACGGTCCGACTCAGTTGATCCGGTACCCCGGCGGCCTGGCGGTCCAGGGTGTAACGGCTCAAGTGCAGACCCAGCTTGGGCGTGAGGAAGAAGGCCGAGGTCTGCAACGGCAAGGCGAGCTGCGGATAGAGCGTCGAGCGGTGGCCGATGACCTGGGTCGGATGGCTGAAGTTCACATACTCGCTGGCGAAGTTGAAAGCCAGCCCGCCCGGCAGGTCGGGCCGCGCCGCCGTCAGCGTGAGCTGCGGCAGTCGATAGTACGGCGTGGCGACGGGTGCCGCCGGATCCTGCAAGGTCTGATAGCGCTGGACCAGCAGATTGGCCTGCCACCAGCCGCCGGCACTGTAGGTGAGGCTGCCCTGCCGCAGCAGGTTGGCCTGCGAGACCATCGCCACCTTGGAGGATAGATCGGCGAAGTAGCGGTCGTCCGAGACACCGTTCAGATTGAGGTTGCCGGTCAGGCCCGGCGCCAGGATCTGGTTGTGCACCAAGGCATAGGCGCTGCGATTTTCGTGGGCCAGTTGATCGTTGGGCAGGTATTCGACGCGCGCCATGCCGGTGTAGGCGCGCTCGAGGTAACGGAACTCCGAATTGAGCTGCACGCCGCGCCGGGACAGGATGCGCGGCGCGATGGTGGCATCCATGTTCGGCGCGATGTTCCAGTACCAGGGCACGGTGAGTTCCAGGCCGCTGGTGCTGCTCGAGCCGATGGTCGGCGCCAGCAGCCCCGACTTGCGCTGGTTGTTGAGCGAGAAGGTCAGCCAAGGCCAATAGAGGATCGGCGTGTCCTTGAAGTAGATCTTGCTGCCGGAGGCCTCGCCGGTCTCGCTGTTGTAGTCGAGATACATCTCGTCGGCCTGCAGGTACCAGTCGCGATTCGGCGGCACGCAGGTGCTGTAGGTGGCGGCCTTGAGGCGGTACAAGCCTTCGCCCTCGAAATCGATCCGGCTCGCCTCGCCCGTGCCGGTCACCGGCTGGCGCGGCGCGGCGGAATAGGCGGCCGCGCCGGCGACGGCCTGCGGGATCCGCGTGATGCTGTAATGCGGCTGTTCGAAGACGCCCAGATTGTCCTGCACCTTCATCTGCATGTGCGGCCCGGTGATCACGTCCTGGTCGCGGGTCAGGCGCACATTGCCGACGGCCTCGCTTTCGTCTTCGAGATGCCGATAGATCAGGTGGTCGGCGGTCAACCGGCTGCCGGTCCGGGTCATCTCGACATGGCCCTCGGCAACCGTCTCGACATCGTTGCGACCGAGGATCTCGTCGGCCTGGATGAAGGTGGAATCGGCGGCGGAAGGGGGGGTCGTCGCGGCGGCGGGTGGCGCCGGGGTAGCGGATACGGCGGGTGCGAGCCCGGCGGCCGGTTTCACTGGCGCACCTGGCGTGCTTGGCGTACCAACGCGGGGCGGTGTGGCCGCTCTTTCCAGCGGCTTTGGCGTCGCCTTCAGCAGAGCAGGATCGACGCGCAGCGGCGGCAGCGGCTCGGCGGCGACGGCAGCGCCGGCGCCACCGCCCATGGCGGCGAAGATGGCGCCCAAGGTTGCGCCGAGAAACGCCCAGCCGGAATATGCGCGCATGCGAGACTGCATCGTTGCCCTAGTCGAGATATCGTGAAGTCGCTGCGCCAGAGCGCGTTGCCAGCCGATGATAGAATTTGCGATTCTATCATTCGACTTGAGTCATCCGGCGTGGAAACACAGCAACTCAGGCAGCTACAGATTCAGGATTGGCTCGCCGGACTCTTGCCGGGACGACCCTGTTCGCTGGCCCCGGCGTCGGCCGATGCCAGTTTTCGCCGCTACCTGCGCGCGACTTTCGCCGACGGCGCCACGCTGGTCGTCATGGATGCCCCGCCGGGCCACGAGGACGTGCGGCCGTGGCTGCATGTCCAGCGGCTGTTCCACGATGCCGGCGTCCATGTGCCCGAGGTCGTCGCCGAGGACCTCGAGCGCGGCTTCCTGCTGCTTTCCGACCTCGGCTCGACGACCTATCTGGCGGCCCTGACCGACGCCAACGCCGACGACCACTACGGCGAGGCCATCGAGGCACTGATCAAGATCCAGCTCGCCAGCCGGCCGGACGAGCTGCCGCCCTACGACCGCGACCTGCTCAAGCGGGAACTGGACCTCTTTCCCGACTGGTACCTGGCGCGTCATGTCGGGCTGGACGCTGACGGAACGGCAGCGGGCCGAACTGGCGGCGGTGTTCGAGCAAGATCCTCGCCGTCAATCTGGCCGAGCCGGCGGTCTATGTGCATCGCGACTACCACTCGCGCAACCTGATGGTCACCGAACCCAACCCGGGCATCATCGATTTCCAGGACGCGGTGTTCGGCCCGATCAGCTACGACCTGGTCTCGCTGTTCAAGGATGCCTACATCGAGTGGCCCGAGGAACGCGTGCTCGACTGGCTGATCCGCTACTGGGAGCAGGCGCGCAAGGCCGGCCTGCCGGTGCGCGCAGGACTTCGGCGATTTCTTACCGCGACTACGAATGGATGGGCGTGCAGCGCCACGTCAAGGTGCTGGGCATCTTCGCCCGCCTCTACCACCGCGACGGCAAGGACGGCTACCTCAAGGACATGCCGCTGGTGGCGAACTACCTGCGCGCCGCCTGCGAACGCTATCGCGAACTGACGCCGCTGCTGCGGCTGCTCGACCAGGTGGAAAACCGGCAGGCGCAAGTGGGGTACACATTTTGAAAGCCATGATCCTGGCCGCCGGGCGCGGCGAACGCATGCGCCCGCTGACCGACCGCACGCCCAAGCCGCTGCTGCCGGTGGCCGGCAAGCCGCTGATCGTCTGGCACATCGAACGGCTGGCCAAGGCCGGCATCCGCGAGATCGTCATCAACCACGCCCATCTCGGCGACCAGATCGAAGCGCTGCTCGGCGACGGCGACGCCTGGGGCGTGTCGATCCGCTACTCGCGAGGAGCCGCCCGGCGCGCTGGAAACCGCGGGCGGCATCGCCAACGCCCTGCCGCTGCTCGGCGACGAGCCCTTCCTGGTCGTCAATGGCGACATCTGGTGCGATTGGGACGTGCGCCGCGCCGGCGCCGCCCTGGCCGCGGTCGACGACCTCGCGCACCTGGTGCTGGTGGCCAACCCGCCGCATCACGCGGCGGGCGATTTCGCCCTGTCGGCCAGGCGGCGTCGGCCTGGACGGGCCGACGAAACTACACCTTCACCGGTATCGGCATCTACCGTCCGGCGCTGTTTGCCGGCGCTCGAGCGCGGCAAGTCCGCCAAACTGGCGCCGCTGCTGCACGACGCCATCGCGCGCGGGCAAGGTGTCGGGAGAACTGCATGGCGGCCGCTGGGTCGATGTCGGCACTCCGCAACGCCTCGCCGACCTGGATGCGCGAACTGCGCGCCCTCCTATAATCGGCCGATGAACATCGCTCCCTTCGCCGACCGCCGCCGCCGCCTGCTGGCACGCATGGGCACGGGCGTCGCCGTCACTGCCCACCGCCACCGAGAAGCTGCGCAACCGCGACACGCAGTACCCCTACCGCGCCGACAGCTATTTCCACTACCTGACCGGTTTCACCGAACCGGAGGCGGTGCTGGTGCTGCTGGCCGGCACCGAAGCCGAAGAGCCATCCTGTTCTGCCGCGACAAGGATCCCGACAAGGAAATCTGGGACGGCTACCGCTGCGGTCCGGAAGGCGCCAAAGAGTCCTTCGGTTTCGACGAAGCGCATTCGATCGGGGAGCTCGACGAAAAGCTGCCGGAGCTGATCGCCAACCAGCCCGCGCTCTGGCACTCGCTGGGCTACGACGCCGACTGGGACGGCCGCGTCGCCGCGGCGCTGAACGCGGTGCGGGCACAGAGCCGCGCCGGCAAACGCGCCCCCGCCGACCCTGCATGACCTGCGCGCCGAGCTCGACGAAATGCGCCTGATCAAGGACGGCCACGAGGTCGACCTGATGCGCCGCGCCGCCGACATCTCGGCCGGCGCGCATCGCCGCGCCATGCGCGCCGCCGCGGCCGGCCGCCACGAATACGAGATCGAGGCGGAGCTGCTCCACGAGTTCCGCCGCCGGGGCAGCCAGTACCCCGCCTACACCTCCATCGTCGCCTCCGGCGCCAACGCCTGCGTGCTGCACTACGTCGACAACAACCGGCTGATGCGGGACGGCGAACTGCTGCTGATCGACGCCGGCTGCGAACTGGACGGCTATGCCGCGGACATCACGCGCAGCTTCCCGGTGAATGGCCGCTTCTCCGGCCCGCAGGCCGACGTCTACGATCTGGTGCTCGACGCCCAATCCGCGGCGATCGCCGCAGTCCGCCCCGGCGCCAGTTTCATGGCTCCGCACGACGCGGCGCGTGAAGGTGCTGGCCCAGGGCATGATCGACATGAAGCTGCTGCCCGGCAGTCGTCGACGGCGTCATCGAGTCGGAAAGCTACAAGCGCTTTTACATGCACCGCACCAGCCACTGGCTGGGCAGCGACGTGCACGATGCCGGCGAATACAAGCGCGGCGACCCGCCGAACGACCACTGGCGGCCGCTCGCCGCCGGCATGGTGCTGACCGTCGAGCCCGGCTGCTACATGCGGCCCGGCGACGACGTGCCGGAAGCGTTCTGGAACATCGGCGTGCGCATCGAGGACGATGCGCTGGTCACCGAAGCGGGCTGCGAGATTCTCACCATCGACGCGCCGAAGAAGATCGCCGACATCGAAGCGCTGATGCGCGAGGACAAGGCATGACCCGGCCGGTGGCCATCGTCGGTGGCGGCCCGGCGGGCATGGCGCTCGCCCTCGCCCTGCATCGGCAAGGCGTCGCGGCCGAGATTCTCGACGCCCGCCCCCGTGGCGCGGCCAGGGCGGACAAACGCATCCTCGCCCTGTCGCACGGCGCCCGGCAGATATTGGCCACCCTCGGCGTGTGGAACGCAATCCCGCACACCACCATCGCCACCATTCACATCTCCCACCAGGGCGGGCTCGGCCGCACCCGCATCACCGCCGCCGAAGAGCAAGTGCCCGCCCTGGGCTACGTGCTCGCCGCCGGCGACCTGGCCGCCAGCCTGGAGGCGGCCCTGGCGCAAACCGGCATCGCCTTCCACGACAACCGCCGCGTCGACGCGCGGCCCGATGCGCCGCTGACCGTCTGGGCCGAGGGCCAGGTGGACACCGATACCGGCGGCGTGATGATGCGCGACTACGGCCAGCACGCGGTCATCTGTACCGCCACCGCCGCCGAGGCACACCAGGGCCGCGCCTGGGAGCGTTTCACCCCGGCGGGCCCGGTCGCCGCGCTGCCCTGGGGCAAGGACTACGCGGTCGTCCTGACCTGCGCGACAGGGGACGCCGAACGCGTCGCCGCGCTCGGCGACAGCGGGTTCCTGGCGCTGCTGCAAGGCCGCTTCGGCCATCGCGTCCGCTTCACCTCCGCCAGCCCACGCGTCCTCTTCCCCCTGGGCCTGCGCTACCGGCAAACGCCGATCGCCGACCGCCAGGTCTGGATCGGCAACGCCGCCCAGACCCTGCACCCGGTCGCCGGCCAGGGCTTCAACCTCGCCCTGCGCGACATCTTCGAACTGGCACGCGCCCTCACCGATGCCCCCGACCCCGGCGCCCCCGAAGTGCTGGCCGCCTACGCCGCCGGCCGCCGCATCGACCGGCGAGGCGCCATGGGCTTCACCGACGGGCTGGTGCGCCTGTTCAGCAACGACAACCCCTTGCTGCGCCACGCCCGCGGTGCCGGCCTGCTCGCCCTCGATCTGCTGCCCCCGGCGCGATCCTTCGTCGCCCGCCGCATGATGTTCGGCGCGCGCGGCTGGTAATCCGCCATGTCGTTCGCCGCCAACATCGTCATTGCCCTCGTCGCCCTGCTTCACGTCTATTTCCTGGTCCTGGAAATGTTTCTCTGGGACAAACCGGTCGGGCTGCGAGTGTTCCGGCAAACCCGCGAGGCGGCGGCCGCCTCGAAGGTGTTGGCGGCCAACCAGGGGCTCTACAACGGGTTCCTCGCGGCCGGCCTCGTCTGGGGTCTGATGCTCGGCCCGGACGGCACCAGTATCAGGGTGTTCTTCCTTGGCTGCGTTCTCGTCGCCGGTTTGTATGGCGCGGCAACCGTCGGCCGCAAGATCCTGTTCGTCCAGGCCCTGCCGGCGGCGCTTGGCCTGGCCCTCGTGCTGGCTTCGTAGCCACGGAAACGCCGGGCGCTCCCGGCAGCCGGTCTTGCCCACTTATTGAGCGGCGGTAGTAGAATTCGCGCCTTCCCTCGCCCGCCCCGCCACCGCTCGTCCTATGAACTTCCTGGGCTTCACGCTCCGCAACAATCTGTTCGTCGCGCCCATGGCCGGAGTGACGGACCGGCCGTTTCGGCAGCTCTGCAAGAAGCTGGGTGCCGGGCTGGCGGTCTCGGAAATGGTCACCTCCAACTCCCTGCTCTACGGCAGCGCCAAGACCCTGCGCCGCGCCAACCACGAGGGCGAGGTGGCGCCGATTTCGGTGCAGATCGCCGGCGCCGATCCGGCCATGATGGCGGAGGCGGCCCGCCACAACGCCGACCAGGGCGCCCAGATCATCGACATCAACATGGGCTGCCCGGCCAAGAAGATCTGCAACGTCATGGCCGGCTCGGCGCTGATGAAGGACGAGGCTCTGGTGGCGCGCATCCTGACCGCGGTCGTCGCGGCCGTGCCGAACACGCCGGTGACGCTCAAGTTCCGCACCGGCTGGGACCACCAGAACCGCAACGCGCCGCGCATCGCCCGCATCGCCGAGGACTCCGGCGTGCGCGCCATCGCCATCCACGGCCGCACCCGCTCCGACCAGTACATGGGCGAAGCGGAATACGACACCATCGCCCTGGTGAAGACGCGGGTGGGGATTCCGGTGATCGCCAACGGCGACATCGACTCGCCGCACAAGGCCCGGCGGCGTGCTCGACCACACCGGGGCCGACGGCCTGATGATCGGCCGCGCGGCGCAGGGCCGGCCCTGGCTGTTCCGCGAGATCGAGCATTACCTGAATACCGGCACGCTGCTGGCGCCACCGACCGCGGCGGAAATTCACCGCATCCTGCGCGATCACCTGACCGATCTCTACGCCTTCTACGGCGAGGACACCGGCGCCAAGATCGCGCGCAAGCACATCAGTTGGTACACCAAGGGCATCGTCGGCGCCGCCCGTTTCCGCCACGCCATGAACCAGATGACCACGGTGCGGCGAGCAACTGGCCGCCACCGACGAGTTCTTTCTCGCCCAGGCCGCCAACGAACCCATTTGCCAGGAACAAGCCGCATGAGCAACGACATTTCCGACTGCGTCCGGCGCACGCTCAATCGCTATTTTCGCGACCTGGACGGCGAGGTGCCGCACGCCGTTTACGACATGGTGATGCAGTTGCGCCGAAAAGCCGATGCTCGAAGTCGTCATGAAGCAGGCCAACGGCAACCAGACCACGGCCGCCGAGATACTCGGCATCAACCGCAACACGCTGCGCCGCAAGCTCACCGATTACGAATTGCTCTGACCCCGCGAAGGTATTCCCCATGAAAGTCACCCAGGCACTGATCAGCGTTTCCGACAAACATGGCGCCGTCGATTTCGCCCGCGCCCTCGCCGGTCTCGGCGTCAAGCTGCTCTCCACCGGCGGCACCGCCAAGCTGCTGCGCGACGCCGGCCTCGCCGTCACCGACGTTTCCGACTACACCGGCTTCCCGGAAATGCTCGATGGCCGCGTCAAGACGCTGCATCCCAAGGTGCATGGCGGCATCCTCGGCATCCGCGATTCGGCGGAGCACGCGGCGACCATGGCCAAGCATGGCATTCCGCCCATCGACCTGGTGGTGGTCAATCTCTACCCCTTCGCGCAGACGGTGGCGAAGAAGGATTGCACGCTGACAGACGCCATCGAGAACATCGACATCGGCGGCCCGACCATGGTGCGCGCCGCGGCCAAGAACCACGGCAACGAGCAGGGCGGCGTCGGCGTCATCACCGAGCCGGACGACTACGCGCCGGTGATCGAGGAGCTCAAGGCCAACGGCGGCGAGCTTTCGTACCGGACCCGCTTCGCGCTGGCCAAGAAGGCCTTCACCCACACCGCCCGTTACGATGCCGCCATCGCCAACTGGCTGACCAGCCTCGACGCCGACAACAAACCGACCACCTTCCCCGAACGCCTGCAACTGGCTTTCGACAAGGTCGACACCATGCGCTACGGCGAAAACCCGCACCAGTCGGCCGCCTTCTATCGCGAGCCGGTGGCCGTGCCGGGCACCATCGCCGCCTATGTGCAGTTGCAGGGCAAGGAACTGTCCTACAACAACATCGCCGACGCCGACGCCGCCTGGGAATGTGTCAAGGCCTTCGAGGGGGTTGGCAACCTCGCCACCTGCGTCATCGTCAAGCACGCCAATCCCTGCGGCGTCGCCGTCGGCGGCCACCGCCGAAGAGTCTTATCGCAAGGCCTTCAAGACCGATCCCACCTCGGCGTTCGGCGGCATCATCGCCTTCAATTGCACGCTGGACAAGGCGACCGCCGAGGCGGTGTCCGGCCAGTTCGCCGAAGTGATCATCGCGCCGGAAATCACCCCCGACGCGCGCGCCGTGTTCGCCGCCAAGCAGAATCTGCGCGTGCTGGTCGTGCCCATGCCGGCGGGCGAGCGGACCGGCAACTCCCTCGACTTCAAGCGGGTCGGCGGCGGTCTGCTGGTGCAGACCAGCGACATCGCGCGCATCACCGAAGCGGACATCAAGGTGGTCACCAAGCGAGCACCGACACCCCAGGAAATGACCGACCTGCTGTTCGCCTGGCGGGTGGCCAAGTACGTCAAGTCCAACGCCATCGTCTACTGCAAGGACGGCATGACCATGGGCGTCGGCGCCGGCCAGATGAGCCGCGTCGATTCGGCGCGCATCGCCGCCATCAAGGCGGAAAACAACGGCCTCACCGTCGCCGGCTCGGTGGTCGCCTCCGATGCCTTCTTCCCCTTCCGCGACGGCCTCGACGTGCTCGCCAAGGCGGGCGCCACCGCGGTCATCCAGCCCGGTGGCTCGGTACGCGACGCGGAAGTCATCGCCGCCGCCGACGAGCAGAACATCGCCATGGTGTTCACCGGCTTCCGTCACTTCAGGCACTGACATGAAGCACGCCATCCTAGTCACCGCGGCCGCCCTGGTGCCGCTGATCGCCGTGCCGGCCCACGCCGAAGACACGACCGGCTGGTTCGAGCGGGTACGCCAGGAACTGGACGACACCTGGCGACTCGGCACCACCGAGTACTACGCCACCTTCCGCACCTGGCACACGCCCTGGGCCTATACGGAAGAACAGAACAAGCAGTACCAGAACTGGCCGCCCGGCTTCGGCGTCGGCCGCGGCCATTTCGACGACAAGGGCAACTGGCACGGCCTCTACGCCATGGGTTTCCAGGATTCCCATTTCAAGCCGGAATGGGTGGTCGGCTACGGCTGGAAGACCTACTGGAACCCGGTTGGCGACGTCAAGGTCGGCCTCGGCTACACGGCCGGACTCACCACGCGCGAAGACGTCGGCCACTACACGCCCATTCCGATCATCCTGCCGGTGGTCTCGGCGGACTACGGCAAGCTCTCGGTGGAAGGCGCCTACGTGCCCGGCGGCAAGGGCTTCGGCAACGTCATGCTGTTGTGGCTGAAGTGGCGTACCGATAGCAAGAGCCTGTTCGGGTGGACACCATGAAGATTCTCGTCGTCGGCTCCGGCGGCCGCGAACACGCCCTCGCCTGGCGCCTGGCCCAGGCGCCGGGCCTGCAGAAGGTGCTGGTCGCGCCCGGCAATGCCGGCACGGCGCGCGAGGCGGAGCTGGAAAACCTGCCGCTCACCGACATCAACGCCCTGGCCGATTTCGCCGAGAAGGAAAACATCCACCTGACCGTGGTCGGCCCGGAAGCGCCGTTGGCGGCCGGCATCGTCGATGTCTTCCGCGCCCGCGGCCTGCGCATCTTCGGCCCCACCCAGGCCGCCGCGCAACTGGAAAGCTCCAAGGACTTCGCCAAGCGCTTCATGGCGCGGCACGGCATTCCCACCGCCGAATTCGCCACCTTCGCCGATGCCCAGGCGGCACACGCCTACGTCGACGAACAAGGGCGCGCCCATCGTCGTCAAGGCCGACGGACTGGCCGCCGGCAAGGGCGTCGTCGTGGCGACGAGCTTGCACGAGGCGCACGCGGCCATCGACATGATGCTGCTCGACAACCGCATGGGCGATGCCGGCGCGCGCGTGGTGATCGAGGAATTTCTCGACGGCGAGGAAGCCAGCTTCATCGTCATGGCCGACGGCAAGAACGCCCTGCCGCTCGCCACCAGCCAGGATCACAAGCGCCTGCTCGATGGCGACCAGGGCCCCAACACCGGCGGCATGGGCGCCTATTCGCCCGCGCCGGTGGTGACGCCGCAGATCCACGCCAAGGTGATGCGCGAAGTGATCATGCCGACCATCCAGGGCATGGAGAAGGATCAGCATCCCCTTCACCGGCTTCCTGTATGCCGGCCTGATGATCAAGCCGGACGGCTCGCTCAAGGTGCTGGAATTCAACTGCCGCATGGGCGACCCGGAAACCCAGCCGATCATGATGCGGCTGAAGAGCAACTTCGTCGCCCTGCTCGACGCCGCCATCGACGGCCGCCTGGACAAGGTGGAAGCGGACTGGGACCGCCGCGTCGCCCTCGGCGTGGTGCTGGCCGCCGCCAACTACCCGGACACGCCGCGCCGGGGCGACCCGATCACCGGCCTGCCGACGCAACAACCGGATGGCGGCGACACCCACGTTTTCCACGCCGGCACGGCGCTCAAGGAGGGCCATGTGGTCACGGCCGGCGGCCGTGTGCTCTGCGTCACGGCGCTGGGCGACAATGTCCGCGCCGCCCAGAAACGGGCCTATGAAGCCGTCGATGCCATCCATTTCGACGGCATGCAATACCGGCGCGACATCGCCCATCGCGCCATCAAGCGCTGATGGACACTTCCGAGGTCCGCCGCTACCTGGCCGGATTGCAGGAGCGCATCGTCGTCGCCCTGGAGACCTTCGACGGCAAGCCCTTTCGCCGCGACGCCTGGGGACGCGGTACGGCTTGCCTGATCGAGGAAGGCGACTTCTTCGAACGTGGCGGCGTCAACTTCTCGCATGTCACCGGCGACAGTCTGCCGGCCTCCGCCACCGCGCATCGGCCTGAACTGGCGGGGCGCAAGTGGGAAGCCATGGGTGTTTCGCTGGTACTGCACCCGCGCAATCCCTACTGCCCGACCAGCCACATGAACGTGCGCTTCTTCGTCGCCACCAAAGACGGCGCCGAGCCCGTCTGGTGGTTTGGCGGCGGCATGGATCTGACGCCCTACTACGGCTTCGAGGAGGACTGCGGCCATTTTCACGGTGCCTGCCGCGCCGCGCTGGCGCCGTTCGGAGCCGACGTTCACGCCCGCTACAAGAAATGGTGCGACGAGTATTTCTTCCTCAAGCATCGCAACGAACCGCGCGGCATCGGCGGTATCTTCTTCGATGACCTGAACGAGGGCGGTTTCGACCGATGTTTCGCGCTGATGCGCGCCGTCGGCGACGCGTTCACCACCGCCTATCTGCCACTCTGCCAACGCCGCCGCGACCTGCCCTACGGCGAGCGTGAGCGCGATTTCCAGGCCTACCGGCGCGGCCGCTACGTCGAGTTCAATCTCGTCTGGGACCGGGGCACGCTGTTCGGCCTGCAATCGGGCGGCCGCACCGAGTCCATCCTGATGTCGCTGCCGCCGGTGGTCAAGTGGCGCTACGACTGGCACCCCGAGCCCGGCAGCGCCGAAGAAAAGCTCTACACCGACTTCCTGCCGCCGCGCGACTGGGTTTGACGGACGTTCTGCCTTGCGGTGGTACGGCTGATAGGGGTCAGGTCAGCGCACCTGGGGCCTGGCGGTCCAGGCTCGGGCCAACCACAACAAGGCGGCCTGCGCGGTGGCCAACAAGTTGGCGCGCATTTGCTATGCGGTGTTGCGCGATGGCGAGCCCTATGGCACGCCGAGCCGCCTGGCACACAAGCTGAACCGTTCCGACTTCGTGATCGCCGGCTAGTCAGCAAGGAGAGATTCAGATGTTCCCCACCCCGCGCTTGCTTCGAGACTGATCGCCCATCATGGCACCCCGGGCCGCACCCTCACGCAACGATGCCGATAACTCTGCCGGCAGCTTCACGCCTGCCGCTTGTAACGATTGGCACTGCGTGCGCAGATTCCATGTCGGCACGGACCATTGCGAGTCCACTCCAGATGCCGGATATACGACTGCATGCGCTTCCCCAATGCCAGACCCATCGATCAGCCTTGATTTCCGGGGGAGTCCATATACGCAGGGTTAGGCCACTGCGTGCGCAGGAAACCGTTGTATTGGGTTACTGTCATAGAGAATGAAGGCATGCAAATGGGGTATCTGTTTGCGAACATGCGAAGCAAGATCGTAGGGCAAGCTGAAAAAGCGTCGAACCCAGGCGATCTGCGTGCCCAGTGGCGACCGGTCAAGGCGCGAACCTTCCAATTTCTTTTCACCGTCCATCTCTAACTCGATCTTGTAATGCACAAAAGCGTTTCGCTGACGAGTGAGATGCTGCAAGGTTTGATACAAGGCGCAACTCTTCGGAAGGGCGTAGGCAGGATGAAATGTCTTGGGGCCTGCAACCCATTTTTCCTTGATGTCCGCACGTTCAATCAGAGCAAATAGATCTTCGGCTCCTGATGATGCCAGGCCGATAGCCAGCACGGCGTTAATGACCGACTCGGCAAGTGCGTGCGCGAGGAACGCAACAGTAACGTACTCAGCCATGATGCGATCACCAAACTTAATTGAAACCTGAAGCCCGGGATCGGCATTTGCACGGATTTGACTATCGATAAGCTCTAGCAGGCCATCTTCTGTTGAGGTGGGGTTAAGTACCTTGAGCCGAGCTAGCTCGGTAACGCGATGGTCTGCAAAGTCCGCAAGGGTTCGCGGCACGAATGCTTCCAACTCCGCCACCATTTCAGAGAATGGATTCCAACGGGATTTAAGGGCAGACTCGATGTACGTGAAGTCTGCGGTATGCGTATAAGTAGAGCCGGTCATTTGCGCCTAGGAATAAGTGGCCTAACTAGAAGTAGAGGTGACGAGAAAATGCCTGTATCTGGACACTTGTGTCGATAGATGGAAATCCATGGCCATGGGTGGATACGTCGTCACTTTCGTGGACCGAGAAGGTTCCGTTGGCCAGGCGATCCTGCCGTCGGGCGGCGCATGAGGCGGGGCGCGACAGCGATTCGGGAAGCGGATGCCGCCGCGCTCTGGTGATCGGTATGGCGGTGGCCGGCCGCGTTGGCTTGCCGCATGGTTGGTCTCCCCTGCCGCCCCTGCCCGGGCAATGACAACAGCTTACCCGTCGGCGCTGGCGGCGGCAATGGGTGTGGCTTCGGGTGGATCGGAGGCCAGGGCAGTTCGATGCCGAGGTTGATGGAGTCGAAGCGCTGGCGGCCACCGCCGCCGGCGGCCGCACCGAGTCCATCCTGATGTCGCTGCCCCCGGTGGTGATGTGGCGATCCGTATCGCCAAACCGACGGCATGGCGAGCAAAAATCGCCTTACACTGGATACCGTCACCGGCGTGCCCAGAACCCGATTCGGAGGAAATGCCCATGGCCTTACCGTTGTTCTCGTCGACCGAGGTTTTCGACCACCTTCGACAGCAAGGCATCGAACCCTATACCAGGCTCGGCGACGTGGCGCGCAACCAGATCGGCGATGGTCTGCGGCTTCTTTCCCTGCGCGCGGGCGAGGCTTTCGCGACCGACCATCCGGCCTTGCGCATTGCCGTGTTGTCGGGAACCGTCCGCTTGAATGCGGACGGACCGGATCTCGACATCGAAGCCGCGCGCGACACCCTCGTCCGGACTCGTCCCGGTGGCACCCGCCTGATCGCCGGCACCGATGCCGTGATCGTGCTCGCCGATATGGAGTTTCTCGATACCCTCGCCGCCTGGGAGGAGCTGGCCCGGCATGCCCAGCAATCGGGCAGCACGGAACTGGCCGCGCGCTTCGCCAAGGTCCGCCACAGCACGGCGTTCCGCAAGCTGCCGCTCGAGTGCGTCGAACAAGCCTTGACGCGCATGACGCCGCGTATCGTCAAGGCCGGCGAAACCATATTCGCAAAAGGCAATCCGGGCGACAACTTCTACCTGATCTGGTCGGGCCGGGTCGCCGTTTGGCGCACGGGTCTCTACGACGAGGATTTTGCGTTGGTGGCGGAGCTGGGACCGGGCGACACCTTCGGCGAGGAAGCGTTGATCACCGGTGGCACACGCAACGCCACCATCAGGATGACCGAGGACTGCGAGTTGCTGGTCCTGGACCAGCATGATTTCAGGGCGATCATGTCCAAGCCCTTGGTCGAAGAGGTTCCCACCGATGTGGCGGCGAAGATGATCGAAGCGGGCTGGAAGGTCGTTGACGTGCGCTACCCGGAGGAGTTCGAGGACGGCCATATCCCCGGCGCCATTCCGCTGCCGCTTCCCGACCTGCGCGCGCGGGCGGAAAGCCTGCTCGACAAGGAGAATCGTCTGGTCACCGTGTGCTTGAGCGGCAAGCGCAGCGCCGTAGGCGCCTACCTGCTCAATCAACGTGGTTTCAAGAGCGTCTCGATGAAGGACGGCATGGGCGCCTGGAGCGGCGCCATCGAACCGGCCGCCCCCTGAGGGCACGACCGGCGCCGGCGGCGGACGCTATGCCGGCTTTTTGACCCCGCCCCGCCGGCTTCGCGCCATGGCGGCCTGCCGATAGTGGCGATTGGCCGCCTCGGGATTGGTCAGTTCGTTCTCCAGCAAGCTCGCCAGTTCGAGATGGGCCTCGGCCGTCAACTCGATGGCCAACGAGGCTTCGAAGTAGCTTTGTGCCTTGCCCCAAAGCTGTTTCTGACGGCACAGCCGGCCCAATGTCAGTAGCAATCCGGCATCGCGCGGCTGACCGTTCAGCCATTTTTCCGCGTGGGCGATGCGCGCCACGACGTCGCCGCCCTGGCATTCACCATAGGTCGTCACCAGCGACGAATCCCACTGCTCGTCGAGATACTCCTCGATCAACTGCGCGGCCTCGCCACAATTGTCGGCGGCAGCCAGCGCTTGCGCGGCGAGCAGGGCCAAACGCGCCTCCCGCCGATCGGTTTCCGGCATGCCTTTCCAGTAACGGAGCAACTGTCCGGCGTCACCCTTGAGGCGCGTCAGGCTCTCCTGGTGGGCGCGCAAGCGTAGCGGCGCCGCCTGCGCCGCCGTCAGCCCCTTGTGTTTTTCCAGCAGGCGGGTCAGGCGCAGCACCTCCGGCCAGTTGGCAAGGCCCTGGTGGGCGCGCAGCGACAGCCGTAACGCGGCGATGTGTTGACCACCCTCGGCAAGCAGCATATCGATCAGCTTGCCGGCGACGTCGAAATCGCGGTCGTCCAGCGCCAGTTCTGCTTCGGCTTTCAGTCGCGCCGAGCGCATGCCCGCCTCGTTTTCCTGTGCCCGCCGCCGCCAGAGCGTCAGTCGTTCCTCGTCGCGCAGCGCATGGGTGCAGCGCAGGGCGATCAGCGCCGCCAGACCGGGCGCGTGGCCGGCATCGAAGGCGATCTCCGCGCTCTTGACGGCATGACCGAAGCGCCCTTCCTGCCACAGCAGCATCGCGGCGCGCAGCGCGCCTTCGGCCTTGGCCTTGGCCCGCCGGGCACGAAACTCGCGGACCGCCGCGGGCAGACGCAGCACGGCGGCAATCGAGTGCAGGGAATAATAGGCCAGCACGCAGCCACCGAGGAGCAGCGCGATGAGCAGGTTCAGGGACAGCTCGACACGCCAGGGTGGCAGCACCAGCAGCGCATAGCCGGCGTTGTAGCGCGCGGCGAGGGCCAAACCGGTCGCCAGCGCCGCCAGAATCAGGAACCAGAGCAGGGCGCGCACTATTTCTTCTCGCGAACGAGTTTGAAATTGCGCAAGGCATCGAGGGTCTCGTTGAGCCCCGGTGCTTCGACGCTGACATCCACGCCCGACAGCCCCTTGAGCGTCGCGACCGCCGCCTGCACCGGCTTGGCGCCGCCGTCGAAATAGCGCTCCAGCCAATCGGCGGACTGCCGTACGTCGTCGCGGAAGCCGCGGCCGTCACGCGACAGCAGGGCCAGACGCGCGTTGATCAGCCGCAGCTTGAGGTTCTCGCGCAGGAAGAAACTCTGGCTCGGCGACAGCAGCGCCGGATCGGCGTGGCCCGGTGCATCGATGCGCTCGATGCGCACCAGTTGCCTGGCTTCCGACCAGATGTCGAGGGCCAGGGTACGCCAGAAGCTCATGTCCGCCGGCGAACCGGCCGGCCGCGGCGTTTCGACCTTCGGCCGGCGCTCGTAGGCGAGCGGCAAGCGTATCGGCGACCGCCACGATCCCCTCCAGCTTCATTGCCAGGCCGGACACGTCGGCGCTCGGCAGCGCCTTCAGCCGCTCGATGTCGCGGCCGATCAACTTGCGCAAGCCGAGCAACTGCGGCCGAGCCGCCCGCGCCAGCCGCGCGTCGGCACCCGACAAGGCGATCAGCGCCGCTTCGACGTTGCCGGCCAGACGCAACTGCTGCGCCGCGATGGACACCGACTGCTCGACTTCGGCCAGCAGTCTTTCGTCGCTACTCTTGGATATGTCTTGATAGACGGCGTCGAGCGCCAGCTGTTGCCCTTGCGTCTCGGCCAGTTGCGCTTCGAGCATGCCGATCTTCGCCTGCATGGCGGCGAGCGTCTCCTGTCCCTGGCGGGCCACGACGCGACTTTCCTTGGCCACCACCTCGCTCTCCGCCAGACGTCTGGCCAGTTCCTCGCGCATCCCGGCCAGACGGTCACGGGTCTCCAGCCATTGCCAGCCGAGCAAGGCCAGCGCCACCAGCGCGATCAACACGGCGGGGTGCAACCAGACAGGCCGCTCGCGGGTGGCGGCGACCGCGGCGAGAGGCACGGGGGGCACGGGTGGGATGGCGGGCTCAGGCGACTCGGGCGTGGTCACGGTAGTACTCCAGAAGGCCGGCGACCAGGCCAGCGTCGCCCGGTCCGGTAAGAATCACTTCATGGCAGCCGAGCGCGCGGGCCAGGCCGGCGATACGCTGGTGCGGGACGAACAGCGGCGTCTTCTTCAGCCAGGTCTGGCCCAGCTTGCCCACCATATCGACGAGATTGCGGAGGCCTTCGCTGCTGGTCACGGTGACCGCATCGAGGCTGCCCTCGCCCCACAGCTTGAGCAGCGGCGCAGGGTCGAGCGCGGGCTTGTCGCGATGGTAGCAGGCGACGTATTCAACCTGGGCACCCCGCTGCTTCAGGGTATCGCCCAGCAACTCGCGGCCACCGTCGCCACGAAAGATCACCACGCGCTTGCCGGCCATGTCCTGTAGTTCCGGCAAGTCCAGCAGCGCCTCGGAGTCGAAACGTTCGCGCGGCGCCACCACGTCGGTGACGCCGAAGCTCGCCAACGCCTGCTCGCTGCTCTTGCCGATCGTCGCGGCACGCAAGCGCGCGGGCCAGGCGCGCCGGGCCAGTATCGCGGTGAGCGCCTTCTCCACGGCATTGGGACTGACGAAGGCCGCCCAATCGAAACTGTCGAGACGAATCGCCACGTCCTGCAAGGGCCGGGGATCGTCGATGTCAAATATCGCCAGCACAGGGAACAGCACCGGATTGGCACCCAGTTCGAGCAGCGCTTCGGCCATATGTGCAGCCTGCCCCGCCGGACGGGTGATGACGATATTTCGTCCGGCAAGCGGAAGGGCCACGGCCATGTCCATCAGGGCAGCGCGGCAAGAATGGCGTCGGCCCCCTGTGCGCGCAGTTCGGCGGCCAAAGCCAGACCGAGCGCTTCCGGATCGCGGTGGTCACCGGTGAGTTCCGCCCGCGCCATGCGCGCGCCATCCGGCGTGGCGACAAAGCCACGCAGCCAGAGTCGGTCATCGCGCATCTCGGCATAGGCGCCGAGCGGCACTTCGCAACTGCCGGCCAGGGCGCGCGAAACGGCGCGCTCGGCGCGCACGCAGGCGGAGGTGGCCGGGTCGTTCAAGGGGGCCAGCCAGACGGCAATGTCGCGCCGATCGGCGCGTGCCTCGATGCCCAGCGCGCCCTGGCCAGCGGCGGGCAGTGACACGTCCGCCGGCAGCACGGCGCGGATGCGCTCCTTGAGGCCGAGACGCGTCAGGCCGGCGGCGGCGAGGATGATGGCGTCGTACTGACCTTCGTCGAGCTTGCGCAGGCGTGTGTCGAGATTGCCGCGCAGGGAGGTCACGGCCAGATACGGATAGCGCGCGTGCAACTGCGCCTCGCGGCGCAGGCTGGAGGTGCCGACCACGGCGCCGGGCGGCAGGTCGTCGAGGCTGGCGTACTTGGGCGAGACGAAGGCATCGAGCGGCACTTCGCGCGGGCCGGTGGCCACCAGGGCGAACTCCGGTGGCAGTTCCATCGGCACGTCCTTCATCGAATGGACGGCGATGTCGGCGCTGCCGTCGAGCAGCGCCATCTCCAGTTCCTTGACGAACAGGCCCTTGCCGCCGATCTTGGCCAGTGGCCGGTCGAGGATCTGGTCGCCGCGCGTGGTCATGCCGAGCAGTTCGACGCGACAGGCCGGGTATAATTTCCGCAGCAGATCCCGCACGTGTTCCGCCTGCCAGAGGGCAAGGCGGGATTCGCGCGTGGCAATCACGATACGCTCGGGAAGTGGGTCCACTGCGGGAGTCACTATGGAGTTCACTGGGCGGCCAACCGTAAGAAGGAGTATGAAATGGCGCGGCCCGCGATCGGCTGGCGAGGCTGGCGACGCCTTGTTTTCGCCTCGATTTTAGCATGGCTGGCCGGCGCTTCCGTCGCGGCCGACGTCGCCGCGCGGGCCTTGCCGCCCGTGCCGGTGGCGCGGGATCTGGCCGCCGAAGGCCAGGCCATGCCTGACCGGGATCGACCGGTCGTCGTGCTGTTCAGTCGCCAACTGTGCGGCTGGTGCGACAAGGCGCGCCGGGAACACCTCAACGCGATGGCCGCCAACCCGGCGACGGGCGCGCTGTTCCGGCAGGTCAACATCGATTCCGACGCCGCGCTGGTCAACTTTTCCGGCCAGACCACCAGTCATCGGGCTTTCGGCCGCCGGCACAACGTCAAGCTGGCGCCGACACTGATGTTCTTCGCCGCCGATGGCCGACCGCTGGCCGGCGCCATCGTCGGCTACCGGATTCCGGAGTTCTACGGCACCCTGATCGAGAGGGCCATCGAAGACAGCCGCGCCCAACTGCGAGGTGAGAAGCAATGATCCAGGCGACCAAGGACGTCCCCCTGCGCGAAGATATCCGGCTGCTCGGTCGCATCCTCGGCGACACCTTGCGCGAGATGGAGGGCCCGGCGACCTTCGACCTGATCGAACGCGTGCGCCGCCTCTCCATCCGCTGCCATCGCGACGAGGATCCCGCCGCCCGCGACGAGCTGCATGCCCTGCTCAACGGCCTGACACCCGCCCAGACCAACCTGGTGATCCGGGCCTTTAGCTACTTTTCGCACTTGGCCAATATCGCCGAGGATCAGCACCATATCCGCCGCGCCCGCGCGCACACCATTGCCGGCTCGAAACCGCGCGAAGGCACGCTCGCCCATTCCGTGGCACGCGCCCTGCGCATGGGCACCACGGCGGACCGCCTGGCCCGGTTCTTCGTCGATGCCCAGGTGAACCCGGTGCTCACCGCCCACCCGACCGAGGTGCAGCGCAAGAGCATCCTCGACTGCCAGTGGAAGATCGCCGCCCTGCTCGACGAGCGCGACCGGCGCCAACTGACACCCGAGGAAAGCGCCGACGAGGAGGAGGCGATCCGGCGCGCCGTGCTGACGCTCTGGCAAACCCGCATGCTGCGCCAGATCAAACTCTCGGTGATGGACGAAGTCGGCAACGCCCTGACCTACTACGACACCACCTTCCTGCGCGCCCTGCCCCGCTTGTACAACACCCTGGAGGACCAACTGGAAGAGCTGGTGCCCGACTGGCCGGCCGGCCAGGAACTGGCGCCCTTTCTACGGCCTGGCTCCTGGATCGGCGGCGACCGGGACGGCAATCCGTTCGTCACCGCCGACGTGCTGGCCGGTGCCCTGCGTGCCCAGAGCCGTCGGGCCATGGGCTTCTATCTCGAACAACTGCACAAGCTGGGCGCCGCCTTGTCCACCAGTGTGACGCTGTTCGATGTCTCGGCCGAACTGATGGCCTTGGCCACACAGTCGCCCGACCACAACCCGCACCGCGACGACGAGCCGTACCGCCGCGCCATCGCCGGCCTCTACGCCCGCCTGGCGGCCACGGCGCGCGTGCTCGACGACATGGAGCCGCTCCGGCAGGCCGTGGCCGAGGCAGCCCCCTACGCGACGGCCGGCGAGTTTGCCGCCGACCTTGACATCATCCACCGCTCGCTGGTCGCCAACGGCTCCGCCCTGCTGGCCCGGGGCCGTCTGCGCCGATTGCGGCGCGCCATCTCCGTCTTTGGCTTCCACCTGGCGCCGCTCGACCTGCGCCAGAACTCCGACGTGCATGTGCGTACCGTCCATGAACTGTTTGAAGCGGCCCGCCCCGGCGTCGACTACGCGGGCCGTGGCGAAGAAGGACGCATCGCCCTGCTGCTGGGCGAACTGGCGACGCCGCGCCTGTTGTCGACGCCCTTCTTCACCTACTCCGAAGAAACCATGGGCGAGCTGGCGATCTTCCACGCCGCCCGCGAGGCGCAGCGCCGCTATGGCAAGTCGGCGATCGAGAACGTCATCATCTCCAAGACCGATGGCGTTTCCGACATCCTCGAAGTCGCCCTGCTGCTCAAGGAAGCCGGCCTGCTGCGGCCGCGCGAGGGCGAACTCGACGTCAACATCGTGCCGCTCTTCGAGACCATCGAAGACCTGGTCGCCAGCGGCGCCGCCATGGACCGCCTGCTCGGCCTGCCCGCCTACCGGCGCCTGCTCGACGCGCGCGGCCTCTGCCAGGAAGTCATGCTCGGCTATTCCGACAGCAACAAGGACGGTGGTTTCCTCACCTCCGGCTGGTCGCTGTATCGCGCCGAGATCGCCCTGATCGAAGTGTTCCGCAAGCACGGCATCACGCTGCGGCTGTTCCACGGCCGCGGCGGCACCGTCGGCCGCGGTGGCGGGCCCAGCTACCAGGCCATCCTGGCCCAGCCCGCCGGCGCCGTGCAGGGGCGCATCCGCATCACCGAGCAGGGCGAGGTGATCGCCTCGAAGTACGCCAACCCGGAACTGGGCCGGCGCAACCTGGAAACGCTGGCCGCCGCCACGCTCGAAGCGACGCTGCTGCCGCACGAACACGACGACCCCAGCGCGCCCTGCCTGGCCGCCATGGCCGAGTTGTCGGACCATGCCTTCAAGGCCTACCGGGAACTCGTCTACGAAACGCCCGGCTTCGAACAGTATTTCTGGGAATCGACGGTGATCTCGGAAATCGCCCAGCTCAACATCGGCAGCCGACCCGCCTCGCGCAGCCAGACCCGCGCCATCGAATCGCTGCGCGCCATTCCATGGGTGTTTTCCTGGTCGCAGTGCCGTTTGATGCTGCCCGGCTGGTACGGCTTCGGCTCGGCGGTCGCCGCCTACCGCGCCACGCACGGCGAGGCCGGCATGCAACTCCTGCAACAGATGAATCGCGAATGGGGCTTCTTCCGCGCCCTGCTGTCGAACATGGACATGGTGCTGGGCAAGACCGACATGGCCATCGCCGCCCGGTATGCCCAACTGGTCAAGGACGAAGACCTGCGGCAGACCATCTTCGACCGCATCAAGAACCGAATGGCGCGCCGCCGTTACCGCCCTGCTCGCCATCACCGGGCAGGCGGAGCTGCTCGACGGCAATCCGCTGCTGAAGCGCTCCATCCGCAACCGATTCCCCTACCTCGACCCGATCAACCACTTGCAGGTCGAACTTCTGAGACGCTACCGCGCCGGCGAAACCGACGAGCGGGTGCAGCGCGGCATCCACCTGACCATCAACGGCATCGCGGCGGGCTTGCGCAACAGCGGTTAGGCGGCCCGCCAGCGCCGGGAAATCAGGAGCCGCCCCACAATCGCTCGACCCGGGCATCGCGGCCGCAGGCAAAGCGGTAGTAACGGTAGGTGATGGCGTTGCTCTTGTAGTAGTCCTGGTGGTATTCCTCGGCCATCCAGAAGACCTCGGCGGGCTTGATTTCGGTGTGGATCACCGGGAAGCGCTTGCTCGCCAGAAGCGCATCCCGGCTGGCCTCGGCAACGCGCCGTTCTTCCTCGGTCCGCCAGTAGATGCCCGTCCGGTAGGCGTCGCCGATGTCGCAGAACTGTCTGTCCTTGACCGTCGGGTCGATGTGCCGCCAGAAATATTCGACCAGTTGCGCGTAGCTCACCCGATCGGGGTCGTAGATGACCCGCACCGCTTCGGTGTGCCCGGTCCTGCCGTTGCCCACCTGGTAGTAGGTCGGATTGGCGGTGCGGCCGCCGGTATAGCCCGATTCGGCCTCGATGACGCCGGGCAGCGCTTCGAAATCCTGCTCCATGCACCAGAAGCAGCCGCCGGCAAAGATGGCGACGGCGCCCTGTGCGGTGGAGGGCCTGGCGATCGCCATCGCCACGTCCTCATCGCAGCCGGCAACGCCAAGCAGGCTCGCGGCGAGAACAACGGCGCCAGCAGTCTGCCGAGGTACGCGCAACACCACGATCAGGTCCGCCGCGCCGGCAACGGCGTTCCTTGCGGCACGAAGGCCAGCGCGACGCCATTGTTGCAGTAGCGCTTGCCGGTGGGTTGCGGGCCGTCGTCGAAGACATGGCCCTGGTGCCCGCCACAGTGGGCACAGTGATATTCGGTGCGCGGATAGATCAGCTTGAAGTCGGTGGACGTGCCGACTCCGCCGGGCAGCGCCTGCCAGAAACTCGGCCAGCCGGTGCCGCTTTCGTACTTGGCATTGCTGGCGAACAGCGGGTTGGCGCAAGCCGCGCAGACGAACGTGCCGTCACGCTTTTCGCCGTTCAGCGGGCTGGTCCCGGCCCGTTCGGTACCTTCCTCGAATAGTACGCGGTACGCCTCGGGCGACAGGAGCTGTCGCCACTCGGCCTTGCTCTTCTTCAGGGGGAAGTCGCCCGCGGCCTCGGCCGCAACGGCGGTGCCGGCAATCAAGCCAGCCAGGGTCTTCAACATGGTTCGTCTCTCCATTGCTTGGTTCTCCGTTCGGGCCATGGGGCCGGTCACCGGTTCGTCGATCGCCGGCAGGGCTTCGACCGGCATTCACCGGCAAAGTGCCGGCACGCTGCTCGCCGGCGCCCCGCCTGGATGGCCATTGGTCGCCCGGAGCGGACAATCCTTACACCGGGAAACGCTCGCTTCGTCCCTCGGCGGCCGCCTTGACCTGCTGCCACTGGCGGCGACTGACCGGCAGCCGTTCCGGAACGCCGCTCAGCAATACCGCCCAATGCCCTTCGGCGTCGGCCGAACTGGTTTCATGCTCGCGCTCGAAACCGACAATGGCCGCGCGCGCGACCAGGCAATTGCGATGAATGCGCAGAAAGCGGTCCTCGAACTCGGTCTCCAACTGGGACAGCGACTCTTCGAGCAGGAACTCGCGCGCGCCGGTGCGTGCCGTCACATACTTCAGTTCGGCCTTGAAATAGATCACCTCCGCCACCGGCACCAGCAACAACCTGCCACGTTCCGAGCACCGCAGATGGCGGCGGCCGCCCGGTTCGATGGCCTCGGTCGCCTGCCGGAGCGCGGCAGCCGCCGCCGGCGAGCGCCTGGCCTTGCCGAGCGCCTCGGCCAGCCGTTCGGCGCGCACCGGCTTGAGCAGATAGTCGACCGCGGACAGTTCGAAGGCCTTGACCGCATATTGGTCGTAGGCGGTGACGAAGATCACCGCCGGCGGACAGGCCAGACCCGCCAGGTGGCGTGCCAGTTCGATGCCGTCCATGCGCGGCATGCGGATGTCGACCAGGGCCACGTCGGCCGCGACGGCAGCCAGCCTTTCCAGCGCCTCGACACCGTCGGCCGCCTCGGCGACGACATCGGTCGGCACCTGCTGGGCGATGTCTTCCAGCAGGTTGCGCAGGCGCGCCCGGGCCGGCGCCTCGTCATCGACGATCAGCACCCGCAAGGGCGTGCTCACGATGCCTTCCCGGGCTGATAGGGCAGCTCGATGCGCACGCGGTAGCGGCCGTCGGCGACCTCGGTCGTCAGCTTCGCCTCCAGGTCGAAAAACAGCATCAGCCGCTCGCGGATATTGTCCAGCGCCATGCGATTGCCCGCGTGATGCTTGCCGGAGCCGCTGCATGGATTGGTCAGCTCGATCAGCAGCCGATCCCGCCGTCGGGCCAGCAGTACGTGAACCTCGCCGGGCCCGGCGAGCGGCTCGATGCCGTGATAGACGGCATTCTCCAGCAGCGGTTGCAGCATCAGCGGCGGCACCAGGGCATCGGGCGGACAGGACTCGACGTCCCAGCGGACCTGCAAGCGATCGCCCAGGCGCAGCCGCTCGAGCTCGAAATACTCGCGGGCCAGGGCGATTTCGGCCGACAGCGGCACCAGGTCGCGATTCTCCTGCATGAGGGCGCGAAACAGATCGGCCAGGGACTCCAGCGCCCGCTCCGCCTGCCGCGGGTCGCTGCGGATGACGCCCAGCACGGCGTTCAGGCTGTTGAACAGGAAGTGCGGCCGGATGCGCGCCGTCAGGGCCATCAGGCGCGCCTCGGACAAGGCCGGCGCATGGGCGCGCGCGGCCAGGTCGAACCAGGCCAGCAGAAGGGCGGCGGCAAGCGCCGACCAGATCGGGATGCGCCAGAGCAGCGACTCCGACGCATCGACAATCGGCGCCAGCAGCATCGCGAACAGGGTACCCGCCAGGGCGACGACGCCCACCACCAATGGCGCGACCAGCGGCGCCGGCAAACGAGCCAGCCAGCGCTGGCCGGCGCAGAGCGTGACCAGACTAGCCAGGCAGATCGGCTCGACAAAGGCCGCCAGCTCGGCAAACTCACCGAGCAGCAGGGCAACTTCCTTGTTGCGCGCCAGTGCCGCCGTCAGCGCCAGGGCGTTCACGCCCAGCAACACGCGCAGCCAGGTGCCGAGATTGCAGAAGTCGGGCTGACGAGCCGCGCGGCTGGGCCGCGCGGGGTTTTGTCGCCGGCCCTCGCCGGCGTCCTGCTCCATTTCCCGTATACTCGCCATGGCAAGCAATTTACCAATAATTCAACGATTTCATTATGTCAGACAAAACTTGGTCAGGTCGCTTCTCCGAGCCCGTTTCCGATCTCGTCAAACGCTACACGGCCTCGGTCGACTTCGACCAGCGCATGGCGGCTCAGGACATTCGCGGCTCGCTGGCCCACGCCCGGATGCTGGCCCGGCAGGGCATCATCGCCGCCGCCGACCTGACCGCCATCGAGCGCGGGCATGGCGCAAATCGCGCGGCGAGATCGAGCGCGGCGAATTCGAATGGAGCCTCGATGCCGAGGATGTGCACCTCAACATCGAGAAGCGCCTGACCACCCTGGTCGGCGACGCCGGCAAGCGGCTGCATACGGGCCGTTCCCGCAACGACCAGGTCGCCACCGACATCCGGCTCTGGTTGCGCGACACCATCGACACGCTCGAACGGCCTGCTGGCCGATTTCCAGCGCGCCCTGCTCGAGTTGGCCGAAGCACAGGCCGAAACACCACTGCCCGGCTTCACCCACTTGCAGGTGGCGCAGCCGGTCACCTTCGGCCACCACCTGCTCGCCTATGTCGAAATGGCCGGCCGCGACCGGGAACGCCTGGCCGACTGCCGTCGCCGCGTTAACCGGCTGCCGCTGGGCGCCGCGGCCCTGGCCGGCACCACCTTTCCCATCGACCGGGAGTTCGTGGCCCGCGAACTCGGTTTCGAAGCCGTCTGCGAGAACTCGCTGGATGCCGTCTCGGACCGCGACTTCGCCATCGAATTCAGCGCCGCTGCGGCGCTGATCATGATGCACGTATCGCGTTTCTCGGAGGAACTGATTCTCTGGATGAGCCCGCGGGTCGGCTTCATCGATCTTGCCGACCGGTTCTGCACCGGCTCGTCGATCATGCCGCAGAAGAAGAACCCGGACGTGCCGGAACTGGCGCGCGGCAAGACCGGCCGCGTCTATGGCCATCTGATGGGCCTCCTGACCCTCATGAAAGGCCAGCCGCTGGCCTACAACAAGGACAACCAGGAAGACAAGGAGCCGCTGTTCGACACCGCCGACACGCTGATCGACACGCTGCGCATCTTCGCCGACCTGGTGCCGGGCATTCGCGTCAAGCCCGACGCGATGGCCGCCGCGCTGCGGCAGGGCTACGCCACCGCCACCGATCTCGCCGACTATCTGGTCAAGAGGGGCCTGCCCTTCCGCGATGCCCACGAAGCCGTCGCCCGCGCCGTGCGTGCCGCCGAAACCCGGGGCTGCGATCTCGCCGACCTGTCGCTGGCCGAGCTGCGGGCATTCTCGGCCCTGATCGGCCCCGACGTGTTTGACGTGCTGACCGTGTCCGGCTCGCTGGCGGCCCGCGACCACATCGGCGGTACCGCGCCGAAGCAGGTGCGCGCGGCGATCCAGCGCGCCCGCGAGAAACTCTGATACGACCGCGATGGAGCGACTCGGCAAGTACGAGGTCATCCGCAAGCTCGGCGAGGGCGCGACCTCCACGGTCTACCTGGCCAACGACCCATTCGCCGGCCGCGAAGTCGCCGTCAAGGTGATCTTCCCGGAAGCCCTGAAGGACCGCGAACGCGGTCGCCTCTATCGTCACCTGCTGATCAACGAGGCCTCGCTGGCCGGCAAGCTGTTCCATCCGCACATCGTGCAGATCTACGACGCCGTGGTGTCCGACGAGCAGAGTTACATCGTCATGGAATACGTCGCCGGCGGCACGCTGGAGCAGTTCTGTGTCTCGGACAACCTGCTGCCCCTGGAACGCCTGGTCGAAATCATCTTCAAATGCACCCGGGCGCTCGACTACGCCTATCGTCTCGGCATCACCCACCGCGACATCAAGCCGGCCAACATCCTGGTCGCCGCCACAGGCGAAAACACGACGAGCGGCGACATCAAGATTTCCGACTTCGGCGCGGCCATCCAGACCAGCGACCAGACCCGGACGCAGGTCTCGGGTATCGGCTCTCCGGCCTACATGTCGCCGCAGCAGGTACGGGAGCAGCCGCTCACCCACCAGACCGACATCTATTCGCTGGGTGTCGTGATGTACCAGTTGCTCACCGGGCGGCTTCCCTTTCAGGCCAGCAACAACTACAGCATGATCTATCAGATCTGCAACTCCGAAGCGCCGCCGCCTTCCACGTTTCGCACCGAAGTGTCGGCCGCCCTCGATGCCGTCGTCGCCCGGGCCATGCAAAAGAGCCTGGAGGCCCGCTATGCCAGTTGGGAGGAGTTTTCCCATGACCTGGCCCAGGCATTCCGCAATACGCAGATATCCAGCCGCCGCCAGGCGTTCCCCGACAGCGAAAAGTTCGAGGCGCTCCGCGACCTGTATTTCTTCCGCGAGTTCTCCGATGTGGAGATCTGGGAAGTGGTGCGGTTCTCGCGCTGGGACGAGGTCGCCCCCGGAACCGTGGTCATGAAGGACGGCGAGGCCGGCGATTTCTTCTGCTTCCTGGTCGACGGCGAACTGCGCGTCATCAAGAAGGGCCACACCCTCAGCCTGCTCAATGCCGGCGACTGTTTCGGCGAGATGGCCGTCATCGGCGGCGGCCATCGGCAACGCGGGGCCGACGTCGTCGCCCAGACCACCGCCAAGGTAGTCACGATCTCCGGCACGGCGTTGCGCAACGCTTCCGATGTCTGCCGCATGAATTTCTATCAGGCTTTCCTGGAGGTCCTGGCCGGCCGGCTCACCCACGCCAACGCACGGCTGTCGGCCGGTTGATGGATCGATTCACGAAGACCGCCGAGCCGGACGCGCTGGCCAGGTTCGAGGCGGAGGCGGACGGGCTGGCGGCACTGCGTGCGACCGGTACCGTGCGCGTACCTGAAGTTCTGTCATGCGGGCTGGTCGATGGCCGGTCGCGCATCGAACTCGAATACCTGGATTTGTGCGGTCTCGACCGCGCCAGTGGCGCCGAGCTGGGCCGGCGGCTTGCCGAGTTGCACCGCCACACCGGCGAACGTTTCGGCTGGGCGACCGACAACTTCATCGGCGGCTCGCCACAGGAAAACACCCGGCGCGACAACTGGGCGCTGTTCTACGCCGATCGCCGCCTGCGGCCACAATTGCGCTGGGCGAGGGGCAATGGCATGGAGCGCAAGCTGGCGGATATGGGCGAATCGCTGGCGGAGCGTCTGCCGGCATTCTTTGTCGACTACCAACCTCGCGCTTCCCTGCTGCACGGCGATCTCTGGTCGGGCAACGCCTCGGCACTCGCCGATGGCACGCCGGTGATCTTCGATCCCGCCGTCCATTTCGGCGACCGCGAAGCCGACATCGCCATGAGCGAGCTCTTCGGTGGTTTCCCGGAATCCTTCTACGCCAGCTACCGCCTAGCCTCGCCGCTCGACGCCGGTTACGAAACGCGCAAGACGCTCTACAACCTTTATCACGTCCTGAACCACTTCAACCTGTTCGGCGCCGGCTACCTGGGGCAGGCGCGGCGCATGATCGAAAAGCTGCTCGCCGAGCTGAAATAGACTGCTGCCCCGGATGGATTGATGGGAGCTTGGCGTCTATCGGTTCTCGTCGAGCGCACGCGGCAAGTCCCGCCAGCCGATGACGCGTACGCCGCTGCGCAGGTAGGACTGGTCGCCGCCATAGATCAACCAGGGGACTTCCGCCTCGTCGCCGGCAAAGCGGCCGCTCTTCTGTCCGGCCCGGATGTAGTCGACGGTGACGCTTTGGCCGGACTTGATCTCGGCCGGTTGCAGTCGGCCACGGACCTCGAAGAGCAGGTCGGCTTCCAGCCCGTTGTTGTCGCGCCAGAAGTAGAGATCGGCCGGCAATCCGGCGTTGTAGCGGTCCTTGATACATTCGCCGATGATCAGCGTCTCGAACAAGGCACCGCGCAGGGGATGCAGCGCCAGCATGGTCGTGTCACGGATCCCCAGGAGCCAGGCGGCCAGACCGGTATCCAGGAAGTAGAGCTTCGGTGTCTTGACCAGGCGCTTGCCGAAGTTGCGGTGATACGGCGGCAGCAGGATAAGAAGATAGCTCGCCTCCAAGACCGAAAGCCAGGCGCGAGCGGTGCCTTGGGCAATGCCCGCCTCGCCGGCCAGCGCCGACAGATTGAGCAGTTGCCCGGTACGCGCGGCGCACAAGCGCAGGAAACGCTGGAAGGTATTGAGATCCTGAATGTTCAGGACTTGCCGCACGTCGCGTTCAACGTAAGTGGCGACGTAGCTGGCGAACCAGTCGCCGGCGGGAATGCCTTGGCCATGAAGGGCTGGATAGCCGCCAGTCAGCATCAACTCGTCCACCGCGGCGACCGATGATAGTTCCGCGATCGCCAGCGGCAGCAAGCGGGTCATGCCCACCCGTCCGGCCAGCGACTGCGCAACACCCGCCAGCAGCCCGAATTGCTGCGAACCGGTGAGGATATAGCGGCCTGGAACGGGAGCCGCATCGACCAGTCCCTGCAAGTGAGAGAACAAGTCTGGCCAACGTTGTGCTTCGTCGAAAATTGCGCCGTTGGCAAAGCGTGCCAGGAAGCCGCGTGGATCCTCCTGGGCGAAGGCACGCTCGATCGGATCTTCCAGACTGACATAGGGCTTGTCCGGGAAGACCGCCTTGGCGAGGGTTGTCTTGCCGGACTGCCGCGGACCGGTAATGGCGACTACCGGAAAACTCGCGGCCAGTCAACGGAGGGTGGCGGACAAAGTGCGCGGAACCATGCGCACTTATACAAATTCACACTGCAACTGTCAATATGTATAAAACCAACCTGTCTTCGGGACGGTTCAACCAGCGGCAAGCACCGACTCCAGCTTTTTTTGTAGTTCGCCCGCCTGATACATCTCCGTCATGATGTCGCAGCCACCGATGAACTCGCCCTTGATGTAGAGAACCGGGATCGTCGGCCAGTTGGCGTATTCGCGCAGCGCCGGCACTGTTTCGGCATCGGCGAGAACATTCACGTCAACGAAATCAACGCCGCAGGCCTTGAGAATCTGCGATGCGCGACCGGAGAAGCCGCACATGGGAAACTGCTTGGTACCTTTCATGTAAAGCACGACCGGGTTTTGCGTCACGGTTTGATTGATCTTTTCCTTGGCATCCATGGCTGGTTCCTCGATAAATAGTATATTGAAATAGTCGGGTATATTCTAGTAGCGGCTACTGAGCCGGTCAAGCCCGTTGCCCACCGCTGACGCGCACGATGCCGGCCAAGTCTCGGTGCTGCACAAGGTTTGTAAAGCCCGCCGCCGCCAGCAGCGCGTGTACGGACTCCGCCTGATCGTAACCATGTTCGAGATACAGCCAGCCGCCCGCGACGAGATGACGGGGTGCGTCGGCGACGATACGACGAATGGCCGCCAGGCCATCGACGCCACAGGCAAGCGCCAGGGGCGGCTCGAAGCGCAGATCCCCCTCGCCGAGGTGCGGGTCACCCTCGGCCACATAGGGCGGATTGGCGACGATGAGATCGAATGCGCCGTCGATGGCGGAAAACCAGTCGCTCTCGACAAAGGTCACCGCCGCGCCAAGCCGCCGTGCGTTCGCCCGCGCGACGGCAAGTGCGTTCGGCGACAGGTCCACCGCCATTGCCTCGACCCCCAGCTCCAGCGCCAGGCTGATCGCAACGCAGCCGCTGCCGGTACCCAGATCGAGAATACGCGGCAGCGTCAGGCCGCGCAGTTTGGCGGTACCGAGCTCCACCAGCAGTTCGGTTTCTGGCCGGGGTATCAACGCCGCCGGCGTGACCTCGAACTCGCGGCCAAAGAATTCCCGCCTGCCCACCAGATAGGCGATGGGCTCGCCCGCCGCACGGCGGGCGACGAACGCCAAGTAGCGATCCGCCAGAGTGTCGTCGAGTTCCCGTTCCGGATGCGCCGCCAGCGCCACCGCGGTCGTGCCCAGCACCTGCCGAAGGAGCAGACGCGCCTCGTTGCCGGGGATTGCCTGCCTGGCTCGCGTCAGCAGTTCGGCAACAGTCATTCCGCCAACGCGGCCAGTAGATCCGCCTGGTGTTCGGCGGTCAGTGCGGCGATCAACTCGTCGAGATCGCCGTCCATGACCATCTGAAGCTTGTAGAGCGTCAGGTTGATGCGGTGATCCGTCACCCGGCCCTGCGGAAAATTGTAGGTGCGAATGCGCTCGGACCGGTCGCCGCTGCCGATCAGCGACTTGCGCTCGCTGGCGATCTTCTGCTGCTGCTCGCGCACCTGCACGTCCTTGATGCGCGCCGCCAGCACGCTCATCGCCTGCGCCCGATTACGATGCTGGGAACGGTCATCCTGGCATTCGACGACGATGCCGGTGGGCAGATGGGTGATGCGCACGGCGGAGTCGGTCTTGTTGATGTGCTGACCGCCGGCGCCCGAGGCGCGAAAAGTGTCGATGCGCAAGTCGGCTGGGTTGATATTGACGTCGGCCACCGCGTCTACTTCGGGCAGCACGGCGACCGTACAGGCCGAGGTGTGGATGCGGCCCTGAGCCTCGGTTTCCGGCACCCGCTGGACGCGGTGGCCGCCCGACTCGAACTTGAGCTTGGAGTAGGCGCCATGGCCTGCGACGCGCAGGATCGCCTCCTTGTAGCCGCCCAAGTCGGATTCGCTGGCCGACACCTGCTCGACCTTCCACCCTTGCCGCTCGGCGTAGCGCGAATACATGCGATAGAGGGCGCCGGCGAACAGGGCCGACTCCTCGCCGCCGGTGCCGGCACGGATTTCCAGAAACAGGTTGCGCTCGTCGTTGGGGTCGCGCGGCAGCAGCGCCTTTTGCAGCTCGCCCGCGAGCCGCTCCATTTCAGTCTGCGCGGCGACGATCTCCTCTTCCGCAAGTGCTTTCATGTCCGGATCGCCGAGCATCTCGCGGGCGGTCGTCGCATCCACCTCCGCCACCCGATAGGCCGCGTACAGCCGTACCACCGGCTCGATCTCGGCATGCTCCCGGGTCAGCTTGCGATAGTTGTCCATGTCGCGCGTGGCGAGTTCGTCGCCCAGGATGGCGTCGAGCTCCTCGCGGCGGCGGGTCAGTTGTTCGAGCTTGTCGCGAATGCTGGATTTCATGGGACGCGGAAGATAGGCGGAAGTCGGCCGTGGCGGCGCGCCGACGGCTGGAGCGTGTTGCGGCTACTCGCCGGGATGAAGGTGGAAGATGCGGGAAACCAGTTCGCAGAGCCGATTGCGCTCGTCACCCTCGGCCTGATTGAGCGTGTGCGTCGGGCCATGCAACAGCTTGTTGGTCAGGCCGCGCGACAGGGCTTCCAGTACCTGGCCCGGATCGTCGCCCCGGCGCAACATTTTCAACGCGTGATCGACCTCGTGGCGGCGCGCCCGTTCGGCGGAATCGCGCAACGCGCGGATGGTCGGCACCACTTCTCGGGCGTCGACCCACTGGAGGAAATCGTGCACCTGACCGTCGATGATCGCCTCGGCCTCGACCACCGCGGCCTGGCGCGATTCCAGGCCCTGCTCGACGATCTGGCCGAGGTCGTCGAGCGTGTAGAGGAAGACGTCGTCGAGCTGGTCCACCTCGGACTCGATATCGCGCGGCACCGCCAGGTCGACCATCACGATGGGCCGATGGCGACGCGCCTTCAACGCCCGCTCGACCATGCCGAGACCGATGATGGGCAACGGGCTGGCGGTGCAGGAGACCACGACATCGTACTCGGCCAGGCGCTCGCCCAATTCGTCGAGGCGCAGGGCATCGCCGCCGAAGCGCGCGGCCAGCGCCTCGGCACGTTCCAGGGTACGGTTGGCGATGGTCAGGCGCTTCGGCTGCTCGCCGGCAAAATGGGCGGCGCACAATTCGATCATCTCGCCGGCGCCGATGAACAGCACCTTCTGCTTCTTCAGATCGTCGAAGATGCGCGCCGACAGGTGTACGGCGGCGGCGGCCATCGACACGATGTTGGCGCCGATGGCGGTGGTCGAGCGCACTTCCTTGGCCACGGCGAACGTCCGCTGGAACAGCTTGTTGAGCAGGGTGCCCAGCGTTCCGGCCTCTTCGGCGAGACGCGCCGCCTGCTTCATCTGGCCGAGAATCTGAGGCTCGCCCAACACCATCGAATCAAGGCCGGAAGCCACGCGAAACATGTGCCGCACGGCGCTACGTTGTGGATGGGTATAGAGATAGGGCTGGATGCGGCCGGGTGTCAGGGCGTGGTACTCCGCCAGCCACTGGACGGCCGCCTCGGGCTGTTCGGCCGCGCAATACAGCTCGGTGCGGTTGCAGGTGGACAGGATGGCCGCTTCGCGCACCGGCTTCGCCCGCAGCAGGTCGTGCAGGGCCAACGGTAGCCGGGCGAGGTCGAACGACACCTGTTCGCGCACGGCCAGCGGCGCGGTATGGTGGTTGATACCCAGGGCGAAAAGCTGCATGCGGGCGGCGGGTCGGCGGGAGTTAACGTGATGAGCATTATACGTCAGGGCCCTGGCCCATCCCGCCGGCAAAACCGGGCCGACGAGGCCCGCCGCCAGCGCACCGCCAACTACTTGACCGGCGGGGGTGGCGGCGGCGGGATGGATGCCGCGGATGGCGGGGGCGGCGGATTCGAAGCCGGAGGTGGTGGCGGTGGCGGGTAGGCCGTGGGCCGCGCGGGAGGCGCGTACTGATAGCCGGGCAATTGGTTGCCCTTGGCATACATGCACTGCTGATAGGCGATGTCGTAGCGCCGTTGAATGTCGCGCTCGCTGTAGCCGGCGCGGCCGGAACCCGCCGCCGAGCCGACCAGCAGGCCACCGCCGGCGCCGATCGCGGCGCCCTGCCGACCACCGATCGCCGCGCCGGCGACGGCGCCAACGACGGTGCCGATCGCCGCCGTGGCCACGGCCGTGTTGTCGATCACCTCAACCTGACCGCCCACCGACTGCTCGGCATATTGCCGGCACGTCCGCTCCTCGGCGGCGAAGACTTCGAAGGGCTTGCCCGGCGCGGGCATCACCGCAACCCGGGGTGCCAATGGCCCGGTGGCACAGCCCGCCACAACCACCGTGGCGGCCGCCAATGCAAGAATCGCTCGTGCGCTCATGTCGTTCTCTCCTTACTGCGTTGGCGTCGCCGGCACCTGCCGCCATCCGGCGGGGCACTTCGCAACATAGGGGTAATAGGTTTTCGATGCGTCGCAGTAGTACCAGTACTGTTGGACCGGCGCCGGGGTCACGACCGGTTGAACGGGGGGGGCTGGCGGCACCGCCGCCACGGGTGGCGAGACCACGACAACGGGAGGCGTGTAGGGATCGGGATAGGGATAGACCGGATCCGAATAGAAGTACCAGGCGCCCCCAACCACCCACCACCAACCGTGGCGGCCGAGATGATGGCCATGGCGCCAGTGGCCGCCCTGCCAGCGTCCCAGGTCGCGGTGTTCGAATCGATGGATGTCACCCCGATGCCAGTGCCGATCGGCCAGCGCCGTACCGGGAGACACCGCGGCCAGCGCCAGGCCAGCCAGAGCAGCGCGAATTAGATGGGACATCATCATTTGGATCTCCTTTACCGGCGTCCGCTCGGCGACAGGCGGCACCAACCCGCCCTCGCAATCATAGACGTCATTTGACTCCGGCGATGTAACCGGACCATCTCGGGGACCGCCAAAAGCGTAACAAGAGGTTACAAGGCGCGGCCGTCACGCACCGTCCTTACGTTCCGGACTACGCCATTGAGCCGACTCAGTCGGCGAGCAGCAATCCCGCCTCCCGGGCCGGCACGGGGCGACTGAACAGGTATCCCTGCATTTCGTCGCAGCCCAGATCCTGCAAAAAGCGGCGCTGGAAATCGGTTTCGACGCCTTCCGCCAGCAGCTTGAGGTCGAAACCGTCGGCGATGCCGACGATGGCGTTCACGATGGGCGAACTGCGATGTGTCTCGTCCAGGTCCCGGATGAAGGTCTGGTCGAGCTTGATGCTGTTGATCGGGAAACGACGCAGGTAGTTGAGCGAGGAATAGCCGGTGCCGAAATCGTCTATCGAAATGCCCACGCCGCGATCCCGCAACATGCGCATTTTTTCGATCACCGACGAGACATCGTGCAGCAGCAGGTTCTCGGTGATTTCTATCTCCAGGGCATTGGCCGGCAGGTGATACCTCTCCACCTGGGCGGTAATGCGATCGACCAGATCGGGGCGATCGAATTCCTGTGGCGAGACATTCACCGACATGCGCAGTTCAGTGTGTCCCCAGGCACGCCACTCCGCCAGTTGCGCGCAGGCCTGCGCCAGCACGGAATCGGTGATCGAGCGAATCAGCCCGGTCTCTTCCGCCAGATCGATGAAACCATCGGGGTTGAGCAGGCCGTGCTCGGGATGATGCCAACGGACCAGCGCCTCCATGCCGACGATGCGCTGGCGAACCACGCTGTATTGGGGCTGGAAATGGAGTTCGAACTCGGAACGCTGGATCGCCAGGCGCAGGTCATTCTCCAGGCTGATGCGTTCGTGATAGCAGGCATTCATCTCCGGGGAAAAGAACTGGTAGGCATTCTTGCCCGAGGCCTTCACCTTGTACATGGCGATATCGGCGTTCTTCAAGAGCGTGTCGCCGCTGTCGCCGTCGCGCGGGAATACGGCGATGCCGACGCTCGCGGTGGCGCGGAAGTCCTCGCCCGCCACATGAAAAGGTGACTTCATCTCCTCGATGATCTTGCCGGCAATGAGGGCGACATCGTCGGCGTGGGACAGATCCGGCAGCAGGATGGTGAACTCGTCGCCGCCCTGCCGCGCCAGGGTATCGCCGGCGCGCACGCAGCGGCGCAATGCCTGCGCCACGCTCTTCAACAGCTCGTCGCCCTCGGCATGACCATAGGTGTCATTGACCAGTTTGAAGCGGTCCAGATCGACGAACATCACGGCCACCAAACCACCGTGGCGGCGCGCCTGGGTGATCGCGAGGTCCAGCCGGTCCTTGAACAGCCGACGGTTGGGTAGTTGGGTCAGGTGGTCATGAAAAGCCTGAAAGGAGATGGTCTCTTCGGCGACCTTGCGCTCGGTGATGTCCCGCGCAACGCCGTAGGTACCCATGAAGCCGTCGATCGGGGAGCCGCCGTCCCCTTTGGCGTCGCCGTAGATGCCCACCGCGCTGAGCATGGCCACGACACAGCGATTCTCGTACTGCCGGCTACCGTTGGTCTTTCGGGATTTCAGTTTCACCTCGACATTGGAGGAGGCGCGATCGTCGCTGCGGCGTTCGTTGAACAGGTAACGAACCAATTCGCGATCCTCGTCGAAGACGATGGTGGAGTAGTGCTGGCCCAGCACTTCGTCGCGACTGTAGCCAAGCAGTGACTCGAACCGGTTGTTCACAAACAGGAAACAGCCGGTGTGATCGAGGGTATAGATGAGATCGGGAGAATTCTCGACCAGGAAGCGATGCAACCGCTCGGACTGCGCCAGCCGGGCTTGCATGGCGGCATGGCGGCGCTCGAGTCGCCGGCGATGCAGGGCACCGGCCACCTTGTGCTTGATGTGGTCCAGATCGCCCGACTTGCGCACGAATTCGACGGCGCCATAGCGCAAGGCCTGAATGGCCGAATCGATGCTGTCGTCGCCGCTGACCATTATGACCCCGGTGGGTACTCGGTTGCCGCTGACCCATTTGAGAATGTCCAGGCCGGAGATGTCCGGCAGGTTGATATCGAGCAAGGCCAGCGCGATATCGTGACGCTCGAGAACGGCGAGCGCCTCCGCCCCGTTCTTGCATTCAACGATTTCCCGGCCTTCGGCCCCCAGCAGCAGGCGCAGGCTCGACCGCATGCGAGGCTCGTCATCGACAATCAGGATACGGTCGATCGGCTCCACGGTTTCTTGTCCCGGCTTGAAGTTGGACATGGCAAAGCTGCTCATACTTGGCTCCCGGCGGCCTTGGGCAAGAGGATCACGAATGTCGTGCCCTGCCCGGGCCGGCTTTGGTACGTTATTTGACCGTCAAGCTCCTTGACCAACGCCGCGACAATCGACAGGCCCATGCCGGCATGGCCTGGCCGGCGATTCGGGTCGAGGGGCTGAAAAATATTTTCGACAACTTCGACCGGCAGTCCGGCGCCGGTATCCACCAGCCGAATCTCCGCATAGTCGCGCCCTCCCTGGCGGACCTGGCTGCTGGTGGAGACAAAGAAGCGGCCACCTGCGGTCATCGCCTCGGCGCCATTCTTCCAAAGATTCAGGAGGATCTGCTTGAGTTGATCCCGGCTGCCCGGAATCGGCCTGAGTTCGGTGTCGAGGGCGAGCGTCAGGGCGACGCCGTGGCTGGAGAACAACGATTCCCGGTATAAAGCCGCCATGCCTTCGATGACGGCATTGACATCCACCTCGTCCCCCACGGTGCCGGCTGAAAACGAAGCATCGCTGAGGTGGCGGACGATGAGCGCAACCCGATCGATTTCCTCCTTGAGGATGTCGAGTTCCTGACGCACATCACTCTCTTCAGGAAGCCGTTCGGAAACAATTTTCAGGTAGTTGGTGATGATCGCCAGCGGATTGCCCGCCTCGTGCGCGACGCGGCGCGCCTGTTGCGCGAAGCGGCTGGTCAGTTCCGCCTCGAGTTTCTGCGCGCGCTGGGTGGCCTCGCGCCGCGTTTCGATACTGACCGCCGCGAGGTGGGCAAAACTGGCCATCCACGCCAACCGCTTCTGGCTGCGGACGTACTGCGCCTCGCCAAGGCCATAGGCCATAACGCCAATCAGCCGATCGCGGCTGCGCATCGGCACGTAGAGCACGCCTTCGCTGCCCAGGGCCCGGGCAATCTGCACATCCACCAGCGAAGCGCCTACCGTCCGATCCGGGTCGAAAGTCGAGCAAGGTTCCTCGCCCAGGGCCGCGGCGGCGGCAAGACTGCTTTCGGCTTTCAGCACGATATCGAGGCGCTGTAGCAGAGGCGACTGGCCGCCGACAGTGCTACCGGTCAGCACCGAGCCATCTTCGCGCGCGAGCAGAAACGCCAGCCGGCCAAGGCCGAACAGAATGCGCGCCGACTCGCGCACGGCCTGCAGTACTTCCGCCTCGCTGTCGATGGCGAACAGACTCTGCTGCAAAGGCTGCATGAGCGCCATGTCGCGCACCTTTGCCTCGAGTTGCTCGCGCGCCTGGCGATGTTCGACCTGCAGGGAATTCTCGAAAGGGACTTCGGGCGAGATCGGCAGGGGCTTGGCATTCGGCGCCGCGTTGACCCCGAGTGCGGACGCCAGATCGTCAACGCGCTTGAAAGCTTGTTGCCAGGTATCGACCACGCTGCCGGCGGGCAGGCCCAGCATCGCCTCGATGGCGGCAGCCTCGAACTGTTGCCCGCTGGCCACGGCATCCGCCGGCTGCCAACCGGAAGCCGTATGCGCGGCCCAGACAATCTGACTCAACGGATCGGCCGCACCGATCTCCCCGGGCAGGCAGTGATGAAATAGCACCGCATCCGCCATGAATGACGAAAGCCGCCATTGATCGAGCAGCCAGGCGCCGACCGCCGCGTGGTCCGTGCCCAGTTCCGGGCGCTCCAGGGCCAGCAACGCATCCTCATCGTGGCTCCACGCCAGCAGCGCCCCGTAGCGTCGCCCCAAGCCGCCGAGGAGGAGAAGCTGCCCCACGTCATGAAGCAGACCGGCCAGATAGGCCTCCTCGAAATCCGTGCGCTCGAGTCGAACGGCCAGGGCACGCGAGAGTTCGGCCACATGGAGCGAATGGCGCCAGAAGCCCGCCAGGTCGTAGTTCGGATCGCCCACCGTACGCGCGAAGACCGTCCGCACAGCGAGACAGGCCGCCATGGTGCGGACCAGACGAGTACCCAGCGCAACGAGGCATTGATCGAGACTCTTCAGCTCGCCACCACGGCGCAGGGCGACGGAGTTTGCCGCGATCAGCACATGGGCGCTAAGTGCCGGATCCTGCCCCACCACGGTTGCCAGTTCATTCATGGAGGCGCGATCATCCTCCGCCATGCTCAAGAACCGCAATAACACCTGCGGCATCGAGGGCAAGTAGATGGACTGGACAGCGTCGATGATCGGTTTGGGAACCCCTTGCAAGTGCGCCTCTTCGATTCTTATCCCAACATTTTGGGCTTCTAGCAATTTATCCGGCCCCACCACCACCGATCAAACCGACAGACGCTGGAATCAGCTCTATTCCTTAGGTACTAGCCCCAAGGGCCTCCCGGCAAGCTGAGAGTCCAGCGCAAAACACGCAGAGGAAGCAAATCTGGCAAGCGGGAATCAGTGACGAAACGAAAGCGGAAGCAGACTCGCGTACTCGAACTCACTGCTCGATACATCAGCACTGGAGTCGGCACGCCGACTCCGAAACAACAGAGTAGCGGCCCCAAGGTCGAAGCAATTCACGTACCACAATCACATGTCGTTGATTTGGGCCGAGAAGGTTCGCTAGGTCGAGTTCAATGTCAGATAATCCGACAGCAACCCGGAACCTATTGGCAGTCGGTGAAACTACCGGAAGATTGAGCCACTCCCCCGCTCAAGTGGAATTTGAACCGACAAATTCCCGGGCAAGCGCGTGTCGCCTGCCAATTCAGCCCCATGGGGCCACTCCGCTCTAGCTTCTTGCGCCGGGCTTCCTGCCGGGAGTCGCAGGCGGGATATATCCCGCTACGCGGCAGAGCGTACCCTCGATGGGTTTGCCATCGCTATATCGGGTCGTGCTGCACCGGGATATTTCCCCTCGCGCCGACAAGTCGAGCAGCGAGAGACGAACCTGGGAAAGGGGAATTCCCGTTGCGGCGGCAATCTCCGAGTCGAGTTGTTGGCCGTGCTTCTTCAGGTATTGGAGGATTGGCGCGTTATGCATCTCGAAGACCCTTAGTGACAATGGCGGCGGATAGTCCAACGCCACGATTTGCCGGCAAAGCCCGCTTGGCCGCCGGAATGGGGCAAGGGCTTACAGGCACAAACACCTGTAAGCCCTTGATATAACTGGTGATGGAGAACCTCCACCTGAAGAGTCGATATTTTAAAGGAATTCGCGTTTCTTGGGAAGCAAATTACCCAAGATTTGGTAAACACCTCGAAGCCTTGAACTTAAGGCTGTGAAGGGAGGCGTCATGAGCAGCAGGCCTGCGCTCAGAATCAAGTAGCCAAGCAGGACCAATAGCCGCCAAGCTACAGGTCCATCCCCACCACATCGTCAGACTCGAACTCGTCAGGTATGGTCCCGTCGCCGATACCGGTCACCATGGCTGCCATGGTAGGGCTCTGCTTGACGAAATATTCGGCGCTGATTGGATCAAAGAAACGCTGGCCAATGGCAACGTCGCTGAACTGGAGGCGGTAGCGCGTGAGATGAGTAGTCATAGGGAAAATCGTTTTCAACGGATTGGTGGCCAAGCCCCTGCGGCAACTAACCAGCAACGGCAACGGTGACGGTGATCAAGCCAAGCACCAGATTGGTAAGCACGAGCGATCGAATCGCATTCATCGCCCGTCCCGCCGAGGGCAAGTCCCCGATCTCTAGAGCGGCACGCATTCTTCGGAAGTAGCGCAGCACGATCACCGCGAAGATCAGCGTCATGAGCAGCGCCAAGCCGGCCATTGCGTGCCAATGCGCAGGTATCGCGGCCCCCGCCTGCGCAAAGCGGATCAAGCCGCTCCCCCACAGCAACAGAAGGGCAATGCCAACGAACTTGAAAAATATCCCGAGCACGGCAGCCAGCAGAGGCAGGCGCTGGGGTGGCTGCAACTGGGCGGCAGCCACGGGCCGCAAGCAAAAGTGCGCAAAGAACATTCCGCCGATCCAGACGATCACGGCCAATAGATGAACTAGTACCAGTACGTTACGCACCATCACTTGCCTCGAAGATACAAACTGTTGGCTGGTCCGCTATGCCTTCTTGACGAACGCCGACTTCAGACCCATGGCACCGATACCGTCGATCTTGCAATCAATGTCGTGGTCACCATCGACCAGACGGATATTCTTTACTTTCGTGCCCACCTTGACGACCGACGACGAGCCTTTGACCTTGAGATCCTTGATGACCGTCACCGTGTCGCCATCCTGCAGCACGTTGCCGACCGCATCACGCACGACCAGCCCCTCGTCCGCTGCCTCTGCGGCCACCTTGGACCATTCGTGGGCGCACTCCGGGCAAACGAACAGGTCGCCGTCTTCGTAGGTGTATTCGGAACCACACTTGGGGCACTTTGGCAGGCTCATCAACGCTTTCCTGATCGGGTGGTTCGTCAAGCGCCGATACCGACCGGGGAAAGGCCCATACCGAGCACCACAAAGACAAAGCCCCGACCAGCATTTGCCGATCAGGGCCTTGATCAAACTGGTGGCCAGGGGCGGAATCGAACCGTCGACACGCGGATTTTCAGTCCGCTGCTCTACCAACTGAGCTACCTGGCCGGAGAAGGGCGCGATTATAGCGAAATCATCGCGCCCGTCTAGGTTTGGTGCGGAAAAAAGCCCCCGCTCGCGCGGGGGCCCTTCTCATCTCCTACTCCCAATACTTAGTGCCCACCGCCAGTCGCGGCGCCGACGCCGGTCTCGGAACGGGTCTTCTGGTCCGGGAACAGGGCACGTTCCTTCCGGGCCTGCTCGCTGTTGTCCAGCTTGGACACGAGGTAGATCACCACGAACGCGGCGGTCATCGAGAAGATGGCGGCCGAGTTGTAGGGGAACCAGGCGGAACCCTTCGGGTACTTCATCACGGCTTCCCAGACGCTGGCGGAACCGATGGTCAGGACCACCGCCAGTGACCAGGCCGACGGTACCGCCGACGACCGCGCCCTTGGTGGTGCAATCCTTCCACAGCACGGACATGAACAGCACCGGGAAGTTGCCCGAGCAGGCGATCGTGAAGGCCAGCATCACCATGTAGGCGACGTTCTCCTTCTCGAAGGCGATGCCGAGGCCGACCGCGACGATGCCGAGGCGCGACGGTGGTGATCTTGGACACGCGCAGTTCGGTGGCGGAATCGACATTGCCATGACGCCAGACGGAGGCGTAGAGGTCATGCGACACGGCCGAGGCGCCCGACAGCGTCAGACCCGCCACCACCGCCAGAATCGTGGCGAAGGCCACGGCGGAGATGAAGCCGAGGAACAAGTTGCCGCCCACGGCGTTGGCCAGATGCACCGCCGCCATGTTGCCGCCGCCCTTCAGGCCCTTGGCGATGTCGCCATCGACGTAGTAGGTCATCGGATCGGCGATCAGGTTGACGATGGCGCCGAAGCCGATGATGAAGGTCAGGATGTAGAAGTAGCCGATCCAGGTCGTCGCCCAGGCCACCGACTTGCGGGCTTCCTTGGCGTTCGGCACGGTGAAGAAGCGCATCAGGATGTGCGGCAGGCCGGCGGTACCGAACATCAGCGCCATGCCGACGGAGATCGCCGAGATCGGATCCTTGATCAGCGCGCCCGGACCCATGATGGCATCCTTCTTCGAATGCACTTCGACCGCCTTGGCGAACAGCGCCTCGGGGCTGAAGCCGAACTGGAACAGCACGGCCAGGGCCATGAAGGTGGCGCCGCCGAGCAGCATGCAGGCCTTGATGATCTGCACCCAGGTCGTCGCGGTCATGCCGCCGAACAGCACATACATCATCATGATCACGCCAACCATGATTTCGGCATAGATGTACTCCATGCCGAACAGAACCTTGATGAGCTGACCGGCACCGACCATCTGGGCGATCAGGTAGAAGGCCACCACCACCAGCGTCCCAATCGCCGCGAACGTGCGCATCGGGGTCTGGGCGAAGCGATAGGAGGCGACGTCGGCAAAGGTGAATTTGCCCAGGTTGCGCAGGCGCTCGGCCATCAGGAAGGTGATGACCGGCCAGCCGACCAGCCAGCCGATCGAGAAGATCAGGCCGTCGAAACCGTTGGCGAACACCAGGCCGGAAATGCCCAGGAAGGACGCGGCCGACATGTAGTCGCCGGCGATCGCCAGGCCGTTCTGGAAGCCGGTGATGCCGCCGCCGGCGGTGTAGAAGTCGGCCGCCGTCTTGGTCTTGGAAGCCGCCCACTTGGTGATCCAGAGCGTGCCGGCGACGAAGATGGCGAACATGGCGATGGCCGTCCAGTTGGTGGCCTGCTTGGTCACCTGACCGAGGTCGGGGCCGGCCGCGTAGGCCAGGCCGGCGACGGAGAAAGCGGCCAGGGCCGCCAGGATGCGTTGCTTGTTGGTCATCTTACTTCTGCGCCTCCCTGATGATTTCGGCAGTGGTATCGTCGAACTCGCTGTTGGCGCGACGCACGTAGATCCAGGTGATGATGATGGTGAAGACGATGACGCCGACGCCGATCGGGATGCCGACGCTGGTCACCGCGCCGGCGCTGAGCTTCTGGGCCAGAAACTCCTTGTTGTAGGCGACCAGCAGGATGAAGCCGTAGTAGGCCATGGCACCGATGATCGCCATCATGATCGAGTACTTGCTACGGGTGCTTACGAACTGCTGGTATTTCGGGTTGGCCCGAATCTTTGCGTAGAGGTCAGCTGCCATGAGTCGTCTCCATATCCTCTGTTAACTGAAAACCGTCTCCTTCCCCGAGTTTGTCGCCAGGACAGTCGAGCACCGGGCGACAAATCAAGACACGAGGAATCGGACGACGATTTTGGCCGCGGCCACGCATGGCGGCTCCACGAACCGACGCCAATGATAACCCCGGGCGCTGACACCGCTCTTACACGTGCCTGACGGCCACCTTACGCCGCCCGAGGGCACGATTCGATCAACTGGCGAGCAAGCGCTTGGCCCAGGCCAGAAAGATCCAGAGCCAGAACAGCAGGAAGAAGCTGACGAAGGGCACGTGCCGATCGAGAATCGGCTTCGGCGTGACAAAGCGCACGACGCGAATCACAGGCCGGGTGACCACGGAAAACAACTGGTAGATAGGATTGGTGGCGCGACGCGCGCCCGCCAGCAATGCCACCACACCTTGGCCAAGCAGTGCCAGCAGGGCCACTTCGACGAGGGCGCGGACCACGCTGACAAAGAACAGATCGGGGTTGCTCATGGTATCTTTTCAAGCAGACAAAACATTGGGGAACATCATGGATTTCGAACATTGGCGCCATTATGCCCGCGCTTGGCTGTTGCACTTCTTTGGCCGCGAGGAACAGGCTTTCAACGAGTACGCCGCCGCCTACCATCTGCGTCCCGACGACGTCCAGGCCGCCCGCCATTTGGCCTGTATCGCCGCGCAAAAGAAGCGTCTGCAAGTCGCCGAAAAATGGTTTGTCGAAACTCTGCGCCTGGCGCCCGACGACGCGGATAGCCACTTCAACCTGGGCTTCGTCCGCGAGGAAATGGGTAAGCCGCGCGAAGCTATCGAGGCTTTCCGTGACGCCGTGCGCATCAAACCCACGTTCGACCGCGCCTGGTACGGGATGGGGCTCGCCTTCGCCCGCCTCGGCGAACACGGTGAAGCCGCGCAGTCCTTCGAGAAGGCCGCCGAACTACAGCCCATGAATGGCGAAGCCTATCTATCAGTGGGGCATGGCGCGCCATCACGCCAACGATCCCGACGGCGTCAACGCGGTCGTCAAGCGCCTGGTCACCTTCGACCCCAAGCGCGCCCACAAATTGGTTCACGACGCGGGGCGTGCCGACCTGAAAGCGCTCCTTCCCGAACTACCGTTCTGACGCGCTGCGCGGACAAGAAAAAAGAGCCCGCCTCGCGGCGGGCTCCCAATGGGAGTATCTCCTCCTCCCCCTCCTTTGTTTCCGTTGCGCTCAGGTAGCGGCGGTGCTTATGTCGCCTTCCAGATTCGGGTAGCGCACGTGATCCACCAGTTCCTGGACTTCCTTGCTCGGCGCCGGTGAGATCAGGCTGCCGACGATCACACCGATGAAGCCGAGCGGAATACCGAAGATGCCGGAAGCGATCGGGTTGATGTCCCACCACTTGGGGGCCATTGACGCCGAAGAACTCGTAGGTCTGGACCATGTAGTACATGGTAACGCCCAGGCCCAGCGATCATGCCCAGGATGGCGCCCAGCTTGTTGGCCCGCTTCCAGAAGATGCCGCACACCAGCGCCGGGAAGAAGGCCGCCGCCGCCAGCGAGAAGGCCGCCCCGACCAGGAACAGGATGTTGCCCGGCTTCAGGCTGGTGACGTAGGCCGCGATCAACGCCACCACCAGCAGCAGAGCCTTGGACACCACCAGGCGGCGAGTCGTCGGCGCGTTCGGGTCGATCATCTTGTAATAGACGTCGTGCGACAGCGCATTGGCGATGGTCAGCAGCAGACCGTCGGCGGTGGAGAGCGCCGCGGCCAGACCACCGGCCGCCACCAGGCCCGAGATCACGTAGGGCAGGCCCGCGATCTCCGGCGTCGCCAGCACGATCAGGTCGCCACCGATGACGATTTCCGCCAATTGCACGATGCCGTCCTTGTTGATGTCGGCGATCGCCATCAGCGTCTTGTCCACCGCCGCCCAGTTGCTGACCCAGGCTGGCAGAGATGCGAAGCTCGAGCCCACCAGATGGCTATAGACCTCGTACTTGGCCAGGATCGCCAGAGCCGGCGCCGTGAAGTAGAGCAGGAAGATGAAGAACAACGACCAGAACACCGAGCGGCGGGCCTCCTTGACCGATGGCGTCGTGTAGAAGCGCATCAGGATGTGCGGCAGCGCGGCCGTGCCCACCATCAGGCACAGGATCAGCGCCAGGAAGTTCTTCTTGGCGATGCCGCGGTTCTTCTCGATCTCTTCCGGCGTCTTGCCGGCGGCCGGGAAGGGCTTCGGCATGGGCCTTGACCGGCGCCGCCCGCGCGCCGATCTTCTTGTCGTTGGTCCAGGCCGTCTTGGCCGCGGCCGCATCGGCCGGGAAGTCCTTGACCGACTTTTCCGCGGCCTCGATCGCCTTGGTGTCCGGCGCTTCGGCGGCCTTCGAGCGCGGCCACCTTGTCCTCCAGCTTCTTCTTCTCCTCGGCCAGGAAACCTGCGCCGCCGGCTTTCCAGGCCCTTGAGCTTGGCGTCGGCAGCGGCGGCCTTCTCGCGGAAGATGGCGCGCACCGACTCCTCCGCGGCCCCCTTGGGCGTGGCCTTGTCGTTGAACTCCTTCTCCAGCGCCGTCACCTTGGGCAGTGCCGAGGTGTAGGCGGAGATCTGCGGAATCGGGTTGCCGGTGTGCTTCACCGACAGCCAGACCACCGGGATCATGTAGGCGACGATCAGGATGATGTACTGGGCCACCTGGGTCCAGGTCACCGCCTTCATGCCACCGAGGAAGGAGCAGACCAGGATGCCGGCCAGGCCGACGAAGACGCCGATGCCGAACTCTAGGCCGGTGAAGCGGCTGGTGATGATGCCGACGCCGTAGATCTGGGCGATCACGTAGGTGAAGGAACACAGCACCGCGGCGAACACGCCGATCGCGCGCGGGATATTGCCGCCATAGCGGGCAGCCGAGAAAGTCCGGAATCGTGAACTGGCCGAACTTGCGCAGGTAGGGCGCCAGGAACAGCGCCACCAGGCAGTAGCCGCCGGTCCAGCCCATGACGAAGGCAAGACCGTCATAGCCGGTCAAGTACAAGGTGCCAGCCATGCCGATGAAGGACGCGGCCGACATCCAGTCCGCGCCGGTGGCCATGCCGTTGAACAGGGCGGGAACGCGCCGGCCTGCCACGTAGTACTCGGAGACATCCGCCGTCTTGGACATGAAGCCGATGCCGGCGTAGAGCAGGATGGTGGCAAACAGGAACAGGTAACCCAGCATCTTGTTGGGCACGCCGAGCTGCTCGAGGATGCCGACCAGCACGACGAAGGCGATGAAACCACCCGTATAGAAGGTGTAGTACTTCTTCAGATTCCGCGTGAACTGCGCTTGAGAGACGTTGGCCATTATTCGTCCTCCCCTTCATGGACGCCGTATTCCTGGTCCAGGTTGTTCATGTAGCGGGCGTAAAACCAGATGATCAGCACGTAGATGATCAGCGAGCCCTGCGCACCCATGTAGAAGCCCAGCGGGCCGATGATGTTGATCTCGTTGAGTTCGCGCGCGTACCAACCGAACACGAAGGTCACGACGAACCAGATCGCGAGCAGGATGGCGGTGACCTTGAGGTTCCTGTGCCAGTACTCGACATGCTTCTGCGACAGTTGCATGGATGTCTCCTCCTTTAGTGATACCTGGAAATGGCCATTTACGGCTCTAGGCGATGATTGGGACACAGGACGCTGACAAAAACCTTACAAGAAAATGGCGCAACGCACCAATACGGGGCGCACCTGAGGCATTTCGTCAGGTCCCATACAGGGATCCGGCTTGAGTGGTGCCGGCGCGCGGAAATATCACCACGACCCGCGAACCGTGGCCCTCGACGCCCGCGAGAAGGGAAATGGTGGCGCGATGCTGCTCGGCAATTTCCCGGCAGATCGGCAAGCCCAGACCGCTGCCATCGGCGTCGGTGCCGAGCACGCGGTAGAAGCGTTCGAAGACGCGCTCCCGGTCCTCCGCGGGCACACCGATGCCGCTGTCCTCGACCTCGACCGCCGCGTGCTCGCCGGCCATCAGCCGCACGGTCACGCGGCCACCGGCGGGCGTGTACTTGATGGCATTGTCGAGCAGGTTCTTCAGCAGCTCGCGCAGCAGCAGCGGCACGCCGTCAACAGCCAGCGGCCAGTCGCTGCCCTCGAAGCCCAGGTCGATGCGCTTGGCCTGGGCTTGCTCCACCCAGTCGAAAGTGACGCTGCGCGCCAGCGCTTCGATGTCGACGATTTCAAAGCGATGCAGCTTTTCGTGGCTGGCTTCCGCCCGCGCCAGCGTCAGCAACTGGCTGATCAGGTGGCCGGCACGCTCGGCGCCCAACGCAATCTGCTCCACGGAGCGACGCAGTTGGGTCGGATCGGTTTCCGTCATGGCCAGTTCGGCCTGCATGCGCAGACCGGTCACCGGTGTCTTCATCTGGTGCGCGGCATCGGCGATAAAACGCTGCTGGGCTTGGAGGTTTTCCTCCAGCCGACCCAACAGTTGGTTGAACGAATGCAGCATCGGCTGCAACTCTTCCGGGGTGCCGCGAATACTGATCGGCGACAGGTCGCCGGGACGGCGGCGGGCCATGCGCTCGCGCAGGCGGCTCAGGGGCCGCAATCCCCTCGACAGGCCCAGCCAGACCAGGACAACCGCCAAGGGAATGATGGCGAACTGCGGCAACAGAACGCCGGAAATAATGCGCGAGGCCAGTGCTTCCCGCTTCTTGCGCGTTTCCGCCACCTGGACCAGCAGGGTGCGCTCCTGGGCCAGGGTCACGGCCTGATAGGCGATACGTATCGGTTCGCCCTCGATGGAGCCGTCGCGAAAGCGGACCACGTCGGTGGTGGCGCTCTCATTGGCCGACAGCGTCGACAGCGCCTTGTCGCCGGCCAGCACCTCGCCCTTGGGTCCGCGCACCTGGAAATAGGTGGAATCCTGCTCGTCCGCATGCAGGATGGCCTTCGCCGGTGCCGGCAGATTCACCGTCACCCTGTCGCCAACCACCTTGACCAGCCGGATGATCGCACCGACATTTTCCGCCAGAGCCTGATCGTAAGGCTCGTTGGCGATGTCATTGGCGACATGATTCGTCACGGCGATGCTGATCGGCCACAACAAGAGCAGTGGCGCCAGCATCCAGTCCAGAATCTCCCCAAATAGGGAATTGGGTTCGCTGGATGCGCCGAATACCGGCTGCCGCTCAGGTCGCGGCGTCGCTGTCACCGGCCTTCTCCAGGCAATAGCCGAGACCGCGCACGGTGGCGATGCGCACACCGGCGGACTCCAGCTTCTTGCGCAGCCGATGCACGTAGACTTCGATCGCGTTGGTACTGACTTCCTCGCCCCAACCGCACAAGTGATCCACCAGTTGCTCCTTGCCGACCAGGCGCCCGACGCGTAGCAGCAAGACCTCCAGCACAGCCATTTCCCGCGCCGAAAGATCGACCAGTTGGCCGTTCATCTTGACCATGCGTTCCGTCTGGTCGTAGCAGAGCGCCCCGAGCTCGATGCGCGTTGCCTGGCCGGTGCCGCGGCGCGTCAGCGCCCGTACCCGCGCCTCAAGCTCAGGCAGGGCGAATGGTTTGGTCAGGTAGTCGTCCGCGCCGGCGTCCAGCCCGCGCACCCGATCCTCGACGCCATCCTGGGCCGTAAGGATGAGTACTGGAACGACGCACTTGCGCGCACGCAACCGGCGCAGCACCTCGATGCCGGACAGCTTGGGCAGGCCAAGATCCAGAATCAGCAGATCGTACATCTTGGGGAGCAGCGCCGTATCCGCGTCGAGACCGTTGGCAACATGGTCGACCGCATAGCCGGCCTTGCGCAGGGCGCGGTTCAGGCCATCGGCAATGATGGCGTCGTCTTCGGCAAGAAGAATTCTCATGACCCCATAGATTCTACTTGTAAGTCAGCCGTAAGCGGAGTCTCTTACAGTTGATCCCGCTGTTCTCCTTTTCGGTCAAGGGAGCCGAGCGGGCGATGTTTGCACTGCTCCGCGCTCCGGGGGGTAGGCCTGCTCCGCAGTGGCTACCCCCTACCGACTTTCTTTAGTCGCTTTCTTTCCGCCGTCGCCCGTCAGGGAAGTCGAGCCGTCACCCCCGACCAGAAGTCGTCAGCCCGATTCTTCCCCACGCCAACCCGGATCGCCTCGCGAACGGATTCCAGCAAAGAGGCCAGTTCAATCGGGTCGCGACAGGCTTCGATTCGGGCGCCCATCGCGTCCGATGCCGGCCCCAACGCATCAAGCAGGTAGCGGGAGGCAAAACGCACCGCTTCCCGATGCGCGTCGCCAAATGCCACCGGCGCCTTGACTGTCGTCGCCGCAGCCTCGATGAACCCCCCTTCCAGCAGCGCCCCGACCAAGGCCTCGCCATCGCCGAGTACCGAGGCCCGCTTCAGCAACTCCCCGCCGAGGCACTTGCCATCAACCATGATCAGCACCGACCGCAGTCGCGCCGACAGACGACAAGCGCGAGTGGCGATTTCCTCGTCGCCCTTCGGCGTCTTTCGGAACACCGCCTGCAAATTCACGTGCGCGCCCTCCTGAATCATCGGCTAAATATATCACGCAAGAAGCTAGAACCGTGGTATCTGCAGGAAGCAAAACACCCGGTCTCGGCCGGGTGTTCTTTGCTGCTTAAGACAGGGGGCAGCGACTTACATGCCCATGTCCATGACGCCGATGCTACCCATGCAGGCAACTGGCAACTGCACGGCTAACCTGTCAAGGCAGGCCCACGGCAGAACATCCGTCGCCGCCTGAACCGTGCTCCGAAGCTTCAAGCCAGAAGAAGCAGGCAGCAGAACTTAGTGCTTACAACACCGCGTACAAGAAATGCAATGCCGCTCAGCACTAGCTGAACGGCATTACCACTGCATCGGGGTTCTCGCCGAGGCTCTCAGTCCAGAAACCAATGACGCATCAAACCTGCTTGCGCCGGCGCGACGCCCAAACCCGAACGGCCAGCCCCAGAAGCGCTAGCGACGACGGTTCGGGCACGTTCGCTGCATCACCTGTCAACATAAACGCATGTTCCTGACCGTTGTTGCTCCACCCCCCAGAACCAAAGGGCGTATTGTCTTCCAAACCGAACGAGCCGACCTGCGCTGTGGTGGTCTCCCAATAAAACTCTGAACGTGTGTCAATGGCAAGGGCGCCGTTGTGGAGCCCGAGATGGTAGGTGCCGGCTGCAAGAACGGTCGCCGCGATATCGAATTCGTTCAGGAATTCGGTTCCGAAGCCTAAAACTGCACCCGTAGCAGTCCGCGTCACCGCGCCGGTGTTACCGGAACTGATGACCGCCCCCGGTACTCCAGCGGCTCAGCATAGATGAACCACGAAATGGTGCCATCCGCAAGACGACCGCTGTCCACGCTCCAGAAATGCACATCGGTGATGCGTGTGGCCGCCGTCAAACGTGAAATCTTCCGACTGAATCCACTGGGTCGCTTCGTTGCCGTTTGACTGGTTAGGAGCGCCGTTATCGTAAATCACGGCTGCCTGTGCCGCGCTGGAAAATGCCACCGCCAGTGCGACTTGGGTGATCGCTGCTTTGAAATTCATAGACTTTCTCCGGATATAAAGGTTGACAGCAGAATTAGGGGAACTCACTTTGTGTCGCTGACAGTGCTCTGGCGTCAAAGCAATAATCGCGCCTCATAATCAGGTTTTTGGTAAGTCATTGTATAAGTGTGGAAATCTACATTTCAGTTGATTTGACTGACGACGACCATTTCTTTGCTGTAAGCAATCCCGACAGCACGAAACAGCGGATAGACCACAATTACCCTCAAGACGCCACCTGATAGCCTGCTTATGCACAGCGATGTAAGGGGTAAGACTGAATACAGGAAAGAAAGCCGGGATCACCCGGCTCCCTTTCTTATGCAAATTCATTGCTTCGCAGCCACTCCCCTGCCTTGGGCCTTGTTGTGCCCGGCCAGACGCGTCCAGGTATCGACCACGGTATCCAGGTTCAGCGAGATCGACGAGATACCCTGATCGACAAGCTATTCGGCCAGATCCGGGTGGTCGGACGGGCCTCGGCTGCAATGCCACGATACTTGTCGGCCTTGTTGGCGGCCGCAATTGCCATGGCTTGGCCGTCTTCCCGTTCGAGGAGATTGCGCCGCTCAGTGCTCGCAGGAGATGGGTGCGGACCCTGGCCTGAATTTCGGCCACAGCCTCGGGCAAAGGGCGCGGGGAAATCCGTGGGCGAGAATGTCGCATTCGCGGAAGAGGCCGAATTCCCGTTCGACATGGGCCGACACCGAACCACGGGATCGGCTGTCAGCGGCCCGTTCGCGCCAAGTCGCCAGGTGGGTCTGCACGGTGCGGTAGAGCAGGGCGTGTTCGGACTGGCGGCGGCGATTGGGTGCGGTGCGAGGTGGCGCGCAGGCAGCGATGTCCATGGGCATCCTGATCGGAGGATCGGGAGATAACTGCATGCCCATACAGCTATTACGTTTGCCACTCTGCCGGTCACGACCGATGGCCGACCGCCTCCGGTTGCACACAAAGCAAACGCCCCGCTCGAGGCGGGGCGTTTGTGAAGCAGGACAGCGCTCTAGACAGCGGACATTACATGCCCATATCCATGCCGCCCATGCCGCCCATGCCGCCCATGCCGCCAGGCATGCCGCCGCCGGCCGGCTTGTCTTCGACCAGTTCGGCAACCATGCAGTCGGTGGTCAGCATCAGGCCGGCCACGGAAGCGGCGTTCTGCAGCGCGATAGCGGGTGACCTTGGTCGGATCCAGCACGCCCATCGCCACCAGGTCGCCGTACTCGCCGGTCGCGGCGTTGTAGCCGAAGTTGCCCTTGCCTTCCAGCACCTTGTTCACCACCACGCTCGGCTCGTCGCCGGCGTTGGCGACGATCTCGCGCATCGGCTGCTCGATCGCGCGCAGCACGATCTTGATGCCGGCGTCCTGGTCGTGGTTGTCGCCCTTGACGGTGACGCCGACGCGAGCGCGCAGGAAGGCGACACCGCCACCGGCGACGATGCCTTCTTCAACGGCGGCACGGGTGGCGTGCAGCGCGTCTTCGACGCGGGCCTTCTTTTCCTTCATCTCGACTTCGGTGGCGGCACCGACCTTGATCAGCGCCACGCCGCCGGCCAGCTTGGCCACGCGCTCCTGGAGCTTCTCCTTGTCGTAGTCGCTGGTGGCTTCGTCGATCTGGGTGCGGATCTGGGCGACGCGGGCCTTGATGCCGTCCTCGGCACCGGCGCCGTCGATCAGGGTGGTGTTTTCCTTGGCGACTTCGATGCGCTTGGCCTGGCCGAGATCCTTCAGGGTGGCCTTTTCCAGCGTCAGGCCGACTTCCTCGGCGATCACCGTGCCGCCGGTCAGGATGGCGATGTCTTCGAGCATGGCCTTGCGGCGGTCGCCGAAGCCCGGCGCCTTGACGGCGACGGTCTTGAGGATGCCACGCAGGTTGTTCACCACCAGGGTCGCCAGCGCTTCGCCATCGACGTCTTCGGCGATGATCAGCAGCGGACGGCCGGCCTTGGCGACTTGCTCGAGCACCGGCAGCAGGTCACGGATGTTGGAGATCTTCTTGTCGTGCAGCAGGACGAAGGGATTGTCCAGAATCGCGATCTGCTTGTCGGGATTGTTGATGAAGTAAGGCGACAGGTAGCCGCGGTCGAACTGCATGCCTTCGACGACTTCCAGCTCGTTCTGCAGGGACTTGCCGTCCTCGACGGTGATGACGCCTTCCTTGCCGACCTTGTCCATCGCCTGGGCGATGATCTCGCCGACATCGGCGTCCGAGTTGGCGGAGATGGAGCCGACCTGGGCGATTTCCTTGGAGGTCGTGCAGGGCTTGGAGATCTTCTTCAGCTCTTCGATGACGGCGATGACGGCCTTGTCGATGCCGCGCTTCAGGTCCATCGGGTTCATGCCGGCGGCGACGAACTTCATGCCTTCGCGGACGATCGACTGGGCCAGCACGGTGGCGGTGGTGGTGCCGTCACCGGCGACATCGGAGGTCTTGGAAGCGACTTCCTTGACCATCTGGGCGCCCATGTTCTCGAACTTGTCCTTCAGTTCGATTTCCTTGGCGACGGAAACGCCGTCCTTGGTGACGGTCGGGGCGCCGAAAGAGCGCTCCAGAACCACGTTGCGACCCTTGGGGCCGAGAGTGACCTTGACGGCGTCGGCCAGGATGTTGACGCCACGAACCATGCGGCTCCGTGCGGAATCGCCGAACAGAACTTCTTTAGCAGCCATGTTTATCTCTCCAGTAAATTCGGTTAATTAGGCTTCAACGACGCCCATGATGTCTTCTTCCCGCATGACCAGCAGTTCGTCGCCATCGACCTTGACGGCCTGGCCGGAGTACTTGCCGAACAGAACGCGGTCGCCAACCTTGAGGGCCATCGGGCGAACCTTGCCGTCGTCGAGGATCTTGCCGGAGCCGACGGCGATCACTTCGCCTTGATCGGGCTTCTCACCAGCGGAGTCGGGAATGACGATACCGCTGGCGGTAGTGCGCTCGGCTTCGACGCGCTTGACGATCACGCGATCATGCAAAGGACGAATTTTCATGGACTTATCTCCTGATTGCGACAGTGACGCAGGATATTCCTGCACAGATTGACTAGCGGGCGGCAACGCCACGATTATTAGCACTCACCGCCAACGAGTGCCAATAATAGGGGCAATGGCGCCGGGCTTTCAAGAGCTTCGATGAACAAACCGCGATAACTAACCAGCACCCAACGCGCGCGAGACGACCTCGAACACATCCCGCGACAGCCCGACGTGATCGCGAATGCTGGTCAGGGCGCTTCGGGCATGGCGCTGCCGGCCGGTATCGAACTTCGTCCAGCGGTCGAAGCAGCGGGCCAGGCGCGCCGCGACTTGCGGGTTCCGGGCATCGAGTGCCCTGATCTGCTCGGCGAAGAAGGTGTAGCCAGCGCCGTCGGCGGCGTGAAAGCGAACCAGGTTGCCGCCGAAAGTTCGCAACAAGGCGTAGACCTTGTTCGGATTGCCGAGGTCGAAGGCCGGGTGGGCGGTCAATTGCCGCACGGACGCCAGCGTGTCCGGCAGGCGGCCCCCGGCCTGCACCGCCAGCCACTTGTCGACCACCAGCGCCTCGTGCCGCCAGCGCTGGTGGAAGTCCGCCAGCGCGACGGCGCGCTCCGCGCAGTCGTATTGCGCCAGGGCCGCCAACGCGGCGAACTGGTCGGTCATGTTGTTGGCGTCACGATACTGGGCGAGCGCCATTTGCCGGACGCCGTCGGTGTCGAGTTCGAGGAGATACCCCAGGCAGAGGTTCTTCAGTGCCCGGCGCCCGGCGTCCTCGGGCGTCGGCCGGTACGGCATGGCGGACGCCAGCGCGGCATGGATGCCGGTGAATTCGCCCTCCAGTTCCTGTGCCAGATGCCGGCGCAGGGCATTGCGGGCCGCATGCAGGGCGTCCGGATCAACCACATCCAGCGCTTCGGCCAGTGTTGCCTCGCCCGGCAGGGTCAGCGCCTCGGCGACGAAGGCCGCGCCACGCACCGATTGCTGTCGCAGCAAGCGGCGCGCCGCTTCGACGTACGCGGTTGGCCAGTGGGGCTCCCGACCGGCGGCCAGCGCCGCCGTGGCGTCGAGGATCAGCCGCGAGGCCAGGCGCTGCCCCGCCTCCCAGGCGTTGAAGTGATCGGTCTCGAACGCCAGCAGGTGGCTCAGTTGTTCCGGCGCATAGGCGAAATCGAGAATCACCGGCGCGGAAAAATCGCGCAGCAGCGAGGGCACCGGCTCGGTCGCGATGCCGTCGAAGTGAAAGCGCTGCGCGCTCTCCGTCAGCAGTAGCGTGCGCGCCGTACCGGCGATTTCCTGACCGACGGCATCGAACAAGACGACGCGGATCGGGATCAGGTACGGCTCACTGTCGCTGGCAAGCGGGTTGCGCTGACTGAAGCTCAGCGTGTAGCGGCCCGCCTGGGCGTCGAAGGCCGCCTCGGCCGCGACCCGCGGCGTACCCGGCTGGCGGTACCAGCGCATGAACTGGGTAAAGTCGAAGTCAGAAACGGCCCCCATCGCCGCGACGAATTCGTCGCAGGTCACTGCCTGCCCGTCGTGGCGGCGGAAGTACTCGTCCATGCCCTCGCGAAACTTGTCCCGGCCGATCAGCGTCTGGATCATGCGCACGACTTCGGCGCCCTTCTCATACACCGTTGCGGTGTAGAAGTTGTTGATCTCCATGTACGACGCCGGGCGTACCGCGTGGGCCATCGGCCCGGCGTCCTCCGGGAACTGCGCCGCGCGCAGCCCGCGCACCTCGCGGATGCGGGCGATGGCGCGGTTGTGCGCATCGGCACCGAACTCCTGTTCCCGAAAGACCGTCAGGCCCTCCTTCAACGAGAGCTGGAACCAGTCGCGGCAGGTGACGCGATTGCCCGTCCAGTTGTGGAAATACTCGTGGCCGACGACACGGTCGATGTTCTCGAAGTCGAGGTCGGTCGCCGTATCGGCCCGGGCCAGAACGTACTTGGTGTTGAAGATGTTGAGGCCCTTGTTCTCCATCGCCCCCATGTTGAAATCGCCGACGGCGACGATCATGTAATGATCGAGGTCGCACTCCAAGCCGAAGCGCTGCTCGTCCCAACGCATGGCCTTCTTCAGCGCCGCCATCGCATGTGGGCACTGATCGAGCTTGCCCGGCTCGACATAGATGGCGAGTTGCACCGTTCGCCCCGAAGCGGTGGTGTAGGTGTCGCGCAGCACGTCCAGCTTGCCGGCGACCACGGCAAACAGGTAGCAGGGCTTCTTGAAGGGATCCGCCCAGCGCGCCCAGTGGCGGCCATCGGCAGCCTCGCCTTGTCCGACCGGATTGCCGTTGGCCAGCAGCATCGGCAGCGCTGCCTGGTCGGCGCGCAACGTCACCGTATAGGTCGACATCACATCCGGTCGGTCCGGAAACCAGGTGATCCGGCGGAAGCCCTGCGCCTCGCACTGGGTGAAGTAACCGTCCCGCGAGCGGTATAGGCCCGAGAGCCGCGTATTCTTTTCGGGGGAAATGCGCACCGCCGTTTGCAGCGTGAAATGCTCCGGCGGCGCCGTGATCGTCAAGGTCGTGGCGGTCACGCTGTAGACCGTGGGCTGACCATCTACCGAGACGCACAGCGTTTCCAGCTCGTCGCCATCGAGCACCAGGGGCTGTGGCGCCGCCGCGGGGTTGCGTCGGCAAGCCAGCGTCGCGGTGACGGTAGTCGCGCCCGCCAGAATGTCGATGTCGAGATCCACGGTATCGACGAAATAGGCGGGCGGAGCGTAATCGCGCAGATGGATGGTCTGGGGAGTGTCGGTCTTCATGGTTTGACGAAGCAGGGTCACGGGCACCCGATGATACGTCAGTGCGGGCGGGGACTTGCATGGGCGGGCCGGGATGTGGTGTCATTCCGGAAGCCGCCCGCCGAATGGCCGTTGGTCATGTCGCAGCGCCTTCGCGCGACGCCCGTCCATCCACGCCCCCAACAGTTTCTATAATCGCGCCATGGGACTACTCGACTGGCTCAAGCCCGCCGCACCGCTCGACCACGCCACGCAAGCGCTGGTCGACCGCGCCGTGGACACCGTCGAGCCCCTGCTAAAGGCACTGCCGGGCTATGGCCGCAAGCTCGCGCCACCGGTTCGCCACGCCTTCGACTACTGCGAACGACTGGCGCAGGCCATTCCCGGGCCGATTCCCATCACCCGGTCGGCCTTTGCCAGCGAGCCCCTGGTACACGCGTTGTTCGGCAGCGCCGACGACATCGGCAACATGCTGGCCCGCAGCCAGTGCGTGCGCACGCACCTGGTCAATATCGACGGCCTCGTCGCCGGCCAGTGTTGCGCCCTGCTCGGCATGCGCCATCACGAAAAGGCCGGCTTCGGCGTCGGCCTGACCGGCCAGGTCCTGCGCACCGACGAGCCGCAACGGGCCCTCTACTTCACCGACCATACGCTGGCCGAACCCAGCCCAGATCTGGCCGCCGCCTATCGACGCCTCGCGCGGGTGATGTTCGACGGCCTGCTCAAGGGCTTTGTCGCCCATGTGGCCGAGGTGCGCGCGGAACGCAAGCAATTGCGCGACGAGCAGGCGTTGGCGCGGGTGCTGCGCCCGTCGCAGACCGATTGCGAGTCCCACACCCGGCGGCAGGCGGCCTTGCAGGAACGCTTGCGCCACACCGCCGACGCGCTGCAACCGCCACGCCTGATGGAAACGCTGGCCGACTATCTGGCCGCGCCGGAGGAGTCGCTGCGCCTCGAGCCGATCAAGCTGTGCGTCGACCGCGCCGGCATCATCGTCAGCTCGGACGACAAGCCGGCCAACGCCGACACCCTGCGTTTCGTCGAACTCACCTCGCGCGACCAGCGCCGCTGGGTGGTCATGATCGTGCAAGTAGACCGCGAGGAGGCGCGCGCCGCCGTCCAGCGCCTCGAAGAAGCGCGGCGCAACATCGTTTTCTGATGCGCCACCTCCTCAGCCACGTCCTCATCCCGCTGCTGTCCTTGATCGCGCTGCCGGCTGTCGCGCAGAACATCGCGTATGAAGAACGTCTGCCGGCGCCGGTGGCGCGGGCCCTCAAGGCCGCCGGCATACCGCAAGCCGCCGTCGGCGTCGTTGTCCAGGAAATGGGCGCGGTCTTTCCGCGCGTCAGCGTCAACGCCGGCCTAACCATGAATCCGGCGTCGGTGATGAAGCTGGTCACCACCTTCGCCGCGCTGGAACTGCTGGGGCCCGCCTACGCATGGAAGACCGAGGCACTGGTCGCCGCGCCCCCCGTCAACGGCGTGCTCGCCGGCGATCTCTATCTCAAGGGCAGCGGCGACCCCAAGCTGACCCTCGAACAATTCTGGCTGCTGCTGCGCCAATTGCGCGCCCGCGGTGTCCGCGAGATTCGCGGCGATCTGGTGCTGGACCGCTCGGCGTTCGCAGCCATGGCGCATGACGAAGCCGCCTTCGACGGCAAGCCGACCGCGCCCCTACAACGTCGGCCCAGACGCCCTGCTGCTCAACTTCAAGGCATTGCGCCTGACGCTGCTGCCCGATGAAAAGCGCGTCCTGGTGATGTCCGAGCCGGCGCCGGCGAACCTTGACATCATCAACCTGCTGAAGACCAATGGCGGCGCCTGCGGCCAGGGCAGCGAATGGCGCGAGGCCCTGCGCGCCGATCTATCGCGCCACAATGGCGGCGGCAACTTCCGCCTCGTGCTGACCGGCAACTATCCCAGCGCCTGCGGCGAACAGCGCTGGAACATCGGCCTGCTGCCGCACGCGGACTATGTGCTCGGCGTGTTCCGGCAGCTTTGGACGGAACTGGGCGGCAGCTTCACCGGTACCGTGCGAGACGGACCAGTGCCCGCCACTGCACAGCGCCTGGCGAGCGTCGAATCCCCCGCCCTGGCCGAAATCGTGCGCGACATCAACAAGTTCTCCAACAATGTGATGGCGCGGCAGGTATTCCTGACCCTGGCCCGAAAGGGCGGCGACGGCGAGGCCGCCAATGATGCTGCGGGCGCCACCACAGCCCGCGCCGATGCGACGACGCGGGCCTGGCTCGAAGCCAGGGGGCTGCGCTTTCCCGAACTGGTGCTCGACAACGGCTCCGGACTTTCCCGGCGCGAACGGATCTCCGCCGACAGCATGGCCCGCCTGCTCGCCGCTGCCTGGAAGAGCGCCGTGATGCCCGAACTGATTGCTTCGCTGCCGCTCACCGCCGTCGACGGCACCATGAAGAAGCGGCTGCGCGACGGCGGCACGGCCGGCCAGGCGCACATCAAGACCGGCTCGCTGGAGGGTGTCAAGACCCTGGCCGGCTATGTCCTGGACAACGGCGGCCGGCGGCAGGTTGTGGTCTTCTTCGTCAACCACGCCAATGCGTCGGCGGCCCAGGCCGCGCAGGACGCCTTGCTGCAATGGGTCCATGACCGTGGCATTTAGGCCGCTTCCGGCGGGTGCGGCGCCGCGATGAAGCGCCTCGCCTGGCTGATCGTCGCTTTCGCCCTGCTGGTCAGCGGCATCGAGTCGCTGCACATCCTCACCGCCTGGTGGCAGGCGGGCCGGCCACCGCCCGGCCCGGAGGAACTGCTATCGATCGCCGCGCTGGCGCTGGTCGTGTTCGTCTGGTGGCGCCATTCCGTGTTCAACTGCCGGCGCAGTACCTGTCTTCTGCCGGCCGACGATGACCCGCGGCGCCGTGATCCAGCGCCCTAGTTGATCGGCAAGGCCTTGCGGTCCAGCAGCACTAGCCAGCCGCGAATGACCCGATACAGCAGCCACACGCCGAGTACGCCGATCATCAGCCAGGCGACGGGAATGCCGATGATGGTGAGCACGAGCAGCCCGGCGACCAGCGCCCAGAGGACCGCCCACCAGAAGGTGCGCAACTGCCAGCGCCAATGGCTCTCCAGCCAGGTGCCGGTCGCCTCGCCGCGCTTCACGTAGTTGATCAGCACGGCGATGATCGACGGCCAGCCGAAGATGAAACTGCCGACGATGGTGGCGGCACCAATGACACCGCCGGCGGCGGAAATGGCATGCAGTGCATACGCCACATGACACCAGGCACGGGAGCCTTCCAGGCGATCGTCGGCGGGGATGACTTCGTAGTCCATATTCACTCCTTGTCGGGGCAAATTAGTTTCAGTCCGGGAAAATAGTTGCGATAGCGCCGTGGGTCGCGGGTCAGCAAGGCCATGCCGGCGACGGCGGCATGCGCGCCAATGAAGAAATCCGGCAACACACCGGTCTTGCCGCCCCCGCGCCGCCGATAACGCTGGAACACCTTGCCGGCCAGGAATAGCGCCTCGCGTGGTAGGGGATCGATGTCGATATCGATCAGCGACAGCACGGCCTCCAACTCCTCGATACGCGCATAGCCAATGGAAAGCTCGGCGTAAACCACCGGATCGATCGCCAGCTTGTCGCGCTTGGCCGTCTGGTCAAGCCGCGCCAGCGACCATTCCGCCCAGACTGGGTCGTCCGTGGCAACATCGAGCAGCACGTTGGTATCGACCAGGATCACTGCTCGCCGCGCGTCAAGGCCATGATCTGCTCGGTGCTCAAGCGCGCGGTGGCGCTACCGCGCAGGGCGGCAAAACGCGAGGGCGCCTTGCCACCTTTCCGGACTTCGCAATTGACCAAGCGTACCCCACCATCCCCGGCCGGCAGAAAATCGACACGACTGCCGGGGCCAATGCGCAGCAGATCGCGTATCGGCTTGGGAATGGTGGCCTGGCCCTTCTGCGTCACGACGGTGCTCATGGTAATACCTCACAATAAACCGGTAATGCCATTCTAGTTGCCGACAGTACCGATGTCACTGCCCAAGATTCATCAGAGGCCGAGGGAACCCCAGAGCGCATCCACCCGCCGCTTGACCTCCTCGTCCATGACGATCGGCCGGCCCCACTCGCGGCTGGTTTCGCCCGGCCACTTGTTGGTCGCGTCGATGCCCATCTTGCTGCCCAGGCCGGCGACCGGGCGGGCGAAGTCGAGATAGTCGATCGGCGTGTTCTCGGCGATCAGCGTGTCGCGCGCGGGATCGACGCGCGTGGTCATCGCCCAGATCACTTCCTTCCAGTCGCGCACGTTCGACGTCGTCGTCGATGACGATGATGAACTTGGTGTACATGAACTGGCGCAGGAAGCTCCAGATGCCGAACATCACGCGCTTGGCGTGGCCCGGGATACTGCTTCTTCATGCTCACCACGGCCAGGCGGTAGGAGCAGCCTTCCGGCGGCAGGTAGAAATCGGCGATCTCGGGAAACTGCTTCTGCAGCAGCGGCACGAACACTTCGTTCAGCGCCACGCCGAGCATCGCCGGCTCGTCGGGCGGCTTGCCGGTGTAGGTGCGAGTGGTAGATCGGGTCGCGGCGCATGGTGATGCGCTCGATGGTGAACACCGGGAACTCGGCCTGCTCGTTGTAGTAGCCGGTGTGGTCGCCGTACGGGCCTTCCAGCGCCGTCTCGCCGGGATGGATCACGCCTTCGAGCACGATCTCGGCGCGAGGCCGGCACCTGCAGGTCGCGGCCGAGGCACTTCACCAGCTCGGTCTTGCCGCCGCGCAGCAGGCCGGCGAACTGGTATTCGGACAGCGTATCCGGCACCGGCGTCACCGCGCCGAGGATGGTCGCCGGGTCGGCGCCGAGCGCCACCGCCACCGGGAAAGGCTCGCCGCGGATGCTGCTCGGCAGTGGTCGCGGAAATCGAGCGCGCCGCCGCGATGCGCCAGCCAGCGCATGATCACCTTGTTCGGCGCGATCACCTGCTGGCGGTAGATGCCGAGGTTCTGGCGCGTCTTGTGCGGCCCGCGCGTGACCGTCAGGCCCCAGGTGATCAGCGGCGCCACGTCGCCCGGCCAGCAGGTCTGGATCGGCAGGCGCGCCAGATCGACGTCCTTGCCTTCCCACACGACCTCCTGGCAGGGCGCGGACGACACCACCTTCGGCGCCATGTTCAGCACCTGCTTCAGCACCGGCAGCTTGTCCCAGGCGTCCTTCAGGCCCTTGCGGCGGCTCCGGTTCCTTCAGGTAGGCGAGCAGCTTGCCGACTTCGCGCAGCGCCGCGACGTCGACTCCTCGCCCATGCCCAGCGCCACGCGCTGCGGCGTGCCGAACAGATTGGCCAGCACCGGCATGGTCGTGGCCCTTCGGCTTCTCGAACAGCAGCGCCGGACCGCCGGCCCGCAGCACGCGGTCGCAGATCTCGGTCATCTCCAGGTGCGGATCGACCTCGACCGCGATGCGCTTCAGTTCGCCTCGCTGTTCCAGCTGGGCGATGAAGTCGCGCAGGTCGTGGTATTTCATAGCAGGGGCCCGAGGTTGAGTTCGGCGACGATGCCGGCGAACACGGCCGCGCCGAGCCAGTTGTTGTGCAGGAAAGCCTTGAAGCAGCGCATCGCGGTCGCGGTCGCGGATCAGCGTGTAGTGGTAGCCGCGCGATGCCGGCCGCCACGGCCAGGCCGGCAAAATAGACAGCCGCCGAACTCCAGTTGCCAGCCGATCCAGGCCAGGAGCGACGAGCGTCGCGGCGTAGCAGAGCATCACCGCCAGCACGTCGTAGCGGCCGAAGGTGATCGCCGACGTCTTGATGCCGATGCTTGCAGGTCGTCGTCGCGGTCGACCATCGCATACTCGGTGTCGTAGGCGATGGCCCAGAAGATGTTGGCCAGCAGCAGCCACCAGGCGAGCGGCGGCACGCGTGTCCTGGATGGCGGCGAAGGCCATCGGGATGCCGAAGCCGAAGGCCACGCCCAGATAGGCCTGCGGCATGGCGAAGAAGCGCTTGGTGAAGGGATAGCTCGCCGGCCAGGAACACCGCCACCAGCGCCAGCGCCCACACCAGTCGCGGACAAGCGGCAGGATCAGCAGCGCCGGCGCACAGCGGTCAGCGCCAGCGCCAGCAGCAGCGCCTCGCGCACGCTCACCTTGCCGGCCGTCAGCGGCCGGTCCTTGGTGCGCTCGACGTGGCGGTCGAAATCGCGGTCGGCGATAGTCGTTGACCACGCAGCCGGCCGAACGCATCAGCACCGTGCCGAGCACGAAGATCCAGACGAGCAGCCAGCGCGGCTGGCCGGCCGACGGCGAGCCACAGCGCCCACAGCGTCGGCCACAGCAGCAGCAGGATGCCGATCGGCTTGTCGAGCCGCATCAGCCGTTCGTAGAGATCGAGTCGTTCCTTGAGCGGGGCGAAGTTCATGCCGCGATTCTACTCATGCCCATGGTCGGCCACGACGGCGCACGGTGGCCACGGCGGGCTACGTCACCGCCTTGGCCGCCATGTGCTGCCGATAGAGCAACAGGTATTGCTCGTCGGTCTTCTTCAGGCGCTCGGCCGCCAGGCGGAAGAAGATGCGCAGCATCTTGGTCTGCAACTCCGGCGAGAGCTTCTCCAGCGCCGCATAGGGCCACTTGCCGATGGTCGCCGGCGTTTCCGCGATCACCGTCGCCGCGCGCGCGCTCGGCTCCTTCTCCGAGAACGCCAATTCCCCGATCAGCGTGCCGGCCGGCATCAGGCCGAGCAGCTTGCCGCGCTGGTTCACCTTGGCTTCGCCGTCCAGCAGGATGTAGCACGACTTGGCCAGGCCGCCTTCCCGCATCAGGGTGGTGCCACGCGGCACGTCGTACCAGCGGGAAATGCGCAGCAGCTCCCAGATCTGGGCATCGTTGAGGTCTTCGAGCAGGGGCAATTGCCTCAGGCGCTCGTACAGTTCGGCGCGGGCCGGCTTGTGGCCGGCGTGACCGCTGGCGACCACCGGCCGCAGGCGCGGCAACAGCGCCGTCAGCGCCTTGAGGACCTCGCGCCAGTTCTGAAAGCGCGCCTCGGGGCCGCATGCCAGCATGCGATCGACCAGACCGTCGAGCGCCGCCGGCAGATCGGGACGCAGGGCGCTGGGCGCCGGCCGCGCGCCGTTGATGATCGCGTACATCAGTGCCCCCGGACTGTCCGCCTCGAAGGGCAGCCGCCCGGTAAGCAGGCTGAACAGCACCACGCCCAGCGCATAGATGTCCGCCTGGGGTGTCACCACGTGCCGGAACAGTTCGGGCGACATGTAGGCCAGCGAGCCGATGTCCATGACCTGCGTCGAATCGCCGCGCGTCCAGTAGGCCGCGCCGAAGTCGCACACCTTGGCCTCGCCGACCCCGACGTATTGCAGGTTGGCCGGCTTGATGTCGCGGTGGATGACGCCGTTGCGCCCGGCGTAGTCGAGCGCGCTGGCGCACTTGAAGATGATCTCGATGACTTCCTGCACCGGCTTGAGTCGATCCGGCCGGGCGAACGGCTCCAGCGTGCCGTTGGGCAGGTACTCCATGACCAGCCAGGCGCTCTCCGGAGCGATGCCGGCGTCGAACACCTCGACGATGTAAGGGTGCTTGAGACTGCCGGCCAGGCGGACCTCGTTCAGCCAGGCCTTGCGGGTCGGCGCGTTGTCCTCGCCCTCGGCGAAGATGTGCGTGTGGGCCACCTTGATGGCGACCTGGCGCTGGTTGTAGTTGTCCTGACCGAGATAGACCACACCGGTGGCGCCGCGACCGAGTTCGCCCTGGATGTCATAGCGGTCTTGCAGTCCGGCGGGGATCATCGAAGATTCTCCCGTGCCGACGCCAGTCGTCGCGGCAGCGGACCTTGGTGGATGTTCATGGCGCGATTTTACCCGCCCGCTCCCGCGGCGGCAGCGGTGCGAAGTAACCGGCCGCCAGCACCAGCAGCGCCACGCCGAGCAAGGTGGCGGTCCAGATCAGCGTACCGGCGCCCGCCGCATCGACCAGCAACAGCTTGACGCCCACCACCGCCAGGAGGCCGAAGCCGCCGTACCAGATGTGCCTCGACGTCCGGCGCGTCGCGACCATCATGGCGACGATGGCCAGGCTGGTCCAGAACAGCGTAACCAGCGCCTGACAAAGCCGCGAGTCGATCAGGTGGCCGATCTCGAAAGGCACGCCGCCCCAATGGTGGGCCACGCGGGCGGCCAGGGTCGTCAGCCAGACGAAGCCCAGCAGGCCGGCGATGCCGACGGCGAACGAACGGCGTACCGGCTCCGCCGAGCCGACGCGCAGGAAGGCGTGAACGGCGGCCAACTGGGCCAGGTCGAAGAAGTTGAGCATCGGCAGATAGGGCAGGCCGGAACCGCCGCCAGCATGGTGGAGGTTGGCCGCCACGGACCAGAAGGCGATGCCCGCCAGAGGCGGCAGGGCGCCCAGTTCCAGATAGCCCCCGGCGGCGGACGCGAATGGCCACAGGCCGCGCCGCCGACCCGACAGCGCCAGGAGCATCGCCCCGGCCGGTACCGCACCCCAGGCCAGCACGGGCCAGAGATCGACCCCCGGGGCGAGTCGCCCGGCCTGCCAGGCCAGTTCGGCCGGCACCGCCAACAGCAGCAGCCACCAGGCGCCCAGATGGCGAACGGTGGCGACGAAGGCGTCACCGGCCCGCTCGTGGCGCGCGAGGAGCCAGCCATGTGCCGCCAGCGCCGCCGGCAGGGCCAGCGCCATGAGCCCGGCGAAGGGGTGGCCACTGCGATCGACCGTCAGCACGGCGGTCAACCAGAGAGCGGGCAACAGCAGCAGTGCCGAGCGCCGTGCCTGGGGCCAGTCCCAGAGTGTGACCAGCCCTTCCAGGGCCACCACCGTGGCGGCGACGAATAGCAGGCCATAGGGCGCCTGCAGGGCATGAGGGGCAAACCGGTCGAACTTCCCCGAGGCCGGCGCCCAGCCACCAGAGCAGGGCCCAGGCGAATGGCAAGGCGGCGGGCAGTCGCGCCGCGTCGCCGAGCGACCGCAGCACGCGCGCCGAGACGAAGCCGGCCGCCGCGACCAGGAACGCGCCGAGGATGGCATCGCTGAACACCGGCCGGGCGTGCCCCAGAGCGTGCCAGCCGAGCAGCAGCGCAATGCCGGCCGCCAGTTGCATCAACAGGCCCGTGGCCAGGGCCAGCGTCCGGCCCTGGCGCGCGCCGAACCAGAGCACCGCCGTACCCTCGGCCGCCCAGAAGGCGGAGGTGACCTGGGCATCGAAGGCCAAGGGCACCGATACCGTCAGCAGCGCGATGGCCAGACCCAGTTGGCTGCGCTCGAGCAGGCGCATTTCCGGCTCGGGCCGGCGGACCAGCAACGCCCACAGGCCGAAGTAATAGACCGCGCCGATCAAAGCGCTCCAGGCCAGACCGTAGCGGCTTCCGGCCATCAATTGGGCCTGGAGGAACGCGCCGATCAAAGGCGTGCCGAACACCAGCATGCCATCGCGCCAGCCGGCGAAACCCGGCGCCCGCAACAGGGCGGTGGCGACCGGCATGGCCGAGTAGACGATCAGGAACAGCGCCAGGAAGCCCTGGGTGAGCGCGTAGTGCTCAGGCCGGTAGCCATCGATCGCCCAGGCCATGCCGACCGCCAGGGTGAACACGAAGCCGGCGATGTTGAGCACCCGCCAGGCGCGGAACCAATCGACGGCCAGAATGAAGGCGTTGAGCAAGGCGAAGTAGGAGAAGAGCGGCAGCGGCGTCTCGGCGTGGCCTCCGGCCAGCACCGGCGCGAGGAAGGCGCCGGAAAGGCCGAGCACCGCCAGGGCCGGTCCGTCCTGCCGGGCCGCCAGCAGCACACAGGCGACGCCCAGGGCGGCGAAAGCCGAAAAGGCCGGCCCGGCACCGATCATGGCGTAGCGGGCCAACATGAAGTAGGCCACCACGTAAAGCAGCGCGAAGCCGCCACCCTGCGCCGCCAGGCCAAAGTCGCGCCGTGCGCCGTCGCGCACCTTGGCGTAGCCGAAGGCGATCAACCCGACACCTCCGGCCGCCGCCAGAAACAGGCGCAGCGACACCGGCATCAGGCCGTATTCGGCTGCCAGGCGCAGCGCCGAGGCGACACCGAAAAACAGCAGAATCACGCCGACCTTGGCCAGCGGATTGCCCGCCAGCAGGCGCGACCACCAGGCCGGCGCGGCGATCTCGTCCGCCGGCGCGGTGGCGGGCCGCACATCGACCGTCGCGGCCGCCGGTAGCAGTTCGCCGCCGGCCGGCGACCGCTCCGCGCGCGGTTCCGGCTCAGGGGCTTGCTCGACATCGGCCACCGGAGCGACCGGGGGCGCGCCGCGCAGACCGGCCAGTTCCCGCTCCTGCCGCTCGAATTCGCGGTACAGCCAATTGACCTTGGCATGAAGCGAGGCCACCTGCTCGCGCAGCGCCTTGTCCGTCTCCGCGGCGTTCGCCTTGGTCAGTTGCGCCAGCGCGGCGCCGAGCAGCGCTCCGGCCACGGCGCCGACCACCGCCCCTTCGCCGCCGCCGACCACACCACCAAGTGCCAGCCCCGCCACCAGACCGATCAGCCACATGTCCCCATCCCTCCGATCAACGCGCGTCGCCGCGCAGTTCCGCGACTCGCTGTTGCATGAGTTCGGGCGCGGCCGCCGGTGCCGGCACCGGCGGCCCCGCTTGCAGCCGGATACGCGAGAACGGCGCGCGGCGGAATGGTCGCGTCATGGCGGGCCCGTCCTTGCGGGAAAAGAAGCTGCCCCACAGGCCGGACAGCGCCATCGGCACCACCGGCAGGTCCCGCCGCGCGCAGCGTGCCAGTATCTCCGTCATGCCCGGCCGGAACGGATACATGTCGCCGGTATCGGTGATGCGCCCCTCGGGGAAGATGGCGACCAGTTCGCCGGCGTCCAGCGCCGCCGCCGCATCGCTCAGGGCCTGGTCCTTGAGCGCGGGATCCTCCCGGCCGGGCGCGATGGGGATGGCCCGGCCGTGGCGAAAGACGAAACCGAGCACCGGCCATTTGAAGATGCGGTGGTCCATGACGAACCGGATCGGGCGCGGACAGGCGGCGGCGATGATCAGCGCATCGACAAAGCTGACGTGGTTGCAGACCAGCAGGGCCGGGCCCTTCGGCGGGCATCTGCTCGAGGTCGCGCTTTTCCAGCCGGTACACCGAATGCACCAGCAGCCAGACGATGAAGCGCAGCAGGAACTCCGGCACCAGCCCGTAGATGTACAGCGCGACCACGGCGTTGCAGACGGCGGCGACGCCGAACAGCGCCGGAATGGTCAGCCCCTGGCCGAGCAGCGCCGCCGCGGCCAGGGCGCCCGTCACCATGAACAGCGGCATTGAGGATGTTGTTGGCGGCGATGATGCGCGCGCGCTGCGTCTCCGCGGAACGCTGCTGCACCAGGGCATAGAGCGGCACGATGAAGAAGCCGCCGAACATGCCGAGCAGGACCAGGTCGAACAGCACTCGCCAGATGGCCGACTGGCCGAGCAGCGCCGGACCGTCAGAGCCTGGCCGATGGCCGTGGCCGGCGAGGCCACGCGGCCGGAGGCCGGAGGGCAATGGCCAGATCGAGGCCGAAGAGCGTCAGGCCGATCGAGCCGAAGGGCACCAGGCCGATCTCCACCTGCTTCGCCGACAGCCGCTCGCAGAGCAGCGAGCCGACGCCGATGCCGACGGTGAAGGTCGCCAGCAACAAGGTCACCGATGTCTCGCCGCCGCCCAGCACGTTCTTGGCATAGGCGGGAAACTGGGCCAGGAACAGCGCGCCGTAGAGCCAGAACCAGGAGATGCCCAGGATGGACAGGAACACGGTGCGGTTCTCGCGGGCGAAGCCGATGTTGCGCCAGGTTTCGGTGATCGGGTTGGGATTGACGCGCAGGTCCGGCGCCGGTGCCGGCGCGCGGGGAATGCCGCGGCTGGCCAGATAGCCGGCGACGGCCATGCCGAAGCCCGCCGACGGCGATCCAGATCGGGTGCCGGCTTCCTGCGCCGGCCAGCAGGCCGCCGGCCAGGGTGCCGAGCAGGATGGCGACGAAGGTGCCGGCCTCGATCAGGGCATTGCCGCCGACCAGTTCGTCCTCGATGCAGGTGCTGCGGCAGGATCGCGTACTTGACCGGACCGAACAGCGTCGAGTGCAGGCCGAGCAGGAACAGCGCCGTCAGCAGCACCGGCAGGCTGTGCAGGGAGAAGCCGAGCCCGGCGACCACCATGATGACCATTTCCAGCACCTTGACCAGACGCGCCAGGCGCGCGCTTGTCGAACTTGTCGGCCAGTTGGCCGGCGGTGGCGGAAAACAGGAAGAAGGGCAGGATGAAGATGCCGGCGGCCAGATTGGCCAGCAGCTCCGGCCCGAGTGTCGTCCAGCTGGCGGCCTGAAACGTCAGCAACACCACCAGGGCGTTCTTGAACACGTTGTCGTTGAACGCGCCGAGGAACTGGGTGACGAAGAAAGGCGCGAAACGCCGTTCCCGCAGGAGGCGGAACTGCGAACTCATGAGCGGCTCCAGGCCCGCCTGGTTTAGATCAGAACTTCTGGGCCAGCCGCAACTGGCCGCTGCTGCCGGAGTTGCCGCCATTGCTGCGCGCGTGGCCGAGTTGGACGCTGAGCGACAGGCCGTTGCGCCATCGGATCTCGGTGCCGGCCGTGATCAGCAGTACGCGGCTTTCCTGATTGTCGGCGGGCAGCGTGAAATTGCCCGCTCCCGCGACGTAGCCGACGCCGATCTGCTCGCGCCGGGCGAAATCGCGCTGGTACTCCACCTTGACGCGTGGAATGGCTTCGCCGAACTCGCCTTCGTAGCGGTATTCGCTGTCGAAGCCGAGCATCGTCCGCCCGGTTGACAGCCGCTGGCCCTGGTAGGCCAGGGCAAACCCGGCCGCGCCGCTTTCCGAATAGGCATCGCGTTGCACCGTCGCCAGATCGACCCGGCTGTAGGGCACGATGCGAAGGTCGCCGAAGGAAAAGCGATAGCTGGCGGCCGCGGAACTCAGCCACTGGTTGGCCGACCACTGGCCGTGAGCGAAGTCACCGAGATCGCCGACGTAGCGGTCGTAACTCATGTCGACCCGGCCGGTGCCAACCACCCAGTCCACGCGCAAGCGCGGCGAAACGTGAATGCCGCCATAGGCGGCCACGGTGGCGGCGTTGCCGGCCAGGGTGGATGGATCGCCGTTCAGGGTGCTACGTTCGCGCCCGTAGCCGACGCCCACGCCGGCGAATACCTTGTCGTCGAAGCAGCGGTCCCCGCCGATGCTCACGCCCTTCCGGTCGTAACGAAAGCGGTCGCCGCCCGTGTTGCCGAGGGTGCCGAAGGCCTGCAGACCGGCCGTCCACACGGTCAACTTGTTGCAGCGACGCTGGATGTCGTCTTCGCCGCGGATCTCCGACAAACGACCGTTGAAATTGTCGAGCTGGGACACCTGGAGATGCCGCACCGCCGCTCCAGCGGCCTGCTGGATGCCGACCACGCCGGGTACGCGGGTGGGGTTGGGCGCCACGCCGACGCTGATGGTGACGGTCGCCGGCCGCGAGGTGATGCCGCCCGCGGTCGCCACGTAGGTCAGCACATCGGTACCGGAGAAGCCCGGCGCGGGCACATAGTTCAGCCGATTGCCGGCCAGCGAGGCGGTACCGTTGCCCGGGGCGGAGGCAATCGCCACGGATACGGGGGCGCTGCTCGCCGCCACGAAGGGCGTCAGATCGACGCTACCGGCCACACCATAGGGCACGGCCAGGGTCGCCGGATTGGCGACGGTGAAGCCGCTTACGGTGGCCACCAGCGGGCTGTCGTAGGGAAGCACGGGCGGCACCGGGATGCCGACGAAGTTTGGCGGCGGGCGGTGGCGGCGGCAGGACGCGAATCGAAAACGAATAGGAGCCCAGCGCCGTCGGCGTCCCGGAGACCGTGGCGGTACCACCGGTGGCGGCGAAGCTCAGGCCGGGCGGCAGGCTGCCAAGCAACTGGTAGCTCTGGCCGGCACCGAAAGTCCCGACGAAAGTCTGCGAAAACGGCGTACCCAGCGTCATGGTCAGACTGGCCGAAGCGCCGGTCAGCGAGGTCTGTGCCGCGACCAGGCGCGGCAGCAGCAAGGCAACCACCAGCGCGATCCACAACCAGTTGAGTCCCGGCGTCCGGTTCCCGTACCCCAGTGTCTTCATTGTCGTTCTCCCTGTTTCAAGACCCTATCGTCACCACCGCCGCGTCAAGCCAGCCTATGCCGCGAGGATGATACGCCGGTCCTCCGCGTCCCATGCGTCGATGCCGTCGCCGTGGCTACGCCTTGAGCAGTTCCTCGCGCCCCGCCAGCCAGCGGCGCAGATGGGCGTCGGTTTGCGCCGGCCAGCGGCGCAACATCTCCTCGGCGGTCGCGCGCGCCTGTTCGACCAGACGGGTGTCGTCGAGATCGGCAAAGCGCAGCAGCGGCACGCCGCTCTGGCGCGCGCCGATGAATTCGCCGGGCCCGCGCAGTCGCAGGTCGTGGCGCGCGATCTCGAAGCCGTCGGTGTTCTCGTAGATGACCTTCAGCCGCGCGCGCGCCGTCTCGCCCAGCGGTTGGGCGTAGAGCAGGATGCAGGCCGACTGGGCGCTGCCGCGCCCGACCCGGCCGCGCAACTGGTGCAACTGGGCAAGGCCGAAGCGCTCGGCGTGCTCGATGACCATCAGGCTGGCATTCGGCACGTCGACGCCGACCTCGATCACCGTGGTGGCGACCAGCACCTGGACCTCGTTGCGCGACGAAGGCGGCCATCACCGCCGCCTTCTCGCCGGCCTTGAGCCGGCCGTGGACCAGGCCGACGCGCAAGTCGGGCAGGTCGGCGGTCAGCCGCGCGAAGGTTTCCTCGGCGGTCTTGAGTTGCAGCGCCTCGGATTCCTCGATCAGCGGGCAGACCCAGTAGGCCTGGCGACCCGTCGCGGCAGGCGTCGTGGACGCGGCCGATCACCTCGTCGCGGCGCGCTTCCGCCACCAGCTTGGTGACCACCGGCGTGCGCCCCGGCGGCAGTTCGTCGATCACCGAGACATCCAGGTCGGCGTAGTAGCTCATGGCCAGGGTGCGCGGAATCGGCGTGGCGGACATCATCAGTTGGTGCGGCGAACTGCCCTTTCTGCTTCAGCGCCAGCCGCTGCTGCACGCCGAAGCGGTGCTGCTCGTCGACGATGGCCAGCCCCAGGCGCGCGAACTCGACATCGTCTTCGATCAGCGCGTGGGTGCCGACCGCCAGCGGCGTGGCGCCTTCGGCCAGCGACCGCGCCATCCCTGTCCGTTGCGACTTCTTCAGGCGGCCCGACAGCCAGGCGACCTCGAGCCCGAGCGGCGCCAGCCAGGCGGCCAGCTTGCGGTAATGCTGTTCGGCGAGGATTTCGGTCGGCGCCATCAGCGCGGCCTGGTAACCGTTTTCCACCGCCTGCAGCATGGCCAGCGCGGCCACGACGGTCTTGCCGCTGCCGACATCGCCCTGCAGCAGCCGCTGCATCGGATGGGCCTGCGCCAGGTCGGCGGCGATCTCGCGCCAGACGCGTTGCTGCGCCGCCGTCAGCGCGAAGGGCAGGCTGGCGAGCAGGCCACCGGTCAATTGGCCGGTGCCGACCAGTCGCGGCGCGCCCCGCGCCCGCCGGGCGGCATAGGCGCGGCGCAGCGAGAGTTGCTGGGCCAGCAGTTCGTCGAAGGTGATGCGCTGCCAGGCGGGATGGCTTCTGGCCTCGAGCTGCGCCAGCGACACGTCGGGTGGCGGCTGATGCAGGAAACGCAGGCTGTCGGAGAAATCGGCCAGGCCGAGCGTCTGGCGCAACGTCGTCGGGCAAGGTATCGTCGAGGTCTGGCCGCGTCCAGCGCCCGCTGAATCAGCCGCGCAGCGTCCGCCTGGCCGAGACCGGCCGTGGTCGGATAGATCGGCGTCAGCCGGTCCGGCAGCGGCTCGTCGGCGGCCGGGACGCGGAAGCGCGGATGGACCATCTCGGTGCCGAAGAAGCCGCCGCGCAGCTCGCCGAAGACGCGCAGGCGCGCCCCTGCCCGCAAGCGCCTTCTGCTGGCTCGGATAGAAGTTGAGGAAGCGCAACACCATGTCGCCGCTGCCGTCGCGAACCCGGACGACGAGCTGGCGGCGCGGCCGAAAGGCGATTTCGCTGGCGACGACGTCGACCTCGAACTGCGCCGGCGATCCCCGGCACGGCGTCGCCAATCGCCGTGAGCTGCGTTTCGTCCTCGTAGCGCAGCGGCAGGTGCAGCAGCAGGTCGGCGTCGCGTCCGTGAGGCCGAGGCGCGCCAGCTTCTCCGCCAATGCGGCGGACAGGCCGGCGAAGATTCCCGGCTCAGCCGACAACGAGAATCGCGTCCGCCTCGACCAGGGCGCCGCGCGGCAGTTCCTTGACGCCGACGGCGGCGCGCGCCGGATAGGGCTGGGCCACATACCTCGCCATGACCTCATTCACCTTGGCGAAATTGGCCAGGTCGGTCAGGTAGATATTGAACTTCACCGCCTCGTCGAGCGCTGCCACCGGCCGCGGCGGCGACGGCCTTGAGGTTCTCGAACACGCGCACGATCTGCGCGTCGATGCCGTCGACCATTTGCATGGTGGCCGGATCGAGGCCGATCTGGCCCGAAAGGTAGACCGTCTTACCGGCGCCACCGCCGACCATGACGGCCTGCGAATAGGTGCCGATGGCGGCGGGCGCATCGCCGGTGGCGACGATCCGCCGGCTGCCAAGATCAGGGCTGTCAGTTGTCATTGCTTGCTCCCATCCTATTTACGAGCGGCCATGATGAGGCCGGGATCCATGCCGAGCGACTGTAGCTTTTCCCTCGCCTGCTCGGCTTCCTGGCGGGTCGCGAACGGCCCGACCTGGACGCGGGCCTCAATCCGCGCCGGCACACCGGCGAGCTCGAGCCGGGCGCGCAGTTCCTCGGCATTGGCAACACTGCTGAAGACACCCATCTGGAGCAGGAATTGGCCAACGGCCTCGACCGCGCGCGCAACGGGTCGGGTGCCCGGGGGCACTGTCACCTCGGCGGGAACCGGCTTTACCGCGACGACCGCCGGCGGTGGCACCCGGGCAAGCACGCTGGCCGGCTCGGGCTTCGGAACCACCATGGCGACCGGCTCGCCGGGCCGCAACATCGCCGGGTGCGCGGTGGCGGGCGGCGTCAAGGGGCGCTCGTCGCGGGCGGGGGGCATGGTCCCGGTGGGCTCCGCCGTCCTCTCCGGTTCGGCGACCACCTCTTTCGCCACCTCGGCCTTGGGCTCGCCGGCCGCGTCTTCCTTGGTCACCTTCTCCTCGGCGGGTTTGGCGGGCGCTTCGACGCGGGCAACCGGGCTCGGCTTGTCGGGCTGAACGTAGAGGCCGTCGAACAGCGCCAGCCCGGCCAGCAGCGCCACCACCAGCGCCCCGGCCACCGTCACCCGCTTGAGCAGGCGCTTTCTCAGACCGTCATCATCATCCTGCGGGTCTGGCCGCGGCATTGCGTTACTGTCCGTGTGCGCCATCATCGACCTCTTTGTCAAAGTCCCGGCTGTCCCGACTCATGGCCAACACCAGTTCCGCCTCGGCCACCGATATGCCACATTCCTCCGCCACCCCGCGCGCATCGAAACCGCGCTGTGCCAGGGCCGCGGCTTCGGCGTAGAGCGGCGAAACCCGCCGTGTCGCCTTGATCTCCGCCAACTCGTCGCGGAGCGCCGCCAGCTCGACGCGCAACTGCCGGACTTCGGCCTCCAGCTCGGTCTTGGCCACCTGCGCGGATAGCTCGGCCGCGAACGCCACCGAGGGCGTCGGCGCAATCTCGGTCGGCATGTCGGCATCGGTACCGACCATCGGCTCGGCCGTCGCCAACGGCACAACGGCCGGCGCCGCCTGACCAGCGGTCGAAGCCGTGGCCGTGGCGGCCGCGACGGGCTCTCGCCGCCGGCGCAGGCGCGCCAAGCCAAGCAGCGACACCACCAGGTAGATCGCCGCCAGCACCGCGACCAGCAAGGTCGCATCGCGCCAGCCGAATTCGCCCAAGTCCATCCGTTCCTTCTCGTAGCATCGCGTCCCGAACGGCCGGGTGAAATGGCCAGCAGGGGGACAAATGGTTTGATGATAGTCGCTTCGCCGCCTGGCCAGTATCCTGAGCAGGCTGCCTTTGTGCCCATGTTTCCGCCGCGGAATTCACACCGCGCGGGTGTTGCCGCCCGCCGCCAGGCCGTGGCGGGCCGGGGCGCCACCCGATGGCTTTTGGCATACTTTTGGTGAATGATTGCTGATTGACCACCGCGACCGGCGACTGGGATACTGTCAAGGATGCCATTGAACTTCCCGATCCCCGAAAGCACTGGCGGAATGACGAACTTGCAGATTGCCGACGAGTATTCCGAACGAGGCGCCGTGGCGGACAAGCAGGCCTTGCGCCTGCGTCGGTTCTTCATGGCGGTCGCCACCTATGCCGCATGCGGAGTGTTCGCTCAGATCTGCGCCTGGCTTGGCTACCTGCCCACCTGGCTGCCGGGCTGGTGGCTGCTCGGCGCGCTGGTGATCAACTCGCTGTTCTTCGTCGCGCTGCGCCGCGGCTGGAACCTGCGCTTGAGCGATCCGAGCATGACCGAGGCACAACTGATCGCCTCCATGTTCGCCGTGATGATCCTGATCTACCACACCGACGTGGCGCGCGGCGTCTTCCTGATGCTGTTCCCGCTGCCCCTGCTGTTCGGCGTGCTCCGGCTGCGCCTGCGCCAACTGGCGCGCGTCGGTGCCCTGGGTATTGGCGGGTATGTCGCGGTGATTGCCCTGCTGGCGATCAATGAGCCCGAACGCGTCCGGCTTGGCATCGACTTGCTCAACCTGCTGGCGTTGTCGGCGGTCATGGGCTTCGTCGCCTTGATGGGCGCCTATATCAGCAGGGTTCGCGAGGAACTGTCGCGCTCGGTCTCGACCATTCGCGAGATGGCCCAGCACGACCCGCTCACCGGCGTCTTCAATCGCCGACACCTGATGGAGACACTCGCGCGCGAGGTCGTTCGTTGCGAACGGCATGTCTCGAAGGGCTTGGTGCTGTGCATGATCGATCTCGATCATTTCAAGCGCATCAACGATACCTTGGGCCATCCGGTCGGCGACGAAGTCCTCGTCGCCGTCGGTCGGTGCATCGGCGACTCGCTGCGCGTCATCGACTACCTGGCACGCTACGGCGGCGAAGAATTCGTCGTAGTCCTGGAAGGAACGCCCGGCGAGCGGACGCTGGTGGTGTGCGAACGCATTCGGACCCGCGTGGCGCAGTTGCGCCTGCCCGTGCTGCAAGATCAGACGATCACCGTGTCGATCGGCGTGGCCGGCCACGAAGCGGGCGAAAGCCTGGCGTCGCTGCTCGGACGTGCCGACCGGGCGCTCTATCGGGCGAAAGCCGAGGGTCGCAACTGCGTCCGGACCGCAAGCCTTGTTGGCCTGTCGGCGACGGCAAGCGGTTTCAGCCGCGAAATCGCCCCGCCGTAAGGCCTGTTCTTGACAAAGGCATGGACGCGTCGCGAGAATGCCCGCTTGGCTCGCGATGCTGTTTGGTTTTCGGGCCCGAGTGCCCCGAAGCCTGCCTGGAAGCCCAATGACGATTTCCGAGATCCCGCTGTCCGGACCCCTGCGGCGCGCATTCTGCGCCGCGACGGTCCTCGCGTTCCTGGCCGCGCCACGGATCTGCGCCGCCGATGACGTTTCGCACGAAGTTCGGCAGGGGGAAAACCCCTGGACCATCAGCACACGCTACTTGCGCTCGATGGCTCTATGGCCGCGACTGGTGACGTACAACAGAATCCCCGACGCGCTGCGCATCGCGCCGGGTACCGTGTTGCGGATCCCGGAGAACTGGCTTGCCCGCCGCCGGGTGCCGGCCACGGTGCTGGCGGTGAACGGCGATGTCTTGCTGACCGACGCCCGGGGTCGGCAGACCCGCCTCAAGCCCGGCGACGCGCTGCCCGAAGGCGCCATCCTGAAGACCGGTGCGCAACAGAATTTCTCCCTCGGGCTCCTCGACAACTCGCGCGTCCTGGTGAGGAGTGACAGCGAGCTGCGCCTGGAATCGAACTCCGAGATCGCCCTTGACCGGACGCGCAGCATCTTGCTCGACCTGCGCCACGGCGCCCTGGAAAGCGAAGTCGCCAAACGCAGCAGCAGCGGCGGCCGTTTCGAGATTCGTACGCCCGCCGGCACGGCCGCCGTGCGCGGTACCTCGTTCCGGATCGCCGCTAGCAACGCGAAGACCTCGACCGAGGTGCTGACGGGCGCGGTAAGTCTCGGCAACCGCGCCGGCGCGGTCGACCTCGCCGCGGGATTCGCCACCACGGTCGCGCCACATGCCGCGCCGGAACCACCGCGCGCCCTGCTGTCGGCACCGGATCTCGCCGGCTTGCCGCGGCGTATCGAGCGCGTGCCGTTCGATCTGCCATTCCCGCCACTGGCCGGTGCCGCCACCTACCGCACGCAGTTGGCAGGAGACGAACGCTTCGACGCCCTGCTGTCCGACCAGACCACACCGCTGCCGGTTGCCCGCGTGCGTGACTTGCCCGACGGCGAGTATCTGTTGCGCGTGCGCGGCATCGATGGCGCCGGGCTGGAAGGTTTCGACGCCGGCCGTCGGCTGACCATCCATGCCCGGCCGGAACCGCCATTTCTGATCTCGCCGGCCGATCAGGCCCAGCTCGGCGACGCCAGACCGAATTTCAAATGGACCCGGCGCCAAGGGGAGCTGGTCTACCGCTTCCAGCTCGGCCGGGATCCGGCGTTTGCCGATCCGCTGGTCGACCGGCCGGATATCGCCGGCGACGGCACCAGCGTCACCGACGATCTGCCGCCGGGCGCCTATTTCTGGCGCGTCGCGGCAGTCAACGCGCGCCAGGGCCAGGGGCCTTTCGGCGAAGTCCACCGCCTGCGTCGTCTGCCTGGCGCCCCGGTCGTCGGCGTACAAAGCAAAGACCAGCAGCCGGCGATTCGTTGGCGGCCGGGCGGACCGGACGAACGCTTGCAGTTGCAGGTGGCGCGCGATAGGGCCTTTGCCGATCCACTGGTCGACCTTACCCTCGCCAACGCGGACATCGAGCTGCCCACCCTCGACGGCGGTACCTACCACTTGCGCGCGCGGACGATCGCCGGCGACGGCTACGCCGGCGACTGGGGGCCCAGCCAGCAATTCGAGATTCGCCCGGGCCTGTCGCCCGCGCTGCTGCTGCTTCTCGCGCCCCTGCTGTTGGCGCTGTGACGGACGCGGGCAACCGTGGCATGACGCCCGCCGACCACGCCGCGCCAGCGTCCGCCTGGTGGCACTGGTGGCTGCCGGGTCTGTTGGCGCTGGTCGCCACCCTGACGGGACTGGGCTCGCTTCAGCGCCTCGACTTGCTGACGCTCGATCTGCTGTCGTCCGCCGCACCGGCGGCTGAACAGGCGTCCACCTCCAGCACGGCCATCATTGCGATCGACGAGCGCAGCCTCCAGCAGCTCGGGCGCTGGCCCTGGTCGCGCCGCACCTACGCCCAGTTGCTCGATCGCTTGCAGGCGGCGCCGCCAGAGTCGATCGCCTTTGGCATCCTGTTTGACCTGCCCGATTCCCAGGATGCGGGTGCCGATGCCGCGTTTGCCGCCGCGATCGGTCGCTCGGGGCGCGTCGTGTTGCCCGTCACGCCCGTGGCCGATGGCGACGGCGGCGGCCTGCGCGCCGCCCTGCCGGCGGCTGAGCTCGCGAGCGCGGCTGCCGCCCTGGGTCACGTCGATGTCGAAATCGATCGCGACGGCCTGCTGCGCAGAACCTACCTGACCGCGGAAGTCGGATCGTCGCGATCATCGCCATCATCGCCATCGTCACGCTGGTCGGCATTGCCGCAGGCCGTGGCGGAACTCGGGCAACCCGCGACCTGGGCGCTGCCGGGCCTGCGCAACGGCTCCCGACTGGCCGACGCCACCGACAACACCTGGCGGCGCGACCATGAACTGCTGCTACGCCTCGATCCAGGACGACGGATCGAGCAATATTCCTTTGTCGATGTCTTGAACGATCCGGATCTCGCGGCTCGTCTGGCCGATCGGGTCGTTTTCGTCGGCGTCACCGCCGCGGGCATCGCCAGCGGGTTCGCAACTCCGGTCACCCCGCACGGCGGCCTGATGCCGGCGGTCGAATGGCATGCCCGGGCCTTCGAGGCCCTTAGGGCGGGCGACGTCATTGCCCCGCTGAGCCGCCCGGCGATCCTGCTGCTGACGCTCATCGCGCTTGGCGCGGGCATTCTGACCCACCGTCGCTACCAACGGATGGTGCCGGGCGTCGAACTGCTGGTGGTTGGCCTGCCACTGTTGATCAGCCTCGCGCTATTGATGGTCGGGCGCCACTGGTATCCGCCCATCGGCGCCACGCTGGCGCTGGCGGCGGGTTATCTGCTGTGGGCGGCGGCGCGCTTTCGCGTCACCTGGTCCGACCTGTTTCTCACCCGACGCCGGGCGGAGGTCACCCTGAACGCCGTGGCCGATGGCGTCGTGTCGGTAGATCGCGATGGCCGCATCGAGTTCGTCAATCCGGTCGGACAGACACTGCTTGGCCGCGACGCGGCAACCCTGCAAGGGCAGACGATCGACGACGCGCTGGCCGGGGCCAACGGCGCCGCCACGCTGCTGCGGCATGCCCTGACCCGCTGTTTCGATGAACGGGGGACGATCCACGTCGCCGAACCGATCAGATTGGGTGGCTCCAGTGGCTCCAGTGACCCGGTGGTGCGGGTGGTCGTCGGGCCGATCCTGGGCACCGGTCGCAAGGTCGAGGGCGCCGTGCTCGCCTTGAGCGACATCAGCGAGGCGGTCGCCGCGAGCGAGCGGCTCCACCACCAGGCAACCCACGACGCGCTGACCGATCTGCCGAATCGCCTGCTGGTGCGCGACCGCATCGAGCAGAGCATCGCCGGCGCGCTGCGCAACGACACATCGGTGGGCGTGCTGTTCGTCGACCTGGACGACTTCAAGCGCATCAACGACAGCTTCGGCCACCGGATCGGCGATCGCGTGCTGTGCTCGGTGGCGTCGCGACTGAGGTCGACCTGCCGCGGCTCGGACACGGTCGGCCGCTGGGGTGGCGATGAATTCGTCATCATGCTTGCCGAGTTGCCGACGGCGGATGCGATCGAGATCGTCGCCCGCAAGCTGCTGGCCGCGCTGTCGGAACCGATGATCATCGACGGCATGAGCTTTCACCTTACCGCCACCATCGGCATCAGCCGCGGCCCGCAGGACAGCAACAACGCGGATGAACTGCTCGGCATGGCCGATACGGCGATGTATCGCGTCAAGCAGCGCGGCGGCGGCAGCTACGGTTTCGCCTCGGCGGCCATGACCCTGCTGAGCCGCCAGCGCATGGAAATCGAGAATGGCCTGCGCGCCGCGCTGAAGAACAACGAGCTGGTCGTGTTCTACCAGCCCCAGATCCGGATCGACAGCGGTGCTCTGAGCGGTTTCGAGGCACTGGTGCGCTGGGATCGACCGGGCCACGGCCTGCTGCTGCCCGGCACCTTCGTTCCCGTGGCCGAGGAATCGGATCTGATCCTGCAACTGGGAAGCTGGGTGCTCAACGAGGTCGCGCGGCAGATCCGCCAATGGATCGACGAAGGCCTTGGCGTGGTACCGGTCGCGATCAATATCTCGCCTCGGCAATGCCTGGGCCACGGCCTGGTAGGGGTGGTGTCGGCGGCGCTCGAGAAGCACGGCATTCCCCCACGGCTGCTTGAACTGGAGATCACCGAGACAACCGCCATGCAGGATGTCGAGCACGTCGAGTCGCTGCTCGCCCGCATCAAGGCCCTTGGCATACACGTGGCACTGGACGATTTCGGCACCGGCTATTCGTCACTGTCGCACCTGCGGCGTTTCCCGATCACGGTACTGAAGATTGACCAATCGTTCGTCCTGGGCACCACCGCCAATGCCGACGACGCGGCGATTGTCCGCGCCACCATTGCCCTGGCCCACAACCTCGGCCTGAAGGTGATCGGCGAAGGGGTCGAGACCGACGGCCAGCGCGATTTTCTCGCCGCGCAGGGTTGCGATATCGCACAGGGCTACCGCTACGGCCGCCCCACCCCGGCGACGGCGGCGCGCGACCTGCTCGCGGCCCACCCCCATGCCAACACGCCGGCAGGCGGCACGGCCGGATAGCGACTCCTTCGGCCACTTGTCGTTCGACGAATCCCCGGCGATTGCCAACAATGGTCCGCTGGTCGCTGGCCGACCCAATACCCGACATGTGAGTACGCCATTCGGGAAGTAAATTGCCGCGTGGTTCCCACCTGCTGGTTGACTATTGAACATGATCGAAAGGCTGGCGCACTTCCTGAAGGATTTCCCGGCTAGCTATCCACATCGACTGGAAGCGACGTTTCCGCGTATTCTGGAGAGAGTGGTCGAGACGTGGGATTCCCCTCGTGTCCGGGACTACCTGGCCGATCTGCTCATGCCGGCGCGCACCGATCGCCAGGGGTTTCCTCCCGATATCGTCAAGGAAATCTCGAACCTGCTGGACACGTGGAACGCGATCCGGGAGCGCAAGCAGGCGGAAGGCGATGTCTGGGCCATGGAACCCGAGGTGGCCGCCAACGAGCTGGAAAACCGTGGCCTGCGGGTAAGCAGTGAGAACTTTCACCAATGCGTCAGGGCGGGCGACCTCCTCGCCTGCCAGTTGTTCATCCTGGCCGAGCTTCCGGTGGACGTGCGCGATGGCCGCTATTGGACGCCCCTGATGATATCGGCCTTCGATGGGCATCAGCACGTGGCCAAGCTGCTGCTCGATCACGGCGCGCACATCAACGCCAAGGACATGGCGGGCTATACGCCCCTGCATTGGGCGGCCTTCAACGGCTTCCGGGACGTGGTGGATCTACTGATCAAGCGGGGCGCGATCATCGGCGCCCAAAGCAAGTTCGGCATCACACCGCTGCTACAGGCCGCGGCCCAAGGGCACCCCCGCGTGGTCGAGCGCCTGCTGGCAGCCCGTGCTGACCCGAATGCGGCCTCGAGCGATGGTTCGACGCCCCTGCACAAAGCCGTGGTCAACGGCCACCAGGAGGTGGTACTGCATCTGCTGCGCGCCAGAGCCTCGGTGCACGCCGTACATGACGATGGCGCCACGCCGCTCTCGCTGGCCGAGAAAGGCAAGCATCCAGGCATTCGCCGCCTGGTGCGCGCCGCCGCGCTGGCCGGTGCCGAGTAGCCCGCTTCGCCCGCATTAGTGCCGCTGACGGGTATCATTCGCATTCTGAATATCCGCCATTCAACACCCAATGATCCTGCCTGTCATTCTGTCCGGTGGCTCCGGCACCCGCCTGTGGCCGCTCTCCCGCGAGCAGTACCCCAAGCAGCTCCTGCCTCTGGTTGGCAACGAATCGCTCCTGCAGGGGACGATTCGGCGCCTCGACGGACTGCCGGATATTGCCGATCCGTTGCTGGTATGTAACGAGGACCACCGTTTTGTGGTGGCCGAACAGGTCCGCCAACTGGATCGGCGGGGTGCCCTGCTGCTGGAGCCGATCGGCCGGAATACCGCGCCGGCGCTGACGCTGGCGGCGTTATGGGCGGCGCGCCCGGGTGAAGATCCTGTCCTGGTGGTGATGCCCGCCGACCATGTGATTATCGACGGAACACCATTCCAGGATGCCGTCCGCCGCGCGGCGGCCTTGGCGCAAGCCGGCCTGGCGGTCACGTTCGGCATCACCCCGGACTGTCCGGAGACCGGCTACGGCTATATTCAGCGCGGTGCCGCGCTGGCCGGTGACTCGGGCGGATTCGCTCTGGCCCGCTTCGTCGAAAAACCGGATCGGGCCACCGCCCAAGGCTATCTGGACTCGGGCGACTACTTGTGGAACAGCGGCCTCTTCGTCATGAAGGCTTCGGTCTGGCGGGCGGCCATCGGTCTGTGTCGGCCCGACATTCTGGCCGCCTGCGAGAAAGCGCTGGCAGGCGCGAGCACCGACGGCGATTTCGTCCGCGTCGCCAAGGACGCCTTCGCCGCCTGCCCGGCAGACTCGATCGACTATGCCGTCATGGAGAAGATCACCGCCGGCGTGGCGGGCTTGCCCAGGGCCGCGGTCATTCCGCTGTCGGCCGGCTGGTCGGACGTCGGCGCCTGGGATTCGCTCTGGCAGGTACTGCCGAAGGACGAGGACGGCAACGCGCGCCGGGGCGACGTCATGCTCCATGGCACCACCGGCACGCTGGCCTTCTCCGAGAGCCGGCTGGTCGCCTGCGTCGGCGTCCGCGACCTCGTGGTCGTGGAAACACCGGACGCCGTGCTGGTCGTCCATAAGGACCATACCCAGGACGTGAAGAAGATCACCGAGCGGCTGAAGACGGGCATGCGCGCCGAGGCGCACAGCCATCGCAAGGTACACCGGCCCTGGGGATGGTACGACGGCATCGACGGCGGCGAGCGCTTTCAGGTCAAGCGCATCGTCGTCAAGCCGGGCGGCACGCTGTCGCTGCAAATGCATCACCATCGCGCCGAGCACTGGGTGGTGGTGCGCGGCACGGCGCGGGTCACCCGCGGCGAGGAGGTCATGCTGATTTCCGAAAACGAATCGACCTTCATTCCGCTGGGCACCCGCCACCGTCTGGAAAATCCGGGCAAGCTGCCCCTGGAGATGATCGAAGTGCAATCCGGCTCTTATCTCGGCGAAGACGACATCGTGCGCTTCGACGACCACTACGGAAGAAACTGAAGATGATATTGGTCACCGGCGGCGCCGGTTTCATCGGCGCCAATTTCGTGCTCGACTGGGTTGCCGAGACGGGCGAGCGCGTGCTCAACCTCGACAAGCTGACCTACGCGGGCAACCTGGAAAACCTGGCCGCGCTGGGCAGCGATCATCGGCACGTCTTCGCGCGCGGCGACATCTGCGACCGACCGCTGCTCGACGGCCTGCTGGCCGAACATCAGCCGCGCGCCATCGTGCATTTTGCCGCCGAGTCGCACGTCGATCGATCGATCCACGGGCCGGGCGAATTCATCCGCACCAACATCGACGGCACCTTCACCCTGCTGGAGGCGGTGCGGGCCTACTGGGGCGGCCTGACCGGCGCGGAGCGGGCGGACTTCCGCTTTCTCCATGTTTCCACCGATGAGGTCTATGGCTCGCTGGGCCGGAGGATCCGCCCTTCGCGGAGACCAACACCTACCAGCCGAACAGCCCCTACTCCGCCTCGAAGGCCGCTTCCGACCATCTGGTGCGCGCCTACCACCACACCTATGGTCTGCCGACGCTGACCACCAACTGCTCGAACAACTACGGCCCCTACCAGTTCCCGGAGAAGCTGATCCCGCTGATGATCGCCAATGCCCTGGCGGGCAAACCGCTGCCGATCTACGGTGACGGCATGAACGTGCGCGACTGGCTCTATGTGGGCGACCATTGCTGCGGCCATCCGGGCTGCGCTGGCCGAAGGGCGGCCCGGCGAGACCTACAACATCGGCGGCTGGAACGAAATGCCGAACCTGGTCATCGTCAAGACCATCTGCGGCCTGCTCGACGAACTCCGGCCCGCGCCGGCCGGCCCCTACGAGCGGCTGCTGACCTTCGTCAAGGACCGGCCGGGGCACGACCGGCGCTACGCCATCGACGCCCGCAAGATCGAGCGCGAACTCGGCTGGCGACCGGCGGAGACCTTCGAGACCGGCATCCGCAAGACGGTGCGCTGGTACCTGGAACACCAGGACTGGGTGGCGCGCGTGCAGAGCGGCGCCTACCGCGACTGGGTGGAAAAGAACTACGGGGAACGGCAATGAGAATGCTGCTGATCGGCAGTAACGGCCAGGTCGGCTTCGAGCTGCGGCGCGCGCTGGCGCCGCTGGGCGAAGTACTGGCCTTCGACTACCCGGACATCAACCTGGCCGACCCGGCGTCCATCACCGGCGCCATCGACCGGGCGGCGCCGCAAGTCATCGTCAATGCCGCCGCCTATACGGCGGTGGACAAGGCCGAAGCGGAACCAGAACTGGCGCGCGCCATCAATGCCGTGGCTCCCGGCATCATTGGCACCGCCGCCCGGCGGCACAGCGCCCGCGTGATCCACTACTCGACCGACTACGTCTATGACGGCACCAAGCCGTCGGCCTACGTCGAGGACGACGCGACCAACCCGCTCTGCGTCTATGGCGCCACCAAGCGCGACGGCGACGTGGCGCTGGCGGCGAGCGGCGCCGAGCATTTCGTCTTTCGCACCAGTTGGGTGTTCGGCGCCCATGGCAACAACTTCGTCAAGACCGTGCTGCGCCTGGCGGCCGAACGCGACAAGCTCAACGTCGTCGCCGACCAGTTCGGCGCGCCGACCTCGGCCGCCTTGCTGGCCGACGTCACGGCGCAGGTCCTCGGCCAGTTGCGCTACCGCGAGGCGGCGATGCCAGCTTCCGGCGTCTACCACCTGGTCGCCGATGGCGAAACGTCCTGGCACGGTTTCGCCCAGGCCATCATCGCCGGCGCCCTGGCCCGTGGCCGCACGCTGAAACTGGCGGCCGAAGCCGTCAGGGCCATACCGACCAGCGAGTATCCGCTGCCGGCGCCGCGACCGGCCAATTCCCGGCTGGACACCCGCCGCTTGCGGCAAACCTTCGGCCTCGTCCTGCCCTCCTGGCAAGCCGGCCTCGACCATGTCCTCGACCAGACGCTCTGAAGACATCATGACAACTCGCAAGGGCATCATCCTCGCCGGCGGCTCCGGCACCCGGCTGTACCCGGTCACCATCGCGGTATCGAAGCAGCTGCTGCCGATCTACGACAAGCCGATGATCTACTACCCGCTGTCGACGCTGATGCTGGCCGGCATTCGCGACATCCTGATCATTTCGACGCCGCAGGACACGCCGCGCTTCGAGCAGCTGCTCGGCGACGGCAGCCGCTGGGGCATCAGTCTGTCCTACGCCGTGCAGCCCTCGCCGGATGGCCTGGCGCAGGCCTTCATCATCGGCCGCGAATTCGTCGGCAACGACAGCGTGGCGCTGGTGCTGGGCGACAACATCTTCTACGGCCACGAGTTCGGCGACGACTTGCAGGCCGCCTCCGCGGGCACCGAGGGCGCCACGGTGTTCGCCTACCCGGTGCATGATCCCGAGCGCTATGGCGTCGTCGAATTCGACGCGCAGGGCCGGGCCATCAGCCTGGAAGAAAAGCCGAAGCAGCCGAAGTCGCGCTACGCCGTGACCGGCCTCTACTTCTACGACAACCAGGTGCTGGATATTGCCGCGACGCTCAAGCCCTCGCCGCGCGGCGAACTGGAAATCACCGACGTCAACCGGATCTATCTGGAACGGCGGGCGCTGGATGTGGTGGTCATGGGTCGTGGCCATGCCTGGCTCGACACCGGCACGCACGAATCGCTGATCGAGGCATCGCTGTTCATCGCCACCATCGAGAAACGCCAGGGACTGAAGGTGGCCTGCCCCGAGGAAATCGCCTGGCGCATGGGCTGGATCGACAACGCGGCGCTGGAGCAACTGGCTCAGCCGCTGGCCAAGAACGGCTACGGGCAGTACCTGCTCGAACTGCTGCGCGAAAGGGTGTTCTGATGCAAAAGGTGACCACACCCATTGATGGCGTGCTGATCCTGGAACCGAAGGTTTTCGGCGACCAGCGCGGTTTCTTCTTCGAGAGCTTCAACGCCCGGCGTTTCGAGGAGCTGACCGGCCTGCGTACCGGCTTCGTCCAGGACAACCATTCCCGCTCGACCCGTGGCGTACTGCGCGGCCTGCACTACCAGATCCGCCAACCGCAGGGCAAACTGGTGCGCGTGGTGGCCGGCGAGGTGTTCGACGTGGCGGTCGACATCCGCAAGTCCTCGCCAACCTTCGGCCAATGGTACGGCCATCGGCTGTCGGCGGAAAACAAGCTCCAGTTATGGATTCCGGCCGGTTTCGCCCATGGCTTCGTCGTGCTCTCCGAATCGGCCGATTTCCTCTACAAGACCACCGACTACTGGGCGCCCGAGCACGAGCGCTGCATCGCCTGGAACGACCCCGATCTGGCCATCGACTGGCAGCTCGGCGGGACCGTGCCGCAAGTCTCGGCCAAGGATGCCCAGGGGCTGGCCTTCCGCGATGCCGAGGTATTCCCGTGAGGGTCCTGGTCACCGGGGGCGCCGGCTATATCGGCTCGCACACCGTGGTCGAAATGCTGGCGGCGGGTGTCGACGTCACCATCATCGACAATCTGTGCAACAGCAAGGCCTCGGTGCTCGATCGCGTCGAAGCAGTCGCCGGCCGACGGCCCGACTTCGTCCGCGCCGATATCCGCGATCGGGCCGCGCTGCTGGGCGCCCTGGCCGGCTGCGACGCGGTGATCCACTTCGCCGGCCTGAAGGCGGTGGGCGAATCGGTGGCCAAGCCACTGGAGTACTACGACAACAATGTCAGCGGCAGCATCGCCCTGTTCGGCGCCATGGCCGAGACAGGCGTCAAGACCCTGGTGTTCTCGTCGTCGGCCACCGTGTATGGCGATCCCGCCACCGTGCCGATCCGCGAGGATTTTCCGCTGTCCGCGACCAATCCCTACGGCCGCTCGAAGCTGATGATCGAAGAGGTGCTGCGCGACCTGGCCAAGGCCGACGCCGGCTGGCGGATCGCCCTGCTGCGCTACTTCAATCCGGTCGGTGCCCATGTCTCGGGCACGCTCGGCGAGGATCCGAACGGCATCCCCAATAATCTGATGCCCTTCGTCGCGCAGGTGGCGGTGGGCAAACTGCCGCAACTCTCGGTCTTCGGCAACGACTACCCGACCCCCGACGGCACCGGCGTGCGCGACTACATCCATGTGGTGGATCTGGCCCTCGGCCATCTGGCCGCGCTGAAGGCGCTGAGCAAGGACGCCGGCGTCCTGACCGTCAATCTCGGTACCGGCCGCGGCTATTCGGTACTGGAAATGGTGCGGGCCTTCGAGCAGGCCAGCGGCCGCCCGGTGCCCTATCGCATCGCACCGCGCCGCCCCGGCGACATCGCCCAGTGCTATGCGGACCCGGGCCTCGCCAAGCAGGCCCTGGGCTGGCAGGCGGAGCGTGGCATCGAGGCCATGTGCGTCGACACCTGGCGCTGGCAGCAATGGGCGGCCACCAAGCTCTGAGCTGGCCACCGGCACCGCAAGCATCAAATAAATTCCTTAACAATCATAAAGTAATAATCCCCTATTACTTTCGTTGGATTGATTTCCCGGCCCGGGGCGGGCAGGATTCCGTGATTCGTAAGCGTCACTTCGCCCGGAAAGAAATCCAGCCACCTTGGCCTCACCTCAGGGTCTGCCCCACACTCATTCCACCGGCCTGCACCGATTCAGCCGACTCCCGCTCAGCATCGTGGTGGCATGGGTGGCGGCCATCGCCTTCATCTGTTTCCTGTCGGCCATCTTTTACTACTCACGTCTGAGTGTCGAGCGCCACATACGCGAGCAGACCGTCGCGGTGGCCCAGATGGTGGCCGACCGAATCGCCCTGGCCTTCGACAACACAGATCGGCTGTTGTTGTCGCTCGTTGACGACCTACAGCCCGGCGACTACGAAGCGACGTCGCTCGCGCCAGATGGCCGGCAGTCGAATGCGCAGGCCCTGCTTTCCCGGGCGCAAGCACAGCACCGCGACATTCATTCCTTGACGCTGGTGGACGCGAATGGCCACCTCGTGGCCCTGGCCTCGGGCGAAGGCGGGCAAGCCCCGCCGGATGACAGGAACTTGCCGGTGGTCGGCCAGGACGATCCCACCACCACCGTGATTCTGGCCGTTACCCAGGATCCCGGGTCGGGCGCCTGGCGGGCCCGGATGGCCCGGCGCGTCAACGACGCGGCCGGACGACCGCTCGGCGTTCTGACGGCGCAGATCGCGCTTGAAGACAGCTTTGCCGCGTTTGCCCGCTTGCCGGCCTTCGAGCGCGCGGACTTGATCGCGCTGCGCGACACGGCCAGCGGTGTGCTGGTCAGTTACCCCGCCACGAACGCACCGGCGAGCACGCTGGGCGAATTCCCGATCAAGGGTGCCGTGGCCGGCGAAGCGCCGGACGGTTTGTACTACGCCCAGTCCACGGTGGACGACAGCCACCGCCTGGTCGCCTATCGCCGGGTGCCCGGTTACCCGCTGTACGTCGCCTACGGCAAGGGAATCGAGGAACTGCTCGCCACCTGGCGCCGCGAGGCGTTCGCCATCATTCTCGCCGCCCTGCTGGCGCTGGCCACGACCGCCATCGTCACCGCCGGCATCCGGCGCCGCGTGGTGTTGGCGGCGCAATTGGAAGAGATGCACCAGCATCTGGAGGAAAGCAACAACGCGCTGCGCGTGGCGCTCAGCGCGTCGGAGCTGGTCGCGGCCAGAGACCAACTGACCGGTCTGTGGAACCGCCGCAGTTTCGACCAGCGCATGCAGGAAGCCATCGCCCACCTGGCGCGTCATGACGGCACGCTGTCTTTGCTGATGATCGACATCGATCACTTCAAGAACATCAACGACAGCCACGGCCACCTGACCGGCGACGAGGTACTCAAGTGGTTTGCCGATGTGTTGCAGGAGCGACTGCGCCAGAACGATGTCCACGCCCGCTGGGGCGGCGAGGAGTTCACCATCCTCGCCGATGGAGCCAACCTGGAAAACGCGTTCCTGCTGGCCGAACAGATTCGCCAGACTGTCGAAACGCGCCAGTTCGGCAACCTGCCCCGCCTGACCGTCAGCATCGGCGTCGCCGAATATCGCCGTGGCGAAACCAGCGACGACCTCCTCATCCGGGCCGACTGTGCCTTGTACAACGCCAAACGGGCTGGCCGCAACCGGGTTGTCTCGGCGGAAGGTTGCCATGCCGGGCAAATGTCCCGCTCCCTGTTCGACGAGGCCGACCTCCCGGCCCCACCCGAGTCGATCGTCGATCAAGACCGCGCCGAACCGCGGCCGTAGTCGGTCCGCGGTCAGCCGTTTTCCCCGAACCACGCTTCGGGCGCCCGGCGCAAGTCAAGGGTGCGCGGATAGTCGGGATTCGGCCCCTCGCGCCGCACGTGCAGCGGCCCTGGCGTATGGCCGTGGTCCCAGAAACGGGCGAAGCGGCGGGCCTCCGCTTCGTTGGCATTGACCGGAAAGGTATCGTAGTTGCGGCCGCCGGGATGCACGACATGGTAAGTGCAGCCGCCGATCGAACGGCCGCTCCAGGTATCGACCAGGTCGAACACCAGCGGCGACTGGACGCCGATGCTCGGGTGCAGGCTCGACGGCGGGCTCCACGCCTTGTAGCGCACGCCGGCGACATATTCGCCCTTGACGCCGGTCGGGGTCAGCGGCACCGGCCGGCCATTGCAGGCAACAAGGTGGCGTGAGTCCATCATGTGCCGCACCTTCACTTGCAGCCGCTCCACCGAGGAATCGACATAGCGCGACGTGCCGCTCTGCGAGATCTCCTCACCAAGCACATGCCAAGGTTCGATCGCCTGGCGCAACTCGATCTCGATGCCCTGGTAGACCACCGTGCCGTAACGCGGGAAACGAAACTCGACGAACGGCGCGAACCATTCCGCTTCCATGCCATAGCCGGCCCGGCGCAGGTCGCGCACCACATCCTGCAAGTCGGCGACGACGTAGTGGGGCAGCATGAAGCGATCATGCAACTCGGTACCCCACCGCACCAGCCCACCGCGATAGGGCTGGCGCCAGAAACGGGCCACCAAGGTCCGCAGCAACAGTATCTGCACGAGGCTCATGCGCGCATGGGGCGGCATTTCAAAACCGCGGAACTCCAGCAAACCGAGGCGTCCGGCCGGACCATCCGGCGAATAGAGCTTGTCGATGCAGAACTCGGCCCGATGGGTGTTGCCGGATAGATCGACCAGCAGGTTGCGCAGCAGCCGATCGACCAGCCACGGTTGCAGGGTCTCTTCGCCGGGCTTGAGTCGATCGAGCATCTGCTGGAAGGCGATCTCCAGTTCATAGACGCTCTCGTGACGGGCTTCGTCGACGCGCGGCGCCTGGCTGGTCGGGCCGATGAACAGGCCCGAGAACAGGTAGGAAAGCGCCGGATGGTTCTGCCAATAGCTGATCAGGCTCATCAGCAGATCGGGACGGCGCAGCAGCGGCGAGTCAGCCGCCGTGGCGCCGCCCAGGGTGACATGGTTGCCCCCGCCGGTGCCCGTGTGCCGACCGTCGAGCATGAACTTCTCCGTGCCGAGGCGCGCCTGACGCGCTTCCTCATAGAGCACGCCGGTATTGGCCACCAGCTCCGCCCAGGAGCCGGCCGGATGAATGTTGACCTCGATGACGCCGGGATCGGGCGTGATCTTCAATTCCTTGAGTCGCGGATCGCTGGGCGGGCCGTAGCCTTCCAGGCGGACCGGCGTGGCCAGCTCCGCCGCGCTGTCCTCGATGGCCTGGATGAGGTCCAGCCAGTCTTCCAGCAACGGCACCGGCGGCAGGAATACATGCAGCACAGCATCGCGCACCTCGACGGCCAGGGCGGTATGGATGATCTCGCGCGGATCGTAGGCGGGCTTCGGCGTCGCCTGCCGGGCCTTGCGGACGTTTGCCGGGGATGGCGAGATCGGCGCGATCGTCGAACGGGTCGCGCTCGAACTCCAGTTCCAAGTCCGCCGGCGCCACCCAGGGCAGCGAGGCCAACGGCAGGCGCAGGCCCAGCGGCGACTCGCCCGGTATCAGATACAGGTGTTCACGGCGCAGCGGCCAGGGACTGGAACGCCAGCCCAGGGAAGCTCCGGCGCCCTTGCGGGTCTGCTTGCGCGGCAAGGGCTTGAGGGGCAGCACGAATCCGACCGCCTCGGCCAGGTCGCGCTCGATCAGGCGGGCGATGCGGCGCCGTTCGTCGGCGTCGGTCAGATCGGCCGTCAAGGGATCGAAGTTCTCCGGCCAGCGCTTCTCATGATCGAGGGCATGGCTGACGTCCTCGTAGGCGGCGATGACGAAGCGCGCCGAAAGCCCGAGGTGCGCCGCCAGTCGCTCGACGAACGCCCGAGCGTCCGGCGCCGCCCGCGCCACGACTCGATCGCCATGATCGATCAACGCCGGATCGCGCCAAACCGGCTGGCCATCGGCCCGCCACAGGCAGCTCAAGGCCCAGCGCGGCAGCGGCTCGCCGGGGTACCACTTGCCCTGACCGAACAACAGGGCCGCGCCGGACGCGAAGCGGCCATCCAGGCGCTTGAGCAACCGGCCGGCCAGTTCGCGCTTCTTTGGCGAGAGCGCCGCCACGTTCCACTCGGCGCCTTCCATGTCGTCGATGGAGACGAAGGTCGGCTCGCCACCCTGGGTGAGGCGCACGTCGCCTTGGCGTAGCTCCTCGTCGACCGCTTCGCCCAGATCGAGGATGGCCTGCCACTGCGCGTCGCTGTAGGGCTTGGTGACGCGCGGGTCCTCGTGGATGCGGGTCACGGTCATCTGAAAGTCGAGATGCGACTCGCAAACACCGGTAGCGCCGCTGACCGGCGCCGCCGTGCTCGGCGAGGCCGTGCAGGACAGCGGCAGGTGGCCCTCGCCGGCCAGCAGGCCCGAGGTCGGATCGAGGCCGACCCAGCCGGCACCGGGCACATAGGCCTCCGCCCAGGCGTGCAGGTCGGTAAAGTCCTTGTCCGTGCCGGAGGGGCCGTCCAGCGACTTCTGATCGGCGGTCAACTGAATCAGGTAACCGGAGACAAAGCGCGCCGCGAGGCCAAGCCGGCGCAGGAGGTGGACCAGCAGCCAGGCCGAGTCGCGGCAAGAACCGCGGGCCAGGACCAGCGTTTCTTCGGGCTCCTGGACACCGGGCTCCAGGCGCACGACATAGCCGATATCCACCTGCAAGCGGCGGTTCAATTCGACCAGCAGATCCACCGTGCCGATCGGCTGACCAAGCACTTCGCGTCGCACCTTGTCCAGCCAAGCCTCGCAACGCGCGCCGGTGACTGCCGTTTCGAGAAAGGGCGCCAGTTCCCGGCGCAGCGGCTCGGCATAGTCGAAGGGGAACGCCTCGGCGGCCTCTTCAACGAAGAAATCGAACGGATTGACCACCGTCATCTCGGCGATCAGGTCCACCTCGACGCTCAGGAACTCCGCCGGCTCGGGGAAAACCAGGCGCGCCACCCAGTTGCCGAAGACGTCCTGCTGCCAATTGAGAAAATGCTTTCCCGGTGTCACGCGCAAGGAATAACCGGTGACCGGCGTGCGGCAATGGGCGGCCGGCCGCAGGCGCACCTCGTGGGGCCAGAGCTTGACTGGCCGGTCGAAGCGGTAGGCGGTCCGGTGATGCAGGGCGACGCGAATGGTCATCGACAACTTACCAGGGTAGATTCGGCAGTTCGGCAAAAGCCCGGCGGACGCCCTCGCTCCACTTCTGGCGCAGGCCGCTCATGTAGGCGTCCTGCTCATCGAAACGGCGCATGCGGCCAACGCGCAGGCTGTCCCGGTCGTAGACCAGCAGGTCGATGGGCAAACCAACGGAGAGGTTCGAACGCATGGTCGAATCGAAAGACACCAGTACGCATTTCACGACATCGTCGAGACTGGTATCCGCCGTCACGACCCGGTCGATGATCGGCTTGCCATACTTGGTCTCGCCAATCTGGAAGTACGGGGTCTCCGCCGTCGCCTCGATGAAGTTGCCCTCGGTATAGACCATGAAGAGGCGTGGCGGCTCGCCGGCGATCTGACCGCCAATGATGAAGTTGGCCGAGGCGTCGACATTGGTCTGCATCAGGTGGGGGCCGTCCCGGTCGCGGACTTCGCGCAACGCCATGCCGACCAGTTCGGCCACCTCCCACATGCTGCCGACGGTCATGATGCTCGGCGTGTTCACGGCTCGGCGCATCGGCTGTTCCAGCAGGTTGAGGGTCGCCTGCGTCACAGCCAGATTCCCGGAATTCACCATGGTGATGACACGATTGCCCGGCTGCTCGTACACCTTCATCTTGCGGAAGGTGGAGATGTTGTCCACACCGGCATTGGTCCGCGAGTCGGAAGCCAGCACCAGCCCGGCGTCGATCATCACGCCCACGCAGTAAGTCATTGTCTTGCTCCAGTCGGAAATGGACCCGGGACGCTAACGGAAGCGAGCATCGAGCGCAAGCCCGCGGTTCAGTCGTTCGGCCAGAAATAGGTCTTGCTCACCTCGTCGCCGATACTGCAAATACGGCTGAGCACGGCCGTCAGATACTCGTGCAACCCCTGGGCGACGATGTCATCGATACGGCCATACTCCAGTTCCGCGTGCAGCAGGCCGACCTGCCGGACCAGCTCGCCGGCGCTGACGCCGCCGATCTCATCCACCAGCCGATGGGCCTCGCGCATGCAGAAACGCAGCGAGCGCGGCAGGTCGGCGTTGAGAATCAGCATTTCCGCGACGCGCTTGGGTGTGATGACGTCGCTATAGACCTTGCGATAGGACTCGAACGACGACACCGAGCGCAGCAACGCGCCCCACTGGTAGTAGTCCGCGGCTCCGCCGACGTCTTGCAGGCTGGGCAACAGGATGTGGTACTTGACGTCGAGGATGCGCGCCGTGTTGTCGGCCCGTTCGAGGAAGGTGCCGAGCCGGATGAACTGGAACGGTTCGCCGCGCAGCATGGTGCCATAGGCGATGCCCCGCGACAGGTGCGACCGCTCCTTGACCCAGTCGAAGAAGGCCGAGACGCCGTCGTCCGGAATGCCCGCGTCACGCCGCTCCTGCATCATCAGCCAGGTATGGTTGAGCGCCTCCCAGACTTCCGAGCTGACGGTGCCGCGCACGGCCCGGCTGTTTTCCCGCGCGGCGCCGAGACTGCTGATGATGCTGGCCGGATTGCTCTCATCCAGGGCCATGAAGTGCAACACGTTGGCGGCATTGATTTCCTTGTGGCGTTCGGCAAACGCGTAGTGCAGGCCGCTGATCGACAACACGGCGCTCCATTCCTGGAATGGGGCGGACGTGCCGTGCTTGAGCAGCGACATGCGATAGGTGACATCGAGCATGCGCGCCGTGCTCTCGGCCCGCTCCATGCTCCTGGCCATCCAGTAAAGATGGTCGGCGGTGCTGGACAGCATGTGGATTCCCTCCCTTGATGCCCGTTCAGTTTTCCAGTACCCAGGTGTCCTTGGTACCGCCGCCCTGGGAAGAGTTCACCACCAGCGAGCCCTGCTTGAGGGCGACGCGGGTCAGTCCGCCGGGCACCATGGTGATTTCCTTGCCGGAGAGGACGAAGGGCCGCAGATCGATGTGGCGCGGCGCGACGCCGCTGTCGACGAAGGTCGGGCAGGTCGACAGGGCCAGGGTCGGCTGGGCGATATAGCGGGACGGGTCGGCGACGATCTTGTCGCGGAAGAGGCGGATCTCCTCCTTCGCGGCGGTCGGTCCGACCAGCATGCCGTAGCCGCCCGAGCCCTGCACTTCCTTGACCACCAGCTCGGGCAGGTGATCCAGCACGTAGCGCAGATCGTCGGTCTTGCGCAGTTCCCAGGTGGGCACGTTGTGGATGATCGGCTCCTCGCCGCAATAAAAGCGGATCATCTCCGGCACGTGGATGTACATGGACTTGTCGTCGGCGATGCCGGTGCCGACGGCGTTGGCCAGCGTGACGCCCCCCTGGCGGTAACATTCGAACAGGCCCGGCACGCCGAGCACCGAATCCTTGCGAAAGGCCTTGGGATCGAGAAAGTCGTCGTCGATGCGGCGGTAGATGACGTCGACGCGACGCGGCCCGTGGGTCGTCCGCATGTATACGCCGCCGTCGCGGACGAACAGATCCGGGCCTTCGACCAGGTCCACACCCATTTGCTGGGCGAGGAAGGCGTGCTCGAAGTAGGCGGAATTGAACTGGCCGGGTGTCAGTACCACCACGGTGGGATCGACGACGCCCTCCGGCGCCACGGAACGCAGGTTCTCCAGCAACATGTCCGGATAGTGTTCCACCGGCGCGATGGCCTGACGGGCGAACAACTCCGGGAACAGCCGCATCATCATGCGGCGGTTCTCCAGCATGTAGGAGACGCCAGAAGGCGTGCGCAGATTGTCCTCGAGCACGTGGTATTCGCCGGCGCCGGCGCGAACGATATCGATGCCGGCAACATGGCAATAGATCTGTCCCGGCAGGTCAACGCCAACCATCTCCGGGCGGAACAGATTGTTGTTGAGCACGTGCTCCTTGGGGATGCGGCCGGCCTTGAGAATCTCCTGCTCGTGATACACGTCGTGCAGGAAGGCATTGAGCGCCTTGACGCGCTGGCGCAATCCCGCTTCCAGCACCTGCCATTCGCCGGCCGGAATGATGCGCGGCACGATGTCGAAGGGAATCAGCCGCTCCTTGCCGGCATCTTCACCATAGACGGCGAACGTGATGCCGACCCGGTGAAAGGTGAGGTCGGCTTCCTCGCGCTTGCGCTCCAGGGTTTCTGGCGCGGTCGAGGCCAGCCAACTGGCGAAGGATCCGTAGTGGTCGCGTGGCGCTTGCTCGGCCACCAGCATTTCGTCGAAAGGGGCTTTCATGGGACACCACCGGATAGAGACATGACACCAATCGCACTGCACAAATCGTGCCTTGCGCGAAAGCGGCCTCTATGGCGGCAAACAGCGGACATCCAGGCGCCGGCCGCACCATCGGCGGGCATGAACGCGCCAAGACGGTGCGATCAGGTCAATCGGCTCCCTTTGGCGACACGTATACGGCGACCCGGACACGGTGTTCGCCGTGATCGTCGACAAGACGAACGACCTTGTCGTGTCGCTCGACGCCATCGACCGTCACACTCGTCACGCCGCTCATCCCATGGTCACGGGCAACGGTTTGCGAGACGGCGATGTGATAGACCGTTTCCCGATAGCGGTAGTGAATCTTGAACCCCTGCCAGTCGGCGGGCAGGCAGGGCGCGAGATGCAGTGTGTCCCCTTCGAGCCGCAGACCGAGCAGCGATTCCAGGATAAGCCGGTACATCCAGCCGGCCGAGCCGGTGTACCAGCTCCAGCCGCCGCGGCCGATGTGCGGGGCGAAGCGCGTAGACGTCGGCGGCGACGACATAGGGTTCCGACCTTGTAGGTCGCGACGTCCGGCGCCGACAGCGCATGGTTCACCGGGTTGATCATGGTCAGCAGCTCCCAGGCGCGCTCGCTGTCGCCCAGGGCGGCAAACGCCATCGCCGCCCAGATCGCGCCGTGGGTGTATTGCCCGCCGTTCTCGCGCACGCCCGGCACGTAGCCGCGGATGTAGCCGGGATCGAGAGTCGACTTGTCGAAGGGCGGATCGAGCAGCTGGACCAGCGCGTCGTCGCGGCGCACCAGGCGCTCGTCGACCGCCTGCATGGCCAGGCGCGAGCGCTCGCGCTATCGTCTGCGCCCGGACAGCACCGACCAGCTCTGCGAGATCGAATCGATCCGGCATTCGGCGTTGCCCGCCGAACCGAGCGGCGTGCCGTCGTCGAAGTAGGCGCGGCGGTACCACTCGCCATCCCAGCCGTGCTGCTCGATGTTCTGGCGCAGGCGGGTCGCCCTCGTCGCGGCAAGAGCTCGGCGAAGGCGGCGTCGCCGTGCGCGCGCGCCACGCTCGGCGAACTGCCTGAGCACTTCGCACAGGAAGAAGCCCAGCCAGACGCTCTCGCCCTTGCCGCTGCATGCCGACCAGGTTCATGCCGTCGTTCCAGTCGCCGGAACCGATCAGCGGCAGGCCGTGCGCGCCGAAGCGCAGGCCGTGCCGGATGGCGCGCACGCAGTGCTCGTACAGGCTGGCCGACCTCGCTCGAGCGGCCGGGCAGATCGTAGTAGGAATCGTCCTCCGGGATTGACCGGGCGGCCCTCCAGGAAGTGCGACGGACTCATCCAGCACCCCGGTGTCGCCGGTGCTCGTCACATAGCGGCACACCGCCAGCGGCAGCCACAGATAGTCGTCCGAACAATGGGTGCGCACGCCGCGGCCCGACGGCGGATGCCACCAGTGCTGGACATCGCCCTCCGGGAACTGCCGGCTGGCGCACAGCAGCAGGTGTTCGCGCACCAGTGCCGGGCTCGGCGTGGACCAGCGCCATCACGTCCTGCAACTGGTCGCGGAAGCCGAAGGCGCCGCCCGACTGGTAATAGCCGCTGCGCGCCCAGACGCGGCAGGCCAGCGTCTGGTACACGCAGCCAGCCGTTGGCCAGCACATTGACCGACGGGATCCGGTGTTTCCACCTGCACCGCGCCGAGCGTGTGGTTCCAGTGCTGCCACACCGCTTCGAGCGCGCCGCGCGCCGCCAGCGGCGCCACGGAAGCGCTGCACGAGCTGGCCGGCGTCGTCGGCATTGCGCCCGACGCCGAGCCGGAAGACGATCTCGCGCTCCTGCCCGTCGGCCAGATCGAAGTTCACCTGGATCGCGCCGCAGGGATCCAGGCCGGCGCCGACCTTGCCGGACAGGCGCGAGCGCTGCATGGCGGCCGGATTGCGCAGGCGTGCCGTTGCGCCCGAGGAATTCCGCTGCGGTCGCCGCTCACGTTGCGCGTCGGGTCATCGACGTCGAAGAAGGCGACCCGCTCGGCGAACTCCGCGTTGTAGGGATTGCGCGCGAAGAGCGCGCCGCTCCTGGGCGTCGATCTCGGTGGTCACGTGCATGGCCGATTTCGCCGGCAGATCGCCCAGCACCCACTCGACATAGCCGGTCGCGGAGAGCTTGCGCGGCCGGCCCGATTCGTTGCGCACCTTCAGCACCGAGAACTTGACGGCGGCATCGATGGCCACGTAGACCCAGAGCTCCGAGTGGATGCCGTCCGACCGGGTCTCGAAGACGCTGTAGCCGAAGCCGTGGCGGATGACGTAGGGCGTCGCGGCGCGCGACCGGCAGCGGCGTCGGCGACCAGAAGTGGCCGGTCTCCTCGTCGCGCAGGTAGAGCGCTTCGCCGCTGGCATCGCTCACCGGGTCGTTGTGCCAGGGCGTGAGGCGGAATTCGTGGGCGTTCTCGCTCCAGGTGTAGGCGACGCCGCTCTCCGAAACGACGGTGCCGAAGTGCGGATTGGCCAGCACGTTCACCCACGGCGCCGGCGTCGTCTCGCCGGGCGCGAGACGCAATGACGTATTCGCGCCCGTCGGGGGTGAAGCCACCCAGCCCGTTGAACAGGATCAGATCGCGGCGCGGCGAGCGCGGCGGCCGACGGCGCTTCGGCGCGATGCCGGCGACTCGGCGCGAAGCGCGGCACGCGCGGCTCGGCGAGCCGACGGTGGTCGAGCTGTTCCGCCAGCGTTCCGCGGCCGTCGGTGATGACGGCGCGCGCGACCGACTGGAACAGAATGCGGTCCTCGCCGGATATCTGTTCCGCCGGCCGCACGAAGATGCCGCCCGGCCGATCGATCACGCTGGCCTCGATGCCCGAGGCGATCAGACCCATGATCTGGTCCTGCAAGCGCTGCCGATAGCCGGCGTGATCCTCGTTCCAGATCACCAGGTCGACCGCCAGCCCCTTCAGGCGCCAGTAGGCATGCGCCTGGACGAGCTGGCGCACCAGATCGATATTGGCCGCGTCGCCGATCTGCAGCAGCACGATCGGCAGATCGCCGGAGATGGCGTAGCCCCACAGCCCGGACTGTCCGCGGCGATTCTGGATCAGCACGGCCGCGTCGGCGCGCAGCGCGGCGTTGGCGTAGATGACGGAGCTGGCCAGGCGCGCATACAGCTGCGCATCGGCCTCGGTGGCATTGAGCTGCCGCAGCACCACCTGGCTGTGGGTCCAGGTCAGGTCGAAGACGCGGTCCGCGAGATGCCGGTCCTGGTACTTGTCGATCAGGCTCAAGGCCAGGTCGCGGGTCTCGGCGATGCCCGTGACCATGTCGATGGTGACCGACTGTTCCGGATCGAGCGTCAGCGACGTAGCGGATGGCGACGATCGGATCGAGCACCGAGCCATCGGTGCCGGAAAGCGGCGCCGGGTCGCTCATCGCCAGCGGCGCGGCGCTGCTTCGCGCCGCGGCCGATGAAGCGCAGGCGATCCGTCTCGTAGGACACCTCGCCGATCTCGCCGCCATGCACCGCCATCAGGTGGAGCATCCAGGGCGCCTGCTCGCCGACCGAGCGGGGCCGGCGCGTGCACAGGATGGCGCGCCGCTCGCGCATGATCTCGGTCTGCACGAACAGATTGCTGAAGGCCGGATGCAGCGCGTCCGCCGCCGCCGGCGCGATCACCACTTCGGCGTAACTGGTGACGTCGATCGCGCGGCGCTGGCGCGAGCGATTGGTGATGCGCACCCGGCGCAGCTCGATATCGTCTTCCGGCGATACGACGATCTCGGTATGGGTCTCGAACTGGCCATCGCCCGTACGCCACCGCGTCGCGGCGGCGAAACTCGGCGCGCCCCTCGGAGAAGATCGCTTCGTAGCTCTCCGCGCGCTTCAGCGTCGGCTGATGGGCTGTCGACCAGGCTTCGCCACTCGCGCCGCCGCCCAGCTCGCGGACATAACAGAAGCTGCCCCAGTTGTCGCGGGTGCCATCCTCGCGCCAGCGCGTCACGGCGAGATCCTTCCAGCGGCTGTAGCCGCCGCCGGCGTTGGTGACCATCACGTGGTAGCGGCCGTTCGACAGCAACTGCACTTCCGGTATCGGCGTGTCGGGGCTGGTGAACACTCGGATCGGTGTTTCGGCGGCGACCGACGCGGCGCGCACGTCGGAGAGCTGCGCCGTGTGCGAGAACAATGCCGTCGCCTTGGGAACCCGCTCCTGGAGCAGCAGCATGACCGCCTGGAACAGGCGGTCCGACTCGAAGCGCCGCTGCATCGGCCGATCCAGCAGCAGGTAGGCCAGCGCCAGCAGGCTCATGCCCTGGTGATGGGCCATGAAGGAGCGCACCAGCGCGCTCGACTGTCCGCGCCGCTGGCGTGCCGGCGTGTAGTCGATCGCCTCGAAGAAGCCGAACTTGCCGATGAATCCCTCGGCCGCCAGGCGCTGCAGATTCCGGCAGGCCTCCTCGGGTGCCACCATCAGCGCCAGCACCGAGGCATAGGGCGCGATGACCAGATCATCGGCCAGGCCGCGCTTGAGGCCCAGGCCCGGCACGCCGAAGGCGCGATACTGGTAGTTGAGATGCACGTCGACCGTGTTGTAGCCGGATTCCGACATGCCCCAGGGCACGCCGCGCTGGCCGCCATACTCGATCTGCCGGGCCACCGCCGCCTTGCAGGTCTGGTCGAGCAAGGTGTTGTCGTAGGTCGGCATCACCAGCAGCGGCATCAGGTACTCGAACATCGAACCGCTCCACGACAGCAGGACCGGGGCGCCGCCCGGTACCGGTGAGCAGGCGTCCGAGGGCGAACCAGCTCTCCTGCGGCAGTTGCCCCTGGGCAATGGCGACGAAACTGCACAAGCGCGCTTCGGAGGCGAGCAGGTCGTAGTAGCTCGGTATCGGCCCGGCGCTCGTCGACGTTGTAGCCGATGGTCAGCAGATGACGCGTCTTGTCGAACAGGAAGTCGTACTCCATGTCGGCGAGTTCGCCGCATTGCCGTGCCAGGTCGTCGATGGCCGCCAGCCGGCTTTCGGCGCGGGCACTGCCGGCCCGGGCCAGTTCGCGCAGGGTCGGCATCGTGGCGATCGGCGCGCCGTCGGCGAACGGCGTCAGTTCGTCCAGCGCCTCGTGACATTGCCGGGCCAGCGCCTGCGCCCACTCGTTGGCTTCACTGTCGGGCACCGTGTCCGCTCTGATCTCGATGCTGGCGGCCACCTGACCGACCAACTGATCGGCCACCGTCGCCAGTCGGGCCAGCGCCGAGCGCGCCGCCGCCAGGGTGTTCGGCGGGGTCGCGACCGCCGATGCCAAGTGCCTGGCGGAACGCGGCCATGGGACCGCCGACGACGCCGTCCGCCGCGTCGGCGAGGATTCCGAAGGTGTCGCTCAGGCCGTCGAACAGCCGCGCCGGCACTATCCGCTCGTCGGCCAGCGCGAGCAGGCCGGCGCGCAAGGTCAGCAGGTGGCCGGCGAGGTTGCCGCTGTCCACCGTCGAGATGTAGCGCGGCGACAGCGGCTGCAGCGTCTGCGTGTCGTACCAGTTGTAGAAATGCCCGCGGTGCCGCTCGAGCCCGTCCATCGTGCGCAGGGTGTTGGCCGTGCGCTCGACGAGCCGTCCCGCCGGCAGGTAGCCGAAGTCGTAGGCCGACAGATTCGCCAGCAGCGCCAGTCCCATGTTGGTCGGCGAGGTGCGATGGGCGATCGACGCGACGCGATACTCCTGAAAGTTGTCGGGCGGCAACCAGTGGTCTTCCGGGCCGACAAAGGTGTCGAAGAATGCCCAGGTCCGCCGCGACAGCGCGCGCAGAAAGTGCGTCTGTTCCGCGCTCAGGGTCGCCTGGCGGCGCGCGAGCGGGCGACTGATCCACCAGGCGATGACCGGCGAAGCGAACCACAGGAGCAGAATCGGCCCCGCCACCAGCAGCACGACCGGCGTCGATGCCGACAGCCAGATCACCGTCGCAATGGCGACGAGGGGGCCCATCCACATGGTCCGGAAAGCGCGGGCGAGCTCATTCTGGTCGCCCCCGGCCGCGACGCGGTCGACCTCGCTCGACGGATTCCATTCGAGCAGGCGCCGGTCGCGAGACCAGCATGCGCCAGGCGTGCGGACGATGGCATCCAGGCTGAAGAACGCCTCGTACGGCAGACAGGCGAGCTCGAACGCCACCTGCATGACGTGCCGGAACGCCGAGTGGGCGACCGCGCCGAGGTGCTGCCGCAACAGCACTTCGTCCGGCTTGCGGAACAGGTCGAGGAGCGCAACGCACAAGGAGGGCAACAGCACGATGCCGACCACCGCCAGCGTCCACAACCAGGCCGACGACAGGAGCGTCCAGCCCAGCAGCAACAGGCAGCAGCGCGGCGGGAACCAGGCTGCGGCGCAGGTTGTCGATCAGCTTCCATTGCGACAAGGTCGAGAGCGGATTCGGTTGCCGCGCGCCGTCCGCGCCGGTACCCTCTTCGGCACCGCCCGCCGGCACGCGCCGCCGCAGCCAGCCGGCCAGTTGCCAGTCGCCGCGAATCCAGCGGTGGCGGCGGCTCACGTCGGCGCTGTAGCGGGCGGGATAGTCCTCGATACAGCTGCACGTCGCTCAGCAGCCCGGCGCGCGCGTAGCAGCCTTCGAGCAGGTCGTGGCTGAGGATGCGGTTCTCGGGGAAGCGTCCGCCCAGCGCCTGCTCGAAGGCATCGACGTCGTAGATCCCCTTGCCGATGAACGAGCCTTCGCCGAACACGTCCTGATAGACATCCGAGACGGCGCGCGTATACGGATCGATGCCCGGCTCGCCGCCGTACAGACGGGCGATAGCGCGAGCGATTCGTGCCCGGCAGGCTGATCGCCACGCGCGGTTGCAGGATGCCGTAGCCCTCGGTGACCAGTCGTTTCGCTTCGTCGTAGCCGGGGCGATTCAGCGGGTGCGCCATGGCGCCGACGAATTGCCGCGCCGCATCGCGCGGCAGCTGCGTGTCCGTGTCCAGGGTGATGACGTACTTGACGTCGGACAGGACCGCGGTGTCGCCGACGACCGGCGAAAACGCCTTCGCTGACCGCCGCCCGCGCAGCAGCGCGTTCAAGTCGGCCAGCTTGCCGCGCTTGCGCTCGTAGCCCATCCAGATGCGTTCCTGCGGGTTCCAGCGCCGCGGACGATGGAAGAGGAAGAAGATGTCGTGCAGCGGCTGGTCCGCCGCTCCACGCATATTTTTCGTTCAGCTCGTCGATCCGTGTCGCGGCCAGTTGCAGCAGCGGCTCGTCCTCGGGCAGCGATTCCTGCGCGCGCATCGCGAAAATCGGTCAGCAGGCCGAAGTGCAGGTACTCGTCGCGATTGGCCAGAAACCTGCACCTCCAGCGCCTCGACCAGATCCTCGATGCCGGCGGCGCTGGTGAGCATGGTCGGCACCACCACCAGCGTGCGCGAGCTCGGCGGGATGCCCGTGGAGAAATCCATCCTGGGCAGCGGATGCGGCGTCACCAGCAGGGTGGCCAGCCAGTTCACCAGCGCCACGGCCAACTGGCTGGCGGCCAGCAGCGCGAGCAGGCCGATCGGCGGCAGGGCCCAGTCGGACAGCTCCGCAGGCAGTCCGGCGGCCAGCGCCAGCGCGACCAGGCCGCCGGCGACGATCGACCGTGATCAGCGCGATGCCGCCCAGATACAGGAGCAATGGCGACTGCCCGGCCGCTGCGGCGCAGCGCCTCGGACGCGGCCAGGCGAACGTCCGCCGCCCGCTCCGAGTTCCGGCAGGCCCTTGTCGATCAGGTAGAAGCCGACGTGCCCGCGCCCGCGTGCCGGCGGCCACCGCCGCGCCGGCGCGCGCCAGCTCGACCGCCTTGCGCGCCACCTCGCCTTCCGTCAGACGGCCCTTCTTCGCGATCCGCTCCGTGGCGTGGCGATAGCGATCGCGGGTGGCGAAATCCATCCCGCCATAGATGCCGTCCGGATCCTCGCGCAGCGTCTGCTCGACGACGCTCATGCGTCTCGACGAACTCGCGCCAGTCCATCGCGCCGAGCACCCGCAGGCTGCCGATGCTGTTGCTGATGGAGACCTGATCGGCGGCCTGCTGCTGGTTCTCCGACTGCACCAGTTGCTCGATGGTCAGGCCCGATTCGCGAGAGTCGCTGCTCGATCCAGGTCAACGGCAAGGCCAGCGCCGGACCCCGGCCCTGCAAGCGGCGCGCCAGTTCGGCGACGAAGGCGCTGACCATCGGCGGATTCGAGCGCGCCATGTCGGCGATCACCAGGATCAGGCTCTTCGGATCCTTCTCGGCGGTCTCCGTCATCTGGTCCGCCCAGGAATCGGCCAGGTTTCGCTCGACCCAGCCGGCGGCGATCCGCACGCCGACGCGACGCAGATTCTCGATCACGGCCAGCCGCAGCATGATCGGGATCGCCCACAACTCGCCCAGCTTGAGGGCGGTGACGGTCTGGTAGGCCGCCACGAAGCGGCTGAGCGTCTCGCGTATCGACGCGGCCGTCGCCGTGCGCAATGGTCTCCAGGCAATGTCATAGACGCGCGGATGCCCGGCCGACAGCCTGGAGCCGCCAGCGTCCAGGCGCGGCAGTTCCCGGCTGTAGCCTTTGGGCAGGTGCCGCTTGGCGGTGCGGATCTGCTCTTCGATGAGATAGAAGTTGTCGAGCAGCCACTCCCCGGCCGGCGTGATCCGGCGCTTCTCGCGTAACCGCCGCCGTCAGCAGCTTGCACACGTCGACCAGGGCGCTTTCGTTCGCCGCCAGTCGCGCCAGCAGCTGGTCCGGCGCGCGCCCAGTCAGCCAGGCGATGCGACATCGCGAGCGCCTTGCCATGCTGCTCCATCTGATCGGCGCTGAACAACTCCGAGCGCAGCGGCGGCTCTTCGTCGGTGGCAATTCGTGGCCACTCGGCGCCACTCGGGCGCGTCCGCCACTGTCGCCAATATCCGATCAGTTGTCGTGCCGGCGTTCACTTCAACGGGTCCCATCAGGTACGAGGAGCTTCAAGACGCCACGTTGCGCACCGGAATGGGCCCCCGCATCCCAAGCGCGAACGAACGGCGGTTCGCGTCGGACGCGCCCCGCCGTCGCGGACTTCCCCGTGGCGGCCGCCCCGAACTTGGGGTTCGACCGCCGCCACAGGTGATCATGGCTTACTTGACACGCATATCGTTCTTGACGGACTTCACACCGGCAACGCCGCGCGCCACCTCGACCGCCTTGTTCGACGCGGCCTCTGAGCTGACGAAGCCACTCATCTGCACCACGCCCTTGAAGGTTTCGACATTGATCTCGGCGGACTTCAGGGTGGGTTCGTTGAAGACCGCAGCCTTGACCTTGGTGGTGATCACGGTGTCATCGACGTACTCGCCGGTGCCCTCCTGTTTCGACGTGGATGCGCAACCCACCACCGACGCCAAAGTAAGGGCAAGAAGAGCTGCGGAAAGATAATTGCCAAGTCGTTGCTTCATCGTTGATTCTCCGATTTTGAGTAAGGCGGGAGTTCTTGATGTCGGCTCATTCCGCGTATGCGGTGTCATTGCCTGGAAATCAGAATAGTCACCCGATTGGTTTCTGTCGGTACGGTGTCGCACATAGCGGATCAGGTCAGGAGGAGGCCTTGGGGCGGTAGTCCTTGTTTAGTCCCTCGAAGCGCCTGATCTCCTTCTCGGCTTCGTCCTTGGTGATGCCATAGGTTTCCTGGATCTTGCCCACCAACTCGACTCGCTTGCCGGCGATCACATCAAGGTGATCGTCGGTGAGCTTGCCCCACCGTGCCCGCACCTTGCCCTTGAACTGCATCCAGTTACCTTCCGCAATATCCCAATTCATACCGAACTGCCTTTCTCTCATGGCCCGACGGGCGAAGTTGCCGGTCGAGCATTTCTTCCTCGGCGATGCTTCGCCAAGCTACTTCTTGAACCGACTGGTCATGCATTCGGCGGCGTCCTTGGCCGCCGACGGCAACGCGGCCCTGTTCCGGCTACTTGAGCACCAACCGGTTATCAACCCGGCTGACGCCAGCTACCGTAGCCATCGAGTCACGCATGGCTCTTCCTCTGCCATGCATCTTGATCGTCGCCGGTTCTTCCGTCTGTGCGCCACCGTACGCAAGACGTATTTTCAAACGGAGTCGCTGTGCGCTGCCGAACAGACACCCACCGTGGTTGGCATAGGATTGCTTACGAGTGCATGGCGATGACTACCGCAATCAACGGTGTTCGCCACGTGCCCGTAAGGAGGTTCTCATGTCAATCGGAACAATTCTGCTGATCATCCTGATTCTGATGCTGATCGGCGCGATTCCCAGCTGGCCCCATAGCCGGAGTTGGGGTTACGGTCCCAGTGGCGGTCTTGGGCTGGTGGTGATAATCCTGATCATTCTTTGGCTACTGGGCAAGATTTAGCACGGTGCGCAGTAAGCCGGTCGTGTTGCACAAGTTCGAGAGATCGCTATGGGTCGAGCGAACGCACATGAACGCTGACCATCGGCACCGGACGCGGCACCGCCGGTCCGACAAAGCTGCCGGCCACCGGCGGAACGGCTTCGGGATGGCGGGCGACGGCGATCGGGATATGCCGATTGTCGGTGAGCACACCGCTGGTCGGGTCGAAACCTTTCCATCCCGGACCGGGCAGATAGACCTCGGCCCAGGCGTGGGTGGAGGCGTTGCCACCCGACGTCGCCGAAATATCGAGGTAGCCGCTGACGAAACGACTGGCCAGCCCCAGGTGGCGGCAGGCCTCCATGAACAACGCGGCAAAGTCGCGGCACGAGCCGCTTCGGTTGGCCAGGGTCTGGGATGGTGACTGCACGCCGGGCGCCTCGCGGGCCTTGTAGAAGAACCGGCTGGCAATGTCGCGATTCATGCGATCGAGGAGGACGAAGGTTTCCACCGGCCCCGGCAGACAACCGAGGCCGCCCAGCCACTGGTTCACCGTGAACTGGTCCTGCCGATAGACGCTCTGGCGGAAGGCGGCGAGATCCGGCTGTTCGTCCAGCGCATAGTCGAATGGATAGGTGACCGCGTAGTCCTCGACCACGAAATCCAGGGGCGCGTCGTCATACACCTCGACGGCCAGATTGCTGACCACGCGCAGGCTGTCCGATGGCACGAGAAAGCGCACGCTGGCAACGGAATTGTCGAGCGCGTCGCGGTGCCATCGAATGGTGTGCGCGGGATGAATGGTCAGCGTCGAGGACTCAAGCCGCAGCGTATGGCTTTCGCGCGGACGCAGCAGCAGCCGGTGTGGCAGCAGCGTCACCGGCGTGGCGAATTCGTACTCCGTGACATGGGTGATGTCGAGGCGCCGCATGGGGCCGCTAGGCTCGCCTGGCCCCGAGCCGCTGCAGCCGTGCCTGGAGCGCGGCGATTTCATCAAGCAGGTCCAGCGCCAGCGCGACACCGGGCGGATTGACCTCCAGGTCGCGCGTCAGCCACAAGGCCAACCGCGCGCGCCGCAGGGATTGCCCCGTGAAGCGCCAGTCCGGGCGCTTCACCGATGGGCTCCAGCACGCCCTCGAACACCCAGGTCGATCACGTACTCTTCCGAGGCGCGGCAGGCCTGGCACAACTCCTGCCAGCGTCAGGTGGATTTCCTCCTCGACGATCGGAGGCACTGGACCAATGGTGTGTCTGCGTTGCTCATGACGGATCACCCTTTCATATGGGCGCGGGCGTTGAAATCGAAGGCCTTGGCCATCTCGCGATAGGCTTCCTTCTCGCCTGGTCGCTATCCGCCGGTGGCAGGGCAATCGCCAGCACGGCGTAGAGATCGCCGGGCGGATTGCCGGGAATGCCTTTGCCCTTCAACCGCAACTGGCGCCCCGCCGCCGATCCCGCGGGCACCGTGAGCTGTACCGGACCTTCGGGCGTCGGCGCGGTCAGCGAACAGCCAAGCGCCGCTTCCCACGGCGCCAGCGGCAGGTCCAGAAAGACGTCGCGACCATCGACACGGAACTGCGGGTCGGGGTTGAAGCCGATCTCCAGATACAGGTCGCCCGCCGGCCCCTCGCCCAGGCCCGGCTCGCCCTGACCGGCCAGGCGCAGGTGCTGGCCGGCACGAATACCCTTGGGAATGGTGACCTCGAGCTTGCGCTCGTGCAGGGCGACATGCGCCCTTGCGCATCCAGCTCCGGCACGCGCAGGGAGATGCTGCGCTGCGCGCCGCGGTAGGCGTCTTCCAGATCGATCAGTACCTTGGCGTGATGATCCTGGCCCCGGGCATGCATGCCGGCCCGCTGCCCGCCCCGCGCCTGGCGGCCGAACAGCGCCTCGAAGAAGTCGCTGTGGTCAGCGCCATCGCCGGCGCCGGAATCGCGCCCGCTGAACTCGAACCCGGCATCCCAGCCCGGCGGCGGCTGGAAGTCCTGCCCGGCCTTCCACTGGCTGCCCATCTGGTCGTAGGCGGCGCGCTTCTCGGGATCCTTGAGCACGGCGTAGGCCTCGCCGAGCTCCTTGAAGCGCGCCTCGGCATCGGGCTCCTTGCTCACGTCCGGGTGGTACTTGCGCGCCAGCTTGCGGTAGGCGCGCTTGATCTCGTCCTGCGTCGCGCTGCGCGGCACGCCGAAGGTTTCGTAGTAGTCCTTGAATTTCATGGCTCGATCCAGTTCACACCGACAGCGCCAAACAGCTTGCCGGCACCGGCGGTCAGCGCCATGGCCAGCGCGCCCCAGAAGACCACCCGCAGCGCAGCCCGCAGCACCGGCGCACCTCCGGCGCGGGCAGCCAAGCGCGCCCAGCGCGGTCAGGACGAGCAGCGACGTCGCCGGCCACCACCGGTACCAGCAGCGGCGCCGGAGCCGCCAGCGGCCGCCAGCAGCGGCAAGGATGCGCCCACGGCGAAGGTCGCCGCCGAGGTCAACGCGGCCTGCACCGGATTGGCGCTCATGGCCTGCCATTGATGCCCAATTCGTCGCGGGCATGGGCGCCCAGCGCGTCGTGGGCCATCAACTGCCGCGCCACCTGGGCCGCCAGTTCGGGCGCGAGCCCGCGCTGGACGTAGATCGCCGCCAGTTCCTGGTGTTCATGCTCGGGTTCCAGCGCTCAGTTCGGCGCGCTCGCGCGCTCAGGTCCGCCTGTTCCGTATCGGCCTGCGAACTGACCGACACGTACTCGCCGGCCGCCATCGACATCGCCCCCGCCACCAGCCCGGCAACGCCGGCCAGCAGCAACTCGCCGCGCGCCACATTGGCCGCCGCCACGCCCACCATCAGGCTGGCCGTCGAGACAATGCCGTCATTGGCACCCAGCACGGCTGCGCGCAGCCAGCCGATGCGTTCGGTACGATGCGATTCGCGGTGGATGGCACGGGGCATGAAGAGACCTTGGGGGCAACTTGAGATTCTCGGCGCGAAAGACCAACCGTTGCGGCAATGACCTGCCGACAACACAAGTTCAGTATAGGCCGCCGCCGGAATACGTTACGTTCGTTATCGAACAGAGTGGCGCTACGAGCGATAGCGCACAGAACCGATTGCCGGTTTGGCGGAGCATTGTTCCGGCACTCGACCAGCGCGAGCGCGAATGACCCACGAGGCTTGCCATGAAAGACATCAATCGATTCCCACCGACGCTCCGCCTGTTTGCCACCCTGACGCGCGGCGCCTGGCCACTCGTCGGGGGCGTCGCGGTGTTTGTGCTGGGCGGCTTCGCCATGGCCGCCACAATTGCCTGGTCACTGACCGAGGCTGACGCGACCGGCGACGAAGTCGTAGTCCGGGCTTCACCGCCGTTGGTCGCGGTCAACGCCCAGGGCCGGGCGAGGTGCCCGGAGTGCGGCGTGGTTTCTTCCACGCGCAGTGTCGATCATGTCGTCCCCAGCGGCGCCCCCGGGCCCGAAAGCGCAACCCCGCGAACCGGGCAAGGCAAGGCCGCGGGCAGGATGCCCGATAGCTACGAGGTGACCGTCAATATGACCGATGGATCACGCCGCGTATTCATCGATTCCGGCGCAACGAATTGGCGGCCGGGTGAGCGGATGATCGTGATCGGGGGCGCCGACCCGTCGCTGCGTTGACCGGGACTCTACGGGCTCCGGCGACGCGCGTTGTTCCACCGTACCAATTGAATAAAATCCACCTATGCCCGCCCCGGCTCCTGCTCGAGCCGCTGGTACTCGTGGATCACCTGTGCCCCCAACAGCAATACGGTCGCCGCAAGCTCGATGCTGTCACGACCAGAAAGAAAAGCCCCGACACGCGGGGCTTTCTTCCCGACCGGCGGGGATCGGTTACGCGGCCTTTCTCTGCTCCGCTGCCAGTGCCGCGGCGGCTTTGGCTCGACCACTCGTCGCGGCGATGCTGTTGGCCGCGCTCGCCGACATCAGTTGCGCACTCGTGGCGAACATGTCCGACATGGCATTCCAACCAGCGAGCCCGGACGAAATCATCTGCGGCTGGCCAGCTTGCTGTCCGACAATCAACTTGGACATTTCCCCTTGGGTCTGCGCGATGATTTCAATCGCTTCGCGCGAATAGGCCATGGCCTTCTCCCATACCGGCCGACCCCACGAGGACAAGAAGACATTCCAGTCCCGGGCGGCGCCGGCCTCGGCAAGAGTGTTGGTCGCGGACGAGGTCGATTCGACGGCGTCGCGAGCCGTGGTCAAGTTGAGGGCGGACAAACGCTCGATACTGGTCAAGTAGGCCTGCGAAAGCGACAGGAAGGCATCGACTGCGGCGGTGTTGCTGGCAATGGTGTCGTGGCTATTGGTCTTGGACATGAGTTTTCCTCTTGGGAACACGTGCGTGAGATGACTATCCCAGCTTGACTGCAATTACTTTGGGACGGTCACCAGGGCCGCTCTTGGCGACAATTTGCTGTGATGCAGCAAGTGGCTCACTATGAACCTCCTACTAAATTAGTCAAGTATTTGTTTTGCCCATACACAAGGGACTGCCCGCGGATTGCGACAGCCGGCCAATCACGAGGAGTTCTTCGCGGCAAACTCCCAGTTGGCGTGACCCTGGCGCGTCGTCCGGGGTTGCCGTCGCCAAGTCCCACAAGTTGTCGCCTACGCTGCCCGACGGAGGTCTTCGTCCTGTTCGGGCTGCCCCTGCCACAGCATTTCGTAACCGAGCTCGCGCGACTCGGTGCACAGTTCGGCCAGCGCGATGAACTTCTGATTGAAGATCTGGTCAGCGTGGCTGGCTTCGTGCTCCTCGAACGAATTCCAGTAGGTGACGATGACAATGTGATCCGCCACCGCTTCGCCCGTCGCACCGCCGCCACCGAGTGAACCTTGCGCGGAAACGAAGCCCGCAAAGCGATAAACCTGCCCGGCGATGAAGCCACCCTTGGCGCCACCGTAGGTGTTCTTGACCACGTTGCACATTTCGCCGAGCGCCATCTCGACTTGGTCGATGGTCACGCCGGGCTTCAACCTGAGCTCGTTGAAGAGCATGGTGCAGCCAAAGGGAATACTGATCGGATCGAACATGGATCGGACTCCTTGTCTGGTCGGCCGCCGTCACTTGCCTGATGGCGCATCCGGATTGATCGGTCGTGGCAGTGGCAAGCATCGCCCACGCAGCCACTATTTGCCCTCGGTCCCCTCGTCGTCGAAGGGAATCTTGCCATCGGCCTGGTAGCGCCTGCTCGCCGTGGGCCGGAAAATCCAGGCCACAATCGCCAGGAAGACCAGGGGCACACCAAGAAACAGCCAGTATTCCGACAGCAGGTTTGCGATTTGATTCATTGCCCTTCTCCATCAGTGTCAGTGCGCCGGCGGCGTGTGCCTGGCAGGGTCCACCAGCGCGACCAGAAGCTTCCGAACGGAAAGGGAACCCTGGCTCGCCCTAACCCGCCAGAATTTCTCCAGCGGGTTTCGGTCGATCGTCCGGCTCGCTCCGTTCATCCAGTGCGGCCAGTACCAGATCGGGATTCATCGACTGCCTTAACGCCACCGCCGCGGAATCATGGCGGTTCGTGACATTTGGCAAGTCGCGCCGCAGCTCTTCCAGTAGGTCGATGAGCTTGGCCGCCTTCTGCTCTGTCAGTAGATTCACCGTCAGATCCAGATGCGCCCGTTGTTCCTCGAGTTTGGCGAGCCGGTTCTGCTTGCCAAGCACCACGGTCGCCGTGAGCAGTGCGCTCAGCCCGACAATTCCCTGTAGAAGTATGAACGGGGCCGGGTCAAATTCGGCGCCGCCCGACCATCGCAATGCGACGTTGGCGAATATCCAAAGCAAGACGAAGAGCAGGATGATTGCGAGGAACACCGGCTGCCCAACGAAGCGGCTGATGCGTTCCAGGACACGCTGCGAGCGGCTCATCTTTTGCTCTTCACGCGTATAGAAGTCCAGAACCGCGTCAATGTTCTGGTCGATCTGGTCGCGTTCCGAACCGTCCGTCCCGCCAACACGCTGCGCCGGCACCCCGTTGCCGGGTGTGGCTGGGTTGCTCTTCATCGGGGCGCCTTGCTGCTGAACCTGGCGGCCTGTCCGTTGCGGGCCTGGGCGATAAATCTACGTTCCACCATGCAGCCTCGCATCGATGTCGGCTTCCGCTTTCATCCAGTCATCGCAGGCGCCCTGCCCCGCGAAGCCGCGCTTTTCGGCGAGGTAATACGCGGCTACCGCAATCATTTCATGGCGCGCCTCGGCGCTCATGGCCGCGTTCGACGCCGCCCCGGCCTCTTCCGCCTTGATCCAGCCTTCATGGCTGCCCTGGCTTCCGAGTGCAAGTTTTTCGGTGTGGTATTGCGCATCGTCCGCAGCCATGCGCTGGCGCAGATTTGCATTGAAATCCGTTCGGCGCAGGCCTTCCGCCCCAGCCTGTTCCCTGGTGATTCCCGATTGGGAAAACGATCCTGACTTTTCCATGATGTGCTCCTGTAGCTGCTGACGTAATTGAAGTTCGAACTGGGCCACCGCCTAGTCTACGGACACGGCTTGTGTCGTCTGTACGCTGTCGCACCGATGGCAAGCGCTGCATGTTGATCCCGATTCGCGGACGCCGCCGCACCGAACCATTCAGATCGTTGCCGTCAGCGCGCCCCGGCGCCCGTCAGCACCACGCCGATGGTCTTGAACAGAATGACGGCATCGAGAAACAGGGTGTGGTTCTTCACGTAGTAGAGGTCGTATTGCAGCTTCTGCATCGCATCGTCCACCGAGTCGCCGTAGGGATAGCGCACCTGGGCCCAGCCGGTGACACCGGGTTTGACGCTGTGACGCGCCGCGTAGAAGGGAATCTCGCGCGTCAGGTGCGTAACGAAGTAGGGGCGCTCGGGGCGCGGCCCGCATAGGCTCATGTCGCCCCTGAGCACGTTGTAGAGCTGCGGCAATTCATCGATGCGGAGCTTGCGCAGGACGCGACCGACACGGGTTACGCGCTGGTCGTCGCCAGTCGCCCAGCGCGGCTTGCCGTCGTGCTCCGCGTCAATGCGCATGCTGCGGAACTTGATGACATGAAACAGCCTGCCGCCCAGCCCGACGCGCTCCTGGCGATACAGGACGGGAAAGCCGCTTTCCAGGACGATCAGGATTGCGCTCAGCAACATGACGGGCCAGAACACGCCCAGCAATATCGTCGCCGCGACGAGGTCGGACAAGCGTTTGACGGTCCTGCGCACCCATCCTTGCCGGAAGCCGTCGCCGAAGATCAACCAACTGGCGCGCAACGAATCCAGGCGCACCTGCCCCAGGGCCTGCTCGAAATGGCTCGACAGGTCCATCACGCGCATCCCGGCCAACCGGCAATCGAGGAGTTCGGGAAGCGGTAGCGCGTCGCCCCTTCGGTCATGCACAGCAACGACGATCTCGCCCGCTTCGAGCCGCCGAGCCGCCACTGGCAGGGAGTCGCCGTCGGTCAGGATCCGGTCCCGGTCCACCCGTATCTCCGCGTCCGATCGCACCGGATAGAAGCCCACCACCCGCACGTGCGGCCCCAGGCGGGTCAGCGAGCGCTCCACCACCGCCGCCTCCGCGCCGGTACCCAGAACCAGGACGCGGCGCGCCAGCAGCGGTGCGACACCCTTGCCGAACGCCTGGCCGCGTATCGCCGCCATGACGCCGAGCGTGAGCAGCAAAGCCAAGGCCATTTCGTCACGCCACGCGGCCGGTCGCGGCATCGGGCTGAACATGCCGTACGCCATCGGCACGGCAACGACAAAGCAGAGCATGACGAGGGTCGGCGTTCGGAATACGGAACGCGCGGCATCGCGCTGATACACGCCGAACAGGATATTCACCGCCACCAGCGCGAGGGCCAACAGCAGCGCGTAGGGGAATACCGCCGCCGCGCCACGCAGGTCACCCCGCTCGACCCAGAAGACGGCAAAGACCAGCGCGACACAAAGCAATACCAAGTCGAACGCGACCTGAAACAGGCTGTTCGCGGGAACCCAATGGCTGAAAACGCGCACCATGTCTAGGTAACGCCGTCAGGCGCAGGCCGACCCGGGATGGCAATGGAAGTGATGGTCGGCAACGATGCCGCCAACACCGGACAACCACCGGAACGATCCCTGGCCACAATCAACTTCCATTGTCCAAGGTGTCAAAGATGGACGTTGCCGGCGCCAAAGAGACCGATCAGTCCGATGACGATCAGATAGATGGCGACAATGAAGTTGAGCAGCCGCGGCATCAGCAGAATGAGAATGCCGGCGATCAGCGATACGACCGGCGCAAGACCAAGCGTGATATTCATGGGGATGGGTCCGCCTTTCAGTAATTGCCAACGCGTCGGGGCTACTCGGAGGTCCAGCGGAAGTCGATGGTCTGGAGTCGTGCCGTGCCCACGGCAACCTGGCGCTGGACCGCCTTGCCCGCGAACGTCGCCACCACCCGATAGTCGCCGACGGGCAACTTGACCAGGAACCATGGCCCCTGGGATGTCGAATCCAGGATCGTCCGACCGGCTCCGTTGGCGATCACGACCCTGACGCTGCTGAGGTAATCGCCGGCCTGCAAGGCGAATACCAATTTGAGATTAAAGTCGGCGGCGAGCGCATTGAGCCGCTCAGCCGATTCCGTTCCGACACCGCCAGACACATACAGAATCTCGCCCGTGCTCCGGACCATCGGATCGCTGTCGGCGCTCACGACGGAAACGAAGGCGGCGGAAATCACGAATATGGCGGAAAGCGCGTGTGCCATCGATCTGGAGTTCATGGGAACGGATGATCGTCGTTCCGGCCCGGGCTGTCTGTGCGACAGCGCACGCAGCGGCCGAGGCCGGCTTGCACCCGCCGCAGGCCATTACAATGGCCTTGCCGACCCCCGGCACAGCCCATTGACCGCAACCAGGGAGAAATCCGCATGAGCCAGAACCATGACTGGATCGAGAAGCGCCAGTCGACAAGAAGAAAGGCGGAACAACTGCTTGCCGGGTTTTCTTCCGCGGAGATGGCGGTCCAGCCCACCGAGGTACTGATGCATGAGCTTCTCGTCCATAAGGTCGAACTGGAGATGCAGGTGGAGGAGTTGCGCCGTGCCCAAACGTCCATGGAGGAATCGCGCGATCGCTTTGTGGATCTTTACGATTTTTCTCCGGTCGGCTACCTCACCATCAGCCGGGAAGGCCTGATTGGCGAAATCAATCTGACTGGCGCGGCGATGCTGGGTGTCGAGCGCCACGATCTGGCCAACACGCGGTTCTCGCGGTTTGTTTCTCCGCACGATGCCGACCGTTGGCATCGCTTGTTCATGCGCATGATGGAATCGGACGGAATGGACGTGCAGGCGCTGGTTCTCGAGCTGCGTTGTGCCGATGATTCCACCGTTCCTGCCTATATCGACTGCCGCCGCCGGGAGTTCGCCGATGCGCCGCCGCCCTGCGCCTGACGATGATCAATATCCACAAGATCAAGGCGGCCGAGGCGGAACGGCTCAACACCGGCGCCCCTTGCGGGGGGGGTGTCGGAGGGTAGGTAGCCGTGGTGTCAACCGTTCATGACCCGCGCCAGAACCACCTCCTCGCCGCCCTGCCGGGGAAGAGTTCGCGCGCCTGTTGCCGCATCTCGAGCTGGTGCCGATGCCGCTCGGGCAGGTGCTGCACGAGTCCGGCGTGCGATGCGCGATGTCTATTTCCCCACCGACTCGATCGTCTCGATGCTCTATGTCATGGAGGATGGCGCATCGGCCGAAATCGCGGTGGTCGGCAACGAGGGCATGGTCGGCGTCGCGCTCTTCATGGGCGGCGAAGCACCATGCCAGTCGGGCCGTCGTGCAAAGCGCCGGCCACGCCTACCGGCTGAAGGGCCAGTTGCTGAAGGACGAGTTCGAGTCGTGGCGGCCCGATGCAGCGTCTGCTGCTGCGCTACACCCAGGCCCTGCTGACGCAGATCGCGCAGACCGCCGTGTGCAACCGCCACCATACCCTGGACCAGCAGTTCTGCCGCTGGCTGCTGCTGAGCCTCGATCGCCTGTCCTCGAACGAGCTGGTCATGACCCACGAGCTGATCGCCAACATGCTCGGCGTGCGCCGCGAAGGCGTCACCGAGGCCGCCGGCAGTCAGCATGCCGGCCTGATCAAATACAGCCGCGGCCACATCAGCGTGCTCGACCGGGCCGGGCTGGAGGCGCGTGCCTGCGAATGCTACGCCGTGGTCAAGAAAGAGTTCGACCGCCTGCTGCCGGGAACACGCGGCCAGCGGTCAGTGATTCAGCAATAGCTGCAAGATGATGCCGGTGGCAATCGCCACCAACACGTAGTCGCCACCTGTTTGAACCCAGTGGTAGCCACGGGGCGGGGCTCTCAGGTTATGCCCGCGCCAGTCGCTTCCGACGACGTATTGCGTGTGGCGATATTCGGCCGGAAGACGCCCTCCGCGATGGAAGTCATGATGTGGCCCCGCGCCGCGTTCGTCGCGCCGCTCATCGTCTTGGGCGCGAACTTGATATTGGTGGCGGTCCCACCGGCGCCGATCGTTGTGGTCGCGCCGATCGTGCTCGGCACCGCGTTGTGCCTGCGCATGGCGACCGCGGTCGCCACCATCGCGATAACCTTGGCCGAAGGCCGATCCTCCGGTAGCCAAAGAAGCCGCGATGACGAGGGACAAGACTGTCTTGATGTTCAAGATGATCTCCAATTGTGCAGGGTCGGCACCGTGCCGATCGGTCGTGAAGATTTCATGCGATTCCTTATATTGGTCAAGTCGGCCGCAATGACTACTTCTTGTTGCCCTTGGCCGCGTCCTGGATGGCCTCGCCGGCTTTCTCGACCTGCTGGCCGGCCTTCGTGGCGGCGTTGTCGAGACTCTTGCCGGCGCGCTCCGCCGGGCCTTCCTGCTTCTGGCAGCCGGGTAGTGCCATGAGCAACGCACTCATGACCAAGGCCGCACTGATGGTCGTTCCAAATCTGCTCATTTCAATCCCCTTCAGCGTTTGTTGACTTCATGACCGATGACGCCGCCCACCACCGCGCCGCCAACGGTTCCCAACGCGCTACCCTCGGTAAGAACCGCGCCGCCAACGGCACCGACACCGGCGCCGATGGCCGTGTTCCGTTCCTGTGTTGACATGCCGGCACAAGCACCCAGGCCAAGCAGCATCACTGCCGCCACCGCGCTGATCGAATAGTTCCGTGTGTTCTTCATTGACTTGACTCCTGTCTCATGTCGCCGATGCGTGGCGCATCGGCGCGTACCACTTGCTACTTACTGCTTGCTGTAGCGCGCCTTGGCCTGGTCCAGGCAATAGTCCTTGGCGCTGCCGGCATACGTGTCGCACTTTTCCTTCGCTACCCCGTACTGGGCGTCGCTCTTGTCAGCCGTGGCGTCTTTGCGGGCGTCGACGGCCTGATTGTTCGCGGCGATACGCGCGTCGGCGGTTTTCTGGTCGGCATTGGTATTGGCCGTCGATATCTTCATCTGCGCCTTGGCGTCGGCCTTGGCGGTGGTTTCCGCCGCCTTCGCCTCCTTCACGCAGACGTCCTTGGCGTTGCCAGCGAGGTCATCGCAGCGCTCGTTCGCCACGGCATAGACGGCCTCCGCCCGAGCGACGCGCGCCTCGTAGTGGCTCTTCAGCGTGGGCTTGTAGCTGGCTTCGAGTTCCGTCAGGGCCACCTTGTCCTTGCCCTTGGCCTCGGCCACGCAAATGTCGCTCGCGTTGCCGGACAGTGAATCGCACGCCGCTTTGTCAACCTTGTACTCGGCCGCGATCTTGTCCTTGCCGGCCTTGTAGTCGTTCTTCGACATGCTGGCCGCCATGGCACCGGTACTGAACGCGAAGCAGAGCGCGAGCGTGATCGCATTGAGATTGAGTTTGTTCATGTTTATTCCTTCGTGTGCATTGGGTTGGGGGTGACTACTGGACGATCCGGTTGCCGACGACTTCAATGTTGACTCGACGATCGGGTTGCAGGCAAGCGATCACCTTGGCGCTCTTGGGTCCGGCGCATTCGCCGACCTTGGTGGTCGGCTGCATCTCGCCCTTGCCCTCGGTATGCATACGAGTCGGTTCGATGCCCTTGCTGACCAGGTAGGTCTTGACGGTTTCAACGCGCTGCTCGGAAAGCCGCTGGTTGTAGGCTTCGGAACCGAAGCGGTCAGTATGGCCGACGGCCATGATCGTTTCCGGGTCGATTGCCTTGATCTTGCCGTAGAAGTCGTCCAGTGCCTCGCGCCCGGCCGGCCGCAGCACGGCCTTGTCGAAGTCGAACAGCGCGTCGGCGTCCAGCGTTACTCGCTCCACCGCGCGCTTCGGCGCGGGTGCCGGCATCACCGCCGCCACCGCCAGGGGCGCGGGGGCCGGTTCGACAAGTTTGGCGGCGGGTGCCGGAGCGACTGTCGGGTCACACTCGACGTTGGCCACCGCCGGGCCCGTACCCGTATGCCAGCACAAGCCGAAGCCGCTTCTCACGACTGTGCCGCGCTGGTCGGCGAAGTATCCGGTGTCCGCCGGGTTGATGTCGGCCGCCGCCGCGCTGGCTACGAAGCCCAATGCGAGCGCACACGATACGGCCAAGGCCATCGGCGTCTTGATCAATGAATATGTCATGTCCATTTCCAATACAGTGGTTAAATTGCTCTCCGCCTGCTGTTGCCTTGAGTGGGCCGACTGCCGGCATTAGCGGCGGGGATCTAGTGATGACAATCGGTCAGTGCGATCATCATCCCGAGAACTCGAGAAGTTCTCTGTGCGCTAGCGCGCACATCGGACAATCAGGACAGGTGCTTCGCTCTGTCAGGCACTCTTGAGGCGTGTGGAACGATTGTGCGGATGCGCCTATCGGCGGGCCGGCGAGATGTCTTGGCGATACTTGCACATCGGACAGCAGGCGGCTCAATTCCTTCTTGACCACGGCGTAGCACTCGCAGGCGCGGGTCTCCAGTCCGGCCCGATCGAGCACGGCGATGTGGCCACGGCGGTAGCTGATGAAGCCGGCGCGCTGCAGATTCCCGGCGGCCTCCGTGATGCCTTCGCGGCGCACGCCGAGCATGCTGGCGACCAATTCCTGCGTCATGACCAGCTCGTTGCGACGGCAATCGATCGAGCGTCAGCAACAGCCAGCGGCACAGTTGCTGCTCCACCGAATGGTGCCGATTGCAGACGCGCGGTCTGCGCCATCTGCGTCATCAGCGCCTGGGTGTAGCGCAGCAACAAGCGCTGCAGCAAGCCGGCGCGATTGAATTCCTGCTTCAGCAGGCGGCGCTCCAGCCGGTAGGCATGGCCGGCGGTCTGCACCACGGCCGAGCTTGGCGTGGTATCGCCGCCCATGAACAGCGAAATGCCGACGACGCCTTCATTGCCCACGCCGGCCGTTTCGGCCGATGCGCCGGATTCCATGACATAGTGCAGCGAGACGATGGCGGTGGTGGGGAAATAGGCGTGCTGCAACTGTCCGCCGGGTTCGTAGAGCATCTTGCCGAGCGGCAGCGGGACCAGTTCCAGATGCGCCGCCAGAGCGCTCGAATTCCGCCGTCGGCAGGGCGGCGAGAAGATGGTTTTGATTCGGGCTATGGGGTGATGGCATGCTGCCGCATCGCGGTGCGGCTATTTCTTTGCGGTGAGTTCCACGCCGATTCCGCGGTAACCGATGAAGCGGCAGGAGCTGGTTGAACATCGGCTCGCCGCTGACCTGAAACGTTCTGTTGCGAGCCATCGGCATTGACGCGGCTGAAGACGAAATCCAGGAAGGGCTGCCGGGCGGCAATGGTGGCCTGCAGCACTGCCCGCTCCTCCTCATTCCAGCCTGTGTCCTGGAACGTTGCCGGCATCGCCCGCCAAGGTGTCGACCCGGATGCCGAGCATCTCCAGCACCGGGCCGGAAACCTTGGTGAAGTTCATGTTCTCGTCCTGCTCCCAGTACCAGTCGGAGGCCAGTTCGGTCAGGCTGCGATAGCGGGCTTCGCTTTCGCGCAGTTCGGCGGTCCGTTCCTGCACCGTCTGTTCCAGCATCCTTGTTGTAGTTCTCGAGCTTCTTGTACAGCAGCCGCACTTCCAGCATGTTGTGGATGCGCGTCTTGACTTCGACCAGATCGAACGGCTTGCTGATGAAATCCTTGGCGCCGGCCTGCAGGGCGCGCAGCTTGTGGCCCGGCTGGGCGGTGATCACGAGGACCGGCAGGTAGCCGTCCGCATCGTTGGTCTTGAGGCCTTCCATCACCTGGAATCCATCCATGCCGGGCATCTGCAGGTCGAGCAGGATCAGGTCGTAGCGGTTCTTGCGATGCAGTGCGCAGACTTCCTGCGGATTCATCGTCGAGGCGACGCGGGTGTAGCCGGCTTCACTCAGCAATTGCTCGAGCAGACTGACATTGGACTCCTGATCGTCAACGATCAGGATGCTGGCGTTGAGAATGTCGGACTCGGTAATCATCATGTGTGGTTCCTCTTGGGCTGCGCTGGCCGCTCCGGCTTTTGCAAACTTCAGCGCCACGTCCAGTGTATCCATGAACTCGTTGACCTTGATCGGCTTGGTGAGATAGCGGAAGAATCCGGCCTCGAGGCCTTTTCGATGTCGCGCGGCATGGCATTGGCGCTGAGCGCGATGATCGGGATATGCGCCGTTGCCGGGTCCGCGCGCAGGATCTTCAGGGCCTCGATGCCGCTGATGCCGGGCAGGTTGATGTCCATCAGGATCACATCCGGCATGATAGGCGCGCGCGAACTCGATGCCAAGATGTTGCCATCCGCGCGCTCAGCATGCGCAGATCCGGCCGGCGCGCGATGAGTTGCTCGACCAGTTCCAGATTGGCCGGATTGTCCTCGACATAGAGCAGGGTGCGCAGCGGCGTGCCGCCCGCCAGCAGCGGTTCGGCCAACGCCGCACGCTCGGTTTCCGCGATGGCGAGCTGCGGTGCCGTCGTCAGGTTCAGTTCGATCCAGAACACGCTGCCCGCCCGACCGTGCTCTCCACGCCGATGGTGCCGCCCATCAATTCGACCAGGCGCTTGGTCACCACCAGGCCGATGCCCGTGCCTTCCTCGGTGCCGGCCTCCTTGCCGAGGCGATTGAACGGCTGGAATAGCTGCGCGAGCTGTTCCGGGGCCAGTCCGGCGCCGGTGTCCCGGACGCTGATGCGGATCCGATCCGGCGGGCTCAGGCGCACTCCACGGTGACCGTGCCGCCCGGCTTGTTGTACTTGATCGCATTGGACAGCAGGTTGATCAGAACCTGCTTGACCCGGGTCCGGTCGGCGCTGACGAAGTAGGGAATCTCGAAGCGCGGAAAGCTCATGCCGATGCCGCGCTTCTGCGCCTGCGGCTCGATCATGGCCTGGCATTCGAGCATGACCTCGACCAGCGAGACCGGTTCCCGCGACAGCGTCACCTTGCCGGATTCGATCAGGGCGAGATCGAGGATTTCGTTGATCAGTTCCAGCAGGTACCAGCCGGCCTTGAGAATCTGATCGATGCTGCGCTTCTGGGCGAGCGTCGGCGGTGGCGTGCCGGATTCCATGAGCTGGGCGAAACCGAGGATCGCGTTGAGCGGCGTGCGCAGTTCATGGCTCATGCTGGAGAGGAAATCCGATTTCGCGAGGTTGGCTTTTTCCGCCGCGGCCTTGGCCGCGTTCAGTGCCTGCTCGACCCGCTTGCGCGCCGTATTGTCGGTGCCGATCAGCAGGTAGCCGATGATCGCCGTCGTCGTCGCGCAGGGCGGTGACCGAGACGACCGCCGGGAAGCGGCTGCCATCCTTGCGGATGTAGGTCAGCTCGTAGATGTCCTCGATGCCGCGCGAAGCCTTGAAAACCAGCGCCTCGAAGCCCGGTGTAATCGGGGTGTCGAGTTCGACGCTCAGCGCCTGCGCGCGCGCTGTCACTTCCTGCGGGATCGGAATGTCGCTCGGGGTGATCTTGTTCACCACTTCGGCGGCCGGTAGCCGAGCATGCGTTCGGCACCGACGTTGAAGATCTGGATGACGCCCTGCGCGTCGGTGGCGATGCTCGAGAAATTGGCGCTGTTGAAAATCGCGTTGTGCAAGGCGCCTGCCTTGAGCAGCGCCTTTCTGGCGGCTCGATCTTGCGGCGTCTCCCGAGGAGTCGGCGAGGTTGCCGAGGGGCGGCATGTTTCCTGTTTCGGGCATGGCGTAATTCCGTAAGTGCGCAGCAGGATTCGGGGACGGGGCGCGCTTGCTGGCAGCAGCAAGCGCCGATGGGACACATCATGCAACAAGCCCAGCCCCAGCACCCCCGCCAGAACCACCTGCTCGCCGCCCTGCCAGCGGATGATCGCGCTCATCCTGCCCCAGCTGGAACTGGTGCCGATGCCGCTCGGCCAGGTGCTACGAGCCCGGCATCCAGATGCGCCACGTCTATTTCCCGACCAATTCCATCGTGTCACTGCTCTACGTCATGGAGGATGGCGCATCGGCCGAAATCGCGGTGGTCGGCAACGAGGGCATCGTCGGCGTCTCGCTCTTCATGGGCGGCGAAACCACGACCAGTCGGGCCGTCGTGCAAAGCGCCGGCCACGCCTACCGGCTGAAGGGCCAACTGCTCAAGGACGAGTTCTATCGCGCCGGCCCGATGCAGCGCCTGTTGCTGCGCTACACCCAGGCGCTGCTGACGCAGATGGCGCAGACCGCCGTCTGCAACCGCCATCATTCGCGTCGACCAGCAACTCTGCCGCTGGCTGCTGCTGAGCCTCGATCGCCTGTCGTCGAACGAACTGGTGATGACCCAGGAACTGATCGCCAACATGCTCGGCGTGCGCCGCGAAGGCGTCACCGAGGCCGCCGGCAACGTGCAGCGCGACGGCCTGATCGAGTACAGCGCGGCAGCATCACCGTGCTCGACCGGCCCGGCCTGGAGGCGCGGGCTTGCGAATGCTATGCGGTGGTCAAGAAGGAATTCGACCGCCTGCTGCCCGAGGCGGCTCCTTCCGGACCCAGGTAGTGGCTAGGCAGGCCGGTCTCCCTGGTGCCACCGCGCCGAATTCGCCAGCCGGCGGACCATGAGTTTCAATGCGCCGCGGCGCCACCGACGCCCATCGAGCGAGGACCGCTGTGCCACCGGTAGAAGGCCTTCTTGGTGAGTTCGACCACAATCAGGTAAACAACCACCATCGCCGCCAGGATGAGATAGAAACTGCGCCGGCGGCGGAACAAAGCCGAAGTACGTCCCCAACGGCGTAAACGGCAGCACTGCGCCGAGCACGGCAACAGTGAACGAGGTCGCCGACAGAACCGGATTGGGGCGGCTTTTGAATGGATTGCCGCGCGTGCGGATGATGAAGATCACCAGCACCTGCGTCGCGAGCGATTCGACGAACCAGCCGGTCTGGAACAGCGCCTCGCCGGCGTGGAACACTTTCAGCATGACGTAGAAGGTGAGGAAGTCGAAGACCGAACTGACCGGCCCGATGACCAGCATGAAGTCGCGGATGAACGCTATATCCCAGGTCCTGCGGGTGCGCGAAGTCTCCTCCGATCGACCTGTCCATCGGAATGGCCACCTCGGATACATCGTAGAGCAGGTTGTTGAGCAGGATCTGCGTCGGCAGCATCGGCAGGAAGGGCAGGAACAGCGACGCGCCCGCCATGCTGAACATGTTGCCGAAGTTGGAGCTGGTGCCCATCATGATGTACTTCATGATGTTGGCGAAGGTGCGCCGGCCTTCGAGCACGCCGTCATGCAGCACGTTCAGATCCTGCTTGCAGCAGAATCATGTCGGCCGCTTCCTTGGCGACGTCGACAGCCGTATCGACCGAGATGCCCACATCGGCCGAGTGCAGCGACGGCGCATCGTTGATGCCGTCGCCGAGATAGCCGACCACGTGTCCGCGCGATTTCAGCGCGAGGATGATGCGGTTCTTCTGCGCCGGCGTGACGCGGCAAAACAGGTTGGCCTTCTCGACCCGAACCGCAAGCGCGAGTCGTCCATGTGCTGCGATTTCGCTGCCGGTCAGCACGCCGGTAATCGGAATATCCAGCTGCGGCACAGATGTGCCGCGTGACCAGCTCGCTGTCGCCGGTGACGATCTTGACCGCAATGCCGCTTGCGTCGAGCGCCGCGAGCGCTTGCCGGCGCTTTCCTTGGGCGGATCGAGGAAAGCCGGCAAAACCGGCGAACACGAGTTCGGTTTCGTCGTCGACCACCGCATGATTCTGATCCGGCGGAACGTTTCGCCAGGCGATGCCGAGCACTCGGAAACCTTCGCTGCCCAGGCTGTCGTGCAACGCGTTGATCCGTTCCCGCGCCGGCGTCGTCCAGCGGTTCGCGAGCGTCGCTGCCCTCGTCGGCGCATAGTGCGTCGAGAGGCCGAGCATATCTTCGGGCGCTCCCTTGACCACCAGCAGGCGGCCATGCCCTTGTCCAACAGCACCGACACGCGCCGTCGCTCGAAGTCGAACGGCACTTCGTCGATCTTGTTCCAGCCGCTGACGTCGATGTGCTCGTGTGCGAGAATCGCATCGTCGAGCGGACTCTTGAGGCCGGTCTCGAAGAAGCTGTTCAGATAGGCGAGTTCCAGCACCCGCGTCGCTGGTCGCCCCTGCGGATCACATGTCGCTCCAGGCGGATCTTTGCCTCGGTCAAGGTGCCGGTCTTGTCGGTGCACAGCACATCCATGACCCCGAGATTCTGGATGGCGGCCAAGTCGCTTGACGATCACCCGTTTCCTGGCCATGCGCATCGCGCCGCGCGACAACGTGACCGACACCACCATGGGCAGCAGTTCCGGTGTCAGCCCCACCGCGAGCGCAACGGCAAACAGGAAGGATTCCAGCAAGGCTTGTGCATGAACGCGTTGACGAGGAAGACGAACAGCACCAGCAGGATCGTAAGCCGCATGATGAGCATGCCAAACCGGTGCGTGCCGAGATCGAAGGCGCGTCGGCGGCGGCTGACGGGTCAGTGTGTCGGCGATGGCGCCGATAGCGGTGTCGGCGCCGGTGTGACGGCGCGAACCCGGGCGCTGCCGCTAATGACCGTGGTGCCCATGAACACGGCGTTGGTGGCATCCTGAACATCGGTGGCGGTGGCGGCAAGTTCGCCCGGCCGCTTTTCCACCGGGTAAGACTCACCCGTCAATAGCGCCTGTTTGACGAAGAAGTCGTCCGCTTCCACCACCAGGCCGTCGGCGGGGATCAGATCGCCCGCCGAGAGCACGACGAGGTCTCCCGGCACCACCTCGGCAACCGGCACCTCGGCCGGCTGGCCATCGCGGACCACCCGTGCGCGCACTGATACGGTCTGGCGCAAGCTTGCCGCCGCCTTGCCGGCGCGGTGCTCCTGGACGAAATCCAGCGTGACGCTGAACAGCACCATCACCGAGATGATGCCGAAGTTGGCCATTTCCCCGGTGAGGGCGGAAATCGAACTCGCCACCAGGAGGAGAATGACCAGAGGATTCTTGAAGCGGGAGAGGAACTGTAGCCACAAGGGCTGTTCCTGGTGGTCGTGGAACAGGTTGGGCCCGAACCTGACCAGCCGATCTCTTGCTTCGGCGCTGGAGAGACCCGTCGCCTCAAGATCAGACGGGGCCGGGCCTTCCGGTTGCGACGCCAGCCACCAAGGCCGGACCGCCGCGTCTTGAGGATTTTTCGGCGCTGCCAATGACTCCGCTCCCTGCGTCAAGACAAGGCGCCCCATCCGCGCCAAGGAAGTCACGAAAACGGGGCGATGCTACCGGTCCTAGATGGATTTCTTGATGTCTTCCTTCAAGTCACCATACGCGGCCTGGACTTTGCCGGTGGTGCCCTGGATCTTGCCTTTCAGTTCAAGATCCTTATTGCCGACGACCTTGCCGGCGACCTCTTTCACTTTTCCTTTTGCCTCTTCGATACGGCCTTTGGCTTGGTCCTTGTTCATGGCGATCTCCTGAGAATGACTGCTGACGGTGGTCGTGAGCGGCACAACTACCATCCGACGCTCACTATGCATGAGACTAGCCATTGAATCCGACGCGTTCTGTGCGGTGGCGCGCATAGATGCCTGCCAACGCGTTCATGGCCCGCACCCGTTGCCGAAAGATTCCAGCTCTATGTCTGGCAGCGCACAGAAACGAAATGCGCGGCCGTCTAGTCTTGATGCAAACGACGCTGGCAACGTCTGAAGTTCAGGTCGCGCGTACCACGACGCGTATCGCAACGCAGGAAAGGAGAATTGCCATGCTGTACACCATTGCTGTTGTTCTGCTCATCCTATGGCTGCTGGGTCTGGTCAGCTCTTACACCTTGGGTGGCTTCATCCACGTACTGCTGGTGATCGCGATCGTGGTCATCCTGCTGAGAGTCATTGGCAGCCGCGGGGCGTAGCGACGTTCCTGTTCGGGCGGGGTTCATATAGCCCATTTGAATTGACTCAACGTGCATTCCTACCAAAGGGACTTCGTCATCGTTGTCGCGGTCCTGCTTGCCCTTGCGCTGTACTGGATGCTCGCACCTTTCTGGGGAGCGCTGGCGTGGGGCATTTGCCTCGCTTTTCTGCTGGCACCGGTTCATGGCCGACTGACACGCAGTCTACGGGGCCGCGTTAACCTGTCGGCGGGACTGATCACGATACTGGTACCTGTCATGCTCGCGGGGCCGCTGGTCAGCCTTGGCGCGGCATTCGCGAACCAGTTCGCCGACCTGGTCGAGCGCCTGCAACAACTCCAACTGCGCTTCGACGACAGTCTGCTCGCCCAACTGGAGCGGTATCCAATCATCGGCGGCCTGGCCGAGTGGCTGCGCCAGAACCTCACCGCCACGACCGAACAACTGCAGGGCTGGCTGGTCAACGGCGCCAAGATGGCGTTGCAGTCGCTGGCCGCGACGGGCGGCAACTTTCTGCTCAGCGCCCTGGGCACCGTGATCAACTTCTTTCTGATGTTGTTTCTGTTCTTCTTTCTGCTCCGTGACGGCCGCCAACTGCTCGAAAGGGCTGTGCGCCTGGTGCCATTGGACCCACTGCATAAGACGGAGTTGCTCAAGCTGATCGGCGACACGACGCGCGCCGTGGTCTATGGCATCGGCTTGACGGCGCTCACCCAAGGCACTTTGGTGGGCATCGCCTTCGCCATCGCGGGGCTGCCCTCCGCTGTCGTGTTCGGCGTCATGGCGGCAGCCTTTGCGCTGCTGCCGCTGGCCGGCGCCGCTATCGTCTGGGCACCAGCGGTCGTCTTCCTGGCGGTGACTTCGCAATGGGGCTGGGCAATCTTCATGTTGGTGTGGGGAATATTCGTGTCGGTTTCCGACAACCTGTTACGGCCGTTGTTGATCTCGAGCCAGGCGCCGGTGTTGACACTCGCCGTTTTCGTCGGCGTCATCGGTGGAGCTTCGGCTTTTGGCGTGATCGGCATCATCATCGGCCCGGTGCTGCTGACCGTGATTGCCGCGTTACTGCGCTTCCTCGCCGAAACCTTGTCGCGCCAATCATGAGGTGGGGCGCCGAAACATGATGTCTTGGCCGATACATAGGGACATGCGCTATCCGTCGCGCGGCTAGAGCAGTCGCTGCAGCAGCCCGGCTCCCCATTCCTTGAGCCGGATCAGCGGAGACCGCCGCTGCCAGTGGTCCAGGTCGATGGCCTCGGCGGCTTCAAGGTCCTTGCTAAACATGTTCAGCATTTGCTGCGCAAATTCCCGACCGAGTACCACCGCATTGACTTCGTCGTTGCTGAGAAAGCTGCGCCAGTCGAGGTTGCTGGAGCCGACGCACGACCAGACTCCGTCAATGACCGCCGTCTTGGAATGCAACACCGCGCCGTGCCGCTCGTAGATCTTGACGCCGGCCTGCAGCAGACTGGAATAGTGCGAGCGCCCAACGTGAAATACCACTTCGGAGTCCGAATGGCTGGGCAATACCAGCTTCACGTCCACACCGCGTCGGGCCGCGTCGATCAAGGATGCCAACAGTTGGGGGTCGGGAACGAAGTACGCCTGGGTGAGGTACACCTGCCTTTCGGCGTTGCCGATTGCGGAGATCAGGGTCAAATAGATGAGGCTATAGGTATCGTCGGGCGTGCTGCCGATGGCTCGAACGAGGTCCTTCCCCTGCCCCTTCAACTCGGGAAAATAGTCATTTGACACAAGCGGCTTGCCGCGCTGCTTTGTCCACGTCTCCATGAACAGCTTCTGGAATTCGCCAACCACGGGACCGTCGATTTGCAGGTCCGTATCGCGCCAGGAAACGGTGTTTCCAGCCGTCTTCCGGGTCCGCCGCGCGGCCGATCCCGAGGAATAGACGCTGCTGATGTTGATGCCACCGACAAATGCGGTCCGCCCGTCGATCACCAGCAGCTTGCGGTGATCGCGATTGTTGATCCGCCATGGCGCCTGCGCCAGCAGCGGGTTGATCGGATTGAATTCGAGTACTTCGACGCCACCCGCCTTCAGTCGTTCGAAGAACGCCTTTGGCGTATTGATCGCCCCGAAGCTGTCATAGATCAGATTGACCTGAACACCCCGGCCCTGCTGTTCCAACAACAAGTCGGCGAACTGCCGTCCTACATCATCGTCATCGATGATGTAGGACTCGAGGTTGATGTGATCCCGCGCCGTACGGATTGCCGCGAACATTGCCGAGTAGGTCGCGGCTCCGTCCTGCAACAGGGTGACCTTGTTTCCCAGCACAAGCGGGCTGCCAACGATCGCCTGCTCCAGGGCGATCTGCTTGTCGAGGATGTCGATGTCGCCGGACTTGCGCTTGAGCTCCGCGAGTATGGCGGCGCTTTTTTGAGCCGAGAGCGGACCGCGCGCATTTTCGAAGGTAACGGTTTGCCCCCCGTGGCGCTCTATGAGGGCATCGGTGTCAGGCAGGGCCGCGCAGCCCGCGGTGGCGATCAGCAACATCGCCATCAGCAATGGCCTCCCTCGCGCGCGCCAACTCATGAGGCGGCACATCGCCACAACGCCCCAGACAATTCCCCGTCCCCGGGCGTGGTTAGCGTGGCAGAAGAGAAGGGCCACGATCCTGTATCGGGCCGAGCGGATTCTTGGTCTCCTCGACCTCACTGATCGCCGGTGTGCCGCTCCATGACTTATACACGACACGATCGCCGACGAGCACGACCACGGCTCCGAACTTCCAGCCGGTAATCTCGGTACGGCGTTGGTAGTTGATGAAATCGAGCAGGAAGTTGCCGACACGGTTGCGGTGAATTTGCCGATGCTCAATGGCATAGGCGCTGCACATGGTCTGCATTTGCAGACACTCACGAATGCCGGGTTCCAGATATTCGTCGCGAACGGCGTTCGGCGCATACTTGCCCAGCACATCGCTGAAGTGAAGCACCGTGACGTTCCTGTTCACGTAGGGGTCGTAACCAAGCTGCTTCAGTTCCACCACCGTCGTACGCCCCGGCTCGATGCTGTCGTACGTTCGTTTGACTTCTTCGAAACTCCTCCAAGGCGCCTCGGTTTCAGACTTTGCCTTGGGCAGCAGCGAGCCACAGCCGGCGGTTAGAGTCATGGTCAGCGCAACAGTCAGGGGAACGACAAGACGAGAGAACATGATCGACTCCGTACAGTGCGGTATCAAGGGCCTGCCGGACATTTACCGCCGGACCACCCATGCTTCACTATCCTCTTCCACCCTGCTACAAACTGTTCGATACCGTACATACAGTGGCGCGGACGGGCGAGTTCAGATTCGCCGGTCTCGGCCGTTGTGTGCGCTACCGCCCGGACAAGGGCCGCATTTTGTTTCAGGCTTCCATGTGTTCAAGGAGAGTCCACGTGCCGTCCACCAAGCCCGCCCCTGCCGCCAATCGTCTGCTCGCGGCCTTGCCGCGCAAGGATCGTGAGCGATTTCTGGCCGGCTGCGAGCCGGTCGAGTTGATATTTGCCGAGATCCTGGCCGAACCGGGGGAGCGCATTCGCCATGTCTACTTTCCCACCGAAAGCTTCATTTCACTGACGACACCGGTGGATGGGCGCGCCAACCTGGAGGTGGGGCTGATCGGCGATGAGGGCATGCTGGGCAGCTCCCTCATACTCGGAGTGGATGTTTCGCCGCTGCATGCCTTGGTGCAGGGGGCCGGCCCGGCGCTGCGCATGGACGCCGCCCGATTTCGCCACGAACTGGGCCTGAGCCCGGCGTTGCAACGCGAGTTGAAGCGCTACGTTTATGCGGTCATGGGGCAACTCGCCCAAACGGCAGCCTGTACCCGCTTCCATGTGGTGGAGGCACGCCTCGCCCGTTGGCTCCTGATGACGCAGGATCGTGCCCACTCGGAGCAGTTTCACGTCACGCATGAATTCCTGGCCTATATGCTGGGCGTGCGCCGGGTCGGTGTCACCAAGGCCGCCAGTTCGCTGCAAAGCCGTAGATTGATCAGCTATAGCCGCGGCGACATCACGGTGCTCGACCGCGGCGGCCTGGAAGCCGCTTCATGTGGCTGTTACCAGGCCGACAAGGCGACCTATGCCCGGATGATGGGATAGCCACGAGGCCGGCCGACTCTGAACATGGCCGCCGGGAGCTGATACAGGCAATGTGCGGAAAGCCGCCTGAACGGCGGTCATGCATGACCATGTTTAATGGTCGGGGTGAGAGGATTCGAACCTCCGACTCCTGCGTCCCGAACGCAGTACTCTACCAGGCTGAGCTACACCCCGAAATTCTCGATACCGTCACCGAGCTAGAACCGGCGGGAGACCGAAAAGGCCGGCAATTCTAGCAGAGCATTCTTGTAAATAGAAGCTGGCAGACAGCTAATTGCATCGATCGCAACGTTCGGCCTCTGCTTCGGCGTGCCGGCGCGCGGCGTCGAGGGCGCCGCTGGCCTTGACGGCGGCAAGCACCTCGGGGAAAGTCGTCGCGCCCGCCCTCCTCGATGGCCTGGCGCACACAGGCCGCCTGCTCCGGCGTTGCCATGTTTGCATGACGTGGATCAAGGGCAGGGTCGGCTTGCCTTCGGCGAGATCGTCACCCAGATGCTTGCCGGTCTCGGCTTCGTCGCCGGAGTAGTCGAGCACATCGTCGATCAGCTGGAAGGCGGTGCCCAGATGCATGCCGTAGCGCGGCCAGGCCATCCTCGACTTCGCGGACTGGCGCCGCCGAGAATCGCGCCCAGGCGGGCGGCGGCCTCGAACAGCTTGGCCGTCTTGTAGCGGATGACCTGCAGGTATGCCTCGACATCGATATCCGCGTTGTGGCAGTTCATCAACTGCAGCACTTCGCCTTCGGCAATGACGTTGGTGGCGTCGGCCAGCACCTCGCATGACGCGCATGTTGCCGACGCCAACCATCATCTGGAAGGCCCGCGAATAGAGGAAGTCGCCGACCAGCACGCTGGCGGCGTTGCCGAACAGGGCGTTGGCGGTATCGCGGCCGCGGCGCAGGTCCGATTCATCGACCACGTCGTCGTGCAGCAGCGTCGCGGTATGAATGAACTCGACGACCGCCGCCAGTTCGTGATGATGCGTGCCGCTGGTAGCCCAGCGCACCGGCCGTCAGCAGCACCAGGGCGGGTCGCAGGCGCTTGCCGCCACCGGCGATGATGTACTCGGCGACCTGACGCACCAGTACGACCTCGGAATGCAGGCGGGCACGAATCACGGCGTCGACCGCGTTCATGTCGTCGGCAATCAGGGAGTAAAGGGCTGACAGGTCCACGGGGCGTCGGCGCTCGCGTCGCGCGAAAAGGCGCGATGGTAGGCGCCTGCCGGGCCGCCGTCAACGCGAGTTAATTATTCTTTGACCAGAATGGCTTGGCTCACTATAATGCGCGGTTCTTCTAACGCTGTAATGGAGTCATCATCATGTACGCGGTCATAAAAACCGGTGGCAAGCAGTATCGCGTTGCCGCCGGCGAAAAAATCAAAGTAGAACAGATACCGGCGGACGTGGGCGCAGAAATCACTCTTGACCAGGTGCTTATGGTCGGCGAAGGCGAGTCGGTGAAAATCGGCAGCCCGCTGGTCGCTGGCGCCAAGGTCACGGCCAAGGTGATCGCGCACGGTCGGCATGCCAAGGTGAATATTTTCAAGATGCGTCGGCGCAAGCACTATCAGAAGCACCAGGGGCATCGGCAGAACTACACCGAAATCCAGATCGCCGGCATCGCCGCCTGACGCGGCGGGAACTGACAGGAGTCTCACCTCATGGCACATAAAAAAGCAGGCGGCAGTTCCCGTAACGGCCGCGATTCGGAATCAAAGCGCCTTGGCGTCAAGCGCTACGGCGGCCAACTGGTTTCGGCCGGCAGCATCATCGTTCGTCAGCGTGGCACCCAGTTCCATCCCGGCGACAACGTCGGCATCGGCAAGGATCACACGCTGTTCGCGAAGATCGAAGGCACGGTTCAGTTCTTCACCAAGGGCCCCGAAAAGCGCAAGACCATCAAGATCGTTCCGGCCGCCGCCTAAACAGGGCATCGCGCTGGTCGCAAAAGCCCTATCCCTGCGATAGGGCTTTTTTGTTTCCGGGGACTCCATGAAATTTTTCGACGAAGCGAAGATTGAGGTCATTGCCGGCGACGGCGGCAATGGCGTCGCGTCGTTTCGCCGCGAGAAGTTCATCCCGCGCGGCGGCCCGGACGGCGGCGACGGCGGGCGCGGCGGCAGCATCTGGGCCATTGCCGACCGCAACCTCAACACACTCATCGACTACCGCTATACCCGCGTCTTCCGGGCGCAGCGAGGCGAGAACGGCCGTGGCTCCGATTGCTACGGCAAGGCGGGCGACGACATGGAGCTGCGGGTACCCGTTGGCACCGTGTTCACCGACATCGGCACCGGCGAAGTCCTGGCCGACCTCGACGGCGACGGCAAGCGTGCACTGATCGCCAAGGGCGGCCACGGCGGTCTGGGCAACCTGCATTTCAAGTCGAGCACCAACCGGGCACCGCGCCAGTGCACGCCGGGGGGCGAGGGCGAACGGCGCGACCTGCGTCTGGAGCTCAAGGTACTGGCCGATGTCGGGCTGCTCGGCATGCCCAACGCCGGCAAGTCCACCTTCATCCGCGCGGTGTCGGCCGCCAAACCCAAGGTGGCGGACTACCCCTTCACGACGCTGCATCCGAATCTGGGCGTGGTTCGCGTTGACCACAACCGCAGTTTCGTCATTGCCGACATTCCCGGCCTGATCGAAGGCGCGGCGGAAGGCGCCGGCCTCGGCCATCAGTTCCTCCGCCACTTGCAGCGGACCAATGTGCTGCTGCATCTGGTGGACATCGCGCCTTTCGATCCCGACACCGATCCACTCAAGGAAGCCAAGGCCATCGTCAAGGAGCTGCGCAAGTACGACGAGGCGCTTTACGAGAAGCCGCGTTGGCTGGTGATCAACAAGATCGACCTGGTACCCGAGGACGAGCGCAAGGGGCGCATCGCGGCACTCGTGAAGGGTTATGGCAAGGGCGTGCGTCACTTCGCCATTTCCGCCATCAACGGTGACGGGTGCAAGGAACTGACTTACGCCATCATGGAAACACTCGAAGAGCAACGATCCCATGAGAACACGGATAGCGCGGAGTAAGCGGCTGGTCGTCAAGGTTGGCAGCGCCCTGGTCACCAATAACGGGGCTGGCTTGGCACTGGAGTTCATTGCCGACTGCGCCCGGCAGATTGCCGTGTTGCGCGAAGCCGGGCGCGAAGTCCTGCTGGTATCTTCCGGCGCCATCGCTGCCGGCATGCAGCGACTGGGCTGGTCTACTCGGCCCCATGCCATGCACGATCTTCAGGCGGCGGCGGCCGTGGGACAGATGGGCCTGGCGCAGGCCTACGAATCGACCTTCGGCGAACACGGCCTGAAAGCCGCGCAGATCCTGCTGACCCACGAAGACCTCGCCGATCGCAAGCGCTACCTCAATGCGCGTTCGACCCTCCAAGCGCTGCTCGGCTACGGCGTGGTGCCGATCATCAATGAGAATGACACCGTCGTTACCGACGAAATCAAGTTCGGCGACAACGATACCTTGGGCGCCCTCGTCGCCAACCTGGTCGAAGCGGATGCCCTGATCATACTCACCGATCAGAAGGGCCTCTATACGGCCGACCCGCGCCGTGACGCATCGGCCACCCTGATCGCCGAAGGCCGCGCCGATGATCGACGTTACGAGTCGATGGCCGGTGGGGCCGGCAGCGGCATCAGCAAGGGCGGCATGATCACCAAGGTGCGAGCGGCCCAGCGAGCGGCGCGAAGCGGCGCCGACACGCTGATTGTCAGCGGCCGCGAGCGGGATGCCCTGATGCGCGCAGCCAGCGGACAGCCGATCGGCACCTTGCTTTACGCCACCGAGTCGCCGCTGACGGCCCGCAAGCAGTGGCTGGCCGACCACCTGCAATTGGCCGGAAATCTGACCTTGGACGAAGGCGCCATCAAGGCGCTGGGGGAAGGCCGCAGCTTGTTGTCGGTCGGCGTGAAGTTCGTCGAGGGAGATTTCGAGCGGGGCGCAGCGGTGGCCTGCCGGTCGGTCGATGGTGTGGAGGTGGCGCGCGGCCTTATCAACTATTCGAGCTCGGAAGCCCGCCGCATCGCCGGTCATGCCACCGCCGACATCGAATCGCTGCTGGGCTATCTCGATGACGAAGAACTGATCCATCGGGACAATCTGGTGCTGCTCTAGCCGCGTCATGATGGGGGCGGGGGTAATCGTTCCCCGGGCGGGAAGATGCCATGACGTGTTCATGGTTTTCGGCAATTGCTCACGGTGCTAGTATTTGGCAACGGGAATGGATTCCCTGTGTCTGTGGCAGCGACACGCCCGCGACCGCCATATACGAGAGATACGCCATGACAAAGACAAATGCCCATACGCCCGACGCATTGCCGTCTGCCGGTTTGAACACGCCAGACGCAGCCGGTCTTGGCCCGTTGCTCAAGCGCTTGCCAGTCTTCCCTTTGCTTGCCTGCATGTTGTTGGCGGCCTGCGCTTCCGATCCGCCGTCGGCCGGACCAGCGGCGGCGCCGCCGACCACCGTGGCGGCGGCCAGCGCGCCCGCCGTTGCGCCGATCACTGCCGTGCCTCTCGACGAGGCGGTAAGAAAGGCGGCCGAAGATATGTTCGCCAAGGCGCCGCTGGCTCAGAACGCGAAGTTCGATCTGGTGATCGACCCCCTGGTCAACGGGAACACGGGGTTCCAAACCCAGACGACCGCCAAGGTCGAGCAATCGGTGGTCGAGGTGGTCAAGGCCGGCTATCCGCAGATCGCGGTCAAGTCTTTCAACGGCGCGGCGTTGGCCTCCTTGCCGCTGATCATGGTTGGCACCTTTACGCCCATCAATCTCCAGGGCAAAGCCGATGGTGACAGGGATGCCTACCGTGTCTGCTTTGCCCTGGCCGATCTCAAGACTGGCAAGATCATCAGCAAAGGCTTTGCGCGCGCATTGCCTGGCGGTGTCGATGCGACACCGCAAGCCTTCTTCCGGGATCTACCCGTCTGGCTGCGTGACTCGGCTGTCGATGGCTACATCAAGACTTGCCAAGGCACCAAGGCGGGCGATCCCATACATCCCGCCTACGTCAACACCGTCGCGGCCGCCGCCGTTATCAACGAAGCAACGCTGGCCTACGATCAGAAGCGCTACAAGGACGCGCTGGCGCTCTATCAAGCCGCCATGAAGAACCCCGCCGGGCGCCAGGCGCGCACGCAGGCGGGAATCTACCTGACAAATCTAAAGCTGGGGCGACAAGCCGCGGCAATGAAGTCCTTTGGCGACTTGGTCGACATAGGGCTCGCAGCGGAGAAACTGGCGGTTCGCTTCAACTTCAAACCGGGCGCGACGGCATTTTCGGGCAACGATCATCCGTATTCGCTTTGGTTGAACGCGATTGCCAAGAAATCCATGAAGCAGGCTGGCTGCATCGAGGTCGGCGGCCATATGGCGCGAAGTGCCTCGGATCCATTGAGCGAACGCCTGTCCTTACAGCGCGCGGAATTCATACGGCAGAGACTATCAGCGATTCAGCCCGAATTCGGTAAACGGTCCTCGGCTCAGGGTTACGGGTTCAAACAGAATCTGGTCGGCACCGGCCATGGGGATCTGTCCGATTCTCTGGACGAACGAATCGAGTTTCGTAGAGTCGGTTGTTGACGATAGGCATGGCGCCCGGCGAATACTTCTGGGCGAGACGGGCGGGTGGCTCGCTCCTGCTCTTCGCCACCTTGTTGGTCAACACACCGACCAAAGCGGCCGACCAAGGCGTGGTGGGCACGGATGCCAGCTCGGTTTCGCTGCGCATCGAAACCGGCATGCACATCGCGCCAATCCGGGCAATTGCCGCCGATCGCGAGGGCCGTTACGCGGTCACCGCATCTGAGGACAAGACCGCCAGGATTTGGGATGTTGCCACGAGCCGTTTGCTACAGGTATTCCGGCCACCGTCGGGTTCGGCTAACGATGGCAAGCTGTTCTCGGTATCCATGGCACCGGATGGTCAACTGTTCGCCACCAGCGGCTGGTCGGCCGGCAATGATGTGTATGTCGTCAATCGTACCAACGCCGAGATCGTTCATCGGATCACGGGACTTCCGAACGTGGCAACCGCACTCGCCTTCTCGCCAGATGGCCGATATCTGGCCGTCGGCTTGTGGGGCCAGCATGGGGTCCGCCTGTTTTCATCGGCCGACGGTTGGCACGGAACTCGGGAGCTGGGTGGTGACAGCGAGGTCGGGGGCGACATTCATGCCTTGGTCTGGTCACCGGACGGCAAGCGTCTGGCCGCCAGTTCCGCCGATGGGACTCTAAGGCTTTACGAACTTGGCGATGGCGGTGTGCGGCTCGCGGTGCGGCGCCCCGCCACGGGCAGCGAGGTTCCTTTCGGTCTCGCATTTTCTCCCGATGGAGCACGACTGGCAGTGGGTTCTGCCAACGCGGCCTCCTTTCTGGTGCTGGATTCGGTGACCCTGAAGGCGGTGACGGCCGTCACCGGGGGCGGAACCGCGATATCGGGGGGCATGAACGCGATTGCCTGGTCTGCCGACGGACAGCAGATCTATGCTGCCGGAACGCGGCGGGCGGAGAATGGCGGCTTCCCCCTGTGCGTTTGGAAGCAGGGATCGGCAACCTGCGTGAGCGATGCGCCGATCGCGCGAAACACAATCACCATGTTGGCACCTCTGCCCGGTGGGCGAACGCTATTCTCGACCGCCGAGCCTGCCTGGGGTGTCTTTGACGAGCGGGGTTCCGTCGCCCGAAGAAGCGGTCCGGAGCTGGCCGACTTTCGCAACCTGCGCAGCCAGTTTCGCCTATCGAGGGACGGTACCGGTGTGGCTGTACGCGCCGGGCCGGCGGGTCAGGGCGCCGATAGGGCAGTGGCCTTCAGTATGACCGCGTTGGCCTGGACCTCGTCCGGTCGGGACTGGGCAGAACCCCGCGCCAAGTCTGGGCGCACCTCCGTAACGAGTTGGTTCGAACAGCGCCAGCCGAACATCAACGGCCGCACCGTGCGGCTCGATGCCAATGAACTCTCCCTATCAACCTCGGTGTCGAAGGGTGGGGAGCGTGTCGCCATCGGCACTAACTTCTTTGTCCGGTGCTATGACGAGGCAGGCCATGAGCTCTGGCGGGCATCCGCGCCAGGCAGCACATGGCAGGTAAATATCAGCGGTGACGGACGCTGGCTGGTGGCTGGGTTCAGCGATGGCAGCCTGCGTTGGTACCGGATGCGGGACGGCGATGAGCAGCTGAGCCTGCTGCCTCACCCGGATGGCAAGCGGTGGATAGCCTGGTCACGGCAAGGCTACTACGCGGCCAGCGTTGGCGGAGAAGACTTGATCGGATGGCAGGTGGAGCGCGGCTCCACCCGTGCGGCGGACTTCTTCTCTGTATCACGCTTTCGCACCGACTATTATCGGCCGGAGCTCATTAGCGACATTCTGGTTCGAGGCGACTTTACCGCTGCACTTGACTCGGTTGCGAAGGAGCAAGGGCGGCCGCCCGCCGGCAAGCCGGTCACCGAGCGGCTGCCTCCGAGCGTTCGCATTGCTTCGCCGGAGGATGGCAAGCACGCCACAGGGAGCACCGCGCGAGTGCAGGTAGTCGTTCAGACGCCTGGCGGCGCCCCGGTCACCGGAATGCGGGCCCGTGTAAACGGCATAGCGGTCTCCCTACCGGAACTGGCTGCCTTGCGAGGTCGGTCCGCTGAAGCCTTCGAGTTGCCGATTCCACTGCCGGACAGCGACGCGGACGTGATGATATTTGCGGAAAACCGCCATGGGGTATCACCTGCCGCGGTTGTGCGGGTGCTCCGACCCGCCGCGCGGCCGGAAGCTCCCGCCGAGAAGAAAGTGCCGCGCAAAGAGTCGGTCGTAGCGAGCTCTGCCGCGCCAAACGAGCCATCCCCACTGGCGGCCGACTTGCGACCCGCGCTATATGTCCTTGCAGTCGGCGTCAGTGAGTACGCCGACAAGGCAATTCAGTTGGAGTACTCCGCGAAGGACGCGACAGACTTGGCAGGTCTCCTCAAAGCCCAGGAAGGCGCCCTCTACAGGAAGGTGTCGGTCAGGCTACTGACCGACGGCAAGGCCAAGCGTGACGATGTTCTCGACGGACTCGAATGGATAAGGCGGGAAATGACCGCCAGGGACGTTGGCGTGGTGTTTCTGGCCGGCCATGGCGTCAATGATTCCGACGGAATCTATTACTATCTCCCGCACGATACCGAAGTGAAGCGGCTAAAGCGTACCGGTGTCATCTTTACTGAAATCCGCAACACTTTGGTGTCCCTGCCAGGAAAGGCACTGTTCTTCGTCGATACCTGTCACTCAGGCAACGTGCTTGGCACTGGCCTGCGCGCCTTGCCGAACGACACGACGGCGATCGTTAATGAGCTTTCCAGCGCGGAGAATGGTGTAATCGTCTTCACCGCCACAACTGGGCGCCAGTATGCTCAGGAGTCGGAGACCTGGGGAAACGGAGCATTCACCAAGGCACTCGTCGAGGGACTGCGCGGGAAAGCTGACATGGCGCAATCCGGTCGCGTCACACACAAGATGTTGGATCTCTACGTCTCGGAGCGCGTCAAGGGACTGACCGATGGCGCGCAATCACCGGTCACGATCACACCCGCTGGCGTGCCCGACTTCCCTCTCTCGATTCCACACAAAGAAAGCGACAAAGCCCGCTAGGGGAACCTGAGCGGGCTTTGTTGGGTATGGGGATAGTCTGGCGCTGACCTACTTTCTCACCCGTAGTGGGCAATATCATTGGCGCGGTCCTGTTTCACGGTCCTGTTCGGGAAGGGAAGGGGTGGTTCCGGGACGCTATGGGCACCAGACTGAAAGGGTTGTGACCTGGGGGAAGCGAGGCTTGAGGCCAGGTCACGTAATTTGGAAGAAGTAAATTTTGGATTGTGATTGCGCACGGTTGCTGGGTACCGGGTTTTTGAGCCGTGTACCTTGCACCTTGAATTTGACTCAAGGTTATAGGGTCAAGCCGCACGGGCAATTAGTACTGGTCAGCTTAACGCATTGCTGCGCTTCCACACCCAGCCTATCAACGTCCTGGTCTAGGACGACCCTTCAGGGGGATCGAGTCCCCGGGATATCTCATCTTGAGGCGAGTTTCACGCTTAGATGCTTTCAGCGTTTATCTCTTCCGTATTTAGCTACCCGGCGATGCCACTGGCGTGACAACCGGTCCACCAGAGATACGTCCACTCCGGTCCTCTCGTACTAGGAGCAGGCCCCCTCAAATATCCAGCGCCCACGGCAGATAGGGACCAAACTGTCTCACGACGTTTTGAACCCAGCTCACGTACCACTTTAAATGGCGAACAGCCATACCCTTGGGACCGGCTACAGCCCCAGGATGTGATGAGCCGACATCGAGGTGCCAAACTCCGCCGTCGATATGAACTCTTGGGCGGAATCAGCCTGTTATCCCCAGAGTACCTTTTATCCGTTGAGCGATGGCCCTTCCATACAGAACCACCGGATCACTATGACCTGCTTTCGCACCTGCTCGACTTGTGAGTCTCGCAGTCAAGCCTTCTTTTGCCATTGCACTATCAGTACGATGTCCGACCGTACCTAGAAGACCTTCGTACTCCTCCGTTACCCTTTAGGAGGAGACCGCCCCAGTCAAACTGCCTGCCATGCACGGTCCCCACCCCCGATTCAGGGGGCCAGGTTAGAACCTCAACGACACCAGGGTGGTATTTCAAGGTTGGCTCCTCCCGATCTAGCGACCGGGTCTCACAGCCTCCCACCTATCCTACACAAGTCCCGTCAAAGTCCAATGCAAAGCTACAGTAAAGGTTCATGGGGTCTTTCCGTCTAGCCGCGGGTAGATTGCATCTTCACAAACACTTCAACTTCGCTGAGTCCCAAGAGGAGACAGTGTGGCCATCGTTACGCCATTCGTGCAGGTCGGAACTTACCCGACAAGGAATTTCGCTACCTTAGGACCGTTATAGTTACGGCCGCCGTTTACCGGGGCTTCGATCAAGAGCTTGCACCCCATCACTTAACCTTCCGGCACCGGGCAGGCGTCACACCCTATACGTCGTCTTTCGACTTTGCAGAGTGCTGTGTTTTTGTTAAACAGTCGCAGCCACCGATTCTCTGCGACCCCATCGAGCTTCGAGAGCAAGTCTCTACACGCTACCGGGGCACACCTTCTCCCGAAGTTACGGTGTCAATTTGCCGAGTTCCTTCTCCTGGGTTCTCTCAAGCGCCTTAGAATTTTCATCCTGCCCACCTGTGTCGGTTTGCGGTACGGTCAATCACAGACTGAAGCTTAGAGGCTTTTCCTGGAAGCAGGGTATCACTCACTTCAGAGCCAAAGAGCTCCTCGTCATCACGCCTCAGCTAAGCCGCACGGATTTGCCTATGCAGCACGCCTACACGCTTAAACCGGGACGTCCAACACCCGGCTGAGCTAACCTTCTCCGTCCCCCCATCGCATCTGTGATCGGTACGGGAATATTGACCCGTTTCCCATCGACTACGCCTTTCGGCCTCGCCTTAGGGGCCGACTCACCCTGCGCCGATGAACGTTGCGCAGGAAACCTTGGGCTTTCGGCGAGCGTGCTTTTCACACGCTTTATCGCTACTCATGTCAGCATTCGCACTTCCGATACCTCCAGCATGCCTTTCGACACACCTTCAACGGCCTACAGAACGCTCCCCTACCATATCCTTACGGATATCCGCAGCTTCGGTTATTGGCTTGAGCCCCGTTACATCTTCCGCGCAGGACGACTCGATCAGTGAGCTATTACGCTTTCTTTAAAGGATGGCTGCTTCTAAGCCAACCTCCTGACTGTCTATGCCTTCCCACCTCGTTTTCCACTTAGCCAATCATTGGGGACCTTAGCTGGCGGTCTGGGTTGTTTCCCTCTTGACGATGGACGTTAGCACCCACCGTCTGTCTCCCATACATCACTTTCCGGTATTCGGAGTTTGCTATGGCGAGGTAGATCTAAATGACCCCCTCAACCATTACAGTGCTCTACCCCCGGAAGTGTCCATATGAGGCACTACCTAAATAGTTTTCGGGGAGAACCAGCTATCTCCAGATTTGTTTAGCCTTTCACCCCTACCCACAGCTCATCCCCTAATTTTTCAACACTAGTGGGTTCGGACCTCCAGTGGGTGTTACCCCACCTTCATCCTGGCCATGGATAGATCATCTGGTTTCGGGTTCTACGCCCAGCAACTATGTCGCCCTTTTCAGACTCGCTTTCGCTACGCCTCCCCTATTCGGTTAAGCTTGCTACTGAACGTAAGTCGCTGACCCATTATACAAAAGGTACGCAGTCACCCCTTACGAGGCTCCCACTGTTTGTATGCATGCGGTTTCAGGATCTATTTCACTCCCCTCCCGGGGTTCTTTTCGCCTTTCCCTCACGGTACTAGTTCACTATCGGTCGATTACGAGTATTTAGCCTTGGAGGATGGTCCCCCCATGTTCAGACAGGATTTCACGTGTCCCGCCCTACTTGTCGCAAGCTCAGTCCCACATCCTAGTTTTCGCGTACGGGGCTATCACCCACTACGGCCGACCTTTCCAGATCATTCCACTAACTAAAATGCTAACTCTTGCAGGCTGTTCCCCGTTCGCTCGCCACTACTTGGGGAATCTCGGTTGATTTCTGTTCCTCGAGCTACTTAGATGTTTCAGTTCGCTCGGTTCGCCTCCTCGGACCTATGTATTCAGTCCGGGATACCCTTGCGGGTGGGTTTCCCCATTCGGACATCTTCGGATCAAAGCTTGTTTGCGAGCTCCCCGAAGCTTTTCGCACGCTACAACGTCCTTCATCGCCTGTAATCGCCAAGGCATCCACCACATGCACTTAGTCACTTGACCCTATAACCTTGAGCCCTGACTCCCGCCAGGCCTCTCCATCATAGGCAGCAACTCGCGCTTGTTTCAACGCCACGGCTGGTTCGCACGCGGCGTCGAAGAATGCAATCACAACCCATGTACGACCCAGTTCCTGGATCGAACACTTTACTTCTTCCAATTTGTTAAAGATCCAACAGCCTTCGGTCAAAAAACCGATATCCAAATACGCTTACTTGGATATCGCTTCTCAACATCGTTTGGTGGAGGCAGACGGGATCGAACCGACGACCTCCTGCTTGCAAAGCAGGCGCTCTCCCAACTGAGCTATGCCCCCTCAAGCGTCAAAGCCGCCTTCCAGGCCAGCTTCGTCGTTAGATGGTGGGTCTGGTTGGGTTCGAACCAACGACCCCCGCCTTATCAAGACGGTGCTCTAACCAGCTGAGCTACAGACCCGCGTCTGTCTGGCTAAACAACCGATAGGTTGTAGGTGCTCACCAGCTTTCGCTCTAGAAAGGAGGTGATCCAGCCGCAGGTTCCCCTACGGCTACCTTGTTACGACTTCACCCCAGTCATGAATCCCACCGTGGTAAGCGCCCCCCTCGCGGTTAGGCTACCTACTTCTGGTGAAACCCACTCCCATGGTGTGACGGGCGGTGTGTACAAGACCCGGGAACGTATTCACCGTGGCATGCTGATCCACGATTACTAGCGATTCCGACTTCACGGAGTCGAGTTGCAGACTCCGATCCGGACTACGATCGGCTTTCTGGGATTGGCTCCACCTCGCGGCTTGGCAACCCTCTGTACCGACCATTGTATGACGTGTGAAGCCCTACCCATAAGGGCCATGAGGACTTGACGTCATCCCCACCTTCCTCCGGTTTGTCACCGGCAGTCTCATTAGAGTGCCCAACTAAATGATGGCAACTAATGACAAGGGTTGCGCTCGTTGCGGGACTTAACCCAACATCTCACGACACGAGCTGACGACAGCCATGCAGCACCTGTGTCCAGGCTCTCTTTCGAGCACTCCCACATCTCTGCGGGATTCCTGGCATGTCAAGGGTAGGTAAGGTTTTTCGCGTTGCATCGAATTAATCCACATCATCCACCGCTTGTGCGGGTCCCCGTCAATTCCTTTGAGTTTTAATCTTGCGACCGTACTCCCCAGGCGGCCAACTTCACGCGTTAGCTACGGTACTAAGGAAGTCTCCTTCCCCAACACCTAGTTGGCATCGTTTAGGGCGTGGACTACCAGGGTATCTAATCCTGTTTGCTCCCCACGCTTTCGTGCATGAGCGTCAGTGTTGACCCAGGGGGCTGCCTTCGCCATCGGTGTTCCTCCACATCTCTACGCATTTCACTGCTACACGTGGAATTCCACCCCCCTCTGCCACACTCAAGTCTTGCAGTCACAAACGCAGTTCCCAGGTTAAGCCCGGGGATTTCACATCTGTCTTACAAAACCGCCTGCGCACGCTTTACGCCCAGTAATTCCGATTAACGCTCGCACCCTACGTATTACCGCGGCTGCTGGCACGTAGTTAGCCGGTGCTTCTTCTTCAGGTACCGTCATTAGCAAGCTATATTAGAGCTCACCGTTTCGTTCCTGCCGAAAGAGCTTTACAACCCGAAGGCCTTCTTCACTCACGCGGAATGGCTGGATCAGGGTTGCCCCCATTGTCCAAAATTCCCCACTGCTGCCTCCCGTAGGAGTCTGGACCGTGTCTCAGTTCCAGTGTGGCTGGTCGTCCTCTCAGACCAGCTACGGATCGTCGCCTTGGTGAGCCTTTACCTCACCAACTAGCTAATCCGACATCGGCCGCTCCAATCGCGCGAGGTCTTGCGATCCCCCGCTTTCACCCTCAGGTCGTATGCGGTATTAGCATCCTTTCGCCGATGTTATCCCCCACGACTGGGTACGTTCCGATGTGTTACTCACCCGTTCGCCGCTCGCCGCCAGGGTTGCCCCCGCGCTGCCGCTCGACTTGCATGTGTAAAGCATTCCGCCAGCGTTCAATCTGAGCCAGGATCAAACTCTTCAGTTCAATCTGTCTTTAAAACTCACTCAAACGAATCTCAGAGGTCAAACTTCCGTTCAACCTTACTGTTATTTCGTGTAAGCGCTTATCTACATCTTTTTAGCTTCAGCAGCAGCGTTACCTCCAGTTTCCCTTCGGTCTGAACCTCCCGGCCCCAGTCATCACCCTTCGATCTCAGGCTCAACCCCACTACCACCTACACCCATAAGCACCTACACCTATCGGCTGTTTGAACTGTTAAAGAACGGCTGCTGTTTTGTTACGTTCAGCAGCGAAGAGGGCCGAATTATACGGAGCGAAATCTTCCGGTCAACACTTTTTCCTGACTTTTTTTTAAATTCACGCCAATCCGCTCTCAGAGCGGCTCTTCGGGCCAATCAGGAGAGACGGCGCGGGCATACTTGCGCTTGCCCACTTGCAGAACAACAGTCTCGCCAGCCGGCAGGAGCAAACCCTTGTCGGCAACCTTCTCACCGTTCAGACGCACACCGCCACCGTCGATCATGCGCAGCGCCTCGGAAGTGCTTGTCACCAATCCGGCTTGTTTGAGCACCTGAGCGATCGCACCGGCCGGAACAGAGACCTCGGGCATGTCGTCCGGCATCGCGCCGCGCTGGAAACGAGCCTCGAAGTCGGCCAGCGCGTCGTCGGCTTCCTTTCGTGTATGAAAGCGGGCGACGAGTTCCTGGGCCAACAGGACCTTGACGTCACGCGGATTGCGGCCATCAGTCACCTCGTTCCTTAACTTGGCAATCTCGGTGTTGCCGCGAAAAGACAGCAGGTCGTAGTAGCGCCACATCAGCTCGTCGGAGACCGACATCAACTTGCCGAAGATCTCCTTCGGGGGCTCGGCGATGCCGACATAGTTGCCCAGCGACTTGGACATCTTGTTGACGCCATCCAGTCCTTCCAGCAGCGGCATCATCAGGATGCACTGCGGCGCCTGGCCGTAGTGCTTCTGCAGTTCCCGGCCGACCAGCAGATTGAACTTCTGGTCGGTGCCCCCGAGTTCGACGTCCGCCTTCATGGCCACCGAGTCATAGCCCTGGCAGAGCGGGTAGAGAAATTCATGGATGGCGATCGGCTGGCCGTTGGCGTAGCGCTTGGAGAAATCGTCGCGCTCCAGCATCCGCGCAACGGTGTGCAGCGCGGCCAGCTTGATCATCCCGGCCGCGCCCATGGGCTCGAACCAGGTCGAGTTGAAGCAGACCTCGGTCTTGTCCGGATCGAGAATCTTGAATACCTGCTGCCGGTAGGTTCGGGCATTCTCCAGGATCTGCTCGCGCGACAGCGGCGGCCGCGTTGCGTTCTTGCCGGTCGGATCGCCGATCATGCCGGTGAAGTCGCCGATCAGGAACATGACGTGATGGCCCAGGTCCTGAAAGTGGCGCAGCTTGTTGATCAGCACCGTGTGGCCAAGATGCAGATCCGGGCGCTGTCGGATCGAAACCGGCCTTGACCCGCAATGGTCGGCCGGTCTTGAGTTTTTCGACCAGATCCGCCTCGATCAGCAGCTCGTCGGCGCCGCGCTTGATGAGCGCCAGTTGGGACTCGATATCGACCATGAAGAGATTACCCGCCGGCAGCAGTCGATTGACGATTGGAGGAATTTTGTTAAACTCGCCCCGCCTTCAAACAGACCCAAGTGCCTAGTGCGAAAAGAAAAGAGCCGAATTCTAGCGCAACTGCAAAGCTACCGCGACACCAAGCCAGGCCCCTTCTGGGCTGCCATCGGCGTTACCGGTCTTTCCCTTTTTGGCATGGTTGCCGCATTTGGCACCGCCCCGAGCACGATGGAAATCGCGGGGCTGCGCCAGCCTGTCGTTGAGCAGTTGGCACTACCCACCGTCGAAGCCCTCGACACATCGTCCGACCTATTTATCCGTGAGGAACGCGTGCAGCGCGGCGACACGGTGGCCGGCCTGCTGACCCGGCTCGGCGTCGATGACGATGCGGCACTGGCGTTCCTGCGCGGCGATGCCAAGGCGGCGGCCATGTTCCGCCAGATGAGCCCGGGCAAACCAGTCACCGCGACGGTCAACGCTGGCGGTGATCTGCACTCGCTGATCTTTCCGCTCAACGGCGGCAATGATCGCGCACTGGTGGTCGAACAAGACGCAAGCGGTTTCAAGATTGCCGAGCAATTGCTGCAACTGGACACCCAGGTTCTGATGAAGTCGGCCGAGATTCGCCATTCGCTGTTCGGCGCCACGGACGCCGCCGGGATCCCGGATAGCGTGGCAACACAACTCGCGGACATTTTCGGTGGCGACATTGATTTCCATCGCGACCTGCGCAAGGGCGACCGCTTCACCGTCATTTACGAATCGATCAATCACCTGGGCAAGATGGTGCGCTCGGGTCGCATTCTGGCCGCTGAATTCGTCAACGACGGCCACGTCTATCGCGCCGTCTGGTTCGATGGCGCCGAAGGCCCGGGCGGCTACTACACGGCCGACGGCAAGAGCATACGCAAGGCTTTCCTGCGCTCGCCCCTGGAGTTTTCGCGGATCACCTCGGGTTTCAGCACGGCGCGCTTCCATCCGGTTCTGAAAGAAGTTCGTGCGCACAAGGGCATCGACTACGGCGCCCCGGTCGGCACCCGGGTCAAGGCGACCGGCGACGGCATCGTCGAATTTGTCGGCAATCAGGGCGGCTACGGCAAGATGGTTATCCTGCGCCATCAAGGTCAGTACAACACGGTCTACGGCCATCTCTCCGGCTACGCCGCCGGCCTCCGCAAAGGGTCCAGGGTCGACCAAGGCGATGTCATCGCCTACGTCGGCGCCACCGGCCTGGCGACGGGGCCACACCTTCACTACGAGTTCCGCGTCAACGGTGTGCATCGCAACCCATTGACCGTTGCCTTGCCGACGGCATTGCCGCTCGCCCCTCATCAGCTGGCCCGGTTCCGCGAGCGGACGCAGGCGGCGGTCGCGCGCCTCGACCTGATTGGCGGCAGCAGCCTCGCCCTTCTCGACTAGTGACCACGGAGCTGTATGTCGGGCTGATGTCCGGCACCAGCCTGGACGGCGTCGATGCCGTTCTCGCCAGCTTCGACGATGACCACGTCGAATGCCGGGCCACCCACTATCGACCCTTCGACGAGACGACACGTGCCGAGGCGTTGGCGCTGCAAGACGTCGGACATAACGAACTGCATCGGGCGGCCCTGCTGGCCAACCGCCTCGCCGAATCTTATGCGGAGGCCGTAAACACATTGCTCGCCGAGGCCGGCATGGCCTCGACCGCGATACGTGCCATCGGCTGTCATGGGCAAACGGTGCGCCATGCCCCCGAATCCAGCTACACGCTGCAACTCAACAACCCGGCATTGCTTGCGGAGCGGACGAGCATCGCCGTTGTCGCCGACTTCCGCAGCCGCGACATCGCCGCCGGGGGCCAAGGTGCCCCGCTGGTGCCCGCCTTTCACGACGCGCTCTTTCGGACCGCCGGCACGCACCGCGTCATCCTCAACATCGGCGGTATCGCCAACCTGACCGATCTCGCGCCATGCCGGGGGACGACCGGATTCGATTGCGGCCCCGGCAACATGCTGCTTGACGCCTGGGTTCAACTGAAGCGCGGACGGCCTTACGACGAAGAGGGACACTGGGCCCGCCAGGGGAAAGTACTGCCACAACTGCTTGCCCGGCTGCTCGCCCACCCCTTCCTCGCGCTGCCACCGCCCAAGAGCTGCGGCCGCGAGCAATTCAATCTGACCTGGCTGCAAACGCAATTGAAGGGCGACGAACAGGCCGAAGACGTGCAGGCCACGCTAACCCGACTCACCGCGACCGCCGCGACCAACGCAATACATGGCCATTGCGGCAAGCCGGATGAACTGTATGTCTGCGGCGGTGGCGCCCACAATGGCGCGCTGATGTCCGCGATCGCCGAGCAACTGCCCGGTAGCGCCGTGGCCAGCACGGACGCTCTGGGTCTGCGCGCCGACTGGGTCGAAGCCACCGCCTTTGCCTGGCTGGCGCGGCGTACCGTGCTTGGTCGAACCGGCAATCTGCCCGCCGTCACCGGGGCCCGCGGTGAGCGGATCCTTGGTGCCATCTATCCAGCCTAGGCCATTCCCCTGGCGCCATCATTCAATGCTGGACGGCAAAGACGTGCTTCACCCTGAGCTGGCCGCCATCCGCCATCAGCGCCAATAGTCTGTCGATATTCGGATGCTTGCCCGGATGAGCCCGAGCGTCGTCCGCATGTTCGGCATAGAGTTCCAGCCCCTTCTTTGCCGCCTCGGCGGTAATGGCGCCGTAAAGCTGGCCGAGGTGGTTATAGACGGCCAGCGAGCCGGTCTGCCCCGGCTTGTTCTCGATGGTCGCGACGACATTGCCTTCGCCGTCGAGCAGCTGCGATCGCCGCAAGGTGCGAAACGCCGGGCAGCGCCTTGAGATTTTCCGCGAAAGCCATCAGATCGCCTTGGCCAGTTGCGCGGCGTTGCCGATGTAGTTGGCCGGCGTCATGGCCAGCAGGCGCTGCCTTTCGCGCTTCCGGAATCGCCAGGCCCTGGATGAACTCGCGCAGGGCGTCCCGCTCGATGCCCTTGCCGCGCGTCAGATTCCTTCAACTGCTCGTAGGGGTTCTCGATGCCGTAACGACGCATCACCGTCTGCACCGGTTCGGCCAGCACTTCCCAGCAGGCATCGAGATCTTCGCGCAGGCGCGCCGGGTTCGGCTTCGAGCTTGTTCAGGCCGCGCAGGCTGGAATCGTAGGCGAGCACCGCGTAGCCGAAGGCCACGCCCATGTTGCGCAGCACCGTCGAATCGGTCAGATCGCGCTGCAGGCGAGAGATCGGCAGCTTTTCCGACAGATGGCGCAGGATGGCATTGGCCAGTCCGAGATTGCCTTCCGAATTCTCGAAATCGATCGGATTGACCTTGTGCGGCATGGTCGACGAACCGATCTCGCCGGCCTTGGTCTTCTGCTTGAAGTAGCCGAGCGAAATGTATTGCCAGATATCACGGTCGGCATCGAGCAGGACCGTATTGGCGCGGGCGATGGCATCGAACAGTTCCGCCATCGCATCGTGTGGCTCGATCTGGATCGTGTAGGCATTGAACTCCAGGCCGAACGACTCGATGAAGCGCCGATTGAAGGCTGCCCAATCGAGTGTCGGGTAGGCGGACAAATGCGCGTTGTAGTTGCCCACGGCGCCATTGAACTTGGCGCTCATGTTCACCGCCGCGATACGGCTCCGGGCGCGGATCAGCCGGGCGGCGATGTTGGCCATCTCCTTGCCCAGCGTGGTCGGACTGGCCGGCTGACCATGGGTGCGCGACAGCATCGGCAGGTCCGCCAACTGGTGCGCGAGATCGCGAAAACGGGCGACAACCGCATCCAGCGCCGACAGCAGAATGCCGTCGCGGGCTTCCTTGAGCATCAGCGCGTGGGAAACGTTGTTGATGTCCTCGGAAGTACAGCCGAAGTGGATGAACTCGGCGACGCGCATCACCTCGGCGTTGGCCTTGAAACGATCCTTGAGCCAATACTCGACAGCCTTCACGTCGTGATTGGTCCGCGCCTCGATCGTCTTGACGGCTTCGGCGTCGCTCACCGCGAAGCCGGCGACAGCCCCATCCAGTTCGGCGACGGTCGCAGGCGAAAAAGGCGCCACTTCGGCGATATCCGCCGACGCGGCGAGCGCCTTCAGCCACTCGATCTCGACGCGAATCCGGTTCTTGAACAGACCGTACTCGGAAAAATGTGCGCGCAGGGACTCGACCTTGCCGGCGTAACGGCCATCGAGCGGTGAAAGGGCGGTCAGAGCGTTGTAGTCCATGGCGGCGCAAGTTCGGAAAGGGAATGCGAAATTTTATCATGGCCCCTTGCGGCGACTTTCCGTCGAGTCGGGTGTCAGCCATCGTGGCCATGATGCGTATAATCGACTCGACCCTACAAGCACCGACACAACACAAACAATGAAGCTGATCGGCACCCTCACCAGTCCCTATGTCCGCAAGGCGCGCGTCGTTCTGGCCGAGAAGAAGATCGACTTCGAACTGGTCATCGATTCGCCCAACGCACCGGACAGCAACGTCCCCAGGTACAACCCGCTGGCGCGCGTGCCCGTGCTGGTTCTGGACGACGACGACGCAATCTTCGATTCGCCGGTCATCGTCGAATACCTCGACAATCTGGCGCCCAACAACAAGCTGTTCCCGCAGACCAACCGCGAGCGCATTGAGGTCAAGCGCTGGGAGGCCTTGTCGGACGGTCTGCTCGACGCCGCCGTCGCCATTCGCCTCGAATCGTTGCGTCCGGAGAGTCAGCGCAGCGATAGCGCCATGCAGCGAGAACGCGCTGTCATTGACAGCGCACTGGCGATGATGGCGAGCGAGCTGGGCGAGAAACACTGGTGCATGGGCACGCCCTTCACTTTCGCCGATGTCGCGGTCGGCTGCTCCCTGGGCTATCTCGACTTCCGTTTTCCCGACATCGAGTGGCGCTCCAGCCATCCGAACCTGGGCCGGCTGCACGAGCAGCTCATGCAGCGACCGTCGTTCGCCGACACGCTGCCGCTGGGCTAGGCGATGACGCCACCGCCCAGGCAAACCCGCGACTCGTAGAGCACCACCGACTGCCCGGGCGTCACCGCCCACTGGGGCGCCGCGAAGACAATTTCGCAGCCATCGGCGTTCACGCGTTCCACCTCGCAGGCGGCATCCGGCTGGCGATAGCGCGTCTTGGCCGAATAGACCCAATGTGTGTGCGGCAACTTTCCGCCGACCCAGGAAAGTTGGCCAGCCGTCAGGCGATCCTTCAACAGGGCCGGATGCTCATGGCCCTGAACGACATAGAGGATATTCCGCCCCATGTCCTTGCCGGCCACATACCAGGGCACCTCGGGCGCGCCCTTGACGCCACCGATGCCCAGTCCTTCGCGCTGGCCAAACGTGTAGTACATCAAGCCCTCGTGCTGGCCGAGCACCTTGTCGCTGTCGAGATGTCGAATCTCGCCCGGCTGCCTGGGCAGATATCGGGCGAGGAACTCGCGAAAGGGCCGCTCGCCGATGAAGCAGATACCGGTGGAGTCTTTCTTGGCGTGGTTGGGCAGGCCGGCCTGTTCGGCGATCTTCCGCACCTCGCGCTTGTAGAGAGCGCCGACCGGAAACAGGGTATTCGACAACTGGTCCTGGTTGAGGCGATACAGAAAATAGCTCTGATCCTTGGTGCCATCCTCCGCCTTCAGCAACTGCCATTCGCCGAGGAACTCGCGCACCTGGGCGTAGTGACCGGTGGCCATTTTCTCGGCGCCCAGCCGCAGGGCGTGATCGAGGAAAGCGCGGAACTTGATCTCGGAGTTGCACAGAACATCCGGATTCGGTGTCCGCCCCGCCTGGTACTCATGCAGGAAGTCGGTGAACACCCGTTCCTTGTATTCAGCCGAGAAGTTCACCACCTCCAGGTCAATGCCGATCACATCGGCGGCGGCGGCGGCATCGATCGAGATCCTGGCGCGAGGAGCAGAACTCCGCGGAGTCGTCGTCCTCCCAGTTCTTCATGAACAGGCCGGTCACCTCATGGCCGGCACGCTTGAGAAGCAGGGCGGCGACAGAGGAATCGACACCGCCGGACAGTCCAACCACTACCCTAGCCACAAGAATCTCCGTAATGCCTGATCAGGTCGAGTGGGAAGCGGCGGCCGGCCAGCTAGTCCGCCATGCAGCGCATCACCAGTGGACTGCGATGCCGTTCCCGGCAGGCCTCGATTTCAGTCGGTGTCAGCCAGACGGCGCGCAGAATGCCGCTATCGAGCTGCGCGCCCCACCTCCTCCACACCGAGTTCCCCGGCAAAGGCGAAGCGCAGGTACGTGATGTCGCCCCGCGGGCGCGGCCATTGATAGACGCCGACCAGGGCCGTCGGTCGGAAGTGCCAGGCCGTTTCCTCCAGCGCCTCTCGGGCGCAGGCCTCGACCAGCGATTCGCCTTCGTCCAGGTGGCCGGCGGGCTGGTTGAAACGGATACCATCCTCGGTCTCTTCCTCCACGAGCAGGAAGCGGCCTTCGCGCTCCATCGAGAGCGGCGACGGTGACATTGGGTTTCCAGAGCCGATTCATGCCACGCATTCTACAGGCCGGGATAAAATCCGCTTTTCGACCCAATCCCGCTGGAGAAACACACCATGTCGATGGCCGACCGCGACGGCTTCATCTGGTACGACGGCAAGCTCGTGCCCTGGCGCGACGCCACCACCCACGTGCTGACCCACTCGCTGCACTACGGCCTGGCCGTATTCGAGGGCGTGCGCGCCTACAAGACCGTCAACGGCACGGCCATCTTCCGGCTCAAGGAACACACCGACCGCCTGTTCAACTCGGCGCACATCTACAGGATGAAGATGCCCTACGACAAGGAAACGCTGATGGAGGCGCAGAAGGAGGTCGTGCGCGCCAACAAGCTCGAATCCTGCTACCTGCGCCCGATCGCCTTCTACGGCTCGGAGAAGATGGGCGTCTCGCCCAAGGGCGCCAAGGTGCACGTCGCCATCGCCGCCTGGCCCTGGGGCGCCTACCTCGGCGAGGAAGGCCTGGAAAAGGGCATCCGCGTCAAGACCTCCTGCTTCGCCCGCCACCACGTCAACGTCACGATGTGCCGCGCCAAGTATTCCGGCACCTACGCCAACTCGATCCTCGCCAACCTGGAAGCGACCGAGCACGGCTACGACGAGGCGCTGCTGCTCGACGTCGACGGCTTCGTCGCCGAAGGCGCGGGCGAGAACCTGTTCGTCGTCAAGGACGGCAGGATCTACGAGCCGGAGATCGCCTCGGCGCTGATCGGCATCACGCGCGCCTCGGTGCATCGCGCTGGCCGACGAACTCGGCTACACGGTCGACGTCCAAGCGCCTCACGCGCGACGACATCTACATCGCCGACGAGGCCTTCTTCACCGGCACCGCCGCCGAAGTCACGCCGATCCGCGAGCTCGACAATCGCACAGATCGGCGACGGCAAGCGCGGCCCGATCACCGAGCAAGATCCAGAGCCTGTTCTTCGACGTGGTCAATGGCAAGGTGCCCGCCCATGCCGACTGGCTGACGTCCGTCTGAGGAATAAATCATGGCCGAATTGAACGAGACCGCGCGCGACGTCGAGGTCACCGCCCACGACCTGCCGCTGCACTGCCCGCGCCCCGGGGCGCCGCTCTGGGCGCGCCATCCGCGGGTCTTCCTCGACGTGCTGAAGCACGACGAGGCCGCCTGCCCGTACTGCGGCACCAAGTACCGTTTCACGGGCGAAAAGCCCAAAGGTCATCACTGAGGCCGCCACTGAAAGTTCTCGTCGTCGCGCCGTCCTGGATCGGCGACACGATCATGATGCAGCCGCTGCTCATGCGGCTGCGCGAGCGATATCCAGGTTGCGTAATCGACGTCCTGGCTCCCGCCTGGAGCGCCCCGCTGCTGGCCCGGATGCCGGAAATCCGACGCGCCATCGACAGCCCGTTCGCCCATGGCCGTTTCGACCTCGCGGCACGCTGGCGCGTTGGCCGGCATCTGCGCCGGCGAAGCCTACGATCAGGCGATCGTTCTGCCCAATAGCTGGAAATCCGCACTGCCGACATTCTTCGCCGGCATCCCGCAACGCACGGGTTTCAGCGGCGAAGCGCGCATCGGCTTGCTCAACGACCGCCGGGTACTGGATGAGGTCGCCCTGCCGCAACTGGTTCAACGCTATGCCGCACCTCGCCGATCCGCCGGGATCGCCGACGGCGCCGTCCTTGCCGCAACCGCGCCTTGCGTTCGACGCCGGCCCAGCAGGCGGCCGCCAGGCAGGCATTGGGCTTACCGGGCAACACGGCGCCCGTTGTCTTCTGCCCCGGTGCCGAGTACGGCCCGGCCAAGCGCTGGCCGGCCAGGCACTTCGCCAGTCTGGCGGACCATTTCGCCACTCGGGCCATTCCTGTCTGGCTGGTCGGCTCGACCAAAGATGCGACCGTCGGCGACCAGATATCCGAACTGAGTCGTGGCGCGGCAAGAAACCTCTGTGGCCTGACCAATCTCGAACAGGCCATCGATCTCATCGCCGGGGCGCGGCTGGTGGTCAGCAACGACTCGGGGTTGATGCATGTCGCCGCCGCCCTCGACCGGCCCCTGGCGGCACTCTACGGCTCGTCGAGCCCGACCTATACCCCGCCGCTGTCGCCCCGTGCGAGAATCGTCACGCTGGGTCTCGACTGTAGCCCGTGCTTCAAGCGCGAATGCCCGCTCGGTCACTTGCGTTGCCTCGAAGACCTGTCACCGGAAAAGGTTCTCGCCGCCTTACAAGACCATGCCTGACAAACCCATATTTCCGACCCCGCAGGATGCCGAAGCGGCCTTCTACGAGGCCATCGAACGCGCCAGCCTGGAGATGCTGATGCTGGTTTGGGCCGAAGACGAAGACATCGTCTGTATTCATCCCGGCGGCCCCCGCCTCACCGGCTACGCTGCCATCCGCGAGGCCTGGCGGCGCATCTTCGAAGGTGGCCCGCGCATGCGCATTCGCCTGTCGGGCGGCACCACGGTGCTGACGCCGTTCACGGCGATCCATTCCGCCATAGAACACGTTTCGTTGCGCAACGACGAATCGCAGCGCGCCCCCGTGGTTGCCACCAATATATTTGTCCGTGGCGCACTTGGCTGGCGCATGGTGCTGCATCACGCATCGCCCGCACCGCCCGACATCGTCAACGAGACCCCCAAGATCCTGCATTAGGACTCACAACATGTCTTCCATCGCCCCGGAAATCTTCAAAGCCTATGACATTCGCGGCATCGTCAACCAGTCCCTGACCGCCGAGGCCGTCCGAGCCATCGGCCACGCCATCGGCTCGGAAGCCCGCGAACGTGGCCTGAATACCATCGCGGTCGGCCGCGACGGCCGATTGTCGGGACCGGAACTGGCCGGTGCCCTGGCGGAAGGCATCAATCAGGCCGGCGTCGATGTCGTCGATATCGGCTGCGTACCGACACCGGTCACCTATTTCGCCGCCTTCGAGCTCGGCACCGAAAGCTGCGTTTCGGTGACCGGCAGTCACAATCCGCCCGACTACAACGGGCTGAAGATGGTATTGGGCGGGCAGACCCTGTTCGGCGACCTGATCCAGGATCTGCGTCGGCGCATCGAGTCCGGCCGCCTGGCGGACGGTCGGGGCAAGCTTCGCCATGCCGATGTGCGCCAAGCCTACATCCAGCGCATCGTCGGCGATGTCAAGCTGGCGCGGCCGATGAAGATCGTCGTCGACTGTGGCAACGGCGTGGCCGGCGGCTTCGCTCCGGAACTATTTCGGCGCATGGGCTGCGAGGTGGTCGAACTGTTCTGCGAGGTGGACGGCAATTTTCCCAACCACCATCCCGATCCATCGAAGCCGGAAAACCTGAAGGATGTCATCGGGGCGCTCAAGGAAACCGATGCCGAACTCGGTTTGGCTTTCGACGGGGACGGCGACCGTCTCGGCGTCGTCACCAAGGACGGCGAGATCATCTACCCCGACCGCCAACTCATGCTGTTCGCCGCCGACGTGCTGACGCGCAACCCTGGCGCCCAGATCATCTTCGACGTCAAGTGTTCGCGCTGGGTGGCCGAATCAGTGCGGCGCCAGGGTGGCAGGCCGCTGATGTGGAACACCGGCCACGCCCTCATCAAGGCCAAACTCAAGGAAACCGGCGCACCGCTGGCCGGCGAGATGAGCGGTCATGTCTTCTTCAAGGAGCGCTGGTACGGCTTCGACGACGGGCTCTATGCCGGCGCCCGCCTGCTCGAAATCCTCAGCCGCTGGCAGGACGCCAACTGGCCGCTCAAACATCTGCCCAATGCCTTGTCCACCCCCGAGCTGAACATCAGGATGAAGGAAGGCGAGCCCCACGCGCTGATCTCCCGCTTGCAGAAGGAAGGCCGGTTCCCCAGCGCCCGCGAACTGATCACGCTGGACGGCGTACGCGCCGAATACCCGGACGGCTTCGGCCTGGCCCGCGCATCGAATACCACCCCCGTGATCGTGCTGCGTTTCGAGGCCGATAGCCCGGCGGCCCTGGAGCGCATTCAGGACGAGTTCAAAGCCGCCCTGGCGACGACCTGGCCAGGTCTGGCGATCAGCTTCGACCATGCCGGCCACTGAATCCTGATCAGTCCAAGAGACGTACTATCCGACGGCCATGCATCCAACGCCCCATCAATCGTCCTTCGTCGTCACCGCCATCCGGGAGCTCGATGGCGGCGTCAATGCCCACACCCGGTGGCTCGACAACGTGCACAAGGCATTGGTCTGCGGCACCATCCCCGACACCGATGCCGTGGATGCCGATAGCCACCGGCACTGCAAGTTCGGGCAGTGGCTCTACGGCGCCGAATCCGCCGACTGGCAGCGCTGGGCCGACGAGCTGCGCGGTGTCGAGGAATCGCACCGTACCTTGCACGATCTGGTGCAGCGCATCCTGCAGTACCGGGGCCATGGGCAGGCGATTCCCACCGAGGTCTACGACGCGTTCGTCGACCACTCGATGCGTTTCAAGCTGGCCGTGCGGGCACTCGAATTCGGCTTGATCAGCGATGTTTGTCTCATCGACCACCTGACCGGGGTATGGAACCGCAGTTCGATGATGCAGCGCCTTGCCGAGGAATACGACCGGATGCTGCGCACCGGGCAGACCGGCTGCCTGTGCATGATGGACCTGGATCATTTCAAGGCCATCAACGACCGCCACGGCCACCTCGCCGGCGACACGGTCCTGCAGGCCATCGCCAGAATCGCCAACCGTTGCCTGCGGCCATACGACTCGATGTTCCGTTACGGCGGCGAGGAATTCCTGTTTTGCCTGCCGAATACTTCGCCCGACATGGCGGTGGCCGCCATGGAGCGGGTGCGCGCCGACATCGAAGCCAGCGGCATCACCATCAAGGATGCCGGCGAAGTACGGATGACCGCATCGTTTGGCGTCGCCGCCATGAGTTCGACGCTATCGATGCAGGAATGCGTCGAGGAGGCCGACCGCGCGCTGTTTTGCGCCAAGGCCGGCGGCCGAAATCGCGTTTGCCGCTGGGATACGGCCGACTAACGCCCAAACGCGGTCGCCGGCACCGGGGCTTGCCCCGCCTACAGCCGCTGCTCGACCCAGCCCCGCACCGATGACAGCGCCGCCGACAGGTTTTCCGGCTGCGTACCGCCCGCCTGAGCCATGTCCGGACGGCCGCCGCCCTTGCCGCCCACCTGCTGGGCAACCATATTCACCAGTTCCCCGGCCTTGACCTTCGCGGTCAAGTCGCTCGTCACACCGGCAATCAGGCTCACCTTGCCGTCGCTGACGCTGGCAAGCAGGATGGCCGCCGACTTGAGCTTGTCCTTCAGCTTGTCCATCGCGTCGCGCAGCGTCGGCACGTCCGCGCCTTCCAGCATGGCGGCGAGCACCTTGGCGCCCTTGACGTCAACGGCTCGACCAACCAGATCGTCGCCCTGCGCCGAGGCAAGTTTGCCCTTGAGGGCAGCGAGTTCCCTTTCCAGCCGCCGCACCTGGTCCAGCACGGCTTCAACGCGAGCCGGCACTTCGCCGGGCAACACCTTGAGTGTTCCGGCAACACCGCCGAGGGCGGTCTCCATGCCCTGCATGTAGCTCAGCGCGTTGTCTCCCGTCACGGCCTCGACACGACGGATTCCGGCGGCCACGCCGCCCTCGGCGACAATGCTGAACAGGCCGATGTCGCCCGTCCGCCGCACATGGGTGCCACCGCACAGCTCGCGCGAGGAACCGATATCGAGCACCCGCACGGTATCGCCATACTTTTCGCCGAACAGCATCATCGCACCGAGCTTCTGGGCTTCGGCAATCGGCAGCACGCGGCATTCGGTTGCTGTATTGGCCAGTATCTCGGCATTGACGAGGTTCTCGACCCGCCGCACTTCGTCGTCGGTCATCGGCTGGGTGTGGGCGAAGTCGAAACGGGTCTTGTCCGGATCGACCTGTGAGCCCTTTTGCTGCACATGGCCGCCCAACACCTCGCGCAGGGCCTTGTGCATCAGATGCGTGGCCGAGTGGTTGCGCATGGTGCGACCGCGCGCCAGCACATCGACCTTGGCGGCGACCCCGTTGCCCACCGTCAATGTGCCGGTCTTGACCACGCCGTGATGACCGAAAACCGCGGCCTGAATCTTCTGCGTGTCCTCGACGGCGAAAATGCCATGCACCGATTGCAGCACACCCCGATCGCCGACCTGACCGCCGGATTCGGCGTAGAAAGGCGTGTCGTCGAGCACCACGACGCCCATGTCGCCTTCGTTGAGTTGATTGACCGGCGCGCCATCCTTGTACAGCGCCAGCACGTTGCCCTTGGCTTCCAGCGTGTCGTAGCCATGGAAAGTCGTCGCCGGCCCGTCGTAGTCCAGCGCCGCGGCCATCTTGAACTTGCCGGCGGCGCGGGCCTGCTCCTTTTGGCGGGCCATGGCGGCGTCGAAGGCGGCGGCATCGACCGTCACGCCGCGCTCGCGGCAGATGTCGGCCGTCAGGTCGAGCGGGAAGCCAAAGGTATCGTGCAGCTTGAAGGCGGTCTCGCCGTTGAACGCCCTGATGCCGTTCCTGGCCATCTCGGCCAGGTCGGCTTCCAGGATGGCCATGCCGTGCTCGATGGTGGCGAAGAAGCGTTCCTCCTCCTGGCGCAGCACGGCCATGACCCGCGCCTGGCTGGTGGCCAGCTCCGGGTAGGCGGCGCCCATCTCGGCTACCAGGTCGGGCACCATGCGATTGAAGAAGGCGGCGCGGGCACCCAGCTTGTAGCCGTGACGAATGGCCCGGCGGATGATGCGGCGCAGGACGTAACCGCGCCCCTCGTTGCCGGGAATCACGCCGTCGGCCAGCAGGAAGCCGCACGCGCGAATATGGTCGGCCAGAACCTTCAGCGACGGCGAGTTCATGTCGGCCGTGGCCGTTTCTCGCGCGGCGGCGGCAATCAGGCGCTGAAAGAGGTCGATCTCGTAGTTGCTGTGCACATGCTGCAATACCGCCGCGATACGCTCCAGACCCATGCCCGTATCCACGCTCGGCTTGGGCAGAGCGTGCATGACGCCGGCCTCGTCGCGATTGAACTGCATGAACACGTTGTTCCATATCTCGATGTAGCGATCGCCATCCTCGTCGGGCGAGCCGGGTGGCCCACCGGGAATTTCCGGACCGTGGTCGTAGAAGATCTCGGTGCACGGGCCGCAGGGGCCGGTGTCGCCCATCATCCAGAAGTTGTCGGAGGCATAGCGGGCGCCCTTGTTGTCGCCAATGCGGATCGTCCGCTCGGTCGGCACACCGATTTCCTTGGTCCAGATATCGTAGGCTTCGTCGTCCTCCGCATAGACCGTTACCCAGAGCTTGTCCTTGGGTAGTTTGAAGACTCCGGTGAGCAACTCCCAGGCGTAGTGGATCGCATCGCGCTTGAAGTAATCGCCGAAGCTGAAGTTGCCCAGCATCTCGAAAAAAGTATGGTGGCGCGCGGTATAGCCGACGTTTTCCAGATCATTGTGCTTGCCGCCGGCGCGTACACACTTCTGGGAAGTTGTCGCGCGGCTGTAGGGCCGCTTGTCGAAACCGAGGAAGACGTCCTTGAACTGGTTCATCCCCGCGTTGGTAAACAGCAGGGTCGGATCCTCATGCGGCACCAGCGAACTGGAGGCGACAATCTGGTGGCCCTTGGAGGCGAAGAAGTCGAGGAACTGCTGGCGGATCTCGGCGCTTGTCATGGCGGCGTCTGGGAGTTTTGTAAAGCGTTGATTCTACGCGATCGCGGGGAGGCAATAAAGCAAAAGGCCCGCTGCGCGGGCCTTTGCGGGCTGAAAATGCGACTGCCTAGCGGTGCTGGCGGTCGTGCTTCTGGGCTGCGATGCGGCGACTCTGGACGTTCTGGGCATGCTGGAGTTGGACACGTTCGCGCTTGGTCACCACGCCATCGGCCTTTGCCGCAGCTTCCATGTTCTCGACGCGCTGCTGGCCTCTTTCAAGGCGCGCCGCTTCCCGGCCCGTCAGTTCGCCCGACGCGACGCCCTGCTGGATGCGTGCTTCCTGGTTTGCTTGGCGCTGGTCAAGCACCGGTGTATTGGTTTGAGCCAGGGCAGGTAGCGCGGCGGCGGCCAGCAATGCGGCGATGATCAGGTTGCGTTTCATCTTCTTCGATCCTCCAATCGTTGTATGGGATAGCCCCATGCCAGAGTAACGCGCCCCCACGGCCTCCGGCGACAGGGAAAGTGTAAGCGTTTGTACGACTCGCTTACATTTCATCAGGTTGCCACAGATCCGGCCGATCCGTGAAGACGGCCACGCCACGGGCCAGCAAGCGTTCGGCGTCGGCCCGGCGATTGACCGTGTAGCACGCCAGCATCAGGCCGTCCGCCTGGACCGCCACCAGCGCGGCGTCCGTCATGCGAGAAGCCGCCGCGTGGACCGCCGTGGCATGGACCCGGCGAACGCGCTCCCGCCAATCGACCGGCAGGGCTTCCACCAGGAGGGCGTAATTCAGCTCGGGCGCCAGGTGCCGTGCCGCCACCAACGCCTCGGTGGAAAAAGAGGACACCACGCCATGACCGTTCCACCGCGCGGCCAAGATCTGGCCGGCGACCCGCCCCAGTTCTGCTTCCCCGCCCGCCGGCGGTTTCAGTTCGACGTTGGCCCACAAGCCGCGCTTCGCGCAATGGGCCAGCGCATCGACCAGCAATGGCACCGGCTCACCGCCGAGATGCAGTCGCCGCAGTTCGGCAACGGTCAGCGCCGCCACCATGCCACGGCCGTCGGTGGTGCGGTCAACCGTCTCGTCGTGCATGACCACCGGAACACCGTCGGCGGACAGCATGGTGTCGAACTCGACGCCACGGCAGCCGATGCGCGCGGCCGCAGCCAAACCCGCCAGACTGTTCTCGGGCGCCAGCACACCGCCGCAGCGGTGAGCGATGATTCTTGGATAGGGATACGGTTAACGCACTACGGCGAGGGGACGTTGGCCCGCCGCATGGCGGTATCCAGGGCTTCCTTGGCCGGCTTGGTGTTTTTCCAGACGAACTCGATTTCCTCGTCGAGCAGTTCGCGGACACGGCTGCGACTGGCGCCGGAATGCATGCGCGCGTCGCCCTGCTTCGTCATGGAAAGGCGCTTTCTGGCCGCCGCGACCAGTGTCGGCGACACGCCCGCCGCCGCCAGGTCATCCAGCGCCCCGGCGGTCATCGGCAGGAAACCCGTGGCGCGCACCCATTCCCGCTGTACCGGTGGACGCAGGAGAAAGGTGACAAAGCGGGCCATGACCTTGTAGTCATCCTTCTTCTTGCCGGGCAAGGCCCACAGCGCACCGCCATTGGGCAACAAGTTGGCGGGCTGGACGCCGAAGACATCTTCGTAGTACGGCAATCCGGCGACGCCGACCGGAAACGGGGCACTCTTCAGATCGGCATGGAGCGCCGATTCGCCGGTGAGCATGGCGCATTCTCCGGAAAGGAATTTTGCATCACCCTCCCGGCCCGAACCGAAGTAGTGGAAGTAACGGCTCTTCTGCCAACTCGCGAGCAAGGCCACATGCTTGATTTGTATCAGGTTATTAAAGACGAAACGATCCGGGCCGCCACTCTTGAGCACCACCGGTTGGCCGTGTTGCGACGAGAGATTCTCCAGATGGACCCAGACAAAGCGTGACGTGGTCAGCGGGCATGCGTAGCCGGCATCGAACAGCTTGCCGGCGGCCTGTTGGGTTTCCCACCATGTCTTGGGCGCCACCTCGGGATCGAGACCCGCCTTGGCGAAAGCCTCCTTGTTGTAGAACAACGCCGGGAGTGCCAGCGCCATCGGCAACGCTTGCGGGCGTCCCTTCAGGTCGGTCACGGCATTGACCACCTGCGGCAGGAACATGCCTGCGTCGAACTTCTGACCACCTTCCTTCATCACATCGACCATCGGCTTGAAGCGCGGCCGGGAATCGAAGAACGACCGCGCATCGTCGTCATCCAGCAGCGCCAGATGCGGTATCTGGTGCCGGTCGGCAACCCCCGACAACTCCTGTAGGGTGACTTTCGCCTTGCCTTTCTGCTCGTCGTTGAAACGCACTACCAGCGTCGCCAGCGCGTCGAGCGCCGCCCCGCCCAACGCATGCCGCAAGACGATTTCCTGCGCCGCGGCGGGCTGTAGGACAAGGCCGGCCAGCAAAGCCAGAATGAATTTACGCATAGTGTTCTTGAAAGGTGGCATATCGAGGACAGTAGTGTAATCGCCTGGCCGTTGCGCCGAAGGGCGACGCCGCAATGTCCACTTTCTTATCCGCTTGGCGTCTGCAATAATCGGCCGGTCATCGTGAGCACCGACACCATGAACCGATACCAGAAAGCCGTCGCAACGATGGCGGCCATCGATATTCTCCTGTTGTTACTTTTCCCGCCGTTTGTTGACAACCCCATTCAGCGGGGGGTACCGCGCAGTTTTGAGGGCTTCTACTTCCTGTTCATGGCGCCAGCGGGGCGGGCCATCGACGAGCCGCTGCTCAGCCTGGAAATTTTGTTTGTGGTGATCAACGCGCTGGCGGCGTGGCTGGTGCTGACCACCCGGCCCAATGCCAAGCCCTACCTCGCCGAAATGGCAGCCGCCCGCGGCTTGTTCTTGTTCGGCAGCGTCAATCTGACACTGATCTTTTTGTTCCCCCCCTTCGAACCCTATTCCACGCTCCTGCGCATGATGCCGCAGGAGGGGTTCGACGGTTTCTACTTTGTGTTGGGCGATAAGCGGCATCGCCACATCTTTTTGCCCCTGCTGTACCTCGAAGTTATCTTCGTCGCCATCAATCTGCTGGTTGCCTGGCTGGTCTTCAGCCTGATTCGCGGTGGCCTGTCGGCCGCCGACCAACAGCTCGTCGAAGCCGCGCACCGCGCCGCTCCGGAAAGGGTCGATGCGCTGATGCAGGGGCTGGAGGAACCGTCGGCGGCCAAGCCCGAACCATCGGCACAACTGGGTCGCAAGAAGGAGCGCCGGCGGCGACTGGATCCCAAGTATCGCGGCCCGGAACGCCGCGACGGCCACGACCGCCGCAACGAGCGCCACTGAAATCTTGTGGATTGGATTGCCGTAGAATCACTCACCCGCACCCGGCAAGCAAAGGGCTTCATGCACTCCCGTCACGCCACCGCCGCTCTCACCCTATGCCTCGCCGTCGCCGCAAATGTGCTCAGCGGCTGCGAGTTGCTCGGCATGGAGGATCCCGCCAAGATCGCGGCAGCCAAAGAGGCCGAAGGTAAGGCCGTCGGCGGCGCCTGCCGTCATTCCGGTCGCGCACTCGAGGACTGTTACCTCATGAATCCGAAAGCGGTGAAAGCGGCCATCTTCGCCGGCTGGCGCGACATGGATGCGTACATGCGCGACAACAAGATCGACGCGGTCCAACCCGACCTTGCCGAAGCGCCGACCCGCAAGGGCGACAAGGCGGTCGGCGAGGAGCCATCCGCCAAGTCGCCCGAGCCGGCCACGGAAAAGAAGGCCGGCGCCAAACACAGCGCCGCTCATGGCCTGTCCGGCATGCCGTTAGCGCCGCAACTTGCCTGAACCCACGCGGCGGCTCCCGCCGGCCGGTCGATTCCAGTAGAATACCCGCGCGCGCCCTGCCGGTTGGCGCGCTGCTCTGACAGTTTGGGTCGGCGTTCGGCCCGGCTGTTCGACCCCATCGGTCGATCCAGCATTCCCACACCAATCGCCTGAACCGGTACCCGCTGACGCGGGCAGGCCGTTTCGGGAGATTCCATGAAGTTTGCAGACCTCGGGCTGTTGCCCGAAATTCTCCGAGCCGTCGAAGATGCCGGCTACACGGACCCCACACCCATCCAGATTCAGGCCATTCCGGTCATTCTGGCGGGACAGGACGTCATGGGCGGCGCCCAGACCGGCACCGGCAAGACCGCCGGCTTCACGCTGCCCATGCTGCATCGGCTGGCCCGCCATGCCAGCAGCAGTTCCTCGCCGGCCCGTCACCCGGTGCGCTGCCTGATTCTGACGCCAACCCGCGAATTGGCGATGCAGGTGCATGAAAGCGTCGTCACCTACAGCAAGCACCTGCCGCTGCGCTCGGTGTGCGTCTATGGCGGAGTTGACATCAAGCCGCAGACCGCCGAACTGCGCGAGGGCCGCGAAATCGTCGTTGCCACGCCGGGCCGCCTGCTCGACCATGTCCAGCAAAGGAGCGTCAATTTCAGCCAGGTGGAATTCGTCATCCTGGACGAAGCCGACCGAATGCTCGACATGGGCTTCATCCCCGACATCCGCCGCATCCTGGCCATGCTGCCCAAGGCGCGGCAGAGCCTGCTGTTCTCGGCCACCTTCTCGGAAGAGATCAAGAAGCTGGCCGACACGATGCTAAAGGACCCCCAGCTCATCGAAGTCGCCCGTCGCAACACGGTCTCCGAGACCATCACGCACCGGATGTACGCCGTCGATTCCGACCGCAAGCGTCATCTTTTGCTGCACATGGTCAATGAGGCGCCCACCATGCAGGCGCTGGTCTTCGTCGGCACCAAATTCGGCACCGCCCGCCTGGCCACTTGGCTGGAGCGCCAGGGCGTCAATGCCGTCGCCATTCATGGCGACAAGAGCCAGCAGCAGCGCACCGAGGCGCTTGAAGCCTTCAAGAGCGGCGCCGCGCGGGTGCTGGTCGCCACCGATGTCGCCGCGCGAGGGCTCGACATAGACGACCTGCCGCATGTCATCAACTACGAACTGCCGCACGTCGCCGAAGACTACATCCATCGCATTGGCCGCACCGGCCGGGCCGGCAAGTCGGGCGACGCCACGTCTCTGGTGGCACCCGAGGAGAAGCCGCGCCTCAACGACATCGAGCGCCTGCTCAAGTTGAAGATCGAGCAGGTGGCCGTTCCCGACTTCGCCGTCGGCGTCATCGAATCCGAAAAGCGCGGTCGCGATCGCGGTCATGGCCACACCCATCGGGATAGAGACCGGGAACGGCACGGGCCCAAGGCCCCCGTACAGTTGCCACCGACGGTCGGCCATGTCCCGACCCCACCCGCGCCCGTCGCCGGCGGCTTCGATTTTCGCAAGCCCTACGAATCGAAAGTATCGGACGGACCGACCGACAAGGCCGCGGCGGCGGCACCACCCCGGCGGCCGCTGCGCCCGGTGGCCGCGCTGCTCGGTGGGCTCGGTAAGAAATAGCCGAGCCCACGCCCCAAGACTTGCCGATGGCATAATCACAAAATGGTGCGGCGCAACGTTTGGCCCTGCGCCCGCCCCTGAAACAACCGACCTTCGGGTTCAATTCCGAGCCGTCTTGCAAGTGACGGCGTCTTGGTTCACTATCCGCCGCTAGGCAGGATCTGGCCTGGTCTGTTCCCCATCGTCTTCCGGAGAAATTCTCGATGTCTCGATACTTCAAGCGGTCCCTCGGATTGTCATTGGCCACGGCGATTGCGCTGTCGTCTCAATTGGCGCAAGCCCAGCCCTATGGCGGCTATCGGAACTGGGATGCCGTCCCCCCCGCTGGCGACTACGGTCCTGGTAGCTATCCGTGGAATCCGCGCGCCGAGGAGCAGAACTCCCCGGCATCCGTACTGCAGGAAGGGGTGGAGAACCTCACCCGCTTTCTTGGCAGCAAGCCCAATCGCGGCAGCCTGGCGGCTTATCTACATCAGGAAGTCGCGCCTTGGTTCGATTTCGACTACATGGCCGAGTGGGCCGCAGGCCGTCGCTTCCAGCACATGGACGAGGCGCAGCAGGCGGAACTGACGACCCGCATCAAGCAGTCGTTCCTGGAGAAGATGGCACAAAAGTTGGCCCGTTACAGCCAGCAGCAGCTGATCTACCTGCCCGCCCAGTACGACGCCCCTGGTCAGGTGACACTGCCGGTCGCCATCGAGAATCCTAGCGGTGGCTATCCGGCGCGTCTCGAGTTTCGTCTGCGCCAGACCGAAAAGGGTTGGCGGGTCATCGATGTCTCCGCCAACGGCATGAGCGCGCTGCTGCATTACCGGCAGGTGATCAACGAGATGATGCGCCCGCGTCAGCAGATGATGCCCCCGCCGATGCGGCCCTATTGATCGGGACCGGTTGGCGCAAATGACAAGGGCGGCCATGGCCGCCCTTGTCATTTCGCCCGTCCGACCGATTCTTTTAGGCTTTCAGCGCGGCGAGGACCTCGTCAAGCATCTTTTTGGCATCGCCGAACAGCATCCGGTTGTTGTCCTTGTAGAAGAGCGGGTTGTCGACGCCGGCGTAGCCCGAGGCCATGCTGCGCTTCATCACGATCGAGGTCTTGGCCTTCCAGACCTCCAGCACCGGCATGCCGGCGATCGGGCTGGTCGGATCGTCCTGGGCGGCCGGATTGACGATGTCGTTGGCGCCGATGACGATCGACACATCGGTGGCGGGGAAGTCTTCGTTGAGCTCGTCCATCTCCATCACGATGTCGTAGGGCACCTTGGCCTCGGCCAGCAGCACATTCATGTGGCCGGGCATGCGGCCCGCCACCGGGTGGATGCCGAAGCGCACATTGACGCCCTTCTCGCGCAGCAACCGGGTGATCTCGTAAACCGTGTGCTGGGCCTGCGCAACTGCCATGCCGTAGCCAGGCACGATGATTACGTTCTTGGCATCGCGTAGCAACTCGGCCGTCTCCGTGGCGCTGATCGCGGTAACCTCGCCGACCGGCTGGCCATCGGCCTTGGCCACCGTGCCGCCGCCGGTGCCGAAACCGCCGGCGATGACGCTGATGAAGTTGCGGTTCATCGCCCGGCACATGATGTAGGACAGGATCGCGCCACTCGAGCCGACCAGCGCACCGACCACGATGAGCAGGTCGTTGGAGAGCATGAAGCCGGTGGCTGCGGCGGCCCAGCCCGAGTAGCTGTTCAGCATCGACACCACCACCGGCATGTCGGCGCCGCCGATCGCCATCACCATGTGGATGCCGAACAACAGGCCGACCGCGGTCATCACCACCAGCGCCAGGGTACCGGCCGCCGGACCGTGCGCCTGCATGAAATCGTAGGCGAAGTAGATCACCAGGACCATGCCGATGAGGTTGATCAAGTGTCGCGCCGGCAGCAGCACCGGCTTGCCGCCGATCCTGCCCGAGAGCTTGCCGAAAGCGATCACCGAACCCGAGAAGGTGATGGCACCGATGTAGATGCCGATATAGATCTCCAGTTCGTGAATGGCCTTCTCGGCGCCAGTGAATACGACCGAGGTATCGATATAGCTGGCGAAGCCGACCAGCATGGCGGCCAGGCCGACCAGGCTGTGCATCAGGGCGACCAATTCCGGCATCTGTGTCATCTGCACCGTGCGCGCCGCGTAGAGGCCGATGGCACCGCCGACCACCATGGTGCCAACGATCCAGGGCAGGCCGGCCATGGTGACACGCGGACCCAATACGGTGGCCAGCACGGCGATGGTCATGCCGATTATGCCGTAGAGGTTGCCGCGCCGCGACGATTCCGGATTGGACAGACCGCCCAGGCTGAGGATGAAGAGGATGGTGGCGCCGATGTATGAGACGTTGGCAAGATTGGCGAGCATGACTTTACTTCCTGAACATCGCCAGCATGCGGCGGGTGACGGCGAAACCGCCGAACATGTTGATCGAGGTCAGCACCAGGGCGACGGCGGCCAGCGCCAGAATCCACAGCGTCGGCCGGTTGGCGGCCAGCGGGTCGTCCAGCGGCGGGGCGATCTGCACCAGGGCGCCGATGGCGATAATGCTGGAGATGGCGTTGGTGACGCTCATCAGCGGCGTATGCAGGGCCGGAGTCACGTTCCAAACCACCATGTAGCCAACGAAGCAGGCCAGCACGAACACCGTGAAATGGCCGATGAAGGCCGTCGGAGCGTAGGCGCCGACCAGCACGAACAACAGGGCGCCCAGGCCGAACATGAGCGACAGGGCGCTGCCGGCCATCGGCTCACTGGCGCCATGACCGTGGCCCTTCTTGGCCGGCGCGGCGGCGGCGGGCTTGGCCTGGGGCGGGGCGGCCGAGAGCTTGGGCGGTGGCGCCGGCCAGGTGACGTTGCCTTCCTTGATGACCGTCAGGCCTCGGATGGCGTCATCGTCCATATTGACGTTGATGGTGCCATCGCCTTTTACAGCCTGCGTCTTGCATAGTTCCTCGGTCAAGCGCAGCAGGTTGTTCGCATACAGCGTCGAGGATTGCTTCGCCAGGCGGCTGACCAGGTCGGTGTAGCCGACGATGGTCACACCGTGCTTCACCACCGCCTGGCCCGGCTCGGTCAGTTCGCAGTTGCCACCCTGCTCCGCCGCCATGTTGACGATGACGCTGCCCGGCTTCATGCTCCGCACCATCTCGGCGGTGATCAGCTTGGGCGCGGGCTTGCCTGGAATCAGCGCGGTGGTGATGATGATGTCCACATCTTTGGCCTGCTTGGCGTACATCTCGCGCTGGGCCTGCTGGAAGCCCTCGCTCATCACCTTGGCGTAACCGCCGCCGCCGGAACCCTCTTCCTCGTATTCGACCTTGACGAACTCGCCGCCCAGTGAAACGACCTGGTCGGCGACTTCCGCCCGGGTGTCGTTGGCGCGCACGATGGCACCCAGGCCGGCGGCGGTGCCGATCGCGGCCAAGCCGGCCACGCCGGCACCGGCGATGAAGACCTTGGCCGGCGGGATCTTCCCGGCGGCGGTGATCTGCCCGTTGAAGAACCGGCCGAAGGCATTGGCGGCCTCGATGACGGCGCGGTAGCCGGCAACGCCGGCCATGGAGGTCAATGCGTCCATCTTCTGGGCGCGGCTCAACTGCCGCGGCAGCGAGTCAATGGCCAGTACCGTCGCATTCTTGGCAGCGAGGCTTTGCAGCAGTTCCGGGTTCTGGGCGGGCCAGATGAAGCTGATCAGCGAGCCGCCATCCTTCATGAGACTCACTTCATCAACACTGGGGGCGCGTACCTTGAAGACAAGGTCGGCCCGGGCCCAGAGGGCCGCCGCGCTGTCGGCAATCTCGGCGCCGGCGGCACGGTAGGTGTCGTCGCTGAAATTGGCGGCATCGCCGGCGCCACTCTCGACAACGACCGAAAAACCCAGCTTGATCAGCTTTTCGACTACATCCGGGACACTGGCGACCCGCTTCTCGCCAGCATAGACCTCGCGTGGAACGCCAATAGTGAGTGGCATCGGAACCTCTGTAAGATAATTGTTATAGTCGCCGGCAGCGTCTGAGCGAACGCGCCCGGGGCGTGCCCGGGCGGCCAATCCATCGGCGGAATCATACGCAGATTTTCCTCCTTTTTTGCGAAAAACGACTTATGGCGGGACGCAAGCGACGCTCGACCAAGACCGGTTTGCCGCCCGGGGCGCTGGTGCACCTGGGCGAACGCAAGATCGACCATGCCGCCATCGGCCTGATCGAGTATGGCCCGGACAACCTGGGGGAACGACAGTTCCAGTCCATCGAGGAAAGCCGGAACTTCGAACCGACACAACCGGTGCTGTGGCTGAATGTCCATGGCCTGCACGAACCGGAGGTGATGGCCGAGATTGGCCGCCGCTTCAAGCTCCATCCGCTCGTGCTGGAGGACATCCTCAATACCGACCAGCGCCCCAAGCTCGACGACTATGGTGACTATCTTTTTCTGGTGGCGCGCTTCTTCGACTACGATGACAAGGACCTGACCGTTACCTCCGAGCAGGTCAGCATGGTCATCGGCCGCAACTTCGTGCTCACCTTCCAAGAGCGGCCGACCGGCAACTTCAATCCGATTCGCGACCGGCTGCGCGAAAACCGGGGCCAGATCCGCCGCCTGGGCGCCGACTATCTGGCCTACGCACTGCTCGACACCGTGGTCGATCGCTACTTCGCTGTCCTCGAGGGCATCGGCGAGCGCGCCGAGCAGCTCGAGGAGGAGCTGATGCTCAAAGCGACGCCGCGCGTGCTGGAAACCCTGCACTTCCTGAAGCGGGAAACCGTCACCCTGCGCCGCGCCGTCTGGCCACTGCGGGAAATCATCAACGGCCTGACCCGTGGCAACGGGTTCTTCGGCGCCGAAGTGCAGCCCTATCTGCGCGACATCTACGATCACACCGTGCACGTCATCGAATCGCTGGAAGCGATCCGCGACCTGATCGCCGGGTTGCTCGACATCTATCTGTCGACCATCAGCAACCGCGTCAATCAGGAAGTCCGGGTGCTGACGGTGATCGCCTTGATATTCATGCCCTCGACCCTGCTGGCCGGGATCTTCGGCATGAACTTCAAGGTCATGCCCCTGCTCGACAACCCCAATGGCTTCGGCATCGTTGTCGGCCTGATGCTGTGCGTGGCGGCCACCCTCGGCCTGATCTTCTGGCGCCGCAAATGGCTGGGCTGATCAGCGCGCCTGCCGACCGATCGGCGCGGCGGCCTTCTCCACTTCCTTGAGGCGAACGATCGCCAGCGAACAATTGTCGCCACGCCCCTGTGCCCGCGTACGGGCCGCGCCGATGATCATTTCGGCCGCCTGGCGCGGCGCGAAGTCCTGCAACAGGCGGCCCAGCTCCTCGTCGGAAAAATAGGCCCAGACACCGTCCGAGCACAGCAGGAAACAGTCGCCAGCCACCAGCGGCGCGCTTGCCCCGAGGTCGATGCGCGGCGTTTCCTTGTCGCCCAGGCAGGAGATCAGAATATTCTTGTTCGGGTGCTGCTCGGCCTGGGCCTCGGTGAGAAAGCCCTTGTGCACCAGATCCATCACGTAGGAGTGATCGAAGCTGCGCGCCAGGCACTGGCCATCGCGGAAATGATAGATGCGCGAATCACCGCAGTGCGCCCAGTCGGCGCGCCCAGGCTGGAGAACCAGCAGGCAGGCCGTGCTGTGGGGGTCCTGTTCGCTGGTATAGCGCGTCAGGCCGATACCGTCATGGGCATCGCGAATCGCCGATTGCAGCATATCGCGCACGGAATCCGGGCTGGGGCCGTTCGCTTCGAAGTTCTGCCGCGCCGTATGCACCACCTGCTCGGCGGCCAACGCCCCGCCAGTATGGCCGCCCATGCCATCCGCGAGCACCGCCAGCAGCGTGCCCTTTGCCTTGGGATGGGCGAAGATGGCGACACGATCCTGCTGTTCCTGCCGATCGCCGATATGCTGGGCGGTACAGGCTTCTATGGTCAAGGGCATGAGTTGGATTATAGGCCAGCAGTTGGCAACGGCAGTCGGCCGATATACTACTAAAGTTAATCCACCACCTGACGGAGATCCCCATGTTTCCCGGCCGCGGCTACAACGAACTCAAGGTGGGCGACAAGTTCGAGTCGTCCATGACGCTCACCGAAACGCATATCGTCCTCGGTGCCGGCCTCTTCGGCGACTTGAATCCCCTGCACGTCAATGAGGCCTGGGCAAAACAGGGAAAGTTCGGTGGCCGCATCGGCCATGGCTACCTCACCAGCAACATCATGGCCGCCCAGATGGGCATGATCCTCTACGGCACGGCCATCGCCTATGTCGAACATTCGATCCGCTTCACGGCGCCGGCGCGCGCCGGCGACACGCTGACCAGCCTCTGGACCGTCACGGCGAAGGACGACAAGCCCAAGCACAATGGCGGCATGGTCTCGTTCTCCGGCGTCTGTCTCAATCAGGATGGCACCAAGGTCGCCGAAGCGGAGGCAAAACTGCTGGTGGCGAACAACGTCTGAGCGGCGGCGGCGCCTGATCCGGCTGCTCAGGCCGCCGGTTTGCCGCCGGCGCCAAATACCCGCCGGGCGGCAGTAACCATGATGAACACCTCCTCGCGCGAGAGGTGTGAAAAGCGCTTCTGGAGCGCATCGAAGGCTTGTTGTTCGCGGGAGTCTTCAGCCCGCGCCCGGGCTGATTCGAAGAAAGGCTCGAGCACGTCGTAAGCTTCGACGAATATCTCGCGCAACCGCAGATCGACGCGCCGGTCCACGTCGGACGGTCTATTCGGTTCGCTCATGGCGGGGTCCGTCCCTGCCGCGCTCCAGCAGGGCCAGGCGCTCGTCGAGCAGTTCTATCCAGTGTCGTACCGGCAGCGCGGCGCCTTCCTGCAAGTGCGTGATGCAGCCGACGTTGGCGCTGGCGACCGCCACCGGCTGGCCGGCGATCAGCGCCGCCAGCTTGTTGGCGCGTAGCTGCAGCGAAATCGTCGGCTGCAACACCGAATAGGTGCCCGCCGAACCGCAGCAGAGATGCCCATCCGCCACCGCGGTGAGTTCGAAGCCGGCCGCGACCAGCAGTGCTTCGACGACACCGCGAATTCCCTGGCCATGCTGCAAGGTACAGGGCGCATGGAAGGCGACCCGGGTCTTTGGCAAACCATGGCCGGCGAACAGGCGCGCCAGGCGTTCGCCTTCGGCCGCCACCACCTCGCCCACATCGCGCGTCAGCGCGGCAATACGCTCGGCCTTGGCGGCATAGCGGGCATCTTCGCGCAGCAGGTGGCCATAGTCCTTGACCTGAACGCCGCAGCCGGAGGCCGTCATCACGATGGCCTCGGCACCGGCTTCCACATGCGGCCACCAGGCGTCGATGTTGCGGCGGGCATCGCTCCGGGCACCCACGCCGTCGTCGAGATGGAAGCGCACGGCGCCACAGCAACCCGCCCTGCCTTCCTCGACCAGGCTGATGCCGAGCCGATCCAGCACCCGCGCCGCCGCGCTATTGATGCCTGGCAGCATCGCCGGCTGCACACAGCCGGCCAATGCCAGCATGCGCCGCGCGTGACCCGCCGCCGGCCACAGCCCGGCCGACTGGACTGGCGGCACCTTGGCCTTCAAAACGCCGGGCAGCAGCGGCCGGAACACCTGACCGAGCTTCATGGCCGCCCCGAACAGCGCCGGGCGCGGCAATAGACCCCGCAGCATATTGCGCGCCGTGGCGTCGACACCGCGCCGCGGCAGATGTTCGGCCACCACCTCGCGACCGATGTCGAGCAGCCGACCGTACCGGACGCCCGACGGACAAGTGGTTTCGCAGGCACGGCAGGTCAGGCAGCGGTCCAGATGCAGCCGCGTCTTTTCGCTGGCCGGGGAGCCTTCCAGAACCTGCTTGATCAGGTAGATGCGACCGCGCGGACCGTCGAGTTCGTCGCCCAGCAACTGGTAGGTCGGGCAGGTGGCGGTGCAGAAGCCGCAGTGCACGCACTTGCGCAGGATGGCCGCCGCTTCCTGGCCGGCGCTGGTGTGACGAATGAAGTCCGCGAGATGGGTTTCCATGCGCGGAATTTACACTGAACACGCCTGTCTGTTGCGGAGCGCGCTTCGCGTCGATGCTTCCGGCCCGGCGGGCTGGAGGCCTGGCTAACCCGCGGCGATGTCGTACTTGCGCAGACGATAGGCGAGTTTGGGGCGACTGATGCCCAAGAGCCGCGCCGCGTGCGACAGATTGCCATTGGCTTGCGCCACCGCCGCGCGCAGCATGGCCACCTCGGTGTCGGCAAGGCACTGGATCCTCTCGGCGGGCTGGGGCAGATCGATGCCCGCCGCGGCCTCGTCGGCGGCCAGCACGATGTTGCCGTTGCGCCGCAGGACGAAGGAGGCCGAATCGATCTCCTCGCCGGCGGTGAGCAGATGGCAGAGGTCCAGGGCACCGCCGTCGTCGGCGAGAATCACCGCCCGCTCGATCATGTTCTCCAACTCGCGCACGTTGCCTGGCCAGTCGTAGTTGAACAAGGTATTCACGGCTCGTTCGCGGAAGCCGGTGATGTTCTTGCCGTGCTGCTTGGCGAAATGCTGGAGAAACCAGTTCATCATCAGCGGTATGTCGTCGCGGCGCTCGCGCAGCGGCGGTACCTTGATCGGAAAGACATTGAGGCGGAAGAACAAGTCTTCGCGGAAACGGCCGGCCTTGACCGCCTCGCGCAGATTGACGTTGGTCGCGGCGACGACCCGGACATCGATCTTGCGTATCCTGGAATCGCCGACCCGCTCGATCTCGCCCTGCTGAAGCGCGCGCAGCATCTTCCCTTGGGCGGTGAAACTGAGCGTGCCGATCTCGTCGAGAAACAGGGTGCCCCCATGCGCCCGCTCGAAACGACCGGGCCGGGAGGTCACCGCGCCGGTATAGCCGCCCTTCTCGACGCCAAACAACTCCGACTCCATCAGGTGTTCCGGGATCGAGGCGCAGTTCACCGCGATGAAAGGGCCGGCGCCCCGCTTGCTCAAGCGGTGCAGGTTGTTGGCGAAGATTTCCTTGCCGACGCCACTCTCGCCGAGGAACAGCACGGTAGCCGCGGTGGGCGCGGCCTTCTGCACCATGTGGCAGACCATATTGAAGCCGCTGGAAATGCCGACCATGCCGAAAGGGTTCTCCTGCGGCGTAGCGACCCGGGTCCGGGGGCGCGTCGCCGTGGGCGGCACGGCCTTGGCATGGTGGCCCCACTTGACGAAGTCGCCGATTTGCAGGAAACGCAGGTCGTCCTCGGCATCCTCCCACTCTTCCACCGGCTTGCCGACCACACGGCACTTGTCGTGGCCCATGCTCCGGCATTCGATTTCCCGCCAGAGGATGGGCCGGCCCATGAAGGTGCTGGTGAAGCCGCAGGCATAGCCCAGCAACATCCAGCACACCGGCTCGTTGCCGATGCCGTAGCTGGCGATGTGCGTCTCTGCCTCGGCGCAATCCACCAGGTAGAAGTCACCGTAGTAATGGCCTTTTTCCACGTCGATGGCAAGGGCGTTGGGCACGCAGTGGACAATGCCCTCCAGGGAGACCAGCTGCGGCCCCGCCAGGAAGTCGTCGTAGCTGTTCGAACCGGCGCGCACCTTGCGTGTCATTTCCGCGTCGCGAGCACCCGCCTGATAGCCGATCCGCGTGATCAGGCCGCGCGCGGTCTCCTTGCCGAGACTCTCGATGAGTTCCTGGCGCAGCACGCCCATGGAACTCACATGCCACAGCATCATGCGCTGGTCGTCGAGCCAGATGCGGCCCTGCTGGGGAGCGAAGCGCAGACGCTTCGCCAGGTCCTGAATGTCGGGGACGCGAATCTCGGCCGGACCGAGCTCGCCCGCGGGTGGCGGGTGTTGGCCAGCCGACCGCTTGGCCTTTCTCGTGGTCATTGCCTCCTCCGTGGGCTTGCGGTTCTTACCGGGGCTTGGGATCGAACTCTTGTCCCATTCTATGGAAATTCGGCGGCTGCAACGGCTTTTCCGAGCCAGACCTCAAACGAAGCGATCAAAATGTATCTGCCCAAACGGCACCTTGTGCTCCATCATCAGCAACTGCTGGACCGCCTCGATCATCGGTGGCGGCCCGGCGAAGTAGAAGTCGTGGTCGAGGAAGGGCTTGTCCAGGCCCCTCGCCAAAGCCTCGTGAACGAAGCCCCGGGGGCCATCCCAGCCGTCGTCCGACGCCGTCTGCGACACTACCGGGTGAAAGCGCAGGCGCGACCCGAAGTCCGGCAGGTCGGCCAGGAAGGGCTGGGCGCAAAGGTCGGCGGCGGTGCGCACGCCATAGAAGAAATCCAGGCACCCGGCGCCCGGCCGGTTCATGGCTGCCCGCGCCACGGACAGCATGGGCGCCAGCCCCGACCCGCCGGCGACGCATACCAGATCCCGGGGACTCTCCGGCCTCAGGTAGGCCATGCCATAGGGGCCATCCAGCGGCACGCTGTCACCGGGATGCATGACTTCGTACAGCACCGTGCCGCCCGCCCCACCCGGGACGCGGCGGATGATGAACTGCCAGATGCCGTCGCCGTTGGCCAAGTTGCTCATCGAAAAGGCCCGGGCGCCGGAAGTGTTTGGCAACTGCAACAGCGCGTACTGGCCCGGCAGGAACTCGGCCGCCGCGTCAGTGCGAAAGGTGAACTCGGCCATGTCGGCGGTCAGTGGCCGGCGCTCGACCAAGGTAGCTTCCAGTTGTCGGGGCGGCACCGCGGGCCGGTATTCGTCGCTGGTGCGCACGCGCACGGTACAGTCGGACAGCGGCCGGCATTGGCAGGCCAGACGCTTGCCGCGCTTGCGGTCGCGCTCGGTCAGTCCCGGGGCGGCTTCCCAGAGCGTCGCCACCTCGCCCTCGACGAGTTCGAAACGGCAGCCGCCGCAACCACCGACGCTGCATTCGTGGGGAAAGCCGACGCCGGCACGCAGGGCGCCGCGCAGCAAGTTCGGTTCGTCGGTGGCGACGCGGAAGCTCGCGCCGCCCTCGATGCGGATCGTGTATTCCATGGGGTCAGTCGGGCGGGGCCGCGGCCCCGCCCGCTCCGTCAGAGGCCGAGTCCCTGGCGGAAAGCGCGTACGGCCTCCCGGGCCTGGCCGGCGGCCTGTGGCGCGTCCGGCAACGCCGCGCAATAGGCGTCGATGGCGGCGTCGGCCAGCGGCTCCCACTTCGCCACCCAGTCCGACAGCACCTGGCGGTTGGCTGGCGTTTCGAGGGCCATCTTGACCAGCGCCGCTGCCCAGCGGCGATGACGTTGGGCATCGATCAACTGGGCATCGGTGAGCAGGCCCAGCAAGGTGTCGCCGTTGTGGCGCGCGGCCTGGCCCAGACCGCGCAGCACCGCCTCCTCGACCGCCGGACGCAGAACCAGGCTGAAGGCCACGAAGCACTCGGCCCAGTCCCAGGCTACCAGTGCCTTCTCCGACGAGCTCGCGGAAGCCCTGCCAGGCGGGGTCCGTCTCCCAGTAGCGCGCGCTCGTCGTGCCCGAAGCCGACGTCGGCGAAGGTCTTGGACAGCTCCGTCGTGCGGTAGGCCGTGTGGGTCAGCCAGCGCAGCGCAGTCGGCCGTCTGGTAGGCCGCGCAGTTGGAGATGGTCGAGGCCGGCGCCATCTGTGTCAGGTAGGCCGCACCCATCTGCAGCGTGTGGAAGAGGTAGCGCGCCGGCGTGTATAGCCGCGCCAGGCTGCCCGCCCAGGTGCGCTCGAGCATGGTGTCGTGGCCGCGCGCGGAGAACTGGTCGAACAGACCCGACACATAGGTCTCCTGGCCGTCCTGCAGCATGTTGTAGGTGCGATAGACGATCTCGTCGGGATCGCGGAAGGCGTTCCAGTCGGCGTGCTGAAGCGGGCTGGCGTTGCGGTTCTTCTTGAACCAGTCGCGCCATGGCCATGTTCGGATCGAGCTCGAACGGCGCGTTGGGATTGTCGGTGGTGTAGTGCAGGTTGGTGGAGACGATCTCGTACTCGCTCGGCTTGCGACGGCGTCCGGCCAGATGGCTCCAGGTCTTGAGCGGCTTGAGGACTTCGGGTTGCGTTCATGTTCGGTGTCTCTCCGGTTCAGAGTGTCTTTTCGTAGTAGAAGCGGACGTGGTCCTCCGTGGTCTCGATGCGGCCGGCGAAGGAGCCGAGATTGACCTCCAGCTCGGACATCCTGAAGGGCCGGCCGAGGGTGCGCTCCAGGGTCTCGCGCCGCAGGATCAGCTCGTCGTCGGTGTCGATGCGCACGTAGGCCACCTTGTCGTCGACGCGGATGGTCTTGCCCGGGTTGTCTTCCTGCGCCGCTTCGATCACGCCTTCGGTGATGTCGCTGCTGCGCAGTACCGGGCCGACGCGATTGTTGCGGTAGCCGTCGGCGGTTTTTTGCTCAGTCACAATGGTTTCCTCCTGATGTTCATGCGTGGGCGAACAGGGGCGTGACGCCCTCGATGTCGACGTGGATGTCGTCGCCGTCGACCTTGACGGGGTACCGGGCCAGCCGGCAGTCGCCGGGGTTGATGCCGTCGCCGGCTGGTGGCCGTCGAAGGTCCACTGATGGGCGCGGCACATCAGCACCTGGCCGTCGAACTTGCCTTCGACAGCGGGATGTCCTGGTGCGGGCAGACGCCCTGGTAGGCCTGCACCTCGCCGCCTTCGGGCCAGACCAGCAGCATCTCGTGGCCATCGACCTCGACCTCGGTCATCTCGCCTTCCCAGAGTCGTCGAGGGTGCAGACTTTGCTGAAATGCCATGGCTGCCCTCAGGCGGTCGCATGAAGATGAACTCGATGCACTCCATCGGCTTGATGTCGGTCTCGCGAGCTTGCTCTGGCGCGGGAAGAAGCTCGCTCGCGCCCTGGCGGCGCACGCGCACCACCTTGCCCGGCTGCGGCGCGACGCGCCGGCCGACCGAGTGGTGGGCCGCCGCCGCGGCCACCTCGTCCATGGTGTTCTCGGTGTCGACCGGCAACAGCTGCAGGACGAAGTCGTACTGGAAATTGGAAATCAAGGGAAACAGTGCCATCGTCGTTCTCCTCTCTGTTAAGGCCTCAGGCGGCCTTCTTCTGGTAGGGATTGTTGCGGTAGGCCTCGACCCAGGCGTAGTTGTGGGCGTCGTCGCCGATCTCGCCGGGCGCCAGGTTCATGTACTGCAGGGCGCCCATCAGGTTCGGCGGCTGGATCTGTCCGGCCAGGAAGCGGTCCACCAGCGTCAGGTGGTCGCGGTAGCGCACCGGGTCCTGCTGGAACACCCAGCGGTCGATCTCGGAGTTGAAGTGGTAGGTGCGGCCCTGTAGTCGAGCGGATAGTCCTTGCACGTTCCAGCCATTGCCCGGGATGGCGCAGATCGGGATCTGGCTCATGTTGCAGACGATCGGCAGCGTCTCCGGAAAGGTCAGCTCCCGCTTGCCGGCCAGCAGGTTGTCGATGATCACGTCCCACGCCTTGCCGAAGGTGTCGTTCCAGCCGGGATACTTCTCCTCCAGCCAGTCGCGGCACTCGGGCGTCATGCCGGCGGCCTGATTCCACCACAGGGTCGGCCGCCAGAACCAGAGGCCCATCTGGTAGGCGTGGTGCTGGTAGTCGAACTCGGCGATCATCTGGTCCCAGTACCAGGGCAGATCCAGGCCCATGTCGATCAGCGAGCGCTCGAACTGGCCGACGATCCACTCCTGCATGAACTCCTTGAACGACTGCTTGCGGTGGTCGAGCGGCGTGTTGTAGTCCATCGAGGTGCCGGTCAGCAGGCTGAAGAGTCGCCAGGCGCGCGCAATGGCGACATCCACCAGCTTCTGCGCCTCCTCCTTGCGACCGTTGCTGATCAGCACCTGCAGCGCCGGGCCGCCGATCTGGGCATGACGCGACTCGTCGGTCTGGATGCTCGAGATCAGGCTGGAGAAGGTGAAGTCGCCCGCCTCGGCGGCGTCGGCGGCCAGACCGAGGAACTGCATGTTGGTGAAGCCGGTCTCGAAGGCGAAGGTCAGCATCACGGCGATGTCGGTGGCGCTGCGGGTCATGAACAGGTCGTCGAAGGTATGGCGCGCGGCGATGGCACCCCACTCGTTCGAGTGGTAGGCCTTGTGCGCCCAGTCGAACTGCCGGTCCTTCGAGCAATGCTCGTGGGGGAAGAACAGCTGGATCTGGGCGTGGCGGTTCTCGTCCATCATGCCGAAGGTGGCCATGTTGCGCATGCCCGGCGCCTGCCGAAGCGCACCATGCGCGCCTCGGCGCTCATGGCCGCGTACTCGCCCAGGGCGATGGCGCCGTAGTGGGCCTTCAGGATCGACAGCCAGCCCGGGATCGGCATCTTCGAACATCCGGCTGCGCTCCAGCGCTGCCTTCACCGAATAGGCGCCGGCATCCTTCTCGCGCTGGATGCGCACGTACTCGGGATAGGACGTCTTGTAGGGCTCGTCGTAGATCTCCCACTTCTCCCGGGACACGCCCATGGCCCCGGTCATGACATCCGGAAATAGTTCGGACTCGGTGACGTAGGTCGGAGTCCAGTTGGTGCTGCGGGCGATGTCGTACCACTCGCTGCGTTCTAGCAAGGCCACGTGATTCCTCCTCAATTGATCTGTCTCGACTCGGTTGCCGGGCGGCGTTCGCACCCGTTCCGGCAGCCATGTTCAGCAAGCGCCATGCCCATGGCCTTGGTGAAACCGACTGGTGCGCCGCACCAAGTTGCCAGACCCCGATCAATAGGCACGTGCGCGACGTTTCCGGGCCGGGCGATGCCGCGGCACAACATGGAAGCGGCGAGCGGTCGTTTCACCACTTGATCAAATCGCCGAGATGTTGAGATTGCTCCGTATTGTTACGATTTCGTCAAAATCTCGAGATCGCGGCGCGACACGGGGCGGCCGATGAAATCCGCGCGAAGGGCCCCCGGTGCCGGCTATGCCGGGCCGGCACACCCGTTGTAGATCGGCCCGCCGACGGTGCGATAGGACTCGAGCACCGCCACCGCGTCCGCGCGCAGCAGATCGCCGGTCACGAGCATGCCCCGCCGGCGCAGTTCGCCGGCCCAGTCGGGATGTTTCGGCCCCTCGTCGAAGCCGATGGCGCGGGCATCCGCCTCACGGGCGGCGAAAACCAGCCGCTGCACGCCCGACCAGGCCACCGCGCCAATGCACATGGCGCAAGGCTCGCAACTGCTCACCAGCTCGCAGACCGGCAGCCCCGGCGCGCCGAGATCATGGCTACACAGTGCCTGCTGGGCGAGAGACAGCGCCAGAACCTCGGCGTGCGCCGCCGAGCAATGGTTCCGCACCACGAGATTGGCGCCGGCCGCCAGCAGCCGGCCGCTGGCCGCTTCGAACACGGCCGCCGCGAACGGCCCGCCGCTGCCGGTAGCCACGTTGCGGCGCGACAGGTCGATGACAAAGGCCATGCGCTCGGGCAACCCGGGCAGCGGCGGGCAAACGGTTCGCGCCAACCACTCGGGCAGCACAATATGCAGCGCGGCCGGCAAGGTTCCGCTCACTTAGCGGCGATCCACGTGCCGTTGCAGCCAGAATTCGAGCAAGGCCAGATGCCAGACCTTGGCGCCCTGTAGCCGCGTGTAGTGATCCATCGGCGCGGCCAGCAGCTTCGCCACCATCTCGCGCCGAAACAGGCCGCGCCGCCGGCAGGCATCGCTGTCCAGCACGCTGCGCATGAAATCGAGGAAGGGTCCCCGGGGAAACTTGAAGGCCGGTACGGGAAAGTAACCCTTCGGCCGGTCGATCACCGAATCGGGAATCAGGCCACGGGCCATGGCCTTGAGCGGCCACTTGCCGCCCTCCTTGAGGCGCAGCTCCGGCGGCATGCTCATCGCCAGCTCGACCAGTTCGTGGTCGAGGAAGGGCACCCGCGCTTCCAGCCCCCAGGCCATGGTCATGTTGTCGACGCGCTTCACCGGGTCGTCCACGATCAGCGTCGTCGCATCGAAGCGCAGTACCTGATCGAGAAAACTGTCGGCATCGGGCTCGGCAAGCCGCCCGGCCACGTAATCGGCGGTCACGTCCGGCACGCCATACTCCGCGCCAACGGTGGCCAGGTACTCCTCGTGATCACGGTCGAAGTAGTGGCGGCGGAAGCGCTCCACCGGCGAGCCGCTTTCGGCATCCATGAGCGGATACCAGAAATAGCCGCCGAACACCTCGTCGGCGCCCTGGCCCGACATCACCACCTTCACCGATTGCGAGACGCGCTGCGAAAGCAGATAGAAGGCGGCGACATCCTGGCTGACCATCGGTTCGGCCATCTGGTCCACCACCTCCGGCAACGCCGCCAACACCTCGCCGTCCGGGATCAGGTATTTGCGATGGCGGGTACGGAAGTGGTTCGCCACCGCGTCGGAATACTCGAATTCATTGCCGCTTTCATCGCCCGCGTCGCCGAAACCGATCGAGAAGGTTTGCAGATCGCCGTGGCCGAGTTGCGACAGCAGGCCGACCAGCAAGCTGGAGTCCAGGCCACCCGACAGCAGGACGCCCACCGGCACATCGGCCGCGGTCTGCTGCCGCTCCACCGCCGCCAGCAGCGCGGCGCGCACACGGACCAGCCACGCCTGCTCGCTCAGGGGATGCGCCGGGCGCAGTGCCTTGAGTCGCCAGTACGGACGCATCTCACTCTTGCCGTCGGGGGCAACGGTCATGACATGGCCGGGCGCTAGCTTGCGCACCCCCTTCAGCAGGGTGAGCGGCGCCGGCACCACGGCATGCAGCGTCAAGTGGTGGTGCAGCGCGACCGGGTCGATGTCGGTATCGACACCCCCGGCGGCCAGCAAGGCCGGCAGTGTCGACGCGAAGCGGAAGCGTCGGTCGTCCTGGCAGAAGTAGAGCGGCTTGATGCCGGCCCGGTCGCGGCCGAGAAACAACGCCCGCTCCGCCTCGTTCCAGATCGCAAAGGCGAACATGCCATTGAAGCGCTCGACGCAATCCTCGCCCCAGGCATGGTAGGCCTTGAGGATGACCTCGCTGTCGCCTTCGGAAAAGAAACGATAGCCGAGCGCGGCAAGCTCCCGGCGCAGTTCGCGGTAGTTGTAGATGGTGCCGTTGAAGACCAGCGTCAGGCCCAGGGCCTTGTCCACCATCGGCTGATGGGAATGAGCGGACAGATCGATGATCGACAACCGGCGATGGCCGAGGATCACCGGTCCGTCGGAATAGCTGCCTTCGTGATCCGGCCCGCGCCGGGCCAGGCGCGCCATCATGCGCGACAGGCCGCTCCAGTCCGCCTCCCCGCCGTCAAAACGCAGTTCGCCACAAATGCCGCACATGAGCCGAGGCTCCGAGTCCGGTTCAGCGAATCGCCAGCAACGCCACCTCGAATACCAGGGTGGCATTGGGCGGAATCACACCGCCGGCGCCGCGCGCACCGTAGCCGAGGTTGGGCGGAATGGTCAGCTTGCGCACGCCACCGGTCTTCATGCCCTGCACGCCCTCGTCCCAGCCGGCGATGACATGGCGCGCGGCGAGCGCGAATTCGAAAGGCTCGTTGCGATCCTTGCTCGAATCGAACTTGGTGCCGTCGGTCAGCCAGCCGGTGTAGTGGACCGATACCATCTGGCCGGCACGGGCTTCCTCGCCACCGCCTTCGGTGATGTCTTCGATGATCAGGCCGCTGGCTGTCGTGATGGCGGACATGGTGTTCCTTTCGTTGGTGGAAATATCAGAAATCGGGATAGAGGCGACCGCGATTGAACACACCGCGCGGGTCGAAGGCGAATTTCAGGCGGCGATGGATCTCCATCATCGTTGCCGGCAGGGGCTGGAAGGTACCGCCCGCCCTGTCACCGCCGCGAAACAGCGTCGCATGGCCGCCGGCGGTTGTCGCGGCTTCGCGCAAGCGGGCAGCGTCGCGACCACCGCGCAGCCAGCGCTGTGCGCCGCCCCACTCGATCAATGGCGGGCCGGACAGGGCCAGCGGCGCCGCCACCGAGGGCAGCGACATGCGCCACAGTGCTTCGTCGCCGGCGAAGAAATCCAGCCGCTGATCGCGCAGGTCGCGCCAGAAGGCCGCCGCGTCGTCAGTGGCGAGCACGGTACCGCCGAGTGTTTCCCGGGCTGACGCCACCGCCGCGCCGGCACCGGACAGGCGCACCGTGAGCACGTCGTCGTGCCAGCAGTTCGCCGCAATGGGCAGCGGCTTGCCGGCCCAGGCATTCATGGCATCCAGGGCCTTCTGCTCGGGCATCTCGAAACGCAGGGTCGCTTCGGCCACCGGCCGCGGCAGTACCTTCAGCGAGACTTCCAGGATCAGCCCGAGCGTCCCGAGACTGCCGGTGATGAGGCGCGAGACGTCATAGCCGGCCACGTTCTTCATCACCTGGCCGCCGAAGTTGAGCACACGGGCCTCGCCGTCCATCAACTTCACGCCCAGCACGAAATCGCGCACCGCGCCGACGGCGGCCCGGCGCGGACCGGACAATCCGGCGGCCACCACGCCGCCGATGGTGGCCGAACCGCCAAACGCGGGTGGCTCGAAGGGGAGAAGCTGGCCCTGCGCGGCCAGCGCCGCCTCAACCTCGTCGAGTGGCGTGCCGGCACGGGCGGTGATGACCAGTTCGGTAGGCTCGTAGGCGACGATGCCGGCGTGCGCCCGGGTGTCGAGTATCTCGCCGACCGGAGTGTTGCCGTAGAAATCCTTGCTGCCACTGCCGCGCAGGCGCAGCGGCGCCTCCCGGCTGGCGGAGACGATGCGCGCGGCGAATTGCTCGGTGGCGTCGGTCATCAGAAGCGCTCGATATCGGGAAACTTCAGTTCGCCGCGATGAACGTGCATGCGGCCGAACTCGGCGCAGCGGTGCAGCGAAGGCACGGCCTTGCCGGGATTGAGCAGGCCCGCCGGGTCGAATGCCGCCTTGACGTCATGGAACGCCACCAGTTCGTCGGTGGCGAACTGCGCGCACATGCCGTCGATCTTTTCGATGCCGACGCCATGTTCGCCGGTGATCGTGCCGCCCAGCTTCACCGACAGTTCGAGAATCTCCGCGCCGAAGGCCTCGGTGCGGTGGAGTTCTCCGGGCACGTTGGCGTCGTAGAGGATGAGCGGATGCAGGTTGCCGTCACCGGCATGGAAGACGTTGATGCAGCGCAGTCCGTAGCGCCGCTCCATGTCGGCGATGGCGCGCAGCATGTCGCCAACCCGCTTGCGTGGGATGGTGCCGTCCATGCAGTAATAGTCCGGTGAAATTCGCCCGGCGGCCGGAAAGGCGGCCTTGCGCCCGGCCCAGAACTTGAGTCGCTCCGCCTCGTCCGTGGATACACGAATTCCGGTGGCGCCGCTCGCCTCCAGGACCGCCCGCATGCGGCCGATTTCCTCGGCGACTTCCTCCGCCGTGCCGTCGGATTCGCAAAGCAGGATGGCCGCCGCCTCGAGGTCGTAGCCGGCATTGACGAAGGGTTCGACGGCGGCCGTGGCCGGCTTGTCCATCATTTCCAGACCGGCAGGAATGATGCCGGCGGCGATCACCGCCGCCACCGCCTCGCCGGCCCGTGCCACATCGGCGAAGGACGCCATGATCACCCGCGCCGTGGCCGGCTTGGGTATCAGCCTGACCGTCACCTCGGTAACGACGGCCAGCAGGCCTTCCGAGCCGACCATCAACGCCAGCAGGTCATAGCCGGGCGCGTCGAGGGCGTGATTGCCGAATTCGACCACCTCGCCGGCCATGGTGACGCCGCGCACGCGCAGGACGTTATGCACCGTCAGACCGTATTTCAGGCAATGCACGCCGCCGGCGTTTTCCGCCACGTTGCCGCCGATGCTGCAGGCGATCTGCGAACTGGGATCGGGGGCGTAGTACAACCCATGTGGCGCCGCCGCCTCGGAGATGGCCAGGTTGCGCACGCCGGGCTGGACCACGGCGATCCGCGCCACCGGATCGAGGTGCAGCAGGCGCTTCATTTTCGCCAGGCTAAGCAGGACACCATGGCCGTGCGGCAGGGCGCCCCCCGACAGGCCCGTGCCGGAACCGCGCGCCACCACCGGCACGCCGAGGCGCTGGCAGGTCTGGAGTACCGCCACCACCTGCGCTTCGTCTCTCGACCAGCACCACGGCCAGCGGCACCTGGCGGAAGGCCGAGAGGCCATCGCATTCGTAGGGCTTCAGATCCTCGCCATCGCTGAGCAGGTTGCCCGCCGGCACCTGGCGCGCCAGCTCGGCCAGCAGCCGAGGCCGATCGACGTCGCTGAAATTCTGGTCCTGCCCGGCCACGTGTCGCCGGTTGCTGGTCATGGGGTCGCTCATGGGCTCAATATTGCCCGAAAGTCCCTGGCCGTGCAGCATCGCCGCGCCTAGAGCGACAGCGAAACAGGATCGGAAGCCAGTGCCGCAATGGCCGCCTCCGCGTCGGTGCCCTGTTGCCGATGGCGGGCCAGCAGCTCCTGGCCAACCGCCCGCCAGTGTGAGCGACCGGCGACGGCCACGTCGATCAGCGGCGCCGGATCCCTCGACATCAGCCAAGCCTCGTAGGCCGTCACCATGCGGGGAAACAGTTCCCGGCGCAGTCCGTCGAAATTGGCGAACCAGAAATGCAGCGATGCCCAGGACTCCGACTCGATCAGCGCCGGCAGGGTCGACAGGCAATCGGCCAGATTGTCACGCACGGCGCGCGCCAGCAGTTCCGGGCGGCGGCTGGTGAAGCTGGCGATCATCGTCGCCCAGTCCGGGCCGAGCAATCGGCCGGCGGCATGTTCGCCGCGTTCGTGCAGGATCAGGGTTTCGGTCTCCCGATCGGTCATGCGCGCCAGCGCGGCCGCCGGGGCTTCCTCGTAGCCATAGGCGGCCAGCGTCCGGGCCATGGCGCCGGGCTTCTGCTTCATGCCCCACGCCTCGGCCTTTTCCCACAGCCACTGGCGCAGCGCCTCGCGGCGCACGATCACCGTGCCGCCCTGCAAGGCGGCCGGGATCGCCGTCAGGTCGCGGGCATATTCACAGTCGCAGACCAGCACCGTCAGTCCGTCGTGCCGCTCGCTGCGCGCCAGGCGCCCGAGAAAGAAATGCGGTTTGTGGAAACGACCGATGCCCGCGCCATAAACCAGGCCGGCGGGAATCAGCGCATCGTTGATGGCGGCAACGGCGAAGGGATCGTGGAGCGCGTCGGCCAGGGGCAGCGGGGCAAACTCGTCCTCCACCATGGCTTCCCAGAGCGCCTCGCGCTCGCTGATCCAGCGGCCGACATCGTCGCGCGGTGGCACCGCGCCGGGCGGCAGATCGTGCTCCCAGCGGTAGAACTCGCGCATCTCCAGCAGGTAGGTGCACAGCGTCATGTCGCGGGCGTGGCGCGCATCGGCGATGTGGCAGTTGCGCTGCACGGCGTCGAGCAGGGGCATCATGCCGGCGATCATGTCTTGTGCCGCTTGCGCAACTGAAAGGCCGCGACGCCCTGGACGATCTCGGAAAAGGGCAGCGCGGCCAGATCGCCGAATTGTTCGCGCGCCAGCAGCACCAGCTTGTGCACGTCGGCGCCGGCGCTTCCGCATCCAGCACCTGCCGCAATCCTTGCAGACCGCCGCACTGGATCTTCATCACCATCGCGTGTGGCAGGATGCGTTGCGTCGAGGTGAGCTTCAGCGCGAAGGCGGACTTCTCGCGCAACAGACCGGACAGCGCGCCGCACTCGGCTCGCGCCAGCGGCGAGGTGCAAGCCACCGTCTCGCGCTCGGCCAGAGCATGGCTGGTGGCCAATTGGCAGACGGCGCAACGGGACAGCAGCGCCTTTTCGAAAACGCAGGGCAGCCGGTTGATTTCGCCCCGGGCGGATCGGTAGGCCGCCTCGTCCATTGTGCCTACCAGTCGTCCCCGGTGAGCGGTTCCCCTTCGCGCACCTGATTCAGGAGTTCTTCCGCCTGTAGTTCGTTTTCGGCGAACATCACCTTGACCAAGGCGCCGGCAGGCAGCTCCGGCAACTTGCGCAGCCGTTTGGCTTCGGTGGAGGCGTCCTTGAAGACATCGAACTGGGTCACCTTTTCCAGTTGCTTGACAGGACCGAGCTGGGTAACGCGATAGACATAGTAGGGCATGGATGGTTCCGTGGTTCCGGTTATTCGACGTAGCGTTTGGCGGCCTTCCGGCGGCCAGGTTTGCTCTTCTGGATGATGACGCCTTTGACACACGAGAGGTCACGGATAACTGCGGCCGAATAGGCAGGGTTCAAGGGGCGTAGTTGCCAAGCTTCGCCGAAGCGCGCCAGCTGACGAAAGATCCACTCGCCGTCGAGCTGCGCGAGCACATAGGAACCCTCCCGGGCCAGCCCTTCGGGCTCGATGATGATGATCTCGCCTTCCAGGAATTCGGGTTCCATGCTGTCGCCAAGAACCATCAGCGCGAAGGCCTCGGCCTCGCTACAGTCGCTGTCGCCCGATGTCGCATCCGGCGCGACGGCGATGGGGATGAATCGCCTTTCCTTCATGTCGTCAGTTCTCGTCCAGCCAACGCACCAGATAGTACAGCCGCACACCCTCGGAGGAGCGTGAAGGCCCCATCACCAGCGCGGGATGCCAGCCCGGCCGGGCGGCGGCCCGCGCCGCCGCCTCGTCGGCAACCACTTCGACGCAGGACTCGGGAAAGCGCTTGCGCTTGCCCGGCGTCGTCGCCACCAGGGCATGGCACTCCTTGACCAGCGGCGCTTCGACATCGATATAGACGCCTCCCTTCACTTGCGATTACCTCCCTTGCAGTACGCGCAGGTGGCCAAGCAGCGGCGCCACCAGCGGATCGATCTTCTTGCGCAGCAGCGCACCGACCGCCGTGGTGCGCACCAGGATGTCTTCGGCGTCCTGGTTGCTTGACGCCGCCAGGGCTGCCATGGCCAACACCTCGCGCTCGTGGCCGCCCAAAGCTTCGCGGCCGTCTGCGTCGCGTACCGAGGCGAAGTAGCCACCCACCAGGTCGAGCAACAAATAGACCGCCTCATGCGCCGGGGCCTTGTCCAGAGCCAGCTCCATCGCCTTCAGCCAGGTCTGGCCGGCTGGCGAATAGCAGCGGGCCATCATCGCCGCCCACGGATTGACCGGCATTTGCGCGACAACCGCCGGCAACGGGCGGGCCGGTTCTTCGGCCGGCAGTGCATCGGGCAGGAATTCGAGAAAGCCGATCAGGTAGTGGGGCCGCCGCCGCGCTTTTTGCCAGAGCGAGAGGAGCGCCGTCTCGTCGAGCACGCGGGCGGCCAGCACGGCGCGCACCGTGCTCATGGCCGCCATCGGCTCCGCCTCGAAGGGCAGGTTCTCGATCAGGAAATCAGCCAGCACACGCCCCATGGCGCCGCGCCGAACTTCCGGGTGCCCCAACATGACGCGCGCCACCTCCACCGTCGGCGATGCCCACCAGGCTCGGCGGGCCAGTTCGTCGGTAAGCGCGGGGGCGTGAGCCACGGCCGCCACGGCCTCCGGCTCGCCCAGTGTGAGCAAGGCCGCCAGGTTCTTCGGACTGGACTGACCCATGCGCGTCCACCGGCGCAGGTGTACCGGGTAGCCACCGGGCGAACCCAGCGCATGTCCGCCCAGCGTTTCCCGCACGCGCGTCAGGTAGGTCTCCGGACGGCAGTTGGGGTTCAGTGCCACCTTCGCCTCGCCCTTCGGCGTCAGCGCATGGAGCGTCAGCGCGCCCTCGCTGATGCGTACGGCAAAGACTTCGCCGGCCAGCAGCACGGCCAGGCGCAGCGCATCCTCGGCGGAAAGTTCGGTGCTCATGGCCCGAACATACCACTGCGGCGGCAGCGCGCCGCATCCGGGATTCTTATGTCGCCATTGCCACGTTTGCGGCGCGGGATTGGGCGTGTTGTTGGCGCGCCACAATTTCGCATCCCCAACGAGACTAGGGTATTGACTCGCCACGCGCCACGCGTACTATGACCTTAGTGATAGATAGATCACTCTGGGGGGCTGCCCCGGTCAGGCGCGCTGGGAACTGGACCCAGCAATGCGACCCGACTGCCGCGGCCCCCTAACCTTTTGGGAATCCGGTTCGATCAACCGACGACGGCTTGGCGCGGGCGGGCTAGTCGTTCAGCCGCAGGCGTCGCCCCCAGGGAACCGGTCTGTTGCCCTTGACCAGCCACAGCACCGGGTAGTCCGGCTCGACGGCGGGGAACTGGCCATCGGCATCGGTAAAGTAGATCAGCGCATCGGGCCGCAGGCCTTCATCCTCCACCCAGGCGAATACCGGCGTGAAGTCGGTACCACCGCCGCCCTGGAATTTGCGCGGCAACTCGAGCGACTGCCAGGGATCGAAACGCCAGGGTGCATCGGGTGCCAGCGCGGCATCGCAGGCAAGCAAGGAAACGCGCACCGGCAGCGCCCCCTTGATGGCGTTCAGCTCGGCAACGAACTGGGCGAGATCCTCGTCGCCCACCGAACCGGAAATGTCCAGTGCCACCACCAGCTCGCCGGCGCGGCTCCTCAGGCTGGGCAGGATAGCTTCACCACCGAGGCCACCATGGGCGCCACGCCGATGCGGCCGCTGATAACTGTAATCGTCGCGGGCAAGTTGCGTAAGGTACTGGGCCAGCAGGGCGCGCCATGACACCTTCGGCGCCAGCGCCGCTTCGGTCAGGCGCGCCAACGCCCCCGCCAGTTTGCCGGCTTCACGCGCCCGTTGCGCCGCCGCGGCCAGATGCCGTTGCCACTGCTGCTCCAGTTGCTCCTTCTCCTGGCCGGAAAGCGGCGGCGGCGGGCCGTCGGGACCCTCGCCGGTGCTGCCCCTGGGCACCCTGGGCGTCGCGCCACCCACCTCCGATTCTTCTTGCTGGCGGCTACCGCCGCCGTGGCCCTTGGCCTGCTGGTCACCGCATCCGCCCTGCCCGCCGTCTTCGTCGCCATCCCAGACATGATCGTCCAGGGTTTCGTTGTCCAGGGTATCGTCCAGACAGGGGTAGATTTCTTCGGCGGCCATTCCGGCGTAAACATCCAGCACGATCGCCTCGGCCGGCGGCGTCAGGCCCTCGGCCACCAGCAAGGGGTTGACCGCGAAATCGCAGGCCAGGTCCCAGCGACGCTTGACGCGATGGCCCCGGCGGGCAAAGTGTCCCAGCGCGCAGTGCAGCGCTTCGTGCGCCAGGACGAACTGCACCTGAGTGGTGGGTAGATCGCTGATCCACGCCGGGTTGTAGTAGAGCTGGCGGGCATCGGAGGCGGTGGTGCGGCACCAGCCGCCCGCCGCCACCAGCGGCAGGCGCATCACCAGCGCGCCCAGGAAGGGCCGGTCGAGAATCAGCCGGGTACGCGCGGCGGCAAGCTTGCCCGCGGCATCAGTCATACAGCATCAAGTCGGCGACGGTACCCGCCCATGCCGAGAACTGCGGCACGGCGAAGAGCGGCTGACCGATGCCCCGGTGCATGTCGGACACGAGCATGACGCCCATCTCCTTCAGCGGCAGCCGGGCGGCGTATTCGAGGATGCGGCCCCAGACGATCGCCGCGTCCGGCGTGCCCTTGACCCGCAATGCCCGCCCGGCCAGCGCCGCGGCGACGGCGTATTGCAGGTCGATCTCCGTCGGCACCGTCGCCTCGCTGCCGGCGACGATGGCATCGAGGTCCGGCAGCCGATCCAGGCTATCGATATAGGCCGCGCATTCGATGCCGGCGGCCTTGCCCACACAGGCAGCCAAGGCGCCGGGCAACAGGTCCGGCCGGTCGCCAAACTTGCGCAGCGCGCGGTGCGCGAACTCCCAGGAACGCGGACTGGGAAAGGCCGCTTCCGTTCCATGCGCGGCGCCGATCCGGTTGGCCGGATCGAAGTCGAACAGCAGTTCCGGCTTGAAGCGCAGAAAACCGACCAGCCGCTCGTCGATGCCGTGGCCGTAGGCCCAGGCAACCCAGTCGTCGAGATGGGTGGAGACCTCGAAGTGCGAGAAACGATTGGCCAGCGGCGCCGGCATGGCGTAGGTGACGCCCCGGTCGCCCTGGCGGTTGCCGGCGGCGAAGATGGCCCAGCCCGGCGGCACCGGTATTCACCGAGCCGCCGGTCGAGGATCAACTGATAGGCCGCCGCCGATACCGAGGGTGGCGCTGAGGTAATCTCGTCGAGGAAGAGAATGCCACGCCCGCCGTGGCGCCGGGCATCCGGCAGCATCGCCGGCACCGCCCATTCGACCTGGTCGCCATTCCGGAACGGGATGCCGCGCAGATCCGAGGGCTCCATTTGCGACAGGCGGATGTCGATCACCGGCGCGTCATGTCGTTCGGCGATCTGCGCCACCAGTTGCGACTTGCCGACGCCGGGCGGCCCCCAGAGCATCACCGGCGTATGGTGGCCGGCCTCGGTGGACAGAAACTCCCGGTCGAGAATGATGGCGAGTTGGGCCGGACGCATCAGAGCACCGTCGCCACGATGTGATCCGGCGCGATGCCGGCGGCGTGGAGCGCCGCCATCGCCGCCTCGACGAAGGCATCTTCGCCCGCCACGTAGACGTCCCAGCCAGCGGGGTCGGGCAGCTCGGCCGCCAGCGCCGATGCCGCGACTTGCCCTGCCGACGCCGCATCCGGCGCCTCATGGGCCTGGTAGTCGAAGTTGTCCAGGGCATCCGCCCAGGCGCGGCACTGGTTGGCCAGATATTGACCGCCGGGCCGCGTCGCCGCCCAGTGGATGGCCATGGCCGGGAAGCTGTCCAGGGCCAGCGCATGTTCCACGAGGCTGCGCACCGGCGCAAAGCCGCTGTCGCAGCACAGAAAGGCGATGGGCCGCCCCGTCGCAGGCCGGAGTACGAATTCGCCATAGGGACCCCAGACGTTGACCGCGTCGCCGGCGCGCAGGGCGCCGGCAAACAAGCGGGCGGCAAAACCATCGCCCGCCTCGGCCTGGGCGCGGGTGACGTGGAACAGCAAATTCCGATCGTCGCAGGGGCAGGAAGCCAGCGGGTAGTCGCCGCGGAAGCCACCGCCGCCCGAGCCGCCCAGCGTGACGTTCTGTCCGGCCAGGAAGCGCAAGCGGTTGGTACGCGGGGTCTGCAAGTGCAACAGGTAAGTCCGGTCGTCGAGGGACGAAACGCTTTTCACCTTGGCGACGATCTGCTGCTCGGGAATGTCGGTGGCCGATTGGGCTTCGACCATTTCAATTACCAGATCGGACACCGCCGTATGCGAGCACAGCAGCTTGTAGTTCTGCGCCCGTTCGGCGGCCGACAGCGGGTAATCGGTATTGCGGATCTGGCGCAGTTCGCCCGGACGACCCGCGCCTTGCACAGCCCGCAATTGCCGTTGCCGCAACCGTAGGAAGGCGCCAGGCCGGCGCGCAGGGCGGCCGACAAGACGGTCTCGGAGCCCTCGACGAAGAACTCGTGGCCGGAGGGCCTCACGGTCACATGGGCGGTCATCACACGCAGCATATTGTCCATGACCGCCACCGTGTCGACCGGTTCCTGGCTGCCCAGCACCGAGGCCAGACCCTCGTCGAGCACCCGGCCGAGCTCGCGGAGCTGGTCGGCCGGCGCGGCGTTCGACATCGTCTCGATCCTCTCGCGCAGCGCCTCGACCAGGTCGTGATACCGGGCCAGGTGTCGGCGCACGTCGTCGAGTTCCTGGCTCTGGGCAAACAGGCGTTGCGCCAACACCTCCTGCGAGGGCATCAGCCGCTCGCGCACCCGCTTGCCGAAGGCCTGCTCCTTGATCTGCGTGACACGCTCGAAGGCGCCGGCCACTTCCAGATGCAGATCCGGGTAAACGCGCAACAATTCGTCGCTGGCCACCATGCCGTCGTAGGCCGCCAGTTCGCCGTCGCGCATCTTCTTTTGCAGTTCGCCGCGGGTGACTCCAAGCAGTTGCGCGGCTCGCGACAGGGTCAGGAGTTGGGGCATGTCGCCTCCTTGAATCGGTCTAATTGTTGTGGCGGCAGAATACCCTGTTTTTCCGACGCCAGAACGGGCTTGATCCATAATCTCGGCATGGATAATTCATTGCGCATCCTGGTGATCGAGGACAACCCCGACCTCGCCGCCAACATGATCGATTACCTGACCGCTCGCGGCCACGTCGTCGATGCCGCCGGCGACGGGCAGATCGGGCTGCACCTGGCGACCACGTGCGACTTCGACGTCATCCTGCTCGATCTGATCCTGCCCCGGCTCGACGGCGTCAGCCTGTGTCGGCGCCTGCGCGAGGACGCCGGCAAGACGACCCCCGTCCTGATGCTGACGGCGCGCGACAGCCTGGAAGACAAGATCGCCGGACTCGAAGCCGGCGCCGACGACTATCTGGTCAAACCCTTCGCCTTGCGCGAAGTGGCCGCGCGCGTGCAGGCACTGGCCCGCCGGGCTGGCTCGGCGCGAGCCAAGGGACGCCTGACGGTGGCCGAGCTGGCTTTCGACACGGCCACCTACCGCGTGGTGCGCGACGGCATGGCGATCGATCTGCCGCCGATTCCCTTGCGCCTGCTGGAAGCCCTGATGCGCGCATCGCCGCGCGTGCTGTCGCGCGAGGAACTGGAACGCGCCGCCTGGGGCGACGCGCCGCCCGATTCCGACGCCCTGCGCGCCCACTTGCACATTTTGCGCAACGCCATCGACAAACCGTTCCGCCAGCCCTTGTTGCAAACCCTGCGCGGCATCGGCTGGCAACTCGTGGACCCGAATGCGGCGCCGCCATAGCCTCCGCTTTCGCGTCGCCCTCGCCTTTGCCGCGCTGGGCGCGGTACTCAGCCTGCTTCTGACGGCCGGCATCTGGTTCGCCGCCCACGATGTCTCCCAACGCCTGATGGACCAGACGCTGAAGGCCGAACTCGAAGACTACATGGCGCGCCGGGCGCGCAACCCGGGTTCGCTGCCCCCCGCCACCGCCAGCCTGCGCGGCTACCGGATCGATCGCAGCGAGCCGGCCGACCATGTGCCCGAGCCGCTGCGGACGCTGGCGCCAGGGCAGCACGAGATGAATCTGGACGGCGTGCCCTACCGGGTCGCCGTTGCCGAACGCGGGGACGAGCGATATCTGATCCTGTTCAGCGAGGAACGGCAGCGGCTGCGCGAGCAGCGCTTCCTCGGCTACCTGATCGCCGGGGCGGCGCTGATGACGCTGCTAGCCACCATCGGCGGCCTTTGGCTGGCCGGGCGGGTGATCGCGCCGGTCACCGAGCTGGCCAGGGCGGTCGGTGCCGCACCCGCCGAAAGCCGACCCAACCTGGCGGTAGCCGGGGAGCCCGACGACGAAATTGCCGAGCTGGCTGGCGCCTTCGACCACTACCTGTCCCGCCTGACGGCGTTCGTAGATCGCGAGCGCACCTTTGCCGCCGACGCCAGCCACGAGCTGCGCACGCCGCTGACGGTCATCCGTGGCGCCGCCGAAGTGCTGGCCGACGACCCGAATCTCTCCGCCGCCCAAGCGCAGCGTGTGGCGCGCATCGAGCGGGCGGCCGGCGACATGTCGGAGCTGATCGCCGCGTTACTGTTGCTGGCCCGCGAAGAAACCGCGCCGGTCGATGAACCCTGCGATGCCGTCAAGATCGCCCGCGACTGCATCGAGCGCCACCAGCCGCTGGCGAAACCACGCGGCACGACGCTCGCCCTGGAGGCGACCATGCCCGTACGGCTGCCGGTGCCGGCGGCAATGTTCGCCATCGTCATCGCCAACCTGGTGCACAACGCGGTGGTCAACACGGAGCATGGTTCGGTGGTCGTCCGTCTCGACGACGGGGCGCTGACCGTCCGCGACACCGGCGTCGGCATCGACCACGACGAGATCGGCCAAGTCTTCCAGCGCTATTTCCGGGGCGCCGAAAGCGGTGGCACCGGCATCGGCCTCTCGTTGGTCAAGCGCATCTGCGACCGCCACGGCTGGCGCATCGACCTGGACAGCAGCCCCGGCGGCACTGTGGCCACGCTGCGGTTCGCGCGGTGAACTGAGGCGGGTCTAGGCGTGCTCTGGTGGTCCGCGCCGCGCCAGGAAGCTCTCGAACTCGCCAATCGTCAACGGCCTGCTGAACAGAAAGCCCTGGTACGAGTGACAACCGGCGTCGGCGAGGAAGTCGCGCTGTGCCTCCGTCTCCACCCCCTCGGCGATCGTGGCCAGCCCCAGACTCCGGGCCAGCGCCACGATGGTCTTGGCAATCGCGGCATCGTTGGAATCGGTGAGGACGTCGCGGATGAAGGATCGATCGATTTTCAGTTTTTCCAGGGGCAGGCGCTTGAGATAGGAAAGCGAGGAGAAGCCCGTGCCGAAATCATCCAGTGCGAAGCCCACGCCCATTTCCTTCAGGGCGGCCATCTTGGCGATGGTGTCTTCGGCGTTGTCCAGCAGCAGGCTTTCGGTGAGCTCCAGCTTGAGCCGCCGCGGGTCGGCACCAGTGCGCTCCAGGACCGCCAGCACCTGAGCGACGAAGTCCCGCTGCCGCAGTTGCCGGACGCTGACGTTCACGGCCAGAGTCAGGCCGTCGGCCTCCGGCCGCCCCACCCAGGCGACCAGTTGGCGGCAGGCGGTCTCGAGCACCCACTGGCCGAGCGGCAGAATCAGCCCGGTCTCTTCGGCGAGCGGAATGAAGTCGTCCGGAGAGACCAGGCCGCGCTCCGGATGCCGCCAACGGACCAACGCTTCGGCCCCGAGCACACGCCCCTCGCTGTCCACCTGGGCCTGGTAGTCGAGAACGAACTGGTCTTCCCGAACAGCCCTGCGCAGATCCTTTTCGAGGCCAACACGGGCGTTTACCGCAGCCTGCATGCGCGGATCGAAGAAACGCAAGGCATTGCGGCCCGAGGCCTTGGCCTGATACATCGCCAGATCGGCCTGCTTCAGCAGTTCTTCCATGGTCTCCTGCCGAGCACCGAACAACGTCACGCCGATGCTGGCCGTGCCGTGGTGCTCGTGACCGCCGAGCAGGTAGGCGGCGTTTAGCGCGGCGACGATCTTGCCGCCAACCACTTCCACCTGGGCGGCGGCTTCGTCGATGCCCTCGCTGAGATTCTCCAGCATCACCACGAACTCGTCCCCGCCGAGCCGGGCCACGGTGTCGCCCTCGCGAACACAGCTCGAGAGGCGCTCCGCCACCTGTTGCAGCAACAGGTCGCCCTGGTCGTGCCCGAGGGTATCGTTGAGGATCTTGAAGTCGTCGAGGTCGATGAACAGAACGGCGCCATGCCTGGCGATGCGACGGCTGGTGGCCAGAGCTTGATGCAGGCGATCGAGAAGAAGGCGCCGGTTGGGCAATTGGGTCAGTGGATCGTAGAAGGCCAGGTGCTTGATTTCTTCGTCCGCGGCCTTGCGTTCGCTGATGTCGCTGTGGGTGCTGACATAGTGGGTGGTGACCCCGTTGTCGTCCTTCACCGCGCTGATGGTCATCCACTTGGGGTAGACCTCGCCGTTCTTGCGCCGATCCCAGATCTCGCCCTGCCACACGCCGGCCTGCCCCAGGCTCCGCCACAGCGCGGCATAGAAATTCGCATCGTGGCGCCCCGACTTGAAAAGCCGGGGCGTCTGACCGACCAGTTCGCCGGCGGAGTAGCCGGTCGTCGCGCAGAATGCTTCGTTGGCCCGCAAGATCACGCCATGGACATCAGTGACGATGATGCCCACCTGGGCGTCGAACGCGCAGGCAGCGATGCGCAGATCCGTCTCGATGCGCTTGCGGTCGGCGATGTCTTCGACGATCGACCAGATGTGCTTCCGGCCATCGCCGCCGGTCACCAGCATGCCGACGAGCCGCAATGGCACCAGGCTGCCATCCTTGCGCACGTATTCCTTTTCGTAGGGACCGTAGTAGCCGGTGCGCTCCAGCGATTCCAGTTGTCGCGCCTCGTCGGCCTCGTACTTCCGTGGCGTCAGCGCCCAGTAGTCGAGGGCCCGCAGTTCCTGCTCCGAGTAGCCGCATATGCGCTGAAAGGCCTCGTTGACCTCGAGGTAGCGACCCCGCATGTCCGTCAGGGCGATACCCAGCGGCGACAATTCGTACAGCGCCCGCAGCTTTTCGTCGGTCGCCAGTAGCTGGATTTCCGCGCGCCGCCGACCGGTGACGTCGAGATCGAGAAACGAATTGTCGGCGGAAAGCGGGTTCTTGCTCATAGGGTGGGTCTGGTACCGATCCGCATCGGATATCCGTGGGCAGAGTTACCGCCATGATCATATGTCTTTGGCCGGACATCAAGCAATGATTGGGCAAGATAGGCTCGGCGACGGCCCCTCCGGCAGCGGGCGATCGCCCGAAAGGCGCCGGCACACACTCCGCGCGCCGCCAGCCCGCTCCTTGACGCCAACTTCACGGAGTACCGGCTAGGCTTGCCGAACCACCGGCCCTTCCGGTAGAACATTACAGTCTGCTAATATTCATGATCTCGACAGTCCTGCCGCCGTCCGCATCCGCACAGCCGATGCCCCCGCCGATGAAAGTGCCCCACGGTCCCCTGGTCAAGTTGTTTCCCTTTTTGCGCTGGTGGCCGATGGTCAACCGGCGCACGGCGCGCGACGACCTGTCTGGCCGGCTTGACCGGTGCGCTGATCGTCCTGCCGCAGGGCGTCGCCTTCGCCACCATCGCCGGCCTGCCGCCGCAATACGGTCTGTACGCCGCCATGATGCCGGCCGTGATCGCCGCGCTGTTCGGCTCCAGTTGGCACCTGGTCTCCGGCCCGACCACCGCGATCTCCATCGCCATCTTCGCCGCCCTCTCCCATGCCGGCCGATCCCGGCTCGGCGGCAATACATCAGCCTGGTGCTGACGCTGACCTTCCTGGTCGGCGTCTTCCAGTTGGTGCTGGGCCTGGCGCGCATGGGCGCGCTGGTGAACTTCATCTCGCATACCGTGGTGATCGGCTTCACCGCCGGCGCGGCGATACTGATCGCCGCCAGCCAGGTGAAGCAACTTCTTCGGCATCAACATCCCGCGCGGCACGCCCTTCTACGAGATCGTGCACCAGCTGTTCGCGCAGTTCGGCCGACATCAACCCCTACGTCATCGTCGGTCAGTCGTGGTCACGCTGGCCGCCGGCATCCTGACCAAGCGCTACGTCAAGAAAGTCCCCTACATGATCGCGGCCATGATCGTCGGCAGTCTGGTCGCCGAAGCGCTCAATCTCTGGCTCGGCCAGGGCGCCACCGGCATCAAGACCGTCGGCGCCCTGCCCGCCGCATCTGCCGCCGCTTTCGGTGCCCGACTTTTCGCTCGAAGCGCTTGCGCCATGCCCTCGGCCCGGCGCTGGTCATCACCATGCTGGCGCTGACCGAGGCGGTGTCGATCGCGCGCGCCATCGCCGTCCGCTCCGAGCAGCGCATCGACGGCAACCAGGAATTCATCGGCCAGGGCCTGTCGAACATCGTCGGCAGCTTCTTCTCGGGCTATGCCTCGTCCGGCTCGTTCAACCGCAGCGGCGTCAACTACGAGGCCGGCGCGCGCACGCCGCTGGCCTCGATCTTCGCCTCGGTCTTCCTGGTCCTGGTCCTGCTGCTGGTGGCGCCGCTCGCCGCCTACCTGCCGAACGCCGCGATGGCCGGCATCCTGTTCCTGGTCGCCTGGGGCCTGATCGACTTCCACCACATCGAGTCACATCTGGCACACCAGCAAGAGCGAGACGGTCATCCTGGCGGCGACGCTGATCGGCACGCTGTTCAACCTGGAAATGGGCATCTTCCTCGGCGTCTTCCTGTCGCTGGTGATGTTCCTCTACCGCAGCTCGAAGCCCGAGATCGTCCCGGTGGTGCCGGCGCCCGAGGAAGGCGCCTACCACTTCGTGCGCGCCAAGGGCCGCCCCGAGTGTCCGCAACTGCGCATCGTGCGCATCAATGGCTCGATCTACTTCGGCGCCGCCAGCTATGTGCAGCAGGCGCTGCAACAGATCGACGAGGACAATCCGCTGCAGAAGTCGGTGCTGATCGCCGCCGCCAGCCTGAACTACATCGACATCGCCGGCGCCGAAGTGCTGGCCCAGGAAGCGCGCCGGCGCCGCCGGCTGGGCGGCGGCCTCTACTTCTATCGACTGAACAAGGCGAGCCACGACTTCCTGCGCCAGGGCGGCTACGACCACGAGATCGGCGAGGGCGCCTTCTTCCCGGTGATGACCAATGTCACCGGCGCGCTCTACTGGACGCTCGACCCCGACATCTGCCGGACTTGCAAGACGCGCATCTTCAACGAATGCCACGGCAAGCTGCTGCCCGACGGCTTGCGCCGCCAGCGCCTGATGCTGGCCACCGACGGCAGCGAATTCTCCCAGGCGCCGACCGACATTGCCGTCGCCCTGGCGCACCATTTTGGCGTCACGCTGGACGTCGTCACCACAGTGGAATCCGAAGCGGATCGCGAGCGCGGCCAGGCGCGCATGGCCGCGGCGATGCATGAAGCGCGGCGGGCCGGTGTCGATACCGAGGAAATCATCCGCTATGGCAAGCAGCCCGTGCGCGAAGTAGTCGCCGCTGCCACCGCCGCCGACACCAACATGCTCATCATCGGTCGCCGGCCGCCGCGCGGCGACATCAAGGACCACTGGGTAGGCGACGTTGCCCATCACTTGATCGACCAAGCCCCGTGCCACGTACTGGTCGCCGGCTGGCAGGCGCGGATGTGGGCGAAGCGAATTCTGCTGACCAGCGATGGCACGGATTTCAGCGACACGGTGGCCGATCTGGCGGTGCAGATCGCCAAGACCACCGCCACGCCGGTGACCATCGTCGCCGCCATAGCCAGCGGCGCGGCGCGCGACAACGCCGAGGCGGACCTCGCCCACAAGGCCGGCCTGATGAAGCTCGAAGGCGTGAGCTGCGACACGCTGATCCTCGAAGGCAACCCCGGCCCCGCCATCGTCAAGGCTGCCCTCGATTTGGACGCCGAACTCGTCGTGGTCGGCAACCGTCGCCGCAAGCTCAGCCGCGTCGCCGATCACGTCATCGGTAACCTGTCCTGCGCCGTGTTGATGGTCAACGCCGCCGAGCGGGGCGCGCCGATCACCGCCGACTGATCCTCGCCGGCGCCCCGATGCGCCGATTCCCCCGCGTCACTTGTGGTTGTCCAGCTTTAGGCAATCCGGTAGGGTTGGGTCACGATGACGACGCCCCATTCCGACCGTTACTTCCGCCTGGCCCTGGCGGCCGCCGCCATCCTGATGATCACGCAGGGCGTGCGGCAGTCGCTCGGCCTGTTCGTCGCGCCGATCAACGAATCCAGCGGCCTCGGCATCGCCAACATCAGCTTCGCCATGGCGGTGTCGCAATTGATGTGGGGCGCGGTGCAGCCGGTCGCCGGCGCCATCGCCGACCGCTGGGGCGCCGGCCGGGTGCTGATCGCCGGCATCCTCGTGCTGGCCACCGGCAATGCGCTGGCCCCGCTGTTGCCCGGCACGGCCGGCCTGGTGGTCTCGCTCGGCCTGCTGTCCGCGGTGGGTGCGGGGGCCGGCAGCTTTTCGGTGCTGCTGGGGGCAACGGCCCACCAATTGCCCGCCACGCGGCAGGGCTTTGCCTCGGGTCTCATCAACGCCGGCGGCTCGTTTGGCCAGTTCGTCTTCGCCCCCTTGGTGCAAAGGCTCATCTCGATGCTGGGCTGGATGGGCGCGATGTGGACGCTGGCGGCGATCAGCCTGGCCGCTCTGCCGCTGGTGAAGCTGCTGGGCGGTGGCGAAGGTCACTTGCGACCGCCAACGCCGCCCGGCGGCCTCAACCGCGCCGTCGGCGAGGCGCTGGCCGACCGCAGCTACCTGCTGCTCCACGCCGCCTTCTTCACCTGCGGCTTCCACATCGCCTTCCTGGTCACCCACCTGCCCGGCGAAGTCAATCTGTGCGGGCTGCCACCCTCGGTGGCCAGCTGGTCGCTGGCCATCATCGGCCTGGCCAACATCGTCGGCAGCCTCGCCGCCGGCCACTGGGTGGCCCACCATCGCAGCAAGTACGTGCTGTTCTGGATGTACGGCTCGCGCGCCGTCATGATCCTGGCCTACCTGGCCCTGCCGCGCACCGACCTGACCTTCTACGTCTTCGCCGCCGGCCTGGGCTTCACCTGGCTGGCCACCGTGCCGCCCACGGCGCGCCTGGTCGGCAAGCTGTTCGGCACCCGCTATCTCGCCACCCTGTTCGGCCTGACGCTGCTGACGCACCAGATCGGCGGCTTCTTCGGCGCCTGGCTGGGCGGCATCGCCATCACGCGCGGTCGGTGACTATCTGTGGATGTGGTACGCCGACGCTGCCCTGGCCGCCGCCGCCGCCCTGCTCAACCTGCCGATCCGCGAGGCGCGGATGACGCCAGCCACCGCCACCTGAGTACTCTTCTCAGTAATAGATGATACCTACTGGTATCATCTATTACATGGTCACACGACACGATTGGCAACTCCTCATTGCCAGCCTGCCCACCAAACCGGCGGCGGCGCGCATGCGCTTGTGGCGCGGGACGAAGGCGCTGGGCTGCGCGGCGCTGCGTGACGGGGCCTGGCTGCTGCCCGCCGAGAGTGCAAGCGAACTGGCACGACTGGCGCACGAGGTGATCGCCGCCGGCGGCAGCGCCGAGGTCCTGACCGTGCTCAGCGAGGGGGAACAGACGGCGCGCTTTGTCGCCCTGTTCGACCGCACCGCCGACTACGGTCGGCTGCTGGCGGACATTGGCGCTGCGTCGGCAAAGCCGGACACCAAGACAACCCTCGCCCTGCGCAACCAATTCAACACCCTTGCCGCCATCGACTATTTCCCCGGCGAAGCACGGCGCCAAGCGGCAGCGGCGCTGGTCGAACTCGCCGCCCTGGCCGGCGGCGAGCCGCGCGTCCAGGCCGGTGAAATCAAGCGCCTGGCCAGCGCCGATTACCAGGGCCGTACCTGGGCGACGCGCAAGGGCCTGTGGATTGATCGAATGGCTTCGGCGTGGCTGATCCGCCGCTTCATTGACCGCAAGGCCCGCTTCGTCTGGCTCGACCAACCGAAGCGGTGTCCGAAAGCGGCGCTTGGCTTCGACTTCGATGGCGCGGCGTTCACCCACGTCGGCAGCCGCGTCACCTTCGAGGTGCTGGCGGCGAGCTTCGGTCTGGACGACGACCCGGCGCTGCTGCGCATCGCCGCCATCGTGCATTGTCTGGATGTCGGTGGTGTGCCGGTGGCCGAAGCGGCGGGTATCGAGGCCGTGCTGGCCGGTGCCCGCGCCAGCACGGCCAATGACGACAAGTTGCTGGGCGAGGCGAGCCGCCTCTTCGACAACCTCTACAAGAACTACCAACAGGAGAACTCCGATGAGTAATGCCGCGATCCCCACCACGGCGCCACCCACGCCGACGCTGGGCGAAGCCTTCAAGTACTGGCTCAAGCTCGGTTTCATCAGCTTCGGCGGCCCTGCCGGGCAGATTTCGATGATGCACCAGGAACTCGTCGAACGCCGGCGCTGGATATCCGAACACCGCTACCTGCATGCGCTCAACTATTGCATGCTGCTGCCCGGCCCGGAGGCGATTCAACTGGCCATCTACATCAGTTGGCTGATGCACGGCGTGAAGGGCGCGGTGATGGCCGGCGTTTTGTTCTTCCTGCCGGCCTTCGTGCTGCTGTCGGTCCTGGCGGGTATCTATCTGAACTTCGGCGACGTGCCGGCCGTGCAGGGCATCTTTTACATGATCAAGCCGGCGGTGGTCGCCGTGGTGCTGTTCGCGGCCTGGCGCATTGGCTCGCGGGCGATCAAGAACGAGGTGCTGCTGGCCATCGCCGCGCTGGCCTTCATCGGCATCTTCTTTCTCAAGATCGATTTCCCGTGGATCGTCCTCGGTGCCGGCATCCTCGGCGCCATCGGTGGCAAGCTGGCGCCGGCCAAGTTCAAAGGCGGCGGCGGTCACGGCGCCAGCAACAAGACCTACGGTCCGGCCATCATCGACGACGATACGCCGCCACCGGCCCACGCGATGTTCTCCTGGGCGAAGATCGCAGTGACGACCGCCGTGTTCGTGCTGATCTGGGGCGTGGCCATGGTGGTCATCGCCGGCCTGCCCGAACTGTTCAAGATGGGCGAGTTCTTCACCACCGCCGCCTTCCTCACCATCGGTGGCGCCTATGCCGTGCTGCCCTACGTGTACCAGGCGGCGGTCGAGCACTTCGGCTGGCTCACCGGTCCCGCAGATGATGGACGGCCTGGCGCTGGGCGAAACCACGCCGGGACCGCTGATCATGGTGGTGACCTGGGTCGGCTACATTGGCGGCGTCACCAAGGCGGTGCTCGCCAACCCGGTCGCCGCGGGGCTGGCCGGCGCCGCGGTGGCGACCTTCTTCACCTTCCTGCCGAGCTTCTGGTTCATCATCGCCGGCGGTCCGCTGGTCGAAGCCACGCGCGGCGAACTCAAATTCACCGCGCCGCTCACCGCCATCACCGCCGCGGTGGTCGGCGTGATCCTGAACCTCGCGGTGTTCTTCGCCTGGCACACCTTCTGGCCCAAGGCCACCGAAGCCGCACCCTTCGCCGGACCATTCGACTGGCTGCCGGTGATCATCGCGGTCGCCTCGTTCGTCGCGCTTTGGAAGTACAAGGCCGACATCATGAAGGTAATCGGCGTCTGCGCGCTGCTCGGACTGGCGCTGTCACTCATCCATTGAGGAACACAAGGATGAAATGGATCACCCGCGAACGCCCGAAGATCGACCGCATCGCCTGTCCCTGGCTGGTGGCGCGCTTCGTCGACGAGGCGCCCGAATTCCTTTACGTGCCAGGCGGCGAAGTGATGAAGATCGCCGCCGAAACCGGCGCGATTCCCTACGACGTGCCCGGCGTCGAACTCGGCCATCATGGCGACCACTGCAGCTTCGACGCCTTCATCGCCAAGTACCGGATCGAGCGATGCGGCACTGCGACAAGCTGGCGCTGATCGTCCGCGCCGCCGACTGCGGCGCGCCGCACCTGGCCAAGGAAGCCGCCGGCCTGCTGGCCATATCGAAAGGCCTGTCGCTCAACTTCGAGGACGACCACGAGATGCTCCGGCAGGGCATGGTGATCTACGACGCGCTTTATGCCTGGTGCGCGGACACCCCGTTGAAGAAGGTTGGGCGTTTCCTGGGCATCAAGTGATCCTCCCCGCCGGCGTCGCTCCCGAAGCACGCCTGCTGCTGGTCGGCCGGGCCTTGCGCGCCGTCACCGACGGCTACGTCGCGATCCTGCTGCCCGCCTATCTGCTGGCGCTCGGTCTTGGCCAGTGGCAGGTCGGGCTGGTCAGCACCGCCACACTGCTCGGCTCGGCCCTGGCGACACTGGCGGTGGGCGCCTGGGGCCATCGCTTCGCGCAACGGCGACTGCTGCTGGCCGCGGCCCTGCTGATGGCGGCGACGGGCCTGTTGCTGGCCGGGCTTCTCCGATTTCTGGCCGCTGCTGGTGGTGGCATTCGTCGGCACGATGAATCCCGAGTTCCGGCGACGTCAGCGTCTTCCTGCCGCTCGAACACGCCCGACTGGCCGAGGCCGCGCACGGCGACGCCCGCACGGTGCTGTTCTCGCGCTACACCTTCATCGGCGCGCTCTGCGCCGCCACCGGCGCCTTGGCGGCCGGCGTGCCGGACTGGTTGACCAGCCTCGGTGTCGACCGGCTGGACGCCATGCGCGGCATGTTCGTCGTGTATGGCTTGACCGGTCTCGTCATCTGGCTGCTCTATCGCCGCCTGCCGGAAACCCCGGCGCACGAGCGGACCACCCCGCCGACGCCGCTGGGACCATCACGGGGCATCGTCATCCGGCTCGCCGCGCTGTTTTCCCTCGATGCCTTCGCCGGCGGGCTGGTGGTCAATACGCTGCTGGCGCTGTGGCTGTTCGAGCGCTTCGGCCTGTCGCTCGCCGCCGCCGGCTCATTCTTCTTCTGGGCCGGCCTGCTCACGGCCGGCTCGCAACTGGCCGCGCCCGTGGTGGCCCGACGCATCGGCCTGATCAACACCATGGTGTTCACCCATATTCCGGCCAACATCAGCCTGATCCTGGCGGCGCTGGCGCCCGGCCTCGAATGGGCTCTGGCACTGCTGCTGCTGCGCAGCGCCCTTTCGCAAATGGACGTGCCGACCCGCTCGGCCTTCGTCATGGCCGTGGTGACGCCAGCCGAACGTTCCGCCGCGGCCAGCTTCACCGCCGTGCCGCGCAGCCTGGCCGCGGCGGCCAGTCCGACGCTGGGCGGCATCCTGTTCGCCAGCGGCTGGCTGGCGGCGCCGCTGGTGGCGTGCGGGGTACTGAAGATCGTCTACGACCTGGCGATCTGGCGCCAGTTTCGGCTCATTGCGCCGCGCTGAACAGCTTCTGCCAGAGCCAGCCACCGCCACGCTCCCGGCCGGTGGTCACGTATTCCAGCACATTGGCGTTCTGTAGGGTCAGCTCGAGCTGACGCCGCACGCCCGGGCGGCCGGCAAAGAGCAGGTGATCGCCAGCCACCAGGCCGAGATCGTTGTTCGGCAGCAGATGCGTTTCCCCGTCCCTGTCGAGGAACAGCGGCAGGACAGCCAGTGCTTCGTCGCGGTCTGTGTTGTCGCGCAACAGTTGGGCGAGGCCGAAGTGGCTGCCGGCCATCAGGGCGCGCCAGGCCGCCGGCGCCTCACCGACGTTCAAGCGCACGCTCCATATCTCCGGCACGCGGTCGCCACCGAACTCCTGGAGATGACCGGCCAGCTCCCGGCAAAACGCCTCATCCTGCCCGCGCAGGCGCTCCAGGAAGACGGTCAGCAGCGGCGTGGTCAGGATGGCGATGCATTCCCGAGCGATGATGCGGCTCGGCACCATGCAGAAGTCGTCATGAAACGCTTCAAACAGGACGCCGTTGGCGGTCTGGTTCTGCCGCGTGACGACGAACAGCCTCGGGTTGAGCTCCTTGGCCGTCACGGCGATGGAAAGGTTCTTCACATCGCTGTCACTGCCGGCGACGATGCCGGCGGCGCCATCGATGCCCGCTTCCATCAGGGTGGCCGCCTCGGTGCCAAGGCCACGTACCCAACGCGTGCCGTCGCCCGGCGCCGGAGCTTCGGGGTCGATGACGGTCAGCTCAATGCCGGTCGGTGCCAGGCGCTCGACAACGGCGCGCCCGAAGCGACCATAACCGCAGACGAGCCAATGACCGCGCGGCGGCCGATGCGGCTCCGGCAACTCGCTGCCGGGCAAACCGGTAACGAGCTCGATCAGCCGGAAGCGCTCCGGCGCGGCCACCGCCAGGGCCAGGTACTCGGCGAAGCGCTGAAAGGGATCGATGATGTGGTCGGTGCCGAACGAAGCCAGGTTGGCGGCCAGCAACGGACTGCTGGTGCGCGCCAGCACCGGGATGTCGGGATGGATCAGGCGCGTGGCGATGGCGATGGCCAGGTTGGCCGGTTCGTCGTCGGTGAGCGCCAGCACGGCGCGGCACTTCGGATGGCGCAGGCCCGCCAGCAACAGGTTGCCGGGTTGGCGGGCGTCGGCGGCGAGGGTCGGCGTGTCGGTCTTGAAGTCCTCGAGGTCCAGTTCCTGTACGCGCAGTTCGTCCTTTTCCAGGACCGCGAACTTGCGGCCGAGGCGGTCGAGGGTGTGGCAGACGAGGCTGCCGGTCTCGCCGCAGCCGCACACCAGATAAAAGGATTCCTGGGTCTGGCGCACGCGCCGCGCGAAGCGGGTGGCGACCAGGGTGTTCTGGAAGCCCTTGTCCTGGAACAGGGCGAGCAGCGTCAGTATCGAATAGGACCAGCCGACGACGGTCAGGTAGATACAAATGGTGACCCAAAGCCGCTGGGCATCGGAAAAGGCCGCCGGAATCTCGCCAAAGCCGATGGTGGTGGCGGTATAGCTGACGAAGTAGAAGGCATGAAAGAAACTCAGCGGTGGCGCCGGCCGGCCATTGGCGTCGACGCCCGGGACCAGCGTAAGGCCAAGCAGCGAGACGGCGTAGATGGCGATCAGGACGATCAGCGGCGCCCGCATGCGCCGCAGGACCAGGAAGAAGACGCTGTTCATGGCGCCGCCTCCCTAGCGCCGCATCATGACCGTTTCCGCAATCAGGATAACCACCGAGACGACGTTGGCGAACAGCGCGCCACCGGACAGGGACACGACGCTGGAAGTGATGTGGGCGGTCATGCCGACGCCGGTGACATGCACCGCCACGGCCCAGGTGATGGCGGCGGCCAGCAGTTGCAGGTCGGCGACCAGACTGGTGGCGAGATGAATGGCGCCGATCTGGGTACGGTCGCCGAACTTCAGTACGGTGGCGACCAGATTGACGACGATGGCCGCGAACAATTCATAGACGCTGTGCAGCTCGGGGCGATCGATGTCGCCGATGAAGAAGCCGAAGTTGAGCGTGGCGGCCAGGACGATGAAGAAGCCGAAAACCACTTTTTCCAGGTTCATGTTATCTCCCCGCCGGACCCCGACGGCCCGGTCACGCCCATAGTCTAGCGCCGTGTTCGGCGCGGCGGCACTGGCCGGACGCGGCCCGCCGGGCGCCCCCGGGGGAGACTAGGCGATCGCGACCCGGTTCTTGCCCAGACGCTTGGCTTCGTAGAGCGCCGAATCGGCCCGTTCGATCGCCGAGATCAGCGTATCGGTGCCCAGCTTGACAACCGTCACGCCGGCGCTGAAGGTGATCAGCAGGCGGTCGTTGCCGTGCAGGAAGAAATGCTTGGTCAGCTCCCGCTGCAGCCGCCGCATCACGGCGTCGGCGCCGGCGACGTCTGTATCGGGTAGTACGATGACGAACTCCTCGCCGCCATAGCGGGCCATGGTGTCGGTGCCGTGCAGGGCGTTGCGGATCACGGCGGCAAGATGCACCAGCGCTTCGTCGCCGACGGTATGCCCGTGGCGGTCGTTGAGCAGCTTGAAGTTGTCCACGTCGAGGATGCCGATGGCCAGCGGCGTCTGGTCGCCCTCGGCCCGGCTGACCTCCCGGGCCCAGATATCCTCCAGCCCGGAGCGATTCAGGGCGCCGGTCAGATTGTCGCGGCGAGCCTTCTCGTTGGTTTCCGCCAGATGCTGGCGGAGGTCGCTGATCTGCTGTTCGGCCTCGACCAGCCGCGCATGGGTGAGCGACATGTTGTCGTGCGTTTGGCGCACGGCGCTGCCCATGCCCCGGACGAACACGTCCAGTTCGCCCACGACACTGGTGATCTGGGCCAGGTCGTTGGCCGCCTGGACATGCTCGCCCAATTCGGTGATCTTGACCTCGTAGCTGGCCGTGTCCTTGACCATCGACGCCGCCTGCCGGATCAGTTCCGCCATGACGGCCTTGAGGGCCTGCTGGGAGGCCGCGACGGCGGTGCGCAAGTCCCGCTGCTGGTCGATCACGCCGCGCAGCACATCCTTGGCCTTGGTCACGTCGGCCGACGACACATGGCCGGCCAGGAACTCCTCGGTCGTCTGGATCTGGCTGCTGAACAATTGGCTTTCCTCGGCCAGGCTGCCCAGGCTGCCGACGATGTATTGGACGAGATCGACCAGTTGGGCCTGTAGCTCGGTGCCACCAGCGAGATCCCGCTTCATCCGGACACCAAGACCATGGCCGATGTCGCGAACCTTCTGCAGGTCGTGCTCCGAGGACGACGCCGATACCAACTGGCCCAGCTCCCGGGCGATACGGACCGTTTCCTCGTCGAGCAGCAGCCCCGACGCCTGGCAGGAGCGCAGCAGGCCGATCAGCGCCTCTTCGAGCAGCGACGCATAGCGACAGAAGGAGGCCCAACTCTCGCCCTTGCCTTCCACCTCCCGATAGGTACGGCAATAGTTGACCGGGACCGGTGCGGCACGCTCCCGGGCCAGGCGGGTCAATGTCTGCTTGGCGATTTCACCCGGGGTGTCGGCTGGAGAATCCATGACGGACCATACGCGCAAATGAACAGCCGAGAGTATCTCCGGCTAAGGTCGCCACAGTCAAATGCTGATTTCGCCCGACGCTGGCGACGACACCATGGCGCCGAATGCGAGCTGCGTAACGCCTGCTGCTCCGTCTATTGTTCGCGTACCAATGCGGCAACTCGCCGGTGCTGGGGGTTCCAGGAGAACAGCGGGCGAAGGCGTTCGCTCAACGCTTCCAGCAGCGACAAGAGCGTTCCGCCCAACAGGACGGCCAGCAGGCCAAGCCGCTCCGCAAACACTCCCTGCAGGCGCTGCATTTCCTCGGCCCGCAATTGACGGGCATAACGTTCGATGGCGATGATGTCGATGGGGCGGTTCATGATGGACTCCTAATTTTCGTGCAGTGCAGCACAACTGTTGTCACTGTAATTAGGATTCAGATCAATAACAATCCATCGATCTGTAACAACATTCATGAATATTGATCCATAATTAGGCCATGGATCGTGCTGCCGAAATGACCGCCTTCGTTCGCGCCGTGGACACCGGCGGGTTTTCTGCTGCAGCGCGGGAGCTCGCCCTGACGCCCTCGGCGCTGTCGAAACTGGTCACCCGGCTCGAGGACCGGCTCGGTGCCCGCCTGCTCCATCGCACCACGCGACGCCTGCAATTGACCCCCGAGGGCGAGGCTTTCTATGCCCGCGCCAGGCGCATCCTCGCCGCCATGGACGAAGCGGAAGCCGAGGTCGCCGCAGGCCGGTGCCAGCCCGCGCGGCCTGCTGCGCCTGCACTGCGGCTCGGCCTTCGGCCTGCACCAACTGGCGGCGGCGATTCCCGGCTTCCTGGCGCGGTATCCGGGTGTCGAACTGGACATCACCATCAACGATCAGCCGCCGGAGCAGTTGGAAGAGAGCTTCGATCTGGCCATCCGCATCGGCCCGCTCGACGAGTCGTCGATCGTCGCGCGGCGCATCTGCAATCTCGAGCGGGTCATCTGCGCCGCGCCCGCCTACCTCGAGAGGGCCGGCACCCCGCGCACGCCCGACGACCTGCAGGCGCACAACTGCCTGTGGATCACCAGCCTGCCCGCCTTGCGGCGTTGGCCGTTCGACACCAACGACGGCATCCGCGTCGTGCACATCAGCGGCAACGTCGTCGCCAACAACGCCGAAACGGTGCTCCAGCTCGCCGTGGCCGGGGTCGGCATCACCCGGCTGACCGACCTGATCGTCGGCGAGGCGCTACAGCGCGGTGATCTGGTGCCCATCCTCACCGACTGGCACCACGTCGAGCCGGTGCCGCTCTACGCCACCTACCCCGGCGGCCGGCACCTGGCGCCGAAGGTGCGCGCCATGGTCGATTTTCTGGTCGAACAGTTCGGCAACGCGCCATGGCGCGCGCCGATCGAGAAGCGCTCACGGGCACAAGCATTGAAGTAAAGTCGCGAGAGGAGGCTGCCAAGCAATGCCGAAACTTTCGATTGCCGCATTTTTTGTTGCCCTGACTCTGCTGGCCAGCAACGGCGCGCGCGCCGACTACGTGCCCAAGGCCGAGCGCGTGATTGACAACGTATTCGCCATCGTCGGCCCGCTCGGCCAGCGCAGCACCGACAACGACGGCTTGAACGCCACCTTCGGTTTCATCGTCACTCCCGCCGGGGTCATCCTCATCGACTCCGGCGCAAGCCGGCGCGGAGCGGAGAAACTCGCACAGGCCATCGGCACGGTCACCGACCAACCGGTGCGCTGGGTCATCAACACCGGTGGCCAGGACCATCGCTGGCTGGGCAACGATTTCTTCGCCAGCCAGGGCGCGGAGATCATCGCCATGAGCCGTACCGCCACCGGCCAAAGCCAAAATGGCGGCCAGCAGCTACAGGGTCTGGAACGCTTCCTGGGCAAACGCCTGGCGGGAACGCGCGCCCAGCCGGCAACCACCGAATTGACCGGCAACGAGGCGACCCTCGAACGCGGCGGAGAGACCCTGACCCTGCGTTACACCGACGCCCATTTCCCCGGTGACGCCATGATCTTTCTGGCCAGGCGCGGCGTCGCATTCACCGGCGATCTGGTCTACGTCGATCGGCTGCTCGGCGTGCTGCCCATGTCCAGCGTGCGCCTTGGACAACAGGCTTTCCAAACCTTGGCGGCGCTCAAGCCGGCCCACATCGTGCCCGGCCATGGGCGCGTCTGCGATCTGGCCAAGGCGAAGCGCGATACCGGCGACTACTACGATTTCCTGGTCAACCAGATCGGCGCCGCCGCCAGGGAGCTGGAACCCATCAACGCGGTGCTCGACCGCCATGCCGACACGCCCGCCTTTCGGCACCTCGACAACTTCAAGGATCTGCACCGGGCCAACATGAACCGGGCCTTCACCGAATTCGAAGCGCAGTAGCGCCCCTGGCGCCTTCGTCATCGGCGATACACCTCCCCGACCCGACCCGTCGCACAACCACTGCCCATGAATTCCTCTTTCGCCATCGCCCGCCTGCCGCGTATCGAATTCGGCGCCGGCACGATCCGCAAGCTGCCCGCCATCGCCGCCGGTTATGGCCAGCGCGTGCTGCTGGTGACCGGTGCGCGCTCCTTCGCGACGTCAACGGCCGGCGCATGGCTGCTGGAGGAGCTGAAGTCCAAGGGCTTCACCTGGGAGCAGGTACGCATCGAGAGCGAGCCGTCACCCGCTCTGATCGACACGATGGTGGCAAATCAGCGCGGCAACGCCATCGATGCCGTGATCGGCATCGGCGGCGGCGCGGCGCTCGATGCCGCCAAAGCCATCGCCGGCTTGCTGAAGCCTGGCAACTCGGTGCTCGACCACCTCGAAGGCGTCGGCCCGGAAGCGCCCTACCTCGGCCCGGCCACCCCCTTCATCGCCGTGCCGACCACCGCCGGCACCGGCTCGGAGGCGACCAAGAACGCGGTGCTGTCGGTCGCCGGCCAGTACAAGAAGTCATTCCGCGACGACCGGCTGGTGGCGGAATGGGCCATCGTCGATCCCGACCTGCTCGCGACCTGCCCGCCGGAACTGATCGCGGCGGACGGCATGGACGCCTTCACCCAGTTGCTGGAATCCTTCGTCTCGACACGCGCCAACCCGATCACCGATGCCCTGGCGCGCTCCGGACTGGCCGCCGCCAGCGAGGCGCTGCTGCCCCTGTACGGCCAGCAAAGCGCGGCGTTGCGTGCGAAGATGGCCTATGCGTCGCTGCTCTCCGGCATCTGCCTGGCGCAGACCGGCCTCGGCTCGGTGCATGGTCTGGCGGCGCCGCTCGGCGCCTTCTTCCCGATCCCGCACGGCGTCGCTTGCGGCACGCTGCTGGCGACGGCGGCCCGGGTCAACATCGCCGCCTTGCGGCAGCGCGAGCCCGACAGCCCGGCACTGGTCAAGTACGAGGAAGTGCGCCGGCTGCTCGGCGCCGCCGACCTGCCCGCCATGCTGGCCGGCTGGCGGGAACGGCTGGCACTGCCCCGCCTCGCCGCCTACGGCGTGACCGCGGCCGACATTCCGCGCATCGTCGCCGACAGCCGCGGCAGCAGCATGAAGACCAACCCGGTCGTTCTCACCGACGACGAAATTGGCGCGATCATCGAGGCGCGCATTTGAGCGGAACTCCGTCCGTCGATCGACTCGCCCCCCGCTTAAGACAGTCTTAAGCCCGGACGCCGCATCATCCCGCCAAGCTCGCCATACTGTCACCATGCGCATTCTGCTCGTCGAAGATGATTCCATGATCGGTGCCGGCATCCAGCGCGGCCTGCGCCAGGAAGGCTATGCCGTCGAACTGGACGCGGGACGGGCGCGCGGCCGAACTGGCGCTCGCCGACCAGAACTATGATCTGGTGCTGCTCGACCTGGGCCTGCCGCGCAAGGACGGCATCACGCTGTTGACCGAACTGCGCCGGCGCGGCGAGCGCCTGCCGGTACTCATCGTCACCGCGCGCGACGCCGTGGCGGACCGGGTGCGCGGCCTGGATGCGGGCGCCGACGACTACCTGCTCAAGCCCTTCGACCTCGACGAATTGTCGGCGCGGGTACGCGCCCTGCTCCGGCGCAGCAGCGGCAGGGCGGAACCGGAGATCCGCATCGGCGCCTTGCGGATGAATCCAGTGACGCACGAGGTCTGGCTCGACGACGCGCCGGTGACGCTGTCGGCACGCGAATTCGCGCTGCTGCATACGCTGGCGGAACACCCGGGCAGGCCGTTTTCGCGGGCCGCACTGGAGGAGCGCCTCTACGGCTGGAACGAGGAAATCGAAAGCAACGCGGTCGAGGTCTACATCCACGCCCTGCGGCGCAAGCTCGGCGCCGACTGGATCCGCAACCTGCGCGGCGTCGGCTACCTGGTGCCAAAACAGCCTTGAAATCGATCCGCCAACAACTGCTGATCACGCTGCTGCTGGTCATCGCCGTGGCGCTGGCGCTCGCCGCCTACGGCACCTACCGACTGGCCCGGCAGGAGGTGGATGAACTGTTCGACTACCATCTGCGGCAACTGGCCCTGTCCGTACGCGACCAGCGCCTCACCGGCAACAGCGAACCGCTGGCCGCCGACGACGAAGGATTCGATTTCATCATCCAGGTGTGGGGCCAGGACGGTACCCGGATCTATCTCTCCCACCCCCATGCCGACCTGCCCAATCGCGCCCGGATGGGCTTCTCCAACCTGGACACGCCCGAGGGAACCTGGCGGGTCTTTGCCGCCCAATACCGCGAGCAGGTAATCCAGGTGGCGCAACCGCTGCGGGTGCGCGAACAACTGGCGGCGGCGGCGGCGCTGCGCACCCTGCTGCCCTTCGTCATCCTGCTGCCGCTGCTCGCCAGCGTGATCTGGCTGGTGGTCGGCCGGGGATTGGCGCCACTGAACCGGATTGCCGAATCGGTAAGTCGCCGCACACCCAGTTCACTCGAACCGCTGCGGCCAGCCGGCGTTCCCGACGAGGCTCGGCCCCTGGTGGAATCGCTGAACGACCTGCTCCACCGTCTCGACAAGGCACTGGCCGCCCAACGCGCCTTCGTCGCCGACGCGGCCCACGAACTGCGCACGCCGTTCGACGGCGTTGCAACTGCAAGTGCAATTGACTGAACGGGCACAAAGCGCTGACGAACGCGCGGCGGCCATGGCGGAACTCCGCAGCGGCCTGGATCGTGCCGCCCACGTCGTACGGCAACTGCTCACACTTGCCCGCCAGGATCCCGCCGAGTCGCCCCATAAGCCGCTGACGGCCGTGTCGCTGACGGACATCGCCACCCAGGTCGCGGCCGACCACGCGGTGCTCGCCGAAGCGCGCCGGATCGATCTGGGAGTCGGCGCGACCAGCCCGCGGGCAACCGTGTCCGGCGACTTCGACACCTTGCGGACCCTGGTCGCCAATCTGCTCGACAACGCCATCCGCTATTCGCCGCCCGGCGGCCGCGTCGACGTGGCGACCGGCATCGACAACGGCCAGCCGTGGCTGGAAGTGGCCGACAGCGGGCCGGGCATTCCGGCCGACGAAAGGGCTCGCGTCTTCGACCGCTTCTACCGTCGCCACGACGCGCTCGAACCGGGCAGCGGCCTCGGCCTCGCCATCGTCAAAGCGATCGCCGACCGGCACGGCGCGCGCGTCGAGCTCGGCGAATCGACGCTGGGCGGCCTCGTCGCGCGCATCCGCTTCCCGGCGCCCTCGCCTTAAGGTCCCTTTAAGTCGCGCTTCGTTACCGTCTCAGCCATGAGGATGCGTACTCGCGCATCCATGTCATAGGAGGTTGAGATGCTCGGTCCGATTAAGCGCATCGCGCTGCTGGCGGTGGCCATCACGGCCGTCGGCGCTGTCTACGTCCGCTTGTTCATCCCCATCGAGATTTCCTGAGCGCCATTCCGCCCATGCCGCCTACCCGCGTCACCAGCCTCAAGGATCGGCCCAATGGCGAGCCGTCGGACCTTTCGTCGCACATCCTGCCCACCTCGGCCACCATGGTCGGAGTGTGCATGACCGTTCTGTCCATCGGTCGCATCGCCCACGCCGGACAGCTCGGCGCTTTCATCGAAAGAATGCTGGCCATCGACGCCGTCATGTTCCTGGTCAGCGCCGCGCTGTCCTTCGTCTCCATCCGCGTCGCCCGGCGGAATGCCCGCCTGGAGCGCTGGGCGGAGGAGTTGTTTCTTCTCGGCCTGACCCTGACCACTGTCGCCACGGTCGCCATCGCGCTTACCATAGACCGTTGAACCGCGAGACAGGAGGCAAGACAATGGCGGCAATGAACTGGTTCAAGGAATTCGGCCCCGATATGGCGGCCCTGCTGGCCAGCGCGCTGCTGGTGGCGGGCTATTACCTGTTTCTCTGGCTGAAGGTGCGCGGCAACCCGACCTACACCATCCATGGCGTGAACGAGATTGCCCGAAGCCACTGGGTGGCCAACGTCATGGCCAATCCCGGCAAGGACGTCATGGCGGTGCAGACGCTGCGCAATTTCATCATGGGCGCCTCGCTGATGGCGTCCACCGCTACCTTCCTGATCGTCGGCACGCTGACGCTGTCCGGCCAGGCCGAGAACATTGGTCGTAGCTGGCACGTGCTCAACGCGGTCGGCTCGCACTCCGCCGAGCTGTGGATCGTCAAGGTGCTGTGCCTGCTGGTCGACTTCATCGTCGCCTTCTTTGCTTTCGCCATGGCCGTGCGCCTGGTGAATCACGTGGTGTTCATGGTCAACACGCCGGAACAGGGTGCCCACAGCACGCTGACTCCGGCCAGCGTGGCGCGCCGCCTCAACCGCGCCGGCAACCTGTTCGCCGTCGGCATGCGCGCCTTCTTCTTCGCCGTGCCGCTGGTATTCTGGCTGTTCGGCCCGGCGCTGCTGGTGATCGCCACGGTGGGCCTGGTCCTGACCCTGCACCGGCTGGATCGCAGCGAGCAGGCGGAATAGCGCCACCATTCCACCAACCCCACCTTAAGCAAGTCTTAAGTTTCGCTGATCGACCATGGCGTCATCGGCTTACCGATGCCTATCCCGATTACGCGAGGTTGTTGGAATGAACGCGCTTCCCTTGCTTCTGATTGCCACCGCCCTGACCGCCGCCGGTAACTCCACGCCTCCCGCACCGAAGAAGTAATGCGCGCCGCGATTGCCCTCCTTGTCATGCTGTCCCTGCTTGCCAATCTCAGCTTCGCCCTGAGCAGCGAGGACGTCACACTGGTTCGCAAGGCCGCGGAGAGAGGAAGTGACGCGTCCCAGGTACTCATGGGTGTTGCCTACCTGAACGGCGATGGGGGATTGGTCAGGGATCCGGCAAGGGCCGTGCACTGGTTCGAGCAGGCCGCGGTCCAGGGCAACAGCTATGCGGAAACAAAGCTGGGCGACTGCTACGAACAGGGCCTGGGGGTCGAAAGGAACCTGCGCCTTGCCTTCGACTGGCGCCTCAAGGCGGCCAGCCGCGGCGACCTCCCGGCCCAGGTGGCGGTCGGCAAGATGTTCCGCGACGGCCAAGGAACCGACAAGAATTCCGCGCTGGCTCTCAATTGGTTCACGCGTGCTGCGACGGAAGGCAATGCCGAGGCGCAATACCTGCTCGGCCGCATGTACCACGAGGGCGTCAACGTGCGGGAAGACCATGTCGCCGCCAGATCCTGGTTCGAAAAAGCGGCCAAGCAGGGCTACGAAGCCGCGACGACTCTTCTGAACCTGATCGAGAGCATCGGCTACGGACTTGAAGAGAACTGGCACCACCGATTGCCGGGCTTGAAGAGGCTTGCCAATGACGGCGACAGCGAAGCGCAATACCAGTTGGCGCAACGTTACGAACATGGCGCAGGAGGATTGCGGAAGGATATGGCCCTGGCGCTCGACTGGTATCAACGCGCCGCGCAGGCCGGCAACCGCATGGCCATGAGGGCATTGGGTCAGATCTATGCCAATGGCGAGGGCGGCGTAACCCGCGATCCTGTTGCCGCAAGGGCATGGCGGGAAAAGGGGATAATCAGCGAACTTCGCCCCAGCAAATAGGACTCCGTGCATATCCGGCACGGAAGCAATCGTGCCCATGCGCGTTCGCCACGACCAGCCTCAGGCCAGCCAGACCGCCCCGCCGGCCGCCACCGCCGGTTTGCAGCGCTGGCTGATCGTCGGCGTCGTCCTCGTCAATGTGGTGATCATCGCCATCGCCGTCCAGAGCCTGGCGTTCAGCCGCGCGAAGACCGTCGAGCAGGTGCGCGACAACACCACCAATCTGGCCAGCCTGCTGGAACACAATCTCGCCGATACCACCAGGGGCATCGATCTGGCCCTGCTCGGCATCGCCGACGCGCTCGAGCACATGGCCAAGCGCGGCGAACTCGCCGATGCGGCGATCGAAGAGCTGCTCTTCACGCATGCCGGACGCCACCCGGAAGTCGACGCTTTCCGTGTCAGCAATTCGCGTGGCGACATTCTCTGGGGCAAGGGCGTCAACCGGTCACTGCCGCCCAGCTATGCCGATCGCGACTTCTTCGCCGAGCATCGGGCCCATCCGGGCCAGCGGTTGATCGTGACCGAGCCGATCACGGGACGGGTATCGAAAGTTCCTCTGGTCGGCTTTACCCGCTCGTATCGCCAGTCCGACGGTTCGTTCGCCGGTGTGATTGCCGCCGGCGTGCCGGTCAGCCATTTCGACGCCATGCTGGCCAGCCTCAACCTGGGGCCGCATGGTTCGGCCGTCATTCGGCATGCCAACAGAGGATTGGTCACCCGCTTCCCACCCGCCGCGGGCCCGGGCGGACAGATCGGCGACAAGACGGTCTCGGCGGAGTTTGCGGCTTTTCTCGATTCAGGGCGGGACAGCGGCATGTTCCATACCCCCAAGGCTCCCGACGGCTACGAGCGCACCTACGCCACCATACGCATCCGCCACATGCCGTTCTTCCTCAACATCGGCATGGCGCCGCAAGACTATTTGGACACTTGGGACCGGGAGGTCGTCAAGACGTCTCTACTGCTTGGGGTCTTCTTCCTGGTCAGTGTCTTCACCGCCTGGCTGATCCGGCGCTTCTGGCGCCAGCGCCTTGCCGACGCGGCCGCGCTGCTGGTCAGCGAAAACCGCTTCCGCACCGTGTCGTCGCTCACCAGCGACCTGATCTACTCCTGCAACCGCTCCGACGATGGCGTGTTCCGGGTCGACTGGCTGGGGGGGCGCGCGGAGCAGGTATTCGGCCGCACCAACCAGGAGATCATCGACCTGGGCTGCTGGCGGCCCTTCGTCGTCGCGGACGACCTCCCGCTCTTTGCCGCCGGCATCACGGGGCTGCAGCCCGGCCAGTCGAGCGACTTCGAACTGCGCATCACGCATCGCGATGGCACGCTCCACTATCTCCGCAGCGTGGCGCGGGTGGAGGATGGCCCGGCCGGCACGACGCGCCATCGACTCTATGGCGCGGTCCAGGACATCACCCCGCGCAAGCTTGCGGAAGCCGAGCTGAGCCGGCATCGCAACCACCTGGAAGAGCTGGTGGCGCAGCGGACGGCGCAACTGACCCTGGCCAAGGAAGCCGCCGAAACCGCCAACGTGGCCAAGAGCGCCTTCCTCGCCAACATGTCGCACGAAATCCGCACCCCGCTCAACGCCATCACCGGCATGGCGCACCTGATCCGGAAGTCCGGCCTGACCGCCGAACAGGCCGAGCGGCTCGACAAGCTGGAAGCGGCCGGCGAGCACCTGCTCGAGATCATCAACGCCATCCTCGACCTGTCGAAGATCGAGGCCGGCAAGTTTGCGCTGGAAGAGCATCCGCTCCGGGTCGCAAGCATCGTTGCCAATGTCGTTTCGATGCTGCACCAGCGGGCCCGGGCCAAGCATCTGCAACTGGTCAGCGAAATCCATGCTCCGTCGAGCGCCTTGCTGGGCGACGCCACGCGGCTGCAGCAGGCCTTGCTCAACTACGCCGCCAACGCCATCAAGTTCACCGAGGCGGGCAGCGTGACGCTGCGGGTCGAGCTGATCGCCGAAGACGAGGCCAGCGCCCTGCTGCGCTTCGAAGTCGAAGACACCGGCATCGGCATCGCGCCGACCGCCATGACCCGGCTGTTCGCCGCCTTCGAGCAGGCCGACAACTCCATGACGCGCAAGTACGGCGGCACCGGCCTCGGCCTGGCCATCACGCGCAAGCTCGCCCAGCTGATGGGCGGCGAGGCGGGCGCCACCAGCACCCCGGGCGCGGGCAGCACCTTCTGGTTCACCGCCCGGCTGCGCAAGGACCCGCTCGCAGCGGCCGCCGAGGAAGCGGCGCCGGACGCCGACGCCGAGAAGATGTTGAAACGCGACTTCCCGGGCCGGCGCATCCTGCTGGTCGAGGACGAACCGATCAACCGGGAGATTGCCCTGCTGATACTCGCCGACGCGGGTCTGGCCGTCGATGTCGCCGACGATGGCGCCAAGGCGGTCGAACTGGCGGCGAGGAATGCCTACGACCTGATCCTGATGGACATGCAGATGCCCCACATGGACGGACTGGAAGCGACCCGGCGGATCCGCGGGCAGCCCGGCAACCGCCCAAGTCCCGATCCTGGCCATGACCGCCAATGCCTTTGCCGAGGACAAGGCGCACTGCCTGGAAGCCGGCATGAACGATTTCATCGCCAAGCCGGTCCGCCCCGAGGACTTGTGCGCGACCTTGCTGAAATGGCTTGCGCCGGCGGTGCCCTGACCGCCAGGCCCGGCGACTTCAAAGCCCGACTTCAGCCAAACGGATTGTCCAGGGGCTTGCGGCAGCACAGCGGCCCCTCGACCGGATCCAGCGTGCCTTGGGCGATGCACGAGACCAGCTCGTGGATTTCTTCGGTGGTGAAGGTCGCGCAGAGGCGACGCCCGAGCGCGGCCGGAATGCGCAAGTCCACAGACCGCCCATCGGCGAGGGTGCCCGTGACGCCCATCAGCGCGTGCTGGTCCTCGGCGTCCTCGGCATCGATGAGATCCTGCTGCTCGTCCATCAGCGCATCGTATTCGGCCTCGATCGTCTCCTGAAGATCGTCATCCAGGTCGTCGCGCACCGCGACCACGAAGCCCTCGATCGGGTCCGGCCGAACCGCCCCCGTCAGGCCACGTCCGGCAAGGAGCGCAACGAAGCGATCGCGCAGGCCGGGGTCGAAAAAGATGTAGTCGTTCATAGGGCAGTCGGTGTGTTAGGAGAAATGGCCAGACAGCATGCCATGATCGGGCCGGCTCGCGGTCATGCGTTGAGCAGTTGCCGGATCGCGGCGACGATTTCCGGGTCATCGAACTCCCGGCCGCCGGTGGCGCGGAAGGCCAGCCGGCCCTGTCGATCCACGAGCAGCGTGGTCGGCAGGCCACGCACCGGCCAGGCCGCCATCGCCTTCGAGTCGCGGTCGAACAGCACCGGGAATTCGGTGTTGCCGGCGAAGGAAAACACCGTGTCCGGGTCTTCGCCGACATTGACCGCCAGCACCTCGAACTCGGCGGGTTTGAACAGCTTGCGCACGCGGCCGAGCGAGGGAAATTCCTTGCGGCAGGGGGGACACCAGGTGGCCCAGAAATTCACCAGCACCACGCGCCCCCGGTACTTCGCCAGATCAACCGGCTTGTCGTCGGCGTCGAGCAGGCGCAAAGGCGGGGCCGGGGGCGTACCGGGCACGGGCGAGAGCCCGCGTCCTTGCGCCCGGGTTGCTGGCATGGCCGCCAGCAGAGCGAGGCCGCCCGCCACGGCAAGGAAACGGCGGCGCTCAATCCTTGGCGCAGACGAGCTGGTCGAGATCGATTTCATGATTCCCCTTGTCATCCCTATATTTGGCGACCAGACGGAACGGTCCGGCTGGCGTGGCCGCCAGCGTCGCCATGCCCATGATCCAGTCGCCGGGTTCGAAAACGTTTTCCGCCTGGAACTGCGCCCAGCGGAAGGCGATCCGCGCCGCCTGCGCCACACCGGCCTTGTCCCATGCCGCGTCCCACTCCGCCGGCGGACGCAACGCTATCCGTCGGCCGTCGGCATCGATGGCTTGCCAGTCCGCCAGCCGGGTGGTGAGCGTGGTCGCGCCGCCGTTCCGCATGCCGAACGAGAAGCCGCAGGCCCGCGCATAGGGGCGGATGGTCGCCTCGGTAAAGCCGCGCGCGGTGTAGAAGGACGTCAGCGCAGCGCCGCCGAGCGGATTGGCGCTGAGGGTCGCCGCGCCCCGCGTGGCGCGATGGCGCCACTCGATGTCTCCCTCCGCGCGGGCGGGAAAGCCGCCACCGGCCAGCAGGGCAAGCGCGGCAAGTAAATGGACCTTCATCTTGGCAGCCTCCTCGACGATCACCGAGCCACGCACCGGGCGCTCGCCCGCATCAGCGGCGAATAAAGCAGCAGTAGATGAACTGCTGTTCACCCTGCGCCGGCGTGATGTGGGTTTCGCGCAATGATTCGACGAGGGCAAAGCCGGGGCCGATTTCAGCGGCCAATCGCTCCGGACTGTAGCGACAGACGGGCAGATTGCTGCAACGTTCCGGCCCATCCTCGGCGAAGGTGGCGATGATCGCATGGCCGCCGGCGGGCAAGGCCGCCGACAAGCGCGACACGTATGCCAGCCGGTCCGCCGGATCGGTAAGAAAGTGGAAGACCGCGCGATCGTGCCAGAGCCGGTACGGCCCCGGCGGTCTGTCGCGCGTGACATCGCCGGTCAGCCAACGCACCGCTTCGGCACGGACGCCAAGTCGCGCCTTGGCCGCCGCCAGCGCCGTGGCGGATATATCGAAGACGGTAACATCGACAAAGCCGGCGGCGAGAAGGTGGTCGACCAGAGTGGACGCGCCGCCGCCGACATCGATGATCGCCTCGTCCGGCCGCGGGCCCAGCCTGGCGATCAGGCGCAGAGAAGTATCCGGCTGGATCTGATACCAACTCACCTCGTGCGTGCGGCGCGTCGCATAGACGTCTTCCCAGTGGCGGGCCCGATTGGTCACGGTCCGTCACCTCAAAAGACAAGCGCCTTGTCGGCCCAGACGGTCCATTCGGTGACCTCGTCGAGAGTCCCGCGCCGAGCGCCTTCGATGAGCTCCGCTTCACCGATGCCGCGCGCATCCATGCAGGTGCCACAGACGCCGATTTCGCCACCGGAGCGAGCCACCATGCCGAGCATGTCACCCGCGTTGTAATAGCCCGGCGGAACCTTCTGGCCGGCCTTGGCGCAGGCCGCCGCGTCGCCCATCAGGAACAGGCGGAACTCAATCGACCCGTCGCCTTTCTTTAGAATGTTCCGCGCCAGGCGCAGTGCGTTGTAGCTGCGTTCCGTTCCGTACGGCGGGTCGTTGAGGATAAACAGGATTTTGCTCATGACTGGCCTCTTCTCCGTCATTCCAACAATGCTTAGACTGATTAGAGCAAAGGATCGAGGAAAGAGCAAGGTCGTTTGACATTCATTCGACCCGTGGCTAGATTGCCGGCCATGAACAACACCCGCCGAACCAAGGACCTGCTCTACGAACAGGTGGCGCGCATCGGCAAGGCGGCTTCGAGCCCGAAGCGACTGGAACTGATCGAGCTGCTCTGTCAGGGCGAAAAGACGGTGGAAACGCTGGCGCGCGAGGCGTCGATCAGCCTGAAGCTGGCCAGCGCGCACCTGCGCGAACTGCGCGCCGGCAATCTGGTCGAGACGGAGCGGCATGGCAAGCACATCGCCTATCGGCTGGCCGACAGGACGGTCGCCGATTTCTGGGTGTCGATCCGTTCGCTCGCCGAAGAGCGCCTGGTCGAACTGCAACTGGCTTTGCAAAAGATTGCCGCCGCGCCCAACGACCTGGTGCCCAGCGACCGCGAGACGCTGATGAAGGCGGCCCGGCGTGGCGAGGTGGTGGTGCTCGACGTGCGGCCCACCGATGAATACCTGACCACCCACCTGCCCTTCGCCCGCTCGATTCCCATCGACGAACTGCGCCAGCGGCTGGCCGAACTACCGAAGGACCGACCGGTCGTCGCCTATTGCCGTGGCCCCTTCTGCCTGATGGCCAAGGATGCCGTGGACCTGCTGCGCAAGGAAGGCTACTCCGCCGCGCACCTGCGCGACGGCGTCGCCGAATGGGGCATGGCGCCGGTGGCGGCGCGGATCAGCGGCGCTGTGTAGCTGCCGTGACGGCGCCCAATGGCGAAACCATGCGGGCGAGCGACAGTTCGCGCACCAGAACGGTGGCAACTGGCCGAGCGGCGACAAACAAATCCAACGCACAGACCTGAGTTCGCTTCAACTCAAGTCAGCGTCGCCACATGCTCGGCAAGGGTCTCGGTATTGACGAATGTCATGTCGTACATGGCGCGCAGCCCCTTGGCTTGGTCAATATCCATGCCGGCAACGCAAACGACGAAATAGCGGGCGTCGATCTTCAACCGCTTGCGCAAGGCGACATACTTGGCGAGGTCCTGGCGAAATTCGCCGCTCTTGCACTCGATATAGAGTGGCTGTTCATTCCGAAGAAGGAAAAATACGTCGAGTTCGCGCTTTTCATCACCCGCCATGCTCAGCGTGAGATTCCGGGCGCACGAAAAGTCGATGCCCCGTTCCTTGCAAATGCGCAGCACCGACATCAGGGCAAACCATTCCAGCCATTCCCCGGCAAAGAAGCGCCGAACGCCGGGAGCGTTCTGCACAATGAGCCGAATATTATTTTCCGGCTTGTTGACAAAGTAACGCGTTACCAGCGAGTACTGATGAAGTCTGCGGGCGAATGCCTCCAACGCCTTGGCCTCTTCCTCACTTTTCTTATCGAGATAAACAAGCGTGCTGGAGAGCTCCTTCTGTTGCGCATACCGAATGCGCTCGCAGATGGGGCCGAGAAGTCCATAGTCACTGCCGATGGCGACCGCCGCCTCATCGAAGAAACCGGTCGTATCGACAGATGCGGCATTGATCGTGCCGACGATACCCATGCCGCGCAGCCAGTCCAGTATCGACCTATGCTGGCTTTCCGAACTGAAATAGCTGGTGTTGTGAATGTCGAACGACAGCGTGGATGTCGCCGCGGCGACAGGCGCGGTCGGCGACATCGCCGCCTTTAGTTGGCTCAATTCCTGCCGCGTGGCAAAGAACTGCTCAAGTAGCTTGCCGACATAGAAAGTAGTGTCATAGACATCAACTGGGGTCCCACATTGAGGGCACTGCTGGGCGCTGCCAACCAATTCACCCGGATGCTCCGCGAGAGAACCACATTTTCTGCATCGGGAAATCGCCATGACCAACGCATCCAAGAAGAAAGGATTGATCATAGCATTCAGGCATATGCTGTCCTATCCCCACCCATCCAGATGAAAACCAGCAGTCGGGCACAGAAGGATCGAAGGCGACGTTCTCGGATTGCCCCAGATCAAGCCGCCGGTCGCTCACGCACGTGCGGGATGTCGTCACGGCGGGCCGTGCGCACTTGAGCCGACAGCAAGGTCTCCACCGCCACGGTATCGCCGTCGAGAGTCAGAAGCTCCACTTCATACGCTTCGCCGTCGCGATGCACATGCACCACGACGCCGACATCACCGGCTTCTAAGCCCAACGCGGGAAGAGGCTCCATCAGCACGACGGGACCATGCGCTCGAATTACGGTTCCCCGATGGTCACTTGCGGTTGACCGCCGCCAGGATGCCCTGCATCAGCGCCAGCGGCGTCGGCGGGCAGCCGGGGACGCGCACGTCGACGGCGACGACGTTCTCGACCGCGCCGCAGGTCGCGTAGTTCTCGCCGAACAACTGACCGACCTCGCCGTGGCCGCAACCGCAGTCGCCCACCGCGACCACCAGCTTGGGATCGGGCGTGCAGTCGTAGGCGATGCGCAGGGCGTTCTCCATGTTCTTGGTCACCGGGCCGGTGACCAGCAGCATGTCGGCATGGCGCGGGCTGGCGACGAACTTGATGCCGCGGCCCTCGATGTTGTAGTAGGGGTTGTTGAGGGCGTGGATTTCCAGTTCGCAGCCATTGCAGGAACCGGCATCGACTTCGCGGATGGTCAGCGCGCGGCCGAGAATGGCGAGGATCTCGTCGTGGAGCAGGCCCATCTCGCGCTGTGGCCCGCCTTCGGCGACGACGGGCGGCTCGGTGAGAATGCCGGTGCGCAGGATGCGCCTGAGTAGCGGAGATCACAGGTCGGCTCCGCTGTAGGAGAGGTTGAACGACTTGTTGATCAGCGGGAAATCCGGAACGATGTCGCTCAACACCGCGTGCTCCAGCGCCGGCCAGGCCTGCCACGAGGGATCGTGCGGATGGGCCCGGGCGATGCGGCCCGCCTCGTCCAGTCGCAGCCCGACCACCACTTCGCCGCGCCAGCCTTCGACGATGCCGAGGCCGCCGCCGCCGGGGTTCGGCGCCAGTTCGATCCGCACCTCGCCCGCGGGCAGGCCGACCGCCATGACGCGCAACAGGCGCAAGGATTCGAATATCTCGTCGAAGCGCACCGCCACGCGGGCCGCGACGTCGCCGCGCTCGTCGGTGGCCGGCCGCACGCCGAGCGTCGCATAGGGCGGCGGCGGCGTGTAGCCCTGGCGATAGCAGCGGCCGTCGAGAATCATGCCGGTGGCGCGCGCCGCCATGCCGGTCAGCGACAGTTCGCGCGCCAGCTCGGTGCCGATCGGGCCGGTGGTCAGAAAGCGGTCCTGCAAACCGGGATGCTCGTCGTAGATCTTGCGCAACACCTTGACCTCGCGGCCGATCGCGTCGCACTGCTCGACCACCCGGTCCAGCCCGGCCCGATCGAGATCGAGCGCGACGCCGCCGGGGACGATGCGATCCATCATGAAGCGATGGCCGAACAGCTCGGCGTTGAGGCGAACCCAGTCCTCCTTCAGGCGACTGAACTGGGTGAGGCCAAAGCCGAAGGCGGCGTCGTTGCCCAGCATGCCGAGGTCGCCGAGGTGGTTGGCGACCCGTTCGCGTTCCAGCAGCAGCGCCCGCAAGATCAGCGCGCGAGGCGGCGGCGTCGCGCCGCACGCCGCTTCGACGGCCATCGCATAGGCCCAGGCGTAGGCGCAGGTGGAGTCGCCCGAAACGCGCCCGACCAGCTTGCCGCCGGTCGCCAGGTCCGTGCCGATCAGGCGGTGCTCGACGCCCTTGTGCTGGTAGCCGAGGCGCTGTTCGAGGCGCAGCACCTTCTCGCCGATCACCGAAAAGCGGAAATGGCCGGGCTCGATGATGCCGGCGTGGATGGGGCCGACCGGAATTTCGTGCGCGCCTTCGCCGCCGACCTGGACGAAGTCGTAGTCGCTGGGCAGGTTGGGGAAGCCGACGCCGATGCCGACCTCATGCACAGCATCGTGGCGCAATGGATACCAGTCGGCCGGCCAGGCGCCGTGGCGCAGCCAGGGCCGCTGATCGCCGCCATCGGTGGCGATGCCGACCAGGTCGCGGGTGGCCCGCTGCATGCGGTTGGCGGCCGGGAAGATGCCGGCCAGATCGGGATAGGCGGGCTGCCCGTCACCAACGGCCGGCAGATCGAGGCTGAGCCAGGCGTGGCCCTCGTCGAGGCCGAACACGCAATGCAGAACAAAGCCGCCGCCGCGCGATCGTTCGTCCGCGCCCCACAGCGCCGCGAGGCGGCCGCCATGGCGATGAACGGAAACGGCGAAGCGCAGCAGGTCTTCGCCGTCGGCCGCACGGCCGTGCCAGACCGGCGCGCCGCTGCCGGCTTGACGGGTGAATTCGATGGGTTCGGCGTGGAAGAGGATGCATGCATCGGACTTCAGCCCAGCATGCGCGCGGCTTCGTGGAACCAGCGCGTCAGGTAGGGGGGAATCCAGAGTCCCAGCATCAGCACGATGGCCAGATGCAGGAACACCGGCAGTGATGGCCGGCGCGTGCGGCAGTGGCTTGGCGTGCGTCTCGCCGAACACCATCGGCTGCACCTTGCCGAAGATCGCGCGAAGGCCACGCCCAGTGCCAGCAGCAGGATCGGCGTCGCCCACGGATAGTGCTTCATGGCGTGGGTGAGGATCATGAACTCGCTGGCGAAGACGCCGAACGGCGGCATGCCGAGAATGGCCAGGGTACCGAGCATCAGGCCCCAGCCGATCACCGGGTTGATGCGGATCAGGCCGCGGATGTCCGCCATCAGTTGCGTGCCGGTCTTCTGCGTGGCGTGGCCGACGGCGAAGAAGATCGCCGACTTGGTCAGCGAATGCATGGTCATGTGCAGCAGGCCGGCGAAGTTGGCCACCGCGCCGCCCATGCCGAAGGCGAAGGTGATCAGGCCCATGTGCTCGATGGACGAATAGGCGAACATGCGCTTGACGTCCTTCTGCCGCGACCGAGGAAGAAGGCGGCCATCAGCAGGGTGAGCAGGCCGAAGCCCATCATCAGGTTGCCGGCGAAGTCGCTGTGGATGGCGCCGTCGGCCAGCACCTTGCAGCGCAGGATGGCGTAGAGCGCGACGTTGAGCAGCAGGCCGGAGAGCACCGCCGAGACCGGCGTCGGACCTTCGGCGTGGGCGTCGGGCAGCCAGTTGTGCAGCGGCGCCAGGCCGACCTTGGTGCCGTAGCCGACCAGCAGGAAGATGAAGGACAGCGCCATGATGGTCGGCTCGAGCTGGCCCTTGACCTCGACCAGGTGCGTCCACAGCAGCGCGTTGCCGGTTTCGCCGAGCACGCGCTCGGCGGCGAAGTAGAGCAGGATGGTGCCGAACAGCGCCTGGGCGATGCCGACGCCGCAGAGGATGAAGTACTTCCAGGCCGCTTCCAGGCTGGCCGGCGTGCGGTAGAGCGAGACCAGCAGCACGGTGGTCAGCGTCGCCGCCTCCATCGCCACCCAGAGGATGCCCAGGTTGTTGGTGGTCAGCGCCACCAGCATGGTGAACATGAAGAGCTGGTACATGCTCTTGTAGAGCCGCAGGCGCGGCACGGTGAGCCGGCCGTGCTCGCGCTCGTTCTTCATGTACGGGCCGGAGAAGATGCTGGTGGTCAGGCCGACGAAGGCGGTCAGCGTAACGAAGAAGACGTTCAGCGAATCGATGAAGAACTGCTCGCCGAAGGCGAAGCGCGGGCCGCCGGCGACGATCTCGGCGGTCAGCAACGCCGAGGCGAGAAAGGTGCCGAGGCTGGCGATGATGTTGAGGTTGGGCGCCCAGTCGCGCTCGCCGACCACCGTCAGCAGCGCGCCGCTGACCAGGGGAATGGCGAGGAGAATCACGAACATGTCCAGCATCAACCGTCTTTCAGCTTTTCCATGTGGCGAATGTCCAGACTGTCGAACTGCTCGCGAATCTGGAAGAAGAACACGCCGAGGATGATGACACCGACCAGCACGTCGAGCGCGATGCCCAGTTCGACGACCATCGGCATGCCGTAGGTGGCGCTGGTGGCGGCGAGGAACAGGCCGTTTTCCATCGACAGGAAGCCGACCACCTGGGTGAATCGCCTTGCGTGCGGGTGATCATCATCAGGAAGGCGAGCATGACCACCGCCAGCGCGATACCCAGCGTGCCGCGGCTGATGGTCTGCGACAGCATGAGAAATCGGCTGCGCAACGTTGAAGGCGATGATGACCAGGACGATGCCGACCAGCATGGTGGTCGGCATATTGATCAGCGACTCGACGTCCCACTTGACGTAGAGCTGCCGCACCAGGCGGTGCAGGATCCAGGGCAGCAGCAGCGCCTTGAGCAGCAGCGTCAGCCCGGCCGACTAGTAGAGGTGGCTCTGGTCGGTGGTCACCGCCACCACCAGCGTTGAGAGGCACAGCACCAGGCCCTGCAGGGCGAACAGGTTGATCAGCGGCATGACCCGCCGCTGCGCCAGCATGGCGAAGGCCAGCAGCAGGATGATCGAGGCGCAGAGGTTGATGAACTGCGCGGACAGGGGGATCGTCGGTCATACCCGGGTCTCCAGCAGCAGGCGCACCAGCAGGCCGAGCACCGCCAGCAGGAAGGCGGTGCCGAGGAATTCCGGGGCGCGGAAGATGCGCATCTTGGCGTTGACCGTTTCGATCAGCGCCAGCACGAAGCCGCCGATCGCCAGCTTGACCAGCAGCAGCGGAATCGCCGCCAGCAGGGCCAGGAAGTTGTCGCGCTCGGCGATGCCCCAGGGGAAGAACAGCGCCAGGCCGAGACAGGAATAGGCATAGAGCTTGAGGCTGGCCGCCCATTCGATCAGCGCCAGGTGGCGGCCCGAGTATTCGAGGATCATCGCCTCGTGGATCATGGTCAGTTCGAGGTGGGTGGCCGGGTTGTCCACCGGCACGCGGGCGTTCTCGGCCAGCGAGACCATGGTGAAGGCGATGCCGGCGAAGGCGAGGCTCGGATAGATGATGAAGTCGCGGTGCGCCAGGGTCTCGACGATGGTGGCCACCGAGGTCGATTGCGAAATCATCGCCGTGGTGAAGATCACCATCAGCAGCGCCGGTTCGGCGAGGAAGCCGACCAGCATCTCGCGCCGGCCGCCCAGGCTGCCGAAGGACGTGCCGATGTCCATGGCCGCCAGCGAGATGAAGATGCGCGCCAGGCCGAACACGCCGACCAGCGCCAGGGTGTCGGCCGCCGGCGCCAGCGGCAGGTCGGTGGACAGGCTGGGAATGATGGCGCAGGCGAGCAGCATGCAGCCGAACACGACGAAGGGCGCAGTGCGGAACAGCGACGAGGCGCCGTGCGCCAGCACCACGTCCTTGTTGAACAGCTTGTGCAGCATGTAGTAAGGCTGCAAGAGCGGCGGCGCGGTGCGGCTCTGCAACCAGGCGCGGCACTGGCCGACCCAGCCGGCGAGCAGCGGCGCCAGCAGCCAGGGCCAGCGCGATGGCGAAGAGCTGCCCGAGCAGTCCGGAGATGCTCATGGGCGGGCCACCAGTCAGAAGGATCAAGGTCACGAAGCTGTACAGCAGGTAGATGGCGATGCGGCCGCCCTGCACGCCGACGATCAGGCCGGACAGCCATTCCACCAGACGCGCCACCGGCAGATAAAGCCAGTGCCAGAAATGATCCTCGACCTTGACGCTGTAGTAGGGCTTCTGGTCGCGAATGGTCGGGAAATGGCGCTCCATGCGGAACATCGGCTCGAAGATGCGCCGGATCGGCTGGCTGAAACCCTCGGCGGTGTCCTGGGCGCGCGGCCCCTGGAAGAAGTAGCCGCAGTCCCAGGCCGGCGAACGGCGCAGGCGGCCGTGGTAGAAGCGGCGCACCAGCCAGCGGCCGAGCAACACCGAGGCGATGATCACGGCCAGGAACACCAGCGGCTGGTAGCTGGCGCGGTCGGGCGAGATCGGCGCCAGCATCGCCCAGCCGTGCTCGCGCACCTTGTCGGCCAGACCGGTGCCCAGCAACTGCCGGGTAGCGGCGTCGATGACGCCGATCACCGTCGAAGGCAGCACGCCGAGCAACAAGGTCAACAGGGCCAGCCAGACCAGACCGACCCGCTCCCAGGGGCCGGCGTCGTGGGCGCCCTGGAGCGCCGGCTCGCGCATCTGGCCGAGAAAGACGATGCCGTAGAACTTGACCATGGCGAAGCCGGCCAGCGCCGCCACCAGGGCGACGACGGCGGCCGCCACCGGCACCACCATGTTGAGCCAGGAATGCGGCAGCCCCGGCGAGAACAGGAAGGCTTGCAGCAACAGCCACTCGGAGACGAAACCGGACAGCGGCGGCAGGCCGGCGCTGGCGATGACGCCGGCCAGGGCCAGCCAGGCCACCCAGGGCATGCGATGGATCAGCCCGCCCAGCTTGCCCAGGCCGCGCTCGTGGGTGGCGTGCAGCACCGAGCCGGTGCACAGGAACAGCAGGCTCTTGAAGCCGGCATGGGCCAGGCAATGGTAGAGCACCGCCGTCATGGCCAGCGCCGCCAGCGCCTCCATGCGGAAGGCATGGAAGATCAGGGTCAGGCCGATGCCGACGGCCAGCAGGCCGATGTTCTCGATCGAGGAATAGGCGAGCAGTCGCTTCATGTCGCTCTGCACGGTACTGTAGAGCACGCCGAACAGCGCCGTCACCAGGCCGACGGCCAGCGCCACCACGCCCCACCACCAGAGCGGCGTGCCGACCAGATCGAAGCTCACCCGCAGCAGGCCGTAGATGGCGGTCTTGAGCATCACGCCGCTCATCATCGCCGACACCGGCGAAGGCGCCGCCGGATGCGCCTCGGGCAGCCAGACATGTACCGGCACCAGGCCCGCCTTGGCGCCGAAGCCGACCAGCGCCAGCAGATAGGCGATCGAGGCCCAGAACGGCGAAAGTTGTTGGGCGCGCATGCCGGCGAAGGTGTAGTCGCCAATTCCACCCTGGCCGCCGGTCATGACGCCGAAGGAAAGCAGGATGGCGATGGCGCCGACGTGGGCGATCAACAGGTAGAGATAGCCGGCGCGGCGGATCGACTCGTGCCGATGATCGGTGGTGACCAGGAAGAACGACGACAGCGCCATGCTTTCCCAGGCGACCATGAAGGCGTAGGCGTCGTCGGCCAGCAGCACCATCAGCATGCTGGTCAGGAAGACGTGGTATTCGAGGCACAGCAGTCCCGGCGCCGTGCCCTCGCCCTGCCGGAAGTAGCCGGCGGCGTAGATGGAAATGCCCACCGAAACGAAGCCGAGCAGCAGCGCAAAGACGGCGGTCAGGGCGTCGAGCCGCAAATGGAAGGGCAGGGTCGGCAAGCCGATGGCGAGCACCGCGGTTTCCGGCGCCTGGCCGAGAAAATTCAGAGCCGTCAGGCCGACGACCAGGCCGATCAGCGCACCGAGCGGAAACAGCACCTTGCTGATGTAGCGCGTGTTGCGCGGCGCCGCCAGGCCCGCCAGTCCGACCGCCAGCCAGGCGCAGGCGGCGATCAGCAGGAGATCGATGGGCAGGAGGTTGGGCATGGCGATCGGGAAATGCGAAGACCGATTCTAGCAGCGACGCCATCGATCGAGTCGCCGTCGATGCCAGGTGGCTGGGGGCGGGCATCGGCGCGACGCCCATTCCCGCGAGCCACGGCAAGCGCCGATTCCAGGCGCGGCGACACCCGCTAGTCGGAATCCTTCGGCTTTCGCTGGAAGTCCAGCAACTTGTTGGCGAAGTATCGGTCGCCAAGCTCCGGGTCGATCGGATTGCCCTTCATGTTGACCAGGGGCAGGTTGAATTCGTTCCAGCCCCGCAGCCCCGTCTTCAGCGAGGTGACGTGCTGGTAGCCCATGCGCGCCAGCGTATGCGCGGCGAACACGCTGCGGCTGCCGGAGCGGCAAACGACCACGATCTGCCGTTCCCGCGCCTTGACCAGCTCCGGCTCCGTCTCCTCGTGGTCCCATTCCACGGCGGTCTCCAGAATGCCGCGCGGCACATGCAGCGAGTGCTCGATGCGCATCGTGTCGTATTCCTGGTTCTCCCTGACATCCAGGAACAGCAGGTCGTCCCCGCTTTTCAATCTCTTTTCGACATCCCACGGAAAACACTCGTGGACCTCCGGCAGGATTTCCGCCACCAGGTCCTTGTAAGTCACTCGTTTCATGGTCTCTTCACGGAATGGCCACTGACCGATCAATCATAGTCCGCAAATCGGCAGGCGACATTTCGAGAGCACAGCGCGTTGTCGGGTCGCAGCCAGACGGCCGGAAGGGCAATTCAAGCAAGTCAGCCTGAAGGACTTGCCGAGGTAAGCAACCGTGAAATGGCGGGTCAGGCTGCCGATAGCTTGCTCGGGCGAATCAGGCTTTCGGCGGGAATGCCGAATTTCTCGTGCAGCCGCCAGATCATGTTGAGGGTCAAGGGACGCTTGTGGGCGAGGACTTCATAGACCCGGTTCAGGCGGCCGATGGCCGGCACCAGATCCTTGGGTGTCAGCCCGCCTTGTTCCATGCGGAACTTGATCGCCTCAACCGGATCGGGCAAGCCGATCGGGAAATTCCTGGCCTCATACGCTTCAACCAAGGTCAGCAACACTTCGAAGCGATCACCATCGGGCGTGCCGGGGTCCGGTTCGTTGTCAAAATATGCCGACACTTCACGCAATGCGGCCTGGTAGTCGGCTTCGGTGTGAATCGGACGAATTTCCATATCAGCGCTCCATCTCAACAACTTCGGCATCAATTCCATCGTACTCGGCATGAGTGCCGATGAACTTCACATACACGGCCTGGTAACGGTATGCCACCGAGACCACCAGACGATAGTCGTTGCCCTTGATATTGAAGACGACCCGGCGGTTCTTGAGAACGCTGGCGCTGCGGTACTGATCCTTGATGTCCGCTGGCTGGCGCCAAGTCGCCTTTTTCACCTCATCCACCCAAGACTTCAATGGCTGCTCGGCGTCGAGGTTGTCGTGCCAGAAGGCCCGCAACTGGCTGACGGCAATGATTCGCATGACAAAATTTTAGTCCCATCTTGGGACCGCTGCAATACCTATCTCAGCGTGCTTCCCAGAGCAAGCGGATCCCGATCAACAACCAAGAAGTCGGTGATGGAAACCATCAACGCGAAGACTGGAGCGGGGATAGCTCATCGGCCAGACGACACCGCATGCCGAATGTCAGCCCAGCCGCGCCACCCAGGCGGTGGCGGAGGCGCGCATGACATCGAGCAGGGCGGCGGGGAACAGGCCGAAGCCGATGACCAGGGCGGCGAAGGCCAGCATCACGGCCAACTCGCGTGGCCGCAGGTCGTCGGCCTGGAGCACGGCCGGCTGGGTCGCGGGGCCGAAGAAGGCGCGCCGATACAGGCTCAGGAAGTAGGCGGCGCCGAGCACCATGCCGACCAGCGCGGCCAGACCGGCGCCGGCATGGGCCTGGAAGGTCGACATCAGGATCAGCAGTTCGGCCGGGAAGCCCGAGGTACCAGGCAGGCCCATGCCGGCGAGGCCGTAGAGCAGGAAGAAGCTCGCAAGCAAGGGCATGGTGCGCGCGACGCCGCCGAGGCTGACGACATCGGTGGACCCGGTGCGCTGGTGCAGATGGCTGGTCAGGAGGAAGAGTCCGCCGGAGGCAATGGTGAAATTGAGCAATTGCAGCACCGCCCCTTGCAGGCCTTGCAGGTTGAAGGACGCGATGCCCAGCACGACCAGGCCGACGTGCGACAGGCTGGCATAGGCCAGCATGCGGCGCAGATTGTTCTGCGCCAGCGCCGCGGCGGCGCCGTGGAGGATGGCGACCACGCCCAGCCCGGCCAGCAGCCAGTGCAATTCCTGCGCGGCGACCGGCGCCAGCGGCACGGCGAAGCGGATCAGGCCGAAGGCGCCCAGCTTCAAGCCGGTGACGATCGCGGCGATCGCGACCGGCCCTTCCATGGCCAGCAGCGGCAGCCAGGTATGCAAGGGCGCCAGCGGCACCTTGACGCCGAAGCCCAGCAACAGCAGCGCGAACACCAGGTACTGGCCGTTGGTCGGCAGCGGTGTGACCAGCAGGGTCGGCAGGTCGAACACCAGCGGACCGCCGTCGTCGGCCGCGCCGATGGCCAGCAGCAGGAAGCCGAACAGCAGCACCGCGCCGCCGGCCAGCATGACCAGCGTGTACTTCACGGCGGCATGGCGGCGATTGGCCCCGACGCCCCACAGGCTGACCAGGAAATAGAGCGGTACCAGGGTCAGTTCCCAGAACAGGAAGAACAACACCGTGTCGAGCGCGCAGAAGACGCCGAGGGTGGCCGTCTCCAGCATCATCAGCAGCGTGTAGTAAAGGCGCGGCAGGCTGTGCACGCCGTTCCACGAAGCGAGGATGACGCCGACGAAGAGCAGCGCCGTGGCGGGCAGGAACAGGATGGCAATGCCATCGACGCCGACCAGATAATGGATGTCGAGGTCGGTGATCCAGTCGTGCTTCTCGACCAGTTGGAAGCCGGCCTGACCGGGGTCGAAAGCGACCACCGCGGCCAGGGCGATGGCCAGATTCGCCAGCGCGGTGGCGAGGGCAATGGCGCGTGCCGTGTTGGCGCCCGGCACCAGCCAGGCCAGCGCGGCGCCGACGGGCAGCGTCAGGAACAGCAGCGAGAGCAGCGGCAAATTGTCCATCAGCCGTGATGTCCAAACCGGGCCGCCAACACCTTGAGCGCCGGCTCGATCAGGTTGAGCCAGGGTTCGAAGTAGAAGCCCGCCAACAGCAGCACCAGCACGGCGATGCCGCCGACCACATATTCCATCGGCAGGGTGCGCTCCATCGCCGCCAGGTCGGCGCCCTCCGCCGGCGGCGCCAGGAAGGCGCGCTGGAAGGCATAAAGCAGGAAGCCGGCCGCCGCGACGTTGCCCAGCGCCGCCGCGACGGTGGGCAGGGCGCCGAAGCGCTCCATCGCCGCTTCGAGCACGAAGTGCACCGCGTCGAAACCGGGCGTGCCGGGCATGCCGACGATCGACAGGCCGCCGACCAGGAAGGTCAGCGCGATGAAGGGAATCCGCTCGAACAGGCCACCGAGCCGGGCCAGGTCGGTGGAACGGGCGCGCCGGAAGACGAAGCCGACCATGAACAGCATCACCGTCACCGCCAGACCGAAGTTGACCGACAGCAACACGGCGCCGATCAGCCCGGCCGGATGCAGGGTGAACAGGCCGATCACGATCAGGCTGGTGTGGCTGACCACGGCGAAGGACAGCAGGCGCCGCAAATTGGTTTGCAGGAAGGCCAGGATGGCGGCGTAGAACACGCCGGTCATGGCGAAGCCGACGATGAAGTTCTGCCAGGCCAGCACGGCCTCCTCGGTCAGCGGCAGCAGGAAGCGCAGCATGCCGTAGATGCCGACCTTGACGCCCAGCAACAGCGAGGGAGCGATGGCGACCATGCCGCGATGGGCGACGCTGGGCAGCCAGCCGTGCAGCGGAAACAGCGGTGTGCGCACCGCCAGGCCGTAGAACAGCAGGAAGAAGGCGACCGACTGGAAACGGCCTTGTGCGGGCACCTTGACCAGATCGAACAGGTCGAAGCTCCAGCGGCCGGTGACGTCCGCATGGCCCCAGGCGAGGATGACCATGCCGGCGGCGAGCAGGGCGACGCCCACCGCCTGGAACTGGAGAAAGCGCGTCATGGCCAGGCTGCGATTCTCTTCGGTCGAGGTCGACCAGTGGCCGATCAGGTAGCCGGCCACGGCCAGCTCGGCCACCGACGCCAGGCTGAACCAGAGCAGGTTCATGGTCGCCAGCATCGACATCAGCGCCGCTTCGGCGAGCAGGATCAGCGCCATCAGCCGGCCCGGCCGCGCCAGGCCGCGCACCAGGCCATACAGGGTCATCAGCACCGTGATCAGCGCCGCCAGCAGCACGAACAGGGCCGTGACGCCGTCGGCGCCGGCGTGATAGCCCAGCCACTCGATACGCTCCGCCGCCTGCATGGCCGCCGACCCGGCGTCGATATGGCCGTAGAGAACAAAGGCCAGCGCCAGCACGGCCAGCGCCACCAGACGGCCCAGCACCACGGCGGCGGTGCGATCGCCGAGCGCGAAGACGGCCGCCGCGCCGAACAGCGGCACCAGTTGCAGCACGGCGAGAATCGGCCATGCCGACTGGGCGGTCCAGGAGACTTCGCTCATCAGAGGATCACCACGAAAGTCGCCACCACCAGCAGGATCATGTAGCGCGGCCGTTCGACCAACGCTTCGAGCACCAGCAGGTAGTCGCCGACGCTGCGCATGGCGCGCGTCACCGGTCCCGATCCCTGCCGCATGACCAGGTGCGTCTCGACCAGATGCAGGCGATCCGCCAGCCAGACCAGCAACCGGCCGGCCAGGCCGTGGCCGCGAATGACGCTGTCGCCGCCCGGCAGGGCCTCGCCGCCGCGGTGGCGCTCGGGCATGCCGACCAGATGGGCCAGCACGTTATCGTCGAAATCGCGCATGTCGCGGCCGATGGACACGGTCGGCCGGATCAGTACGCTCCGCGCCAGGTGGTCGAGCCAGAAGCGCTGTAGCGCCGCCGTGTACAGCCATTGCCGCCCAGCCAGCCAACCGGGTACCGGCGCCGCCTTCTCGCTGACGAGATGCATGTAGGAAGGCGCCAGCAGGAACTGGTAGGCGCGCCAAACGGTGTGCAGGCCCATGTGCCAGGCGGCCAGCTCGAACCAGCCCAGCCCGCAGGCGAGGAACATCAGCCCCACCTGCGTGGTGGTGGCGAACAGCAGCGAGGACTTGACGTCGGTCTGCGTAAGCCCCGCCAGCCAGCCGTACAGGGCGGTGAGGCCGCCGACCACGGCGAGATAGACCAGCACGTCAGGAACCTGCGTCAGCACCGGCGCCAGGCGGATCACCAGATAGACGCCGGCATGCACCATCACCGCGCCATAGAAGATCGCCGACGAGGGCGTCGGCCCTTCCAGCGCCCGGCCGATCCACGAGGCGAACGGCAACTGGGCCGACTTGGCGAGGGCGGCGACCAGGAAGCCGAGCAGGATCAGCCGCGCCGAGACCTTGTCGAAGTGTTGGGTGTCGGCGGCCCAGCCCGCGAGACCGGACCACTCGACCGTGCCCAGCCACCAGGCGGCGAGGCTGATGCCGAGGATGAAGCCGGCGTCGCCGATGCGGTTGGTGATGAAGGCCCACAGCGCGTTGCCGGTGGCCACCGGCCGGTCGTAGGCGTAGCCGATCAGCAGATAGGAGCTGACGCCGGCCAGCTCCCAACCGACGAAGGTGAGCACGGCGTTGCCCGCCAGCACGATCAGCAGCATACCGGCCAGGAACAGCGCCATGAAGATGAAGAAGCGCTGAAAGCCAACCTCCCGATGCAGATAGTTCCTTGAGAAGCGCAAGGTCACCACGCCGATCAGCGCCACCAGCGTGGCGTAGGACAGCGACAGGCCATCGAGCACGAAGGAAATCGGCACCCTGAAGTCGCCGCTGGCGAACCAGTCGCCGATGACGAAATGGCCCGGCGCGCCCTCGACCAGCGCCAGCCCGTCGAGGCCGACCATGCCCAGCAGCGCCAGCCAGGCCGCGCCCTCGGCCAGCCGGGCGGTCGGCGGCTCGCGGTCGTCGCTGTTGGCGCCCGGCGCCTGGCCGGACATCACATAGACGACGATGCCGCCGGCCGCGAGCAGCGGCAACAAGGGAATCAGCATGGCAAGGATGAACAGGCAGTTCATGCCGCGCTCGCCTCCAGAGGTCTTTCGAGCAGCACCGGCGGCAGCGGCTCGCGCTCCCCGGCGAACCAGTTGACCGACTGCCTGACGGTCTTCACCTCGACCTGGCCCGACCAGGGCACCCAGCCGCTGGCGGGATCGAACTGGTGGATGGCGCCCGTTTCCGGATCTTTCGCCGCGACGATCACCCAGCCGTTGCCGACCAGTTCCTGCAAGGGCGGCTGGCGCTGGTAGACGGCGGTGATGATGTCGAGCGTCTGCTCGATCACCACCAGCAGGCGCATTGCCTCGTGGATCTCGATCATCTGCTTGGGCAGGCCGGTGCGCAGGTCCGAACCGGCGCCCTGCATGACGCCGAAGTAGCCGGCGACGTTGTGCATGATCTTGCTGCCGCAGCCGAAGGCCTCGTTGTTCACCGTCGAGAAGAAATACTCGAGGTTGATGCCGGCGCCGACCGCGCCGTTGATCAGCAGGTGCCGTTCGAGCACCTTGCCTTCCGGGTCCTGGGTCGGATCGTAGGAAATCAGGAAGGCGCGGCGGTCGAAATAGGCGCCGCGGCTCATGGCGCGGCGGCCGAAGAAGGCACAGGCGTTGGTGACGTGGCCGAGCTCGGGGCGCGGCTGCGAGTAGTCGTTGCGGCGCGCCCAGACGTGGGCCAGCGCGCCGTCCTTGCCGATGGACAGCGGCGCCGAATAGAGGCGGCGGCAGCGTTCCTGGGCATGGGCGGGGGCGGCCTCGGCCAGCGCGCGATCCACCTCGGCGACGACGGCCCGCAGCGGCGCCGGCACGTCCTCGGCGTCGTACCAGGTGATGAGGTCGTCGGCGGTGTTGTGCTCGCCGGCGAGGAACCACGTCGATTCGGGCACGGCGATGCCGCGCTCCCTGATCAGCGCGCGCACCTCGGGGCGGTTGGCCATGGCGCAGAACAGTCGCGCGTTGGGGCCGGAATGGCGGCCCGAGCAGGCGCCGCAATCGTAGGCCGCCAAGTGCGGATTGTTGGTGCTGTTGGAGCCGTGGCCCATGATCACCACCAGCGGCGCGAAGTCCCTGGTCAGGCCGAGGTTGGTGAGGAAGCCGGCGATGCGCTCGGCCTGCTCGGCGTCGGTGAAGCCCTGGCGCGGCTGCTCGGGCGTCGCCGGCGCCGCCGGGTCGGCGGCGTTGAGGTCCAGCCGTGTCGGCACCGCCAGCTCGAAGCCGCGCCGCAGCGCGGTGTTGAGGCTGCCGAGCGCGGCCGGCGCCAGCGAGCGCAGCAGCAGCGTGGCCAGCGCGACCGGCGCCGCCAACGCGGTGAGCAGCGTGCCGGCGGCGATGCCGCGGCGCGTGACCTGATGGAGGCTGTCCTGCCAGCGCAGGCGGCGCGCATTGCGGCGCCGGTGCTTGGCCGCCGTCGCCTCGGCGCCGGCTCTCGGCACCTCATGCACGTCGTGCGAGGGCACGATCACCGTCGGCACCACCGGGCACAACGCGGTCGGCGCGCGGTCGTCGAGGCCGTAGTAGTTCTGGAACACGGCGAAGTGAGCGGCGCCGCCGAGCGTTTCGAGCCGGGGATTCACTTCCTCGAGGTGGCGGCGCATGCCCTCCTCGCGGTCGTCCATGCAGAACACCAGTTGGGCCAGCGGCCCCTGCCGGTGGCCCCGCCAGCGCCCGTGATTGGCCGTCAGGCCGGCGAAGATATGCTGCCGATAGTGGCGCTCGTAGGCGTTGAGCCAGAGAAAACCGCGCTGGTGCTCGTCCAGTTCACCCAGGCAAGCGAGCAGCGCTTCGGCGCCGGGGCGGCCCAGGGCGCGCAGCTCGCCGCCGGGGATGCCCAGGTACTGGGCAAGCAGGAACAACGGCCACGCCGAGCGCGTCAGGCCGTGGCTGGCGGTCTGCTCGGCGCCGGGCGCGTTGCGCCAGTTCTCGATGTGCCCGGCCAGCCATTGCCATCGGTTCGCCGCGCGCGGCAGGGCGGTGTCACCGGCGGCCGGCAGGTGCGGTTCGATCAGGTCGAGCAGCCACTCGGGCAGCCCGTCGCCACGGTCGCCAGCGCCGTGGCAGGCGTGGCGCACCCAGAGCTCGGCCGGATGGCGGGCAAAGTAGCCACCCAGCGCCGCCAGGTTCGCTTCGACGCCCCAGTGACGGCGGGCGATGTCCGTCGCGACCAGGCGTTCGAGCACCAGGCGCACCGCCAGGTAATCCATCATCACCACCGGCACGTCCGATGTGCCGGCATAGCCAGGGTGGTTGTGGCGCCACAGGAACATGCCCGACCAGCCGGGCAGTTCCAGCGCCAGGCGTTCGAGATAGCCCGGCCAGCGTTGTTCCGGCAGGCCCAGCCGCGTCAGTTCGGCGACCACCGTGTCGAGGGCATCCGCAGGCAGGGCGGCCACTTGCTGGCGCGCCTCGGGCAGGGTGTCGAGCAGCCAGGCGATGTCCCGCGCCATGCTCCGCCGCCAGGCGGTATAGAAGCCGAGCGGCCGCGCCGGGTTGTGCCAGGGCGCCAGGCCCTGGTCGAGATGGCCGCCCAGGTGACGCAGCAGGGCCGGCCGTACGGCTTCGAGCACGTCCTCGTCGGTCAACGCCTTGAGCAGTGCGCCCAGGGTGGTGGAACGACCGACCTGCCCGGCCAGTTCGTCCCACAGGGCGGCGGCACGCGCCGCCAGCGCCGGGTGCGTGTCGCTGGCCGCGCCATAGCCCTCCTCCGTCTCGCGGGTCGACAGCTCGAGCAGCTCCTCGGGATGGCCGAAGCCGTGATCGAGACCGAGGACATCCAGGCAGGCGGCCCACAGTTCGCCGACCAGTCGTGGCTCGCCGTCGCCGCCGGCGAGCAAGCGCGCCCGGACGGCGGGAGACAGGTCGTCCTGCCAGCGGCGCAGCGCCTGCTTCTCATCGATCTCCCACTTGAGCCGGGCCAGCGTCGTCGGCGCCAACGAGTGGACGAGACTGGCCCGGAGCACATCGCGCCGGCGCACCGGACCAGGCGCCGCGGTCGCCAGCACGACCTCCAGATCCAGTTGCCAGGTGGCGGCCAGTTGCGTCAGCGCGGCATCGAGGTCGCTGTCGTCGATGCGGCCGGCGCGATGGAACTCGCGCATGCTGGCCTCGGGCAGCCAGGCGCGCGCGCCGGTCAGCCGGCTGGTGGCGGCCAGCGCCTCGGGAAAGGGCAGATGCTGAAAGCCGTGCAGGGTGTTGTGATGGACGAAGTCGCGGATCGAGGCCTGGCTCGGCAGCACGTGTTCCAGGTGATGCACGCAGTCGGCGAGGCGGTCGCGGCTATCGGTCGAACGATCGTCGTGGCCGCTCACGGTCAGCCCCCGAAAAACCGTGCCAGCCGGTCCACCGAGGCGCCGACCAGCGCCAGCGCCGGCGCCGGATGGAAACCGACCGCAAGGATGGCCAGCGAGAGCATGCCGGCGGCGGCCATCTCGTTTCGATCGAGATCGGCGACCACGCGCATCTTGTCGCCCACCGGGCCCGTGAACAAGCGCCCCGCCGTGCGCAACGCGTAGGCCGCACCGATCAGCAGGGACAGCGAGAGCAGCACCATCCAGCCGCCCCAGCGCTGGAAGCCGCCGACCATGGCGTGCAGTTCGGCGATGAACCCGGCGGTGCCGGGCAAGCCAACGGTGGCGGTCAGGGCCAGGACCATGAAGAAGGCGAAGCGCGGCATGGTCCGCACCAGCGAGGAGTAATCGCCGATGTCGCGGGTGCGGGTGCGCGCATGGAGCAGCCCGACCAGCAGGAACAGCACGCCGGCGACCAGGCCGTGCGCCACCATCTGCATGACCGCGCCGGTCAGGCCCGCCGGGTTGAGGGTGGCCAGCCCAAGCAGAACCACGCCCATGTGCGACACGGAAGCATAGGCCAGCATGACGATCAGATCGCGCTGGCGCCAGGCCAGAATGCCGCCATGAAGCACGGTGACGAAGGCCAGTGCCGCCAGCCAGCCGTGCAGCGACCAGGCCGCGCCCGGCAGCGTCTCGATGGCGCGCAACAGGCCGTAGCCGCCCATCTTGAGCAGGATGCCGGAGGAGATCAGCGGCACGGCGCTCGGCGCCTCGGCATAGACCAGCGGCGCCCAGCCGTGCATCGGGAATACCGCCATCTTGACCCCGAAGCCGATGAACAGGCCGGCGAAGATCCAGACCTGGGTGGCGAGCGGCAGGCCGCGCGCCGCTGCGGCGATGGCGCTCATGTCGAAGCTGTGGGTGGGCACGGCGTCATAGAGGAGCAGCAGGGCGATCAGCATGAACACCGAGCCCCCCATCGTGTATAGGACGAAGTTGAGCGCCGCCTTCTGCCGCCGCTGGCGGTTCTGGCCACCCAGGCGGTCGATCAGGAAGAACAGCGGGATCAGCGTCAGTTCCCAGAACACGTAGAACAGCGACCAGTCGCGGGCCATGAACACGCCGAGCACGGCGGTCTCGAGCAGCAGCAGCAGCGAAAAGTAGAGCTTGGCGCCATTGGTGACGCCGCTCGAGGCGACCACGGCGACCGGCATCAACAACGTGGCCAGCAGCACCAGCGGGAAGGAGAAACCGTCGACGCCCAGCGAGAAGCTCGAGCCGAGGCGCTCATGCCAGGCATGGGTCTCGTAGAGCTGGATGGCCGCCTGCGTCGGGTCGAATTGCCCCAGCAACGACCAGGCGAAGACGCCCACCAGGCAGGTGGCGGCCAGCGCCGTTTGCCGCAGCAGCGCGAAACTGCGTGCCGGCAGCAAGGCCACGACCACGGCACCGAACAGGGGAAGAAGCAGCAGGATGCGGAGCATTTGGACAAACTCGCCGGAGTTCGCGCGGGCGGCCTTACTTACTTCTTCAGCAGGGTCGAGGCGTGCTCCTTGCCGGCCGCCGAGGCCGCCGCATAGGCCGCATCAATGGCCAGGTCGGCGGTGGCGAAGATATTGGCCTGGCCGACGTAGTCGAACAGGCCCGTGGCGCGCATGACGTCGAGCACCTGCTTCTTCAGGCCGGAGAACATCACGGTGACGCCACCCGCCGCGCAGACGTTCGACCAGGTGGTGCACCACTTCCTCGCCGGAGGCGTCCAGCTCGTTGATGCCGTCGCCGACCACCAGCAGGTAGGAGACTTGCGGATTGGCGGCGACGGCTTCGAGGATGGCGTCCTCGAAATAGGAGACATTGGCGAAGTAGAGGCGGCCGTCGAAGCGCACCGCGATCACGACCTTGGAAGCCGGCAGGTTGTTGACCTTGACGTCGCGCAGGGTGCCGTCGTGATAGCGGCCGAGGATGGCGACGCGCGGCGACATGGTGCGGTAGAGGTATAGGCCGATGGCCAGGCCGGCACCGACCATGATGCCCTTGTCGAGATGGGGCGCGAAAGCCAGCGTGGCGACGAAGGTGACGATGGCGGCAATGCCGTCGTGCCTGTTGGCCTGCCAGGCGTGCTTGATGGCGCCGAAATTGATCAGGCCGATCACCGCCATGATGATCACGGCGGCGAGCACCGCCTGCGGCAGGTGGTAGAGCAGCGGCGTCAGGAACAACAGGGTCAGCAGGACGAAGATCGCCGGTGATGACCGAGGACATGCCGGTCTTGGCCCCGGCATTGATGTTCACCGCCGACCGCGAGAAGGAACCGGACACCGGGAATGCCTGGGTCATGGCGCCGACGATGTTCGACAGGCCCTGGCCGATCAGCTCCTGGTTCGGGATCGATCTTCTGCCTTGGTCTTGGCGGCGATGGCCTTGGCGATGGAGATGGCCTCCATGAAGCCGACCAGCGAGATGACGATGGCGGCGGAAAGCAGGCTGCCGATCATCTCCCAGGAAAACTTGGGCATGCCGATCGAGGGCAGGCCCTCGGGAATCTTGCCGACCACCTCGCCACCACCGGTCAGTTTGAGGCTGCCGCCGGTGGCCTTGGCGATCCGCCAGTGGTGGCCGTCGGACACCGCGCCCTCGGGCAGTCTTGCCCTGGGCGTAGAACCTGTCCGGCTGACCGTCGGCACCGGCCACCTGTTCGCAGGACAAAGCTGCGCACCGCGCGGTTGCGGCGGCGATTCTCGTCCTCGCGATCCTTGAGCTGGAGATTCAGCAGTTCGATCTCGTAGTGCAGTGTCGCAACATCGTGCCCGACATCGCCGCCGGCCTTTTGCAGCTTCTTCAACTCGCCGCTCTTGGCGGCGATCTGCTCGGCGAGCTCCTTGGCCCGCGCCTCGGTGCGGGCGAACTCGGCCAGCAGGGTTTGTGCCTCCGGCTCGGCGATCTGCTCCAGCGTCGCCGTGGCGTTGCGCTCGAAGCCGATCTGCCAGGAAATCGATGGTGGTCACGGCGACGGCAATCAGCACGCCCGGCAGTTTGGGCGCCTTCTTGCGAATGACCCACATGATGGCGATGGCCGCCACGCCCATGACCAGAGTCGGCAGGTGGGTGTCGCCGACCAGCTTGGCCACGCCCCAGATGTCGTTGACGAAGGACTCGGAACGGCCCATCGGCACGCCGATGAGCTTGTTGACCTGCGACAGGCCGATGATCATGGCCGCCGCGTTGGTGAAACCGACGATGACCGGGTGGGAGAGGAAATTCACCACCACGCCGAGCTTGAACACACCCAGCGTCAACTGGACGATACCGACCATCAGCGCCAGCATGATGGCCAGGACGACGAACTGTTCGGAGCCCGGCGCGGCCAGCGGCGCCAGCGACGGAAGCCGTCAGCAGCGAGGCCACCGCCACCGGCCCGGTGCCAAGCTGATTGGAAGAACCCCACAACGCCGCCACCGCCACCGGCAGGAAGGCGGCATAGAGGCCGTAGTACGGCGGCAGGCCGGCCAGTTGCGCGTAGGCCATCGACTGCGGCACCAGCACCAGGGCCACCGTCAGGCCGGCGAGGAAGTCGGCGCGGAAGAAAGCCCCCGAATAGGGAAACCAGCGCAGAAAGGGCAAGAACCGGTGCAGCAAGGGAGGGAGTGTCATCTCGGGCGGTCGCGGCGGCGCTGGGCGTCGCCTTATTAACGCAAACTTGACGGAGCCTGCGATATTAGCAGGCGACGATACTCGCCGATCCATAAGGGTTTTTATTTTCCGATCAGTCGCGCGTATTCCGCATTGCCGCATGCATCGCAATGGGAGGTGGCCGGCCGGGCATTCTTGTAGAATGCGGGCCTTGCCGAGGAACGCCCATGCCCACCGCCCACACCTTTCGTAGCTTGTTCGCCTGGATGATGGGCTTCGTCGCCCTGGTCTGGATCTGGGCGGTGGCCATCATCATGGCCTGGCCGGCGGAAAAGAATCCCCAATGGGAACCGGACTTGCGGCTGGTCGCCCACTGCGCCAACGACGAGGCGTGCAGCGTGCCCTACGGCCAGTTGGCGGAGGCCAGGGCCAAGGGAGTTTACAAGAGCCTGGTGCCGCCCGAGCCGCTTGGCGAAGTCATGGAGGCCGATGCCTGGCTGAGCTGGAAGACGGCCACCGACCAGCCCTGGCAGTACGAGGTCAAGCGGTCCTCCTGGCATTTCCAGACCACGCTGCGCTATCGCTTCGATGGCGAGACGCCAGTGCTGGTGGGCCTGAATCGCTACGACAGCGGGATTCTGCTCTATGCGATTCCCGCCGCCTTCTTCACCATCCTCGGGCTGTTCCTGCGGACCATGCGCGGCGGCTAGCGGCGACGCCGGATCGACATGGGACATCGACTCTCGAAGATCTACACGCGAACCGGCGATGCCGGCACCACCGGCCTCGGCGATGGTTCCCGGGTCGGCAAGGACGCGCCGCGCATCGCCGCGCTGGGCGATGTCGACGAACTCAACTCGGTGATCGGCCTGTTGCTTTGCGAGAACCTGCCCGCCGATGTCCGTGAAGCCCTGATCGGCATCCAGCACGACCTGTTCGACCTCGGCGGCGAGATGTCGATTCCCGGCGCCAGGCTGCTGGCGGATAACCAGCCGGCCCGCCTGGAGAAGATGCTGGACGGCTGGAACGGCCAACTCGAACCGCTCAAGGAGTTCATCCTGCCCGGCGGCACGCGCGCCGCCGCCTTGACCCATCTGGCCCGCACGGTCTGCCGGCGCGCCGAGCGCAGCGTGGTGGCGCTGGCCCACAACGAGGCCGTGTCCGACGCCGGCCGGCAATACCTCAACCGGCTCTCCGACCTCCTGTTCGTCCTTGGCCGCTGGCTCAACAAGTCGGCCGGTTGCGGCGACGTGCTCTGGCAGAAGGGCAAGAACGCTTAAGGCGCGGTTAAGCTGGCCGGCGTAAGCTTCACCCGATGCCTTTTCTCCCAGCCCTGCTTACGCCGGCCCGCGCGCTGTTCGCCGGCCGCTTCCGTCTGGCCGGCTTGGTGCTGGTCGCCTATCTCGCCATCAACACGCTGGTGCGCCTGGGTCTGGTCGCCTTCAACGGCGACTGGTCGTTGCTGTCGCCGACCTGCCTGGCGCCGATACTGGCCATCGGCTTCCTGTACGACCTGGCCGCGGCATGCTGGTGGTTGCCGCTCTTCGCCCTGGTCGCCGCCCTCTGGCCCGATGGACATCGCTCACGCCGGACATTGCTGGTCACCGCCAGCTTGTTGCTCACCGCGACGTTCGGCGTCTGGGCTTTCGTCGGCGTATCGGAATTCGTCTTCTGGAACGAGTTCGCCTCGCGCTTCAACTTCATCGCCGTCGACTACCTGATCTATACGCGGGAGGTGATCGGCAATATCCGCGAGTCCTACGACCTGCGGCCACTGTTTGCCGGCGTCGGCGTGATTGCCGTTGGCGCCCTCGGCTTCTGTTGGCGCGGCCTGAAGCGTGCCGTCGAACCGGTCGGCATGACTTGGCGCGGCCGGCTGGGCCGGCTGGCGATCTTCCTGCTGCTGCCGATCGCCTCGTTCTTCGCCGTCGATGCCCGCTACAAGGAATTCACCGACCAGGCCCAGGCGACGCAACTCGCCGGCAACGGCCACTACGAGTTCTGGCACGCCTTCCGCACCAACGAGATCGACTACGCGCAGTTCTACCGCACCGCGTCGCTGGAGCGCATCTATAACGTGTTGCGCGCCGAATTCGAACGCACCGGCCCGCAGCGTTTTCCCGGCCGGCCACCAATGGCTATCGAACGCGACGTGGTTGGCCATGGGCCGGAAAGGCGCCTCAACGTAGTGCTGATTTCGGTGGAAAGCCTGTCGGCAGAGTTCCTCACGGCCTTCGGCAACCGGCAGGGAATCACGCCCAATCTGGATCGCCTGGCGAAGTCGGGCATGCTGTTCACCCATGTGTATGCCACCGGCACCCGCACGGTGCGCGGCCTGGAGGCGCTGACCCTGTCGATTCCGCCGACGCCGGGCAATTCCATCGTCAAACGGCCGAACAACGACCGCCTGTACACCCTCGGCGAGATATTCGCCGAGCGCGGTTACGAGCCGCTCTACCTCTACGGCGGCTACGGCTACTTCGACAACATGAACGCCTTCTTCGGCGGCAACGGCTACACGGTCATCGACCGCACCGCCATCCCGAAGGAAGCGATCCACATGGAGAACATCTGGGGCGTCGCCGACGAGGACCTGTTCAGCCTCGCGCTCGATCAACTGGACCAGCGCCATACCGCCGGCAAGCCATTCTTCGCCCACGTCATGACCACGTCGAACCACCGGCCCTTCACCTACCCGGCGGAGCGCATCGACATCCCGTCGGGCAGCGGCCGCGAAGGCGCGGTGAAATACACCGACTGGGCAATCGGCGACTTCATCGAGCGCGCCCGTGCCAAACCCTGGTTCGCCGATACCATGTTCGTCATCGTCGCCGACCATACCGCCTCCGGCCGCGGCAAGACCGACCTGCCGGTCGAACAGTTCCTCATTCCGCTGATCATCTATGCGCCGGAGCACATCGCCCCGGCGCGCATCGACACCCTGGCCTCGCAGATCGACGTGGCGCCAACCCTGCTCGCTTTGCTCAATTTCAGCTACCGGTCGCGTTTCTTCGGTCAGGACATCATCACCGAAGGACCCCGGCATCAGCGCGCCTTCCTGGCCAATTACCAGACCGTCGGCTACCTGGAGGACGGCGTGCTGGTCGAATTGCGCCCGCAGCGGCGCTGGCGACTGGTCGATCCCGTTACCGGCAAGGAACTGCCCGCCGACGAGAAGGGCAAGCAACTGCTCGACGAGGCGATCAGCTATTACCAGGCGGCCTCGGAGGCCTATCGCTCAGGAATCCTGCGCCGGCCCTGAATTGCCCATCGGCAGCGTCAGCCACGCCTCCAGCCCGCCACCGGGGCGCGCCCGAAGTTCCACCGTCCACGCGTTCGCCTCGGCGAGTTGCCGCACGATCGCCAGGCCGAGCCCCGCGCCCCCCTTGGCCGGACTGCGCGCGCTGTCGAGGCGGACGAATGGCTCGAACACCACGCCCAGCCGGTCCTCCGGAATGCCAGAACCGCGGTCGAGCACGCCGATGCGCACCCGGTCGCCGGCCGGTTCCGCGACCAGCTCGATCGGTTCGTCACCGCCGTGGCGCCGGGCATTGTCGAGCAGGTTGCCGATGGCGCGGCGCAACGCCGTCGGCCGCACGCGCAATCCGGTGGCAGGACAGCGCACGATCACATCCCCATCGTTGCCGGCCAGTTCGGCGAGCAGCTCGGGCAACGCCACTTCGGCCAGCGGCTCGCGCGCCAGGCCCCGGGCCAGATCCAGCACGTTGCCGATCAGGCGATCCATTTCCTCGACATCCGCCTCCAGTCGCGCCAGAACCTTTGGGCTGGGCCGTTCCTCGATCAGCGCCAGGGCTACGCGCATCCGCGCCAGGGGCGTGCGCAGGTCGTGGGAAACACCGGCAAGAAGGGTCGTGCGCGCCACCAGCAGGTCCTGTACCTGCCTGGCCATGACGTTGAAGCGCCGCGCCAGCGCCGCCAGTTCGCGCGGACCGGTTTCCGGCAGCAATGCCGGCACCTCGCCGCGTCCGACATGCGTCGCCGCCTGTTCAAGGCGCGCCAGCGGCCCCACCGCCCGCCGCGCCAGCCAGGCCGCGCCGAGCAGCGCCAGGACCAGGCCACCCGCCAGCGAGACGAGAAACGTCCGTACCGGCTGGGCGCCGACGCGGTTTTCGGGAAAGCCGACCGAGATCGAACCCTCGCCGGAAGGCAACAAGGTCCAGTACCACTCCTCGCCGCCGATGACTTCCCGCACCAGGTGCCGGCGGCTGCCGGTCTTTTCCGCCAGAGCACTTTCAAGAAAGTAGAGGTAGGGACCATGGCGGGCCTCCGGGCCCGTCCGCGGCGGCTCGGCCCGCAGCGCCAGTTGCTCGTTGCGGGCCAGCGCCAGCTCGAAGGCCGGCCGCGTCTCGGGAGGCAGTTCGCTCCAGGTCTGCGCCGACAGCACCATCAAACCGGCGAGATCGGCGGCCGCGCGGCGCGCCATCGGCACCATGAGGAACGTCACCACCGCGACGGCCATGAGCAGCTCGAATGCGACGAAGACCACCGCCAGCAGGATTGCGTACTGGCGGGCCAGGCTGATGCCGCCGGACCGAAGCTTCATGGCCTCTCGCCCAGCGGATTGAACAAATAGCCCTCGCCGCGGATGGTTCGAATATAGGCGGGCGCCGCGGGATCGGTCTCGATCTTGCGCCGCAGCCGGGTGACGCGGATGTCCACGCTGCGATCGAAGGGATCCCGGTCGTAGCCCTTCAGCAGGTCCACCAGGGTATCGCGCGACAAGACCCGATTGGGGTGCTCGACGAAAATGCGCAGCAGTTCGAATTCGGCGCCGGTTAGGCGCACCTCGACGCCATCGCGCAGCAAACGATGGGCCAGCGGATCGAGCAGGAAAGAGCCAAAGCGATGCTGCTCGGCGGCCACCCCGGACGACGCAACGGGACCGGGTCGAACCCTGCGCAGCAGTGCCCGCAAGCGCGCCAGCAGTTCGCGCGGGCTGAATGGCTTGGCAAGGTAATCGTCGGCGCCAACTTCGAGGCCGACCACACGGTCGATCTCCTCGCCGCGCGCGGAGAGCATCAGGATCGGCATCTCCGAACGGCCGCGCAGTTCGCGAGCCAGCGACAGGCCATCTTCCCCTGGCAGCATCACGTCCAGGACCACGGCATCGGCGGCGGCATGCGCCAAGGCGCGACGCATCGCCGCGCCATCACCGACCGTCGTCACCGAAAAGCCGTTGCCGCTCAGGTAGTCGGACAACAATTCGCAAAGCGCCGGATCGTCGTCGACGACGAGAATGTGCGCCGCATTTGATGGTGTCATTTGGTCAGTCTAGCGCAGTCACCCGCCGCGCCGACCGATTGGAAACGCTCGGAAACAAATGGAAACGCGCCGTAGCCGAACGGGCATGCCCCGGTAACGATGACGGCCCAGACTTGTCTCATCCGGTCGAGTTCCGAGGTTCACGATGTTCCGCCGCCGTTTCATGTTCCATCTGATCTCCGTGGTCGCCGCCGTCGTCCTGAACGCGCCGCGCCCAGCGGCGCCGGCGGAGCAAGCCGCTTGGACGGAGCAAGGACAGCGGCCACTCAACCTCTCCCTGCCGCGTGATGCGGTGTTTCCGGATCGTCCCGTGCAACCGTCGGGCGCCGATCGTCCGCGCGGCAACTGGTCTGGTGAAGGCGCGCAGTCGGATTCGCCGGCGCGGCAATCAGCGGGGCAACCCTACGGGACCGGCTTCGAAGCCCGGCAACGGAGTATGGCTGGCGGCGGTCGCGGCCAGCGAGGGCGATGAGTTTCAACTCCAGTTCAACTGAAAGGGGCAACAAATGAAAACCAGAATTCTTGCGGTGCTTGCGGCGACTCTGCTTGCCGGGTTCAGCGTCCCGACAACTGCCGCCGGACACGGCGCACCAGCCGGCGGCAATGGTCCAGCTCCGGACCGCCGGCGCGGTCGTGGCGGTGGCGCCACTGACCACGGAAGAAGTCGACGACCTGCTTTGGATGCGTGAAGAGGAGAAGATGGCCCGCGACGTCTATCTGGCGCTGTATGACATATGGCAGGATCGGATTTTCACCAACATCGCCCGGTCGGAGCAGCGGCATTTCGACGCCATCGGGATGAAGATCGCCTACTTCAACCTGACCGACCCCGCGCTGCCGGGCATCGGACTGTTTGCCAATGCCGGGCTGCAACTGCTGCATGACTCACTGGTGTCGACCGGTGGCCAGTCGTTCGTCCTGGCGCTCACGGCGGGTGCCCGGATCGAGGACAGGGACATCGCCGATCTGCTCGCCGCCATCGAAGCCACCACGAATCCGGCGCTGCGAAGCACCTACGGCAATCTGCTGGAGGGATCGAAGAATCACTTGCGCGCGTTCGTCGGCCGGCTTCGGGCGCTTGGGGAGGACTACACGCCGCAATACATCGATCCCGTGCTGTTCGACGCGATCGTCGGCGACTGACGACATCAAGGTCATGCGCGGCCGACGAACGGGTTGCATCGGCCGCGTCCAGAGTTTTCCGACAACCCTGACTTTGAGGAGACAAATCATGTCCAGAACATCCCTCATGACAGCCGTCGTGCTCGCAACCCTGAGCGTCGGCACCGTTGCCGCCCAGGATGCGACTCCGGCCTACGGCAGCCAGTTGATGACGCGCCAGGAGCGCTTCGAATACCGGAACCAGATGCGCGCGCTCAAGACCCAGGAGGAACGCAATGCCCTTCGGCTCGAGCACCACAGCAGGATGCAGGAGCGGGCGAAGGAGAAAGGCCTGAGTCTGCCCGACACACCGCCGAATCCCGGTGCCGGCATGGGGCCGGGGATGGGCGGGGGCATGGGCCCGGGTATGGGTGGCGGCATGGGCCCGGGTATGGGTGGCGGCATGGGGCCGGGTATGGGCGGTGGCATGGGTCGCGGGCGCCCTTAAGACTCTCTTAATCCGCTGTTAAGGGGGTGTTAACCAAGCCCCCTCACACTTCGGTTCCATGTACACCGCAACAAGGAGCCGGAGCATGAAACACCTGATTCCCGTCGTACTGCTGGCCGCTTGCGGTCTCGCTGGCGCCGAGACACCCCGCCAGATCCAGGACGTTTACGCCGTCGAAGCCAGCCGCCAGCAGGCGGGGTTCAAACCCCTGGCCTCACGGGGTGCCGAGTTCTACGGCCGCAAGTTCGGCGCCTCCGAAAAGATGCCCGGCTGCGCCGCCTGTCACACCGACAACCCGGCCCAGCCGGGCCGCCACGCGGTCACCGGCAAGGCCATCAAGCCGCTGCTGCCGGCCGTCAATGCCGATCGATTCACCGATTCGGCCAAGGTGGAAAAGTGGTTCCGGCGCAACTGCACGGAGGTGGTGGGCCGCGAATGCGGCGCGGCCGAGAAAGCCGACTTCATCGCCTTTCTGACGGAGGGCCGCTGACATGAAAATTCGCCCGTTGATTGCCGTACTGGCGCTGGCGCCCCTGGCTGCGCTGGCCGATCGCATGCCGATTCCCGCCGATGCACCGCCCGCCTTCAAGGCCGAATGCGGCAGTTGCCACCTGGCCTTTTCGCCGGCATTGCTGCCCGCCGCCGACTGGAAGAAGGTGATGGCCGGCCTCGACAAACACTATGGCGACAATGCCAGCCTCGACCCGAAAACGCGCGGGCAGATCGAAGACTTTCTGGTCAGGAATGCCGGCTCGACCTGGCGTATCGGCTTCGGCGCCGGCGATCCACCGCGCCTGACCGCAACCAGCCGATTCCAGCGCAAGCATCGTGAAGTATCACCCGCCGTCTGGCAGGACAAACGGGTGGGCGGCCCGGCCAATTGCATCGCCTGCCACCCGCGGGCCGAGGCCGGCGGCTTCAGCGAACACGAAATCACCCTGCCCGGAAAACAAGGAGGGAAGCGCCATGAGCGCGACTAGCGACAGGATTCTCGTCTGGGATCTGCCGGTTCGCCTCGGCCACTGGCTGATGGCCGGTGGCTTCGCCCTGGCCTGGCTGACCGGCGACAGCGAGGAATGGCGGCTGGTGCATGTTCTTGCCGGCGGCACGGTGTTCGCGGTGGCGCTGTTTCGCCTGCTCTGGGGATTCGTCGGCAGTCGCCACGCCCGCTTCACCGAGTTCGTCAAACCGCCGCCGGCCGCCATCGGCTATCTGAAGAGCCTGCTCGGACCGACGCCCCGGCACTACACCGGCCACAACCCCGCCGGCGGCTGGGCCATCGTGCTGCTGCTCGGCCTGGCGCTGTTTTCCGGCATCAGTGGCTGGCTGACCTACCAGGAAGTTGCTGGCGAATGGCTGGGCGAACTGCATGAGGGCATTTCCACCGCCATGCTCGTCGTAGTCGGCGTGCACCTGCTCGGCGTACTGGTCGGCAGCCTGGTCCACGGCGAAAACCTGCCCCGCGCCATGGTGACTGGCAGAAAGCCCGGTCCGGTCAGCGAGGCCATCGCCGGCGCCAAGCCCTTGATCGCCCTGTTCCTGGCCGCCTGGACGGCCACCTTGGCCTGGTGGCTTAGCCGCTAGAATCGGCCCATGCGCGTACTCCTGGTGGAAGACGATCCCCAACTCGGCGACGGCCTGATGGTCGGCCTGCGGCAGGCCGGCTTCGCCGTCGACTGGGTCAAGGACGGCGTCGCCGCCGACCTGGCGCTGGCCGGCGAGAGCTTCGATCTGCTGGTGCTGGATCTCGGCCTGCCCCGGCTCTCGGGCATGGATCTGCTGCGCCGCCTGCGTGGCCGCGGCCAGACCCTGCCGGTGCTGATACTCACGGCCCGCGACGCGACCGCCGACAAGATCGCCGGACTGGACGGCGGCGCCGACGACTACCTGGTCAAACCCATCGACCTCGACGAGCTGGCCGCCCGCGTGCGCGCCCTGACCCGGCGCGCCGCCGGCCGCGCCCTGCCGCTGCTGCGCCACGGCCAGGTCGCGCTCGATCCCGCCAGCCATCGGGTCACCATCGACGGTGCGGTGGTGGAATTCTCGACGCGCGAGTTCGCCCTGCTGCAAGCCCTGCTGGAAAATGCCGGCCGGGTGATGAGCCGCGCCCAACTTGAAGGATCGATCTACGGCTGGCGCGACGAACCGGAAAGCAATGCGCTGGAAGTCCATATCCACCATCTGCGCCGCAAGCTGGGCGCGGACTTCATCAAGACGCTGCGCGGCGTCGGCTATGTGGTGGAAAAGCAGGAGACACCCGACTGAACACCTCCGCCACCCTCTGGTTCTCGCTGCGCCGGCGGCTGTTGATGCTGCTGCTGGGCGGGGTCTCGGCTTGCTGGCTCGCCACGGTCGTCTGGAGCTACGTCGACGTGCACCACGAGATCGACGAAATGTTCGAGGTGGAACACGTGCGGGCCCCGGAGAACGACGAGGAGCGCCACGAACTGGTCAATCGCATCGCCTGGCGCCTGATCGCGCCGGCGCTGCTCGGCCTGCCGCTGCTGGGTGCCTGGGTGTGGCTCGCCACGCGCCGGGCGCTGAAACCGCTGGATGCCGTCGCAGCGCAGATCGCCACGCGCCAGCCGGAACGCCTGCACGCCCTGGCGCCGGCCAGCGCCCCGGAGGAAATCCGCCCCCTCGTCGAGGCCATCAACGATCTCTTTGGTCGCGTGGAAAAGACGCTGGAATCCGAGCGCCGCTTCACCGCGGATGCCGCCCACGAACTGCGTACTCCGCTCGCCGCCCTGGTCACCCAGGCGCAGGTCGCCCTGCGCGCCCGCGACGCCGACGAACGCCAGCACGCCATCGACCAGTTGATCGCCGGCAGCCGGCGCGCCACCCGCCTGGTCGACCAGCTATTGACCCTGGCCCGACTCGACCCCGACTCGTCCCGACCGGCCGACGCGGTGATGCTCGACCGCCTGGCCGAGGAAGTCTGTGCGGCCCACGGCGGGCAGGCGCTGTTGAAGGACATCGCGCTGGAACTCGAGGCAAAGCCGGCCACCGTCACCGGCAACGCCGACATGCTGCGCGTCCTGCTGCGCAATCTGATCGACAACGCCCTGCGCTACACGCCCCCCGGCGGCCGGGTGACCGTCGTGGTCGCACCCGGCCGTCTATCGGTCACCGACAGCGGCCCGGGAATTCCGGCCGGGGAACGCAACAAGGTCTTCGATCGCTTTCACCGCCTCGCCGGCCAGGACACGGAAGGCAGCGGCCTGGGCCTTTCCATCGTCGCCCGCATCGCCGAAATGCACGGCGCCGCCATCACCCTCGATGGCGGCGACCAGGGTTCGGGCCTGCGGGTCGCCGTGAGCTTCCCGCCGACGATACCCGCCGCCGGTTGAGCCTCAGCCGTGCGCCAGCGCCAGGCGGCGTTTGCGCACCGCTTCGGCCAGCAGGTCGAGCACCGTCACGGTGTCTTCCCAGCCGATGCAGGCATCGGTGATGGAGACGCCGTGGTCGAGCGGCCTGCCGGGCTTCAGGTCCTGGCGCCCCTCCTTCAGGTGCGACTCGACCATGACGCCGAAGATGCGGTCCTCGCCGGCGGCCAGCTGGCCGGCGACGTCGCGCGCGACGTCGATCTGCTTCTTGTAGTCCTTGCGGCTGTTGGCGTGGGAGAAGTCGACCATCACCCGCGCGGCGAGGCCCGACTTGCCCAGTTCGACGCAGGCCGCGTCGACGCTGGCCGCGTCGTAGTTGGTGTGCTTGCCGCCGCGCAGGATGACGTGGCAGTCCTCGTTGCCGTTGGTGGACACGATGGCCGAATGGCCGGCCTTGGTCACCGACAGGAAGTGGTGTGGCGCGGCGGCGGCCTTGATCGCATCGACGGCGATCTTGATGTTGCCGTCGGTGCCGTTCTTGAAACCGACCGGGCAGGACAGGCCCGAGGCCAGTTCGCGGTGCACCTGCGATTCGGTGGTGCGCGCGCCGATGGCGCCCCAACTGATCAGGTCGGCGGTGTATTGCGGCGTGATGGTGTCGAGGAACTCGGTGGCGCAGGGCAGGCCGAGTTCGTTGATCTCCCACAGCAGCTTGCGCGCCAGGCGCAGGCCGTCGTTGATCTTGTAGCTGCCGTCGAGGCGCGGGTCGTTGATCAGGCCCTTCCAGCCGACCGTGGTGCGCGGCTTCTCGAAATAGACGCGCATCACGATCTGCAGGTCGGCGCCGAGCCGCTCGCGCTCGGCCTTGCAGCCGGCGCGCATACTCCATCGCCGCCGTCGTAGTCGTGGATCGAGCAGGGCCCGACCACCACCAGCAAGCGGTCGTCGGCGCCGTGCAGGATGCGGTGGATCGCCGCGCGCGCGTCGTACGTCGTCGTCGCCGCCGCCTCGCTGGCCGGGAACTCGCGCAGCAGATGCGCGGGGGGCGATAGTTCCTTGATTTCCTTGATGCGGACGTCGTCGACGATGTGTTTCATGGCGCGGGCCTGGACTGAAATTGCAAGGGGCGAATTCTATCGCAACGCAACATGCCGCCGCGACGCGCCCTCATGACCCGGGACACACAGGCGAGCCAGTCTGTTCCCGTAGGGATCGCCATGAGGCGTCGATGGTCAAGCCGGCAAGGTGTTCGTCCCATGGGACGAAATCGACGTCCGCTGGCCGTTCCTGAAAAGGGCCGCCTAGGAACTTCTGCCCGGCCATCCCCGAAGGACCTGCCTCAGCCCGTGCCGCCCACCGTCAGCCCGTCGATGCGCACCGTCGGCTGGCCGACGCCGACCGGCACGCTCTGGCCTTCCTTGCCGCAGGTGCCGACGCCGGGGTCGAGCGCCATGTCGTTGCCGATCATCGAGACGCGCGTCAGCACATCGGGGCCGTTGCCGATCAGCGTGGCGCCCTTGACCGGCGTGGTGATCCTGCCGTTTTCGATCAGGTAGGCCTCGGCGGTCGAGAAGACGAACTTGCCGCTGGTGATGTCCACCTGGCCGCCGCCGAAGTTGGCGGCGTAGAGGCCCTTCTTCACCGAACGGATGATCTCTTCGGGCGACATGCCGCCATCGGGCCATTGAGCATGTAGGTGTTGGTCATGCGCGGAATCGGCAGGTGCGCGAAGGATTCGCGGCGGCCGTTGCCGGTCGGCTGGACGCCCATCAGGCGCGCGTTGAGCGTGTCCTGCAGGTAGCCGCTGGAGGATGCCGTCCTCGATCAGCACCGTGCGCTGGGTCGGGTTGCCTTCGTCGTCGACGGTCAACGAGCCGCGCCGGTCGGGGATGGTGCCGTCGTCGACCACCGTGACGCCCTTGGCCGCCACCCGCTGGCCGACGCGGCCGGCGAAGGCGGAACTGCCCTTGCGATTGAAATCGCCCTCCAGGCCGTGGCCGATGGCCTCGTGCAGCAGGATGCCCGGCCAGCCGGAACCGAGCACCACGGTCATGCCGCCGGCCGGCGCCGGTTTGGCGGCGAGATTGACGCTGGCCTGGTGCACGGCCTCGCGGGCATACTCGGCGCAGGCGCTCATCGTTGAAGTAGCCGTAGTCGAAGCGACCGCCGCCGCCGGCATGGCCCTGCTCGCGCTTGCCGTGCCGTCGACCATGATGACGGTGATCGAAACCCGCGCCAGCGGGCGCACATCGGCCGCCAGGTGGCCGTCGGAGCGCGCCACCAGCACCACTTCCCAACTGCCGGCGACATGGGCCATCACCTCGGTGACGCGCGGATCGAGGTCGCGGGCGAACTGTTCCAGGCGTTCGAGCAGTCGGACCTTTTCGGCATCCGGCAGCGAGCGAATCGGATCGTAGGCGCCATAGAGCGCCGGCGCGGCACGACCGGTCAGTTGCGGCAGGCTGCCCGCGGCGCCGGCGGCGGCGATGGCCCGGGTCGCCCTGGCCGCGCCTTGCAGGGCCGGCAGGCTGATTTCGTCGGAGTAGGCGAAGGCGGTCTTGTCGCCACTGACGGCGCGCACGCCGACACCCTGGTCGATGCTGTAGCTGCCCGACTTGACGATGCCCTCTTCCAGGCTCCAGGCCTCGGAGCGGGCGTACTGGAAATAGAGGTCGGCGTAGTCGATGCTGTGCCCGAACATGTCGCCGAAGACGATGGCGAGCTTGCCCGGCGTCAGGTCGTAGGGCGCCAGCAGGGTTTGTTCGGCGGTGCGGTAGAGATCGGTCATGGAGGTCGGTCAAAGCTTTCTGTGAGTCAGCGCCGGCAGGCTGCCACGCACTTCGGCAATCCGCTCGGGGTCGAGTTCCGCCACGATAACACCCTCGCCTTTGTCCATGCGGGCGAGGCTGTCGCCCCAGGGGTCGAGGATCATGCTGTTGCCATGGGTCATGCGGCCGGTCGGGTGCTGGCCGCCCTGGGCCGCGCCGAGCAGATAACACTGGTTTTCGATGGCGCGTGCCCGCAACAGGACTTCCCAATGGGCGCGGCCGGTGGTTTCGGTGAAGGCGGCGGGGACAACCAGCAGGTCAACGGCGGACATGGCGCGAAACAGTTCGGGGAAACGCAAGTCGTAGCAGATGGCCAGGCCGATGCGCAAGGAATACGGGCCGATCGTCGCATCGAAGGTCACCACCTTGTCGCCGGCCTCGATGGTCGCCGCCTCGTCGTAGCGCTCCTCGCCCTTGGTGAAACCGAACAGGTGGATCTTGTCGTAGCGCGCCACCCGCCGACCCAGATCGTCGTAGACGAGGCAGGAATTGAGTAGCTTGTCCGGGGCGCGCGCGGCCAGCGGAATGGAGCCGCCGACCAGCCAGACGCCGTGCCGCCGGGCGGTCTCGGCGAGAAAGGCCTGGATCGGCCCCTCGTCCGGCAACTCGCGCGCCGCCAGCCGCGTGGCATCGTCGGCGCCGATGAGGGGGAAGTACTCGGGCAGCGCGACCAGCCGCGCGCCCGCCGCGGCGGCAGCGGCGACCAGACGGGCGGCGGTGGCCAGGTTGGGCGCCACCTCGGGCCCGGAAATCATCTGCACGGCGGCGATCTTCATGGCGCCGGTTCCGCGTTCTGTTCCACCGAAGGACCTTGCACCGCCAGCTTTTCGACCGTCGGTTCGGTCCAGGAGCCTTTGACCGCATAGTCGAAGGCGAACGCCTTGTCGAGCGGATTGCCGAACACCTTGTTCATGACCCAGGCCGCCGCGCCGACGGCGGGGTTGACCAGCAGCACGCCGGTGGCGACGGTCTCGCTCACCGAGGGCTGCACGCGGACCTTGAGGTCCTGCGTCTCCCGCGCCAGATCGACGCCGCCGTTCATCAGCACCTTGGCCGCCGGCCCCTGGATCTGGAGGTCGCGGGTCTCCATGACGCCATGGGTGACGGCGAAGCTGCCCTTGAGGCTGTCGAAGGCGAAGCCCTCGCTGAAGATGTCCCGGAAATCGAGGCTGATCCGCCGTGGCAGCGATTGCAGGCTGACGATGCCGAGGAGCCGGCCGACGCCTGGTTCCAGCTTGTTGAACTGGCCGTTGGCCGCTTCCAGTTTCAGTTGGCCCTTGAGGCTGCCGTAGTCGAGCGCGGTCGGCGAACCGGCCCAGCCAAGTCCGCCTTCCAGGCTGGCCGTGCCGCGACGGACGGCGCCGGGGTGTCCGAGGCGCGCCAGCAATTTCTCGACGCTCTTGGTGCTCAGCTTGAAATCGATTCCGGTTTCGGAAGACGCCGTCGCCGTGCGCGGTTTCCAGCGGCCGGTGCCGTCGAGACTGCCCTCCGGGTTCTTCGCGTCGAAGCGCGCGTTCCAGACGCCGTCGATGTTTTCGGCCTTGAGCCGCAACTCGCCCAGGTCGCGGCCATGGAGCAGGAAATGCTCGATCGCCAGATCGAGCGCCGGCATGGGTTCGGCCGAGTCGGCCACCGGCTCGGCGCCGCCGGCTTCAGTATTTTCCGGCAGATCCAGACGAGCCAGGCGGGCGGTCAGTTGGCCAGCGCCCTGGCCGTTCCACTCCAGCTTGCCGGTGGCTTCCCGGCTCTTCAAGTCGATCTTCCAGAGCCCGTTGTCGAGGTTGCCGGCCAGTTGCAGGGCGTTGATCGAGCGTCCCATGGCCACGAACTCGTCGGCGCGCAGATCGAGCCGATCCAGCGGCAGCGGGTCGGCCTTGCTGCCGTTGCCGCCGTTTCTGCCATTGCCGTTGGCCGCCTTGGCCAGGCCGCGCCAGAAATCGGTATCGACGCGCGCGGCCTTGACCGCCAGCAACACACCCTGATCCGGCAGACGCGCGTCCGGGCGGCCAACGGCGATCAGGCCGCGCTCGACCACCGCCTTGCCTTCGTCGTGGCGGCGCACCAACTGAAAGCGCAGCACGTCGCCCAGGCTGGCCGTCGAACTGGTCACGCTCGCCGGCCGGCGTCCGCTCGTTGCCCGGCCGCCTGCCCTTGGGCGGCTGCGGTGGTTCCGGAGGCGGCTTGCGTTCGAACACCAGCGGCAGGGAATCGGTGGTCGTCTTGTTGAAGGGCTCCGGCAGGCTGGAGGAAATCCCCTGCAAGCTCGATTCGATGCGCACCTCGGCGGACCGCTTCTTCACCCGGATGGTGCCGGTCCACGGCGCACCACCGGACAAATGCTCGAACAGCGGGTGGCCATACTGCTGGCGCAGAGTGCGCACGCTCATGCTGCCCGCCGCCCGCACGGCGACGCGGCCGTCCTCGGTTGCCACGTCGAGCGTCATGGGCATGCCGAGCATGCTGGCCCGCACCTTCCTGGCTTCGAGCACGTCGCCGGTGAAATGGAGTTCGCCGTTGATGTCGGCGAGTGGCGGCAGGTCGGCATCGTAGGTCAGCCCGTTGCCGGCCAGCCGAAAACGGCCGTTGACCCGGCTGTCGATCATGCGATAGAGCGGCAGGTCGAGCCGGAGGCGCAGCTCGCCATTGCCCGAGGCGACCATGTCGTCGGTGAAATGGTCGATGCGGTCACCCACCGGGCTGGCTTCGATGAAGCGCAGAAAGTCCGTGGTCGGGCCGGCGGCTGTCCCGGTGACGACCAGTTCGGCCTTGTCCAGGTCGGCGATTTCCGCCTTGGTGTCGGCTATCTGGACGCCCCAGAGTTTGGCCCGCTTGGCGCGGATGACCATGCGCGCACCAACGAACTCCAGGTCGCCGGCGACATCCTCGAAGCCCGGCCAACCGGTGGCATAGCGCAGACCGGCGCCCTGAAACGGCCCCTTGATCTCGAAGATGCCCGAGCCGTCGCGATAGGGAAAACGGTACAGGTCGCCCTTCAGGCGCAGCGTTGCCGTCGCCGCGCCGCCAACGATGGAACCGCGCAGCCAGTCGCGCGTGTCCTGATTGACCACCAGCGGCATGTAGCGCCAGACGGCGGCGCCGCTGGCGCGCGTGAGCCGGGCGGACAGATCGATCTCGCCGGGGCCGGTGGGCAAGGTGCGATAGTGGCCGCTGGCTTCGCCCGCCGCGTCGGCATTGTGGAAACTCGCCTTGCGGAGCTGGACGGCCACCGCGCCGCCATCGACCCTCCAGTCGCCGACGGCGTCGAGCGCGGCAAGCGGCAGGCTGGGGTCGGCAAACACGCCTGGCAGTTCCAGACTGGCATCCCGGCTGGCCAGTTCCAGCGTGCCGCCCTTTTCGTTGCCTTCGACACTGCCGCTCAGTCCGGAAAACCCCGGCACCGCGCCTTGCGGCCGCAGGCCGAGATTCTGGAAGCGCGCCTTGAGGCTGTAGGTGGCCACCTTTTCCGGCTCGCCGGTCCAGGCCAGGCGCAGATCGCTCACCCGACCCCGCGGCCCGTAGGCGGCCAATTGGTCGCGCAGACCGGCATTGAGCGGCAGGTGCCGCGCCAGCACCGCCAATGCGCCCAGGTCCAGGCCGTTGGCGGTCGCGTCGCCGCGCGCCGGCCGCGTGCCACTCGCCAGGTGCCAATTGAATTCGAGGTCGGTAGGCTCGATGCGCACTCCGTCGCCCGTCAGCAGCACCAGATGCCTGGCCTCCACCGAATAGCCGTCGGCCAGGCGTCGCGCGGCCAAACGCCCTTCGACCCGGGTTGTTTCGAGCATGGGCAGTTCCGGCGCCAGGCGCACGGCCACGTCGGCGAGGCGCACGTCGGCGGTTACCCCGGTCAGTTCCTGGCTGGCAAAGCTCAGCCATACCCGCAGGCCACCGCTGCCGCGCGGCAGGTCGACCGGGTAATCGAGCCAGGCCCGCCAGCCGGCCAGATCGGCATAATCGAGCTCGGCGTAGGCATCGCCTTTCCAGGCGGCCAGAACATCAAGGTCACGGCCCCGAAAGTCGCCACGAATATCCAGCCGGGCGGTCAGCTCGCGGGGCGGTTCCGCCGTCAGGCCGAAGCGGTGATGGCTGCCGCTGTTGCGCAGATCGAAGTTGAGCCGCGCCAGCGCCAGGGGCGGCGCCTGACGCAGTTCGTCGTGCCAGGTGATGGTCGCGTTGCGAATGACGACCCGGTCCTGCGCCAGCAACCAGTCGGAAAGATCATCGCCCGGCTGATTGTCCGCCTTGATCTCCAGGCCGGCGACAAACAGCCGGCCCTGGGCGTCGCGCCGCAGATCCAGGCTGGGTGCGTTGATTTCCAGCCGCGCGAAATGCGGCTGGAAATGCCAGAGCGTGGCCCAGGCCAGGTCGGCTTCCACCTCGTCGAAAGCAAGTGCCGGACGCCCTTGCGCGTCATGGATCGCCAGTCCGTGGATGCGCAGGTTCGGCCACATGCCCTGCCAACTGGCATCGATGGCGCGAATATTGACCGGCAAGGTGAGCGCCTGGGAAAGCGCCCGCTCGATGTCGCCGCGATAATGGTCGATACCCGGCAGCACCACGTGCCGCAACCCGAGCACCAGCACCCCCACCATGAAATAGGCCGCCAAGGCAATCCATGCCACGGCGCGCAGCAGGCGGCGCGGCCAGGCGGCGGAAAACAGGACGCGGAAGGAGGTGCCGGGGCGGGAGGTTGGCAATGGGGAGTGCATGGGCCCGAGCGGGCTTAAAATGGCCGACTGATAACGAGCTGATTGTAAACCAATGCCCCATGCCACCTCCGCCGCCGCCGTGGAACAAGCCTGCCGGTTTTCGCGCCACCTCCAGCGGCTGTTGCAGGCCCGGCCGGGCCTGATGACGGACACTGCCGCCAGCCTGGACACACCGCTCGGCCGCGCGGAACTGGAAGGCTGGCTGGCCGAGGAACCCCTCACCGAAGACAACCTCAAGCCGGCGCTGCGCCGCCTCAAGCAGCGCGCCTATGCGCGCATCTGCGCCCGCGACCTGGCTTGCCAGTCGCCGCTGGCCGAAATCACCGAGGCGATGACCCTGATCGCTGAAACGGCTGTGGGCGCCGCGCTTCGGGTACTGGAGGAGAGTCTGGCCCGCCGCTATGGCACGCCGAGAAATGCCCGGGGCGAGCCTCAGCGTCTGATCGTCATCGGCATGGGCAAGCTGGGCGGCCGCGAGTTGAACGTCTCTTCCGACATCGACCTGATCTTCGTCTACCCGGAGGATGGCGATACCGATGGTGGCCGCGGCGATCTCCAACTTCGAGTTCTTCTCCCGACTGGGCAAGCAGCTGATCGCCGCCATCGCCGAGGTGACCGGCGACGGCCAGGTGTTCCGCGTCGACATGCGCCTGCGGCCCAATGGCGATTCCGGCCCGCTGGCGTGTTCGTTCCAGATGCTGGAGAACTACTTCATCACCCAGGGGCGCGAGTGGGAGCGCTATGCCTGGATCAAGGCGCGGCCGCTGACAGGCGACCGCCTCGACGACCTGGAAGCCATCCGTCGCCCGTTCGTGTTCCGCAAGTATCTCGATTTCGGCACCATCAACGCGATGCGCGAACTGCACGCGCAGATTCGCCGCGAAGTGGCGAAGAAGGACATGGCCGACAACGTCAAGCTCGGCCCGGGCGGCATCCGCGAGATCGAGTTCATCGCCCAGGTGTTCCAGTTGATCCGCGGCGGCCGCGACCGCGCTTTGCAGATCAAGCCGACCACCGCAGGTGCTGCGACTGCTGGTCGATCGCGGGCAGCTCGGCCTCGACGCCGTGGTTGAACTGACCACGGCCTACGACTTTCTGCGCCGCCTCGAACACCGCCTGCAGTATCTCGACGACGCCCAGACGCACAGCCTGCCGACCCAGCCCGAGGACAGGGAACTAATCGCCCGGGCAATGGGCTTCGCCTCCTTCGCGGCGTTGGCGATGGAGCTCGACGACCATCGGCAGAATGTCTCCCGCCATTTCGAAGCGGTGTTCGCCGACCCCAACGAGCGCAACCACGCCCTCGACGGCGTCTGGCAGGGGCCGGACCGTGCCGATCAGGCGGACGAGCTGACCCGGCTGGGCTTTCGCGATGCCCCGGCCGCCCGGGCCCGGCTGACCGGCATTCGCGCCGGCAGCCGCTACCAGCAGACTCTCGGAGGTCGCCCGCGGCCGCTTCGATGCCCTGGTGCCCCGCCTGATCGAGGCCGCCGCCGCCCTGCCCAACGCCGACGCGGCGCTGTCGCGGGGTCTGGACCTGCTGGAGGCGGTGTCGCGCCGCGCCGCCTACCTGGCGCTGCTGCAACAATATCCGCAGGCCCTGCAATGGGTGGCGAAGATCGTCGGCAGCTCGAGCTGGGCGGCGACCTACCTGAACCGGCACCCGGTGCTGCTCGACGAATTGCTCGACGCCCGCCTGCTCGACGCGACGCCCGACTGGCCGGCGTTTCGCGGCCAGTTGGCGCAGGTACTGGACGACGCGGAACCGGACACCGAACGGCAGATGGATCTGCTGCGCGAAGCGCATCACGCCCAGGTATTTCGCCTCCTGACGCAGGATCTGTCGGGTGTGCTGACCGTCGAACGCCTGGCCGACCACCTTTCGGAACTGGCCGACATCATGGTCGACCTGGCCCTGATCCTTGCCTGGCGCAAGCTGCTGAAGCGCCATGTCGAAACACCGCGCTTCGCCGTCATCAGCTATGGCAAGCTGGGCGGCAAGGAACTCGGCTACGCGTCCGACCTCGACCTGGTCTTCCTGTTCGACGATCCGGCGCCCGAAGCGGGCGAGATCTACTCCCGACTGGGCACCCGCCTCAACACCTGGCTGTCGGCGCAAACCTCGGCCGGCCAGTTGTTCGAGACCGACCTGCGCCTGCGCCCCAACGGCGATTCCGGGCTGGTGGTCAGCTCGATGGCCGCCTTCCGCCAGTACCAGCTCGAATCGGCCTGGCTCTGGGAGCACCAGGCGCTGACGCGCGCGCGCTTCACCGCCGGCGATCCCGCCGTCGGCGCCGCGTTCGAACGCATCCGGTGCGAGGTGCTCTGCCAGAAGCGCGACCTCGCCAAGCTGCGCGAGGAAATCATGGCGATGCGCAAGAAGATGCTCGATGCGCACGCGACGAAGATGGACGAACGCGACACAGTCTTCAACCTCAAGCACGATGCGGGCGGCCTGATCGACGTCGAGTTCGTCGTGCAATACCTGGTGCTCGGTTACTCTTGGCAGTACCGCGAGCTCACCGGAAACAAGGGCAACATCGCGCTGCTGGCGATGGCTGCGCAGCGCGGCCTGATCCCCGTCGACCTTGCCGACGCCGTGCGCGACGCCTATCGCGACTACCGCCGCATGCAGCACGTGGCGCGCCTCAACGACCAGACCAGCCGCATCGCCAAGGCGGACGTGGCCGAACGCGTCGTCGTCGTCCGCCGCCTCTGGAAAACCGTCTTCAATCCCGACTAAAACAAGGAAACGACCATGCCCGTCAACCTGAACCCGCCTGTCGCCGCCGATCTGCACCCGGTCGCCGGCGTGCGGCTCGGCGTCACCGAAGCCGGTATCCGCAAGGCCAACCGGCGCGACCTGACGCTGATCGAACTCGCGCCCGGCAGCCGCGTCGGCCGGTGTGTTCACGCAGAATCGCTTCTGCGCTGCGCCGGTGCAGGTCTGCAAGCAGCACCTGGCCACGGGTGACATCCGCGCCCTGGTCATCAACACCGGCATCGCCAACGCCGGCACCGGCGAGGCCGGCCTGCACGCCGCGCGCTTGACCTGCCAGGCGGCGGCCCGCCTCCTCGACGTCCGGGCCGACCAGGTGCTGCCCTTCTCCACCGGCGTGATCATGGAACCGCTGCCGGTCGACCGCCTCCAGGCCGGTCTGCCGGCCTGCCAGACGGCGCTGGCGGCGGACGGCTGGTTCGACGGCGGCGCACGCCATCATGACCACCGACACCATCGCCAAGGCCGTCTCGACGCAGACCAGCATCGGCGGACAGGCGGTGACCATCACCGGCATCGCCAAGGGCGCCGGCATGATCAAGCCGAACATGGCGACCATGCTCGGTTTCGTCGCCACCGATGCGGTGATCAGCCAGCCCATGCTCGACCGGCTGGTCAAGGAAGTGGCCGACGAGTCGTTCAACTGCGTCACCGTCGATGGCGACACCTCGACCAACGATTCCTTCATCCTGATCGCCACCGGCAAGGGTCGCGCGCGCTTCGAGTCGATCGACGCGCCGGGCTGGGCCGAACTGAAGGCCGCCGTCACCGGGGTCGCGCGCCAACTGGCGCAGGCCATCGTCCGCGACGGCGAGGGAGCGACCAAGTTCATCGAGATCGCCGTCGAAGGCGCCGCACTCGAAGGACGAGGCCAAGGCGGTCGGCTACGCCATCGCCCACTCGCCGCTGGTGAAGACCGCCTTCTTCGCCTCCGACCCCAACCTCGGCCGCATCCTCGGCGCCATCGGCAATGCCTGGGGCAACGACCCGAGCCTACGCGACATGGATGTGACTAAGGTCAAGGTCTGGCTGGGCGATGTGCTGGTCTCCGAGAACGGCGGCCGCGCGGCGAGCTACCGGGAAGAAGATGGCGCGGCGGCGATGAAACCCGCCGAGATCACCGTTCGGGTCGACCTCGGCCGCGGCAGCTGCGCAGGGCAAGGTGTGGACCTGCGATTTCTCCTACGACTACGTGAAGATCAACGCCGACTACCGGTCGTGAACCTCGTCTGGGTCGCGCTGGCTTGGCTCGCCTACGCGGCACTCCATTCGCTGCTCGCCTCGCTAACCGTCAAGCACTGGGTCGCCGGCCGCTGGCCGGCGCTGATACCGGCTTACCGGCTCGCCTTCAACGCCTTCGCCGCGCTGGCCCTGCTGCCGGTGCTCTGGCTGGTGTACGGCACCGAGAGCGCCTGGCTGTGGCGCTGGACCGGCCCGGCGGCCTGGCTGGCCAACACATTGGCCCTGGCCGCCCTCGCCGGCTTCGCCATCACGGCCCGGGCCTACGACATGGACGAGTTCCTCGGCCTGCGCCAGTGGCGGCGGCATGATCGCGGCACCGAGGACCGGGAGCCATTCGCCCTGTCGACGGTGCACCGCTTCATTCGCCACCCCTGGTATTTCTTCGGCCTGGTGCTGGTCTGGACGCGCGACATGAACGGTCCGTTGCTGATCTCGGCGCTGGCCATCACCGCCTATTTCGTCGTCGGCTCATGGCTGGAGGATCGAAAGCTGGCGGCACTGCACGGGCCGGCCTATCGGTCGTATCGCGAGCGTGTGCCCGGTCTGGTTCCGCTGCCCTGGAAGTTCCTGACCACGCAAGAAGCACGGGAACTAGTGCAGCGTGCGAGGCATGGATAGCAGAAAATCGGAAATGGGCGCGTCGAACTGTGTGCCGTCCTCGGCGACCATCTGGTAGCTGCCCTTCATGGTGCCGACCGGCGTCGGCAGGGCGCAGCCACTGGCGTACTCGAAACTTGTCGCCCGGCTGCAACAACGGCTGATTGCCGACCACACCCAGTCCACGCACTTCCTGAACCTTGCCGTCGGCGTCGGTGATCAGCCAGTGACGCGATATCAACTGGGCGGCGACGGTACCGACGTTGGTGATGGTGATCGCGTAGGAAAACACGTAGCGGTCCGCTTCGGGGTCTGATTGCTCAGGCAGGAAGCTGGTCGCGACCTCGACGCGGATTTCGTGTTTTTTTGCTTCGGCCATCGCCTTCGCTTGCCCCGGTTGACTTATGGTTGTCATCAGAAAAAATTAGCCGGCCTGATGAACGCCCCGGCTAGAATCCAAGCCATTCTAAATGAGGAGACCCCCCATGACCTATCGCATCGCCCCGTCCATTCTTTCCGCCAACTTCGCCAAGCTGGGCGAGGAAGTCGACAACGTCCTCGCCTCCGGCGCCGACATCGTGCACTTCGACGTGATGGACAACCACTACGTGCCCAACCTGACCATCGGCCCGCTGGTCTGCGAAGCGCTGCGCAAGCACGGCGTCACCGCGCCGATCGACGTGCACCTGATGGTCAAGCCGGTCGATCGCATCATCCCCGACTTCGCCAAGGCCGGCGCCACCTACATCACCTTCCACCCGGAAGCCTCCGAGCACATCGACCGCACCATCGGCCTGATCAAGGAAAACGGCTGCAAGGCCGGCCTGGTGTTCAACCCGGCCACGCCGCTCGATGTCCTGGAATACACGCTGCGACAAGCTGGACATGGTGCTGCTGATGTCGGTCAACCCCGGCTTCGGCGGCCAGAAGTTCATCCCCTACGTGCTCGACAAGGCGCGCAAGGTGCGCAAGATGATCGATGATCGCGGCCTGAACGTCAGCCTCGAAATCGACGGTGGCGTCGGTCCCGGCCAACATCGCCGAAGTGGCCCGCGCCGGCGTCGACACCTTCGTTGCCGGCTCCGCCGTCTTCGGCGCCGGCAAGGACAGCGACCCGCACCGCTACGACAGCATCATCGCCGCCATGCGCGCGGAACTGGCCAAGGTTTGACCACCCCGGTAAGCGCCGTCCTGCTCGACCTCGACGGCACGCTGCTCGATACCGTTCTCGACCTGCATGCCGCCGCTGCGGCATGCTGGCCGATCTCGGCCGGCCGCCGGTGGCAATCGAGGAGATCCGCGCCTACGTCGGCCGCGGCATTCCCAATCTCGTCAAACGGGTACTGGCCGGCAAGCTCGAAGCGGCGGACGATCCCGCACCGCCGCCGGAGGATGCGCTGACTTCCTTCAAGAAGCACTATGCGGAAGTCAACGGTCGCGCCGCCAGGCCGTTTCCCGGCGTCATGGACGGTCTGATGGCGCTGAAGGCCATGGGGCTGCCGTTGGGCGTCATCACCAACAAGGCGCGGCGCATTCACGACTGCCGTTGCTCGAGCGCACCGGCGCTGGCGCCGTTCATGGACGTCGTCGTGGCGGCGACCAGTTGCCCAGGCCCAAGCCCGACCCGATGCCGCTGGTCTGGGCCTGCGGCCGGCTCGGCGTCTCGCCCGCCGACACGCTGCTGATCGGCGATTCGGTGCACGACTTCAAGGCCGGGCAAGTCCGCCGGCTGCAAGGTCTTCCTCGTGCCCTACGGCTACAACGAAGGCCAGGACGTGCGCGGCCTCGATTGCGATGCTATAGTCGAAACCATCGCAGAAGCCGCAAGCCGCATTACCAAAGCATGAACAGCCACTCCCACGCATCCGCAACGAAAGTCACCAAAGCCCACTGGGCAGAGGCCTGGCCCTGGCGCCCCTGGCGCTGAGTCCTGCCGCCTTCGCGCTGGCGCCTTGTCGATAGGCGCATGGTCAGCGCCGACTTTCGTGTGTCGTACTACGCAGTGGAGCCATCATGACCGAATCCGAATTCAACCGGCTGGCCGCCGAAGGCTACAACCGCATCCCCGTCACGCTCGAGACTTTCGCCGACCTCGACACGCCGCTGTCGATCTACCTCAAGCTGGCCGACGGTCCCTATTCCTACCTGCTCGAATCGGTGCAGGGCGGCGAGCGTTTCGGCCGCTATTCCTTCATCGGCCTCGCCTCGCAGCACGCGCATTGCCGTCTATCGAGTCGACGCATCCTGCTGCTGACCGGCAACCGCGTCGCCGAGCGGCGCGACCACACCAACCCGATGTCGCTTCGTCTCCGAGTTCATGGCCCGCTTCAAGGTGCCGGACCTGCCCGGCCTGCCGCGCTTCTGCGGCGGCCTGGTCGGCTACTTCGGCTACGACACGGTGCGCTACATCGAACCGAAGCTGGCCGCGACCAGGAAGCCCGACCCGCTCGGTACGCCGGACATCCTGCTGCTGCTCTCGGAAGAGATCGCCATCGTCGACAACCTCTCCGGCAAGCTGACGCTGGTGGTCTATGCCGAGCCCGGCTTCCCCGGCGCCTGGAAGCAGGCGCAGGCGCGGCTGAAGGAACTGCTCGCCAAGCTGCGCGCGCCGGTGGCGCTTCCCGAGGACACGGTGGTCGCCAGCACGCCGCGCCGAATCCGAGTTCGGCGAGGACGCCTTCAAGGCCGCCGTGGTCAAGGCCAAGCAGTACATCATCGATGGCGACATCATGCAGGTGGTGCTCGTCGCAGCGCATGAGCAAGCCCTACGCGGCCAGCCCGCTGGCGCTCTACCGCGCGCTGCGCACGCTGAACCCCTCGCCCTACATGTTCTACTTCGACTTCGACGACTTCCATGTCGTCGGCGCCTCGCCGGAAATCCTGGTGCGTCTCGAAGACGGCACGGTGACGGTGCGGCCGATTGCCGGCACGCGCAAGCGCGGCGCCACACCGGCGGAGGACGAGGCGCTGGCCGCCGAACTGCTGGCCGACCAGAAGGAGCGCGCCGAGCACCTGCAGCTGCTCGACCTCGGCCGCAACGACGTCGGCCGCGTCGCCAAGATCGGCTCGGTGAAGGTCACCGAACAGTACATCGTCGAGCGCTACTCGCATGTCATGCACATCGTCTCCAACGTCGAAGGCGCACTCAAGGACGACGAGGGCGCCGGTGTCGGTGCTCAAGGCCACCTTCCCGGCCGGCACCGTGTCCGGCGCGCCCAAGGTGCGGGCGATGGAGATCATCGACGAACTGGAGCCGACCAAGCGCGGCATCTACGCCGGCGCGGTCGGCTACCTCGGCTTCAACGGCGACATGGACCTGGCCATCGCCATCCGCACCGCCGTGATCAAGGACGGCCGCATCTACGTGCAGGCCGGCGCCGGCATCGTCGCCGACTCCGACCCCGACGCGAATGGCAGGAAACGCGGAACAAGGCGCGAGCCCTAGTTGCGCGCCGCCGAGATGGCCGAAGTCCGGCCTCGACACCCGGTTCGCCTGAGGAGATCGCCATGCTCTTGATGATCGACAACTACGACTCCTTCACCTACAACCTGGTGCAGTATTTCGGCGAACTCGGCGAGGACGTGCGCGTCTATCGCAACGATGCCATCACGCTGAAGGAAATCGCCGCGATGAGGCCGGATCGGCTGGTGATCTCTCCCGGCCCCTGCTCGCCAAAGGAGGCGGGCATTTCGGTGGCGGCGATCCAGGAATTCGCCGGCAAGATTGCCCATCCTCGGTGTCTGCCTCGGCCACCAGAGCATCGGCTACGCGTTCGGCGGCGAGATCGTGCATGCCAAGACCATGATGCACGGCAAGCTCTCGGCCATTCATCACGCCGATCTTGGCGTGTTCAAGGGCCTGCCCAATCCGCTCACCGCCACGCGCTACCATTCGCTGGCCATCCGCCGCGAGACGCTGCCCGACTGCCTGGAGGTCACGGCCTGGACGGACGATGGCGAGATCATGGGCGTGCGACACAAGACGCAGGATGTGGAAGGTGTGCAGTTCCATCCCGAATCCATCATGACCGAGCGCGGCCACGACTTGCTGCGCAACTTCCTCCAAGGAGCCCGTCGATGATCACCCCCCAGGAAGCGCTGCAACGCACCATCGAGCACCGCGAAATCTTTCATGACGAGATGCTGCATCTGATGCGGATGATCATGAAAGGCGAGATGTCGCCGGTCATGACCGCCGCCATCCTCACCGGCCTGCGCTGCAAGAAGGAAACCATAGGCGAGATCGCCGCGGCGGCAACGGTGATGCGCGAGCTGTGCACCAAGGTGGAGGTGCCGCAGCAACCGGCACTTCGTCGATATCGTCGGCACCGGCGGCGACGCCGCGCACAGCTTCAACATTTCCACCGCGTCGGCCTTCGTCGCCGCCGCGGCGGGCGCCACGGTCGCCAAACATGGCAATCGCAGCGTGTCCTCGAAGTCCGGCGCCGCCGACGTGCTGGAGGCGCTGGGCGCGAGCATCGATCTGACCGCGCCCCAGGTGGCGGAATGCATTCAGGCGGTTGGCATGGGCTTCATGTTCGCGCCCAACCACCATCCGGCGATGAAAAACGTGGTACCGGTCCGAAAAGAGATGGGCGTACGGACCATTTTCAACATCCTCGGCCCGCTCACCAATCCCGCCAGTGCGCCGAATACGCTGATGGGCGTGTTCCATCCGGATCTGGTCGGCATCCAGGTGCGCGTCATGCAGCGGCTGGGTGCCGCGCACGTCCTGGTCGTCTGGGGCAAGGACGGCATGGACGAGATGTCGCTGGGCGGCTCGACGATGGTCGGCGAACTCAAGGACGGCGAAATTCGCGAATACGAACTGCATCCCGAAGATTTCGGGCTGGCCATGGTCTCCAATCGCAGTCTCAAGGTGGCGGACGCGCAGGAATCCAAGGCGATGCTGTTGGCAGCGCTGGAAAACACGCCCGGCACGGCGCGCGAAATCGTCGCCTTCAACGCCGGCGCGGCGCTCTATACCGCCAACCTGGCGGCAAGTATCGGCGACGGCATCGGCAAGGCGCGCGAAGCCATTGCCAGTGGTGCGGCGCGCCAGAAGGTGGACCAGTTCGTTCAATTCACCCGCAAGCTCTCATGAGCGACATCCTGAACAAGATCCTTGCCGTCAAGCGCGCGGAGGTCATTGCCGCCAAGACCGCGAAACCGCTCGACGCGGTTCGCGCCGAGGCGGGCAGGCAAGCGCCCGCGCGTGATTTCGTCGCCGCCATTCGCGCGAAACTCACCGCCGGCCATCCCGCCGTCATTGCCGAAATCAAGAAGGCCAGCCCGTCCAAAGGCGTCCTGCGCGCGGATTTTCGCCCCGCGGAGATCGCCGCCAGCTACGAACGGCACGGCGCCGCCTGCCTCTCGGTACTCACCGACCGGCAGTTTTTCCAAGGCGCGCCCGAGTACCTGCAAGCCGCCCGCGCCGCCTGCGGCCTACCAGTGCTGCGCAAGGACTTCATGATCGATGCGTATCAGATCCACGAAGCCCGGGCCATGGGCGCGGACGCCATCCTGCTCATCGTCGCCGCACTTTCCGTGCCCGAGATGCTGGAACTGGAGTCAGTGGCCACCGAACTGGGCCTCGCCGTGCTCGTGGAAGCGCACGACGGCGCCGAACTGGATGACGCTTTGCGTCTTAAAACGCCGTTAATTGGCATCAACAATCGGGATTTGCGGTCCTTCTCAGTCAGTCTTGAGACCACCCTCGGTCAGTTGTCGCGTATTCCCGACAACCGTATCGTCGTCACCGAGTCGGGCATTCTGACGACTGCCGATGTGGCCCGGATGCGGGCTGGAAACGTCAATGCCTTCCTGGTTGGCGAGGCATTCATGCGGGCGCACGATCCGGGCCTGGAACTGGCTCGCCTTTTCTCCTGATGCGACTTGGCTGGCCTGCCTTTCGAACTCGATTCAAGGCCTCAAATCTTCTTTGCTTTCAATCGACTGACAGCGCACAAGGCGTCCTGCTGGGTGTCGACGGGAAACAGCGTGCCATCGATGCTCTTCTGTTGCAAAAACCCCACAAACTGGCAGCGCCGAACGCACCAAACCGGCCTTTCGCTTGCTCCGCATTGGTGCTCAAGCGACAATTCGTCCAGCTTTCCTAGAGGGAAGTTGCAGCGGTAGCAGTGGCCAACCACGTGGAGTCATTGAACCCGCAATCTCAACCAATAAGGAGATTCATATGCAGAAGAAACTGATCGCCATGGCCGTCGCCGGCCTTGTTTCCGGCGCCGCCTTCGCTCAAGCCAACGTCACCGTTTACGGCATCGCCGACATGTCTTTCGACAACGTCAAGGCCTCCGGTGCCACCGTCGCCGGTAGCAGCCTGGCCCAGCGCAACCGTGTATCGTCCAACTCGTCGTACCTTGGCTTCAAGGGCGCCGAGTCCCTGGGTAACGGCATGACCGCCGTCTTCCAGTTCGAGGGTACCGTTGGTCCCGATTCCGCCTCCGGTCTCACGATGAACCGTGACACCTTCGCTGGCCTGGCCGGTGGTTTCGGCACCGTCGCCATGGGTAACCTGACCGGCCCGACCCGTGGTCTGGGTGCCGCAATGGATCCCTATCCCGGTGCCACCGGCATTGGCGTCAACTCCGCCCTCCTCGGTAAGCTTGGCGGTGAGCGTCTTGTCAATGCTGCCGCCGGCACTTCCGCTTCCGCAACTTGCGCCGCGTCCACGACCTGCTCCTCCATCTTCGACACCCGCTGGACCAACGTCATTGCCTACATCAGCCCCTCCTTCGGCGGCATGAATGTGACCGCGGCCTACGTTGCCAACGAGAACAAGAGCAGCGACGGCGCCTCCGGTACCGCCGCCCAGCGCAATACCTGGGGTTACGACGTTGGCTTCAAGTACGACAACGGCCCGATCATGGCCGCCCTGACTCAGAATCAGGCCAAGATTGGCGACACCGGCAGCACCAAGGCCACCGACACCCGCCTGGGTGGCAAGTTCAAGATGGCCGCCTTCAGCGTTGGCCTGCTGTGGGATCGCGTGAAGGTCGAATCTGCTGGCAGTACCGCCAAGCGCACGGCCTGGATCATCCCGGCGACCTTCACCGCGGGCCCCATGGATATCATCGGCCAATACGGCCGCGCTGGCGACGTGTCCGGTACGTCCGACACGGGTGGCAAGCTGGCCTCGATCGGTGTCAATTACAACCTGTCGAAGCGCACCATGTTGAAGGCTGTTTACTCGCAAGTCACCAACGAGACCAACGCGACCTACGACTTCGGTGTCAATGCCGCCGGTGCTGCCGCCGGTGCCGACCCGAAGGGCTTCCAGGTTGGTATCCGTCACTCCTTCTAATCGACTCCTGTCGATCTGAAGTCAAAACGGCCGCCTTCGGGCGGCCGTTTTTATTCTAGAATCGCCGCATGCTTCCTCTCGGCTCGCTCACGGACGCTAGCGACTTGGCACAATTGCGGCATGCTCTTCGCCCGATTCTGTCGCGCCACAATGTGCGCATCTGTCTCTTTGGCTCGCGCGCACGGGGCGATGCGCGGCTCGCTTCCGACATCGACCTGGCCCTCATCGGCGAAACGCCTCTGCCACTGGACGAGCTTGCGACGGCGCGACAATCGCTAGAGGAGTCCAACATTCCTTTTCGGGTTGACCTGCTCGACTACGCGGCTGTTTCAACAGCCCTCAGGAGATCGATCGATCGGGAAGGCATCGAATGGACCGTCTGAGCCGCCGTCTGGAAACGGCCCGCCGCGCCCTTCTCACAATGGAAGAACTGGCTGACCATCCGGCCGGAAGTATCATTCGCGATGCATCAATTCAGCGCTTTGAGTATTCCTTTGAGGCAACCTGGAAGGCCGCCCAAGCTGTTCTGCTCGAACGATTCGGGGTTGATCTGGGCTCGCCGAAACCCGTCGTGCGCGCCAGCTTCGAGAATGGTCTGCTCAATGAAACCGAGGCTCGCCTCGCACTGTCGATGGTTGACCACCGGAACTTGACCGCTCACACCTACAACGAGGCTTTGGCTGACGAGATTTTCGCCGCCTTGCCCGAATATCGGCGTTTGATGCGCACCTGGATCGAGCGACTGGCTGAGTCTTAAAACAAAAAGGCCAGAGCAACTCTGGCCTTGGTGACTTGGTGGTGGAGAGGATGAGGATCGAACTCACGACCTCCGCATTGCGAACGCGGCGCTCTCCCAGCTGAGCTACCCCCCCACATCGAGCGCGGATTATAAATGAACCACCGGAAATTTGGAATTCCCAGAGCGCCAATCGATGAAACAACAAGGGCGCCGAAGCGCCCCTGGAGCGGAGTTTCGGCGGTTCAGGCCGAGAACGAGGAACCGCAGCCGCAAGTACTGGTGGCGTTCGGGTTCTTGATGACGAACTGGGAGCCCTCCAGACCTTCGGAGTAGTCGATCTCCGCGCCGACGAGATACTGGTAGCTCATCGGATCAATCAGTAGCGTAACGCCGTTCTTTTCCATCACGGCATCGTCGGCGTTGGCCACCTCGTCGAAGGTGAAACCGTACTGGAAACCGGAGCAGCCGCCACCGGTGACGAAAACGCGCAGCTTCAATTCCGGATTACCCTCTTCTTGAATCAGATCACGCACTTTGTTGGCCGCGTTGTCGGTGAAGAGCAGCGGCATCGGCAGGTCGTTAGCACTCATGTTTTTCTCCTGTTCACTCTGTTGGGGGGTATTACGACTTCGAGATTATCGGCGCCCGTGGTGCACGGGTCAATTGCTGCTCGCGGCAAGCTTCAACTCCACTGACTTGGCCAATTGGCCAGCATGAACCAGCCGGCCCTGCACAACCGCGCCAAGATGCATCTCGATCGCGTTGTACTCCAGATCCCCCGTCACTCGGGCCTTCGCCTGAAGCTCGACAAAGCCGGATGACGTGACCGGACCGATGACTGTGCCGTTGATCACTAGATGGGGGACGGATATCTCGCCTTCAATGGTCGCGTGCTCGCTGATTACCAGGGTGCTGGACTGCTCGCCGCTCGCCCGGACATTCCCTTTGATCTGCCCATCGATCCGCAGCCCCCCGGAAAAGGTGACATCGCCGGAGATGCTCGTTTCGGCACCGATCAGCGTATCAATGCGGCTCTGCGGCTTGCTGGCTTTCTTGAATATCATGAGGATGGCTCCTAAAGGGAAACGCTCTGCGAAGCTTGGACAGCGCCTTCATGGATCAAGCGCGCCTCGACGCGCTTGATCTTGGCTTCCGGAGGTATCTGAAAGGTACCCTCGACGCTGCGAAAGTTTCTGAACGAAAAGGCGAACTTGTCGGCCGCCGGGTCGCTGGTTCGTGGGAGGACAATCATATCATCCACCCCCGCCACCTGCCGAACCGTGACGTGCAGTTGCAATGACGCCTTGAATTCATGTTTGGCTTGGGTGCCGCGGCGCGCGGCCAGCATGCGATAACGATACCGTCCTGGCGCACCGTCGGGCTCGATGCGCAAACCGCTCAAGCTAATCGACTCGGTCTTTTCGCCGCCGCTGGCGAGGTTCTCGAAGACAGCCAGATTCTCCTTCAAACGGACATTTTCTTCTTCCAGCGTCTTGACCTGGTTGGATAAACGGGCCAGCGCCGTACGTTCGATTTGCAGATTGCTCTCGCCGGCATTGGCGATAGCACGCAAGTGCGCCGACTCGCCTTCCAGGGCGACCAACTTCTCTCTCAGCGACTTGATCTCGCCAACACTTTCGCTCTGATCGAAACCGGCAAATTTCCGCCCGGCGTCGTAGGTCCACCCCGCCAGTGCCAAAGCGAACGCCAGCATGACGGCCGTCGCCAGCGCGCGCCAGTACCAAGGCACATGGGTACGCACCGCCAGACGCGGCGCGGCAATGCCGAAGCGCCCGCGCAGGCGGCGGAGCGTCAGGGCAAGACGGGAACCTGCGAAAGCGCGGTGCATTCGTCGCAACCGAACATGAGGTTCATATTCTGGACCGCCTGGCCGGCGGCGCCCTTGGTCAGGTTGTCGATGACGGACAATACGACCAGCGTATCCCCGCCTTGGGGGCGATGGATGGCGATTCGGCAAATATTCGATGCGCGTACCGAGCGGGTTTCGGGATGCGATTTCGGCGGCAGGACGTCAACAAAAGGCTCGCCGGCATAACGCTTTTCGAATACGCCTTGAAAGTCCTCCTCGCGTGTGACGCGCGCATAGAGGGTGGCATGGATACCCCGAATCGCGGGCGTCAGATGCGGCACGAAAGTCAGGCCCACCGCACGGCCGGCGGCCAACCCAAGGCCTTGGCGGATCTCTGGCAAATGGCGGTGGCCGGCAACGGCATAGGCCTTGAAGTTATCAGAGGCTTCCGCGAACAGGATATGGGTTTCCGCCTTGCGGCCAGCCCCCGACACACCGGACTTGCAATCGGCAATCAGGTGTTCCGTATCGACACAACCGGCCTCGATCAGCGGCAACAACCCGAGTTGGGCCGCGGTCGGATAGCAGCCCGGGTTCGCCACCAGCCGCGCCTTGCGGATGGTCTCGCGATTGACTTCCGGCAGGCCGTACACGGCGTCGGCCACCAGATCCGGTGACGCGTGAGTCATGCCGTACCACTTCTCCCAGACAGCGATATCCTTGATGCGAAAGTCGGCGGCCAGATCGATGACGCGTACTCCGGCATCGAGCAGAGCACGCGCTTGCTGCATGGCGATACCGTTTGGCGTGGCGAAGAAGACGACGTCGCAGCGATCGAGCGGAGCATCCTTGGGGTCGCTGAACTTGACACCCACCCGACCGCGCAAGCTCGGGAACATATCGGACACCGCCGTTCCGGCTTCGCCGCGCGAAGTGATGGCCGCCAGTTCGACTTCCGGATGCTGCGCCAACAAGCGCAATAGTTCGACACCGGTGTACCCGGTGCCGCCAACAATTCCGACCTTGATCATTTGGTGTTCTCCTGGGAAAGCCGCGGTTCAAACTGCAGAACGACGGATTGTGGCCAGTAGGACAAAAAAGCCGCCCGGAGTTTCCCGCGGGCGGCCTTCTCGGCAAAACGCAAGAAGCGGTTTAGCGCTTCGAGAACTGCTTGCGGCGACGCGCCTTGTGGAAACCAACCTTCTTGCGCTCCACTTCGCGAGCATCGCGGGTAACAAAACCGGCCTTGGACAACACCGGCTTCAACTCGGCGTCGTATTCCATCAATGCGCGGGTAATGCCATGACGAACGGCGCCGGCCTGGCCCGATTCGCCGCCTCCGGTGACATTCACCATGATGTCGAACGTTGCCACATGCTCGGTCAGTTCGAGCGGCTGACGAACCACCATGCGGCCGGTCTCGCGCGAAAAGAACTCATCGACCGGCTTGTCGTTGACGATGAACTTACCGCTGCCGGTCTTCATGAACACGCGTGCCACCGCCGTCTTGCGGCGACCGGTGCCATAGTAGTAGTTGGCTGCCATGTCTATTCCTGTTAGATGGTCGGGACAGGGCTTCGGCTGCTGCGCCGTGTGCGGATGAGCGGCGCCAGCATAGCACTTCATTTTCTTCGCCATCGCATAGCCCAGCGGACCCTTGGGTAGCATGCCCTTGACCGCCTTTTCCAGAATGCGCCCCGGAAAACGCTGCTGCAGCTTGGTGAAGTTGGTTTCGTAGATACCGCCGGGATAGCCGGAGTGGCGGAAATACTTCTTGTCCTGGGCCTTGTCGCCCGTGACGCGCAACTTTTCGACATTGACCACGACGATGTAGTCGCCAGTATCGACGTGCGGGGTGTATTCGGTCTTGTGCTTGCCGCGCAGACGATGAGCGATCTGGGCAGCCAGGCGGCCGAGCACCTTGTCCGTCGCATCGACGACGAACCAGTCGCGCTTCACTTCATGCGGCTTGGCGGAAAAGGTTTTCATGACGGGGTTTCCTTGCTTCATGGGCCGCCGCCTGACAATATGCGGGCAACGGACGTTTCTTCGGAAAAGCCGCGCATTCTAGGCGAAACAGTCGCGCCTTGTCAAACGCGATTCCGACTTGCCAACTGACAAGAAAAAAAAGCGCAACCCTGGAAAGGGTTGCGCTGAATCCACACCAAAGGAGGAGGGTGGAGGAGACACCGGGGGAAACGCCATCCGGCAAGCCATCCGCGTTTCGATGGACCAAGTATTCCAGAACTTATTGTGCGGTGCAAGAATTTTGTGCGCGGCACCAAATTCCTGGATTGAGAACCTGCCTAGAATGTTGCCTAATTCACACAGGAACAGGAGAACTCCTCATGGAATGTACAGTGCGTTGGCACGAAGGTATGAGCTTCATCGCGGAAACCGGCAGCGGGCACCTGGTGGCCATGGACGGCGCTCCCGAAGCAGGTGGTCACAATTGGGCGCCACGGCCACTGGAAATGCTGCTGGCAGGCGCTGGCGGTTGCACATCGTTCGACGTCATCATGATCTTGCAGCGCAGCCGCCAGGATATTGTCGATTGCCAGGTAAAGATCAGCGCCGACCGGGCCGAAATGGATCCCAAGGTATTCACCCGCATCCATTTCCACTTCACGGTCAAGGGCCGGGCGCTCAAGGCCGATGCTGTGGAAAGGGCGATCAAGCTGTCGGCGGAAAAATACTGCTCGGCGTCGATCATGCTCGGCAAGACCGCCGAGATCACGCATAGCTGGGAAATCACCGAGCCCTAAGCGCCTAGAGGCGATAGGCGGTCGAAGTCATCACCTTCGCAATCGACTTCATAGCCGCCTTCACGGGTGCCGGCAGTTCCCTTGCCCCCCAATGCACGGCTGTTTCCGCGTGACGGATCTCATCCGCCTTCATCTGGTCGACCACCGCCCGCGAGCGCTGATCCTGTACCGGCAGGCTGGCCAGGTGGCTGTCCAGATGCGACTCAACCTGGCGCTCTGTCTCGGCCAGAAAGCCGAGACTCCAATCGTCGCCCAACTTGCCGGCAACCATACCGATCGCCAGTGATCCCGCATACCAGAGCGGGTTGAGCAGGCTCTTGCGCCCACCTAGCTCGTCAATGCGCCGCTCCGTCCAGTTGAGATGCTCGGTTTCCTCCCACGCCGCCTGGCGCAGGGCCTGGCGGATGGCGGGATCTCGGCAGGTGAGTGCTTGCCCCTGATAAAGGGCTTGTGCACAAACCTCGCCGACATGATTGACGCGCATCAGGGCCGCCGCATGAACACGTTCGCCTTCATCCAACGGCAGATCGGGCAAGTCCTGGCCCGGCATGGCGCGAGCCGTCGGGGCGCTGGCGAACACCGTGCGCAAGGCCTTGTCGAATTCCAGGATCAGGCTATCGATCATGGTGCTCTCGGATGTTTGCCATTACGCAATGCGGCCCGCCCATCATCCGCGCTGTCGATCGGCGTCGCCAGAGGGCAGAAGAGATCACGATTCAGGGCCGCATGGTGGCGATTCACCGGCTTGTTCTCGATGGGTCGCCAATCGGCGATCCGGGCCAGCGCCCAGGTACCATCGGCTCGACCACTCGCATACAGCCTGTATTCGCCCGTCTTGCAACGAATACCCTCATAGGACGTGTTAGTGGCACCTCCCGAGGTCTTGACGACCAGGGTGTAGCGGACGATGCCATCCTTGCCGACGCTCAGGGTGGAAGCATCGATGAAGAACCGATTGGCGGTACCGGCGCTCACGTAGAACTCGACCAGATTGGCGTCCTTGGGAAACGCGGGCGGCGTTGCCTGCTCTTCGACCCATTCCGGCGCATCGGCGTCGCGACCGACCGCCTGGTGCACCCCGAGATCCTTGGTGATATCCGCCCGCGCCAAGCCGACAACCAGAAGTCCGGCCAAACTCGACATCCAGAACCAGCGCCGCATGATCGCTACTCCCCCGCACTGCGCGCCAGTGGCGCATACGGCTTGCGCTCGCGGCCACCCTGGCCCAGCAGAAGGCGAGACAACTCGGACAAGGCCTGCTCATACACCGCGCGCTTGAACTCGATCACCGACTCCAGCGGCACCCAGAAATCGCTCCAGCGCCAAGCATCGAATTCCGGATGTTCCGTGGCCCGCAGGCAAACATCGGAATCCCGGCCGACCAGACGCAGGAGAAACCAGATCTGCTTCTGGCCCCGATAGGTGCCTCGCCACTCGCGGCGGACCCAGTGTTTGGGCACATCGTAGCGCAACCAATCGCGCGTGCGCCCGATGATTCGGACATGTTCCGGCAATAGCCCGACCTCCTCGTGCAATTCGCGGAACATGGCCTGTTCGGGCGTTTCGCCCTTCTTGATGCCCCCTTGCGGGAACTGCCAGGAATGTTCGCGGATCCGCTTGCCCCAGAAGACTTCGTTGTGCTGATTGACCAGAATGATGCCGACGTTCGGGCGATAACCTTCCCGGTCGAGCATGATGCAACCTTCGAATGTTTGATTGCGATCCATTCTTCCACAGTTGGCGCGGCAAGGAAAGAACGCCGGCAACGGTAAAATGCACCTTTTTCTCCGGCAGGATAGAACCCATGCGCGCCAGTCAGTTTTTCATCGCCACCCTCAAGGAAGCCCCCGCCGACGCGGAAGTCGTCAGCCACAAACTGATGCTGCGCGCCGGCATGATCAAGCGGCTCGCCGCGGGTATCTATACCTGGATGCCGATGGGCCTGCGGGTCATGCGCAAGGTGGAGCGCATCGTCCGCGAGGAAATGGACCGCGCCGGCGCCATCGAACTGTTCATGCCTGCCGTACAACCTGCGGAACTCTGGCAGGAATCGGGCCGCTGGGAAAAGTATGGCCCCGAGCTGCTGCGCTTCAAGGACCGTCACAGCCGCGAATTCGTCATCGGCCCCACGCACGAGGAAGTCATCACCGACGTGGTACGGCGCGAGATCAAGAGCTATCGGCAACTACCCAGGCACTTCTACCAGATCCAGACCAAGTTCCGCGACGAGATCCGGCCGCGTTTTGGTGTCATGCGCGGCCGCGAATTCACCATGAAGGACGGCTATTCCTTCCATGCCTCCTTCGCAGACCTGGAGCGGGAATACGACAATATGTACCAGACCTACAGCCGCATATTCACTCGGCTCGGCCTGGGCTTCCGCGCCGTGGCGGCCGATACGGGGTCAATCGGCGGCACGGGCTCGCATGAATTCCATGTGCTGGCGGATTCCGGCGAGGATGCCATCGCCTTCTGCCCAGATTCCGAATACGCGGCCAACGTCGAATTGGCCGAGGCGATGGCGCCGGTGGCGCCGCGCGGCGCCGCCGTCGAAGCCCTGGAAAAGAAGGCTACACCAGGGAAGATTCGTTGCGAGGACGTCGCCGACTATCTGGCCACGGCGCTGACACGTACCGTCAAGGCCATTGCGGTAGTGCACGAGCTCGATGGTGGGGAGGAGTTCTCGCTGCTGCTGATCCGCGGCGACCACAATCTCAACGAAATCAAGACCAGCAAGCTGCCGGGCCTCGATCCCTTCCGCTTCGCCACCGACGACGAGGTCGAGCGCTTCCTCGGCTGCCGCCCGGGCTACATCGGCCCGGTCGGCATCGATCGCCGCAAGGTGCGGGTCATCGCCGATCGCACGGTGGCGGCGATGGACAACTTCGTCTGCGGTGCCAACGAAGCGGGCTACCACCTGACCGGTGCCAATTGGGGACGCGACCTGCCCGAACCGGATGTGGTCGCCGACATTCGCAACGTCGTCGCCGGTGACCCATCGCCCGACGGCAAGGGAAGTCTTGAGCTCTGTCGCGGCATCGAGGTCGGCCATATCTTTCAATTGCGCACCCGATATGCCGAAGCTCTCCAGTGCAAGTTCCTCGACGAACAGGGCAAGGAGCGGATCATGGAGATGGGCTGCTACGGCATCGGCGTCACGCGCATCGTCGGCTCGGCCATCGAGCAGAGCCACGACGAGCGCGGCATCATCTTCCCGGCCGCCATCGCCCCCTTCGAAGCTGGTGATCGCACCGATGGGCTATCACAAATCGGCGGCCGTCCGCGAAGCGGCCGACCAGCTCCGCGACGATCTCGTCGCCAACGGCGTCGACGTCATTCTCGACGACCGCGACGAACGGCCCGGCGTGATGTTCGCCGACTGGGAGTTGATCGGCGTGCCACACCGCATCGTCATCGGCGAACGTGGCCTGAAGGAAGGCAAGTTCGAGTACAAGGGCCGTCGAGATGCGGACGCCACCATGGTGGTGGCGCAAGACATGGCTGAAGCTCCTGCGCGGCAAGTTGTGCGCTTGATGATCAGGCTCGTTGCGGCGCTGGCGCTGTTGGCCAGTGCCGGCGCGGCGTGGGCGGGCGCGCAGAAGTACGAACCCCTGGCGGCCAGCGTGCAGGCGGCCTTGCATGCCGCCGTCGCCGACCAGGCCTCGCCAGAGCCCAAATTCCCCAGCATGCAGGAGAAGATCGAATGGCTGGCGGAAATGTCGCGCCGGCTTGAAAAGCGCATCCCCGACCGGCAGGGCCGGCTGGAATTTCTCAAGACGGTGTACTACGAAGCCAAGCGCGCCGGACTCGAACCACAACTGGTGCTGGGCCTGATTCAGGTGGAAAGCGGCTTCAAGAAGTATGCGGTTTCATCGGCGGGCGCCCGCGGCTACATGCAGGTCATGCCGTTCTGGGTAAAGTTGATCGGCAACGGAGACCACAATCTGTTCCATCTGCGCACCAATCTGCGCTTCGGCTGCACCATCCTGCGTCACTACCTGGACATCGAAAAGGGCGACATCTACCGCGCACTCGGTCGCTACAACGGCAGCCTGGGCGCGCCCGAATACCCGAACATGGTACGCGGAGCCTGGGAGCGGCAGTGGGGTTGGGGACAACGGGTCATCGAGGCGCGGAAGTAGCTACCGCGCTCCCGGCATGCAGGCCCTTCATGCCCCGCATCATCTTGGCCATACCGCCCTTGGAAAACTGCTTCATCATCTTTTGCGTCTGCTCGAACTGGTTGAGCAGACGATTCACTTCCTGCACCTGGACGCCGGCACCCGTGGCAATGCGGCGCTTGCGACTGGCCTTGATGAGATCGGGCTTCGCCCGCTCGCCCGGCGTCATGGAGTTGATGATGCCCTCGATGCGCCGAATCGACTTGTCCTCCACCGCGCCGCCCGCCTGTTGCGCCATCTGCGCCGAACTGCGCCGGCAGCTTTTCGAGCAGCGATGACAAGCCGCCCATCTTGCGCATCTGGCCGATCTGTTCCTTGAAGTCGTTGAGATCGAAGCCCTTGCCGGACTTCATCTTCTTGACGAATTCCTGAGCCTTTTCCTGATCGACGTTGCGGTGCGCCTCCTCGACCAGGCCGAGGATGTCGCCCATGCCGAGGATGCGCGCGGCCATGCGCTCCGGATGAAACTCCTCAAGACCATTGAGTTTTTCGCCGATGCCGGCGAACTTGAGCGGCTTGCCGGTCACCTGACGCACCGACAGCGCCGCACCACCGCGGGCATCGCCATCGAGCTTGGTCAGGATGACGCCGGTCAGCGGCAAGGCCTCGTTGAAGGCCTTGGCGGTATTGACGGCATCCTGGCCGAGCATGGCATCGACCACGAACAAGGTTTCGATCGGGTTCAGCGCGGCATGCAGGTCGCGCATCTTCGGCCATCATGGCCTCGTCGATGGCCAGACGACCCGGCGGTATCGACGAAGAGCACGTCGTAGTAGTGCTTGCTGGGCGTAGTCGAGCGCCGCCGCGGCGATATCGAGCGGGCTTCTGGCCCACCGCCGACGGGAAGAAATCGATACCGGCCTGCGCCGAGACCATCTTCAGCTGCTCGATAGCCGCCGGCCGATACACGTCGCAACTGACCGCCAGCACCTTCTTCTTCTGGCGCTCCTTGAGCCACTTGCCCAGCTTGGCGGTAGTGGTGGTCTTGCCGGCGCCCTGCAAGACCGGCCATGAGGATCACCGCCGGCGGCTGCGTGGCGAGATTGAGGGCGGCCTTTGCGCCCCCCATGAGGTCGGTCAGTTCGCGATGCACCACGCCGACCAGCGCCTGGCCAGGCGTCAGCGAACCGATCACCTCTTGCCCAACCGCCTTTTCCTTGACGCGGGCGATGAACTCCTTGACCACCGGCAGCGCCACGTCGGCTTCGAGCAACGCCATGCGCACTTCGCGCAGCATGTCGGCGATGTTGTCTTCGGTCAGACGCGCCTGGCCGCGCAAGGTCTTGACGACCTTGGCCAGCCGCTGGGTCAGGTTATCGAGCATGGGAAAGTAATGACAAAAGGAAGGTTGCGAACACCGAGGCGCAAGGCGACAGCGAACGAATGCGGTAGACTTGGCCGATGTCATCGATTTTACTGCATCTGACCGCTGCCGCCCTCTATCTTGGTCTTGCGGTGCTGTCTCTGGCGCACCCGCTGGCGCGGCCCCGCCCTCGATCGCCCACCGGCGAGTTTGGCGCCATGGGAACGTATCTGGCTGCTGGCGGCATTGCTTGCGCACGGCGTTACGCTCGCCCAGGAAATATTCCCGGCGGCGACGCAATGCGCTTCAGTTTCTCCGATTGCGCTGTCCATGATGCTCTGGCTGGCGATCGCCTTCTACTGGATCGAAAGCTTCTACGCCCGCATGGAAGGCCTGCAAATGCTGGCCTGCCCGCTGGCTGCGGTTAGCGTACTGCTGCCAAGCGTTTTTCCTGGCCAGCATCTGCTGACTAACGCCGACTCGCTTGCAGTTCCGCGCCCACTTCCTGATGGCGATGCTGGCCTACAGCCTGTTTACCTTGGCGGCGCTGCATGCCGTACTGATGGCGGTGGCCGAAAAGCGCTTGCATCGGGGTCGGCTCACACCGCTGCTGGCCAGTCTGCCGCCGCTGCTGACCATGGAGGCACTGCTGTTCCGTCTGATCCATGTCGCATTCGCCCTGCTGACCCTGACACTCGTCTCGGGCGTTCTCTTTTCCGAATCCTTGTTCGGCAAGGCGTTGACCTTCAACCACAAGACAGTCTTCGCGATTCTTGTCCTGGATCATTTTTGCCGCACTTGCTGGTTGGCCGCCACTTACGCGGCTGGCGTGGCCGCAAGGCCTTGCGCTGGACCCTGGCCGGATTCGTCGCGCTGCTGCTGGCCTACGTTGGCAGCCGCTTCGTTCTGGAAGTGATTCTCGGCCGCGCCGCCTGACCCGGCTTCGATGGAAGAGATTCCACTCTCCGCCTTGGTCGGCACTCTTGTCGTCCTGCTGATCCTCTCGGCTTTCTTCTCCATGACCGAGACCAGCATGATGGCGGCCAATCGCTACCGCCTGCGCCACCTGGCCAGCCAGGGGCATCGTGGTGCGCGGCTGGCGCTTGACCTCCTCGCTCGAACCGACAAGATGCTCGGCGTCATCCTGCTCGGCAACAATCTGGTCAACGTCGGCGCGGCCACGCTGGTCAGCATCATCACCATCGAGTTGTTCGGCGAAGAAAAATGGGCGCTTGGCATCGGTACGCTGGTCACCACGTTCGCCATTCTGGTGTTTTCGGAGATCACCCCGAAGATCGTCGGCGCCGCCTACGCCGACCGCCTCGCGCTGTTCCTTGGCTATCTGCTGTGGCCCCTGCTGCGCGCGGCCTATCCAATAGTCTGGTTCGTCAACCTGTTCGCGTCCGGCTTGCTCCGAATCCTGCATCTCCGGCCTGGGGCGGGTCACGAGTCGAGTCGGCTATCGCCGGAGGAACTGCGCGCGATGGTGCTGGAATCGAGCCATGCCATTCCGCACCAACACCGCGACATCCTGCTCAACATGTTCGAACTGGAACAAGTCACGGTCGAGGACATCATGGTGCCGCGTGGCGAAATCGAATGCATCGATATCGAAGCGCCGATCGAGGACATTCAGGCGCAACTGGCCACGAGTTATCACACGCGATTGCCCGTGGTGGCGGGGGACCCCGGCAATATCATCGGCATTCTCCACCAACGCCGCCTGCTCGGCAGCGCGCTCACCGGATCCTTGGACAGCGACGCGCTGCGAGCACAGCTCGTTGAGCCCTATTTCATTCCGGCGGCCACGCCCGTCTATGCGCAGCTGCAGTTCTTCCGCGAGAACCGGCAACGCCAAGGCTTGGTGGTCGACGAGTACGGCGAGCTCCTTGGACTCGTTACGCTGGAAGACATCATCGAGGAACTCGTCGGCAAGTTCACCACCAGCATGCCCGGATCCAGCGCCGACTCGGTGTGGGATGCCGACGGCGCAACCCTTGTGGATGGCAGCCACAGCCTCCGCGAACTGAACCGCCGACTGGGCCTCGACCTACCCCTGGACGGCCCAAAGACGCTTAGCGGCCTCATCGTCGAGTATCTACAGGACATTCCGGAGACGGATGTCTGTCTTCGTATTGGCGGCGTTGCCATGGAGATTGTGCAGACGCAGGACCGGCGAATCAAGATCGTCAAGCTGTTTCGGCCGACAACAGGGACGTAAATGATCTTCTGTTCAGGCTGGCGCCATCTTTACAAACCCCTGCCACACGGGCATCATCGGCTCGATATGTCCGGCATAAATCACGCCCCAACGGGCAACCATCGGCGATGACGGTCGCAACTCCGGCGACCCTGAGCGGCTTGGCTCGCGCGCTCGTCCAGCAGGAGAGGCTCAGGGAGTCCGAGGCGGAAAGGATAGCCGCCGAGGCCAAACCGGATTCGGGCGGCTTCGTCGGTCAATTGATCGCCTCGGGCCGAATGAAATCCCGCGAGATTGCCACGTTTGCCGCCCAGACGTTCGGCTACCCCCTGATCGATCTCGATAGCTACTCCGACGAGCATTTCGCCCGCGACGCCATCGATCCTCGCGTCATGCGCAGCCATCAGGTTCTCGCCCTGCTGCGACGAGGCAACCGCTTGGCGGTCGCGCTGGCGGACCCGACCAATCTGCGGGCGCTCGACGAAATCCGCTTCCAAACGGGCATGACGGTCGACCCGGTGGTGGTCGAAGCGGACAAGCTTGCCGCCATGGTCGGCAAGCTGACCGAAAAGACGGAAACAGCGCTACAAAACCTGATGGATGACGAACTCAGTCTTGAGTTCGAAGATGAAAACGCGATTGATGCCGCAGCCGATGCGGCGGCAGCGGCGGCGGAAGTAGACGATGCGCCGGTCGTCAAGTTCATCCAGAAGATACTTCATGACGCGATCGCCGAGGGTGCATCGGATATTCACTTCGAACCCTACGAGAAGTACTATCGCATCCGCCTCCGCGTAGACGGCGTCTTGCGCGAGATTGCCCAGCCACCCCTGGTCATCAAGGAAAAGATCGCGTCGCGGATCAAGGTCATCTCCCGGCTCAATATTGCGGAAAAGCGGGTGCCGCAGGATGGCCGCATGAAGCTGGCGCTGACCAAGAACCGCTCCATCGACTTTCGGGTCAGCACGCTGCCAACACTGCACGGCGAGAAGATCGTGCTGCGCATCCTCGACTCGAGCTCGGCAATGCTCGGCATCGACGCGCTTGGCTACGAACCCGATCAGCGCGACGCCTTGCTCGCCGCGGTAGGCCGCCCCTATGGCATGGTCCTGGTGACCGGCCCGACCGGCAGCGGGAAGACGGTGTCCCTATATACCTGCCTGAACATACTCAATCAGCCGGGCACCAATATCTCGACCGCCGAGGATCCGGCGGAAATCAATCTGGCCGGCATCAACCAGGTCAACGTCGACGACAAGGTCGGCCTTACTTTCGCGGCTGCCCTCAGGTCGTTCTTGCGCCAGGATCCCGACATCATCATGGTCGGCGAAGTTCGCGATCTGGAGACGGCGGAAATCGCCGTCAAGGCCGCCCAAACCGGGCACTTGGTGTTGTCCACCTTGCATACGAACGATGCCCCGCAAACCTTGACGCGGCTGATGAACATGGGCGTGCCAACTTTCAACATCGCATCCAGCATCATCCTGATTACCGCGCAGCGCCTCGCGCGGCGGCTTTGCACTTGCAAGGTACCGATTGAGGTACCCCGCGAAACCCTCCTCAATGCCGGCTTCAGCGAGGACGACCTGGACGGCGGTTGGCAGCTCTACGGTCCAGGGAGTTGCGAGCGGTGCAAGGGTTCGGGCTACAAGGGCCGCCTCGGTATCTACCAGGTCATGCCGATCTCGGAGGAGATCCAGCGCATCATCATGGCCAGCGGCACATCGCTCGACATCGCTGCGCAGGCCCAAGCCGAGGGGGTACGCAACTTGCGCGAATCCGGCCTGCTAAAGGTCAAGCAAGGCGTCACGTCCCTGGACGAGGTGCTGGCTACCACCAACGAATAACCAGTCCAACACGCAAGCGGAAAGGACAACGCCATGGCGGCACCCAAGAAACCGGTGAAGAAGGACCTCGGAGTCAAGGAGTTCAACTTCATCTGGGAAGGCAAGGACAAGACTGGCAAGACCGTACGTGGGGAAATGCGCGCGGCCAGCGAAGCCGTCGTCAGCACCACCTTGCGCCGGCAAGCGATCCTGCCGGTCAAGGTCAAGAAGCAGACCTTCCGCAAGGGCGGCAAGGTCGGGGAAAAGGACATCACATTGTTCACCCGACAACTGGCCACGATGCTGAAATCCGGGGTTCCGCTGCTCCAGGCGTTCGATATCGTCGCCAAGGGCTCCTCGAATACCGCGGTTGCCCGCCTGCTCATGGACGTCAAAGCCGAAGTGGAAACCGGCTCCTCCCTCAACCAGGCCTTCCGCAAACACCCCCTGCATTTCGACGCTCTCTACTGCAACCTCATCGAGGCTGGCGAGCAGGCGGGTATCCTGGACGCCCTGCTGGAACGCTTGGCGACCTACAAGGAAAAGATTCTCGCCATCAAGTCGAAAATCAAGGTCGGCCCTGTTCTATCCGGTCTCGGTTCTCGTGGTCGCCTTCATCGTCATGGCGGTCATCATGATTTTCGTGATTCCGTCCTTCAAGAAGGTGTTCACCAGTTTCGGCGCCGATTTGCCGGCGCCAACGCTGCTGGTTATTGCCATCTCCGACTTCTTCGTCGCCAACTGGTACTTCATCTTCGGCGGCATCGGCGGCGGCATCTATGCCTTCTTCTACGTATGGAAACGATCGGTGCCCATGCAGATCGTCATGGATCGGCTGATCCTGCGCCTACCCATATTCGGCCCGGTGGTACGCAAGGCCACGATTGCTCGCTGGACGCGCACGTTGTCCACCATGTTCGCCGCCGGGGTACCTTTGGTCGAAGCCCTGACTTCGGTCGGTGGCGCCGCGGGAAACCACATCTACAAGATTGCCACCCAACAGATTCAGAATGAGGTGAGCACCGGCTCCAGCCTCACAGTGGCGATGCAGAACGCCGATGTCTTCCCGAGCATGGTGATTCAGATGGTGTCCATCGGCGAGGAATCGGGGCAACTGGATTCGATGCTCGGCAAGGTGGCCGACTTCTTCGAAGCTGAAGTCGATGATGCCGTCGAGGCGCTCTCGAGCCTTATGGAGCCGATGATCATGGTCGTCTTGGGTACGCTGATTGGCGGCATGATCATTGCCATGTACCTGCCGATCTTCAAGCTTGGCGCCGTGGTCTAGACGCTCGATGGAATCCATTCTGCTGCAACCGGGCGGCTTGTTCGTCGCCGCCGCGGTTCTCTTCGGGCTCTTGATCGGCAGCTTCCTTAACGTGGTCATCCATCGCCTGCCACGAATGATGGAGCGCGACTGGGCGGCACAATGCGCTGAACTGCGCGGAGAGATGGTCGTCCCAGGCGAACCGTTCTCGCTGGTCAGCCCACGTTCTCGTTGCCCCCACTGCGGCCGGCCGATCGGCGCCTTCGAGAATATTCCCATCGTGAGCTTCCTTCTGATGCGGGGTCGTTGCCGGGGCTGCGGCAAGGGCATCAGTTGGCGCTATCCCGTGGTAGAGGCCCTGACCGGTTTGCTGTTCGGCCTCGGCGCCTGGCAGTTCGGCCCCAGCCTGGCGGCAGCGGGCGCGGTTGCGTTTGTGGCGGCGATGATTGCCCTTACCTTCATCGACCTCGACACCCAGTTGTTACCCGACGACATCACGCTGCCGCTGCTCTGGGCCGGCTTGCTGCTCAACGTCACCGGCACCTTCACTGACCTGACCAGCGCGGTCATCGGCGCGGTAGCCGGCTACCTCAGCCTATGGTCGGTCTACTGGCTGTTCAAGCTGGTCACCGGCAAGGAAGGCATGGGCTATGGCGATTTCAAGTTGCTGGCCGCCATCGGCGCCTGGCTGGGCTGGCAAGTGCTGCCACTAACCATACTGCTATCGTCGTTCGTTGGCGCGCTGGTCGGTATCGCCCTCATCGTTCTGGCGCGACATGGGCGCAACGTGCCAATCCCGTTCGGGCCCTATCTCGCCGCCGCCGGAGTTATCGCCCTGTTCTGGGGGAAACCCCTGACCCGGGCCTATCTCGGCCTGCTGTAACCAGTCGCCCGGCGTCCACCGCCGGCCTTGAAACAGCTGCCGGCGGCCCCACTCTGGCCTACGCGAGCGCGCTGCAATCCCTTTATTGGCAGGTGCTTACGTTATAATTCAGCACTTTCCCGGAGAAATCGATGCCCATCTACGCTTATCGTTGCAGCAGCTGCGGCCTGGAGCAGGATGTCATGCAGAAAATGTCCGATGCGCCGCTCACCACGTGCCCGCAATGCAAGACCGAGACATTCGGCAAACAACTGACCGCGCCAGGTTTCCACCTGAAGGGTAGCGGTTGGTACCAGACCGACTTCAAGGGGGGCACGGGTACCGCAAAATCCGAGAGCAAGAGCGACAGCCCACCGCCCTGCCAAGGTGGCACGGGGTCCTGCGCCTGCAACTGACCGGCCTTTCTTGCCCAGCCCGCTACTTGAAAAAGTACTTCATTACCGGTCTACTGATTTGGATACCCTTGGCCATCACGGTCTGGGTGCTGACTCTGATCGTCCAGACGATGGACCAGTCGCTGCTGCTCCTGCCGCAAGCGATTCGACCGGAAAGACTGCTGGGGATCTACATCCCGGGCATTGGGGCGCTGTTGACGGTCCTGGTGGTCCTGCTGACCGGACTGGTCGCGGCCAACATCGTCGGGCAGCGACTGGTGCGTTTCTGGGAAGCGCTGTTGGCGCGGATTCCGGTGGTGAAGTCGATCTACTACAGCGTCAAGCAGATCAGCGACACCCTGTTCTCCGGCAGCGGCGAGGCGTTTCGCAAGGTGCTGCTGGTTCGCTACCCGCATCCGCAAGCCTGGTCGGTCGCCTTCCAGACCGGGATACCCGCGTTAGAAGTCACCAAACAAGTCGGTGATGAGCTCGTCAGCGTGTTCATCCCCACGGCGCCAAGCCCGGTCAATGGTTTCTTTTTCTTCGTCAAGAAGAGCGACACCATCGAGCTCGACATGAGCGTCGACGACGCCCTGAAGTACATTGTCTCCATGGGCGTGGTCGGGCCGACGCCGCGTGACGCCAACCTTGTCGGCCGCGCCCAGAACGAGTAAGCGGCCCCACGACTCCGCGCCGAACGGCGCCCCTATTCACCGAACAACGGAACCAGCGATGCGTACCCATTATTGCGGCCACTTGAACGCCGGCCACACCGACCGGATCGTCACTCTTTGCGGTTGGGCACACCGTCGCCGCGACCATGGCGGCGTCATCTTCATCGACCTTCGCGACCGCGAAGGGCTCGCCCAAGTGGTCTGCGACCCCGATCGGGCCGCAATGTTCGAACGCGCCGAGACCGTGCGCAACGAATTCGTCCTCAAGATCACCGGCAAAGTCCGCCGTCGGCCGACCGGCACGGAGAACCCCAACCTGCCCTCGGGGGAAGTTGAGATTCTCTGCCACGATCTGGAGATTCTCAACGCGGCGGTCACGCCACCGTTTCAACTCGACGACGAAAACCTCTCCGAACAAGTGCGGCTCGTCAATCGGGTCATCGACCTGCGCCGGCCGCAGATGCAGAAGAACATGATGCTGCGCTACAAGACAGCGATGGCTTTCCGCCGTTTCCTGGACGCCAATGGCTTCATCGATATCGAAACACCGATGCTGACCAAGAGCACGCCGGAAGGTGCCCGGGACTATCTGGTCCCCTCGCGCGTCCATCCTGGACAGTTCTTCGCCCTGCCCCAGTCGCCACAGTTGTTCAAGCAATTGCTGATGGTGGCCGGCTTTGACCGCTACTACCAGATCACCAAGTGCTTTCGCGACGAGGACCTGCGCGCCGATCGCCAACCGGAATTCACCCAGGTCGATATCGAGACGTCGTTCCTTGATGAGCACCAGATCACCGCGATTATGGAAGACATGATCCGCATCGTGTTCAAGGAGGCGCTGTCAGTGGAGTTGCCCAATCCGTTCCCGCGCATGACTTATGCCGAGGCCATGCGTCGCTTCGGCTCCGACAAGCCCGATCTGCGCGTCACCCTCGAGTTGACCGAAGTCACCGACGTCGTCAAGGACGTCGCCTTCAAAGTGTTTTCCGTGCCAGCCAATACCCCGGGGGGACGTGTCGCGGCCTTGCGCATCCCCAAGGGCGCGGAGCTGACCCGTGGCGAAATTGATGCCTGTACCGACTTCGTCAAGATCTACGGCGCCAAGGGACTGGCCTACATCAAGGTGAATGACGCCAGCAAGCTCAACGAGGAAGGTCTGCAGTCACCCATTGTCAAGAATCTCAATGCCACAGCACTGGAAGCCATCATGGCGCGTACCGGCGCACAAACGGGCGACCTGATCTTCTTCGGCGCCGACAAGGGCAAGGTCGTCAATGACGCCCTTGGCGCCCTGCGCACCAAGATCGGCCACGACAAGGGCTACGTCAACGGCAAGAATTGGGAACCGCTCTGGGTGGTCGATTTCCCGATGTTCGAATACGACGAGGAAGACAAGCGCTGGACTGCTTGCCACCACCCGTTCACCTCGCCCAAGGATGGCCATGAGGAACTCATGAAGACCGACCCCGGCCAATGTCTGGCCAAAGCCTACGACCTGGCCCTGAACGGCTGGGAAATCGGCGGCGGCTCGGTGCGGATCCACAAGGCCGACGTGCAAGCCAAGGTCTTCGAGGCCCTCGGGATCGGCGCGGAGGAGCAGCGCGCCAAGTTCGGCTTCCTGCTCGATGCCCTGCGCTACGGTGCGCCGCCGCACGGCGGCTTGGCCTTCGGCCTGGATCGTATCGTCACCATGATGACCGGCGCGGAATCCATTCGCGATGTCATCGCCTTCCCCAAGACCCAGCGCGCCCAGTGCCTGCTGACCGACGCGCCCTCGAGTGTCGATGAGAAGCAGTTGCGCGAGCTTCACATACGACTGCGCCAGAAGGTCGACACGCAAGTGGAAGTGGGCAAGGCCTGACCATGCTACGCGTCGTCCTGGCGTTGTTCATCGCGGTACTCGCCTTCCCGGTCGCCGCCGGAATCGAGGATATCGCGCTTGCCGATCTGCCGCCCGAGGCCCACGACACGCTGCACCTGATCCGTCGGGGCGGCCCCTATCCGCACAAGCGGGATGGCCTGATCTTCGGCAACTTCGAGCGGCGTTTGCCGGCCAAGCCGCGCGGCTATTACCTTGAGTACACTGTTCGCACGCCTGGTGTAAAGACGCGCGGAGCCCGGCGGATCATTGCCGGCCGCGGGGCCCCCGGCGATGTGCGCCGGGCGGAGTATTACTACACCGAAGATCACTACCAAACCTTCTGGCGAATCCGGGAATGAGCGACCTCCATCTTCAGCATGTATTGGCCGATGTCGCGAAAGCGGGCGTCTATCACCTGCCGCACACGGACAAGCAAGTCATCCTCGCGGCGGCAAGAGCGAAGGACTTCGCCACTTTCCGCGTCAATCTGACCAAGGCCGGCAACAAGGATCAAATGCTCGCCGATATCGGCAAGGGATTGAAGTTTCCCGACTGGTTCGGACATAACTTCGACGCTTTGGCCGACTGTCTCGCCGACATGGCCTGGCGACCCGCCGACGGCTACCTCGTTCTGCTCGAACACTGCGATGGCATCCATGGCAAGGCTGAAGCGGATTTCGTCACCGCCTTGCAGGTTTTTGAGCAGGCCGCCAATGAATGGCGCGAGGAAGGCATACCCTTCTGGTGTCTGGTCGAAATGCAGGCCGACGGCATCGCCTGGCTACCCACGGAACCGTGAGCTTCAAGACACCAGTCTCCGTACTGGTGGTCATTCACAATCCTGCGTCCGAGGTTCTACTGCTCGAGCGCACCTCCCATCCCGGCTACTGGCAATCGGTCACCGGTAGCCAGGAAGAGGGAGAGGCGCTCGTTGAAACCGCGGTTCGGGAAGTGCTTGAGGAAACCGGCATAGACGCCGGGGCGAGGCGCTTGCTCGATTGGCGACTGAGCAATCGCTACGAAATCTTTCCGGAGTGGCGCCATCGCTATGCCCACGGCGTCATGCACAATACCGAGCATGTTTTCAGCCTGCCGGTGCCGGCAGGAACAGTCGTAAGCGTCGCACCGGCCGAACACCTGGGCTACCGGTGGCTGCCCTGGCGTGATGCGGCGGCCGCTTGCTTCTCCTGGAGCAACCGCGACGCCATCCTCATGCTGGGTCTGGGCGGATTTCCCTAAGCACCACGGCAAGGCAATCCGGGCAAAAACAGCCGTGGCCGGCATCCGGCGGCCGGGAGACGGGTGGCACACCCGCACACCAGCAACGCTCGGCGTTCACCCGGGCAGCGCAGGTGAAGCGGCGGCCACAACGCGGGCAGACATTCTCTTCGCCAGGCATCTCTTGATGTCTTGAATTTTCAGGCCGGGAATCCATTTACACGGCAAGGAAGTATTTCCTTCCGGCAACAACCACGCAAGGAGATGATCATGAGCAATCTTACCCGTTACGATCCGCTCGACGATTTCTTCCGCGGCTTTTTTGTCCGCCCGGTGGAAATGGGTAGCGTACCTGAGGCGCCCGCGGTCAGAGTGGATGTCAAGGAGCAGGAGAAGGCTTTTGTCGTGCATGCCGAGATGCCTGGCATCAAGAAGGAAGATATCCACGTCAACATCGACGGCCCGACGGTGTCGATCAGTGCGGAGCGGAAGCAGGAAAAGGAGGTCAAGGAGGGCGAACGTGTGTTGCGCACGGAGCGCTATTTCGGCAAGGTTTCCCGCAGTTTCCAGCTCGGTCAGGATATCGACGACGCCAACGCCACGGCGAAATTCACCGATGGTGTGCTTGAACTGACCCTGCCCAAGAAGGCCGCAACGCAAGCGAAGCGATTGGCCATCGACTGACAATAGTAGTGTTCTCATGACAAACGGGGGCGAAGGCCCCCGTTTTTCGTTCACGACGCGGCGGGTAGAATAGGCAACCGACTCAGCCCGGAAGATCCGATCATGACCGACCTCACCACCAACGCTGTCCCAGCCGCCGTCAAGGCCAGGATTCTGGGCGAGGCGCTACCCTATATAAAACGCTTCTACGACAAGACCATCGTCATCAAATATGGTGGCAACGCCATGACCGATCCGAAGCTGAAGGATTGCTTCGCGCGTGACGTGGTACTGCTCAAACTGGTTGGCATGAACCCGGTCGTGGTCCATGGCGGTGGGCCGCAGATTGAAGATCTGCTCAAGCGAGTCGGCAAGCAGGGCACTTTCATCCAAGGCATGCGTGTCACCGACGAGGAGACCATGGACATTGTCGAAATGGTGCTCGGCGGCCAGGTCAACAAGGAGATCGTCAATCTCATCAATCAGCACGGCGGCAAGGCGGTCGGCCTGACCGGCCAGGACGGAAACTTCATCCGCGCCAAGAAGCTGCTGCTGCCGAACAAGGACAATCCGGCCGAAATGATCGACATCGGCCAGGTTGGTGAAATCACTTCCATCGATCCTTCGATCATCTCCTTCCTCGACACCGGAGACTTCATCCCGGTTATCGCGCCAATCGGTGTCGGCCCGAGCGGCGACACTTTCAACATCAATGCCGATGTCGTCGCCGGCAAGGTCGCCGAAGTGCTCGGCGCCGAGAAGCTGGTGCTGCTCACCAACACACCCGGCGTACTCGACAAGGCGGGCAAGCTGCTCACCGGCGTCACCCCCAAGGACATCGATGCCATGGTGGCCGACGGCACCCTCTCGGGCGGCATGCTGCCGAAGATCGGCTCGGCGCTCGACGCCGCCCGTAGCGGCGTAAAGAGCGTCCATATCATCGACGGCCGCGTCGAACACGCGCTGCTCCTGGAGATTCTTACCGACGAAGGCGTCGGTACCCTGATCAAGTCGAAGTGAGTTCCACGTGGCGCGGCCGGCTCGGCAGCAGAGTGCCAGCCGATGCCGATCTACGGCTACAATCGGTGTTCGATTTCCCCGCCTCCAACACGCCATGACACCAGCCGCCAAGCCCGGCGAAAAGAAGCTGCTCATTCTGCAAACCATCGCCCAGATGCTTGAGTCACCGGCGGGTGACAAGGTGACGACGGCATTGCTGGCGCGCAGACTGAACGTCTCGGAAGCCGCCCTCTATCGTCACTTCGCCAGCAAGGCACAGATGTTCGAGGGCCTCATCGAGTTCATCGAATCCAGCCTGTTCACCGTCATCAACCAGATCAGCGGGGACGAAGAAAGTGGTCTGCGCCAAGTCGAACTGGTCATGGTCACCCTCCTCGCCTTTGCGCAGAAGAACAAGGGGCTGACGCGCGTACTCATCGGCGACGCCCTGGTGCACGAGAAGCCAAGATTGCAGGCGCGCATCAACCAGTTGCTCGACCGTATCGAGGCCTCACTGAAACAATCACTGAAGATCGCCGCAACCCAAGGGACGCTACCGGAAGGTCACGACTTCGGCGCCCACGCCGACGCGCTGGTTTGCCATGCCATTGGCCGCTGGCACCGCTTCGTCAAGGGCGGCTTCAAGGAGGATCCACTGGCGGCTTGGCCGACTCAGTGGCAACTGCTGGTCAACTGAACAGGGGATGAGCATGAATGCCGCGACAACCAAACGAGGTACCAAGCAGGCCGCCACGAAGTCCGTCGCCAAGGCCGCCGCCAAACCGCGCGGTCGGGGCACCGCGGCGATCCGGACGACCGGTTCGCCCGCCACCGGACAGGTGCTCAGCGAGCTCAAGTCCCTGGCCCGGGAACTGAACAAGGCCGCCAAAGGCCTGACCAAGCGTGCCGCCAGCGATCCCCGGGAAGTTTCCGCCATTCTTGGCAATGTCGAGCGGATGATGTCAGAGGCCGCGGACAAGTCGTTGGCGGAAGCGGAGCTGGCCAAACACATCATCGCCGCCAGCCAGGACTCTCTCGGCAAGAACTGGAGCCGCCAAGAGATCGAAGCGTCTCTCAAGGGCATCGGCGGTCACCTGACCAACATCATCGTTGCCCAGGAATTCCAGGATCTCGCCGGGCAGTCGATCCGCAAGGCGATGAAGGCGCTGGTCGGCGCCATTGTCGTCGAGGCCAGCAGCGTCGCCGAAGACCGCAAACTGTCGCAGAACGAGGTCGACAGCCTGCTGAAAGACCTGATGCCCTAGCCCTTCAGGGCTTCCGCGGCTTCCAGGGCAAAATAGGTCAGGATACCGTCGGCACCGGCGCGCTTGAAGCAAAGGAGCGCCTCGAGCATGCAGTCATCATGATTCAGCCAGCCGTTGGCGGCGGCGGCCTTGAGCATCGCGTACTCGCCGCTCACTTGGTAGGCATAGGTCGGCACGCCAAATTCGTCCTTCACCCGGCGAACAATATCCAGGTAGGGCATGCCCGGCTTCACCATCACCATGTCGGCCCCCTCGCCCAGATCGAGGGCCACTTCGCGCAATGCCTCGTCCGAATTGGCCGGATCCATCTGATAGGTGTATTTGTTGCCCGTGCCCAGGTTGGCGGCCGAACCGACCGCGTCGCGGAATGGGCCATAGAAGCAGGATGCATACTTGGCCGAATAGGCCAGGATGCGGGTATGGATAAGCTTCCTGGCGTCCAGAGCCGTACGAATGGCGCCGATCCGTCCGTCCATCATGTCCGATGGCGCGACCACATCGGCGCCAGCGTCGGCGTGGCAGAGTGCTTGCTTCACCAGAGCCTCGATGGTCTCGTCATTCAGCACGTAGCCACTGGGGTCATCCGGATCGATCAGACCGTCCTGACCGTGGCTGGTATAGGGGTCGAGCGCCACGTCGGTGATCACACCGAGATCGGGGAACTCTTTCTTGAGCCTTGCGACGACAGTGGGTACTAACCCAAGTGGATTCCAAGCCTCTTCCGCACCGGCCGATTTCTTGCCGGAGTCGATGACGGGGAACAAGGCTAGAGCCGGTATGCCCAGCTTCGCCGCCCGTTCCGCAACCGGCAGCAACCGGTCAAGGCTGACGCGCTCCACACCCGGCATCGAGGCCACGACTTCAGTGCGTCCACTGCCCTCGAGCACGAATAGCGGATAGATGAAATCACTGGCCGTCAGCGAGTACTCCCGCATCAGGCGGCGGGAAAAATCGTCGCGCCGCATGCGGCGCATGCGGGTGGCCGGAAATGCACCTTTTTGGTTCATGGCAATCTCTCGCAAATTAGTCTGGAACTTTCTTTCGCAACCCCAATCTTATGTTGCAGATGGCTTTCGGCCATCTCCCGCTTCACCTCCCTGAGCGGGTGCCTTAACCCCATTAAGGCATTCAGCCTCCGGCTTCTCCCCTTTAGCCGGAGGCTTTTTCTTTATTGCGGCTCACAACGAGGATTCATCCGGATTGTCCAGCCAGGCGGCGATGATCTTCTCGGCCTCTTCCATGCCGGTCTTCTTCAGGCTGGAAAACAGTTGGGCCGTGACCGGCGATCCGGCATCGGCAACCTCCGCACGGACAACGCGCAGTACCTTGGCCTGCTCTTCGCGGTTGAGCTTGTCCGCCTTGGTCAGCAGGCAATGAATCGGTTTGCCGGTTGGGCCAAACCAGTTGATCATCTGCCGATCCAGTTCCAGCAGCGGCCGCCGTGCGTCCATGATCAACACCAGCCCGGCAATCTCCTGGCGACGGGAAAGGTAGATCTCCAGCAAGCCCTGCCACTGCTTGCGGATCTTTTCCGGCACATCGGCATAGCCATAGCCGGGAAGGTCAACCAACGCGGCGCCGTTTCTCAGCCGAAACAGATTGATGAGCTGCGTGCGGCCGGGCGTCTTCGAAACAAAGGCCAGACGCGTATGGCCGACCAGTGTATTGATGGCCGACGACTTGCCGGCATTCGAGCGGCCGGCAAAGGCGATTTCCGGTCCGGTGGCTTGCGGCAGATCCTGCGGCTTCGCCACTGAAATTTCGAAGACCGCGTGGCGGAACAGGGACATGGATCGGCTGCGGGTAAGCGGGGGAGGGAGTAGTTGGGTTAGAATAGCACGTTTACAAATCCAACCCGGACTACCCAGGAGTTCTCAAAAATGAAGCGTTCGCTGATGCTGCCCCCGCTGATGACCGCCATGCTCGCGGCCGCCGCCATCGCCAATGCCAATGAGCCCGCCAAGGCCACCTACAAGGGCGACCCCGCCAAGGGCCAGGCGATCGGTTCCACCGTCTGCGCCGCCTGCCATGGCCCCGACGGCAACAGCCCGGCCGCGGCCAACCCGAAGCTCGCCGGTCAGAATGCCGACTATCTGTTCAAGCAGATGAAGAACTTCAAGGGAGCGGACGGCAAGCAGCCGGAACGCGTCAATGCCATCATGAACGGCATGATTGCCCCCTACACCGAAGAGCAGATGCGTGACCTGGCCGCCTATTTCTCGGCACAGACCCTGAAGGGCGAGCAGGCCAAGAATCGTGAAACCATCGAGGCCGGCCAGAAGCTCTATCGGGCCGGCGACATGGCCAAGGGCCTGCCCGCCTGCGCCGCCTGCCACGGCCCGGCCGGTGCCGGCATCCCGGCGCAGTATCCGCGTATCGGCGGCCAGTACGCCGAGTACCTCGAGGCTCAACTGAAGTCCTTCCGCGACGACACCCGCGCCAACGACCCGAACAAGATGATGCGCATGGTCGCCATCAAAATGACCGACGCGGAAATCAAAGCCGTTTCGGATTACGTCGCCGGGCTGCGCTAGGACCGCAATCAACAGAAGAATGGGGTGGCAATTGCCACCCCATTCCCATTTCAGCATGCCCGGCCTCCTCCGTTCCAACAGCGGTCAAGCGTATCAGGCGGCGAAACGCGTGCTGTTCGTTCTCTGCCTGTTGCCGGTGGCGTACTACGGCCGAGGCATGTGGCAGGACACGCTCGGCGCCAATCCCGTCGAGGCCGCCACGCGCGGACTGGGTGGCTGGGCACTCAAGCTGCTGCTGATCACCCTGGCGGTCACACCGCTACGGCGACTGACCGGCTGGACCGGGCTGCTCAAGCTGCGCCGGATGCTCGGCCTGTTCGTCTTCTTCTACGCTTGCCTGCATCTCACCGCCTACCTCTGGCTGGACCAGTTCTTCGACTGGCCCGCCGTCGGCAAGGACATTCTGAAGCGGCCCTTCATCACCGCCGGCATGATTGCCTTCGCCTTGCTGATACCGCTGGCCGCCACGTCCAGCCATGCCATGATCCGCCGTCTCGGCGGCCGCCGCTGGCAGGAACTGCATCGCCTGATCTACCCCCTGACCATGGTCGCCGTGCTTCACTACACCTGGATGGTCAAGGTGGATGTCCGCCAGCCCGCCGTATATGGCGTCATCCTCGCCGTGCTGCTCGGCCTGCGCCTCAAGTGGCACTGGCTGGACCGGCAACGCCGGCAACCGGCCGTCGCCGTCTATCCCCGGGCCCGCGGGCGGGTCATCCCCATCATTCCCCGTCGTTGAATTCCCGGCGCAGTCGGGCCTTTTGCCGGGCGCGCGCGGCACGCTTGTCGAGCCGCTGGTGCGGGCCGCCCTTCTTCATGATCGGCGCCACGGCCTGAAAGTTGCGCTGGCTGACTTTGCGCTGCCGGGCTCGCTTCATTTCGAGAACCTGACGATGGCGCGGCCATCGGCGGCCAGCTTGGGTGCCGCCTTCCAGGCATGACCGAACACCACTTCGAATGTCGCCGGCAAGCGCCCGTCCTCGCCCGGCCGCCAGCTTGCCAGCACACGCCGCCAGTCGCGCCAAGGCAGTCGACCGAGCAGTGCGTCGCGCACCCCGAGCCGGCGCTGGTCGGCTAGGAACTGGCGCGGCCGCCGATAGTTCAGGGTAATCACTTCCATATCCATCACCGGATCGGCGAAGCCGGCGGCCAGCAGCATGTCGCCGACGTCGTGCATGTCGAGGAAGCGCCGCGCCGCCGTGGCACCGACGGCGCGCAGCTCCTTCAGCGTGTCCGGGCCGAGCATGGCAAAGCTGAGCAGCCCCCCCACCGCCAGCACACGATGTAGTTCCCGGAAGGCGGGCAGCGGATCATCGAGCCAATGCAGCATCAGGTTGGACCAAACGAGCTCCAGGCTATGGTCGGCCAGCGGCAGAGCGCGCACGTCGGCGTTGATCGGGCGGGGCCCGTTGCCCCGCAGGCGCCGCAATAGCGGCACGCGTTGGCGCACCGTCAGCAGCATCGGTCGGGCAAAGTCGACAGCCAGCGGCAAGGCGTGCGGATAGCGCCGTTGCAGTTCGCGCACGCCGTCGCCGGTGGCGCAGCCGACATCGGCCACGCGGGCCGGATCGATCTTCACCCAGTCCAGCCGTTCGGCCAGCCGGCGGCCGGTTTCCCGCGCCAGTACGGCCGCCTCGTCGTAGCTGGCGGCGGCCCGGCCGAAGTCCCGTCGCATGGCCGCCGCGTTAGACCGCTGTCAGCCCCAGGCGCTCGAACAGGGCCTCGTCGCGTGCGGCCTCGGCGTTGCCGGTGGTCAGCAGCTTGTCGCCGTAGAAAATGGAATTGGCCCCGGCAAGGAAGCAAAGCGCCTGCAGTTCGTCGGACATCTCCTGCCGGCCCGCCGACAGCCGCACCCAGCTTTCCGGCATGGCGATGCGCGCCGCCGCGATGGTGCGGACGAATTCGAACGGATCGAGCGGCGGCGCGTTCTCCATCGGCGTGCCGGCAATGGCCACCAGATGGTTGATCGGCACCGACTCCGGCGGCGGATTCAGATTGGCCAATTGCGCGAGCAGCGAGGCACGCACGCGGCGTGTCTCGCCCATGCCGACGATGCCCCCGGCGCATATCTTCATGCCGGCGGAACGCACCTTCATCAGCGTATCGACGCGCGCTTCCTGGGTATGCGTGGTCACCACCTGGCCGTAGAACTCGGCGCCGGTATCCAGGTTGTGGTTGTAGAAGTCGAGCCCGGCCGCCTTGAGCTTTTCGGCCTGGCCTTCGCCCAGCAGACCGAGGGTCAGGCAGGACTCCATGCCCAGTGCCTTGACGACGCGCACCATGTCCAGCACCTTGTCCAGATCACCATCCTTGGGGCCGCGCCAGGCGGCACCCATGCAAAAGCGGCTGGCGCCCTTGTCCTTTGCAGCCTGGGCGGCGACCTTGACCTGCTCCAGATCCAGCAACTTTTCCCGTTCGATGCCGGTATCGCGACGGGCCGACTGCGAGCAATAACCGCAATCTTCCGAGCAACCGCCGGTCTTGATCGACAGCAACGTCGAGCGTTGCACGGCATTGGCATCGAAGTGCCGACGATGTACTTGCTGGGCGCGGAAGATGCAGATCGGCGAAAGGCAGTTCGAACAAGGCCTCGACGGTATCGGTGCTCCAGGAAGCAAACACCGGCGTGCTCGGCTGAGGGTGCTGGGCGGTGGCGACAGTCATCGGCGGAATCTTTGGCAGAATGGGAGCCGGATCATCCGTTAAGGAGCAGGGCTTGTCAATTTGGCGTCCGCTGCTGGCGAAACTGCTGCCCCAGGACTGCCTGCTCTGCGGCGGCGGCCCGGCTGCCGACCTGCTCTGTCTGGCCTGCCAGGCGGGTTTGCCAAGACTCTCGGCGGCAATTTGTCCGGTCTGCGCCGAAGCCTCGCCGGGCGGCGCCGTTTGCGGCGCCTGCCTGAAACAGCCGCCGCATTTCGATGCCTCGCTGGCCGCCTTCCGCTACCAATTCCCGATCGACAAACTGGTACAGGCGCTCAAGTACCAGCACCGTCTGGCCGTGGCCGAATTCCTCGCCACGACCTTGCTGCTGGGCGCCCGGCCCGAGGGCGACCTGATCGTACCGGTGCCCCTGTCGGGGCCGAGACTACGGGAACGCGGCTTCAACCAGGCCACGGAAATCGCCCGTCCGCTGGCCCGGGCACTCGGACTGCCGCTGTTGCTCGAAGGCTGTACCCGAAGTCGCGACACGGTGGCGCAGGCCACCCTGCCCTGGAAGGAACGGCGCAAGAATATCCGTCACGCCTTCGAATGTGGAGTTGACCTCGACGGCCAGTCGGTGATCGTGGTGGACGACGTCATGACCACCGGCGCGACGCTCGACGAATTCGCCCGCACGCTCAAGAACCACGGCGCGCTGCGCGTCACCAACTGGGTGGCGGCGCGGGCCTTGCGGGACTGACCTTTGCACCGGTCAGTAGTCGACGCGGAAGCTCAACCAGGAAAGCCGCTCCGCATAGCGCAGGCCGGCGATCCGGCCCTCCTGGGGCTCGTTGGCCATTTGCACCGTCAGGGCCACCTCGGCGCGACTGGCGCCCATCCGGAAGGATTTTGCCAGGCGCCAATCGAACCGTTCGCTCGCCTGGATCGGATTGATGCCGTTGCGTCGCCAACGCATCGGGCCGTTACGGAAGTACATGACCGAAAACTGGAAGTCGTAGGGAAGCTGCTGGATCAGCATCGCCGACTGGGAACGGGTCGGCGCCGACTCCCGGGTCTGCTTCGATATCTTGTCGGTGTTTTCGCCAAAGGTGTCGGCGATCACCGACGGGTCGGTGAGGTCGGCGTCGATGCAGACCAGCGCATTGCTGTAGATCAGGCGCGTACCGTTCAAGGGTTGCCAGCGCAACTGGTATTCGTAGCCGCGCATGACGACGTGCTCAAGATTGATCGCCCCGTCGGCTCGGCCGTAAATGTAGGGCGTATTCAGGTTCTGGTAGACGCGATCGGAGGCTATTTCATCGTAGTCCGGACTGCTCGCCGGCAGGGCCAGCGGCACGATCTGGATGCGATTGGGAATGTGCTCGCGAAAGGCCCGCACGTCGACACTGGCCCGCGCCGCCTTGAACTCGCCGAGATAGCCGACTTCCACGAGTCGATCCGTTCGGGCTCCACCCCCTGGGCGAAGTAGGTCAGGTTGAACGGCGCGGTCGTGCCCGTGTTCTTCTTTTCCACGCGGCCCAGCGCCTCGTACAGGCTGGGCGAGCGGTGGGCGCGCGAACCCGTCAGGCGCAGGGTCTGCTCGCTGGTCAGGTGGTAGCTGACGCTCGCCCGCGGATCGAACATCGAACCACTCACGCTGTCATGCTCGAGGCTCGCTCCCAGGTTGAACAGCCATGCCGGCGCCGGGCGATACTCCACATTGCCGAAAGTCCGATAGGAGGAACGATGCTTCCAGTCGGTGGTCGAGAACTGGCCCGGTGAAAAAAGGGCGATCGATTTGGCCCCCGCTCCCCACATCAACCGGGTCCCCGCGGCGACCGGGAGGAAGTGCTCGAATTCCAGTTCATGGACAGACGACTTGCCGCCAGGATTGGCGGCGTAGACGATGGGCACCTTCGGATCGAAATAGCCGTTGGTCAGCAGCTTGAAGCTCGCATCCTCGAGATATGGCCCGTTGGCCCAATCCTCCGTATAGGCGTAGCGCAGCTTGAATTCCTCGTCGGCAGCGACCACGCGCCGCCACTGAACGCCGAGCGAGGTCGAATCCTGATGCAAGTCCCGCAAGGGATCGGTGGTCGGCCGGTCGGCCCGGCCGTACTGGGAGACATCGGCCGCATGGGTTAGCGTCAGTTGCAGCTCATCGCGATTGGTCAGTCGCTGATCGGCCCGCAGGTCGAGGACCTTGGCCTTTCGGCTGTCGTGCGGGTCGGTCCAGGCACTGTAGAACGCCCGTTGAAAACCATCATCGGCCAATTGGCGATAGGTGAGGCGGACATCCGCATCACCCGCCTTGCCGCCCCAGCGCACGGTCTCGTCGCGGATGCCGTTGTTGCCCATGTTGGCCGACATCATCCAGCCCTTGGTCAGCGAATTTTCCTCGGTGACGATGTTGATCACGCCGAGGAAGGCGTTGGAACCGTAGGCAACCGTATTCGCGCCGCGGATCACTTCGATGCGCTGAATGTTCTCCAGTGCGACCGGCAACAGGTTCCAGTTCACTCCCGACTTGAACAGCGGCGAATACTGGGAGCGACCGTCGATCAACACCTGAACACGGGGGTGTATTCCTCGGTGGTCAAGCCACCGTTCAGGCCGTGATAGGCGACCACCGCCGGATCCTGATTGGGCGATGTCACCTGGAAACCTGGCACCAGGCGCAGCAAATCGGCGACGCTGCGCATCCCCGAGGCGCGGATCATGTCCCGATCGATCACGGTAACTGCCGCCGGCGCCTCGGAAAGGAGTTGCGGCAGGCGACTCACCGAAGCCACGATCGGCAGCTCGGCGAAGAAGACATCCTCGTCGGCCATCGCAACACCCATCGTGAAGAAGAGCGGCAGGCCCATCGCCAAGGCGCCTCGCCGCCCCCGGCCATGAGGGTGCCCGATCCGTTTATTCATTATGCAAGCCACCGTCGAAGCGAAACTACTACTATGGTAATAGATTGAGGGTCCGATCGGGAATGTCTCGCTCAGCGCAAACGGTGCTCACTCGCCACCGCCAATTCCGCCGGCAGGTTGCCTGTGTCAAGCGCCTGGCGGAAGGCCTCGCGCGCTTCTTGGGGGCGTTGGTCCGCCTCCAGGGCCAGCCCAAGGCCGTACCACCAACGCCCTTCGTTCGGCCGCAGACTCGTTGCGGCGCGGAAGCGATCCACCGCTTCCTTCGGCCGCTGAAGCTTTTGCAGCAGCAGCCCATGGAAGGCCTGGTAGTCGGCGCTCCGCTCACCATGAGGCGGCATGGCGCGCCATGGTTTCCTGAGCCGCCGCAAACTGTCCCTGTTCGACTTGCAGGCGGGCCAGAATCATCGCCCAGCCCGGCTGCGCCGCGTCCACCGCCAGCCCTTCGCTGGCCACGACCTGGGCTTCCGGCCAGCGGCCTTGTTCCATGAGCAGGCTCAGCAAGGCCTGGCGCGCCGCCACATGATGGCCGTCCAGACGTAAGGCGTTCTGGAAGGCGGGCAGCGCCTCGCTCGACCGGCCCTGGCGGAACGCCGCCATCGCCTTGCGGTACTCGGCCTCGGCCGAACTGCCGCCCGGCGCATCGAGCGGACGCTTGTCGATTGCCGCCGGAACGGTTGCCACGGGAGCCTTGGCACGGGCAACCGCTTCCGGTTTGGCTGGCTCGCCCACCGGTGCGGCCGGCTGGCTTAGCCGCAAGTCCAATTGCAGGGATTCCACCCGGGTTGCGGCGGCAGCAGGTTCTTCGCGCTCCACGCCAGGCATCGGCACCACCAGCGCGGGCATGGCGATCGCCGTACCGGACGGTGCCGGCTCGGTGACGGACGACAGGACGGGTTGAGCCGGCGCCGACGATACCGGAGCAGCCGGATTTGCCGGTCCCTGTGTTGTTGCCGGAACGGTGATCAACAGCCACAATGCCGCCGCGCCAACCGCCGCCCCGGCGAGTACCAGCAACACGCGCGACCAGGGAAAACGCCGTTCGGGCGGCAGCGCGCGCACCTGGCTGGCCGCCAGTCCCGCCCGCTCGGCGGCCGAGGCCTGGCGTTGATCCAGATCGCGCAGCATCTTGTTGATGAGACTCATCGCTCAAATTCCCAGCATCAACCAGCCGCCCTTGCGCGCGCCTTCGGTATCGCGCGCCGCGCCACGCACATGGCGCAGCCGGACCAGATCGTCGCCCTCGCCAAAGGCCGCCAGCAGCGCCTTGTGGGCCAGGATATTGACCAGGCGCGGCATGCCGCCGGAATGGCGGAACAGGGCGCGCCGCGCGGGGCCGGAAAACAGCCGGCCGCCGTGATAGCCGGCCACGCGCAACCGGTGTTCCAGGTAGGCGCCGAGTTCCGCGCGCTTCAGGCCCGGCATGCGGTAGTGGAAGACGATCCGCTGACGCAACTGCCGCACCGAGGGCAGCGCCAGCTTCTCGTCGAGTTCCGGTTGTCCGAACAGCACGATCTGGATCAGCTTGCGCTTTTCCGTTTCCAGGTTGGAAATCAGCCGCAGGGTTTCCAGCGTCAGGGGCGGCATGGTCTGCGCCTCGTCGATGCACAGCACCGCCGTCTTGCCTTGCTCGGCCAGTGCCAGCAGGTGTCCGTTGATGCGCTTGACGACGTGAAGCCCCGCACTGCCGCCGTTGCAGTCCGGCACGCCCAGTTCCTCGGCAACCTCATGCAGCAGGGTGTCGCCATCCAGTTGCGGGTTGGGGATGTAGGCCGCCACGCAATCGTCGCCCAGCGTCGCCAGAAACCGCCGGCAGAGCAGCGTCTTGCCGGTGCCGACTTCGCCGGTGATCTTGACGAAGCCCTCGCCGCCGCGCACCGCCAACAGCAAGGTGTTCAGGGCCTCCTGATGGGAGGCCGCCGAATAGATGAACTGGGTATCCGGGGTGATGCTGAAAGGAAGTTCGGTCAGTCCGAAGTGGCCCAGGTACATGCCGCGAGCCGCTCAGCGATCCCCGGGCAGGTGGTCGCGCGGGTCGAGGATGCGCATGCGCTCGCCGGTCTGCTCGATGTCCCGCACCCAGGGGCGGTCATCGCCGATGACGGTTGGCTTGAGCAGGATGACCAGCTCCCGTTTGGTGCCGGTGCTGGCGCGCTGACCGAACAGCAGGCCCACGCCGGGGATATTGCCCAGGCCGGGCATCTGGTTGCGATCCTGGGTCTGGCTTTGCGTCATCAGCCCGCCGATGGCGACGATGTTGCCGTCGCGAACCCGGACGATGCTGTCGGTTTCGTTGACGCTGCTCGATGCCAGCGGCAACTTGAACTGGCCCAGCGACTCGCCCAGATCGATCTGTTTGATCTTTTCCTCCACCACGCTGACCGCCGGATGAACGTGCAGGACGATGTTGTTGTCCTCGTCGATCTGCGGCGTGACATCCAGCGAAATGCCCGAGAAATAGGGTTGCAGGGTCAGGCTGGGCGTGCTCACCGAGCCGGTGGTGGTGGAGGTGGTGGTCGTCGTGATATTGGTGACGAACAATTCGTCGGTACCGACCTTGAGCACGGCCTTCTGGTTGTTGATGGTGGCGATGCGCGGGCTGGACAGCACGGTGACGGTGCCCTGCCCTTCCAGGAAATTGAGCAGCGCGGCGAAATTCGAGGTCTGGAGCGCCAGGCCGATGAAGCCCTTGCCGAGCGACGTGGCGGCCACCGAACCAAGCCGGCCGGCGGTGACTGTCGCGGCATCGGTGGTCAGTGCCTGCGCCGCGCCGGCGGCCGATGGCGCCAGGATGCTGCCCGGCGCGGCCACGCCCATGGCGGCGCGGCTGTTCGAGCCGGTCCGGAAGGCGGCCCAGTTGATGCCGGCCTGGAACTGCTCGCTGAGCGTGACGTCGAGGATCTTCGCTTCCAGCATGACCTGCCGGTCGACCACGGTCTGCGTCGCCCGCAGGTACGCCTCGACCTGGCGGATCTCGCGCGCCATGGCGCTGATGACGATGATGCCCGACTGCGGATTGACGACCACCTTGCGCCCGTCGGCATCGCCGATGATCGCGGTCAGCGCGGTGGTCAGATCGCCCCAGAAGTCGCTGTGGGTGGTGGTCTGCACGCGACTGGTCAAGGCGGTCGCCACGGTGGGCTGCCCCGTGGTCCCGCTGGCCGGCGCCGTCGCCGCGCTGCCCGAGGCGGTGGGGGTGGTCCCCGCGCCGCTGCCGGCAATGCTGCTGGAGGTGACGCGCAGCTCGCTGGCGCCGACACGCCGGGAGGCGAGATAGTTGATCTGGAAGACCCGTGTTTGCAGGGCGTTCGACTGAATGGCGATGCGGTTGCCGCGCATCGTGTATTCGTAACCGTAGAGTTCGCGAATGGCATCGAGCGCCTCGCGCACCGTCACGTCCTTCAGGCTGAGCGTGATCGTGCCGGCCACTTCCGGATTGACCAGCATGTTGTAGCGGGTGCCGGTGACGATGGCCATGAACACCTGCCGGGCCGGCGCATCGACGACGGACAGGTCGAAGCGCGGTTCGACTTCGGCGATCCTGGGCATCTCCACCGCCAGCGGCGGCATCAGCGCCTTCTCGGCGGTCTCGCGGGAAGCGCGTTCGGCGGCGGCCTGCTTCATCTCCTCGCCGATGCGGTCATGGACCACTCCCGGACGAAACTGCTGTGGCGCGCAGGCCGACAGCAGCAACCCCGCCAGCCCGATCGTCATCGCCATCAAGGCTCTTGTCATCATCGTTTCGCCTCTTCCTTCGCGCGGCGCTCGCGCTGTTTGCCATGTCCGGACCGCTTGGCCGGCGCCTGTGCCGTCGCCGTCGGCCGCTTGCCGATGCCCGGCGTCAATTGCAGCGTTTCCCGACCCGTCGCCGTGGCCAGGTCGACCGAGTCCTCGCCCACCCTGACCAGCCGCGCGTCGCCGATGTGGCCGCCCAGCACCACCAACTCGCCATCGATGATGGCGGCCGGTCGATCCTGGGCGCGCCGGATGATGCTTTGCAGCGTCGCCTTGGCCGGCCGTGCCGGCGCCGCCGCGCCCGACGGCGTCGCGGTATCGAATCCGGCCGCCGGCCGCGTCGGATCGCCGACCGCCTGGCCCCGCGCCGGCAGCGCCGCCAGCAGCAGCACCAAGCCCAACGGCGCCAGCAACGCTTTGATTGGCGAGTTCATCTTCATCACACCACCAGCCAGGTCGAGTCGAAGCTGAGCGTATAGACGGTCAGCGTCAGCTCGCTGCGCGGATAGGCCTTGACGACCAGCGACATCCTTTCCCACAGGACCTTCTGCGGCGACCGTTCCAGCTCCGCCACATAGGCGAGCAGATCGGCATAGCCGCCGGCGACCTTGATCTCGATGCCGTGCCGGAAGATGTTGCCGCTATCGGGGGGCGGCGGCGCCGGTTGGCTGGCCGTCTCGGCGGCCCCGCCGGGCTTGGCGGGCCGACGCTCGATCAGCGGTGCCGGTTCCAGCGTGCGCATGTCGATGAGATCCAGCCCGCGATGGCGCGACAGCAGGGCTTGCAGCAATTGCGGCACCCGCCGCGGCGGCACCAGAATGTCCTCGTAGGCCTTCGCGTCGCGCTCCAGCGTGGTCAACTGGCCCTTGATGTCGGCCAGCGCGCTCTTCGCGGCCGCATCGGGATCGGTGGCCGTGGACTTCAGCGCCGCGAGTTGCGGCCGCAGCGCGGCGGCATCCTGCCGCTGTTGGGCAATCTGTTTTTTCAGCAGCGCCGCTCGCGTTCCGGGCGGGTCTACCCACGAGGCAAAACCACCCAGGCCCACCGCCAGGACGACGGCAACGGCAACCATGGCTTGCTCCCGCCGGTTGAGGGCGGCGTAGCGGGCGGACAGGGCTTGCCAGCGGGCCTTCATGGCTTGACCTTGGCCGGCGCCAGCGAAAATTCGTGGAAGGGAGGCACCGTCGCCAGTACCGGCGCTGGCGCCTGGCCCTGGCCCGCCGGCGCGCTGGCCGGCTTGGCGGCGTTGACCTGAAGAGCGGCGAATGACCGGCCGAAAAAGGCCGTCTCGGAATTCAGGCGCCGGATGAACTCCGGCAGCAGAGTCGGGTCCGTCATCCGGCCGCTGATTTCCATGCCCGCTTCGCCGCTGGCCACCGAAAACCCGGTCAGCCACAGTCCGGCGGGCGTCTGGCGGGCCAGCGCGGTCAGGTAGTCGGCCAGCCTGGGCGTCTGCGGGCGCATCATCGTCTTCAATTTTTCCATCGCTTCGCGCCGAAATGCCAGCAGTTCCTTGCTGCCGCTCAGTTCGGCGGCCACCGCCGCATCCGCCTTGAGTCCGGTGCGGCGCGCGCCGGCGGCGGCGATTTCGTCCTGCAGCGACTTGTTCTCGGCCGCCAGTAGATCCGCCTCCTGCTCCAGGGCGCCCAGCCGGGTACGCTCCCAGATCCCCCAGCCGATCACCACGACCGCGATCAGCGCCGCCACGGCGGCCAGACTGGTCGCCGTCAGCAAATCGCGGCGGCGGAGCAGTGCCGGATCGTAGAGGTTGATCTGCTGGCTCACGCCATGCCCTCCTGGCGCAAAGCCGCGCCTATGGCCAGCAGGGCCTGCGCCTGCCGGGCGGGCGCGGCCACCGCCGGCACCTGCGCGATATCCAGGCCGGCGGTCAGGTCGAGCGCTTCCACGGGCTGGTAGAGGTTGGCCTTGAGATAGTCGATGAAGCCGGCCGCGCCGGGAATCGGCGCCACCAGCAACTTCGAAAGCGTAATGGCGTTGTAGTTGCGGTCGAAGTTGTCCATGGATCGCTGCACGTCCAGCAAAACCCGTTCGTACAAGCCGCCGGCGGTGGCGTCGGCCGCCCGCGCCAGCTCGGTGGCGGTCGCCTCGATATGACGAGTCACGTAGAGTTCGCCGCCATAGGTGAAGGTCAGCCGGCCGCCCAGCTCGTCGAAGGCCAGCATGGCCAGCCCCCGGCGCTCCGTTTCGAACAGGGCCGCCACGTTGCGCTGGGCCAGTTCCGGAATGTCGATCGCTTCGAGGGCGATGCCGGCATCCTGAAACAATCGCACCGCCGGCGTCAGCACGGCGTGGCTGGCCGCGACCACAAAAACCTGCGCGGCCCGCCCGGGCGCGCCATCGGCGGGAATCGGCAGCACGTCGATACCCGCCTGGTCCACGGGGAAATCGACCATGTCCTTGACCCGCCAACGCAGCGCGTCGGCCATCTCCTCGCGCGGCACGGCGGGCGCATCGGTTTGCAGGATCTGGTATTGCCCATGGTTCAACAACAGGGTGCAGTGGCCGCGAATCCTGCCGCGCAGACGTTTGAGCGCCATGGCATCGAGACGATCGACGGCGAACGATTCCCAACTCCGCACCGCCGGCCGGGCGCTGGCGGCAGGCGGCGATACCTCGGCGATGTCGACCCGCCCAGAGGAGATCCGGACCGAAGTCCAACTGTCGCCAGCCGCCGCTTTAGCCCGGAACCACGCCATGTGCCCGATTTTCCTAAGAATTCGCATTAAGGATACAGAGTAATCCCTAAATTAGAAAAGGATTTTCCCGGATTGCGATACAAAACAGCCGTGAATTCGGGATTTCCCCACGCGGGGCTATCGGCCGTCCCATGTGCAAGGACAGACGATCAATTCGTCGCCGTAACCTGGCGTCGACGCTCGACATAGGCCGGCGAAGCGGCGGCGCCGTTGTTGGGGCATTTTGGCTCGGCCGCCAGGGGCATGTTGCAGGCGACCGCGTCGATGCTGTAGACGCGGACGGTACGCGCTATCCCGGGCGCCGATTCGCCTTCGTTGTATAGCGTGCTGTTGCAGGTGACGGTCACCTGAAAACCGGTGTCGGCGCTGAGATCGAGAGTCTGGACGACGCCGACGCAAGCCGCCCAGCCCCCCTTGAGCGCCTGATGCAGCCCCCATTCGTTGCCGGCCCGCGCGGCGCTGGTGGCCCGGGCGGTGAGCGTGTCCTGCGCCGACGACATCTGCTCGACAAAGCCGAACTTGACGATCGCCGCCGCCAGCGAGGCCAGAATGACCAGAATGACGATGGCGGCGATGACGCCGAAGCCGGCCTGTCGCCTCATGGCACGTTCTCCACGTGGGCGCCATGGGAGAGCGAGATCGTCTCGTTGGCCTCGGTGAGCTCCAGTTGCAGCCAGACGAAGCCGCTCTGCTGGGTGGCGCCGTGGGACGGATCGTAGACGAAGGTACAACTGCTGACGTGGCTGGCCAGGATGGCCGCGCCGGCGACGCCCGGACAGGCGGCCGGATAGGCGGCGGTGAAAGGACGGACGACCCGATAGAGCGTGCCGGTACCGGTGCCGCCGCTGATGCCGGCACCGTCACAGACATAGAAGACGGCCGGATTGCCGCCATTGTTCGGCACCACCACGAAACGACCGCCATCGTAGCCGTTCGGAAATACCGTGCCGGCCGTCACCGAGATTCGCGCCGTGCCGAAGGCCGCCAGCGGCGACGCGCCAACGGCGGTGATGGCACCCCGATTGACGCCGGCGCCGTAGGCGTCGTTGGGGTTCTGGTTGTCGATGACCACCCAGTCACCGATCGCCGGCGTGGTACTCAGCGGCGACAGCGTGTCGAAGGTGGTGACCGGCTGAGTGATGTCGAGCGGCGCGGCGCACGTCGCCGAGGGCACACAACCCGGCGCGTTGTCGTTGACGATATCCGGCCCCATGCCGATAGCGCCCGCCGGTGCTGCTCGGCAGCAGTTCGAAGCACTGGTCGCTCGGCCGGCGGATCGAGTTCGGCACCGCCGAGCGCACGTCGCGGCCCATGCGCCGCAGGGCGGTGTCGGCCATGTCGATCAGGCCGGCGCGCCGTCCGGCGTCGAAATAGCCGTCGACGGTCCGCTTGAGGAATATCGTCACGATGGCGGCGATGATGCCGGTGATCGCGATGACCATGATCAGCTCGACCAGCGTGAAGCCGCGCGTTTTCACGATGCCCAGTCCGTCCGCCAGCCGACCAGTTGCAGGCTATCGCCGCCGCGGCTGACCGTGACGGTGATCCTGGCCGCCGCCGCGACGCCGCCGAGCGGCGTGGCGATCACGCTGACGACGACGGAATAGCCGGCCAGCGCCGCGATCGCGTTGCCCTCGATGTCGCAGAGCCCGGTCTGGTTGTAGCCGTTGTAATCGAAGATGTCGTTGTAGGTGTCGCGCGCGCAGGCCGCCGGCGCGACATTGGCGGCGGCGGTATAGGGCTTGAGCGCGACCTCCTCGAGCATCTCCTCGGCCACGGCCAGCATCTGCTTGCGCGGCATCGGGTCGGCGCTACCGCGCACGGTGGTCGTCACCGCCACCAGCAGCCCGGCCAGGCCGACCGAGATGATGACGATGGCGACGATGAGCTCGATCAGGGTCAGCCCCGACTGCCGCCTAGTGGACATAGCCGGTCGCCCCCACCAGCGAAATGGCCGACGCGTCGGTCACGGTCACCACATAGTCGGTGATCGCCGTTCCGGCGCCATCGGAGGTGACGGTCCCCGCCGGCTGGAAATAGACCGGCCCGGCCGGCGCGATGCTCACGGTGACATTGGCGGGGTCCAGGCTGCGCGCGTAGGCGGCGTTGCCGTCCGGACCGTTGAGCGTGGCGGCACCGCAGGTCGTGGCGCCATTGGCGCTCGCGACATTGAGGGTCACCGTGCTGGCGGTAAAGCTGGCGCAGACCAGCCGGCGGTGGCTGACGGCCGTCTTCTGCGCATAGCGCAAGGCCGCCACCACTTCGTCATGGAACGCCAGACCGCGAAAGGCGCTGGCACCGGTCATTCTCGGCAGTACGACCACGGCGAGTATGCCCAGGATGACCATCACGGTGACCAGCTCGACGAGGGTAAACCCAGCCGCTGAACGGCGGCCCGCACGGATCGGACGAAGGCGGGCCATCGACGCGCGGCACCCGCTAGTACAGCTCGCGAATATGCACGGCCTTGCGCTGCTCGGCCGGGAAGACGCCGAAGCTGGCCCGCGCGGAAGGATCCGCCGTGTAGGTGTTGGACGCCGCGCAAGGGCCGTTCTTGCCGCGCAGCCAGACCAGACTGTTCACGGGCGCCACCATCGCCGGGTGGGTGGCAAGGCAAGACTGGTCGCTGGTGCCGATACCCAGATTGACGGCGACATCGACCGTGCCGGTGCTGCCGGCCGGATTCGGCGCCGTCAGCACGATGTTGCCCAGGCCGCCAGCCAGCGTGGTGCCGCTGGCGGTGGTGGTCCACGCCCCGGCGGCGCCCTTGCCGTCCAGATAGTTGGACAGCGCCACGGACGTCGCGGGGATGGTCGTGCAGATGTCGGCACCGTTCAGCAGCCACGACTTGCCCGTCCAGTACTGGGCCTGCACCGGCACCGCGAGGCTGGCCTTTCTCGGAACCGTAGGCGTTGACCAGCATCAGCCGGCCGATGCGGATCGGCGTGGTCTTCTCGGCGGCGCTGACCGACAGCACGCCATCGGTATCGACGGCATGCAGTTTGATGGTGGCTGGCGCCTTGTCGGGTGTGGTCCGGGTGAAGGCAAAGGCCGGCTTGGCCGTCGCCACGCCGGTGGTAAATGTCGTTGCGGCCACCGCGGTCGGCGACAGGGTACCCCCGGCCACCGCGTTGGCATCGGACAGCGTCACCGCCTTGGCGAAGGTCTGGCTGTAGTTCTGCGTCGTGGTGCCCGCCGAGTTGCGGGCGGTCAGTTGCAGCGTGAAGGGCTGGGCGGAATAGGTAAAGGCGCCACCGGCGCAGCCGTGGGTCAGCACCTCGTCGAAGTGATCCGGCATGAAGCGGCCGAAATGATTGGTCGGGCTGGTGTTGGCGATCAGGCAGCCGATCTTGCCGCCGACGACCGAATTGCTGTACGAATTGCCGATGCAGTCGCCGTTGCCGACGTCGCCGGAATAGGCGGCATAGGATGGGTCATAGATGCCGGCGGCCAGCAGCCGGAAGTAACCGGCCTCGTCGTAGGTGAAGTTGTTGCCGGAGGCGCCGTTGCCGGTGGCCAGGGTCGCCGCCGTCGTGAAATAGCCGAAGGCGGTACCGACGCCGCCCGGGCGGCCGCCGGTGGGCGGCGAAGCCCATTCCGCCTTGGTGCCGTCGAAATTGGGAATGCCGTTGTAGCCCGCGGTTGCGCTGTCGGCGGTCAGCGTGAATGCGGTGCCGGCGGCTATCTTCGGTAGCGCCGTGGTGTTGGCGCCGGCGTTGTCGGCGTTGGCGGTCGACGAGACGACCAGACTTGGCGGCCGCACCGCGAAAGCATCCGGTGCGCAAGCGGTGACGCCGCTCGGCGGGCAGTTGGCCGCACTGCAAACGAACCGGACACGAACATCGCGATAGGCGCTGCCGATGGCCGGCACGGCCAACGTGACCCGGCCGGCGGCAAAAGTTGGCGTGCCGAGAGCGATGGTCGCTGTCTGCGTGGTCGGGCAATTGGTGGTGGCGCTGAGGGCGGGCGTATTGGTATTGGCCAGCAGGCTGACGGTGACCGGCTTGGCGAAGGTCGTGTCCAGCACACCGCCGCTGAGCGCCACCAAGTCCAGGTTGAAGGCGGTATTGACCAGTTTGGTATACAGATAGGCATAGGCATTCGACGCGGCGGTCGGCGCGCACTTCGGAAAACTGACTTCGCAAGCATTGAACTTGCCGGTGCTGCAACTGGTGATGGTCTGCGCCGAGTTCTCCTGCTCGCCGAAATTGCCGTCGGTGACATGGGCCGTTATGGCCCCGGCAGCCGGATGGGTGAAGGCAAAAACGGCCTGCGACTCGTTGATGAATTGATAGCTCGCGGTGCCGCTGTTGGCGGCGCCGGGGGTAAGCATCCCGCGACCGCTGAGCAGGGACCAGGTACCGGTACCGTCCGAGGTGCTCAGGTTGATCACCGTATTGACCGGCACCGGCGCGTGGCCGACGTTATGCGCGGTGACCGTGTACCGGGGTGGCAGGCAGGCGGGCGCCGTGCCGTCATGGGTGATGGCGTAGTGCGCCAGGCAGACGGAGTTGATCTGGTCCCGGACCTGGATGATCTTCGCCGCCGGCGCTTCATAGTTGTAGGCGCTGAACTCGTCCAGCGTGCCATCCGTGGAGTTCACCGTGCCGCTCGACCCGGCGATGCCGGCGCGACTGCCACCGAGATAGAGGGTATCGATCTGCGGCGACAGCGTGGCGGTCGTCGAAGTAAACGCGGTCTGCGCCTGCTGCACGCCGTCGACGTAGATTCTCAGCCGGTCGTTGTTGCCGCCGACCAGGTTGTTGAAGGTCCAGGTGACGGCGATGTGCTTCCAGGTATTGGCCGCCACGGCGATGGCGGGTGTTTCGACCACCCGCGCGGTGTTGGTGCTGTCGGTGACGACGAAGCGCAGCTTGCCGGCATTGGCGCCGGTGCCGCCGCGCCGGGTCAGGAAGAACCATTGGTTGTTGACCGTGGTGGCGTCGAAGAGCTGGACGTCCTGCGTGCCGGCGCCCGACCAGGCGGTGGTGGCCTTGTACCAGAAGGCGATCATGCCGGCGTTGCCGATGGTGGCGACCGGGGTGCCGGTATCGATGGCATTGTTGCCGGCGGCGGGAATGCTGGCGCCCCGGCAGATTTTCCCGCTCCCCGTCGATTGCGCCGCGCCGACCGGCGCGCCGTCGCGGGCGAAACCGCTGGAGTCGAGGATCGCTCCGGGGCCGCTCCAGGTCGTCTCCTCCATGCGGTATTCGACCACCGGATGGGGCGTGAAATAGCGGATCGCGGTATTGGCGGCCGGATAGCCGACCGAAGGCTTGTCGTAGTCGGTGGTCGACACCTGCCAGCCCACCTCGCCGGTCGTCGCGCCCGGTCCGGGCGTGTCGGCGCCGTACTGGTAGATGAAGTCGCCGTCTTCCTGGAGGATGATCTGGATGTTGTAGTTGCCGGTGGTCTTGCTGGCCGCCGCCCATTCCGGGACATTGTTCCAGGTGATGACGAAGCGTCGGTTGGGCGTCATGCCGCTGCTGCCGTAACTGACGAAGCAGGCGTTGGCGCCGGTGCGGCTGGTGCAACTGGTGGTGTAGCCGGCGACCTCCGACTGCAGGGATGGATCGAGGTCGTTGCCGAAAATGCGCAGGGTGTAGTTCAGGCCGGCGTCGGGCAACGGAATCTGCGTCACCGGGCTGCCAAAGCCGCAGGTGGTGTTGTCGTAGGCCGGCGAGGTGCCGACGAACTGCACCCGGCCGTTGGCGAGGATGCGCAGCTTGTCGAAGCTGCGGTCGCCGAAGAAGAAGTTGAAGCCGATCGGAATCGCGTCGCTGATGGTGTCGTCGAGCGTCGGCGGCGCCGTGCCGCAGGCCGACGAACCCAGCGTGCCGTTGAACTTGTAGGGCGCGGTGTTGTAGCCGACCTGGGTATGCGCGGTGGCGTCGACCCAGCTAAAGGTCGTGGCCGTGTTGGCGTAGGTAGCCGCCCCCGCCGCGCCGGAGAAGCACGTCAGCCAAGTCGCAAACCATGCCCAGCGCCGTGATCTCATCGGGTCGACACTCCGGCCTGCGCGGCGCCCACGCGCCGCGTCAGACCCGTGGCTTACCGCAGTTACCGCGCGCAAATAACCGTTGCGACCGCTGGCGTTACGCCAGTGCCTCGCGGGGTAACCGAGCAAGTAACCGACGTGGTTGCTGCGCCGCTACAGTCGGTCGGGTTGGCACCGTTAGCACCAACCTGGAATTGGTCGTCGGTCGTCGGGGCCACCGCAACCAGCGTTACTCCCGTAACGAAGGGCTGAAGAATCGCTGCCGTGCAAACGTTTGCCGCATTGACGACTGTCGCTGTCGCGTTTCCTGCCAGTCTCGCACCATAGTTGACCGCCGTGCCAGACGCGATCGAACCAGCAACACCCCGTGCGGCGGAGTTGTGCGCATCGACTGATAGGTCGATAAACCTCGGCAACGCAGTCGCGGCCAGAATGCCGAGAATGACGATGACGACGATCAGTTCGATCAGGGTAAAACCTGCTTGCCGCTTGGTATCCATGCTTTTCTCCCGAGAAGTTCCATGCAAAAGTAACAATAGTCCAATTCAGCAGCCGGCGGTAACGACGCTCAGTTCCGGTGCCACGATGACCGCTCCGTTGAGGGCGGCTTCCAGATAGGTGATTCGGCAATTCGGCGCGCTGCCGGCGTCGATATCGAAATAGCGACTCGGCACGGTGATGCCCAGACTATTAACGGCCGTGCCGGCGCCGGCTTGAATGCCATCGGCGGCCAGGTTCAGATCGCCCGCGACGTCGATGCCGTCGGCGCTGGCGGCGGGAAAGTGGTTGACGATCCGGACGGCGTGGCCGTCCATAACCACCACCGGCGGCACGCTCCGGCAATCCGGAGCGGTGGCGGGCATCGAACTGGACAGATCGAGTTCGCAGCGGGCACGCGCCAGGGCCGCGGCCGAGCGCAGCGAACCGTGGATGGCCTTGGCCTTGGCGACGCGCGCGTCGTGCTGGGCATCGATCAGGCGCGGCAGCGCCACCGCCGCCAGCACGGCGATGATGCCGATGACGACGATCAGTTCGATCAGCGTGAAGCCGGCCGGGCGCAAGCCACTGCTCGTGACGGGGTTCATTTCTTCAGCGCCACCTTGCCCAGGTCCCAGATCGGCAGGAAGATGCCCAGCGCCAGGATCAGCACCAGGATGCCGAGCATGACGATCAGGATCGGCTCGATCTGCTGGGACAGGGTCTTGAGTTCGTACTCGACCTCGCTCTGGTACATGCCGGCGATCTCCTCCATCATCTCGTCGAGCGCGCCGGATTCCTCGCCGACGGCGATCATCTGCAGCACCACGGGCGTGAAGACGCCGGAATTGAGCGCCGCGCGCAGGATCGACTCGCCGCGCTCGACGCCGTCGCGCATGCTGTTCGACCTTCTCGGCGATGTAGGCGTTGTCGACCGTCTGCGCCACCGTGGTCAGCGCCTGGATGACCGGCACGCCGCAGCGCATGGCCAGCGCGAAGCTGCGCGCGAAGCGGGCCAGCGTCGCCTTGCGGACGATCTTGCCGGCGATGGGAATGTTCAGCTTGAGCTTGTCCCACCAGTACCGGCCGGCGGTTGTGCCGACCCAGGTGCGGAAGCCGAATGCCGCGGCGACCACGCCGGCGGTGATGACGTGCCACCAGGCGACCGTGAAATCGGAAAAGCCGATCAGCATGCGCGTCAGTCAGCGGCAACTCGGCGTTGAAGCCCTGGAACACCTTGGCGAAGGTCGGAATGACCCAGATGTTGACGACGAACAGGGCGACAGCCATGGCCATGACGACGAACGATCGGGTAGCGCAGGGCCGACTTGACCTGCTCGCGCATGAAGCGCTCGAACTCCAGGTGGTCGAACAGGCGCAGGAAGATTTCCTCCAGCCGGCCGGTCATCTCGCCGACGCGCACCATCGACAGGTAGAAGGGCGAGAACACCTTCGGATGCCGGGCCAGCGACAGCGGACAGTTCGCGGCCGCTGTCGAGGCTCTCGCGCACCTGGCCGAGCATGGCTTTCATGGCGCCGGTTGCTGGCTGGAGTCCTGCAGGCCGGCCAGCGCCCGCATGATCGGCACGCCGGCCTTCAGCAGGGTGTAGAGCTGGCGGGTGAACAGCAGGATGTCGACGTGGCCGATCTTTTCGGCGAACAGGCTCAAGCTGCCGCCGACGCTGGCTGCGACTTTCTTCTCCGCGGCACCGGCGGGCGCCGGCTTGATCTCCAGCGGCGTGACGCCGCTGCCGAACAGCATGTCGGCCACGGCGGCGGCGGTGGCGCCCTCCAGCACGCCCTGCACGGCTTCGCCGGTGGCATTGCGACCGCGATAGGCGAAGGCAGGCTGCGCCATGCCGCTCCAGGGCGTCGGCGCCCCCTCGTGGGGCGCGAGAGCATTGAGCGTGGGGGCCATCGTCGCGACTGGCTGGATGCGCATGGCTTCGTCCACCGTGGTGCGGCCGGTCGGTCACCAGCCGCACGGCGTCGCGGCGCAGGGTGTTGCCGGCCATCTGCTCGCGGCCGATCTGGATGAACTCGTTGGGGTCGCCGTGGTTGACGGCCTCGACCAGCGCGTTGGTCATCTCGAGGAATTCGTAGACCGCCTGCCGGCCCTGATAGCCGGTGTTGGCGCAATGGGCGCAACCGCGGCCGTGCCGGTACTCGATGCTGATCGACCTGATCGCCCAGTTCGTAGCGCAGCCACTCGCGTTCGTGCGGCGCCAGCGTGTGGGGCTCGGTGCAGTTCTCGCAGATCACGCGCACCAGACGCTGCGCCAGCACCATCTGCAGCGACAGGGCCACCATGTAGCGCGGCACGCCCATGTCGAGCAGGCGGATCGGCGTGGACAGCGCGTCGTTGGTGTGCAGGGTGGACAGCACCAGGTGGCCGGTCATGGCGGCGCGCATGCCGATCTCGGCGGTTTCCTGGTCGCGCATTTCGCCGACCAGGATGATGTCCGGGATCCTGGCGCAGGGCGGTGCGCAGCACGCGCGCGAAGGTGAGGTCGATCTTTTCGTGCACCTGCACCTGATTGAGGCCGGGCAGGCGGTATTCGACCGGATCTTCGACGGTGATGATCTTCTTTTCCGGCGTGTTCAGCTCGGTCAGCGCGGCATACAGCGTGGTGGTCTTGCCGGAGCCGGTCGGGCCGGTGACCAGCACCATGCCGGACGGCCGATGCGATGGCGTGCGCGGAAGCGCTCGAGCACGCGCGGCGGCATGTTCAGGTGGTCCAGGTCCAGCAGGCCGGTGTTCTGGTTCAGCAGGCGCATCACCACCGATTCGCCGTACTGCGTCGGCATGGTCGAGATACGCACGTCGACCGGCGTCTTGCGCACCTTGAGGGCGAAGCGGCCGTCCTGCGGCAGGCGCTTTTCCGAGATGTCGAGGCCGGACATCAGCTTCAGGCGCAGCACCAGCGCGGTGGCGATCTTGCTGTCGGCCTCGGTCTGCACATGCAGCACGCCGTCGATGCGGAAGCGGATCAGCAGCGATTTTTCCTGCGGCTCGATGTGGATGTCCGAGGCGCGCATCTTCAGCGCCTCGTCGAACACGGTATTGAGCAGCTTGACCACCGGCGCATCCTCGGCGCCCGGCGTCAGGCCCAGCACGGAGCCGAACTCGACCGGAATGTCGCCCATCTCCTGGGTCAGTTCCTTGGCCAGGCCGGTGATTTCCTCGGTGCGGCGGTAGACGCGGTCGAGCGCGGCAGCAACTGGCTTTCGGTCACCACCGCCAGTTCGATGTCGCGCCGGACGATGCGCGCGACTTCGTCGTAGGCGGTCAGGTCGGTCGGATCGGCCATGCCGACGCGCAGCAGGCCGGCCTGCTCGCCGAGAACGATGGCGCGGAAACGGCGCGCCTGCGCCTCGGGCAGCAGCTTGATCAGTTCCGGCTTGGGCTGGAAGCTGCGCAGATCGACGAACTCGCGCCTGCAACTGGCCGGCCAGCGCCTTGGCGATGCCTTCCTCGGTGACATAGCCGCTGTCGACGAGATGCGGCCGAGCTTGCGGCCGCTGCGCTTCTGCTCGTCGAGCGCCTGCTTGAGCTGCTCGTCGGTGAGCAGCCCGCGCTGGATCAGCAAGTCGCCGAGACGTATGCGTTGCGGTGGCCGAGCCATACGGATGTCCGCTGCGTCCTATATCAAGAAAACACGTGAGATCTTTGATGCAGCTAAATGATTTATCGGAAAATAATCCGAATCAGGCCGGATCGCAAGAAATATTCGCCGAAAGCGCGGCCTAGACTTGCCGGGACTGTTGCGCCGCCATCAGCTTGCCCTGCGCCCAGGTGCGCAGATGACCCAGCGCGCCGGTGAGGTTCGCCCAATCATCGGCCATCCGGCTGCGCAACGACTCCTGCCGATCCGGTTCGGCGCGCAGGAAATGGTCTATCTGTTCGTGAATGATCTCGCGCGCCCGCTCTTCGGCCGCTTGCGCGACACGGCGCTGCGCATCCCGACAGGCATAGTCCTCGCTGACCCGATAGGGCAGCGGGATGGTCGCCAGCCTGGCCAGTTCGCGCAGGGCGTCGGCGCGCTGGATGAGGGCGCTCTGCATTTCGCAGCGCGAGGTGAAGCGCCTCGCCTCGAGGCGCAATGCCGCCTGTTCAACCGGATCGCCGCGCGCCATGCCGTCGTTTTCCCAATAGACTGCCGGCAATCCTAATCGAATTGCCCAGCCATGTTCCACATCGTCCTGTTTCAACCCGAGATCCCGCCCAACACCGGCAACGTCATTCGCCTGACCGCCAACACCGGCGCCACGCTGCATCTGGTCAAGCCGCTCGGGTTCGACATCGACGACAAGTCGTTGCGTCGGGCCGGGCTCGATTACGCGGAGTTCGCCGCCCTGCGGGTCCATGAGTGCTGGGCCGACTGCCAGGCAACGCTAGCCGGCAGCCGTCTATTCGCCGTCAGCACCAAGGGAGATGTGCGCCACGACCTGCCGAGCTATCAGCCGGGCGATGGCTTCGTCTTCGGTCCGGAGACGCGCGGTTTGGCGTCCGACATGCTTGCGGAGTTTCCGCGGGAGCGGCGGTTGCGCCTGCCCATGGTGCCGGGCAACCGCAGCCTGAATTTATCGAACGCTGTGGCGGTGACGGTCTTCGAGGCTTGGCGGCAACAGGGCTACGCCGGCGGCCAGTAGCGGCGAGGCTATTCGGCTTTCGTGTCGCGACCCATCAGGCGGTCGACCACTTCCGCGACCTTGATCCGGCCGTCGAGCACGGCGCAGATCGCTTCCGTAATCGGCATTTCCACGCCCAGGCTCGCCGCCCGGCGGGCAACCTCGTGGGTCGTCATGACGCCTTCGGCGACGTGGCCCAGTTCGCGCTGAATCGCCTCGAGCGGCCGGCCGGATGCGAGCGCCAGACCGACGCGGCGATTGCGCGACAGGTCGCCGGTACAGGTAAGGATCAAGTCGCCGAGACCGGCCAGGCCCATGAAGGTTTCCCGCTTCGCGCCCAGGGCGACGCCAAAGCGGGTGATTTCGGCCAAGCCGCGCGTCATCAGCGCGGCGCGCGCGTTGAGGCCCAGGCCCAGGCCGTCGCAGATGCCGGTGGCAATGGCCAGGACGTTCTTCACCGCGCCACCGACCTCGGCGCCGACGATGTCGTCGTTGGCGTAGATGCGCAGGCGGGAGGTGTGCAAGGCGTCGGCCATGGCGCGGGCGAAGCCGATGTCGCTCGAGGCCAGGGTAATCGCGGTCGGCAGGCCCTTCGCCACTTCCTCGGCGAAACTGGGACCGGTCAGCGCACCGCGGGGGGCGGTGGCCTTGACTTGCGCCACCACCTGATGCGGCAACAGGCCGGTGCGCGCTTCGAGACCCTTGCAGACCCACAAAAAGGGCAGCGCATCGTCCAACCGCGCCACGGCACTCCGCAAACCAGCCATGGGCGTGGCGATGATGGCGAGATCGGCGTCGGCCAGGAGCGAGCCGGCGTCGCCGCCAACTTGCAGGCCTTCGGGGAAGGCATGGCCGGGCAGGAACTGGGTATTTTCCCGGGCGGTGTTCATCGCCTTGGCATGCTCGTCCTGCCAGGTCCACAGGCTGACTGCGTGGCGCTTGGCGAAGGCCAAGGCCAACGCGGTTCCCCAGGCGCCGGCGCCGAGCACGGCAATCCTCATGGGCTCAGAAGCCCCAGACCTGGGTGGCCTTGACGAATCCCTGCTGGCCGTCGCGATGGCGAACCCTGGCCCAGCCCGCGGGGCCGGGCTCGACGAATTCCAGCAGGACGCCTGTGGCGGCCTCGAAGACGACCCCCGCGCCATCCTCGGCCTTGGCGCGCACCTGGGCAATGTCGCCCTTGACGATCAGGTTGCGCCGCTCCGAGAGCAGGCGCTTCTCTATCCAGGCCAGTTCGCCCTTGGCATCACGCACCTTGACCCAGGCGTCGAGCGTCACCACCGATTCGACCGGCGTGCCGCGGGCAATGGCATACAACGGCTTGGCCTGCTGCGATGGGGCGTCGTAAAGCAGGGCCGGTTCGAGCACCGAACGGTAGTCGAGCGCGTTGGCCGCAGCCGCCGCGACCAGACCGAAGGTGAACGCCGCCAGACGCCGCATCGCCTTACTGAACCGGAACCTCATGGGGACGCTGCTCCGACTCCAGCCGCTGCCGGTAGATCGCCTCGAAATTAACCGGGGCCAGCAGGACGGGCGGGAAGCCCGCGCGCACCACGGCGTCGGAAACCGCTTCGCGCGCGTACGGGAAGAGGATGTTGGGGCAGGCCACGGCGACGATCGGCTCGATGTCTTCCTGGGGCACGTTCTGGATGACGAAAATTCCGGCCTGGGCGACTTCGACCAGGAACTGGGTCTTTTCGCCGATCTTGGCGGTGACCGTGATCGTCAGGATCACCTCGAAGGTGCCCTCGCCGACGGGCGTTCCCGAAGAGCCCATCTGCACCGCGATTTGCGCTGACTCGCGCTCCAGGAAGCATTGCGGGGCGTTGGGCAGCTCAATCGAGAGATCCTTGACGTAGATCTTCTCGATGCTGAAAACCGGTTGCTGTTCGCTCATGACGGATGAAAACCAAGAAGTGGAAAAGAGGACGGGATTCTACCGCAGGAGGATTTGGCCGTCGCCTCGCGCAACAACGACCGGCGCGGCACGGCGGTGCTACTGGGCGAGCAGCGGATCGAGCTTGCCTTGCCGCTCGAGGTCGTGCAAATCGTCGCAACCGCCGACATGGGTATCGCCGATGAATATCTGCGGCACGGTGCGACGGCCGGTTCGGGCCGTCATCTCGACCGCGCGATCCGGATCGAGGTCAATGCGGACCTTGTCGATCTCCGCGACGCCTTTGCGCTTCAGCAACTGCTCGGCGCGAACGCAGTAGGGACAAACCTCGGTGCAGTACATGAGAACCCGTGCCATAGTCCGACCTCAGCCTTTGGTGGTCACGGGCAGGCCGGCACCGGTCCACGCGCCCAGACCACCCGACAGATTGAACACGCGATCGAAACCGGCGCGATGCAAGGCACCGCAGGCGGAAGACGAACGGTTGCCGCTGGCGCAGCAAACGATCACCGGCCGACCCTTGAATTTTTCCAGCTCGCTCAAGTGCTTGTCAAGCTGACCCAGCGCAACATGGCGGGCATTGGGGATATGGCCGGCCGACCATTCGTTGGTTTCGCGCACATCGAGGACCAGCGCGTCCTCGCGGTTGATCAGCAGCGTCGCTTCGCTCACCGAGACGCCCTTGCCGCCGCCACGCACATAGGAAGCAATGAGCATGGCGCCGCTGACCGCGGCAAGCATGACCCACATGATGTTTTGTTGCACGAACTCCATTGATTTCCCTCAGATTCTTGAACCCTGGCACACCACAAAACACTTCACGCATCAGGACGATCAGTTGCAGGGTGCGCTGATCGGCAACGCGATAATAAACGCGATTGGCGTCCTTGCGCGTCTGAAGGACACCCTTGTCGCGCAGGATGCCCAGGTGCTGGGAAATGTTGCTTTGCGAGGTCCCGACGGCGTCGACGATGTCCTGTACGCAGACCTCCTGTTCGCCAACCACGCAGAGAATCTTCAAGCGCAGCGGATGGGAGATCGCCTTCAGCGCGCGTGCCGCAGTCTCGATGTGCTCCTGTTTGTCGATCAGATCCTGAATAGCATAAGCTTCCATTGTCTATCCCCTGTGGCTCGTGTGGCTAGTCCGCGAATTTTGAATATTATAGAATACTGTTTTTGCGCTGCGGCGATTCACCTTATTATTCGCAGCTACGTCCTCCCTCCCAATTGCCGATCATGCCCACCATGTACAAGCTCGTCCTACTCCGCCACGGCGAATCCGTCTGGAACAAGGAAAATCGCTTCACCGGCTGGACCGACGTCGGCCTGACCGACAAGGGCCTGGCCGAGGCCAAGACGGCCGGACAACTGCTGAAGGAAGGCGGCTTCGCCTTCGACGTCGCCTACACCTCGGTACTGAAGCGCGCCATCAAGACGCTCTGGACTCGCGCTGGAGGAAATGGACCGGATGTGGATCCCGATCCACCACTCCTGGCGCCTCAACGAGCGCCACTACGGCGCCCTGCAAGGTCTCAACAAGGCGGAAACCGCCGCCAAGTTCGGCGAAGAGCAGGTCAAGATCTGGCGCCGTTCCTACGACACGCCGCCGCCGGCCCTGGCCGATGGCGACCCGCGCCTCGAAGCCGACAATCCCGCGCTACGCCGAGCCTGGCGCCGGGCGAATTTCCCACGCACCGAATGCCTCAAGGACACCGTCGCCCGCTTCCTGCCCTACTGGCACGAGACGATCGCCCCGGCCGTCAAGTCGGGCAAGAGCGTGATCGTCGCCGCCCACGGCAACAGCCTGCGCGCGCTGATCAAGTATCTCGACAACATCTCCGACCAGGACATCGTCGGCCTCAACGTGCCCACCGGCCAGCCGCTGGTCTATGAACTGGACGCCGACCTCAAGCCAATCAGGAGCTACTACCTGGGCGACGAGGAGGCCATCAAGAAGGCGATGGACGCGGTTGCCAATCAAGGCAAGGCCAAGTAGGGGCGCCATCCGCGGCCTTTGTCTGGCGGCCGCCGTCTACGCCGCCATCGTGGGCGCGTCCGCTGCCGCCGCGCCCGTGGCGCAAGCTCCGACGTCCCGGAAAGCGGAACTCAAGGAACAGCAAGGCGAGGTGCGCGAGCGCATCGAGGCCATGCGTCGCGACCTCGCCAAGAGCGAGGAATCCCAGGCCCAGACGACAGACCAGCTACGCGTGACGGAATCGGCGATATCCGACGCAAACCGCAAGCTGCGACAACTGGCCGATCAGCGCGGCGGCGTCCAGGCCGAGGTCAAGGAACTTGCGGCGCAGGCCCAGCGCCTGGCACAGCAAACAGAACTCCAGCAAAGCCAGTTGTCCCGCCTGCTCCACCGCCATTTCACGCACGGTGCCCGGGTTGAAATGGACGCCCTGCATCAACTACTTGCCGGCGGCGACCCCAATCAGGCGGCGCTCGACCACTACTTTCTTACCCGCCTGTCCCAGGCCAAGGCCGACCTGATCACCGACCTGCGCGACAAGGCACGGACGAAGAAACGTCTGACCGACGCCGCGCGCGACAAGGGCAACGAGTTGGCCGCCATCGAACAGAAGCAGCAGCAGGCACGCGGCGCGCTCCTCGATCAGCAGAAGCAACGGCAGGCTCTGCTGGCCACCATGGCCGACAAGATACGCGGCCAACGCCGGGAAATCGGCACGCTGCGGAAGGACGAAAAGCGCCTGGCCCATCTGCTCGAGGGCCTGACGCGGATCGTCAAGCGACCGCCCCGCGAGACCGCCAGGCCAGTGCCGACGCGCCCCGGTCAGGCTGCCGACCCCGCGCGGCCCGCGCCGACCATCCAGAACGAGCGGAGTCCGGATCCGGATCAGGCCGGGGGCGCCTTTGCCGGCCTGAGGGGCCGGCTGCACTTGCCTGTGCGCGGCGAAGTCGCCGGTCGCTTCGGCAGGCCACGACCGGAAGGCGGCACCACCTGGAAAGGGCTGTTCATCCGCGCCGCCGAAGGAGGCGACGTCAAAGCCATCGCCGCTGGCCAGGTGGTCTATGCCGATTGGCTGCGCGGCTTCGGCAACCTGCTGGTGCTCGACCACGGCGACGGCTTCCTGTCGGTCTATGGCAACAACCAGTCACTGCTCAAGGAAACCGGTCAGTCGGTCAGGCCGGGCGACGTTGTGGCCACGGTCGGCAACAGCGGTGGCAACATGGAATCGGGTTTATACTTTGAGACTCAGGCATCAAGGCCAGGCATTCGACCCGCTCCGCTGGGTCAGCCTGCGCTGACACCCTTCTACGACGGAGCACTCATGCGCAGCAAGTTGCAGCAAGCCGGTCTCATCGGTGTCGGCCTCGTCGCCGGCATTCTGATCAGCGTCAATTATTCGGCGGTCGCGCAGAAAGACGCCATGGGGCCGCTGCCCATCGAGGAATTGCGCACCTTCGCCGACGTCTTCGGCGCGATCAAGCAGGGCTATGTCGAGCCCATCGAGGACAAGAAGCTGATCACCTACGCGATCAGCGGCATGCTGTCCAACCTTGACCCGCACTCCGCCTATCTCGACGCCGAATCGTTCAAGGATCTGCAAGTCAGCACCCAGGGCGAATTCGGCGGGCTGGGCATCGAGGTCGGCATGGAAGACGGCTTCGTCAAAGTGGTTTCACCGATCGAGGACACGCCGGCCGATCGCGCCGGCATCAAGGCCGGCGACCTGATCATCAAGCTCGACGACTCGCCGGTGAAGGGTATGACGCTCTCCGACGCGGTGAAGAAGATGCGCGGCAAGCCGAAGACCTCGATCAAGCTGACCGTGGCGCGCAAGGGCGAGACCAAGCCGCTCGAATTCACCATCGTGCGCGACAAGATCAAGGTGCAGAGCGTCAAGTCCAAGACGGTCGAGCCCGGCTATGGCTACCTGCGCGTGACGCAGTTTCAGGAAGAGACGGCAGCCGATGTCGCCCGGCATCTCGACAAGCTGTTCAAGGAGAAGGACAAGGACGGCAAGAGCGAACCGATCAAGGGCTTGGTGCTCGACCTGCGTAACGACCCCGGCGGCCTGCTCCATGGCGCCATCGGCGTCGCCGCCGCCTTCCTGCCCGCGAAAGCACTGGTCACATCAACCGACGGCCGTACCGAGGATGCCAAGAAGCAAGTACATCGCCAGCAGCGAAGACTATCTGCGCGGGCAAAAGAACGACTTCCTGAAGGATCTGCCGGCTGGCGCCAAGAACATTCCCTTGATCGTGCTGGTCAACGGTGGTTCGGCATCGGCGTCGGAGATCGTCGCCGGCGCACTGCAGGATCACAAGCGCGCGGTGATCATGGGCACCCAGACCTTCGGCAAGGGCTCGGTGCAGACGGTGCTGCCACTGTCCAACAACACCGCGGTCAAGCTGACCACGGCGCGCTACTACACGCCGAACGGTCGTTCGATCCAGGCCAAGGGAATTGTTCCGGACGTACTGGTCGAGGAAACCGCCAACGGCGACAAGCGCGAACGCCTGCGCGAAGCCGATCTCGAGCGCCACCTCGACAACGACAAGGAAAAGGCGCCGGCCAAGGACGCGGACAAGACTCCGGCCAAGCCGCAAGCCAAGACCGGCACCAAGGGCAAGTCGCCGCACAAGGATGACGACGAAGACGCTGTGAAGACGCCGAGCTCGGAAATCGCCGCCAAGAGCGACTATCAGCTCTCCCAGGCGATGAACCTCTTGAAGGCTTGGCAGGTCATCCAGGCACGATGAGACTGAATCCGGAACAGGCGCGGCTGATCAGGGACAAGGAGCGGGGCCTGCACCGCCCCCATGCCCTGCTGCCCCAGACCGGAACTCGCAAGCACCGCGAAATTCGCTTCGCCAAGTTGCCGCCGCACCAGATCGAGCGAGCCTATATGCTGCTCGCGCGCCTCGAGAAACTGGAACTGGCGCCCGGCCTGCTCACCAACAGCCTGTCGGTCTGGTACGACATCGCGGACTACACCATGGAAGGGCTGGAAGCCGCGTTGCGCCATGAAGGCTTCAACCTGGAGACATCGCTCTACGCCAAGCTGATCCGCGCCCTGGTGTACTACTGCCGAGGACACCCAGTTGCGCAACATGCACGGGCCCCAGCGACTGATCAAGCAAGTCCCACGAGGTCTATTGCAAGGCCTGGGAACACCACCCGCACGGCGACCACGACGAAACGCCGCCCGAGCTGCGGCTGGATCGCTGACACCACGTTCCCGCCGTGGACGACCAGCAACTGCTCCGCTACAGCCGCCACATCCTGCTGCCGCAGATCGGCGTCGAGGGGCAAGAGCGGCTATTGGCGGCCCGGGCCCTGGTGCTCGGCGCCGGCGGCCTGGGCTCGCCGGCCGCCTACTATCTCGCCTCGGCCGGCATCGGCACGCTGGTGCTGGCCGACGACGACAGCGTCGATCTGACCAACCTGCAACGGCAGATTCTCCACGCCACGGCCAGCATCGGCCGCCCCAAGGTCGACTCGGCACGCGACACGCTCGCGCGCATCAATCCGGAATGCCGGGTGCTGGCTCTGCCGGAAAGACTGTCGGGAGAGCGCCTTGACGAGGAAGTGGCCGCCGCCGACGTTGTCCTCGACTGTTCCGACAACTTCGCCACCCGCCACGCCGTCAATCGCGCCTGCGTGCAATTCCGCAAGCCACTCGTCTCGGGTGCGGCGATCCGTTTCGATGGCCAGGTGGCGGTGTTCGACAGCCGGCGCACCGACTCGCCCTGCTACCACTGCCTGTTTCCCGAGGGCGAGGATGTCGAGGAAGTGCGCTGCGCGGTCATGGGCGTATTTGCGCCGCTGACCGGCATCATCGGCACCGTGCAGGCCGCCGAGGCGCTGAAACTGATCATCGGCTGCGGCGAATCGCTGGCCGGTCGCCTGCTGCTGCTCGACGGTCTGGCCATGGAATGGCGGCAGATTCGCCTGCCGCGCGACCCACGCTGCGCGGTCTGTTCTAGCTGGGCCGGGCCAGCAGCCGCCAGTCGCGACCAATCGGGCGCGCATCCATGATCCGCAATTCGCGCTTGCCGGTCAGATCCGAAAGCTCCGGCAAGGCGAACATGCCACGCGCGGAATCACCGAGCAAAATCGGCGCCTGGTAGATCAACAACTCGTCGACCAAGCCTTCGGCCAGGAGCGAGCCGTTCAGCCTCATGCCGGCTTCGACCAGAAGCTCGTTGATGCCGCGCCGGCCAAGTTCGCGCAGCATGGCGGCCAGGTCCACCTTGCCGGCCCGGTTGGGCAGCGCGACGACCTCCGCGCCGGGAACGGAACCGGCGATCGCGGCAAAGATCAATGTATTGCCGCCGGCCAGCACCTTGGCGGTCGGCGGCGTTTCCAGCCGGCTGTCCACGACCACCCGCAGCGGCTGGCGCGTGCACGGCACATCGCGCACGGTGAGACTCGGATCGTCGTCGCGCACCGTGCCATAGCCGGTCAGGATGGCGCAGGAGCGCGCCCGCCAGGCGTGGGCATCCCGCCGTGCCTCGGGGCCGGTGATCCACTGCGACTTGCCATTGTTGAGCGCCGTCTTGCCGTCGAGACTGGCCGCCACCTTCAGGCGCACCCACGGTGACCGTCGCGTCATGCGCGAGATGAAGCCGACATTGAGCGACAGTGCCTCGCTTTCCAGCAAACCACCGCTCACCTGGACCCCTGCCAGCATCAGCCGCGCCAGACCCTCACCCGCCACCAATGGGTTCGGGTCGCGCATGGCCACCACGACGCGCGCGATGCCCGCGTCGATCAGGGCATCGGCGCAGGGCGGCGTGCGGCCATAGTGACTGCAAGGTTCCAAGGTCACATACGCGGTTGCCCCGCGCGCGGCCGCACCGGCCTGCCGCAGGGCATGAACCTCGGCATGAGCTTCGCCGGCGCGCTGGTGCCAACCTTCGCCGACGACCAGATCATCCTTGACCAGTACACAACCGACGCGGGGGTTGGGCGTCGTCGTATCGAGGCCCCGTTCCGCCAGCCGCAGGGCCCCGGCCATGTAGGCGTGGTCGGCGGCGGAGAAGTTCATGTCGCGCGAGGACGGCGCGACTGACGGGGTTTCTTCACTTCGCGGATCGCGTCGGAAAACTCGTCGAGATCCTCGAAGTTGCGATACACGGAAGCGAAGCGGATGTACGCAACCTTGTCGAGTTTCTTCAACTCGCGCATCACCAGTTCGCCGACCCGGTCGGAGGCGACCTCGCGCTCGCCGAGCGTCACGAGGCGCTCCTCGATGCGGTCGATGGCCGCATCGACGCTTTCGGTCGGCACCGAGCGCTTCCGCAAGGCCAGCGCCATGCTGGCCTTGACCTTGTCGCGGTCGTAGTCGACCCGGCTGCCGTTCTTCTTCACGACCAGCGGCAGTTGCAGCTCGACCCGCTCGTAGGTGGTGAAGCGCTTGTCGCACGACAAGCAACGGCGGCGTCGGCGCACCGTGTCGCCGTCCTCGTTCTCCCGGGTATCGACCACCTGGGTGTTCGGATCGGCGCAATAAGGACACTTCACCGCTCACGCACCGCTCAGTTGCCGTATACCGGAAACCTCTTGCACAGCGTCGCCACTTCGCCGCGCACCCGCGCCAGCACCGCCTCGTCGGCCGGCGCATCCAGGACGTCGGCGATCAGATTGGCCACCGCTTCGGCCTCGATCTCGGTGAAGCCGCGCGTCGTCATGGCCGGCGTGCCGAGACGGATGCCGGAGGTGACGAAGGGCTTCTGCGGGTCGTTGGGAATCGAGTTCTTGTTGATGGTGATGTGGGCGCGCCCCAGAGCGGCCTCGGCGTCCTTGCCGGTGATGTTCTTGGCCCGCAGGTCAACGAGAAAGACGTGGCTCTCGGTGCGCCCGGAAACGATGCGCAAGCCACGACTCTTCAGCACCTTGGCCATGACCACGGCGTTCTCCATCACCTGTTCCTGATAGGCCTTGAACTCCTTGGTCATCGCCTCCTTCAGAGCCACCGCCTTGGCGGCGATGACATGCATCAGCGGGCCCCCTTGCAGGCCGGGGAAGATGGCGGAGTTGATAGCCTTTTCGTGCTCCGCCTTCATCAGGATCAGGCCGCCGCGCGGGCCTCGCAGCGTCTTGTGCGTGGTCGAGGTCACCACGTCGGCGTGCGGCACCGGGTTCGGATAGAAGCCGGCGGCGACCAGCCCCGCATAGTGGGCCATGTCGACCATGAAGATGGCGCCGACCGCCTTGGCGATCTTGGCGAAACGCTCGAAGTCGATCCGCAGGGCGAAGGCCGAGGCGCCGGCGATGATCAGTTTGGGTTTGTGCTCGATCGCCAGCGTTTCCAGCGCAGCGTAGTCGATGTCCTCGTCGGCGTCGAGGCCGTAGGGAACGACATTGAACCACTTGCCGGACATATTGACCGAAGAGCCGTGGGTCAGGTGGCCGCCCATCGCCAGGTTCATGCCAAGGATGGTGTCGCCGGGCTTCAGGAAGGCCATGAACACGGCCTGATTGGCCTGGGAGCCGGAATTGGGCTGCACGTTGGCGCAATCGGCGCCGAACAGCTTCTTGGCGCGGTCGATCGCCAGTTGCTCGACCACATCGACATGTTCGCAGCCACCGTAGTAACGCTTGCCCGGATAGCCCTCGGCGTACTTGTTGGTCAACTGGGAGCCCTGGGCTTCCATCACCGCCCAGGAAACATAGTTCTCCGAGGCAATCAGTTCGATATGGTCTTCCTGACGACGATTCTCGGCCTGGACGGCGGCCCAGATCTCGGCATCGGCCTTGGCGAGGGTGTTCTGCTTGGCAAACATGGCGGCGGCTTTCGTTTCAGAGGGAGTAAAAAAGCAATTTTATCATTCGGCCGATTCTTCCAACGCCCGCTCCAGATGGCGCCGATCCGCCCAGGCCAGCAAACGCCACCCGGCCGGGCCGACTTCGAACCAGTTGAGTGCCGCGTTGGGAATGGCAAAATCCCGGGGCGCCGACAAGTCGCGACCGGTGGCCCGGCGATAGCAGATATCGAGCGCGCCGCCATGCGACACCAGCAGGAGGCTCCCACCCGGATGAAGGCTCGCCAGTTGTTCGACGGTGGCGACGACGCGGTCGGCAAAGCTCGCCAGTGCCTCGCCGGTCTCGAAATCGTAGTCGAGGTCGCGCGCCACATAGCGGGCATGCACCCGCGGCCAGCGTTCCAGAATCTCCGCCGCGGTGAGGCCCTGGAGCATTCCATAGTGGCGCTCGCGCAAGCCGCGCTCGGCCCGTACTTCCAGGTCGAGCGCCCGGGTGGCCGTTTCCGCAGTCCGCCAGGCCCGCTCCAGATCGCTGCTGAAAGCGGCGGTAAAGGCGTGGCCGGCCAACCCGCCGGCGGCTGCGGCGGCCTGCGCCTGGCCATTGGCGTTGAGCGGAATGTCGACATGGCCCTGGATGCGCCTGTTCGACGTTCCAGTCGGTTTCGCCGTGGCGGATGATGCAGATTCGGGTGGCAGTCATGGGGCGGAGCGGCAAGTGGTGTGGATTTCCACATTCGCCTAGCCAATCGACGGAGTTAGCGATTAAGCTACGCGGCAGCAAATAAGAAGTGGCAAACAAGGCTGGATTTTACCGTCCGGCCGGGTACTAGAGGAGGGATCACGTCCATGCAAGGACTACTCAAGCTGTCGAGCCTGATCGACGGCGTCAACCAAGGCATCGGCAAGGCGGCAACCTGGCTGGTGCTGGTGGTGGTGGTCATCAGCGCCGGCAACGCGGTAATGCGCTACAGCGTCAGTTGGAGTTCCAATGCGCTGCTGGAGATCCAGTGGTATCTGTTCTCCGCGATATTCCTCTTCTGTTCGGCTTATGTGCTGCTGAAGAACGAACACATCCGCATCGACGTCGTCACCGGCCGCTTCTCGGCGCGAACCCAGAACTGGATCGACGTTTTCGGCATTCTGGTGTTTCTGTTGCCCATGGCGCTGCTGACCCTCTACCTCTCGTGGCCGGTCTTCATGAACGCCTGGACCACTGGCGAAGGGTCACCCAACCCGGGTGGCCTGGTGCGCTGGCCGGTACGGCTGCTGATGCCCATCGGATTTCTCCTGCTGACGCTGCAAGGCTTTTCGGAACTCGTCAAGCGTATCGCCTTCCTGACCGGCAAGGGCCCCAATCCTCTCGAAAAGATCAAGGGCCCGAGCGCCGAGGAGGAACTGGCCGAAGCAATCAGGAAGCGACAGACGACGCCCGACATGGCGGATATCGTCGGCATGAATCAGGCCATGGTCGATGGCAAGAAAGGAGGCGACAAGTGAGTGCCTTCCTGATTGCCAACATGGCGCCCATCATCTTCGCCTCGCTGGTGTTCTTCCTCCTGCTCGGCTTCCCTGTCGCCTTCGCGCTGGCCGCCAACGGCATCATCTTCGGCTGGCTGGGTATCGAACTGGGTCTGTTTCAACCAACTTTCTTCCAAGCGCTGCCGGAACGCATCTTCGGCGGCATCATGAACAACGACACGCTGCTGGCGATCCCCTTCTTCACCTTCATGGGACTGATCCTGGAGCGGTCGGGCATGGCCGAGGATCTGCTCGACACCATCGGCCAACTGTTCGGGCCGATCCGCGGTGGCCTCGCCTACGCCGTCGTGCTCGTTGGCGCCATGCTCGCGGCCACCACCGGCGTCGTCGCCGCCTCGGTAATCTCGATGGGGCTGATCTCGCTGCCCATCATGCTGCGCTACGGTTACGACCGGCGACTGGCTTCCGGCGTAATCGCCGCCTCCGGCACCCTGGCGCAGATCATCCCGCCCTCGCTGGTGCTGATCATCATGGCCGACCAGCTCGGCAAGTCGGTCGGCGACATGTACAAGGGCGCCTTCGTACCTGGTTTCGTGCTCTCCGGGCTCTACATCGGCTACGTGCTGCTGGTCACCCTGATCAAGCCGCAATGGGCGCCGGCCCTGCCCTTGTCGGCGCGGACTTTCCGCGAGCCCAGTGGCAAAACCGGCAACACTTCCTTGCTGGTCCTCACCGTGGTGTCGAGCGCCGCCGCTATCGCCTATGCCAAGCTGCGCCTGCCGGCGGACAACCCCGTCGACGAAACCATCGTCGTCAGCATGCTGGTGGGCATCGGTGTCGCTTTTGTACTCGCGGTGGCCAACCGCGTCACCAAGCTCGGCCTGCTCTCGGCCATGGCCGAGAAGGTCACTTTCGTGCTGATTCCGCCGCTGGCGCTGATCTTCCTGGTACTGGGCACCATATTCCTCGGCGTCGCCACACCCACGGAAGGCGGCGCCATGGGCGCCACCGGCGCCATCCTGATGGCGCTCGCGAGAAGGCGGCTCTCCTGGTCGCTACTCAGGCAGGCGATGGACAGCACCGCCAAGCTGACCACCTTCGTCGTTTTCATCCTGGTCGGCGCGCGCGTCTTCAGCCTCACCTTCTACGGCGTCGATGGCCACCGCTGGGTCGAACATCTGCTCTCCGACCTGCCCGGCGGCCAGATCGGCTTCCTGATCGTGGTGAACATCCTGGTGTTCGTGCTTGCCTTCTTTCTCGACTTCTTCGAACTGTCGTTCATCATCGTGCCCCTGCTCGGCCCGGTGGCGGAGAAGCTGGGCATCGACCTGATCTGGTTCGGCGTGCTGCTGGCGGTCAACATGCAGACCTCGTTCATGCACCCGCCCTTCGGCTTCGCCCTGTTCTATCTGCGCTCCGTGGCGCCCACCTCGCCCTTCAAGGACGCCCATACCGGCGCGCTCACCCAGCCGGTGACCACCGGACAGATCTATTGGGGCGCGATCCCGTTCGTGGTTATCCAGGTGATCATGGTCGCCCTGATCATCGCCTTCCCGCAACTGGTCGGCCACGACAAACCGATTGATGCCGGTGGAGCGGAAATAGACATCCAGCAGATGCTGCAGCAGGACGCGGAGAAGTCCAGTGGCGCCTTTGGCGCACCAACCGGGCAGGACGGAGATGACGCGCTGAACAAAGCCCTGCGAGACGCCAACAAGGACAGCAAGTAACGCAACCTGCGTTACCAAAAGGGAAAAGGCCCAGCGGCATGCCGCTGGGCCTTTTCGTTCGGAAGACTCCCGACCTACTTGATGTGCTGCTGCAGGAAGCTGTCCATACCCAGTTCGGCGACGCTGAACCACTGGTTCTGCGTCTTCTGGTACTTGAGGTAATCGTCGTAGATCTTCTTGAAGGCCGGATTCTTGGCCGACTCGTCGCTGTAGAGCTGGACCGCCGCCTTGTAGGTGGCTTCGAGAATCTCGTTCGAGTAGCGTTTCAGCTTGACGCCTTGCTGAACCAGACTGCGCAGCGCGATCGGGTTCTTGTGATCGTATTCAGCCATCATGGTCACGTTGGCTTCGTAGGCGGCGGCCTGGAAGGCCTCCTGGTATTCCTTGGGCAGCTTGGCCCACTGCGTCCTTGTTCACGAAGAAGTGAATGACCGGACCCGGTTCCCACCAACCCGGGAAGTAGTAGTTCTTGGCCACCTTGTGGAAGCCCAGCTTCTCGTCGTCGTAGGGGCCGACCCATTCCGCGGCATCGATGGTGCCTTTCTCCAGCGCCGGGTAGATGTCGGAGCCGGGGATCTGCTGCGTGACCATGCCCAGCGACGACCAGACCGCGCCGCCCAGGCCGGCGATGCGCATCTTGACGCCCTTGACGTCGGCCAGCGTGCTTGATCTCCTTGCGGAACCAGCCGCCCATCTGCACACCGGTGTTGCCGCCGGCGAAAGAAACGATGTTGTAGTTGCTGTAGAAATCATCGAGCAGCTTCTGGCCGCCACCGTAATAGATCCAGGCGTTCATCTGCCGGCAGTTCATGCCGAAGGGTACGGAAGTGCCAAAGGCGAAGGTCTTGTCCTTGCCGACGAAATAGTAGGAACAGGTATGGCAGCACTCGACCGTGCCGTTCTGCGTCACATCCAGCGCCTGCGGGCCCGGGGCGATTTCGCCGCCGGCGAACACCTGGACCTGGAACTTGCCGCCCGTCATGGCCTTGAGCCGATTGGCCAGCACCTCGGCGCCGCCGTAGATGGTGTCGAGGCTCTTCGGGAAGCTGGAAGTCAGGCGCCACTTGATGGTGGGCAGTTCTGGGCACTGATGGCTGGCGCCGCGCCGGCGGCCAGAATACCGGTCAGGCCGGCGTGTTGCAGAAACTTGCGTCGTTCCATTCTCGTCTCCTTGTTGATTTCCGTTGGCGACCGGCAGGCGCGCCGTCGCGTGCCGGAGATACTACACCTACGATGCAAGCGCAATGTTGCGGTAAACCGCAATCAATTCCCGGCCACTGTCATGCGGTCGATCAGGATGGAACCGACCTGCTTCGAGCCGCGCACCACCATGTCGTTGCCGATGGCGACGATGCCGGCGAACATGTCCTTCAGATTGCCGGCGATGGTGATTTCATGCACGGGATAGGCGATCTCGCCGTTCTCCACCCAGTAGCCGGCCGCGCCGCGCGAGTAGTCGCCGGTCACGTAGTTGATGCCGTGGCCGAGCAGTTCGGTGACCAGCAGGCCGGTGCCCATTTGTCGCAGCAGGCCGGCGAAATCGCAGCGGGCCGGGCTCGACCAGCAGGTTGTGGCTGCCGCCGGCATTGCCGGTGGTCGGCATGCCCAGCTTGCGCGCCGAGTAGGTGGAGAGGAAATAGCCTTGCAGCACGCCGTCCGTCGACCACGTCGCGATCGCGCGTCGCCACGCCGTCGTCGTCGAAGGGGCTGGAGGCCAGGCCCTTCTGCAGATGCGGCCGCTCGTCGATGTGCACGAAGTCGGGGAAGATGCGCTTGCCCAGCGCATCGAGCAGGAAGGACGACTTGCGGTAGAGCGAGCCGCCGCTGACGGCATGGACGAAGCTGCCGATCAGGCCGGCGGCCAGCGGCGCCTCGAACAGCACGGGCACCTGGCGCGTCTTCAGCTTGCGCGCGCCCAGACGGGACAGCGTGCGCCGCGCGGCGTAGTCGCCGATGGCCTCGGGCGCGGCCAGGTCGCGCGGATCGCGCTGGCCGGAATACCAGTCGTCGCGCTGCATGTCGTCCCCTTCGCCGGCAATCGCCGAGCACGAAAGGTAGTGGCGCGAGGTCGCGTAGCCGCCCATGAAGCCCAGGCTGTTGGCCGAGATGAAATGGGACTGCTGCACCGAAACGCTGGCGCCTTCGGAATTCGTGATCAGCGGGCTGACGTCGAAGGCGGCCTGTTCGCAGCGCTGGGCGATGTCGATCGCTTCTTCCACCGGCAAGTGCCAGGGATAGAAGAGATCGAGGTCGATGTCGCCCTGTGCCGGCGTCGCCAGCAGGCTCGCCTCCGGCAGCCCGGCGCAAGGGTCCTCGGCCGTGAAGCGGGCGATCGACAGCGCCGCCTCGACGGTGGCGCGCACGGCATCGGCGGAGAAGTCCGAAGTGGAGGCATGGCCGCGGCGCTGACCGAGATAGACGGTGACGCCGATACCCTTGTCGCGGTTGTACTCGATGGTCTCGACTTCCTGCCGGCGCACGGTCACCGATTGGCCGAAGGCCTCGGAAACATCGGTTTCGCAGGCGGTGGCGCCGAGGTGGCGCGCGTCGTCGAGCACCTGTTGGGCCAGAGCGACGCAGGCGCGCGCGGCTGTAGCTGAATTCCTGTTCGGACATGAGAAGGCGGACATGCGAAGTGTAAAGATACAATCATACCCGTGGAACCATCAGCCCATTTGGACGACCATGACGACGCCGGCCACGCCGAAGACACCGGCCCCGAGCGCCCCAGCAAGTCGCGCCTGAAGCGCGAAATGGACGCGCTCCAGTCGCTGGGCGAGCAACTGGTGGCCGTCAAGCCGGATCGCCTGGCGAAGATCGACATGCCCGACAAGCTGCGCGACGCGGTGCGCGATGCTCAGCGCTTCATCACCAAGCACGAGGCAAAGCGGCGGCAATTGCAGTACGTCGGCCGCCTGATGCGCGACGTCGATCCCGCGCCCATCCAGGCCGCCCTGGACGAGATCAACGGTGTTTCGGCGGCGGCCAATGCCCGCCAGCACGCCCTGGAGCGCCTGCGCGCCCGCCTCCTCGAAGACGAGGCGGTGCTCGGCGAAATCGCCGGCGAACATCCCGGCGCCGACCTTCAGCACCTGCGCCAGTTGCGGCGCAACGCCCTCAAGGAAGCGGCGGCGAACAAGCCGCCGCGCGCTTTCCGCGAACTGTTCCGCGTCCTGCGCGCTTTGGAGGAAACGTCCCATGAGCCAGATGAGCCTGGAACTGCCGACGACTGACGACCTGCTGATCGGCCTGGTGTCGATCTCCGACCGGGCATCGAGCGGTGTCTACGAAGACATGGGCATCCCGGCCCTGCGCGAATGGTTCGCCGCCGCGCTGACCAGCCCGTGGCGCCTGGAAAGCCGGCTGATCGCCGACGAGCAGGCGATCATCGAGGCGACGCTTGATCGAGTTGTGCGACCGGGACGGCTGCCATCTCGTGCTCACCACCGGCGGCACCGGCCCGGCGCCGCGCGACGTGACGCCGGAAGCGACGCTGGCCGTCGCCGACAAGGTGATGCCGGGCTTTGGCGAACAGATGCGCGCAGGTGAGCCTGAAGTACGTGCCGACGGCCATCCTGTCGCGCCAGGTCGGCGTGATCCGCGGCAAGACCCTGATCATCAACCTGCCCGGCCAGCCCAAGGCGATCAAGGAGACGCTCGACGGCGTCTTCGCCGCCGTGCCCTACTGCGTCGATCTGATCGGCGGGCCGTACATCGAAACCGACGAGGCCGTGGTCAAGGCCTTCCGGCCGAAGTCGGCGCGGCGACCGGCCACGCCGACGCGCTAGACCGCGAGTTCGGCGCGGTACTGGCCGATGACGTGCCGGGCGCCGTCTTCGACCAGGGCGTTGGGAAACAGCCAGAACCGTCGTCCCTCCACCTCGACCTTGAGGGGGATCTGCTCCTCCCAGGCCGCCGGTGACAGCGCCAGCCGCACATACTCCCCCTCGCCAAGAGGGTCGAGGGCGATCAGCTCGGTCGACAAACCCCGGCTGTCCGCGACCAGCCCGCGTGGCGTCTTCGACAGGGTTTCGATGCCGACGCCGCCGGTCGAGTCGGAGAGTCTGCTGAAACGGCGCACCACTCCGACCAGCCAGTTATCGCCACCTTCCGGCCGCATGCCGACCAGGACGCCGACCTTGAGCCATTCCTTGCCGGTCAGCGCAACCTGCGCGCCGATGCCCCCCTGGCTGACATTCTCGACCAGCCACGAATCCCCATCGCCGGCCTCGATGGGCAGGCCGAGCAAGTGACGTCGAATCGCCGCCAAGCCGTGCGCGATGCCCATGCGCGACTTGACCTGACGCCGTTCGTGGCCGCGCATCGGCGGCACCGGCGACCAGCAGGTGTTCAGATGATCCAGTACCGGCAGCACCACCCGTAGTGAATATCGGCCGCCGAAATTGACGTCGGCGGGGAGCTCCCCGCGGGCCGCAATTCCCGCCCGCAACCGGGCCAGGGCAGCCAGCGCCGAGCCGGTGGCGAAGAAGCGCAGCGTCGGCGTGATCGCGGGGATCACGGCCAGCCGCGTCGGCGGCAGCGGCTTGGCGAGATCGACCCAATAGACGTTGTCGGGCCGCGCCTGATCGGTCAGCGAAAACGAAGGCAGCAAATGGGTGATCAGCCGCTCGGCGATCTCGATCTCGACCGGCAGCAGCTTGTCCATGGACGACGACTGGAGAATCAGGATCCGCAGGTATTCAGCCTCGGGGGTCGTTGTGCCGGCATTGGCATACAGGCTGGCGGTCGCGCTGGCGACCTTGCCCCGACCCGCCTCGAGATAGGCATCGCCGGCCAATTGCCACAAGCCACCGTCGAGCGGCCCGTAGCAGAACTGCTCCCACTTGAGTTCGCCGCCGTAGGCGTGGAGCAGCCGCGCGCAAAGCAGCGCGAGCTGCGGCCGAGGGATGTCGATATTCACCGGGTCGTCGCGATGAAGCGCCAGCGTCTGCCGGTAGGCGGCCGCCAGCGCCACCCAATAGGCGTGGCCGATTTGCCAGAGTCGAAACGCCCGAGCCCGGCTCTGGGTCGGCGCGAGGTAGTCGCGGGCCAGTTTGCCCGACTGCGGCAGCACCGCCTCGTCGATCTGGAGCACCAACTCCAGACGGCGCCCGGGCGGGAACTCCGGCGTGGCGACCAGCGATTCCAGCCAAGCGGTGGCGCTTTCCAGCGCCGCCGACGGCTCCAGCGCCGGCAACTCGACAAGCAGGCGGCGGACCTCCCTGGCATCGGCCAAGGGGTGGTCAACCTTCGGGGAAAACAGACCCAGCATTGCGCGGTTCCGGTGTTGAGCTAGTCGATGAGCATACTGGAATCCCGCCGGGCCGTCATGGCGGATCGGATGGGGAAGGCGCTGAACGTTTCCTCTAGAATACCAAGCCGACCATAGACATCGCCCGCTACCCGCCTCGCCCTCCGACACCCCCCGGGCAACAGCCATGAAACAGTACCTGAATCTCGTCCAAGACATCTTCGACAACGGCTCGTGGCAGGAAAACCGCACCGGTATCCGCACCCGAAGCATCCCCGGCGCAATGATGAAGTTCGACTTGCAGCGGGGCTTCCCCGCGGTGACCACCAAGAAGCTGGCCTTCAAGTCCGCCGTCGGCGAATTGATCGGTTTCCTCCGCGGTTACCGGAGCGCGGCGGATTTCAGGGCCTTGGGCTGCAAGGTTTGGGACCAGAACGCCAATCAGAATGCCGAGTGGCTGGCCAACCCCTACCGACTGCGAATGGACGATCTCGGCCCCGTCTATGGCGTCCAGTGGCGCAATTGGCCGGCCTACAAGCTCGTGGACCCCGGCGATCCGCAGGGCGCCGCGCGGATTGCCGATGCGCTGGCGCGCGGCTACAGGCGGATAGGCACGGTTGACGACGTCAATGCGCAAGGGAAGACCACGGCTGTCCTGTTCTACAAGGCGATCGACCAGCTACGCCTGTGCCTCGACACGATCATCAAGGATCCGGGCAACCGGCGCATCCTGTTCCATGGCTGGAACTGGGCGCAACTGGAGGAAATGGCGCTCCCGCCTTGCCACCTGCTGTACCAGTTCCTGGTCAGCCAGGAGACGCGGGAAATCTCGCTCTGCCTCTATATCCGCTCGAACGACGTGGGGCTCGGCACGCCTTTCAATCTGACTGAAGGCGCGGCCTTGCTGCATTTGGCGGGGCGACTGACCGGATATGTCCCGCGCTGGTTCACCTATTTCATCGGCGACGCGCACATCTACGAGAACCACGCCGACATGCTTCAGGAGCAGCTCAGGCGGGAGCCTTACGCCGCCCCCCGGCTGGTCTTGTCCGACCGCATTCCCGACTACGCGGTAACCGGCCGGTACGAACCCGAGTGGCTCGAAAAGGTCGAGCCCAGTGACTTCCAGCTCGAAGGGTATCGACACCACGCGCCGCTGACGGCGCCCATGGCGGTATGAGCGGCATGATCCTTTGCGGGGATATCGGCGGCACTCATGCGCGGCTGGCACTGGCTGAACCGGGCACGACCGACCCCGTCGGCGAGCGTTATTTGCTCTGCAACGACTACCCCGGTCTCGAGCCGCTGCTGGCAGATTTTCTGGCCGGCACGGGGGCCAGGATCGACGCCGGCTGTCTGGCGGTCGCCGGGCCGGTAAGCGACGACGGCCGCCGGGCGCGGTTGACCAACCTGCCGTGGGCGATCGACGCCGATGCGCTGGCGGCGCGATTCGGCATCGGCCCACTGGCCCTCGCCAACGATTTCGCCGCCGCCGCGATGGGCGTCACGGTGGCACCGGCCGAGACGCTCGTCCCGCTCCAGGTCGGCGAACCCTTGCCCGAGGCGCCACGACTGGTGGTCGGCGCCGGCACGGGGTTGGGCATGGCCATTCTGGTATGGTACGACGACCATTGGCGGGTGCTGCCCGGCGAAGGCGGCCATGTCGGGTTTGCGCCATTGGACGAGGCGCAGGATAAGGTCTGGCGGGCACTGCGCGCCGCGCACGGCCGGGTGACGGCGGAACGGGTCGTTTCCGGCCCGGGGCTCGCCGCCATCCACCGAATTCTGACGGGCGAGGACAAGAGTCCCGCCGCCATCACCGAACAGGCGCTGATCGACAACGACCCGGGTGCCCGCAAGTCCCTGGATGTCTTCCTGTCGGCCTATGGCGCTTTCGCGGGCGACATGGCCATGGTCGCCATGGCGCGGGGCGGTGTCTTTCTTGCCGGCGGCATCGCCGGCAAGCTCATGTCGATATTGCCGGACAGCCCGTTCCTGCCGGCGTTCAATGCCAAGGCGGAACATGCCGCCATCGCCAGGCGCATGCCGGTGACGGTGGCGATCGATCCGGCCCTGGGTCTGCGCGGTGCCGCCCGCCTAGCCCGCCAGGCCTTGCGCACCGATTGAGGGAATAAGCTTTTCTATTGACGTAACAAGCATTTGGCAATGGTTTAGCAACAATGGCGCCGTATAATGCGCGGCCGAACAAACCCAAACCAATTATTAGTTAAATTCCTAGGAGATCAGCGATGGCCACAACCGAGAAGACCGGCGCGAAGACAGCCGCCACCAAGACAACGACTGCGACCAAGAAGACGACCAAGGCTGCGCCGGCAAGCGCCGCCAAAGCCACGGCGACCAAGACCGCCGCGAAGGCAACGACGGCCAAGGCCGCCCCCAAGGTGGCGGCAAAGCCTGTGGCGAAAGCCGAGCAGACCGCGGTCGCGGCGGCTCCCGCCGCCAAGGTGACCAAGGCGCCGAAGATCGCCAAGACGCCCCTTGACGCCAATCAGCGCCGGCACTACGTCGAGGTTGCCGCCTACTTCATGGCCGAGCGCCGCGGCTTCATGACCGGCTGCGAGAGCGAAGACTGGCTGGCCGCCGAAGCCGAGATCGACCGGCTGTTTCACGAAGGCAAGCTGAACGCCTGAGCTCCAGGCCCCGCGGGGCCCGCCGCCCCGCCTGGTTCTAGTCCGACGCCCGGACCAACACCATGCCGGCCAGGGGGGGCAGCGTCAGCACCAGCGACGCCGGCCGGCCCATCCAGGATTGGCTCGCCGCCGCCAGTACGCTGTCATTGCCGAGGTCGCTGCCGCCGTAGTAGCGGGAATCGCTGTTCAGCAATTCCCGGTAGCTACCGGTGGCGGGCACGCCGATACGATAGCCCTTTCGCGGCACCGGTGTCAGGTTAAGCACGACGACCACAAAGCTGCCGTCGCGGGCTTGGCGCAACCAACTGATCACCGACTGATCGGCGTCATGGCAATCGATCCAGGAGAATCCATCGCCGGAGAAATCCTGATCGTGCAAGGCGGGTAGCTCGGTATAGAGACGGTTGAGGTCGCGCACCAGATCCTTCATGCCCTGATGTTGCGGCCATTGCAGCAGGTGCCACGGCAATTCCTCTCGATCCCGCCACTCGTGGCCCTGCGCAAGTTCGCAGCCCATGAACAGGAGCTTCTTGCCCGGCGCGGTCATCTGGTAGGTCAGCAGCAAGCGCAGGTTGGCGAAGCGCTGCCATTCGTCGCCGGGCATCTTGCCCAGCAGGGAACCCTTGCCGTGTACCACTTCGTCGTGCGAGATCGGCAGCACGAAGTTTTCCGAATAGGCGTAGAGCTGGCCGAAGGTGAGCCGGTCGTGGTGATAGCGACGGTGGATGGGGTCGTTAGTGAAGTAGTCGAGGGTGTCGTTCATCCAGCCCATGTTCCACTTCATCGAGAAGCCGAGGCCACCGACATAGACCGGCCGCGAGACCATCGGCCAGGCGGTCGATTCCTCGGCGACGGTCAGCGCGCCCGGGAATTCCCGGTGCACCATTTCGTTTAGCGAGCGCAGGAATTCGATGGCTTCGAGATTCTCGCGACCGCCATACTTGTTGGGCAGCCATTCGCCGGCCTTGCGCGAGTAGTCGAGGTAGAGCATGGAGGCGACGGCGTCGACCCGCAGTCCGTCGGCATGAAACTCGGACAACCACCAGTGGGCGGAGGAGAGCAGGAAGGATCTGACCTCGTTGCGGCCGTAGTTGAAGATGTGGGTGCCCCAGTCCTGGTGCTTGCCGAGGCGTGGATCTTCATGCTCGTAGAGGGCGGTGCCATCGAAGTGGGCAAGCGCCCAGGCATCGGCCGGAAAGTGCCCCGGCACCCAATCGAGGAGAACGCCGATGCCCGCCTGGTGCAGGGCATCGATGAGAACCTTCAGTTCGTCCGGGGTGCCGTGGCGGGCCGTCGGCGCGAAAAAACCGGTGCACTGGTAGCCCCAGGATTCATCCAGCGGATGCTCCATCAAGGGCAGAAACTCGACGTGGGTGTAGCCCAGGTCCTTGAGGTAGGCGGGCAGCCGCTCCGCCAGCTCCAGGTAGCTGTAGAAAGTGTTGTCCGGATGGCGCATCCAGGAGCCGATATGCATTTCATATACCGACATCGGCGCGTGCTGCCAGTCCCAGCGGGCACGCCGCTCCAGCCAGTCGGAATCTTTCCAGGCGTAGGCAGATGCCGTCGTCACCTTGGCGGCGGTCGCTGGCCGATTCTCGAACGACCGGGCATACGGGTCGGCCTTGGCCACCACGGCACCGCTGTGCCGATTACGGATTTCGAACTTGTAGAGGCTGCCGGCCGGCAGGCCGGGGATGAACAGTTCCCAGATACCGGACGCGCCCAGCGAGCACATCGGGAGAACCCGGCCATCCCAGCGGTTGAAGTCGCCAACCACGGACACCCGTTCGGCATTGGGTGCCCAGACCCGGAAACAGAAACCCGCCACGCCCTGGCGGGATTCGGCAACCGCGCCGAGCAGGCGATACGCCTGGAAGTTAACCCCCTGGCTGAAGAGATACAGATCGTGGCTGGAGTCGCCGGGCGGGAAGGCGTAGGGATCGTGACAGATGGTCTCCGTACTCCCCTCGACGACCCGCAGCCGATAGGGTGTCGGCAGCTGCAGGTTTGAACGGAGCCGGAACACATCGGTATTGTCCAGACGTGCCAATGGCCGCCAGCCGTCGGCCGTCTCCACGGACACCCCCGTAGCGCTAGGGCGGAATACCGTCAGCGACCAGCCATCGCCCTCTGGATGAGCGCCAAGCCGGCGGAATGGGTCGTGTTCTCGTGCTTCAATGAGCGCATTTAACGATTTGTCGGGCATTTTTTCCACTATTGGCCATAATTAGAGCTTGGACAGGAGGATACCCCATGCAGCAAGAGATGACACTCAATGATCCCCATGCGGCCTACGGTCGTTTTGTCAGCCACTTGACGCGCAGCACCTTCGCCATGGTGCTCGCCGGCGGCCGCGGCAGCCGGCTGATGCAGCTCACCGACTGGCGCGCCAAGCCGGCGGTGCCCTTCGGCGGCAAGTTCCGCATCATCGATTTCACGCTGTCGAACTGCGTCAATTCCGGCATCCGCCGCATCGGCGTCGCCACGCAGTACAAGGCGCAGAGCCTGATCCAGCACCTGCAGCGCGGCTGGAGCTTTCTCGACGGCCGCTTCGACGAATTCATCGACCTGCTGCCGGCGCAGCAGCAGATCGCCGAGAACTGGTACCAGGGCACCGCCGACGCGGTGTTCCAGAACCTCGACCTGATCCGGCGGCGCAAACCCGAACTACGTGCTGATCCTGTCCGGTGATCACATCTACAAGATGGACTACGGTCGCATGCTGGCCGAGCACGCCCAAGCCGAGGCCGACATGACGGTCGCCTGCATGGAAGTGCCGCGTCGAGGAGGCCATCGGCCTTCGGCGTGATGCGGCGTCGACGAGCAGCAGCCGCGTCACCAGCTTCGTCGAGAAGCCCAAGAATCCGCCGGCCATGCCCGGCCAGCCCGGACCGCGCGCTGGCCAGCATGGGCATCTACGTCTTCAACGCCGAGTTCCTCTACGAGCAACTGATCCGCGACGCCGACGACCCCAAGTCATCGCACGACTTCGGCAAGGACATGATTCCCGCACTGCGTCGCCCGCTATCGCGCCGTTCGCCCACAACTTCGCCGACAGCTGCGTCGGCATGACCGGACACGGAGGTTCCCTACTGGCGCGACGTCGGCACCATCGACGCCTACTGGGAAGCCAACATGGAGCTGACCAAGGTCACGCCCGAACTCAACATGTACGACGAGGAATGGCCGATCTGGACGCACCAGGAACAGTTGCCGCCGGCCAAGTTCGTCTTCGACGACGATGATCGGCGCGGCATGGCCGTCGATTCGCTGGTTTCCGGCGGCGACGTCATCAGCGGCGCCACCGTGCGCCGCTCGCTGCTGTTCTCCAGCGTGCATGTGCACAGCTACGGCGGTGGTCGAGGACTCGGTGATCCTGCCCGAAGTGGACATCGGCGCAAGGCGCCCGCCTGCGCCGGGTGGTCGTGGACAAGCACTGCCATATCCCGGCCGGCATGACCATCGGCTACGATCCGGTCGAGGACGCCAGCGCTTCCACGTCAGCGGAAAGGGCATCACCCTGGTGACGCCGGAAATGCTCGGGCAGTGCATCCACCAGATTCGCTAGGCGCCACGGCGATGTCCGGGAAGCATCTCGATCTCGTCTTCCTCTGGCACATGCATCAGCCGGACTACCGCGACCATGCCAGCGGCGAGCATGTATTGCCCTGGGTGTATCTGCACGCCATCAAGGACTACACCGACATGGCGGACCACCTGGAGCGCCACCCGCGCATCCACGCCGTGGTCAATTTCGTGCCGGTGCTGCTCGACCAGATCGAGGACTATGCCGCCAGTTCGACACTGGCGAGTTTCGCGATCCGCTGCTGCGTCTGCTGGCGGCCGCGGACCTGCACACCATCTCGCCCGACGACCGGCGACTGCTGCTCGAGACCTGCTTTCGCAGCAACCACCACACGATGCTGGCGCCCTTCCCGCACTACAGCGGCTGCACGACCTCTACGAGCAGTCTGGCGCGCGAAGGCGAGAACGCCCTGGCCTATCTTTCCGGCGCTTACTTCGCGGATCTGGTCACCTGGTATCACCTGGCCTGGACCGGCGAGACCGAGCGTCGCCGCGAGCCGCTGATCGCCGAATTGATGAGCAAGGGCGAAGCCTACAGCCATGCCGACCGGCTGGCGCTGCTCAAGCTGATCGGCGCGACCCTGCGCAGCCTGCTGCCGCGCTACCGGACGCTGCTGGAGCGCGGCCAGGTCGAGCTTTCCACCACGCCGGATACCCATCCGCTGGCGCCGCTGCTGCTCGATTTCGGCAGCGCCCGCGAGACCGTGCCGGACGCGCCGTTGCCGTTGACCACGACCTACCCGGGTGGACGCCAGCGGCTGATCGCCCACATCGAGGCCGCCAGAAGGTCCCACGCCCACCGTTTCGGCGGCGCGCCGGTCGGCATGTGGCCGGCCGAAGGCGCGGTGTCCACCGGTGTCGTGCAGCAATTGGCAGCGCATGGCTGCCGCTGGTTCGCCAGTGGCGAAGGCGTTCTACGTAACAGTCTGCATGCCCACGGCGGTGGCGATCAGCGCGCCGCCTACCGGCCCTGGGCATTGCCTGAAGCGCCGGGGATCACGGCTATTCTTTCGCGACGAGCGGCTGTCGGACATGATCGGCTTCGAGTATGCCAGCTGGCACGGCCGCGACGCCGCCGGACATTTCGTCGCCCAACTCGAGACGATTCTCGCCGAAAGCCCCGCCGGCGAAGCACCGATCGTCAGCGTCATCCTCGACGGCGAGAACGCCTGGGAACACTACCCGTACAACGGATTCTTCTTCTTCGAGGATCTCTACCTGCTGCTGGAAAATCACCCGCGAATTCGTACCACCACCTACGCTGAACTGGTGTCGCGGCCAGCCGCCGAGGCCCCGGTGGCAACTCCGCTGCCGGGTCTGGTGGCCGGCAGCTGGGTCTATGGCACCCTATCCACCTGGATCGGCGACGCCGAGAAGAACCGCGCCTGGGACCTGCTCTGCGCGGCCAAGCAGAGCTACGACCTGGTCCTGGCCAGCGGCCGGCTTTCGGTAAAGGACGAGGAAGCCGCCGAGCGCCAACTGGCCATCTGCGAAAGCTCCGACTGGTTCTGGTGGTTTGGCGACTACAACCCAGCTCCAGCCGTTGCCAGTTTCGACCAACTGTTCCGCCGCAACCTCGCCAACCTCTACGAGCTGCTGAAACTGCCGGCTCCGGCCCAACTCGATATCCCCATTTCTCGCGGCACCCACACCGCGGAAGGCGGCACCATGCGCCGAGCCCAGGAAGACCATTCATGACCAACCGCCCCATCTCCCTGCTCTTCGGCGTACACGCCCACCAACCCGTCGGCAATTTCCCCTTCGTCATGGAGGAGGCCCACATCCGCTGTTACCGGATGTTCCTGCAAACGCTCGAGCGCTACCCGGATTTTCGTTTCAGCGTCCATTTCTCCGGCTGGCTGCTCGACTGGCTGCTCGAGCATTATCCGGAAGACATGGAGCGACTGGCGATGATGACGCGGCGCGGCCAGGTCGAGTGGTTCGGCTCGGGCGACTGCGAACCGGTGCTGGCCTCGATTCCGCACCGTGACCGGGTCAGCCAGATTCAGGTGCTCTCCGACAAGATCGAGCGGCTGTTCGGTCAGCGGCCGAAGGGCGCCTGGCTGACCGAACGCGTCTGGGAGTCGGCGGTGGTGCCGTCGCTGGCCGACACCGGCATCGAATATGTGGCGGTGGACGACTACCATTTCCTTTGCGCCGGCGAGCCGGCCGGGCGGCTCGACAGCTACTTCACCACCGAAGAGGATGGTCGCCGGCTCGATCTGTTTCCGATCTCCGAGCAGGCCCGCTATCGCCTGCCCTTTTCGCCGGCCGAGGCGACCATCATGTGGCTGGAGCATCTGGCGCGGGAAGGCCACCGCGCCGCGGTCTATTTCGACGACATCGAGAAGTTCGGCATCTGGCCGGAGACCTTTCACTGGGTCTACGAGCAGGGTTGGCTGACTCGCTTCATCGAAGGCGTGCTGGCGTCGCCGCTGATCAAGACCGCCACCTACGCCGAGTTCCACGCCAGCCAGCCGACGCGCGGCATCGTCTATCTGCCCACCACGTCCTACATCGAAATGAACGAATGGACGCTGCCGGCGAAAGCTGCGCGCGCCTATCACGCGCTGATCGAACAGGAAAAGCAGAGTGGTCGTTTCGAGGAGCGCAAGGCCTTCCTGCGCGGCGGCATGTGGCGCAACTTCTTCATGCGCTTCCCCGAATCGAACTGGATGCACAAACGCATGCTCGACGTTTCGGCGCGCCTCGCCGCGCTGCCCGCCAAACAGCGCACACCGGCGATGCAAGAGCAACTGCATCGCGCCCAGGCGAACGACGCCTACTGGCACGGCCTGTTCGGCGGCCTCTACCTGCCGCACCTGCGCCGCGCCATCTGGAACAACCTGCTGGCGCTGGAGAAGGAATTGGACACGCTGGCGCCGCCTCCCGGCGCAGGAACGCCGCGACCTCGACCACGACGGCCACGACGAAATATTCCTGCGCGGCGGCGACCTGCTGGCGGTGATCCGCGCCGACGGCGACGCCATGCTGGCGGAGTTTTCCAGTCACCTGCTGGCGCATAACTTCGGCGACACCCTGCGCCGGCATGACGAGGGCTATCACGACAAGCTGCGCGCCGCCCGGGGCGAGCAGGCCCAGCAGGACGGCATCGCCTCCGCCCACGACCGCATCGCCTTCCGCCACGAAATCTCACCCGAGGACGCCGAGCCGGATACCCGGCCGCGCGGCATGTTCGGCGACTGCTGGTATTCGGCCGACGGCGCCATCCGGCCGATCCACGACTATCGCGAAACCGCGCCGGCGTCCTTCGCCGCGGCGCCTGGACGCCGGCGGCATCGGCAAGTCCTACGCGCATGGCGGGCGAACGACTGACGGTGCGCTACCAGAGCACTGGCGCGGTAGGCCGCGTCGAAATCCGCCTCAACATCGCCATGCCCAGTTGCGACGGCTATCTCGGTCGCTACCTGCTGGAAAACGGCGACGTGCCCTGCGGCTTCGGCGACCCGTTGAAGCTTGCCGCCGCGCGGCGCCTGACCCTCGACGACGGCGTCCTCGGCGGCGGCATCGCCGTCAGCCTGGACCAGGCGCTCGCCATGACGGCCCGGCCACACCGTACCGTGTCGCAATCGGAGGCGGGCTTCGAAAAGATCATGCAGGCCGTGGAACTGGTACTGTCCTGGCCGCTCGACGGCAAGCCGCGCGAGCTGACCATTTCCGCTCGAAGCGGGCCAACACCGGGCGTAAAATGCTTTTGCCAACCACCACCGACATCCCATAGCGAGAACAACAATGTCAGGCACCCGATTCCAGCTCGAAGTCAATCCAAAACTCCCCGAGCGGTTGGGCCGTCTCGACGAGATCGCCAACAACCTCTGGTATAGCTGGGACCGGCCCACCCGCACGCTGTTCGCCCGCCTGGGCAACAAGCTGTGGGGCGCCGTCGGGCACAGTCCGAAGGCTTTCCTGAAGCGGGTTGACCAGCACCGTCTCGACGAGGCGACCGCCGATCCGGTATTCCTGGGCGTCATGGCCCGGGTGCTGTCGGCCTATGACAGCTACCTCACGGCGCCTGCGCGCGAGCACATGCCGCACATGGGCGAGGGCGACCTGATCGCCTACTTCTGCGCCGAGTTCGGCTTTCACGAAAGTCTGCCGATCTACTCGGGCGGCCTGGGTATCCTGGCCGGCGACCACTGCAAGACCGCTTCCGACCTCAATCTGCCCTTCGTCGGCGTCGGCCTGCTCTATCGGCAGGGCTACTTCCTGCAAACGATCGACGCCGACGGTCGCCAGCACGCCACCTACAACGACACCGATTTCGACGACCTGCCGATCCAGCCGGTGCTGCGCGCCGACGGCAGCTGAATTGCATGTGACGGTCAAGTTCCCCGGCCGCGAAGTGCGGGTCAAGGTCTGGAAGGCCTTGGTCGGCCACATCACGCTCTACCTGCTGGATACCAACGTCGCGGAGAATTCTCCCCACGACCGCGATATCGCCCACCAGCTCTATGGCGGCGACCGGGTCACGCGTCTCGAGCAGGAGATCATTCTCGGCATGGGCGGTGTCCTGGCCTTGAGCGAGATCGGCCTCAAGCCAACCGTCTGGCACATCAACGAAGGCCACGCCGCCTTCCTGATCCTGGAGCGGATGCGGCTGCTGGTCAAGGGCGGCATGGACATGCCGTCGGCGCTGGAAGCCGTGGCCTGCAACACCGTCTTCACCACCCATACGGCCGTGCCCGCGGGTCACGACCATTTCGCCGAGGACATGATCCGCCAATACTTCCAGGGCTGCTGTGCCGAAATGGGCTGCGACATCGGCACCCTGATCGCCCTTGGCCAGACAGCCGGGCGCGGCGACTTCAACATGACGGCGCTGGCCATTCGCGGCTCCCGGCATCAGAACGGCGTCTCGCTGGTCCACGGCGAGGTGTCGTCGCAGATCTGCGCCGAGATGTGGCCGCAGATCGACCCGCCGGAGAACCCGATCGGCCACGTCACCAACGGCGTGCACGTGCCGACCTTCCTCTCCGACATGTGGCACGAAACCTTCGATCGCATCCTTGGTCCCGCCTGGTCGCAGCGACTGACCGACGCCCAGGTCTGGCAGGAGATCCACCAGATCCCCGATCATCTGTACTGGAGCGTGCGCCAGTCCATGAAGTCGCAGATGCTGCATCTGGTCAGGCACCGCATCAGCCAGCAGCACCTGCGCAGCCACGGTTCCGAAGCCCACGTCGACCGCCTGATGCGCGTGGCCGACCCCGAGAATCCGAATGTGCTGACCATCGGCTTCGCCCGCCGCTTCGCCACCTACAAGCGCGCCACCCTGCTGTTCCAGAACCTCTCGTGGCTGAAGCAGATCGTCAGCGATCCCCAGCGGCCGGTGGTGTTCATCTTCGCCGGCAAGGCGCACCCGGCCGACGAACCCGGGCAGGCGATGATCCGGCGCATCGCCGAAGTGGCGGCCATGCCCGAGTTCATGGGCCATATCCTGCTGGTGGAAGGCTACGACCTGCGTCTCGCCCGCCGACTGGTGTCCGGCGTCGACGTCTGGCTGAACAACCCGGTCTATCCGCTGGAGGCGTCGGGAACCTCGGGCATGAAGGCGGCATTGAACGGCGTGCATCAACCTGTCCGTGCTCGACGGCTGGTGGGACGAGGGCTACGAGGAGGGCCACGAGCGGGAAAACGGCTGGGCGATCAAACCGACCTCAAGCGCGTACGATCACGGCGTGGACGAAGGCCGCGCGCGACTACGAAGAGGCGCGCACGCTTTATGAGACTCCTGCAGGACAAGGTGGCGCCCCTCTACTACGACCGCGGCCCGATGGGCTACTCGCCGGGCTGGGTGGCCATGTCGAAGCGATCCATCGCCACCATCACGCCCCGCTTCAATTCGGCGCGCATGGTCGGCGAATACGTCACCAAGTTCTATCAGCCGGCCACCAAGCAGTGGCGCCGTTACAGCGACAAGGACTTTGCCAGCGCTCGCCTGATCGCCGACTGGAAGGGACGGGTCCGCGCCGCCTGGCCGGGAGTCAGCCTGAGGCAGGTCAAGAGCGTGGAGCGTCGTATCGCCTTCGGCGGCAGCGTTCATTTCGAGGTGGCGGTGCGCCTGCAAGGCCTGGCGCCGACGGACGTGATGGTGGAACTGCTCTTCAGCCGGCCGAATTCCAACGCCCAATCGCGGCCACCACGGCCTTACCGGCTGCAATATCAGGGACCGGGACCGATGGCGAAAGCGTTTTCTCCCTGGACCTGAAACCGGAGGTGTGCGGCAAGATCGACTATCGCCTGCGCGCCTACCCTCACCACGAATTGCTGACTCACCCCTTTGAGATGGGAATGATGGTCTGGTTATGAACACGCCCAGTAACCGCCACGAAGACCTGGCAAACCCTGGCGGCACATGGCGAACGTGCCCGCGCGCTGCACCTGCGCGAATTGTTCGCCGCCGATCCGCAACGCTTCCAGCGCTTTTCGCTCGAACAGGGTGGTCTGCTGGCCGACTTTTCCAAACAACGTTTGACGCCCGAAGCCTTGAACGCCTTGTACGGCCTGTGGTGGGCCGCCGATCTGCCGGGCTGGCTGGCTCGCCTGCAAGCCGGCGATGCGATCAACCATACCGAAGGCCGGGCGGTCCTCCACCATGCCCTGCGCTACCAGGGTGGGCGGGCGATCCTGCAAGGTGGTCACGACGTCATGCCGCTGGTGCGCGGTGTTCTGGAACAGATGCGCCGCTTCTGCGCCGCCATCCACGACGGCGAATGGCGCGGCGCCACCGGCGAGCGGATCCTCGACGTGGTCAACATCGGCATCGGCGGCTCCGATCTGGGACCGAAGATGGCCACCCAGGCGCTGGGCGCGCACCGCGTGCCGCATCTCAAGGTGCATTACGTCTCGAATCTCGATGGCGCCCACCTCGCCACCGTGTTGGCCGGGCTCAGCCCGCGCACCACGCTGTTCATCATCGCCAGCAAGACCTTCACCACCCAGGAAACCATGCAGAACGCGGCCTCGGCACGCCGCTGGCTGGTGGAGGCGCTGGGCGAACCGGCGGTGCGCCGCCACTTCGTCGCCGTATCCACCAATCTGTCCGAAGTCACCAAGTTCGGCATCGATCCCGACAATGCCTTCGCCTTTTGGGACTGGGTCGGCGGCCGATTTTCGGTCTGGTCGGCCATCGGCCTGCCCGTGGCGCTCTCCGTCGGCTTCGAGAACTTCCAGCGTTTCCTGGCCGGTGCGGCCGCGATGGATACCCACTTCTTCGAGGCGCCGGCGGAACGCAATCTGCCTTTCGTCCTGGCGGCGCTCGATGTCTGGAACAGTGATTTCCTCGGTGCCGAGACCCGCGCCTGCCTGCCCTACAGCCAGTCGCTGGAGTTGTTGCCGCGCTACCTGCAGCAACTGGAAATGGAATCGAACGGCAAGCGGGCCGGGCGCGCCGGCCAGGACACCGGTTGCGCCACCTCACCCATAGTCTGGGGCGAGGCGGGCACCAACGGCCAGCACGCCTTCTACCAATTGATCCACCAGGGTGGCCGGCTGATCCCCTGCGAGTTCATCGCCTGCCGCGAACCCGATTTCCCGCTGGCCGGCCATCACGACAAGCTGTTGGCCAACTGCTTCGCCCAGGCCGAGGCGTTGATGCGCGGCAAGACCGCCGACGAGGCAGGCGCCGAGATGGCCGCGGCCCACATGCCCGAAGCGGTGATCGACCGTCTGTTGCCCTACAAGGTATTCCCGGGCAACCAACCCTCGACGACGCTGCTGCTGCCCCGCCTCGACCCGTACAACCTCGGTCAGTTGATCGCCTTGTACGAACACAAGGTCTTTGCCCTCGGCGCGATCTGGAACTTGAATGCCTACGATCAGTGGGGCGTAGAGTATGGCAAGCAACTCGCCAACCGACTGCTGCCGATCGTCGAAGGCCGCGCCGCTACCGATGGCCTGGACAGTTCCACCGCCGGCCTGATCGCCTACTGCCGAAAATCATGAAAGTCCTGTTCGTTACGTCAGAGATCGCCCCCTGGGTCAAAACGGGCGGTCTGGGCGACGTCGCGGCGGCGCTGCCGCCCGCCCTGCGCCAGACAGGCATCGACGTACGCGTGCTGGCGCCGTACTACCCGGCCCTGCGCCGCACCTTCCCCGACGCCGCGGCACCGATTGTCGCGACCTTTGGCGGCTTCGGCGCCCACTTCGCCGGCTCCGCGCTGCGCGAAGCGATGGCGCCGGACGGCACGCCGCTGCTGCTGCTCGACAGCCTTGCCTACTTCGACCGCCCGGGCAATCCCTACCTCGGCCCGGAAGGCCACGACTGGCTGGACAACCATTTGCGCTTCGGGCTGTTGTCGCGTATCGCCGCCTGGCTTGGCTCGGAAGACAATTTCCTGCCCTGGCATCCGGACGTGCTTCATTGCAACGACTGGCAGAGCGCGCTCGCACCCGCCTACCTGCGCCTGTTGCCGGGCGGCCGGGCCCATTCGATCGTGACGGTGCACAACCTCGCTTTCCAGGGCCTGTTCGGCCAGAACACGCTGCACGAAGTCGGCCTGCCGACGTCGGCCTGGGCGATGGATGGCGTCGAATACTACGGCTACCTGTCTTTTCTCAAGGCGGGGCTCTACTATGCCGACGCCATCACCACTGTCAGCCCCAGCTATGCCGCCGAAATCCAGACCGACGCCGAAGGCATGGGCCTGGCCGGTCTGCTGCGCGACCGCGCCGCCGACTTGACCGGCATCCTGAACGGCATCGATACTGCGGCCTGGGACCCGGCGCACGATGCGCACTTGCCGTTCGCCTACGACGCGCGGCGACTGCCCCAGAAGCAGAAGATCAAGGCGGCGTTGCAGCAGGAAATGGGGCTTGCCGTGCGCGACGACATCCCGCTGCTGGGGATCGTCAGTCGCCTCACCCATCAGAAGGGGCTGGACCTGGTGCCCATGATCCAGCAAGCCATTGCCAAGCTGCCGGCGCAATTGGTGGTGCTCGGCAGCGGCGAGCGCGGCCTGGAAGACTTATTTCGCGAACTGGCGAGCCTCGATCCGGCCAACCTTGGGGTCAGGATCGGCTTCGACGAAGGCCTCGCGCACCGCATCGAGGCCGGCGCCGACATGTTCCTCATGCCGTCGCGCTTCGAGCCCTGCGGCCTCAACCAGATGTACAGCCTGCGCTACGGCACGCCGCCCATCGTCCGCGCCACCGGCGGCCTCGCCGACACCGTGATCGACGGCGTCAATGGCTTCAGCTTCCTCAACCCCACGGCCGAAACTTTGCTGGCGACGATTGAGCGGGCCGTGAAGACCTGGCACAACAAGGCCGACTGGCGTCGCCTGCAAGAGGATGGCATGAGCCGCGATGTGGGCTGGTCCGTCCCGGCGCGCCGGTACGCCGCGCTCTATGAGCACCTAAGCGCCACGCTGTGAAGGCGTGAAGACATGAAGCCGCGCATTACCGTGATCGCCGCCGTCGCCGCCAACGGCGTGATCGGCCGCGACAACTCGCTGCCATGGCGCCTGCCCGAAGACCTGAAGCATTTCAAGGCCCTGACCATGGGCCACCCGATGATCATGGGCCGCAAGACCTGGGAGTCGCTGCCCGGCCGCCTGCCCGGCCGACCGCATATCGTCGTCACGCGCAATCCGGGCTATCGGGCCGCAGGAGCGACGGTGGTCAACTCGCTGCCGGCGGCCATTGCGGCGGCGGGCGACGCGGACGAAGTCTTCGTGATCGGCGGTGCCGAGCTCTACGCCCAGGCGCTGGACATTGCCGATCAACTGCAACTGACGGAAATCGCCGCCGACTTCGCGGGCGACACCCGCTTCCCGGCCTACGATCGCTCGCTATGGCGGGAAACGGCGCGGCAACAACATCGCGCCGCGGCTGGATTCGACTTTGCCTTCGTTACCTACGGCCGACCCAGGACGACGACGCCGGACACCGAAGGCGTGCTGCCCGCCACCGGGTAGCTCATGTCGTAGGACCCGATCAGCCCGACCCCGGCCGCCCCCACCAGCACGCCATTAAGGTGTCCGGAATCCGGCTTCATCGCAAGGGGAGCGCCCTGCGGCGGGGTCAGGCGCACCGCCAGGGGCATGCCGGCGCGGGCAAACTTCTCGAGCGACAGCGGTGCGGCCGATGCCCCTTCGAACACGGAGCCCCGCGCATCGCTGACGCGCAAGGCCGCGGCGGTAACGCTAAGCTGCGAAAAATCGATAACGACCTTTGCCGAATTGACCACGCCACCCACCAGACCCTCTTCGTTGGCCGGACGACTGGCGCCGGTCAGGGAAAATGCCTGGCTGCCGAGATTCGACAGGGCGGCCAGTTGCGCATCGCTGGTTGCCGGCAAGGCGCCGATCACCGAGACGAGACGAGGCTGTCGCGCACCGAACTGGTCGACCACATCGCCGCCGGCATAGATGCCCCAGCGCACGGGGATCTCACCGCCACCATCGACCAGCTTGGTCGCGCCGGCCTCGACCAGCCGGGCGTCGCCGCGGGTGTAGCGAAATCCGTTCGACGATCCGATCACCCCGATCAATCCGCTCTCGTCGCGCAGCACGACCAGGCCGCCAGGCTGGTTGACACCAGCGCCACTGCCGGCATGATCCGGGTACTGGTCGGCGGCCGCCACCGCCAGATTCAGGGGAGCCGCGGTCAAGCCGCCGCCGGCCGCCACGACCGGGGCCCCGGGCAGTGGAATGTTCAATCCACCGCGCGGCGCCAGCAGCCCGGGCGGCGGATTACGGTCCGGCCGCTGGCTGGGCGCGGGGCGATGATCGCCCTGACCGCGTTCCCGGACAGTCTCGCCGCGCACGCCCCGGGCGTCCGCCTTGCCCTGGGCGGCCGGGACGCCGCGCATGAAATCGGGCATGCGGTCGAGCCGCACCGGTAGCGCATCCGCGCGCGGCGGCACGAACCCGACTTCGTTGGCCGCCAGCTCGACAAGCCCGGCGCGGGTCTGGATGTAGGTGGCGCCGGAATTGACCTTGTCATAAGTTCCCGACTCCGCGCCCGGGGCGCCCGACCAGCCTCCTTCCGGAACGTACACCGGTTCGTGGTCGGTGCCACGCACGCCTATGGTGGCCGTCGGGGTGCGAACCAGATAGGCGTCCTTGCGCGCCTTGCCGATCAGCCCGGTCAACGTGCGCAGGCCGCCTTTGATCAGATCCAGGATGCCGCGCTCGCCGCCGCCCTCGGCATAGCGATAGGCGTCGATCCGGAGGCTGGTGTCGGGACGAATCGCGATCGTGCCCTCGTCGACCATCCGCAATTGCGCCGAGGCATCGGCAGCGGTGACGATCAGGTCGCCTTCCTGCACCGGCCCGCCCTTGATGGCAATACGACTGGCCCCGCCGGGCGACGACACAGTCACCTGGCCGACCACGAACTGAAACCGGCCGGCATCCGCCCAGGCGCAAGCCATGGCCAACGAAAGGACGAAACCGAACAACCAGATCAGTGGAGTCTTCATGGTCAGCGCCAGTCGTGACGAACAGTGAGCGAAATGTCGTGGCGTCGGTAATCATAAACGCCGAAGTTGGAATCCACCCGGGTGTATTGGTACTGAGGCTTCAACTGCCAGTCCTTGGCAAAGCGCCACTGCGCGGCCAGCCCCAGATCGGACTGAAGGTCGCGGCGCTGTTCGCCGAACAAGGGGTTCGCCATCTCATACCGGGTGTCCAGAACGTTCACGGAGGCCTGTAGCAGCAGGGAGGGCCAGAGGCTCAACTGGCCGCCGAGTTTGACGCCGGCCAGCCGCTTGTCGCCATCGAGATTGCCATAGCTCTTGTCAGTCGCCCGCTCGGTCCCGCCATACAGGCCGGCAAAGACAGCGGCGGCCCGCTCAGGCTCGATGGCCACGACGCCGCCCAGGCCCGCCAGCAACTGGTCGCCGCCGTACATGCGGTAGGAAGCGCCGCCCACACTGCCATAGCGCAGACGCTGCTCGGCAAGGTAAGCGGACCACTGGTGACCGCCATCGACCGACCGCCGCCACTCGGCCAGGGCGCCGCCGCTGCGACGATAGCGCTCGTTGAGGTTCAGATCGTATTGCCCCCGGCTCAGGGTAAGCCGGAGCGCATCGCGTGGTACCGGGCGAAACTCCAGCCCGAGTCGCCCTTCGATGCTTCTGCTGTCATAGTAGTCGGTACGACGCACCCGCCGCGCATCGACCCAATCCTGGCTATTGTTGCGCTGCCGGAAGTCGATACCGGCCAAAACATCGACATTCTCGCCAACCGTGCGCGTAATATCCGCGCCCGCCGCCAGCGTTGCATAGCCGGCGGCTTTGCTGGTCGATGCGATGGTTGCGGAAAACAAGGGGAAATAGAACGAACCACCAGTGGCTCCGGCATTGAGGTTGCTGTCGTAGCCGACGCCCGTCTCCACGTAGCCGCCAAGGCGGGACCTCGGGGCAGTGCCGCCGGCGGCCATGGCCGCGAGATAACGTTCGATGGTGGCGCGTGCCGGCGGCGGCGGATCGAAGTTCAAGACGGCGTCGAACTCGAGCTTGGCGCGCGCATGGTCGCCCATCGCGAAATGCGCGCGCGCCATGTCCAGCCGGGCCGCCGCGTGATTGGGATTGACCGCCAGAACACGCTCGAAGGCCAGTGTCGCCTGGCCGGGTCGGCCGGAATCAAGCGCGGCGACTCCCAGCAGGTAGTCGAAATCCACTTCGCCGGCCAGATCAAACTCCAGCGGAAACAGCAGGGCCCAGGCCTCTTCGGCCTTGCCACCGCGGATCAGGGACTCGGCATGGACCAGGTCGGCGGCGGCATGAACGGACGAGTTGCCAAGCAAGGCAACCCATACAAGGACAAGGGCGAGGAAACGAGGTTTTGGCATGTCGGCGCAATCCAATTCACCGACAAACTAAACAAACTAACCCACCAAGTCAATGGATTACAGCGATAACCTCGCGTAAAACAACAACAATGTGGCCCTGCCCGCCACGACGGGTACCGACGCTCATCTGACGCAATCCACGTAGTAACCGCTACCGTTCTCCTTCACCAGACCGTGAATATCGGTCTCGAAACCGGGGAAGCGGGCGTTGAACTCGCGGGCGAACTGGAGATAGCGGACGATAGTGCGGTTGAAGCGCTCGCCGGGAATCAGGAGGGGTATCCCCGGCGGGTACGGCGTCAGCAGCACACTGGTGACACGGCCTTCCAGCTCATCGATGGGCACGCGCTCGATTTCGCGGTGCGCCATCTTGGCGAAGGCATCGGCCGGGCGCATGGCCGGCACCATGTCGGAGAGATACATCTCGGTGGTCAGCCGCGCCACATCGTTGGCCTTGTAAACACCGTGGATCTGCTGACATAAGTCCTTGAGGCCGACGCGCTCGTAACGCGGCTGCTTGGCCACGAAATCGGGCATGACCTTCCACAGCGGATGGTTCTTGTCGTAGTCGTCCTTGAACTGCTGTAGCTCGGTCACCATGGTGTTCCAGCGGCCCTTGGTGATGCCGATGGTGAACATGATGAAGAAGGAATAGAGACCGCACTTCTCGACAATGACGCCGTGTTCGGCCAGGTACTTGGTGACGATGGCGGCGGGTATGCCCCAGTCGGCGAAGTCGCCATCGACATCCAGCCCTGGCGTGATCACCGTCGCCTTGATCGGGTCGAGCATGTTGAAACCGTTGACCAACTGGCCGAAGCCATGCCAGCGCTCACCGGGCTTGAGCATCCAGGCTTCGCGTTCCTCGATGCCCTCCTCGGAGAGATCGTCGGGCCCCCAGACCTTGAACCACCAGTCCGCGCCCCATTCGTCGTCCACCTTGCGCATGGCGCGGCGAAAGTCGAGGGCTTCCTTGATCGACTCCTCGACCAGCGCCGTGCCGGCCGGCTCCTCCATCATTGCCGCCGCCACGTCGCAGGAGGCGATGATGGCGTACTGCGGCGAGGTCGAGGTGTGCATCAGGTAGGCCTCGTTGAAGACGTCGCGATCCAGCTTGCGCGTCTCGGATTCCTGCACCAGGATCTGCGACGCCTGCGAAAGGCCGGCGAGCAGCTTGTGCGTCGATTGCGTCGAGAAGACCATCGACTCCTTGCAGCGCGGGCGGTCGGCGCCGATGGCGTGGTAGTCGCCGTAAAAATCGTGAAACGCCGCATGCGGCAGCCAGGCCTCGTCGAAGTGCAGCGTGTCGATCTTGCCGTCGAGCATCTCCTTGATCTCCTCGACGTTGTAGAGCACGCCGTCGTAGGTCGACTGGGTGATGGTCAGCACGCGCGGCTTGGCGTTCTTGTCCGACGCGAAGGGGTGGGCGGCGATTTTCTTCTGGATGTTCTCCCAGAGGAATTCCTTCTTCGGAATCGGGCCGATGATGCCAAAGTTGTTGCGGGTCGGCATCAGGAACACGGGGATCGCGCCGGTCATGATGATCGCATGCAGGACCGACTTGTGGCAGTTGCGATCGACGACGACGATGTCACCGGGCGCCACCGTCGAGTGCCAGACGATCTTGTTCGAGGTTGACGTGCCGTTGGTGACGAAAAACAGGTGGTCGGCGTTGAAGATGCGCGCCGCGTTGCGCTCGGAGGCCGCTACCGGGCCGGTATGATCGAGCAACTGACCGAGCTCTTCGACGGCGTTGCAGACGTCGGCGCGCAGCATGTTCTCACCGAAGAACTGGTGGAACATCTGGCCGACCGGCGACTTGAGAAAAGCCACTCCGCCCGAATGGCCCGGGCAATGCCAGGAATAGGAGCCGTCGGCGGCGTAGTGGGTCAAGGCGCGGAAGAAGGGCGGCGGCAGCGAGTCCAGATACGCCTTGGCCTCGCGCACCACATTGCGGGCGATGAACTCCGGCGTGTCCTCGAACATGTGGATGAAGCCGTGCAGTTCACGCAACACGTCATTGGGAATGTGCCGCGAGGTACGCGTTTCGCCGTGCAGGAAGATCGGGATCTCGGAGTTGCGGATGCGCACCTCCTGGACGAAGGCGCGCAGTTCGGCGATGGTCTTCTCTTCCTCGTTGGCCAGTTCCTCGTCGTCCACCGACAGAATGAAGACCGAGGCGCGCGACTGCTGCTGGGCGAAGGAACTCATGTCGCCGTAACTGGTGACGCCCAGGACCTCCATCCCTTCCTCCTCGATGGCCTTGGCCAGAGCGCGGATGCCCAGGCCGGAAGCATTTTCGGAACGGAAGTCCTCGTCGATGATGATGACCGGGAAGTGGAAGCGCATCGGGTGCTCCTGAAAAGCAAAGACCCGCGCGGGGGCGGGTCGGGGGAAATGGGGTTCGGGTAAACGCTAGGAAACTAGATCTTGGGCAGGGTCACGCCCACCTGCCCCTGGTACTTGCCGCCACGGTCGCGATACGAGGTTTCGCAGACCTCGTCGGACTCGAAAAAGATCACCTGGGCACAGCCTTCGCCGGCATAGATCTTGGCCGGCAGCGGCGTGGTGTTGGAGAACTCCAGGGTGACATAGCCCTCCCATTCCGGCTCGAATGGCGTCACGTTGACGATGATGCCGCAACGGGCATAGGTGCTCTTGCCCAGGCAGACCGTCAGCACGTTGCGCGGAATGCGAAAGTATTCGACCGTGCGCGCCAGGGCGAAGGAGTTGGGCGGAATGACGCAGTAGCCCTTGCCGGAGACTTCCACGAACGAATTGGGATCGAAGTTCTTGGGATCGACGATGGTCGAATTGATGTTCGTGAACACACGGAATTCGTCGGCGCAGCGAATGTCGTAGCCGTAGCTCGACGTACCGTAGGACACGATCTTTTCGCCGTTCGCTTCGCGCACCAGTTGTGGCGAAAACGGCTCGATCATCTGGTATTGCTCCGCCATGCGGCGAATCCACTTGTCCGATTTGATGCTCATGGCGGGAGGGCGGGAAGAATGAAAAGTGGGCGATTATCCGCCAATTGCCGCTAGCTGGACAACTCTTGGAAGCGCTTGCGGAATTCGAGCGGCGCGGCCAGATTGGCAAACTGCTCGCGGGTGCCGCCGGTACCCAGCACGGTGATGGAGCCATAGTCCAGCAGGCGACCAAGGATGGATTGGTCGACGCTGACCGACTCCACCTTGTTCAGGTTCAGTTCCACGGTGCGCCGGGAAACGAAGCCCTGCTTGACGATGATGCGCTTGTTGGTGATGGCGAACTCGCTGGTCAGGTAGTCGACCAGCGGCAACAGGAACAGACTCAGCAGGCCACGCAGGGAAATGAAGGTCATCCAGTGCAGATGGCCTTCGTAGCGGACGGTCTCGTCCTTGATCAGGTTGTCGCTCACATAGCTCATGGCGGCATCCTAGCATCCAACGGGACAGGGCAATAGGAGATGGCGGCTGGCGACCGCGTGTCCGCCAGCCGCCCCGGGGCTCAGGTGTTCTGAATGACGATGTTGGGAAACTTGGAGCTCATGTCCTTGGCGCTCTCGGCGATCTTGATCGCCACGCGGCGCGCGATGCCCTTGTAGATTTCGGCCACGCGGCCATCCGGGTCGGCGACCACGGTCGGCCTGCCGCCATCCACCTGCATGCGGATATTGATGTCCAGAGGCAGATGGCCCAGCACCTCGACCTCGTAATCCTTGCCCATGCGCTCGGCGCCGCCGCTACCGAAGATGTGCTCTTCGTTGCCGCACTTGGAGCAGATGTGGATGCTCATGTTCTCGACGATGCCGAGGATCGGGATACCCACCTTTTCGAACATCTTCAGTCCCTTGCGCGCATCCAGCAGGGCGATGTCCTGCGGGGTGGTGACGATGACGGCGCCGGTGACCGGCACCTGCTGGGCCAGGGTCAACTGGATGTCGCCGGTGCCCGGTGGCAGATCGACCACCAGGTAGTCGAGGTCGTGCCAGTTGGTGTCGCCCAGCAATTGCGTCAGGGCCTGGGTCACCATCGGGCCGCGCCAGACCATAGGGGTTTCCGGATCGATCAGGAAACCGACCGACATGGCTTGCAGGCCGTGGGCCGTCATGGGCTCCAGCTTCTTGCCGTCCAGCGACTCGGGTCGGCCGTCGATCCCCAGCATCTGCGGCTGCGACGGGCCATAGATGTCGGCGTCGAGGATGCCGACATTGGCCCCTTCGGCGGCGAGCGCCAGGGCCAGGTTCACGGCCGTCGTCGACTTGCCGACACCGCCCTTGCCCGAGGCGATGGCAATGATGTTCTTGACGCCGGAGACGAGCTTGACGCCCTTCTGGACGGTATGGGGAACGATCTTGCTATGGACGTTGGCACTGACATTGCCGATGCCGGGGAGGGTCGTCAGCTTGTCGATAACCAACTTGCGAATGGGCTCGATCTGGCTCTTGGCGGGATAGCCCAGTTCGATGTCGAGCGCGACATTGGCGCCGTCGATCTTGATGTTCCTGGCGCAGCGGGCGGCAATCAAGTCCTTGCCCGTGTTGGGATCGACCACATCCTTGAGGGCGGCCTGAACTTGCTGTTCTGAAAGACTCATGACGGCTCCGAAAATGACTGAGTAATTTTGTATAGTATAAACTAGCGTCAGGTCACATGGGGTCGTTTGCTAGAATTTCCAGTCCCAAACGATCCGTACGCCGTCATGACCTCGCGCAAGATTCTCGTCACGTCCGCTCTGCCCTATGCCAACGGCGCCATCCACCTGGGTCATCTCGTCGAATACATCCAGACCGACATCTGGGTGCGCTTCCAGAAGATGCGCGGCCACCAGTGCCACTATGTCTGCGCCGACGACACCCACGGCACGCCGATCATGCTGCGCGCCGAGAAGGAAGGCATCACCCCCGAGGCCCTGATCGAGCGGGTCCATGGCGAGCACAGCCGTGACTTCGCCGGCTTCCATGTCGAATTCGACAACTACTACTCGACGCACTCGGACGAGACGCGCTTCTACTCCGAGGACATCTACAAGAAACTCCAGGCCGCCGGCCTGATCGAGGTGCGCTCTATCCAGCAGCACTACGACCCGGTCAAGCGGATGTTCCTGCCCGACCGCTTCATCAAGGGCGAATGCCCGAAGTGCGGGGCCAAGGACCAGTACGGCGACTCCTGCGAGGTGTGCGGCGCCGCCTACGCGCCAACCGACCTCAAGAACCCCTACTCCGCCATTTCCGGAGCCGTGCCGGAAATGCGCGCGTCCGACCACTACTTCTTCAAGCTCTCCGACCCACGCTGCCAGGAGTTCCTGCGCCGCTGGACGCAAGAGGGCGGCCACGTGCCGCCCGAGGCCGCCAACAAGCTTCAGGAATGGCTGGGCGCTCCGGGCGAAAACAAGCTCACCGATTGGGACATCTCCCGCGACGCGCCCTACTTCGGCTTCGAGATTCCCGGTGCACCGGGAAAGTACTTCTACGTCTGGCTCGACGCGCCGATCGGCTACATGGGTTCGTTCCGCAACCTCTGCGCCCGCGGTGGCCTGGACTTCGACGACTACTGGGCCAGGGGCTCGACCGCCGAGCTGTATCACTTCGTGGGCAAGGATATCCTCTATTTTCACGCCCTGTTCTGGCCCGCCGAACTCGAGCACGCCGGCTACCGCACTCCGACCAAGGTTCTGCCGCACGGCTTCCTCACCGTCGACGGCGCCAAGATGAGCAAGTCGCGCGGCACCTTCATCACCGCCGAGAGCTACCTCAACGAGGGACTCAATCCCGAGTGGCTGCGCTACTACTTCGCCGCCAAGCTGAACGGCAGCATGGAGGACATCGACCTCAACCTGGCCGACTTCGTGGCCCGCGTGAACAGCGATCTGGTCGGCAAGTACATCAACATCGCCAGCCGCTGCGCCGGCTTCCTGACCAAGTTCTTCGATGGCAAGCTGCTTGAGGCGAGCATGACACCGCTGGTGGACGGCGCCCTCGGCAGCGGTCAGATTGTCGCCGAGTCCATGGAGGCGCGCGACTACAGCCGCGCGCTGCGGGACATCATGGCGGTCGCCGACCGCATCAACGGCGAGATCGCCGTCGCCGAGCCCTGGAAGCTGGCCAAGGACGAAGCGCAGCGCGCCCCGCTGCACGACATCTGTTCCCGCGCGCTGCATGGCTTCTATGTACTCTCCATCATGCTGCGTCCCGTGCTGCCGGCGCTCACCGGCCGCGTGGCGCGGGAGCTGTTCGGCATGGCGCGCGATTTCGAGTGGCGGGATCTCGCCGCCACCCCCTCCGCCATTCAGCCGTACCAGCACTTGATGACCCGCGTCGAGCAGAAGCAGGTCGATGCCCTGATCGCCGCCAACCGCGAGAGCCTGGCCCCCGCGCCGGAGCAGCAGTCGCAGCAGCGCCACGCCGAGCACCAACAGCACACCGAGAACAAGGTGCAAGCGGAAGCCACGCCCCACATCACGATCGACGACTTCGCCAAAGTGGATCTGCGCATCGCCCGCATCGTCGACGCCGGCCATGTCGAGGGCGCCGAGAAGCTCATCCGCCTCGCGCTCGATATTGGCGAGGAAAAGCCGCGCCAGGTCTTCGCCGGCATCAAGTCCGCCTACGACCCGGCCGCCCTGGTCGGCCGCCTGACGGTCATGGTCGCCAACCTGGCGCCACGCAAGATGAAGTTCGGTCTGTCCGAGGGCATGGTGCTCGCCGCGTCCGATACCGACGACAAGAACTCGGGACTGTTCCTGCTCTCGCCCGACTCCGGCGCCACTCCAGGCATGAAGGTCAAGTGAGCCTCGAAGTCCGCCACCTGCTGATCACCGGCTTGGTGCAGGGCGTCGGTTACCGCTACAGCATGGCGATGGCGGCCCGGCGGCTGGACGTCACCGGCTGGGTACGCAACCGTCGCGACGGGGCCGTCGAGGCAACGGTGGCGGGCAGCGCCGAGGCTGTGGCGGCCATGATCGCCTGGGCGCGGCACGGCCCGGGCGGCGCCGAAGTGGCCCATGTAGCCGTGGAACTCGGGCAGGGTGACTTCGACGACTTCACGCAGTTGCCGACCGCCTGATAGTCTGAGGCAATCACACCCATTGGGAAATACAATTGCCGCAGCGCAATATATAGCCCTGCGCTGAAGTAGAATTTTTCCTGTCCTGGCCGGGTCTTCCCGGCGCACAAGATTCCCACCCCATTCAAGAAGGAGCATCACATGGCCGTACTCGTCGGCAGAGCCGCCCCCGATTTCACCGCCACCGCCGTCTTCGGCGACAATGAAATCAAGGATCTGAAGATGTCCGACTACAAGGGCAAGTATGTCGTCCTGTTCTTCTATCCGCTCGACTTCACCTTCGTCTGCCCGTCGGAACTGATTGCCTTCGACCATCGGCTGGCCGAGTTCAAAAAGCGCAACGTCGAAGTCATCGGCTGCTCCATCGATTCCCAGTTCACCCACCTGGCCTGGAAGAACACCCCGGTCAATAATGGCGGCATCGGCCAGGTCCAGTACCCGCTGGTCGCCGACGTCAAGCACAGCATCTGCCAGGCCTATGACGTGGAATTCCCGGCCGCCGGCGTGGCCTTCCGTGGCTCATTCCTGATCGACAAGGCCGGCGTGGTGCGCCACCAGGTCGTGAACGACCTGCCGCTGGGCCGCAATATCGACGAAATGCTGCGTATGATCGACGCGCTGCAATTCACCGAGGAACATGGCGAAGTCTGTCCCGCCGGCTGGCAAAAGGGCAAGGCCGGCATGGGCGCCTCACCGGAGGGTGTCGCAAAGTATCTTGCCGAGCACGCCAAGGAACTCTAATAAGAACGGGTTACCCCCCGACCCCAACGGAAAGCCGCCTCACGAGGGCGGCTTTTTATTTGGCAAACCGAACCGGCCGATCAGGCCTCGTTACGGCCGCAGGAAGAAGGGGCGACATGCGTCACCACCGGTTCGGCAGGCTCTTGAGGATTACGATCCGCTTCTCGTCCATTTCGATGTACTTGCCGATCGTGAGATCCTTGAGGATCTTGGAAATCATATCGCGGGAAGCCCCCACCATATTGGCCAATTCCTGCTGGCTCATCTTCCTTGGCAACAGACGAACCTCGGCTTCCTGAATCGACTCCCTTTCCAGTAGTTCGATGACCCGCTGATACACCGTCTTTAGCGCCATGTTTTTTGCCGATTCGGTGGCGCTACGGCTTCGACCGATAAGTGTCGAGATGAGGAAGAAAGCGAAATCCGAATTCTCGGCCAAGCGCTTCTTCAGCAACGCGTAGGAAACCTCGGCACACAGGCACTGGGTTGCCGCCTGGACGGAAGCCGTGCGCGTCCCCCCTTCGAGCGCCATTTCGCCAAAAATCGTTCTCGGTTCCAACAGGCCGAAATCGAGCTCGCGCCCGTGCTCGTCCTGAGAATAGATACGGACCGCACCCTCCAGCAAGATGAATAGCGACGCACCCACGTCACCCTCGGAAATGATCAGAGCGAGCTTCTTGTATCGCCGCAGCACGCCATCCTTGATCAGCGCGGTGAGCGCATCTGGAACCTCGGGCGACACAAGCTCGAGGCCGTTCATGACCGTTTTGTCGAATATTCGACAACAAAGCCGCTAAAAATCATCTGGTTTGGACGAGGCAAGGTGATCAGAATGGCCGGAAATTGGGGTAAGCATTTTCGATCGCAATTCTAGCCGCAGCTCAAGCGAAAACGGCGGCACGTTGCACCCTGCTTGAATCCGGGAAGTGGCAGGACAGCGCCGAAATTCTCCGGCTTCGTCAATGTTCTGGGAAGGTATCACCATGTCAATCCACGCAAACGTAACGCTCGTAGAGAATAGGCTTGTAGCCGCATTGAGTGATGGTCGGAAACTGGATCGGGGCGACTTCCGCGCAATGGCTGATGCGCTTTTTCGCGCCCATGTGCCGGCCACTGATGTTCGGTACCAATGGGGGACGGGGCAACGCATGATCACCGCCGGACTGCAAGTGGCTCTGCGCGCCGAAATAGCTCGCCTGGAGCGTGAAACCGACGAGCACTCGCTCGCCGCATGACGACAAGATGACGGCGTCGCCAAGACCAAATCACGCGCCATGCCGCCACGAAGCCGACAATCCGGGCAGACCATCGTCGACATCGCGCTCGCCCGGAAACGATGCGAACCATGCCGGTGACGGCGACCGCGCCGGCAGACAGCTACAGGGATTCGCCGGACAACTCGTACGTGCTTCGCTACCGGGAAGGCGTTGGCTAGATGACATTGACAGCGTCAGCATCAACAGCGTCACGTCAGACGAACCGGCGCGAAACACATGATCCAACAGCAGGTCTCAGCGCAATGACATCAAGTGGAGAATCCAGGTGAAGTCCAATCCGGCAAGAGCAACGGACGATCCCTACCAGGGCCTGTCCTCATGGTCCGCGGACCGGATGACCGCCAAGGCTCCGCTGCGGAATTGGGACACTGCCACCCTGAGGGAACAAATGCTCCGGCATCTGGCAAACCGTGCCGATGCCTATCCGAGCGAATTGGCGCTGGGTTTCCCCCACGTGTTGGCGCGAATTGTCGATCTATGGGGCTCCAAAAACATGGATGCCTACTTCCAGCGCCTGTTGGTTGCCGATCGACAGAATCGCCAGGGGTTCCCGGCGCTGGTGGCCAAAGAGATCTTTCGGCTCTCGGTCATTCACGGCGATCTGGGAATGGTCCAGGAAGTGGCGGGCGGTTGGAGTGGTAACTGGTCGAGGTTGTGACCGAGCCGAGCCAAACTTCGAATCGACTGCCTTACCCCAGCAGCTCCCGCGGGCCGACGATAGCCCGTGCCGACGACGACGGAGACCGGGTTGGCATCCATCTGTGCCCTGTAGCTAGTGGTATGGCGGACGGCACGCATTCAACGGGTATCGGGTCGCGCCGCACCGGCCAAGTGGGTGATGGCGTTGGCGTAATAGCGCAGCGCTTCCTCCTCCCGTGGCGCCGGCGCAAATAGTCCGTCCTCGTCCGACACCAGCCGCCGCAGCGTCAACATGCGCAGGCCGACACCGAATGCGTAGTCCTGGTCCTGGCGCGGTATGTACAGATGGGCACCGGCGGCTTCCAGCTCGCGCATGCGCTGGTGCGCGGCCCCCTTGAGCTCGAACTCGGACCAGCGCCGGGCGGGATCCTCGATCATCAAGCTGGCCACCAGCGATACCGGCAACACCGGCACGATGCCGCCGATCGCCGTCATCAGCCGGTCCGCCACCCCGGCGACCGCCGCGCGGCGCGCCGCGTCGTCGAGGGTGGGAAAGTGCAGGGCGCGCTCCCGCGCGTGGGCGCGCATGGAAATCGGCGGACCGAAATTGACGCAGGCATAGCCGAAGCGGTGCCACTGGCGGGTCAGCACCAACCACAGGTTGGCGCCGACAAAGGCCAGCGTGTTGCGCGCGGCCCGCAGCCGGCCGGGTCGTGGCTGCTCCGGGTGCAACTTCAGCAACTGGCCACGGTCTTCCAGTACGCGGTCGTAATTGAGGCCGACCGGAATGAACACGATGTCCCGCCGCCCTTCGCCCTCGCGTTCGTCGAAGCCTTTCAGCATGTAGTCGAGCAAACCGAACTTGGGTGGGCGCAGCTTGCCGTCCACCGTCAAGCCGCCCTCGGGAAACACGGCCTGGGTGACGCCGGCGGCGGTCGCCATCTGCACGTAGCGAGCCAGCACGGTGCGATAGAGGGCATCGCCGGAATTGCGCCGCACGAAGAAAGCGCCCATGGCATGGATCAACTGGCGCAACGGCCATATCCGCGCCCACTCGCCCACCGCATAGGATAGTGCGACGCGCTCGGCAGCCAGGAAGGCCACCAGCACGTAGTCCATGTTGCTGCGGTGGTTCATGACGAAGACGATGGCGGCATCGGGCTCGACGCGGGCCAGGGCCGCCTCGTCGACATAGCCGATGCGCACGCGATAGAGGAGCTTGGCGACACGGCGCGCCACCGCGTAGCCGACGCGAAAGTACAGGTAGGCGTTGAAGGACGGCACGATCTCGCGCGCATAGCGGTCCACCCGCCGCCAGACCTCGGGCAGGGGCTCCCGGGTTTCGGCGGCACGCGCGGCGGCGGCCGCCTGCACCTTGGGATCGTGGAACAGCCGGTCGATCAGCACCTGGCGCCGGGTCAGCTTGAACGATGGCAGGCCGATCGGCAGGCGCCGATTGAGGTGGGTGATGACACGGTTGATTCGGCCCCGGAGATACCAGCGCATGCCCGGCACGAGCAACAGGACCAACGCCGCCCAGCCCGCCAGGGCCACCAGCGCGACGAACAGCCACAGCGGCACCACCACCGTCTGGCCCATGGCCTCCTCCGTTCGTTCTGCGCACCCGCACGAGGCCGGCGCGCTTTTCTGCGATCATAGCAGCCATGGATGCGAAGCGAAGACGCTGGCTGCTGGCCGCTTCGGCGGGAGCCGGGCTGGCCGCGCTGGCGGGCTGGCGCCGGGCGGCGCCGGACGGCGTGTTCAATCCCTGCCTCGGCCCGCTGCCCGCCGATCTGGCCGGCCACCCGGTGGTCCGGGCCGCCTGGACGGATCTCGATCCAACCCGCGTCTGGGACATGCACGGCCACTTCTTTGCCGGCGGGGCCGGTGGTGGCCTCGACGATGGCCACGGCACCCCGCGCTGGCCGCTGGCCGCCCTCCAGCGCACCTTCTTCGCCAATGCCGCCTGCATCGACGGCGAGGTCGCGGACGATGCGCTGGCGGACGCCTACCTGGCCCGCCTGGATCGCCTCCTCGAGGCCATGCCCCCGGGCTTCCGCGTCCTGTTGCTGGCCCTGGACGCCTACCACGACGAATCGGGCCGCCGGCGTCCCGACCGCACCCATGTCTGGACCAGCAACGAAGTGTGCGCCCAGGCCGCTCATAGCCGCCCGGGGCGCCTCGAATGGGCCGCGTCGATCCATCCCTACCGGGCCGACGCGGTGGCCGAGCTGGCCCGGCTGCGTGCCCTGGGGGCGCGCGCCGTGAAGTGGATTCCCACCGCCCAGGGCATCGATCCCGCCTCCTCCCGCTGCGATCCCTTCTTCGCAGCCCTGGCGCGCAGCGGCATGCCCTTGATCACCCATGCCGGCACCGAACGCGCCGCGCCGGGCGACGACGAACTCGGCAATCCGCTGCGCCTGCGCCGCGCCCTGGATCACGGCGTGCGCGTCGTGGTAGCGCATTGCGCCACCATGGGCCGCGGCCAGGATCTGGACCGCTACCCCGACTCGAACTCGGGTGCGGCAACCGTCAACAATTTCCAACTGTTCGAGCGCCTGATGGACGAACCGCGTTACCTGGGCCGTCTTTTCGGCGACCTCGCCGCCCTGCCCCAGTCCGCCCGCGCCGGACCACCCCTGCGCCGCATCCTCCAGCGCGGCGCCGCCGGCGGCGACTGGAGTGGCCGCCTGCTATCGGGCAGCGACTATCCGCTGCCGGGCATCCCGCCCCTCTACGATCCGGCGCGACTGGCGGCGGACGGCCTGCTCGACCCGACGACGGTGGCACCGCTGCTGGCCATCCGCCGCCACAATCCGCTGCTGTTTGATTTCGTCCTCAAGCGCCACCTGCGCGCCGACGGCCGGCACCTCGCGAACAGCGTCTTTGAAACCCGCGACTTCTTCCTCGGCCCGGCCGAGGCGGCCTTTCAGGACAACAGCGCCGCCAGCCGCGCCTGGTAGGCGGCCGCTTCCGGCGCGCCCTCGGCCGGCGCCCAGGGGGCCTTTTCATCGGCGGTCAGCGGCGAATAGGGACCGGCCTTGGCTTCGAAGAAGACCGTGCCGGGCTCGAGCGCGAACACGGTATGCCATGTGCCATGGGCGATGTCGACGCCGAGCGCGTCGAGCCCGGGGCCCAGCACCCGCGTTGCGGCGACACTGCCGCCATCGTCGAACTCGATCAGCCCGAGCCGACCGCGCAACACCACCATGGTCTCGTCCTTGGTCGGATCGAGATGGCGATGCGGCATGACGTAGGACCCCGGCTCGATGGCGTTGAGCAGGCGGTTGGCCGGCTGCCCGTCGTCGCGGTGAAAGTTGCGGTTGCGGCGGCCGCGCGGGCTGTTGCGCGCCTCGCCGGTCACCTCGTCCAGCAGCGCACTGTCGATCGGACGCATCATGAATAGACCACCTTGACGTTGGCCGGCGACAGCCATTCGCCGAGCAGCGCCAGCAGCGCGTCGTCGAGATTGACGCGCCAGCCGTCCGGCAGCGGGATTTCCGCCTCGGCGGCGCCATTGCGGTAGCTGAGCCGCACCGGACAGGCGCCGCTGCGATAGGGGCCGAGGATGGCCTGGAGCTTGCGCGCGTCGCCGGTCTTGGTTTCGCCGTTCATCGCCAGGCGCAGCAGCTTGGCATAGCGGCCGCGCGCCTCGCCCAGCGTCAGCAGGCGGTCGGCGGTGATGCGCAGGCCGCCGCTGTAGTCGTCGTTCTGCACCTTGCCTTCGACCAGCAGCAACTCGTCTTCCTTGATCTTGCCGCGCTCGGCTTCCCACAGTTCGTTGAACACCGAGACTTCGAGCTGCTTGCGTGGCGTCGTCGAGCAGTGACGATGGCCATCTTGCCGCGCCGGGTCATCTGCGTGCGCGTGCTGATGCACGACGCCGGCCATCAGCACCGGATCGCGCTGCGCTTGCAGCTGGCCGAGGCGGCGCTTGACGAACGCCGCGAGTTCGTTGGCATATTCGTTGTACGGGTGGCCGGAGAGGAAGAAGCCGAGCGCCTGCTTTTCGTTGAGCAATTGTTCGCGCTCGCCCCAGCGCGGCACGTCGACATAGTGCGTTTGCGCGTCCCGCGTCGCCGGCCATGTCGAACAGGCCGCCCTGCAGGGCGTTGCGCTCGGCCTGCTCCGCCGCTTCGAGGGCGACGCCCACCGAGGCGAGCAGTTTGTGCGCGATGGTCGTCGAGGCTGTCGAAGGCGCCGGCGCGGATCAGCGCTTCGATGACGCGGCGGTTGACCACGCGCTTGTCGACGCGACGGCAGAAATCGAACAGGTCGGCGAAGGGGCCGCCCTCGGCGCGCACCTTCAGGATCGCGCCGAGCGCGGATTCGCCGGTGCCCTTGATGGCGCCGAGGCCGTAGCGGATGGTGTTGCGCGTCGGTCGGCTGGAAGCGCACGCCGCCGAGGTTGATGTCGGGCGGCAGGAAGACGATGCCGTTTTCCTTGGCGTCGTTGTAGAAGAACTGCACCTTGTCGGTGTTGGCCATTTCCGACGACAGCGTCGCGGCGACGAAGGCAGCCGGATGGTGCTGCTTGAGCCAGGCGGTCTGGTAGGCGACCAGCGAGTAGGCGGCGGCGTGCGACTTGTTGAAGCCGTAGCCGGCGAACTTCTCCATGGTGTCGAAGATCTCGTTGGCCAGGCTTGCGCCGATGTTGTTCTGCCCGGCACCGGCGACGAAGACGGCGCGCTGCTGGTCCATCTCCTCGTTCTTCTTCTTGCCCATGGCGCGACGCAGCAGGTCGGCGCCGCCGAGCTGTAGCCGGCGATCACCTGCGCGGTCTGCATCACCTGCTCCTGGTAGATCATGATGCCGTAGGTGTTCGTCAGCACCTTCTCCAGGTTCGGATGCGGATAGGCGACGCGCTCGCGGCCTGTGCTTGCGGGCGACGAAGCTCGGAATGTTCTCCATCGGGCCGGGCCGATAGAGCGCGTTCAGGGCGATCAGGTCTTCCAGGCAGTCGGGCTTCGCCTGCACCAGCGTGTCCTTCATGCCGCCGGATTCGAACTGGAACACCGCCGTGGTGTTGGCGTTCTTGAACACGCTGGTCGTAGGTGGCCTTGTCGTCGAGCGGCAGCGTTTCGAGATTCACGTCGGCGCCTTCGACGCTGCGCGCGAACTCGACGGCTTCGGCGAGAATGGTCAGCGTGCGCAGGCCGAGGAAGTCGAACTTCACCAGGCCCGCCTTCTCGACGTCGTCCTTGTCGAACTGGCTGACGGTGGTGGTGCCGCCGTCGGCCGAATAGAGCGGGCAGAAGTCGGTGAGCTTGCCCGGCGCGATCAGCACGCCGCCGGCGTGCATGCCGACGTTGCGGGTCAGGCCCTCGAGCTTCAGCGCCAGCTCCCAGAGCTCGTGCAGTCCCTCCTCCTCATCGAGGCGCTGGGTGATGGCCGGCTCCATTTCCATCGCCTTTTCGAGCGTGATGCCGAGTTCGTTGGGGATCAGCTTGGCGAACTGGTCGACGAAGTTGAAGCCCAGGTCGAGCACGCGGCCGACGTCGCGGATCACCGCCTTGGCCGCCATGGTGCCGAAGGTGGCGATCTGCGACACCGCATGCGCGCCGTACTTTTCCTTCACGTACTCGATGACCCGGTCGCGACCCTCCTGGCAGAAGTCGATGTCGAAGTCGGGCATCGACACCCGCTCGGGATTCAGGAAGCGCTCGAACAGCAGTTCGTAGCGCATCGGGTCGAGGTCGGTGATGCAGCAGCGCAGTAGGCGACCAGCGAACCGGCGCCGGAGCCGCGCCCGGGCCCCACCGGCACGCCGTTGTTCTTCGCCCACTGGATGAAGTCGGCGACGATCAGGAAGTAGCCGGGGAAGCCCATCTGCTGGATGGTCTTGATCTCGAACTCCAGCCGCTCGGCGTAGCCGCGGTCGCTGCACGTCGCGCTCCGCCGGATCGGGGAACAGACGCAGCAGGCGCTGCTCCAGACCATCGCGCGACTGGCTGGCCAGGTAATCGTCGAGCGACACGCCCTCCGGGGTCGGAAAGATCGGCAGCCGGCTCTTGCCCAGTTGCACCGTCAGGTTGCAGCGCTGGGCGATCTCCACCGAGTTTTCCAGGGCCTCGGGCAGGTCGGCGAACAACTCCGCCATCTCGGCCTGCGTCTTGAAGTACTGTTCCTCGGTGAACTGCCTGGGCCGGCGCGGGTCGGCCAGCACATAGCCCTCGGCGATGCAGACGCGCGCCTCGTGGGCCTTGAAGTCATCGCGCGCCGAGGAACTGCACCGGATGGGTGGCGACCACCGGCAGATCGGCCGCGCCGGCCAGCGCCACGGTGGCGCCGACCAGCGTCTCCTGTTGCGCCTGGCCGTATGCGCTGCACTTCCAGGTAGAAACTGTCCGGAAACAATTGCGCCCAGTCCCGGGCGCGTTCCAGGGCCTTGTCGGTCTTGCCGGCCAGCAGCCACTGGCCGACATCGCCCGCCTGTGCGCCGGAAAGGGCGATCAGCCCGGTGTTGTCGCCATTGGCGATGGCGGCACGGCTGACCTCCGCGCGGCCATGGCGGCGCGGCAGCAGGTAGGCGGAAGTCAGCAACTCGCACAGCCGCAGGTAGCCCGCCGCGATTCCTTCACCAGCAACAGCAGGCGCGAAGCGCCATCGCGACCGGGATCGCGGACGTCCTCGTCGGCGACCCAGAGGTCGCACGCCGACAATCGGCTTGATGCCCGCGCCGCGCGCCGCCGGTGTAGAACTTGACCATGCCGAACAGGTTGGCCAGGTCGGTGAGCGCCAGCGCCGGCATGCCGTCTTCCCGCGCCCGGGCGATCGCCTCGTCCAGACGGGTCAATGCCGTCGGTGATCGAGTACTCGCTGTGGAGCCGCAGGTGGACAAAACGCGGCGGGGAGGGGGCGGACATGGCAGAATTTTACCCCGCCCCCCGGGCGGCGCGGCGCCTTACGGCAGCAGGACGGTCGAGCCGGTGGTCTTGCGCGCAGCGAGGTCGATCTGCGCCTGTGCAGCGTCCTTGAGCGGGTAGGTCTGGTTAACCTCGATCTTCACCTTGCCGGAAACGACGACGTCGAACAACTCCGCCGCCATCGCCAGCAGGTCGGCACGCTTGGCGCTGTAGCCGAACAGCGTCGGCCGGGTGACGAAAAGCGAGCCGCGCTTCGACAGTTCCAGCAGATCGAGCGGCGGCACCGGGCCGGAGGCGTTGCCGAAAGTCACCATCATGCCCAGCGGGCGCAGACAGTCCAGCGAGCCGGTGAACGTGTCCTTGCCGATCGAGTCATAGACGACCGGCACGCCTTCACCGGCGGTGATTTCCCGCACCCGCCCGGTGAAGTCCTCCCGGGTATAGACGATGGCATGGTCGCAGCCATGAGCGCGCGCCAAGGCGGCCTTCTGGTCCGAACTGACCGTGCCGATCACCGTCGCACCGAGCGCTTTCGCCCATTGGCAGACGATCAGGCCGACTCCGCCGGCGGCGGCATGGATGAGGATCGTGTCGCCCGGTTGCACCCGGTAGGTCCGGCGCAGCAGGTATTGGGCCGTCAGCCCCTGCAACATCATGGCGGCGCCGGTCTTGAAGTCGATGGCATCGGGCAAGCGCACCAGCCGGTCGGCCGGGATGTTGCGCACTTCGGCATAGGCGCCGACCGGACCCCCGGCGTAGGCGATACGGTCGCCCGGTTTCAGGTCGGTTACGCCGCTGCCCACCGCCTCGACGACACCCGCCCCCTCCATCCCGATCCCCGATGGCAAGGGCAGGGCGTACAGCCCGGTACGGTGGTAGATATCGATGAAGTTGAGGCCGACCGCGTGATGGCGCACCGTCGCCTCGTTGGCGGCCGGCGCCGGCACGGCGACTTCCTCCCAGCGCAGCACTTCGGGCCCGCCGGTTTCGTGAATGCGGATCGCGTGGCTCATGGCATTCCCTCCATCGTTCGAAAAGTAGTCCGACGGAAGCTACCCCGCCGCGCGCGGAAATTCAACCACGAAGATAGGCCGGCCTTTGCCGGCCGACGCGGCGGGCATCGACTGGCGCCTGGGCCGCGCAGACCAGCGCGGCGGCATAGGGCAGGGACTGCATGGCGAGCACGATCATCCAGACCGTCCGCGCGCCATCGCCCGACGGCTGCGCGGCCAGCGCGCCAATGCAGCCGAGCAGTCCAAGCAGCAACGCCGCCTCCTCCCGCACGTCGGTGAGCCAGGCGTACCCATGGCCGCGCGGCGCGGCCGCGTCGGCCGACGGGCCGCCGCGGCGGGTGACCTGGAACACGGCCCGCCGCCCGGTCAGGCCGGCGATGACGCCGCGGGCGATGCTGTGCGACAGCCCCATGCCGGCCAGCGCCGCACCGACGATGTCCGCTGTCGGGCAGGGCACGCGGCGCCAGTACAGCAGCGGCCCGAGCATCAGCCGGGCGAGGAAGAACACCGCCAGCGGCACCACGAACAGCGCCGATCGGCAGCCCGAACAGATGCGGCGCCGCCAGCAAGCCCGACCGTCCAGGCCATCGCCGCGAGGCTGAAGACCAGGTGCAGGGCGTCGCCCAGCCAGGGCAACCAGCCGGCCACGAAATGGTAGCGCTGCCCCGGCCGCAGCGGCGAGCGGCCGAACAGCGCGCCGGCGTGCCGGCGCAGGATCTGCATGGCGCCCTGCGCCCAGCGGCGCCGCTGGCGTCGATAGGCGGCAAAATCGGTCGGCACCAGCCCGGTGCCCAGCACGCGATCCACATAGACCGCCCGCAGGCCGTGCTGCGAACAGGCGCAGGCCCAGCTCGGTGTCCTCGCAGACGCAGTCGGCCGTCCCAGCCGCCGACGTCGCGCAGGGCCGCGGCGCGGATCAGGGTCATGGTGCCGTGCTGGACGATGGCGTCGCGCTCGTGGCGGTGGTGCATGCCGATGCGGAAGAAGCCGTCGTACTCCCAGTTCATCATGCGGCGCAGCGCGCTGATCGCCCCAGTCGCGATGGGCCTGCGGCGCCTGCACGATGCCGACGGCCGGATCGTCGAAGTAGCCGGCCAGCGCGCGCAGCCAGTCGGGGCGCACCAGGTAGTCGGCATCGACCACCGCGACCCACTCGGCGCGCGGGTCGGTCTGCTCGAGCGCGAAGTTCAGTGCGCCCGGCCTTGAAGCCCGGCCAGGTCGGGCAGATGGAAGAAGCGCAGACGCGGGGCCCTGCCTCGCCGCCGTCCGCCGGTTCCGGTGCCTCGCGCTGGCGCAGCGCGCTGCGCACATGCGCCTGCACCGGCCGCCACAGGGCCGGGTCGGCGGTGTTGTTGTCGACGACCAGAATCTCGAAAGCCGGCCAGTCGAGCGCCAGCAGGCTGTCGATGGTGGCGATCACCATCGTCGGGCGGCTCGTTGCAGCAGGCCAGATGAATGCTGACGAAGGGCGGCGGGGCGCCGGCCGCCAGCGGCCGCGGCGGCGCCTGGTGGCGCAGGCTGCCGTCCCAGAACAGCTCGGCAAACTCGAAGGTCTGCGCCAGCAGGATCGCGGCCATGACGACCAGCGCCGGCACCAGCAGCCGCCAGCACGGCGGCATCCAGCGGGCGCAGGTAGTGTTCCAGCGGCAGCGTCGCCAGCAGCACCGCGAACGGACGCCACCGCCTGCGGCAATCAGGGCGAAGGTCGACGCGCCCGGCCAGCCGCATGCGGGCGAAGGCCAGCAGAAAGGGCAGCATGGCGGCCAGCCCCAGCGCCGACGGACAGCAGCGCCTTGCGCGGCCAGTAGCGGCTCGGCGTACACCGGGCCGGTGAAGGCGAACTTCGGCTGGCGCGCGGCATCAAGCAGCCCCCAGTAGGCGCCGACCGTGCCCTTCGGTGGCCCGCTTCCAGGGCTGGTCGACCGCCTCCATCAGGTAGTAGTCGAGGTTCAGCGCGTGGCGGCGCGCGCCAGGAAGCGCGCGCACGAAGACCGGCCTGCGCCGCCGGCGTGGCCGCGCCACGCCCACCGCGTCGCCGCCGCTGGGCCAGCCGATCTCGCCGATCACCACCGGCTTGTCCGGAAAGCGGGCGCGCACCTCGGCGTAGCGCCGCAGCGCCTCGTCCAGCGCCGCCTCCACCGGCACGCCCTCCCAGTAGGGCAGCAGATGCACGGTGATGAAATCGACATGCCCGGCCAGTTCCGGCTGGCTCAGCCAGATATGCCAGGGCTCGGCGGTGGACACCGGCACCGGCAGGGCGGCGCGCAGGCGGTCCAGATAGGCGTACAGCTCGGCCGGGCTCGAGCTTGCGGTGCAGCTGGGTTTCGTTGCCGGCGATCACGCGCTCGATGCTTGCGGTGTTGCCGGGCGGCCGCGATGCGCCGCGCGCGATTTCGCGTTCGTTGTTGTCGAAGCGGCGGTCGAGCCAGACACCCAGGGCCAGCCGCAGGCCGAACCGCTCGCGCCAGCGCCGGCAGGTGCGGGCAACTCGGCGGCGCTGTAGGTGCGCAGGCGCGCCGGTCAGGGTCGCCAGCAGCCGCAGGTCGTCCGCCAGCTCAGCGCGGGTCGGGAAAGCGCTGCGGCAGCGGGCTTTCCCAGCGCTGGAAGGCGTTGTAGGCCAGCCCGGCGACCCGCGCCGGTGGCGTCCGGTGCCGCCAGCGGCGGATTGAAGGCCCGCCAGACGGCCAGGTTGACCAGCACCACCAGCGCGGCGATCGCCAGCGCGCCGAGCCAGCGCGACGTGGCCGAGCCGGCGCGCTTCACCGGCGGCGACGCGCCGCCGCCCGCACCGCCCGCGCTGCCCGAGGGGCCGGCATAATGCGCCGGGGCGGCCTCGTTTGGACTGGATCGCCGCAGGGCCACCGGAAGAGCCGCGGCCTGCGACGTACGACCGACGATATCCGCGGAATCCATACCCCCGTCACGCCCACCTCCGATGGCCAACCCATGCTCCGAGTCACGCCGCCCCGACAGCCCAACAGCCCAGCACGGCGCGACGTTGGCCGTCCTGCTGCTGCTGGCAGCGGCGCTGGCCGCCTGCTGGCCTGGGCGGTGCTGAGCGGACGGCCGGTGCCGCTGCCCGAAGCGGATGGCGCGCGCCTGCCCTGCGTTTCGTATGCGCCCTTCCGGCGGGCGGGCGACACGCCCTTCGACCCGACCTGCGCATCGCGCCCGCCGCGATCGAGGCCGATCTGCGCCTGCTGGCGACCGTGACCGGCTGCGTGCGCACCTACGGCCTGGACCATGGCCTCGATGCCGTGCCGGCGATCGCCCGCCGGCTCGGCCTGCGCGTCGTGCTGGGCGCCTGGATCGGCCGCGACGCCGCCGCCAACGCAGCCCAGCTGCGAGCGGGCGCTGGAACTGGCGCGCGACTATCGCGACGTGGTGCAACTGCTGGTGGTCGGCAACGAGGTGCTGCTGCGGCGCGAACTGCCGCCGGCAGGCGCTGGCCGCCCTGCTGGCGCGGGCCCGGCGCGAGTCGCCGGTGCCGGTGGCCTATGCCGATGTCTGGGAATTCTGGCTGCGCCATGCGCCGGTACTGCGCGAGCATGTCGATGTGGTCGCCGCCCATATCCTGCCGTACTGGGAGGACGAGCCGGTCGGCATCGACCAGGCGGTCGACCATGTGTACGCCGATGGCCGCGCAGCTGCGTCAGGCCTTCGGCGCCACGCCGGTGTACGTCGCCGAAACCGGCTGGCCGGCGGCGGGCCGCCAGCGCGGCCCGGCGGTGCCCGGGCCGGCTGGAGCAGGCGCGCTTCGTGCGCGAACTGCTGGCGCGGCAAGCGGGCGAACCGCTGGCCTTCAACCTGATCGAAGGCTTCGACCAGCCCTGGAAGCGCGACCTGGAAGGGGCGATGGGCGGCGCCTGGGGCCTGTTCGACGCCGAAGGCGGTCCAGCGCGTACCGCTCGCCGGGGCCGGTGGTGCCCGATCCGCAGCTGGCTCTGGCTGCCGGCCGCCGCCCTCGGCGGCGCTGGTCGTCTGGCTGGCGGCGTGGTGGCGGCGCGCCCGGCGCGATGCGGGCATGCCGGCGACCGCCGTTGGCCCTGGGCGGCGGGCTGATCGGCGCGTGCGCCCTGCTGGCAGGCAGTGGCATTGCCGCTGTGGAGCCGGGCCCGGCTGGGAGTGGGCGGCTCGGCACTCGGCGCGCTGGCCTTGTCGGTGCTGTGCGGGTCTGGCCGCCGCCTGGCGCCTGGCCGGGGTACTGCATGGCGGCGCCGAACGGGCCGCGGCTCGGCATCGTCGCCGCGCTGGGCAAGCGCGAGGCCGGCGGCCCGCGCCTGCTGGCGCTGGCCCAGGTCGGCGTTGCTGTTCTTCGCGGCGGTCGATGCGCTGGGACTGGTGTTCGATGCGCGCTATCGGCCCCTGCCCTGGCCCGGCACTCGCGGCACCGGCGCTGTTGCTGCTGGCGCTGGCCTGGCTGGGCGACCGCCTGCCCGCCGGGGCGCGGGAGGAACGGCTGCTGGCCGCCGTTTGCGCCGTCGGCGCCGTTCTCGTGGCGGTGCTGGAGGGCCCGGCCAACGCGCCAGGCCCTGCTCTACGCGGCGCTGCTGCTGGCTCTGGCCGTCGCGACCGGGTGGCCTCATCGCGCGACTCCAGTGCCGGCCGGTCGCAGCAGCGCCAGCGCCGGCCAGCAGCACGGCCGGCGCCGACCAGCGCGTCGAGTAGAGCACCAGGCCGGCGCTGGCGACGGCCAAGGCCAGCAGCGCGAAGGCCCGCCAGCGGGTCAGCAGGGCCAGCAGCGCGCAGGCGAGCGCGGCCAGCCCGATCCGCTGGCCGACGAAGGCCTGCACGGTCAGGCTGCGCAGCACGCAGGCCGGGCTGCCCCAGGGCGCGGCATCGCACACAGGCCGTCAGCTCGGCCGGCTCGACCAACCGGTAGCGCGCCAGGCTGGCCAGCAGCAGGGCGCCTGCCACAGCATAACGATCGGCGCCGAGCCAGTGCCGGCGCCAGTCGCGCCAGCCGCACGCGAGTCACCACGCCGCCCTGGCGACCGCCACCGGCTGCGCAAAGGCGCGCAACAGCATGCCGGTCAGGTCGGACATGCCGCCGAGCGGCTGGCGCGGCGGGTCGAGCCCGGCGTGGAAGCCCTGTTCGGCAAAGCGCTGCGAGCAGCGCCGCGTCGCGCGAGACGATGTGCACCGGCACGTCCCAGGAGGCCCCTTCGCCGCTGATGTTGGCGGTCGGCTGGTGGTCGCCGAGCAGCACGAACACCGTCTCGCGCGGCTCCGGCTGGCGCAGGAAGCCGCCCAGCCAGCGGTAGGTGTACTCGACCATGCGCAGATAGTCCGGGAACATGTTCAGCCAGTTGACCTGCTCGGCCAGCGCGCGTTCCACGTCTGCGGGCGCGAAGGGCTGGTCGGTCAGCACCCGTTGCCAGTCGGGCTGATAGGGCGGCACCGGGCTGAACGGAAAGTGGCAGGTGATGGTCGGAAAGAACACGAACCGCGGCGGCGCGTCGTCCCGGCGCGGATGCAACTGCTCGAAGCGCGCCAGCGAATACTGGTCGGGAATGTTCCAGTAGCCGAGGGGCGGGCCGCGGTAACCCAGCGCGCCGCTGTCGATGAACTCGTCGAAGCCGTAGAAGGCCCGCTCCGGCCATTCCCAGCGCACAGGCCGGATAGAAGCCAAACAGCCGGTAGCCGTTGGCCCGGAACAGCGTGGTCAGCGTCGGCCGGTCGGTGGTCAACAGCAGGTCGTGCCGCATCGGATCGGACAGATCGATCCCCGACAGCACGCTCAAATGCGCCAGATCGGAGGCGCCGCCGTAGGTCGGCGAGCGCAGGAAGGCGGAAACCACCTGCCGGCCGCTGGCGGCGATGTCGTCGGCAAAGCGCCGCCGCGCCTCGGCCAACCCGGCGACCGCCCGCGGGTTGTCGTAGGCCACCGCGCCGTAGGATTCCATGAAGATCAGATACACATCGCGCCCGCGCAAGGCCCCCAGCGCCGTGCCGGCGCGGCGCCGCCAGCGCCGTCTCGCAGCGCGGTCGACGGCGGCAGCACCTCGCTCGAGTCGTTGCGGCGACAAGGCCGTGAGCAGCAGCTTGGCCTGCCGCCAGTAGGTCGGGATCACCGGCTTGGACACGACCGGCCAGGTGGCGCGCACACCGGCGTAGTTGGCGGTGACCAGCAGGACCGCGGCGGCGGTCGCCAGCCACACCCAGCGCGTGCGCAGCGCATAGGGCACGGCCTCGCGCGCGGCGACCGCGATCGCCCAGCACAGCAGGCGATAGATCGTCCACAACAGCAGCAGCACGCCGGCGACGGCGGCGGCGCTCAGCCACGCGGGGCAGGTCCTGCGCCGATCACCCACAGGAAGCGCGGCACCTGCGCGCCGTCCCAGTACAGGTTCACCTCGCGGCCGAACAGGCTGGGCGCGGTGACATCCAGATAGCGGCCCAGCACCAGCAGCAGGTAGCCCAGCGTCAGGACGGTCAGCGCCCGCCGCGACAGCGCGCCGCGCAGGCGGACCACCGCCAGCAGCGTCAGCCACAGCCAGACGAACTCGGGCGCCAGGCGCCGGTCCGGCACGATGCCCGGCGTCGGCCACCAGGTGCTGAAGCTGAGCAGGCCGTTCAGCAGCAGCAGCGCCAGCAGGGCGAGCCCGATGCGGCGCCACGGTGGCGACATCCCGCCATCGGCGGCAGTAGGGAATTCGTGCATCTTCATGCCGCGCTCAGCCCGGCGACCCGGCCGACGCCGATGTAGCCCATGCCGAATTGGGTGGGCGTCATCCGCCAGCCTTCCAGCAAGGGCTCAATGCGATCCCACGGCGCACGCAGTTCGCCGGGCGCACCGTTGTAGCCATGGTTCTTCAGGTAGACCCACGGATTCAGCGGCGTCAGCCAGCCGGAGAAGTACTTGATGCCGGCCACGGCGACCATCGCGCGCGGGCGGGCGCAGGCCAGCAATCGCGCCAGCGCCACCGGCGAACGCAGCACGTCGTGCGTGTAGTGGAACAGCAGCGCGTCGACCGGTTCCGGCAGGCTCAGGTGCTGGGCGGCGGCGTGCAGCAAGCTCACGTTCGCCCAGCCGGCCTCGACCGTGCGCCGCCGCGCGATGGCGAGCATGTCGGGGCTCTGGTCGAAACCGTAGACCCTGCCCGTCTCGCCCACCCCGGCGCGCAGCAACGGCACACTCAACCCGGTGCCGCAGCCTACGTCCAGCACCCGCTGGCCGGGCTGCAAGCGCAATTCGGCGATGGCGCGCTCGCGGATCGACCAGGTGGGACCGCGCGTCGCATCGTAGCCGGCCGCGCGCTTGCGATACTTCGCAATCGACCGCGCGCGGACCGGACCATCGGGTCCGTCCACCGGTTGCTTGAAGTCTCTGGACAAGGGATGGCGCGTTGAATGACGATGCGGAGAGTATCCCGGCCCAGCGGGAGACAGTCAATCCGGCGAGCGTCCAGGGGAACGACCGATGGAGACACGCTTGCCGCCATCCGCCCGCCGCCACGATGCATCGATCCGGTGATCGCAATTCCGGGATCCACGACCCGGCGACTCGCTTGATCCAGATCAAACTCCCGACAAATCAACGCGCGGTAGGATTTTTGCCCGGAACTGATCTCCCCAAGTTACGGCATCATGGGAGAACTATTGAACCGCGGGAGGAGACATGAAGAAAAGCATAGCGGTCGGAGTTGTCGCTGGAGTATCCATCCTGGTCTTGGCCTATTCGATCAGTCGCTTCGTACCTGTCGGCGCTTCACCGGCCGGCGGCAAGGCCAGCGTGAAGCCAGCGGTCGTCAAGACCCCTTAGAACATCCGCGTCGACGAACTGCGGGATTCGTCGACAGCGCCGGTCATGCCCGCAGGTGATTGGCGTGTCGGCCACCGCCAGCGGCGTCATGTTCACCAGCCAGGGCACGGTGGCGGTCGGGATGGGGCGCAACTACGCGCCAACGGCCGGAATCTTCAGGACGGTCGTTGCCGCCAGCAGCTGGCGCTTCTTGGCGGGCAGCTGTCCAGGAGCCGGGGCAAGCGCGCGTTCAGCCGCTAGATAGATCAATACAACCGGATGGCCATGTCGAAGTGCCAGGTGCGGCGCACTTCGACCACATCGAACTCGCGGGCCAGTCCCGGCTGGAAGGCTTGGTAGGGGGCATGGCTTTGCACGATGCGCCGTATCGCTTCATCGACTTCCGCCACGCCACTGGAGAGAACGAAGGTCACCGACTCCACGGATCCGTCGCTGCGGATGGCCACCGTCACCATGGGCTGGGTGTGAGGCCGATTCGCCACTTCCCGGACCGTGTCGACAGGCGTGTTGAACTGGATCTTCCGGGCCCAAGCCTCTGCATACTGGACGAGTTCGCCGTTGGGGTCGCTGCGCCCCCACAGCCGGACCCGGCGCGCGGTGCTCAACGAGAGGGGCAGCGTGGAGGGCGGGCGGGCGGCATTCGCGGCTGCCTGGGCTTGGCGGCGAGCGGCTGCCTCTTCGAGTTCACGCCCCATGGCCCGACGTCGCGCTTCCCGTCTTGCGTCCTCCTCTTTTTCCGCCTGGACGCGGGCTGCTTCCTGACGAGCGACTTCCTGGCGCTGCGCCTCTTGCTTTGCCGCCACCTGTCGCATGGCTTCCTGGCGTTCGGCCTCCACGCCTGCCGCCTCGGCGCGAGCGGCCTCCTGGCGAGCGGCCTCCTGGCGAGCCGCTTCTTGCTGTGCCGCTTCCTGGCGAGCGGATTCCTGGCGAGCGGATTCCTGACGAGCGGCTTCCTGACGAGCGGCTTCTTGCTGTGCCGCTGCCTGTCGCGCAGCCGCTTGTCGCGCGGCCTCCTGGCGTTCGGCCGCCAATCGTGCGGCCTCGACGCGGGCCGCCTCCTGACGCCGAGCCTCTGCTCGTGTCGCCTCGATGCGAGCGGCTTCCTGACGCTGCGCCTCCAGTCGTGCGGCCTCGGCGCGGGCTGCTTCCTGACGAGCGGCCTCGTGACGCTGCCTCTCCAGTCTTGCGGCCTCGTCCTGACGAGCCGCCTCCTGACGTTGTGCCGCCAATCGTGCAGCCTCGACGCGGGCCGCTTCTTGGTGCGCGGCTTCCCGGCGCTGCGCCTCCAGTCGTGCGGCCTCGGCGCGAGCGGCTGCCTGGCGGGCGGCCTCCTGACGTTGCTCTTCCAGTTGCGCTGCCTCGATCCGCGCCGCCGCCAACTGATCGGCCTCTCGCTGCGCCTCGCGCTTCGCTGGATCCGGCCTGGCGACCTCAACGGCGCGCTCCCGCACCTCCGGTTCGGCGCGCTCTTGGGCCACCTCGCCGGCGTCGCGAGGCACCGGCGTCACGGTCTCCTGCCTCGAAGCGTTTGGCGCATCCGCGATGCCGGATGCGGGCTCCGGTGGCCGGGGCGGCACGACCCACGCGGGCTCGTCGGACCGCTCCATGGCGATCACCGCCGGCCCGGGGATCGGTGTGGGCACCGCGTCACCGGACCCTTCGGCGGGCAAAGGCGTTTCGGCGGCAACTGCGGCGGTCGGAACATCCTGCGCTGGCTCGGCCGGTGCGATCGCCTTGACCTTGGCCTTGGATGGAATCGCTCTTGCTGCCCGGCCCGGGGTCGGCGCAGGGGATGCGGAGGGTATCGGGGCCGTCGGACCGGCAACGGTCCGCCTGATCGATACCGCTGGCGGTCCGTTGACCGAGGTAGCCGCCGGCTCCGCGGCGGTGACCGGCGCGGGCACGAGCAAGACGCGCAGATCGGGCGCCTCGGCCCGTCGCTCTCCCCAGGGGAAGCCGAAGCCCGGCAGGCCGAGCCCCTGGCCACCGAAAGTCATGCTCAACAGCAGCCCGTGAAACAGCAGGGAGAGCAGGAATGCGAGCGTCAGCCGCCTGCGTTCAGCGCTCATGTATCGGCCCGGCCGCTGGCTTCCGCCCCCCTCACACCCTCAGATGATTGGCGTCGACCACCGCCAGCGCCGTCATGTTAACCAGCCGGCGCACGGTGGCGGTCGGGGTCAGGATGTGCACCGGCTTGGCGGCGCCGAGCAGGATGGGGCCGACGGTGACGCCATCGCCATTCGACGGCCTTGATGAGGTTGAAGGCGATGTTGGCCGCGTCGAGGTTGGGCATCACCAGCAGGTTCGCTTCGCCGCGCAGTTTGCAGTCGGGGTAGATGCGGCCGCGGATTTCTTCCGACAGCGCGGCGTCGCCGTGCATTTCGCCATCCACTTCCAGGTCGGGCGCCCGGGCGACGATCAATTCGCGGGCTGCGGCTCATCTTCAGGGCCGACTCGGAGCGCTGGCTGCCGAAGTTGGAATGCGAGAGCAGCGCCACCTTCGGCGTCGAGGCCGAAGCGGCGCACTTCCTCGGCGGCCATCAGCGTGATCTCGGCCAGTTGTTCGGCGCTGGGGTCTTCGTTGACGTAGGTATCGCAGATGAACAGCGTGTGGCTGGGCAGCAGCAGCAGGTTCATCGCGGCGAAGCAATGGGCGCCCGGCTCGAGGCCGATGACGTCGCGCACCTGGTTGAGGTGCTTGATGTGCTTGCCGACCGTGCCGCACAGCACGGCATCGACCTCGCCCCGCCGCAGCAGCATGCAGCCGATCAGCGTGTTGTCGGAACGCAGGCGCTGCTTGGCGACTTCCGGCGTGATGCCCTGGCGGCCCTGCAGGCCGTGATACTCCTGCCAAAGGTCCTTGTAGCGCGCGGTCCGAATCGGGATTGACGACCTCGAAATCGCGTCCCGGCGCCAGCCGCAGGCCGGCCCGCTCGATGCGGCTCTCGATCACCTCTGGGCGGCCGATCAGCACCGGCTGGGCGAGGCCCTCGTCGAGCACCGCCTGCACGGCGCGCAGCACGCGTTCGTCCTCGCCTTCGCAGTAGACGACGCGGCGCGGCTCCTGCTTGGCGGCGGCGAACACCGGCTTCATGACGAAGCCGGAGTGATAGACGAACTCGTTCAGCTTGCTCGCGATAGGCCGTCCAGGTCGGCGATCGGCCGCGTCGCCACGCCCGAGTCGGCGGCGGCCTTGCGCCACCGCCGGCGCGATCTTGACGATCAGGCGCGGGTCGAAGGGCCGCGGGATCAGGTACTCGGGGCCGAAGCGCAGCGACTCGCCGCCGTAGGCCATGGCCACCACGTCGGACGCCTCGGCCTGGGCCAGCTCGGCCAGCGCGCGCACGGCGGCCAGCTTCATGTCCTCGGTGATGGTGGTGGCGCCGGCATCGAGCGCGCCACGGAAGATGAAGGGGAAGCACAGCACGTTGTTCACCTGGTTCGGGTAGTCCGAACGACCGGTGGCCATGATGGCGTCGTCGCGCACCGTCTTCACTTCCTCGGGCAGGATTTCCGGCGTCGGATTGGCCAGCGCCAGAATCAGCGGTTCGGCGGCCATCTTCGCCACCATCTCGGGCTTCAGCACGCCGCCAGCCGACAGGCCGAGGAAGACATCGGCGTCCTGCGATGACCTCGGCCAGCGTGCGCGCTGTTCGGTCTTCTTGGCGTAGCGCGCCTTGATCGGGTCCATCGTCCTCGTGCGGCCCTCATAGACCACGCCCTCGATGTCGGTGACCCAGATGTTCTCCACCTTGACGCCCAGATTGACCAGCAGGTCGAGGCAGGCCAGGGCGGCGGCACCGGCGCCGGAGGTGACCAGCTTGACTTCGTCGATGTGCTTGCCGACCAGGTGCAGGCCGTTCAGCACCGCCGCGCCGACGACGATGGCCGTGCCGTGCTGGTCGTCGTGGAAGACCGGGATCTTCATGCGCTCGCGCAGCTTGGCCTCGATGTAGAAGCACTCCGGCGCCTTGATGTCCTCCAGGTTGATGCCGCCGAAGGTCGGCTCCATGGCGGCGATGAGGTCGATCAGCTTGTCCGCGTCCGGCTCGTCGAGTTCGATGTCGAAGACATCGATGCCGGCGAATTTCTTGAACAGCACGCCCTTGCCTTCCATCACCGGCTTGGCGGCCAGCGGGCCGATGTTGCCCAGGCCCAGCACGGCGGTGCCGTTGGTGACCACGCCGACCAGATTCGCCGCGCGCCGTCAGGCGCGAGGCCTGGCCCGGGTCGGCGACGATGGCATCGCAGGCGGCGGCCACGCCCGGCGAATAGGCCAGCGCGAGGTCGCGCTGGTTGGTCAGCCCCTTGGTCGGGACGACGGCGATCTTTCCGGGCGGATAGGAGGCGTGGTATTCGAGGGCGGCGGCGGCTAGGTCGGTGTTCTGGTCTTTTTCCATGGCGGGGAGGCGCGGCGGTGACTGGGCGAGTGCGCCAGTGTACAGCCCCGGATGCTGGCTGCCGGCTCATTATCTGAGTTCATGTGTCATTGGCAGCGCCGCAATCTTACTCCGCCACTGCCGGGCGCCGCAATGCACCATGCGCTGTGGCAGAATCGCCATCCTCTCATCAGGGAAACCAGCCATGAAACGCGTTGTCTTCAATCAGAAGGGCGGGGTCGGCAAGAGCACCATCGCCTGCAATCTGGCGGCCGTCGCGGCCGCGCGCGGCCAGCGCACCCTGGTCATCGACCTCGATCCCCAGGCCAACTCCACGCCATTACCTGCTCGGCGCAGGCGCCGACGGCCTGGAGAACACGGCCACCGAGTTCTTCGACCAGATGCTGAACTTCAAGCTGCGACCGAAGGCGACCGAGGAATTCATCCACGCCACGCCCTTCGACAATCTGTTCGTGCTGCCGGCCGATGCCGCGCTGGAGGAGCTACAGGCCAAGCTCGAATCGCGCTACAAGATCTACAAGCTGCGCGAGGCGCTCGACGCCCTGGACGGCTTCGACCAGATCTGGATCGACACGCCGCCGGCGCTGCACTTCTACACCCGCTCGGCGCTGATCGCCGCCGACGCCTGCCTGATCCCCTTCGACTGCGACGAATTCGCCCGCCGCGCGCTCTACACGCTGATGGACAACGTCGCCGAGATTCGCGCCGACCACAACGCCGACCTGGTGGTCGAAGGCATCGTCGTCAATCAGTTCCAGCCGCGCGCCAGCCTGCCGCAGCAGGATGGTCAGCGAACTGCGCGACGAGGGGCTGCCGGTGCTGAACAGCCTTCCTGTCCGCGTCGGTAAAGATCAAGGAATCGCACCAGCAGGCCAAGCCGATGATCCACCTCGATCGCGGCCACAAGCTGGCGCAGGAGTTTTCCGCGCTGTACGACGAGTTGGATGCCGCCGCCAAGACGCGCCACAAGGCGGCGGTGAAAAAGCGCGCGTAACCAGGCGGCCGTCAGGCCGCCCCCGGCCTTTTCAGCCAGCGTGCCGAACCTTGATGGCGAGCACCTCGGGCACGATGCCGAGAAAGCACGCAACGCCGTTTTGACGGTAGCAGCGGAATGATATGCCCGATAGACGGCGGACCACACGCCCCATGCCAGCGCCTTCGATCAGCCGAGAAATTCCAGCAACAGCCGATTGAAGGCTTCCGCCTGCTCGACATTGCACAGATGCGAGGCCGAGTCGATCGACTCGAAGCGTGCGCCGGGTATCTGCTCGGCAATCTTGCGGCCCATGGCCGGCGGCGTGCCGGCATCGTCGGTGCCGGCGATCACCAGCGTCGGGCAACGCAATTGCGGACAGCCGCGACGTCGTATCGAGGGTCGCGATCGCCTGGCCACTGCCGATGTAACCAGTGGCCGGGGTGGCGCGAATCAGGCCGCCGATGCGCGCCATGACTGCCGGATGTGTCTGCCGCCAGGCCGGCGTGAACCAGCGTTCCAGGGTCGGTGCCACCAGGGGTTCGATGCCTTGCGCCCGCACGGCGGCGATCCGCTCGCCCCACATCGCCCGCGCCTCGGGCGGATAGCCGCTGGTGGTGCTGACCAGCACCAGCCGATCGATGCGTTCGGGCGCAGTGAGCGCCACGTGCTGGGCGATCATGCCGCCCATGGAAATCCCGACGAAATCCGCATGGCGAACATCGAGCGCATCCATCAGGCCGATGACGTCGGCCGCCAGCAACGAGAAATCGTAGGGCCGGTCCGGCGCGGAACTGCCGCCGTGGCCGCGCGTGTCGAAGCGCAGCACGCGAAAGCGCGCCGTCAGCGCCGCCATCTGGTCATCCCAGAGCGAAAGGTCTGTCGCCAGCGAATGCGACAGCATCAGCCACGGTCCGTGGCCGGCGATGTCGTAGCGAATGTCGATGCCGTTGGCGTGGATGGTGTTCATCAGACGGGCTCCAGTTTGGCGACGGACAGCGCCAGCCACTTCATGCCGGCGGTGCCGAAATTGACCTGCACGCGGGCGTCCTGCGCCGCCGCCCTCGGCATTGACGATGACGCCGGTGCCGAACTTGGCGTGGCGTGACGTTCTGGCCGATGCGCAGGCCGCCGCTGTCGCTGCGGTGCGCGGCGCGGTGGCGCGGCATAGGTCGGGCGCTGACAGGACTCGAGACGAAGCCGGTCTTGCCGGCGCTTGCGGCGTCAGCCACTTGAGCAGGCCGTGCGGGAATTTCGTCGATGAAGCGCGACGGCAGGTTGTAGCGCGTCTGGCCGTGCAGCATGCGCGTCTGGGCGTGGCGAGAGGTAGAGCCGCTGGCGGGCGCGGGTGACGGCGACGTACATCAGCCGGCGCTCTTCTTCCAGACCCTCGCGCTTCGGCGACTGCGTTCTCGTGCGGGAACAGGCCTTCCTCCAGGCCGCTGAGGAAGACGACGTTGAACTCCAGCCCCTTGGCCGAATGCACGGTCATCAGTTGCAGCGCGTCGTCGCCCTCGCCGGCCTGGTGTTCGCCGGCTTCGAGCGCGGCGTGGGCGAGGAAGGCGATCAGGTCGGCGCTCAATTCGCCTTCGGCGCCTGACGCGCGCCTTCCTCGGCGACGAAGCTGGTCGGCGGCATTGACCAGTTCGTCGAGGTTGGCGAGCCGGTCCTGGCCTTCCTTCTCGTTCTGGTAGTGCGTGCGCAGGCCGGACAGTTCGACGCACGTGGTCGACCAGTTCCGGCAGCGGCAGATGCGCCGCTTCGCTGCAGCTTGCCGATCAGCGCGGCGAAGGCGGCGAGCTTGCGCGCCGCCTGGCCCGACAGCGGCCGGAATCGCCGCGTGCAGGCTGCTGCCGGCCGCCTTGGCGGCGTCCTGCAACTGTTCGAGGCTGCGCGCGCCGATGCCGCGGGTCGGGAAATTCACCACGCGGGCGAAGGCGGTGTCGTCGTCGGATTGGCGATCAGGCGCAGGTAGGCGAGCGCATGCTTGATCTCCTGCGCGCTCGAAGAAGCGCAGGCCGCCATAGACGCGATAGGGCAAGCCCGGCGGAGAACAGCGCATGTTCCAGCACCCGCGACTGCGCGTTGGAGCGATAGAGCAGCGCGATCTCGGCGCGCGCGTGGCCGTCGCGCGCCAGGGCCTTGACCTCCTCGACGATCCAGCGCGCCTCGTCGACGTCGGAATACGGCTTCGAAGACGCGGATCGGCTCGCCGGCGCCGGCCTCGGTCCACAGGTTCTTGCCCAGGCGCGTTGGCGTTGTTCTTGATGATGGCGTTGGCGGCGTCGAGGATGTTGCCGTGCGAGCGGTAGTTCTGCTCCAGGCGGATGACGTTCGCGACCTTGAACTCGCGCTCGAAGTCGCGCATGTTGCCGACGTCGGCGCCGCGGAAGGCGTAGATCGACTGGTCGTCGTCGCCGACGGCAGAACATGGCCGCACCGCCTTCGCCGGCCAGCAGCTTCAGCCACTGGTACTGCAGGTTGTTGGTGTCCTGGAACTCGTCGACCAGGATGTGGCGGAAGCGCTCCTGGTAATGGCGGCGCAGCGGCTCGTTGCGCGCCAGCAGCTCGTAGCAGCGCAGCAGCAGTTCGGCGAAATCGACCACGCCTTCGCGCTGGCACTGGGCTGTCGTAGGCTTCGTACAGCTCGACGCGCTTGCGTGGTGCAGTCGTCCCAGGCCTCGACGGCGCGTCGGCCGCAGCCCGGCTTCCTTCTGGCGCGTTGATGAAGTGCTGCAGTTCGCGCGGCGGGATACTTCTCGTCATCGACATTGAGCGATTTCAGCAGGCGCTTGACGGCGGAGAGCTGGTCGGCGGAATCGAGGATCTGGAACAGTTGCGGCAGCCCGGCATCGCGGTAATGGGCGCGCAGCAGGCGGTTGCACAGGCCGTGGAAGGTGCCGATCCACATGCCGCGCACGTTGATCGGCAGCATCGCCGACAGGCGCGTGAGCATCTCCTTCGCCGCCTTGTTGGTGAAGGTGACGGCCAGAATCTGCGGCGGCGACGACCTGACTGGTCGAGATCAGCCAGGCGATGCGCGTGGTCAGCACCCGCGTCTTGCCCGAACCGGCGCCGGCGAGGATCAGGGCGTGCTGGGGCGGCAGGGTGACGGCGGCCAGCTGTTCCGGATTGAGGCCATTGAGGAGGTTCATGGCGGCAATTATAGGACCGGGGCGATTCCACGCCCGCCACGCACCGGACTGGTGCGCTCGCAACAATCCTTAACGATCTCTGCCAGTCTGATCTTGATAAGGAACGCCAACGCCCATAGAATACAAATTGCTGCACCGCAACAAGGAGAACAGCATGCGCAATCCAGATCATCGCCATTACCCGCATGGCCCGAAGATCCTGCCCTGGCTGGCCCACAAGGCCGGCATTAGCGAACGTCGCGCCGAAATGCTCTGGCAGACGCCCTCAGGCATGCCGGGGCACGTCGCCGGCAAGGCGCCATCGTCCGCCTACTGGCAGGCCGCCATGGAGCATCTGCAAGAACTGATCGCCGCCGAATCGCTGCGCGAAGATGCCGCCTCTTTCGGCTGGCGGCCCTGGTCACGCAATCTGGTGCAGGTGTGGCTGGCTCGCATCGAGGTGCTGGACGAAATCGCCCTGGCGCCGATTCGCACCTGGCGCATTCTCGGCCAGCCGGGGCCCGCGACACGGACCCCCGCGCACCACCACTAAACGGCCACCTACCTCAGCGGTGTGCCGTCGATGCCCGTACCGGCTTTGAGCCAGCGCGCCGCGGCACTTGCCTCGTCGGCAGTCGGAAAACCAGCCAGACGCACCTCATAGTTCCAGTCGCCCGACTCGCCCGCGGTGAGTTTGATTCGCGCCGGATAGCCGGCTTCGCGCACTCGGTCGTATACCGCCAAGGCCTCGGCCTGGCCGGCGTAGCGGCCAAGCAGCAGACATCCAGCGACCGTCGGTCAGCGCGGCCCCGCCGCCCGGCTGGATGTCGGTTTGCTTCGCCCAGATGGCCAACTGAGCCGGATCGACCGCCGCCACCGGCTTGGCCGGCTGCCCCTTGGGCGCCACAAAGAAGCTCAGCGGCTGATCCAGAGCCACCGTGTCGCCGGCGTGGCTGACTTCGACCTTGCCTTCGATCAGACAGACAATGTCGTCCTGGTCGTTGGAACGGCCCCAGACATCGGTGCCACGCACGCCGATGGTGGCCGTGCCGACGCGGATCGTGACGTCACGCCCCTGCACACGGCGCAGCAGGTCGCTGGTGAAGCGGAATGCGCCGGTGGCCACATCCAGCGCGCCACGAAACAAGCGGGCCGGATTCAGGCTGCGGGCATAGAAGGTCAGCCGGGCCGATTCGCCGAGCTTGACGGTGCTGCCATCGGCAAGCTTGAGGTAGGCACGCGCGCCCTCGCCGGTCTTCAGGACATCGCCGTTCTTCACCTCCATGCCCGGTGCGAGGGGCATCGTCTGTTCGCCGCGAGTCAGCCAGCCCGGCATTTGCACCGCCGATACGATGGCCTGGGGAATGGCCCAAGCGGGTGCGGCAAACCAGGCGGCAAGCAGGAATAACAGGGGTGCGGCGCGCATCGGAGAGTCCTTTCGCAAGCGTATAATTCGTGTCTTTGCAAATACTTGGCTGGCCATGCAGGAAAAATACAACCCCACCGAAATCGAACAGGCCGCCCAGGCCCACTGGAACAGCACCGCAGCGCTTTCCGCGCCATCGAGGACGCTGGCCAAGCCCGAAGTACTACTGCCTGTCGATGTTCCCCTACCCGTCGGGCAAGCTGCACATGGGCCACGTGCGCAACTACACCATCGGCGACGTGCTCACCCGCTACCACCGCATGCGCGGCTACAACGTGCTGCAGCCGATGGGCTGGGACGCCTTCGGCCTGCCGGCCGAGAACGCGGCGATGCAGAACAAGGTGCCGCCGGCGAAGTGGACCTACGACAACATCGCCTACATGAAGAAGCAGCTCCAGTCGCTGGGCTTCGCCATCGACTGGGACCGCGAGCTGGCCACCTGCCAGCCCGAGTACTACCGCTGGAACCAGTGGCTGTTCCTGCGCATGCTGGAAAAGGGCATCGCCTACAAGAAGACCGCAGGTGGTGAACTGGGACCCGGTCGACCAGACCGTGCTGGCCAACGAGCAGGTGATCGACGGCCGCGGCTGGCGCACCGGCGCGCTGGTCGAGAAGCGCGAGATCCCCGGCTACTACCTCGCGCATCACCCAGTACGCCGACGAACTGCTGGCCGCGCTCGACACGCTGCCGGGCTGGCCGGAGCGGGTCAAGACCATGCAGGCCAACTGGATCGGCAAGAGCGACGGCGTGCGCTTCGCCTTCCCCTATGAACTGGATGGCAAGCAGGACAAGCTGTGGGTGTTCACCACCCGCGCCGACACCATCATGGGCGTCACCTTCTGTCGCCGTCGCCGCCGAACATCCGCTGGCCACGCGCGCCGCGCAGAGCAATCCGCAGCTCGCCGCCTTCGTCGACGAATGCAAGCACGGCTCGGTGATGGAAGCCGACATGGCCACCATGGAAAAGAAGGGCATGCCGACCGGCATCTTCGTCGCGCATCCGCTGACCGGCGAGCAAGGTCGAAGTCTGGGTCGGCAACTACGTGCTGATGGGCTACGGCGAAGGCGCGGTGATGGCGCGTGCCGGCGCACGACGAGCGCGACTTCGCCTTCGCCAAGAAATACGGCCTGCCGATCAAGCAGGTCATCGACGTGCCCGGCAAGACGTATTCGCTCGACGCGCTGGCAGGAGTGGTACGCGGACAAGCAGAACGGCGTCTGCGTCAACTCCGGCAAGTACGACGGCCTCGGACTACGCAGCAGGCCGTCGATGCCATCGCCGCCGACCTCGCAGGCGAAGGACCTCGGCGACAAGCAGGTGCAATTCCGCCTGCGCGACTGGGGCATCTCGCGCCAGCGCTACTGGGGCTGCCCGATCCCGATCATCCACTGCGACAGCTTGCGGCACGGTGCCGGTGCCGGACGACCAGCTTGCCGGTGGTGCTGCCCGAGGACTGCGTGCCGGACGGTTCCGGCAATCCGCTGCAACAAGCGCGCCGACTTCCTGAACTGCGCCTGCCCGCAATGCGGCAAGCCGGCGCGGCGCGAAACCGACACCATGGACACCTTCGTCGATTCGTCCTGGTACTACGCGCGCTACGCCTGCCGCTGACAACGACGACGCGATGGTCGATGAGCGCGCCGAACTACTGGATGCCGGTCGACCAGTACATCGGCGGCATCGAGCACGCCATCCTGCACCTGCTCTATTCGCGCTTCTGGACCAAGGTGATGCGCGACCTGGGGCTGGTCAAGTTACGACGAGCCGTTCGCCAACCTGCTGACGCAGGGCATGGTGCTGAACCACATCTTCTCGCGCCGCACCGACAAGGGCGGCATCGAATACTTCGCGCCCGAGGAAGTCGATCTGGTGCGACGACGAGGGCGGCCACGTCACCGGCGCCACCTCGCAAGGCCGACGGCCAGCCGGTCGACTACGGCGGCATCGGCACCATGTCGAAGTCGAAGCGCAACGGCGTCGATCCGCAGGCGCTGATCGAGGAATACGGCGCCGACACCGCGCGCTTCTTCATGATGTTCGCCAGCCCGCCGGAGCAGACGCTGGAATGGTCGGACTCCGGCGTCGAAGGCGCCTACCGCTTCCTGAAGCGCGTGTGGGCATTCGGCCATGCGCCTCGACAGGCGCCGGGCTGCCACGGCCAGGATGCACGGTCGGCGCTGCGCCGCGAAATCCATCTGCTGCTCAAGCAGGCCAACTACGACCTCGGCAAGCTCCAGTTCAACACCGTCGCCTCGGCGGCGATGAAGATGCTCAACGCGCTGGAGAAGGCGCCCGGCCGACGCGCACGCGCGCGCGAAGGCTTCTCGATCCTGCTGCGCCTGCTGTCGCCGATCACGCCGCACATCTGCCACGCGCTGTGGCGCGAACTCGGCTATCGGCGACGACATCCTCGCCGCGCCCTGGCCCGAGCCGCTCGACGCAGCGCTGGTGCAGGACGAAATCGAACTGGTGCTGCAGGTCAACGGCAAGCTGCGCGGCAGCATCCGCGTACCGGCCGGCGCCGACCGGGCGGCCATCGAAGCCGTGGCGCTCGCCTGTGAAGCTGCCGCAGAAGTACATGGAAGGCAAGCCGGCGAAGAAGGTGGTCGTCGTGCCCGGTCGACTGGTCAACATCGTGGTCTGATGAACACCGCATGCGCCCATGCTACTCGTCCTCGCCACGTTGTCCTGCTCTGCCGCCTGCGGCTTCCAGTTGCGCGGCGCGTACACGCTGCCCTTCGACACGCTCTACATCGCTCAGCCGGAAGTCAGCGAACTGCGCGCCGTCATCAAGCGCAATGTCGAGGCCTCGACCGCAGACCCGCGTCGTCGATGACGCCAAGGCCGCGCAAGCCACGCTTGTCGGTGCTGGTCGACGCGCCGGGAAGAAGATCCTGTCGCTCAACTCGGCCGGCCGGGTGCGCGAATACCAGTTGGAGCGCAACTTCACCTTCCGGGTCGTCGATGCCAAGGGCCAGGAGTTCCTGCCCACCAGCACCATCCGCATCGCCCGCGAAATGACCTTCGACGACGCGGCGCTGCTCTCCAAGGAAGCGCGAAGAAATCCTGCTCTGGCGCGACATGCAGAACGACCTGGTGCAGCAATTGATGCGCCGGCTGGCCGCCGCCAAACGGAAGACAACGCAGCAGTAAGCCCATGCAATTGCGCCCGGAGCAGCTAGTCGCCTCGCTCGAAAAGCCGCTGGCGCCGCTGTATGTCGCTGCATGGCGATGAGCCGCTGCTGGCCATCGAGGCGGCCGACGCCATCCGCGCCGCCGCCCGGCGGCAGGGCTACGGCGAGCGCGAGGTCCTGATGGTGACGCAATCCTTCCGCTGGGAAGAACTGTTCCTCGCCGCCGGCAACCTGTCGCTGTTCGGCGGCGACAAGTTGATCGACCTGCGCATCCCCTCGGGCAAGCCCGGCCGGGAGGGCGGCGAGGCGCTGGCAGCGCTATTGCGCGCAGTCTGCCGGCCGGCATCGTCACCCTGATCACACTGCCGGAAATGGACTGGCAGGCGAAGAAGGCCGCCTGGTTCGTCAAACTCGCCGATGCCGGCGTGGCCGTCGAATGCGCCGCGCCGCCGCTGGCCCAGTTGCCGGACTGGATCGCCCAGCGGCTGGCCCGCCAGAAGCAAGAGGCGCCGCGCGAGGCGCTGGCCTTCATCGCTGCCCACGTCGAAGGCAACCTGCTTGCGGCCCACCAGGAAATCCAGAAGCTCGGCCTGCTCTATCCCGAAGGCGAGATCTCGCTGGCCAAGGTCGAAAGCGCCGTGCTCAATGTCGCCCGCTACGACATCAATGCCCTGCGCGACGCCCTGCGCACCCGGGACACGGCCCGCTGCGCCCGCACCCTGGACGGCCTGCGCGCCGAAGGCGCCGCCCTGCCGCTGGTGCTGTGGGCGCTGGCCAACGAGGCACGCGGCCGGGCCGCCCGTGCGGCCCTCTTGCACGCCGCCCGAATCGACCGCATGATCAAGGGTGTCGCCAAGGGCGACATCTGGGACGAAATGCTGCAACTGGCGTTGCGACTGACAAGGACCGCATGATGGACGTGAAGCAATACATGGAAGGCGTCGGCAAGGCCGCCCGCGCCGCTTCGCGGGAAATGGCCAAGGCCTCGACCGCAGCGAAGAACGCCGCCCTGCTGGCGATGGCCGGGAGCATTCGCGAGCAGACCGCCGCCTTGCTGGCGGCGAACTGCGGCGGATGTGGCCGAGGCGAAGGCGAACGGCCTCGATGCCGCACTGCTGGATCGGCTGACCCTGACCGCCAAGGGGGTCGACACCATGGCCCAGGGCCTGGAGCAAGTCGCCGCCCTGGCCGATCCGATCGGCGAAATCACCGACATGAAGCGCCGGCCGACCGGCATCCAGGTCGGCAAGATGCGCGTGCCGCTCGGCGTGGTCGGCATCATCTACGAGGCGCGGCCCAACGTGACGGCCGATGCGGCGGCGCTGTGCCTCAAGTCCGGCAACGCGGCGATCCTGCGCGGCGGCAAGGAGGCGATCCGCTGCAACCAGGCCATCGCCGCCTGCGTGCGCGCCGGGCTGCAATCCGCCGGCCTGCCGGAAGCCGCGGTGCAGGTCATCGAAACCACCGACCGCGCGGCGGTCGGCGATCTGGTCGCCATGCCCGAATACGTGGACGTGATCGTGCCGCGCGGCGGCAAGGGCCTGATCGAGCGCATCAGCAAGGAAGCGCGGGTGCCGGTGATCAAGCACCTGGACGGCAACTGCCACGTCTATGTCGACGACGACGCCGATCCGGCCAAGGCGATGCGGATCGTCGAGAATGCCAAGACCCAGCGCTACGGCACCTGCAACACCGCCGAATCGCTGCTGGTGGCGCGTTCCGTAGCCGCCGCGCAACTGCCCGCGCTGGCCCGGATGCTGACCGCCAAGGGAGTCGAAATACGCGGCTGCGCCGAAACGCGGGCGCTGGTGCCCGAGGCCAGGGCCGCGACCGAAGAGGACTATTACGCCGAGTATCTGGCGCCGATCATCTCGGTCAAGGTGGTTGCTGATGTCGACGAGGCCATCGACCACATCAACAAGTATTCGTCCGCGCACACCGAGGCCATCGTCACCGAGAACTACACCCACGCCATGCGTTTCCTGCGCGAGGTGGATTCCAGCTCGGTGATGGTCAACGCCTCGACGCGCTTCGCCGACGGCTTCGAGTACGGCCTGGGTGCCGAGATCGGCATTTCCACCGACAAGTTCCATGCGCGCGGCCCGGTGGGTCTGGAAGGATTGACCAGCCAGAAGTGGGTCGTCCTCGGTGATGGCGAAGTGCGAAGCTGACACCGTGAGCCAAGCCGCGTTCCGCTGGGACGACCCGCTGCTGCTCGATGAGCAGTTGAGCGAAGACGAGCGACTGATTCGGGACGCCGCCCGTGACTACTGCCAGGACCGGCTCGCGCCGCGCATCCTCGACGCCTTCCGCCAGGAGCGAACCGACCCGGCGCTATTTCGCGAAATGGGCGAGATGGGCCTGCTCGGCGCGACGATTCCCACGGAGTACGGCGGCGCCGGTCTTGGCTACGTCTGCTACGGCCTGATTGCCCGGGAAGTGGAACGGGTGGATTCCGGTTTTCGCTCGATGATGAGCGTGCAATCGTCGTTGGTCATGGTGCCGATCTTCGAGTTCGCCCAGGAGGCCCTCAAGCGGCGACTCCTGCCCGCCCTGGCGAAGGGGGAGCTGATTGGCTGCTTCGGGCTCACGGAGCCCGACCACGGCTCCGATCCGGGCGGCATGGTCAGCCGCGCCCGCCAGGCCGATGGCGGCTATCGCCTCTCGGGCGCGAAGACGTGGATCACCAATTCGCCGATTGCCGACGTCTTCATTGTCTGGGCCAAGGACGATGCAGGAAGGATTCGCGGCTTCGTGCTCGAGAAGGGCATGAAGGGCCTGTCCGCCCCGGCCATCCACGGCAAGATGGGACTGCGTGCCTCGATTACCGGCGAGATCGTCATGGACGACGTTTTCGTCCCGGAGGAAAACGCCTTCCCCTCAGTGAGTGGCCTGAAGGGGCCCTTCACCTGCCTCAATTCCGCCCGCTACGGGATCGCCTGGGGCGCCCTGGGCGCCGCCGAGGACTGCTGGCACCGGGCGCGCCAATACACCCTTGACCGCCGGCAGTTCGGCAGGCCGCTGGCCGCCAATCAATTGGTGCAGAAGAAGCTCGCCGACATGCAGACGGAGATTGCCTTGGGCCTGCAAGCCTGCCTGCGACTCGGGCGCCTGAAGGAGGAGGGCAAGGCCGCGCCGGAGATCACCTCGATGCTTAAGCGCAACTCCTGCGGCAAGGCGCTGGAAATCGCCCGCCTGGCGCGCGACATGCACGGCGGCAACGGCATTTCCGACGAGTACGGGGTGATCCGCCACCTGCTCAACCTGGAAGTCGTGAACACCTACGAGGGCACCCACGACATCCACGCCCTGATCCTCGGCCGGGCCCAGACGGACATCGCCGCCTTCTGATGGGGGCACTGTCGCACCTGAAGGTCCTCGACCTTTCCCGGGTGCTTGCCGGTCCCTGGGCCAGTCAGTTGCTGGCCGACCTTGGCGCCGAGGTGATCAAGGTCGAGAAGCCTGGTGGCGGCGACGACACCCGCGCCTGGGGGCCGCCCTGGCTGGCCGACGGCGAGGGCCAGCCGACGCGAGAATCCGCCTACTACCTCTGCGCCAACCGCAACAAGCAGTCGGTGACGATCGACATCGCCCGATCCGAGGGCCAGGCCATCGTTCGCGAACTGGCCGCCACCGCGGACGTCGTCATCGAGAACTTCAAGGTCGGTGGCCTGGCGGCCTACGGGCTCGACTACGCGCCCCTCAAGGCAATCAACCCGGGCCTGGTCTATTGCTCGATCACCGGTTTCGGCCAGGACGGCCCCTATGCCGCCCGCGCCGGCTACGACTTCCTGATCCAGGGCATGGGCGGCCTGATGAGCCTGACCGGCCGCGCCGACGGCGAAGTGGGCGCCGGGCCGCAGAAGGTGGGCGTGGCGCTCACCGACATCCTTACTGGCCTCTATGCCACCGTCGCCATCCAGGCGGCGCTGGCACACCGGGACCGAACGGGTGAGGGCCAGCATATCGACCTGGCGCTGCTCGACGTGCAGGTGGCCTGCCTCGCCAACCAGGCCCTGAACTACCTGGTCTCGGGATCGGCGCCCCGCCGCCTGGGCAACGGCCACCCCAACATCGTGCCCTACCAGGACTTCCCGACCGCCGACGGCGACATGATCCTGGCCGTCGGCAACGATGCCCAGTTCGCGCGGTTTTGCGACATCGCCGGCCACCCGGAATGGGCGCGGGACGACCGCCATGCCACCAACGCCGCTCGAGTGCGGCACCGCGACACCCTGCTGCCGCTGCTGCGCCAGGCCACGGTGATGAAGACCACCGCCGAGTGGATCGCCCTGCTCGAGCCCGCCGCCGTGCCCTGTGGCCCGATCAACAACCTCGCCGCAGTCTTCGCCGATCCCCAGGTCAAGCATCGCGGACTGCGCGTGGACCTGCCCCACGCGAGCGGCGGCAGCGCGCCCCAGGTGGCGAATCCGATCCACCTCTCCGCCACGCCGGTGGACTATCGCCGGGCGCCGCCGACATTGGGCCAGGACACCGATCAGGTGCTGCGCCGACTGGGCCGGAGCGATGAAGAGATCGCCCGACTCCGCACCGCCGGCATCGTGTAAGCTTTCGCGGCACAAGCACCCAATAACGGAGGAGACACCATGAAACCGCACCGGACCATCCTTGCATTGGGCAGCAGCCTGCTGCTGGCCGCCTCCGCCCAGGCCGCCGACTTCATCAACGTGCTCACCGGCGGCACCAGCGGCGTCTATTACCCCCTCGGAGTTGCCCTCTCGCAGATCTACGGCAAGGCCCTGCCTGGCGCCAAGGTGTCCGTGCAGGCGACCAAGGCCAGCGCCGAGAACCTCAATCTGCTCCAGGCCGGTCGCGGCGAGATTGCCTTCACCCTCGGCGACTCGCTGTCGGACGCCTGGAAGGGCGATGAGGAGGCCGGCTTCAAGGTTCCGCTGAAGAAGCTGCGCACCGTTGCCGCGATCTATCCGAACTACATCCAGATCGTCGCCAACGCCGACTCGGGCATCAAGACGCTGGCCGACCTCAAGGGCAAGCGGGTCGCGGTGGGGGCGCCGAAGAGCGGCACCGAACTCAATGCGCGGGCCATTTTCAAGGCCGCCGGCCTCGCCTACGGCGACTTCGCCAAGACCGAGTACCTGCCCTTCGGCGAGTCGGTCGAGCTGATCAAGAACCGCCAGCTGGATGCCACCCTGATCTCCGCCGGCCTCGGCGTCGCCGCGGTGCGCGATCTGGCAACGTCGGTGAAGATCAACATCGTCACCATTCCGGCCGAGATCGTGCCGAAGATCGGTGACGCCGCCTACCAGGCCGCCGCCATCCCGGCCAAGACCTACGAAGGCCAGGGTGCCGACGTGGCCACCATCAAGATCCAGAACTTCCTGGTCAGCCACGATGGCGTGCCCACCGAGACGGTGTACCAGATGACCAAGTCCATGTTCGACAACCTGGACCAGGTGGTGGCCGCCCATGCCGCCGCCAAGGGCATCGCCAAGGCCGACGCCGCCAAGGCGCCGCCGGTGCCGCTGCACCCCGGCGCCGAGAAGTACTACCGGGAAGCGGGGCTGCTGAAGTAAGCCGGTCGCGGTCGCCGTGACCGACCGTTCCGCGGCGCCCGACCACGGCGCGGAGGAGTTCTCCGAGCACGGCGTGCAGCGCAGGCTCGGCGGCCGCAGCCTGCGCGTCCTTACCGGACTGGCCCTGGCCTTTTCCGCCTACCAGTTGGTGGTGGCGGCCTTCCACCCCCTTTCGAGCCTGGTGATCCGCTCGCTGCATGTCGGCTTCCTGCTGGCCATCACCTTCATTCTCTACCCCTCGTTCCACCATGGCGCCAGACTCTCCCGGGTGCCCGTTGGCGACTGGCTGCTGGCGGCCGGTGCCTTCATCCTCGGCACCTATCACTGGATGTTCGAGGCGGACCTGATCCAGCGTTCCGGCGACCCAAGCACTCCGGACCTGCTGGTCGGCACGGCCCTGGTGATCATGGTCTTCGAGGCCGCGCGACGCATCCTCGGCCTGGCGCTGCCCATCGTCTGCGGCCTGTTCCTGCTCTACGGCCTGTTCGGCCAGTACCTGCCCGGCGCCCTGGCCCACCGGGGCTACGGTTTCGACCAGATCGTCAACCAGTTGGCCCTGGGCACCGAAGGCATCTTCGGCATCCCGACGCTGGTATCGGCCACCTACATCTTCCTGTTCATCCTGTTCGGCGCTTTTCTCGAGCACGCGGGCATGATTCACCTGTTCAATTCGTTGGCGCTGGGCACGGTCGGCCATACCAAGGGCGGCCCGGCCAAGGTCTCGGTGCTCTCGTCCGGCCTGATGGGCACCATCTCCGGCTCGGGGGTGGCCAACGTGCTGACCACCGGACAGTTCACCATTCCACTGATGAAGAAGTTCGGCTATTCCGGCATCTTCGCCGGCGCCGTGGAAGCCACCTCGAGCATGGGCGGCCAGATCATGCCGCCGGTGATGGGCGCCGTGGCCTTCATCATGGCCGAGAACCTCAACGTGCCCTACGCCGAGGTCGTCCAGGCCGCCGTGGTACCGGCCATCCTGTACTACGCCACGGCCTTCTGGATGGTGCATCTGGAGGCCGGGCGCAAGAACCTGCTCGGCCTGCCCAAGGACCAGTGCCCGAGCGCCTGGCGGGCAATCCGGGAAAAGTGGCATCTGCTGCTGCCGCTCGCCGTGCTGGTGTGGATGCTGTTCAATGGCTTCACGCCCATGTTCGCCGGCATGGCCGGTCTGGCGCTCACCGCCATCCTGATTCTCGGCGCCGCCATTGCTGCGCGGATTTCGTCCGTGGCGTTCCGCTATGTGTTCTGGATTGCCCTGGGCATCGCCTGCGCAACCCTGATGCGCCAGGGCGTCTATCCGATGCTGGCCATCATCCTTGCCCTGGTGGCGCAAACCTTCGCCATCAAGGGTGGCCGCCAGACCCTGCACACCATGAAGGCCAGCCTCGCCGACGGCGCGCGCCAGGCGCTGCCGGTGGGGGTCGCCTGCGCCATCGTCGGTGTCATCATCGGCATCCTCACGCTCACCGGCGCGGCCTCCAGCTTCGCCGGCTTCATCCTCGACATCGGCGCGCACAGCCTGTTCCTGTCGCTGTTTCTCACCATGATCGTCTGCCTGGTGCTGGGCATGGGCATCCCGACCATTCCCAACTACATCATCACCAGTTCCATCGCCGCTCCAGCCTTGCTGAAACTGGGCGTGCCGCTGATCGTCAGCCACATGTTCGTCTTCTACTTCGGCATCATGGCCGACCTGACGCCGCCGGTGGCCCTGGCCGCCTTCGCCGCCTCGTCCATCGCCAAGGAGTCGCCGATGAAGATCGGCTTCAAGGCGGTGCAGATCGCCATCGCCGGCTTCGTGGTGCCCTACATGGCCGTCTACGACAACGCGCTGATGCTCCAGGGCGACCCCACCGTGCTCGCCGTGGCCTACATCGTCATCAAGGCGCTGATCGCCATCGCGCTGTGGGGCGCGGCGGCGATCGGCTTCCTCTGGTCGCCCTTGAACTGGTTCGAGCGCGCCGCCGCCGCCGCGGCCGCCTTCCTGCTGGTGGTGGCCGTGCCGCTCACGGACGAGATCGGCCTCGGCCTGGCCGCCGCCTTCCTGGCCGGCCACTGGCTGCGCCACCGCCGCGCATGCTCTGCCTCGCCGCCGGCAGCCTGAGCGCCGCCCTGGCGCTGCAAGCCTTCACCCTCGCCTGGTACCACTCCATCGAGAAGGTGCGTTGGGAAGAAGACTGGCGCATCTCGGGCCCGGCACTGGTACTCGTCGAAGCCCGCATTCGGGGCACCGGCGCCGGCATGGAGCCGCCAGCGGGTGCCGTGCTCGAGCGCGGCGTCTGGCGCTACCGGCCCGATCAGTCGCCACTGCCACGGCTGCGGCTCGGCAATTCGTCCTTTGTCCAGGGCTACCAGCTCTGCGCCGGGCATGACTGTCGCCCCCTTGCGGATCACCTGCCGGGGAGCAACAATGAGATCGTTATCGACCTCTTCCCTTGCCCACCATGAGCGCCACCTACCAGGCCATCGTCAACGCCCCCGGCTTCTGCCTCGGCGTCCACTGCGACGACGACGAAATCACCGGCATCGATTTTCTCGAACCGCGCGCCGGGTTGGCACCGAGAACGCCGCTGGCCCGGGAGGCGGTGCGCCAGTTGCGCGCCTATCTGGCCGAGCCGGGCTTCTCCTTCGGCCTGCCCCTGGCGGCCGCCGGGACGCCCTTCCAGCGGCGCGTCTGGCAAGCCATCGCGGCCATCCCGGCCAGCCAGACGCGCGGCTACGGCGAACTGGCGACCGCGATCGGCAGTGGCCCGCGGGCGGTGGGCAACGCCTGCGGCGCCAACCCCTATCCCGTGGTGGTGCCCTGCCATCGCGTGGTCGCCGCCAGCGGCGGCCTGGGTGGTTTTGCCCGCCATCGGGGCGGTTTCCTGCTCGATGTCAAACGCTGGCTGCTCGCCCATGAGGGAAGCTGACGCGACGCCGGTCGATGCCGCATTGATCGACGAGTTCGGCGACGCCCTCTGGCTCGCCGACGGCCTGGCGAAGAACACCCTCTCGGCCTATCGCAGCGACCTCGCCCTGTTCGCCGCCTGGCTGGCGGAGAGCGGGCGCGGCCTGATGACGGTCGACGATGTTGCCGTCAATCTGTACCTTGCCCATTTGCACGGACGCGCCGACGGCTTCAAGCCCGCCTCGCAACGCCGGCTGCACTCGACGCTGCGGCGCTTCTATCGCTGGCTGCTCGATCAGGGCCGCATCCGCGTCGATCCCTTGCTCAACATCCAGCGTCCCGGCGTTGTCGCCCGCTTTCCCAAGACGCTGTCGGAAAAGAACGTCGAGGACCTGCTGGCGGCACCGGATGCCGCCACGCCGCGCGGCCTGCGCGATCGCGCCCTGCTGGAGGTGCTCTACGCCACCGGTCTGCGCGTCTCGGAACTGGTCGGGCTGAAGCTGTACGAGCTGAGCCTGGCCGACGGCCTGGTGCGGGTTTTCGGCAAAGGCGCCAAGGAGCGGTTGGTACCGCTCGGTGAACTGGCCGTCGACTGGCTGGAACGGTATCTGCGGGAAGGTCGTCCCGCCCTGCTGAAAGGCGGCGACTCCGATCATGTCTTCGTCACCGGCCGCGCCGGGCGCATTGGCCAAGGCGGCATGACGCGGCAGATGGCCTGGACGCTGATCAAGAAATACGCGCTGCATGCCGGCATCCCGCGCGAACGCATTTCGCCGCATGTGCTGCGTCACGCCTTCGCCACCCATCTGCTGAATCATGGCGCCGACCTGCGGGTGGTGCAGATGCTGCTCGGTCACGCGGACATCTCGACCACCCAGGTCTATACTCATGTGGCACGCGAGCGACTCAAGCAGCTACATCAGATCCATCATCCGCGTGCCTAATTTCCCGAGACGCAGGCCATGAGACCCGATAGTCAAGCGCCGGAAACGCCGGCCACCAAGTTCTTGCAGAAACACCGCATCGCCCACTCGAACCACCTTTACCAGTATGAGGAGCATGGCGGCACGAAAGTGTCGTCGCGCGAGCTCAACGTCCCGGAACACGCGGTGGTGAAGACGCTGGTGATGGAAGACGAGAACAAGAAGCCGTTGATCGTGCTGATGCACGGCGACCGCAAGGTATCGACCAAGGAGCTGGCGCGGCAGTACGGCTGCAAGAAGATAACCCCCTGCTCGCCGGAAGACGCCCACCGGCATACCGGCTACCTGGTGGGTGGCTGCTCGCCATTCGGCACCCGGAAGGCACTGCCGGTCTGCCTGGAGAAAAGCATCCTCGACCTGCCGCTCATCTACATCAATGGCGGCCAGCGCGGCTACTTGGTAGGGGTGCATCCGCACGACATCCTGCGTGTGCTCGCCCCGAAGGTCGTCGAAGCCGGGCTTGCGAGCTAGACGCCGCGCGACCGTTCGATCTGCACGCCGACGCGCTTGACGCCCTTGGCCACGCCCATCTTGGCGATGGAGATCTTTACCCAGGGAGCGCGGAAGTCCTCGAGCATCAGGCCGATCACGTATTCGCCGAGGGTTTCCAGCAAGTTGAAATGCCGCTCGGCGAGCTCCGCGCGGATGCGCGCGATCACGACGGCGTAGTCGATGGTCTTGGCGATATCGTCATCGCGCGCCGCCTCGTCGGGAACGCCGAAGGTCAGGCTGATGTCCAGCGTCTGCGGCGCGGCTTTCTCCCGGGCGTAGATGCCGACATGCGCATCGACGCGCATTTCCTCGATGAAGATGAAGTCCATGCGACCCTCGGTTAAAATTCAGCGAATTCTAGGCCAACCCGCATGAACGCGCTTCCCTTCGCCCTGCTCGGTTACCTGCTTGGTTCGCTGCCTTTTGCCGTCATTGTTTCGAAGGCTTTCGGACTCGACGATCCACGCAGCCACGGTTCCGGCAACCCCGGCGCCACCAACGTCCTGCGGACCGGCAACAAGCTGGCCGCCGTGCTGACGCTGCTCGGCGACGCGGCGAAAGGCTGGCTGGCCGTCTGGCTGGCGGGCGCCCTGGGGGCGGACATCCTCGGCATCGCCGTGGCGGGCGTTGCCGCGTTTCTCGGCCATGTCTTTCCGGTGTTCCTGAGGTTCCGGGGCGGCAAGGGCGTGGCCACGGCGATGGGCGTGCTGGCCGGCCTGTCGGGGGCCTTGGTGGTGGCCGCCGCCGCCACCTGGCTGCTCACCGCCCTGCTGACCCGCTATTCGTCGCTGGCGGCCTTGCTGGCCGCGTTGGTGGCGCCTTTTGCCGCTGGCGTATTGATCGGCCGGATCGAAATCACCACCGCCGTCACGCTGATGTCGGCGCTGCTCATCTGGCGGCACCGTGGCAACATCCAGCGGCTGCTCAACGGCACGGAAGGCCGGATCGGCGGCAAGAAGAAGGAGACCACCTCGTGAAGATACTATTGCCCGCTGTCATCGCGGCCTTGTCCTGCGTCCTGTCGATCATGCCCGCACAGGCGGCGGATCGCCCCGTCGGCGGCATCGTCGATGGCCGCTGTGCGCTCTGCCACGGCCCGGAGGGCGAAAGCGCCAGCGCGGTCTATCCGCGCCTGGCCGCCCAGCACCCGGAGTACATGGCCAAACAGCTCCGGGACTTCCGCGACGGCCGGCGCAAGAGCGACACCATGAGCGAGATGGCCCGGGATCTGACCGACGGCGAAATTGCCGCCCTGGCGGGGTTCTTCGCCGGCAAGCCGGCCAAGGCGCGCCGACCGGGCGACACCGACCTGGTGGCGGTGGGCAAATACATCTACATCAAGGGCAATGCGTTCTCCGGCGTGCCCGCCTGTGCCTCTTGTCATGGCCCGGAAGCCCACGGCACGGTACAGTTGCCACGCCTCGCCGGGCAGCACCCGGCCTATGTCGAAACCCAGCTCAAGGAATTCAACAAGCGGGCGCGCAACAACGACAACGCGGTGATGCATACCATCGCCGCCAAGCTGACCGAACTCGAGGTCAACGCCGTCTCCGCCTATCTTGGCGGCCTCGAGTAGGCGGAAATTCAGTTCGCGGCCAGCGTTTCCAGCGGCCAGCGCGGGCGCACACCGAAGGCGCCGTCGGCGGTGCCGTGCTGACCGGCCAGCAGGCGCTGCGCGCCGCAATAAGCAATCATGGCGCCATTGTCGGTACACAGCGCCAGTTCCGGGTAGTGGACGCGGATGCCGGCCAGCGCGGCGTCGGTATCCAGCCGTTGCCGCAGCCGCTGATTGGCCCCCACGCCGCCCGCCACCACCAGCCGTTCGAGCCGACAATGTCGCACCGCCGCCAAGGCCTTGGTGGCAAGCACCTCGGCGACCGCTTCCTGGAACTCCCAAGCCAGATCCGCCTGCTCTCCCGACGACAGAGCCCGGCCATGCACCTGGGTCAGCACGGCGGTCTTCAGGCCGGAAAAACTGAACTGGAAGTCGCCGCTCCGGAGCATGGGCCGGGGCAGACGCAGGCCGCTAGGCCCACCCGACGACGCCAGTGCCGCCAGTTGCGGTCCGCCCGGATAACCCAGGCCGAGCAACTTGGCGGTCTTGTCAAAGGCCTCGCCGGCGGCGTCGTCGACCGATTCACCGAGCAATTCGTAAGTACCCACTCCCGTCACACGCATCAACTGCGTGTGACCGCCGGAAACCAGCAGGGCAACGAAGGGGAAGGCCGGCGGGTCGGCAGCCAGCAGGGGCGACAACAGGTGTCCCTCCAGGTGATGCACCGGCAGCGCCGGTACATCGAGCGCGAGCGCCAGCGCGGCGGCGAAACCGGCGCCCACCAGCAGGGCGCCGGCCAGCCCGGGCCCGGCGGTATAGGCGATGCCCTCGATGTCCTTCTTGTCTGCGCCGGCCTCGGCGAGCACCGCGCGCAACAGGGGGATGAGTCGCCGAATATGGTCGCGCGAGGCGAGTTCCGGCACCACGCCGCCGTAGGCCTCGTGCATCGCCACCTGAGTATGGACTCCGTGGCCGAGCAGACCACGATCGGTGTCATATAGCGCGACGCCGGTTTCGTCGCAGGAAGATTCAATGCCCAGGATCAACATGGCGGGCATTCTAGCGTCCGCCGGCAATTGTCTTTGACATCGTTCGGAAAAGCATTAGAATGCCGGCCTTTTCCGCCCTAACCAGGACACATCGCAATGCCCGGTATCCGACTCAAGGAAAACGAACCTTTCGAGGTCGCCATTCGTCGTTTCAAGCGCACCATCGAGAAAGCCGGTACGCTGACCGAACTCCGCTCCCGCGAGTTCTACGAGAAGCCCACTTCCGAGCGCAAGCGCAAGCTGGCCGCCGCGGTCAAGCGCCATCACAAGCGCATCCGCAGCCAGCAGCTGCCGCCCAAGATGTACTAGGAAGTTCTTGCCGATTGCCAGCAGAAACCGCCTCCGGGGCGGTTTTTGTGTTTCCGGATCACCCCTGAGAAAGGCGCGCCATGAGCCTGAAAGCCCGCATCACCGAAGACATGAAGACCGCCATGAAGGCCAGGGAAACCGCACGCCTGGGTGCGATCCGCCTATTGCTGGCGGCGATGAAACAAAAGGAAGTCGATGAGCGCATTGAGCTCAACGACGCCGCCGTCGTCGGCGTGATCGAGAAGATGCTCAAGCAGCGCAAGGACTCCATCGCCCAGTACGAGGCAGCCAAACGCCAGGATCTGGCCGATGCCGAAAAGTTTGAGGTCGAGGTGCTGACGGCCTACATGCCGGCCGGACTGTCGGCCGCCGAAGTCGCCGCCATCGTCGCCGCCGCCGTTGCCGAGTCCGGCGCCCAGGCCATGGCCGACATGGGCAAGGTGATGGCCCTCGTCAAGCCAAAGCTCGCCGGCCGCGCCGACATGGCCGAGGTGTCGAAACTGATCAAGGCGAAGCTCGGCGCATAATCGCGGGGTGATACCCGAGAGCTTCATCCAGGAACTGCTTGCCCGCATCGACATCGTCGAGGTGATCGAGCGCTATGTGCCGCTGAAGAAGGGCGGTGCCAATTTTCAGGCCTGCTGCCCGTTCCACTCCGAGAAGACACCTTCCTTCACCGTCAGCCCGAGCAAGCAGTTCTACCACTGCTTCGGATGCGGCGCGCACGGCAGCGCCCTGGGTTTCCTCATGCAATATTCCGGCCTCGGCTTCATCGAGGCGGTCGAGGATCTCGCCCACTCCGCTGGCATGCAGGTGCCGCAAGTTGCCGAACACCGGCAGGCCGAGCGCGTCAAGAAGGCGCCGCTGACCGAGCTCATGGCGCGGGCGGCGCGCTTCTACAAGGACCAATTGAAGGCCTCGCCCAAGGCCATCGATTACCTCAAGGGCCGGGGCCTGACAGGCGAAATCGCCGCCCGCTTCGGCCTCGGCTACGCGCCCGACGAATGGCAGGCCCTGGAGCGCGTCTTCCCGGACTACCAGGATGCGGCGTTGGTGGAATGCGGCCTGGTCATCGAGAACGAACAGGGTCGCCGCTATGACCGTTTCCGCGATCGCATCATGTTTCCCATCCTCGACCAGCGTGGCAATGTCATTGGCTTCGGCGGCCGGGTCCTCGGTCAAGGCGAACCCAAGTATCTCAACTCACCGGAGACACCGCTGTTCGAAAAGGGGCGCGAGCTGTATGGCCTGACCCAGGCCCGGCAGGCGATCCGCGACGAGGATACGGTGATCGTCGTCGAGGGCTACATGGACGTCGTGGCGCTGGCCCAGCACGGTGTCGGCAACGCCGTGGCCACCCTCGGCACGGCGACGACGCCCAACCATGTACACAAGCTGCTGCGTCAGGCATCCAGGGTGGTGTTCTGCTTCGACGGCGATGCCGCCGGGCGCAAGGCGGCCTGGCGGGCGCTGGAAGCCAGCCTCGAGCAGTTGGGTGACGACAAGTCCGCCGGCTTCCTGTTTCTGCCGCCCGAGCACGACCCGGACAGTTTCGTGCGCGCTGAAGGCGCCGAGGCCTACCGTCAGCTGGTCCGGCACCCGACGACACTGACCGAATTTCTGCTGCGCGCGATCAAGTCCGACCTCGATCTGGCCACGGCCGAAGGCCGCGCCCGGCTGGTCCATGAAGCGAAGCCGCTATTGCAGAAACTGGCGGCGCCGGTTTTGCGCGTGCAGTTGACCAAGGCGGTGGCCGAGGCGGCGGCACTCACCCAGGCCGAAGTCGAAGGCCAATGCGGCCTCCAGCCACTGTCAAGGGGCCGGCCGGCGCCACCACGGCGCAGCCGCACCATTGAGATTTCGCAGCTCAAGACCCTGCTGAAGGCCGTGCTGCGCCGTCCCGAACGCGCCGCGCGACTGCCGCTGGAACAAATCACCGCCGAGTCGACGGAAGGTGCCGTCTTGCACGCCATCGCCAATGCCGTCGACCACGGCGAACTGCCCACCGGCAACATGGGACAGGTCATCGAGTATTTCCGCGGCAGCCCGCACGAAGCCTTGATCGGCGCGCTGGCGTCGGCGACGACCATGGAGGAAGTCGATGAAGGCGAGGAGGAGATGGTCTTCGAGGACACCCTCGATCGCTTGCGACAGGCGGAGCTGGTTGCCGAGATCGAAGCCCTCAACACGCGCGCCAAAACAAACCCCCTCTCGACCGACGAACAGCGCCAGCTAGCAGCCCTCCTGGCCAGCAAAGCCAAGAGCGGGGTCAGGGCGGGCCGCTGATCTCTGCTATACTGCCCGGTTTCCCCCTACACTTGGCATCCCTATCGTCCGCTCCGTCGGTCGCGACTGGTGCCCGGGGCCAGATTCCGAGGAATATCAATACCATGCCCAAGGAAACCGCGAAGTCCTCCAAACCGGCCACCCAGGCCAAGGCCCCCGCCAAGGCGTCCGTGAAAGAACCCGCCAAGGCTGCCACCAAGAAGGGGGTCGCCAAGCCGCAAGCCGCCAAGCATGCCGCGCCGGCGAAGGCAAAGGCAGCGGAGCCGGCCAAGGCCAAGACCAAGGCGTCGGTGGCGAAGGTTCCGGAAAAAGCCGCCGTCCAGTCCAAGGAACCAATGAAGCCAGTCGCGCCAACACCACCGCCAGTGGCACATCCCGAGGCCAAACCGGTCGCAACGAAGAAGGCCGAGCCGAAGGGCAAGAAGGGCAGGACGCCCCCACCCGAAATGCCCCGTGCGCAGGCACCGGTCGATCTCGAAACCAAGCGCACGCGCCTGAAGAATCTGATCGCGCTCGGCAAGGAGCGCGGCTTCCTCACCTACGCCGAGATCAACGATCACCTGCCCGACGATCTGGTTGACGCCGAGCAGATCGAATCGATCATCTCGACCTTCAACGACATGGGCATCCAGGTGTTCGACGAAGCGCCGGCCGCCGATGACATGTTGCTCGCCGAAGCCGCGCCGGCCCAGGTGGACGAGCAGGAAGTCGAGGAAGAGGCTGAGCAGGCGCTGTCCACGGTCGACTCCGAGTTTGGCCGCACGACCGATCCCGTCCGGATGTACATGCGCGAGATGGGCTCGGTGGAACTCCTGACCCGCGAAGGGGAAATCGAGATCGCCAAGCGCATCGAAGATGGCCTCAAGCACATGGTGATGGCCATTTCCGCCTGCCCGACAACCATCGCCGAGATACTCGAGATCGCCGGCAAGGTGGCTCGCGACGAAATGCGTATCGACGAGCTGGTCGACGGCCTCATCGATCCCAATACGATTGGTGACGACATCGAGGCGCTGGCCGAAGACGAAGAAGCAGCCATCGAAGCGGATGAAGCCGAGGACGAGGACGAAGAGGGTAGCGGCCAGATTTCCGCCTCGCTGTTGCTGCTCAAGCAGGACGCGTTGGAGCGCTTTTCCACGATCCATCATCTGTGCACGAAGATGATGACGGCCCTGGCCAAGAAGGGCTCGCAGGACAAGGGATATCTGCGCATTCAGAAGCAGATCTCCGACGAACTGATGAACATCCGCTTCACGGCACGCTCCATCGAACGCCTGTGCGACTCAGTGCGCGGCATGGTCGAGGCCGCTCGTAACCACGAGCGCAAGATCCAGCATCTGTGCGTCGAAAAAGCGCATATGCCGCGCCCGCATTTCATCAAGGTGTTCCCGGGCAACGAAACCAACCTCGAGTGGTTGAAGCACGAGGTGCAGTCGAACAAGCCCTACACCGCCCAACTAATGCGTGCCGCACCGGCAATTCTGGAAGAGCAGCAGAAACTGATCGATCTTCAGGATCGCATCGGAATTCCGCTCAAGGAACTCAAGGACATCAACAAGCAGATGTCCACGGGCGAGGCCAAGGCGCGCCGCGCCAAGCGCGAGATGACCGAGGCCAACCTGCGCCTGGTGATATCCATCGCCAAGAAATACACCAATCGCGGCCTGCAATTTCTCGACCTGATCCAGGAAGGCAACATCGGTCTGATGAAGGCGGTGGACAAGTTCGAATACCGCCGCGGCTACAAGTTCTCGACCTATGCGACGTGGTGGATTCGTCAGGCCATCACCCGCTCGATCGCCGACCAGGCGCGCACCATTCGTATCCCGGTGCACATGATCGAGACCATCAACAAGATGAACCGCATCAGCCGCCAGATCCTCCAGGAAACCGGCGCCGAGCCCGATCCGGCAACACTCGCGATCAAGATGGAAATGCCCGAGGAGAAGATCCGCAAGATCCTCAAGATCTCCAAGGAGCCCATCTCCATGGAGACGCCGATCGGCGACGACGACGATTCGCATCTGGGCGACTTCATCGAGGACACCGCGACGCTGGCGCCAATGGAAGCCGCCCTGCACGGCAGCATGCGCGAGATCGTCAAGGAAGTGCTGGATTCACTGACGCCGCGCGAGGCCAAGGTGCTGCGCATGCGCTTCGGTATCGAAATGAACACCGACCACACGCTCGAGGAAGTCGGCAAGCAATTCGATGTCACCCGGGAGCGCATCCGCCAGATCGAAGCCAAGGCGCTGCGCAAGCTGCGCCATCCCAGCCGCTCGGAAAAGCTGCGCAGCTTCCTGGACGGCGCGGAGTAGTCTCTCCAAGGCGGTGCGCAGCGCGAAGACAAGCCGAAGACAGTGCGAACAGCACGGCCAGGCGAAGTCGACAAAGCTGCGCGCAGCCTTAGGGCCTGTAGCTCAGTCGGTTAGAGCAGAGGACTCATAATCCTTTGGTCCTGGGTTCGAGTCCCAGCGGGCCCACCAAAAAATCAATGGCTTACGAGAAATCGTAAGCCATTTTTCTTTCGCGTAACCCTGGACCGCTGACTCGCATTTCTCGCGAACCAGGAGAAATGGCAGGCCGCAGCCTGCCATTTCCCGTGGTCAAACGCCTGAGCTACCGGACCGGGCCCTTGCCCGGGGTGGCGCCGCCAGGGGTCATGCCGCGCGGCATCTTCTCCTGCATGCACTGACCACGCTCCACGCCGCGTTTGCCCTTGCAGGCCTCGCGGGCCTTTTCGGCAGCGGCACACATGGCCGGGTCGGGCGCCTTGCCGCAATCCATCGCCGGGCGCTGATCTTCCATGCAGGCCTGATGGTCAGGCGTCTGCGGGTTGCCGCAGGTGGCCAGTGCCTTGTTGTACGCTTCACACATCTTCGGATCGGAGGTCTTGCTGCAATCCTCGACGCGCTGGCCCGGGCCACCCATGCCGCGCGGCAGCTTGTCCTGCATACATCTACCGCGTTCGGCGCCGCGTTTGCCCTTGCAGGCCTCGCGCGCCTTTTCAGCGGCTGCGCACAGGGTGGCGTTGGGCGACTTGCCACAGTCCGCCGCCGGCCTTTGGTCGTCCATGCAGTCGTTGAAGTCGGCGCCGCGCGGGTCGCCGCAGGCGCTCACGGCCTTGTTGTACTGTTCGCACAGCTTCGGGTCGGAGGTCTTGCTACAGTCCTCGACGCGCTGGCCCGGCCCCATGCCCGGCGGCATCCGCTCCTGCATGCACTTGGCGCGCTCGGCACCGCGCTTTCCCTTGCAGGATTGCAGCGCGTTCTGCGCCGAGGTGCACATGGTCGGGTTGGGTGTCCTGGCACAATCCATTGGCGGCGCATGGTCGTCCATGCAGTCATTGAAGTCGGCGCCGCGCGGGTCGCCGCAGGCGGCCACGGCCTTGTTATAGGCCTCGCACATCTTCGGGTCGGCGGTCTTGCCGCAATCGGCGACCTGCTGACCAGGCGCCATGCCGCCGGGACCCGGCTGAGCCATGGCGGAAAGCGAAAAGAACGCCGCGATACAGCCGCCGGCAATCCATGCAGTCGTAGCCTTCATGTTCCCTGTCTCCTGTTCGTTGTTCTTGACTCTGCGCCAGCGCTGAAAGCCCGCGAATCCAATCGCGCCAAGCGGATTGCCATGGACGCAGTGGGCATGATTCGGCTTCTAGCGTTCCTACGCCGGCAAGTGAAAAGGGCTTAGCCCGTAAGCTAAGCCCTTGATCGGGGTGGTGGGTCGTGAGTGGCTCGAACACTCGACCTACGGATTAAGAGTCCGCTGCTCTACCAACTGAGCTAACGACCCCCCGGCTAAACCTTGAACCTGTGTGCCGCCGCGAATTCTAGCATTTCGCGACGGCGCTGCGCCCGAAGGAGCGGTGGTGGGTGGTACAGGACTTGAACCTGTGACCAACTGGTTAAAAGCCAGCTGCTCTACCAACTGAGCTAACCACCCGGCCCTTGCAGGAAGGCGCGGATTATAGGGACCGCGCGCCTTGTCGTCAAACCGGCATGACGGCTATGTCACGCCTCGCGCATCATCTTCCAATATTGGTACTTCATGGTTCCGGCGGCGCCGGCAACGATGGCGGCAAAGGTCAACATTGAACCGACGGCCAGCGTCGACACGCCGGTGATCGCCTGGCCCACCGTGCAGCCCATGGAGAGCACGCCACCCACGCCCATCAGCACCGCACCCACCGCATGGTTGACGAAGTCGCCGGCATTGACGAACCACTCGATGCGGAACTGGCGCGTCAGGACCGAGTAGAGGAAGGAGCCGACGATAACGCCGGCAAGGGCCGCAATGCCGAAATTGACCAGCGAGAAGTCGGTCGGATGCATCAAGTAGCGCAGCGAATCGCCCATGGGGCTGATGAAGGTGAAGGACTGCACTTCGACACGGGACGGCGGCGTGTCGGCCATCTCGGCCCATTCCTTCCACTCGGTGCCGAGAGCGCCACCGGTCAGGTACCAGCCGGCGACCACGGCCAGGCCGATGACGACACCGCCGAGGATGTTGTCGAAGTTGCCGCGGAACTCGGCCGACGCGAAGGCGAAGCCCAGCAAGGCCAGGACGATGACCACGCCCAGAACCAGATGCAGGGTCCCCGTATTGTCCAGGCCGGCGATGCCACCGAGGATGCCGTCCAGAGTCTGGCTCTTGGCACCCATGCCGCCCAGGTTGATGGCCAACGGCGCCATCCAACTATCGAACGCGATACTGTAGAAGTCGCTCCACAGCATGAAGTACGCCATGATCGATGCGATCGCCAGGACCACCAACGATTTCATATTGCCGCCGCCAATGCGTATCAGCGTCTTGTTGCCGCAGCCCGAGGCCAGCGTCATGCCGACACCGAATATCAGCCCGCCAAGCAGGTAGCGCAACCAGGCGAAGTTGGCGGTACGATAGGGTGGAAAGGTCATGCCCGAGAGGTTGATCGTGCCCGTCGTTTCGAGCACCAGCACGCCGCCCATGGCCACCGCGACTGCCAGCAGCCAGGCGCGCAGCCGCCCTTTGTCCTCCATGTTGATCCAGTCCGAAACCGCGCCCATGGTGCAGAAGTTGGTCTTGTTGGCGACGGCACCCATGATCGCGGCGACGGCGAATACGGACAACAATATCTTGTGATGAATGGCGAATTCCATTGCTTCTTCCTCCTGACGGGATTGAGCATCCCACTGTTATATGAGTATTGTTATTCGGTGTGCCCTGGCCCAACGGACCACTTCTGCCGGGTTGACCCCTACGCAGCGGAATGATAGCGCGTCGGATCCTCAATGCCAGCGGCGGCGAAGCCGGCGCGCCGCAACCGGCAGGAGTCGCACAGCCCGCAGGCGCGGCCTTCGGCATCCGCCTGATAGCAGGAAACGGTGAGTCCGTAGGGCACGCCGAGTTGCGAGCCGAGGCGGATGATGTCCGCCTTGGTCATCTCGATCAACGGCGCATGAACTGTCAGCCGGCGACCTTCCACGGCGGCCTTGGTCGCCAGGTTGGCCATGATTTCGAAAGCCCGGACGAATTCAGGCCGACAGTCGGGATAGCCCGAGTAGTCCACCGCATTGACGCCGAGGAAGATGTCCTGGCTGCCCAGCACCTCCGCCCATGCGAGGGCAAGCGACAGCATGATGGTGTTGCGCGCCGGCACGTAGGTCACCGGTATGCCCGGCTCGATGCCCGCCACCGGTACCGCGATGTCGGGATCGGTCAGCGCGGAACCGCCGAACTGATTGATATCGAGGTGAATGGTGCGGTGCCGGGACGCGCCCAGCGTGGTCGCCACCCGGGCGGCGGCGGCCAGCTCGGCACTGTGGCGCTGGCCGTAGTCCACCGACAGGCAATAGCTTGCGAAACCCTGATCGCGGGCGATGGCAAGGGTGGTGGCGGAGTCGAGACCGCCAGAAAGCAGGATGACCGCTGGCTTCATGGGCCGATGTTAGCAGAGGGTCAATTCCGGCCGACAGGCTGGTTGCGATGTCGCGGCCCATCAGCGTCTATAATGGCTGCATGCCGCTCGATCCCATTACCTCGGCCATTGTCAGCTCGATCATTGGCAGCGCCTTGCAGCAGATGAGCACTCCGTCCGCGCCAAGTTCGCCCATGGTGTCGGTGGGCGTGCCGCGCACGCTTCCGGAGGGGGCGATCGCTGGCAGCATGGTGGTATCCAGCCCGACCAGCGCGTCGGTCAATGGCCAGCCGATGGTGCTGTCGCCGGGTGTGCAGATCCGCGATCCATTCAACATGGTCGTGCTGCCGGGCATGATCCAGCAGCCCGTGCCGGTGCGCTACGTCACCGATCCCAGCGGGGCCATTGCCCGCGTCTGGATACTCTCGGCACAGGAAGCGTCGCAACCCTGATGACCAGCAAGCTGTTCATCCGCACCTTCGGGTGCCAGATGAACGAGTACGATTCGGACAAGATGGCCGACGTGCTCGGCGCCGCTTTCGGCACGGTAAAGACCGACAGGCCGGAAGACGCCGACATCATTCTTTTCAACACCTGCTCCGTGCGCGAGAAGGCCCAGGAAAAAGTCTTTCACGAACTTGGCCGGGTCCGTCAGCTGAAACTGAACAACCCGGCCCTGGTCATCGGCGTGGGCGGCTGCGTCGCCAGCCAGGAGGGCGAGGCCATCGTTGCCCGCGCGCCCTACGTGGATATCGTTTTCGGCCCGCAGACGCTGCATCGCCTGCCCGAGTTGATCAGTCGGTACCGGCAAAGCGGCCGTGCCGCGGTCGATATCTCGTTTCCCGAGATCGAGAAGTTCGACCGTCTGCCCGAGAGCCGGGTCGAGGGCGCCTCGGCCTACGTCTCGGTCATGGAAGGCTGCTCCAAGTTCTGCACCTATTGCATCGTGCCCTACACCCGGGGCGACGAGGTATCGCGACCGCTGGCGGATGTGCTCGCCGAGGCCGCAGCGCTGACGGCGCAGGGTGTCAAGGAGATCAACCTGCTCGGCCAGAACGTCAATGCCTATCGCGGCGTCATGCCCGACGGCGACACGGCCGACCTGGCCTTCCTGATCGAGACGCTGGCCGAGATGCCGGGCATCGAGCGGCTGCGCTATACCACCTCGCATCCACGCGAAATGAACCAGCGGCTGATCGATCTGTACCAGCGCGTGCCCAAGCTGGTCTCGCATCTTCATCTACCGGTGCAGGCCGGGTCGGACAGAGTGCTGGCCGCCATGAAGCGCGGCTACACGGTGCTCGAATACAAGTCGCTGGTCAGGCGGCTGCGTGCCGCGCGGCCGGACATCTCGCTATCGTCCGACTTCATTGTCGGCTTCCCCGGCGAGACGGACGACGAATTCGAGAAGACCATGACGCTGATCGAAGAGGTCGGCTTCGACGCCAGCTTTTCCTTCATTTTCAGCCCCCGCCCCGGTACGCCGGCGGCCGAAATGGCCGACGACACACCAGCCGCCGTCAAGTCAGCTCGACTGACGCGCCTGCAAAAGCGCATCGAAGACATGGCCTTGGCCATTTCGGAGCGCATGGTCGGCAGCGTGCAGCGGGTGCTGGTCGTGGGGCAGGCAAAGAAGGACGCCACCGAACTTTCCGCGCGCACCGACAACAACCGCGTGGTCAATTTTCCCGGCTCGCCGCGGCTGATCGGGCAATTCGCCCAGGTACGCATCACGGCCGCGCTGCCCCACAGCCTCCGTGGTGAGGTCGTTACACGCGAACTATGAAAAGCAGGTCACTGGAAGTCACCCTGCAACCTCTGGACAACCAGCATCTGGCCAACCTGTGCGGGCCGCTGGACGAGAACCTGCGCCAGATCGAAGCCGCCTTCGACATCACCATCGGCCGACGCGGCGAGCACTGCCGCCTGACCGGCGACTTGGCCAAGGTGCGCCTCGCCGCCGAGGCGCTGGAGCATTTCTACGAAGCGGCCAAGCAACCCCTGTCGATCGACGACATCCAGCTTGGCCTGGTCGAGATACGCAATCGAGGCCAGACGCAGCCGCCGATGCCGGCGCTGCTGACCAAGAAGAGCGACCTGCACGGCCGCACGCCAAACCAGGTGCAATACATCCGCCAGATCCAGGACCACGACATCACCTTCGGCATCGGTCCGGCCGGCACCGGCAAGACCTATCTGGCGGTAGCCTCGGCGGTGGACGCCTTCGAGCGCGACCAGGTGCAGCGCATCGTGCTGACTCGCCCGGCCGTCGAGGCCGGCGAACGGCTCGGCTTCCTGCCCGGCGATCTGGCGCAGAAGGTCGACCCCTACCTGCGGCCGCTCTACGACGCGCTCTACGACCTCATGGGCTTCGACAAGGTCGGGCGGCTGTTCGAGAAAGGCCACATCGAAATCGCCCCGCTCGCCTACATGCGCGGACGCACGCTCAACCACGCCTTCATCATCCTCGACGAGGCGCAGAACACCACGCCGGAGCAGATGAAAATGTTCCTCACCCGCATCGGCATCGGCGCCAAGGCGGTGATCACCGGCGACGTGACCCAGATCGATCTGGCCAAGGGCCAGAAATCCGGCCTGATCGAGGCGCGCCGCATCCTCGCCGACGTGCGCGGACTGGCCTTCACCGACTTCACCGCCCGCGACGTCGTGCGCCATCCGCTGGTGGCGCGCATCGTCGAAGCCTATGAAAGCCATGTCGCGAAGACTGCCTGAGCTGTCGCTCGGCGTGCAATACGCCTGTAAAGATGTCGCGTTACCCTCGCGTTCCCTGATCCGTCGCTGGGTGCGCGCCAGTTGCGGCCAGCCGGCGGAGGTCGCAGTACGCTTCGTCGACGCCGAAGAAGGACAGGCATTGAACCGCGACTATCGCCACAAGGACTATGCGACCAACGTGCTCTCCTTTGTCTATGCGGAAGAACCGGCCGTGCGGGGCGATCTGGTGGTCTGTCTGCCCGTGGTGTTGCGGGAGGCCGGCGAACAAGGGAAAGCCACCGAGGCGCACTTCGCCCACCTGATCGTGCATGGTATGCTGCATCTACAGGGATACGACCACGAGACCGGCGACGAAGACGCCGCGCGCATGGAAGCAAAGGAGCGCGACGATTCTTGCCGGCCTTGGTTACCCCGATCCGTACGGTTGATCCATGGACCCCGACAGTCAAAAGCCTTCTTTGCTGGAACGCCTCTCGTCGTTCCTGATGCGCGAACCGGAAGACCGCGAACAACTCCTGCAACTTCTGCACGGCGCCTTCGAGCGCAACCTTCTCGACGGCGATGCACTGTCAATCATCGAGGGCGCCCTGTCGGTTTCCGACATCCAGGTGCGCGATGTCATGGTGCCGCGCGCGCAGATGGACTTCGTCAGCGTCCATGACTCCGCTTGAGAAGATCACCGAATTCGTCGTCGAGGCGACGCACTCGCGCTATCCGGTGGTTGGCGAGAACCGCGACGACGTGATCGGCATCCTGCTGGCCAAGGAACTGCTGCGCCATTTCGCCGGCAAGGAATTCGACCTGCGCGACACCCTGCGCCCGGCGGTGTTCGTCCCCGAATCCAAGCGCCTCAATGTCCTGTTGCGCGAGTTCCGCGCCAGCCGCAACCACATGGCCATCGTCGTGGACGAATACGGCGGCGTCTCCGGCCTGGTGACCATCGAGGACGTGCTGGAACAGATCGTCGGCGACATCGAGGACGAGTACGATTTCGACGAGGCCGCCGGCAATATCGTGCTCGACAACGCCGGCCGCTACCGGGTCAAGGCGACCACCGAGATCGCCGATTTCAATACCGCGTTCGCCACCAGTTTTTCCGACGACGACTACGACACCGTCGGCGGCCTGGTCATCCACCAACTGGGGCGCCTGCCCAAGCGCAACGAAGTCGTCATGCTCGATGGCCTGCGCTTGCAGGTCCTGCGCGCCGACAGTCGCCGCGTGCACACCCTGCTCGTCGACCAGCAGCGCAGCCTGGCGCTCGATCCGACGAATAACGCGCCACCCGAATGATGGGGCTCGGCTTCACCGCGCTGCTGGTCGGCGCGGTGGCGGTATTGGGCTTCGCGCCGTTCGATCTGTTTCCCCTGCCGGTCCTGAGCCTCGCGGCGCTGTTCTGGATCTGGCGGCGCACCGACGGCGCCCGCCGCACCGCGATGCTCGGCTTCGCCTGGGGCCTCGGCTGCTTTCTGGCCGGTGTCTCGTGGGTGTATGTCAGTCTGCACGATGTCGGCGGCATGGCCGCGCCGCTCGCCGCCGTCGCCACCCTGCTGTTCTGTATGCTGCTGGCGGTGTTTCCGGCGCTCGCCGGCCTAGCCTTCGGGTACTGGCGCTCGGGCCAGGACAACCGCGACGCCGCCCTCGCCGCGGGCCTCTGGGCCGGGACCGAATGGCTGCGCGGCTGGGTGCTGACCGGCTTCCCCTGGCTGGCCATCGGCTACTCGCAAACGCCGCCCAGCCCACTGGCCGGGTTCGCCCCGTTGCTGGGCGTCTATGGCCTGGGCCTGCTGGCCGCCCTGCTCGCCGCTTTGCTCGCCTTTGGCTGGCGCAGGCCCATGCACTGGGCGATCATCGCGGCGTTGCTCGCCGCTGGCGTCGGCCTGCGTGGCATCGCCTGGACCGAACCGGTCGGCGAGCCGCTCACCATCAGCCTGCTCCAGGGCAACATCCCGCAAAGCATCAAGTGGGATCCCGAGCGATTGCCCTTGTCGATGGACACCTACACCCGACTGGCCGCCGAGCACCCGGCCAAACTGACCGTGCTACCGGAAACCGCCATGCCCCTGCTGTTCGAACGCATTCCGCGCGAGATACTGAAGCGGCTCACTGTGCACGGCGATGTCCTGCTCGGCAGCGCGGTGCGCACCGGTGCGGCCGGTTACACCAACGGCGCGGTGGCGGTTACGCCGGAACTGGCGGTCCAGGCCTACTCAAAAGTCCATCTGGTGCCCTTCGGCGAATACATTCCGCCCGGCTTCGACTGGTTCTTTCGCCTGGTGGACATTCCGATGTCGGATTTCACCGCCGGCGCGCCCGATCAGCAACCACTACCGGTCGCCGGCCAACAGGTGATGCCCAACATCTGCTACGAGGATCTGTTCGGCGAAGCCATGCGCGCCGCGCTGCCGCAAGCCACCCTGCTGATCAACTTGTCCAACACCGCCTGGTTCGGCAAGTCCCTGGCGCAGCCCCAGCATCTCCAGATCGCGCGCCTGCGCGCCCTGGAAACCGGCCGGCCGATCCTGCGCGCCACCAATACCGGCATGACCGCGGCCATCGCGCCGGATGGCGAGGTGACGGCCGTACTGCCGGCCTTCGTGACCGACGCACTGACCGTCGACGTGCGCGGCTACGCGGGCCTCACCCCCTACGCCCGGATCGGCGATGCATTGGCGGTGCTGCTGGCGCTGCTGGCCTGCCTGCCGGCGCTGCTGGCGGGTCACCACCGTAACCGGTAACGGGTTAACGTCCCCGGGGCGGCTGCGTTACTGAAGAATGAACAAGATGACTTTTTCGTTTTCCCGCCGCGCGCTGCTTGGGTTGCTGCTGCCGGCATTTTTCATCGTCACCAGCCTGACCGTCGAGGCACAGCAGGTTCTGGTTGCCGAAGGCGCGGTCTATTTCTGGCGGCCAGGCAGTTCAAACTGGCGACCCATCGAAACCAACGCCACCCTGACGGCCGGGGATGCCGTTTATGCCGGCAACGGCGCCACTGCGGAGATACTGATCGGCCCGAACGATTTCCTGCGTCTGACCAGCAACACCCAGGTGAGCCTGTTGGCGCAGGATGCCGGGCTGTTGCAGTTTCGCGTCGCCTCGGGTCTTGCCTCGTTCGACCTGCGCAGCCCGCTGTCGGGTCGCATCATCGAGATCGACACCCCCAATGCCGCCTTCGTCGTGGGTGGTTCCGGCTACTACCGAGTCGATGTGCAACCTGACCGTACCCGCTTCGTGACCCGTCGCGGTGGCCGCGCCACGCTCAGCCTGGCCGATGGCCGCAGCCACGGCATTTCGGCAAACGAGGAAATCGTCGTCGAGGGCAGCATCGGCACCGTCCTGCCCAGCCGGGTCGTGATCGAAACCGACACCTGGGATCGATGGAACGACGCCCGTTCGGACTACTATGCAACGAATGGCCTCGGCGTCGTCTGGGTTGAAATCGGCCGGCGCGAGCCGTTTGGCCGGCCAATCCGGCCAGCGCCCCGATGGGAGCATCATGTAACTCCGCCACCGCCCGGTGGGTGGGCCAGGCCAAACCACCCACCCGCCCCGGTGCCGATGCAGCCGCCCTCTCATCCGATTCGCCCGCCAGAGGCCGACCATCGGGAGCGGCAACGCGACTTTCGCGATCATCGTGATCACGACCGTGACCGGGACCATCGTGACTTTCGCGACCACCGGGGCGAGGATCGCGGCCGGCCCGGTCCTCGACCGGAGCCAGCAACCCCGCCAGTCAGTTCGACCATCCGGCCGCCGTCGCCAGGTCCCGTCCCTGGCGCGGTTCCCGCCGTCCCGCAGCCACGTCCAGCGCCGGTTGTTGGGCCGCCAAGCCCGGTACCGGCGAGCCCCGCCCCTACTCCACCGGCAAGGGTGCCGATGCCGCATGTCATGCCGGGTCCCCTGCCAGGCCCAGTGCTCAATCCGGCCCCAGGGCCGGCACCGAGGCCTTTCCTCGAACCCCCGTCCGGTCACATGCCGGGCGGAGACCGTCCCCACCACCCACCGCCGGACGGTCGCCAGTTCCGGCGCGAACGCAATTGACGACTTGTCGGGACCGTCAGCGCTCGGCACCCTGATCGGCCAGGAGGTACAGAGCATGCGGGTTGGTTGGCGCAGTGTTTTCTTGGCAAGCGGCTTCGTCGGGGTACTTTTGGTTTCGTCCTTGGCGTCCGCCGGGTTGGCGGAAGGTCTGGCAGCCTACCAACGCGGCGATGGCAAGGCCGCGCTTGCGCAACTGAAGCCCTTGGCCACGCGGGGCGACGCCGAGGCCCAGTATTACCTGGGCCGCCTCTACTACTACGAGGAGCTTGGTCTGCGCCGCAACTACCGAAGCTCGGCGCGGTGGTTCCGTCGTGCGGCCGACCAGGGCCATGCCGCCGCGCAGTACAAGTTGGGCGGCATGTACTTTTCCGGGCGTGGCGTGCCGCCCGACGATCGCTTGGCGATCAAGTGGTGGCGGCAAGCGGCGGAGCAAGGTCACGGCGAATCGCAGAACAATCTGGGCGCGCTGTTCGCCAATGGTCGTGGCGTGCCGCGCAACATGGTGGCCGCCTATGCGCTCCAAGCCCTGGCGCTCGCCAACGGCAACGAACTGGCCGCCGAAAACCTGCGCGCCAAGGAAGCCGCGATGACGGAGGCGGATCTCGAGGCGGCCAAGCAACTGGCGCGGGAGATGGCCGACCCGACCGGGCTGCCGGCCATTCTGGATCGTTTCATGGCCCCAGCCGCCCAATAGCCTGGAAGACTGATCGGCGCTATCCTGCCGACGACATGCCGGCGCACAGCCGGTTCCGCCGCAACTTCGGAGATCGAGAATGGTGCGCGTCCTGCTGATGGTCCTGGTGATGCTCTGCACGAGCAACGTTGCCCTGGCGGCCGGCGAGGAAGATGCCCCGCCCTGGTTCAAGGAATCCTTTCTCGACCTGCGCGAGGATATCGCCGAGGCCGCCAAGGCGGGCCGGCGCCTGATGCTCTACTTCTACCAGGACGGCTGCCCCTACTGCACCAAGCTGCTGCGCGACAACTGGGGTCAGAAAGCGATTGTCGACAAGACGCGCCGTCATTTCGACGTCATCGCGCTCAACCTCTGGGGCGACCGTGAAGTGACCGACCTGACGGGCAAGGCCATGCCGGAAAAAGCCTTGGCCAAGTCATTGCGCGTTCAATTCACGCCAACGCTGCTGGTCTTCGACGAGCAGGGCGGCGTGGCGCTGCGCCTCAACGGTTACCTGCCGCCGCACAAGTTCGAGGCCGCGCTCGATTTCGCCGGCCAGCGCCTGGAAAAGAAACAGAACTTCACCGACTACCTGGCCACGCATGCGCGCGAGCCAGCCGCCGGCAAACTCAACGAGGCCGCGTGGCTGATGCCGGCCCCACTGAAGCTGGCCGACCGCCTGAAGCCGGCGGGCAAGCCGCTGCTGGTGCTGTTCGAGCAGAAGGATTGCGCCACCTGCGACGAAATGCATCTGGAGGGCTTCCCCCGCCCCGAAGTGACGGCCCTGCTCGGCAAGTTTCAGGTGGCCAGGATCGACATGGCATCGCGCGAGCCGGTGCAGACCCCGTCCGGCGAGACCCTGTCCGCCCGCGACTGGGCGCGCCGCATCGGCGTGTTCTACACCCCCAGCTTTGTCTTCTTCGACCACCGTGGCCAGGAAGTATTTCGTGTCGAAGGCTACTTGCGCCCCTTCCATCTCGCCTCGTCCCTGGATTACGTCGCCTCCGGCGCCTATCGCGAGCAGCCGGAATTCCAGCGCTTCATCGAGGCGCGCGCTGCCGCTCGCCGGGCCAGGGGCGAGCGGGTCGAATTGATGAAATAGCCTCCCTTGATCGCCGTTTGCGTCGTGAGGCAAGCGCGCAATTGCCTGTAAAATCGTGCTTTTGCGACTCAACGGGTTTCTCGATGACCACCAAACCGACGTTTCAGGAAATCATCCTGCGCCTGCAGGACTTCTGGAACAGGCAGGGCTGCGCGCTCCTGCAACCCTACGACATGGAAGTCGGCGCCGGCACCAGCCATACCGCCACATTTCTGCGCGCCCTCGGTCCCGAGCCATGGAAGGCGGCCTACGTCCAGCCCTCGCGCCGACCCAAGGATGGCCGCTACGGCGAGAACCCCAACCGCATGCAGCACTACTACCAGTATCAGGTCGTGCTCAAGCCCGCGCCGGAAAACATCCTTGAACTCTATCTCGGCTCGCTGGAAGCGCTGGGCTTCGATCTCAAGCAAAACGACGTGCGTTTCGTCGAGGACGACTGGGAGAATCCCGACCCTCGGCGCCTGGGGCCTGGGCTGGGAAGTCTGGCTGAACGGCATGGAAGTCACGCAGTTCACCTACTTCCAGCAGGTCGGCGGCATCGACTGCAAGCCGATCACCGGCGAGATCACCTACGGCCTGGAGCGGCTGGCGATGTACCTGCAAGGCGTCGAAAACGTCTTCGACCTCGTCTATGCGCCGGGCCTCAAGTACGGCGACGTCTTCCACCAGAACGAGGTGGAGCAGAGCGCCTACAACTTCGAGCACAGCAACGTCGAATTCCTGCTGCACCGCCTTCGGCGCGCACGAAGGCAACGCAAAGCACCTGATGGAACAGCAACTCGCGCTGCCGGCCTACGAGCAAGTGCTGAAGGCCGCGCACACCTTCAACCTGCTCGACGCGCGCGGCGCGATTTCGGTGACCGAGCGCGCCGCCTACATCGGCCGCATCCGCAACCTCGCGCGCAGCGTGGCGCAAGCCTACCTCGACAGCCGCGCGCGCCTGGGCTTCCCGATGGCGCCCAAGGCCTGGGCCGACGAAGTGCTGGCGCAACTTGCCAAGAAGGCAGCCTGAGATGACGACGAAGAATCTGCTGGTTGAACTGTTCGTCGAGGAACTGCCGCCCAAGGCGCTGAAGAAGCTCGGCGAGTCCTTCGCCGCCACCCTGGCGGCGAGCCTGCAAGTCGCAAGGCCTGATCGACGACAAGTCGGTGGCCACGCCATTTGCCTCGCCGCGCCGCCTGGCCGTGCATGTCGCCGGCGGTCGCCGACAGAGCCGCCGACAAGGCCGTGCAGCAGAAGCTGATGCCGGTCGCCGTCGCGCTCGATGCCGCCGGCAATGCGACGCCTGCGCTGCTGAAGAAGCTGGCGGCGCTCGGTGCCGATGCTTCGGTGGTGCCGATGCTCAAGCGCGCAATGGACGGCAAGGCCGAAGCCCTGTTCCTCGACAGCGTGGTGCCCGGCGCGACGCTGGCAGCCGGCTTGCAGGTAGCGCTGGAAGCGGCGCTCGACGGGCTGCCGATCCCGAAGGTGATGACCTATCAGCTCGCCGATGGCTGGAGCAGCGTGAACTTCGTGCGCCCGGCGCACAAGCTGGTCGCGCTGCATGGCGCGGACGTGGTGCCGATCTCCGTGCTCGGCCTGACCGCCGGCCGCGAGACGCAGGGCCACCGCTTCGAGGCGGCCAAGCCGGTCGTCTCGATTCGCGATGCCGACTGCTACGCCGAACAGATGAAGACCGAAGGCGCGGTGATCGCCAGCTTCGCCGAACGCCGTGCCGAGATCGAGCAGCAGTTGCAGGCCGCCGCGGCGAAGGAAGGCCTGCAAGCCGATCGAGGACGACGCGCTGCTCGACGAAGTGACGGCGCTGGTCGAGCGGCCGAACGTGCTGACCTGCCAGTTCGAGCAGGAATTCCTCGACGTGCCGCAGGAATGCCTGATCCTGACGATGAAGGCGAACCAGAAGTATTTTCCGCTGCTCGATGCCGCGGGCAAGCTGACCAACAAGTTCCTCGTCGTCAGCAACATCAGCCCGGCCGATGCCAGTCGCCGTGATCGGCGGCAACGAGCGCGTGGTGCGCCCGCGCCTGGCCGACGCCAAGTTCTTCTTCGACCAGGACCGCAAGAAGTCGCTGGCCGACCGCATTCCCGGCCTGGCCAAGGTCGTCTATCACAACAAGCTCGGCACCCAGGGCGAGCGCGCGCAGCGCGTCGCCGCGATCGCCAGCGCCATCGGTCAGCAACTGGGTGGCGAAAAGCTGGCGCAGCAGGCCGACCAGGCGGCGCTGCTTGTCGAAGGCCGACCTGCTCACCGACATGGTCGGCGAGTTCCCCGAACTGCAAGGCATCATGGGCCGCTACTACGCGCTGCACGACGGCCTGCCGGTGGAGATCGCCGACGCCATCGAGGACCACTACAAGCCGCGCTTCGCCGGCGACGACGCTGCCGCGCGGCCAGGTCGGCGTTTGCGTCGCGCTGGCCGACAAGCTGGAGACGCTGGTCGGCATGTTCGGCATCGGCCAGTTGCCGACCGGCGACAAGGATCCGTTCGCGCTGCGCCGGCATGCGCTGGGCGTGATCCGCATGCTGATCGAGCAGGACCTGCCGCTTGAGTCTGAGCTGGCTGTTCAAGACCGCGCAAGCTGGTCGACGACAAGGTGGCAGGGCAACTGGCCGACTTCATCTACGAACGCCTCGCCGGCAGCCTGCGCGAGCAGGGCTACTCGGCGCTGGAGGTCGATGCCGTCGTCAGCCTGCGGCCGCAGCGCCTGGGCGACATCCCGAAGCGCCTCGCCGCCGTGCGCGCCTTCGCCGCGCTGCCCGAAGCGGCCAGCCTCGCCGCCGCCAACAAGCGCGTCGGCAACATCCTGAAGAAGGCTGAAGGCGACGGTCGGCGGCGCGCGTCGATGCGGCGCTGCTCAAGGAGGCCGCCGAGATCGCGTTGAATGCGCGCGCTGGCCGAGGTGAAGCCCAAGGCCGATGCCGCCTTCGAAGCGGGCGACTACACGGCCTCGCTGCAATCGCTGGCCGCCCTCAGGGCCCGGTCGATGCCTTCTTCGACGGCGTGATGGTCAATGCCGAAGACGCCGCGCTGCGCGCCAACCGCCTCGGCCTGCTGGCGATGCTGCATCAGGCGATGAACCGGGTCGCCGACTTGTCCAAACTTTCGAGCGCATGAAACTCATCATCCTCGACCGCGACGGCGTCATCAACCACGACTCCGACCTGTACATCAAGTCGCCGGACGAATGGAAGACCGATCCCCGGCAGCCTGGAGGCGATCGCGCGGCTCAATCAGTGGGGCTACCGCGTGGTGGTGGCGACCAACCAGTCGGGCATCGGTCGCGGCCTGTTCGGGATGGACATGCTGAACGCCATCCACGACAAGATGATCAAGGCGGCGGCGCAGGCGGGTGGGCGCATCGACGCCGTCTTCTTCTGCCCGCACACCAACGCCGACAAGTGCAACTGCCGCAAGCCCAAGCCGGGCATGCTGGAGGAGATCGCCGCGCGCTACAACGTCGACCTGGAAGGCGTGCCGGCCATCGGCGACTCGCTGCGCGACCTGGAGGCGGCCGTCGCGGTCGGCGCGCAGCCGATCCTGGTGCTGACCGGCAAGGGCAAGAAGACCCAGGCCGATCCCGAGCTGCCAGCCGGCTCGCTGGTGTTCGCCGACCTGGCCGCCGCGGTGGATCACCTGACGCCATGACCCTGCTCCGGTCCCTCCTGTTCATGGTCGTGCTGATGACGCTCACACCGCCCTTCGTCCTCTGCCTGCTGCTGCTGTTCTGGCTGCCGGCCCGCGCGCGCCGCCTGTTCGTCATGGCCTGGGTCGATGGCGCGATGTGGCTGATCAAGCACCTCCTGAGCATCGACTATCGCATCCTCGGCGCCGAGAACATTCCCGGGGTGCCCTGCGTCATACTCAGCAAGCATCAGTCGGCATGGGAGACCATCGTCCTGCAACGGATCTTCACGCTGACCTCCTACGTGTACAAGAAGGAGCTGCACTGGCTACCTTTTTTCGGCTGGGGTCTGGCCCTGATGCCCTTCGTCGCCATCGACCGCGGCGCCGGCAAGGAGGCCCTGAGCCAGGTGGCGACCGCGGCAAGCAGCGCCTCGACGAGGGTTACTCGGTGATCATCTTTCCCGAAGGCACCCGCGTCGCCCCCGGCGCGAAGAAACGCTACAAGGTCGGCGGCGCCTATCTGGCGGCACAGTCCGGTGCCCCGGTCGTGCCGGTGGCGCTGAACGCCGGCGAATTCTGGCGGCGCAAGGCCTTCATCAAGCATCCGGGCGTGGTCACGGTCAGCATCGGCCCGGCGATCGATCCCGCCGGCTTGTCGCCGGAAGAGATCAACCAGCGCGTCGAAGCCTGGATCGAGAACGAGATGCGCCGCATCAGCCCGCATCTGTATCAAAATGAAACGGCGGAATCCCCAGCTCGCGCTGCGGCTTGACGCCGCCCCGCCCGACGCGACGGCGCGCTGGCAGGAAGGCGCGCCGCTGACCTACCTCGGTGGCCCGGTCATCCTGAGACTCGACACGCGCCGCAAGGAAGCAACCCTTGCCGCGAGCGAATTGCACCTGCCCCTGCCCCCGGAAGCCACGCCGCGCCAGGTGCAGGATGCCGCCGAGAGCTGGTTGCGCACCGAAGCCCAGCGCGTCATTGCCGGCCAGGTGGCCTTGGCGGCGCGCCAGCGGGGCCTGCCCACGCCCGCCGTTGTGCTTTCCTTCGCCACCCGGGCCGGCTGGGCGCAAATGGACAGCAAGGATGGTGTGTCCTGTCTGCGCTTTCACTGGCGCCTGGTCGAACAGCCGCTGCCGGTCATTGCCCAGGTGGCGGGCCAGGCGGTCGCCAAGCTGCCGCGCGTTGACGCGAGCCTGGACTTGTTTTCCCTGGCGTGAGCTTGTTCGAGCAGCTTTCGCTATTTCGTCTGCCGCCTGCCGCGCCCCTTGCCAGGACGCGTCACGTGCAGGTCGGCGCCCGCATCGTGCCCTATGAATTGCGCCAGGCCGCCGGCCGCCGGCTGGCGATCACCATCGACGAGCGCGGTCTGCGCGTCGGCGCGCCGCGCCACCTGCCCTTGTACGAGATCGAGGCTTTCGTGCGCGGCCATGGCGACTGGGTGGTAAGGAAGCTCGACGAGTTTGCCGGCCGGCAAGCCCACCGGCGGCTCAGTATTCGCGATGGCGTGCGGCTGCCCCTGCTCGGTGGCGAGGCCGTGGTGCGCGTCGAGGCGGGGCCCAATCGCAGCCGCTGGCGCGATGACAATCTGATATTGGCGGCGCGACCGGATGCCGACCTCGACGCCCTGGCCCGCCGCGCCCTACAGCGTCGGGCGCTCGATCACTTCAGCGCCCGGCTGGCGCACTTCGCCCACCGCATGGGCCGCCCGGCGCCGGCCCTCGGGCTGTCGTCGGCGCGTACGCGCTGGGGCAGTTGCTCCAGAAAGACGGGCATACGCATCAACTGGCGACTGGTGCATCTGCCACCGCACTTCGCCGACTACGTCGTCGCCCACGAGCTCGCCCACCTGGTCGAAATGAACCACAGCCCGCGTTTCTGGGCCGTGGTGGCGAGCCTCTATCCCGAATGGCAAACGGTACGCGCGGAGCTGAAACGCCGTGCCGCCGACATTCCCCTGCTCTGACAACACGAACCGCATGGCGCTCAAGTTCGACCATCTTCAAGGCCAAGCTCGGCATCGCCGACCTCGACCGTCCCTACTACGCCGACCATGTGCTGACGCTGGCGCGACATCCGTCGGAAACCGACGAGCGGATGATGGCGCGACTGCTGGCCTTCGCGCTCTTCGCCGACGAAAAACTGGAGTTCGGGCGCGGTCTGTTCAACGGAAGACGAACCGGCACTGTGGCTCAAGGACTATTCGGGACACATACGACTGTGGATCGAAGTCGGGCTGCCGGACGAAAGGATCGTGCGCAAGGCCGCCGGCCGCGCCGACGCGGTCGTGGTGCTGGCCTACGGCGGCCGCCTGGTCGACCTCTGGTGGAACAAGGAAGGCAAGACGCTGGCGAAACTGGCGAAGCTGCGCGTACTGGCCCTGGATGGCGAGCAGTCCGCCGCGCTCGCCGCCCTGGCCGAGCGTGGCATGGATCTGCAATGCACGATCCAGGATGGCCAGGTCTGGATGACCGACGGCCCGGCCACCGTGCTGATCGAACCGCGTCGGCTGGCCGGCTAGCGCACCGCCCCTCCAGTAAACAAACAACCCCGCACTTGGGGCGGGGTCGGGAGAGCTCCCGGTTACGCTGTCCGGGGATGGGCTGCGCCATCCGTTGCATTAGTTCATATAACGAGCCGGCCACGAAAAGGTTGAACGGCCGCCATTCGCCGCTCGCGGCGCAACGTGATGATCGTCAGTCCGAGTCGCCGCCGCGTGGCGACTTACAGGTTGCAGAAAGTCAGCTCAAACGCGACGTCCGCGTCCGACTGCTTGGGTCTCAGGTCGGTATCGGGCATGGTGAAGCGGACATTCAGGGCGTACTTGTTGGCGCTGATCTCGGGAATGGCGGCGTCGCTGCGCTTCATGCGCAGGCGCACCAGTTGGGCGGTGCGACCGGCCAGCATCAGTTGATAGCTGCCCCGTATGGCCACCTGAGGTTCGGGACGGCCGGATGCGCGCAACAGGCGCAGGACGATGGCGATGCCCTGGCTGATGGGCAGCATCGGCGCCACCCAGCCACGCAGGTCGCGTTGCCGAAAGGCACTGTCGCGATTAAGCCAGAAGTGATAGCCGGGCAGATCGAATTCGCATACGCCGCCAGGGATGGTCGCGCGATTCTTGATACCCATCAGCCAGTCGTTTTCGCGCAGATACTGGCCGATCTTGCCCTGCATGGCGAGTAGCGCCGCAGAGGCCTGCTCGATTTCATAAAGGGCGCCGGAAAGCGCCTCTTCCGAGATCTCCGGATTATTGCGGAAGGAGAGGAGGATCTGCCGCTGCCGCTCGAGTTCCTGGACCAGGTCGAACTTGAGGTCGGCGCGCCCGGCGACTTCAAGTATCTCGAAGAGCGTTACCAGGGCCACATGGTGCTCCTGGGCGCCGTCGGCCGCCGAGAAGTGGGCCACCTTGTCGAAAAGATCCTCGAGGCGCAGCAGAGTGCGAATGCGCTCATTCAGAGGATATTCGTATGTGATCACCGGACGGCTCGAAGGAAAATTCCGTCAATTCTGACCGAATATCCCGCAAATATCAACCGGTTATCGCGCTTTTCCTAGTATCTGCCGCAAATCGCAGATAGCTGAGATGGAGCTTCCCCACCTGTTGCGACAGTTCGGCAAGGTCGCCATCGTTGTTGATGACATCGTCGGCCGCCGCCAGACGTTCGTGGCGAGTGGCCTGGGCCGCCATGATGCCCTCGATCTCGTTCCGCGACAGCCCGCTGCGGGCAACCACGCGCGCAATGCGGATATCGTCGACGCAATCGACCACGGCGATTCGGTTCACGCGCCGCCGATAGTCGCCGGACTCGACCAGCAATGGCACGACGAGCACGACATAGGGCGCCCCCGTTGCCAGGGCTTGCCGACAGCGCAAGGCGCTCGTTTCGCGAATCATCGGATGGAGGATCGCTTCGAGCCGCTGGCGCGCGACCGGATCGGCGAACGCCAGACGACGCATGGCGGCACGATCGAGTCGTCCGTCGCCAGCAACCACTCCGGGGCCGAACGCGGCGGCCAGGCTCGGCATGGCGGCACCGGCCGGGGCGGTCAACTCGTGGGCGATGGCGTCGGTGTCGACCACCGCGACGCCCAACGCGGCGAAGGCATCGGCCGCCGCGCTCTTGCCACTGCCGATGCCGCCCGTGAGACCGACGACAAATCCCGCGCCCGACTCCCGGTCGGTCATTCGATCGGGCAATCGACCACTTTGGCCGCCTGGCCGGTCACGGCGGACGAATCCAGCAGCGCGGGGCTGCCCCGAACTTCGAGCAGGAGCTTGTCGGTCTTGCGAATCTTGGTCCCTATCTTCGCCGACCGAACCCCCTTCTTTACCAACCGCTGGACCAGATCCTTGGCTGGCGCCTCCTGATGGAAGAGCCCGAGCGAAATGGCGCCGCGGTTGGCTCCTTCGTCATTGACGATGAAGAAGTCCGTCACCCCCAGTTGCTTGAGCTCCTGGGCCTTCTTCTCGGCCGCGTCCTTCTCGGCGCCGGGCGGAATGAAGACCCAGTAGCTCAGTTCATCGGCGGCGATTGTGCTCACCGTCCCGCCCTTTTCCGCCAGCGCCTTCTTCAGTTTTTCCGCATCGGCGACCGCCAACGGGCCGATCCGGCGACACACACCAGGCGCCGCGCCGACAGCCGGAGGGTCGGCCTCCTGGGGCGTCGGCGACGAAGCGTCATCGCGAACCGTCACGAACAGACGGTCAGCCAGCAGTTGTTCCTTCAGTCGTGCCGGTTCGCGGCCCGCGTGCTCTCCCGACCCACCCAGATAGCCTTGCGCCCAGACAAAAAACGCCAGGTTGGCCAGGATCAGCAGCAGGAAGAGGACGCGCGCCACGGAGCCGCTCAGCCGACCTTGGGCAGATGCGCCAGCGATGCCTCGACGGCTTCGCGCGGATAGTCGTAGTCCTCCAGTCCGCCGGCAAAGTAGCGGTCGTAGGAAGCCATGTCGAAGTGGCCATGGCCGGAGAGATTGAACAGCAGCGTCTTCGGCTCGCCGCTCGCCTTGCAGCGCAGCGCCTCGTCAACGCAGGCGCGGATGGCATGGCAGGATTCCGGCGCCGGAATGATGCCCTCGGCGCGCGCGAACAAGACCCCGGCCTCGAACGTCGCCTTCTGCGGCACGGCCACCGCCTCGATCAGCTTCTCGTGATAGAGCTGCGACACCAGCGGCGACTCGCCGTGGTAGCGCAGGCCGCCGGCGTGAATGCCCGGCGGCATGAAGTCATGGCCCAGCGTGTACATCTTCATCAGCGGCGTGTAGCCGGAGGCATCGCCGAAGTCGTAGGCGTACACCCCCTTGGTCAGCGACGGACAGGATGTCGGCTCGACCGCCACCAGGCGCAGATTCTTGGCCTTCGCGTCGCCGGTCGCCTTGTCGGCCAGGAAGGGAAAGGCAACGCCGCCGAAGTTGGAGCCGCCACCGCACGGAGCGAAGATCATGTCCGGATACGCGCCGATCTTGGCCAGCTGCTTCTTGGCTTCCAGGCCGATGATCGTCTGGTGCAGCAACACGTGGTTGAGCACCGAGCCGAGCGCGTAGTTGGTATCGGCACGGCCCGCCGCTTCTTCCACCGCCTCGGAGATCGCGATGCCAAGCGAGCCCTGACTGTCCGGGTCGCGGGCCAGCGCATCCCGACCGGCCTGGGTCATGTCGGTCGGGCTGGCGAACACCTCGGCGCCCCAGGTCTGCATCATCGAGCGACGGAACGGCTTCTGGTTATAGCTGACCTTGACCATGTAGACCCGCACCGTCACGCCGAACATCTGGCCGGCGAACGCCAGCGAGCTGCCCCACTGGCCGGCGCCGGTTTCGGTTGACAAGCGGGAGATGCCGGCCTGCTTGTTGTACCAGGCCTGCGGCACGGCGGTGTTCGGTTTGTGCGAGCCGGCCGGCGAGACGGCCTCGTTCTTGTAATAGATCTTGGCCGGCGTGCCCAGCGCCTTCTCCAGACGATGGGCACGGTAGAGGGGCGACGGCCGCCACAGACGGTAGGCCTCGCGCACTTCCTCGGGGATGGCGATCCAGCGCTCGGCGGACATTTCCTGCTCCAGCAGGTTGCCGGGGAAGATCGCCAGCATGCGCTCCGGCGGCACCGGCAGACCGTCCGGTCCGAGCGGCGGCAGGGGCGGATTGGGCATGTCGGCAACGATGTTGTACCAGTGGGTGGGAATCTCGCTCTCGTCGAGCAGGATCTTGGTCGGTTCAGCCATTTTTTCCCCCTGAAATGTTTTCGATAAAGCCGGTTAAGTTACCGCTTTCCGGCATCGGGTCAAGTGATGCAGATCAACGCACTCGCACCGTATATTCAAGCATGGCCTTGCCGACCGCCGGCACCTGAATCTGCCAGACCGCCGAATGGGCATTCCCCTTGGTGTGGGGCTGGCTTTCGCCGACCATTTCCCAGTCGCCGGGCATCGGCTCGACCACCTTGACCGTCACCGGCTGCTCCTTGGCGTTGTTGAAGTCGATGCGCCAGGCCGTTTCGTAAACCGGATTGGGGCGGCCGCTAACCAGCCGGTAGGCGGTCTGCTTGCGCGTGGCGCCGACATCGAAGGCGTTGCCCATCTTCAGCCGGATCCGGTCGTTCTTGGCAGTGTGGTCGATGGCATCCTCGCCGATGAAGATGGCATTGCCCTTCGAATCCTTCTTGTACACCCGCACCACGCCCTTCGGCAGCGGCTTGCCGAGATCGCCGCCGGAGTTCTCGAACTGGAGGAAGACGGCAATCTTCTGCTTGCGGCCCAGATCCGACGCCTGACTCTGGTAATACCAGGACTCGCCGGCCAGCAGGTATTCCTTGCCGACCGGCACATGGGCGGCCGAGAGCAGGGCCACCTGCTTGGTCTGGTTGTCGAGGAGGGTGGTCGAGCGGCCCAGGCTGTAGAGGTGATAGTCGAACACCTCCTCGCGAGCCATCTCGCGCGCCGGTGCCGCCGCCGCCGCGGCCATCGGGTAGGCCTTGGGCGCGAAGTCCTGGCGCACGCGATTGACGTCGCCGGCCACCAGTTGCAGCCTGGCATTTTCAAAGGCGGTGCCGCTCTGGTTGGTCAGGGTCACCCAGCCGGCCAGGTCCAGCCGGGTTTCGTCACCCGCCAGCTCGGCCACGTAGTCGGCCTTCCAGGACAGGCCGCCGGAGAGATAGGACAGCTCGGCGGTCTGCTTTCCCGCCGTGGCGCTATCCAGCTTGACCACCAGCGTCGGCCGCTCGCGCAGCGTCGCCGGAATGTTGCCGAAGGCCAGCCGGCCGGGCACGCCGGTCTCGATGCGATCGGCGAACTTCAGCACCGTACCGCCGTTGGTGGCCAGCACCTGCGCCGCTTCCCGCGTTTCGGCGCCGGTGGCCGGGTTGGTGCGAATCACCGTGACGCTCTGGCCGACGTACTTGTCGAGTAGTTTTTGCGGCGTCAATAGATCGAAGTCGAAGTTCTGTTCGATCAGCCGCAGCGGCGCGCCCGTCATGGCGCGCAAGCTCGCGGTCTCCGGCCGCATCTTGGCCGAGACATCGCGCAGGGCGATGTCGTTCACACCCTTGTCCAGGTCGAGTCGGCGCACTTCCTTGATCAGGGCCAGCGAGTCGTTGTAGATGGCGACCGCCACCTCGTCCCGATCCTCGGCGCGATTGACCTTTTCGCCGGCCATCGCCACCACCGTCATACCGGTCAACCCGGCCAGTACCAGCTTGCGCATCATGTTGGCCCCCATCCTTCCTTGACTGAGATCATGAGGGCGAAAGCATAGAGCGAATTGAAGCGGTCGTAACCATCTTTCATTTGCCGGACCGCGTCGGCGGGCCTATCCTCGCCGGCAATCTAAACACCGCGGTGCCACCCCATGCTGTCCGGACCCAGAGAGATCACCACCCCATTTCGCCCCATTCCGCTCGACCGTGCCCGAGGGGATGAAGCCGAACGAGTTCTTCAACAGCACCGAGAACCTCAACGACCTGGTCCACAACAACGGCCTGTTGCAGAACCCCGAAGGGCTGCTGCTCTACCGCAAGGCGCTCGGCCACAGCAACGAGTTCGACGCCTCGATCATCTACAACACCTCGCAGAGCATCCTCGATCCGCTCGGTCGGCCGGTGCGCCGCACCCAGGTGCCGGAACCGGTGAAGAACGTCTGGAACCGGATGAACCAGATCATCATCGAGTACATGCTCGAACAGCTATCCCGATCCCGAAGCCCATCTGGTGCTGGCCGGCGAGGCGAGCCTGGACGCAACCTGGCCGCTCACCTCGCCAGGCGTGCCGAGCATCCGCATGCTGCACAACCACTTCATCGTCTTCGACAAGGACCAGTTGCGCGCAGCGCCGCTCGCCGACGCCGAACAATCCGAACCTGACCGACGGCGGCCAGCACTCGCTGTTCCAGGCCCACATGCGCGACGTCTACCGGGCCTTCTTCGACGGGCTCGACCTGCGGATCCTGAAACCGTGCCAGGACGGTTCCTGCCGCATTGCCCTGACCGGCTATCCGCAGGGCCTGCCGAGCTGGGAAATTCAGGGCGGCGGCGCGGCGCTCAAGGATGTCCGCTTCTGGAAGGAATACGACATCATCCTCAAGGGCTTCATCGATTTCTACCGCACGCTTCTTCAGCCAGGTGTCGACGCGCAACGCCCCGCTGCCGCGCGACATCTACTTTCCGGAACTGGTCGAGGACAAGCTGCCGTTCGACAACGACTTCCTGATGACGGCAAAGATGGTGCGCGACCGCTGCATCCACGATGCCCAATACGCCAACGCGATCCGCTGGCAGCCCGCCTTCAAGCAACTGATCTACCGCAACGACGAAGGCCAGTTGATCGTCACCATCAGCCAGAACTCGATCGGCAACGCGATCACCGAACTCCTGGGCGTGGTGGTCAAGCGCATACCGGATGCGGACGCCTATGGCCGCGACGAGCCGGCACTGATCGAACAGGCTCCTGGAAGTACGCCGGCGCCTGGTGGCGGCCGACCTCGGCGAAGGCATCGCCACCCCCTACTGGGGAGCCGCCTAGCCCCTTGGCCGGCAGGCTTGCTCACGGGACCGCCGCGAGGCTGGCCAGCCCCTCCAGCACCAGGTCTTCCACCACCCGATGGGGCGGCGCCAGGTGCGGCGCCAGGGTCGGCGCGGCACCGCCGGCGAGCAGGCAGAGCGCGCCCGGTCGGTCAGCAACCTGCCGGAACATCCGCTCGATGGCGCCGAGCGTGGCGTTGAGGCAGCCGCTGGCGATGGCGTCGAAGGTATTGCGCGGCAAGGGTCGGAATTCGCCGGCCGTCGTCGGCAGGTCGGCGGTGCCCTGGGCGAGCGATTCACGCATCAGGGTCAGGCCGGGCAGGATCAGGCCGCCCCGGAAGACGCCGTCGGCATCGAGCACATCGACCGTCGTTGCCGTACCACTCATCACCACCAGCGCCGGCCCGGCATGCAGGGCGCGGGCGCCGATCAGCGCCGCCCAGCGGTCGGCGCCCAACTGATCGGGGTGCTCGTAGCCGTTGGTGACGCCACCGTACGCCGCCTGCGCGCGCACCCAGTGGAGCGGCGCCGCCATTCTGGCCGCCAACGATTCGATGGCGGCCCCAGCCTTTTCACCCGCCACGTTGCAGGCGACGATGCGCTCGGCCCGCAGCGCCAGGCTGTCGAGCCGCGCCAGGGACAGCACACCCTGGCCGGCCCAGCCAGCCCCGTCGCGGAGCCCCCATTTGAGTCGCGTGTTGCCGCAATCCAGGCAAAGGATCATGGCGTCCTCAGGCTGACATCGCCGGAAATGATCCGCCGCATGCCGGTCGCCGTCTCCAGCAGCAGCGCGCCGTCATTGTCGACGCCCAGACAACGGCCATCAACCGGCGGCACGAACGCCGAGACGATCCGCACTGTCGCGCCGGCATGGGCGTTGAGCCCCAGCCAGCGCTGCCTGATCGCGGCAAAACCACCGCCGGCAAAGTCGTGCAGCACGCCATGCAGCGACCCCAGCAGACGCGCCAGCAGCGCATTGCGGTCCACGTCGCATTCCAGGGCCGCCGCGCTTTGCCGTACCTCGTCGGGCAGCCCGGACGGCAGGCGCACATTGACGCCGATGCCGATCACCGCCGCGCTGGCGGAACCGGACGCCAGTTCGATGAGGATACCGCCCAGCTTGCGGCCATCGCGCAGGATGTCGTTCGGCCATTTGAGCGCCACCTGGGCGACGCCAAGATCGCGCAACGCCTCGGCGACCGCCACACCGACGGCCAGCGACAAGCCGCCCAAAGCTGTTCCCGGCGGCAGTCGCCAGAGCAGGGAAAACGTCAGGCTGGCGCTCTGATCCGAATACCATGCGCGGCCCATCCGGCCCCGGCCGGCGGTTTGCCGTTCGGTGACGACGACCGTGCCGGAGGGCGCGTCGGCTTCGGCGCGCGCCAGCAGACGGGCGTTGGTGGAATCGCATTCGGCGAGCACATCGACGTCAAAGCGCGGCGCCAGCGCACCGAGCGCGGCGGCGATATCGGGCACGGACAGTCTGGATTCGGGCATGGCCCGATTATGCCTCCGCGAGGCCGCCCCGAGGAGGCGGAATGCCCCTCTGTGGTGAGCAGCGAGCGGATATTGCGAGCGCGTGGGCCAACTATCCCTGCTCCGCGTCTCCCTTGGCATCTTTGCCGTCTTCGAGGCCCAGTTCCTGGATCTTGCGCGTGATGGTGTTGCGGCCGATGCCCAGCAGTTGCGCGGCTTCGATGCGCCGGCCGCCGGTGGCCGTCAGCGCCCGTCGAATCAGCGTGCCTTCGAATTCCCGCGTCAGGTGATCGAACACCTGGCCGGGCAGCACGGCAATCAACCGGTCAGCTTCCAGCGCCAGAACGGCCAGCCAGTCGGCCGGCGCGGCGTCGGCGGGATGCTCGCGCAGTTCCGGCGGCAGATCGGCCACCTCGATGGTCTGGCCGGGCGCCATGACCGTCAGCCAGTGGCAGAGGTTTTCCAGTTGCCGCACGTTGCCGGGGAACGCCAGCCCTTGGAGGAACTTCAGTGTCGCCTCGGAAAGCCGCTTGACATCGACGCCCAGGTCGGCGGCGCTCTTGCTCAGGAAATGGCGCGCCAGCAGCGGCATGTCCTCGCGGCGTTCGCGTAGCGGCGGCAGGCGCAGGCGAATGACGTTCAGGCGGTGAAACAGGTCTTCGCGGAACAGCCCTTCCTTGACGCGATCCTCCAGATTCTGGTGGGTCGCGGCGATGACGCGCACATTGGCCTTGACCGGCTGGTGGCCACCGACGCGGTAGAAGTTGCCATCGGAAAGCACGCGCAGCAGGCGCGTCTGCAACTCGGCGGGCATGTCGCCGATCTCGTCGAGAAACAGCGTGCCGCCATCCGCCTGCTCGAAGCGGCCGCGCCGCTGGCCGGCGGCGCCGGTGAAGGCGCCCTTTTCGTGGCCGAACAGTTCCGACTCCAGCAGGTCGCGCGGAATCGCCGCCGTGTTGATGGCGATGAAGGGCGCGTCGCTGCGCGGACTGTGCCGGTGCAGGGCGCGGGCGACCAGTTCCTTGCCGGTACCGGACTCGCCATTGATCAGCACCGTCGCGTGCGACTGCGACAGTCGGCCGATGGCGCGAAAGACCTCCTGCATGGAGGCGCCGTGACCGAGAATCTCCGGGGCCAGCGGCAGCGCCTCGCCGCCGTTCTCGCCGGGCGCGGCCTGTTCGATGGCGCGCCGCACCAGCGCCACCGCCTGATCGACATCGAAGGGCTTGGGCAGATACTCGAAGGCGCCACCCTGAAAGGCGGCAACGGCGGAATCGAGATCGGAATAGGCGGTCATGATGATGACCGGCAGGTCCGGGAAGTTGGTCTTCACCTGCTTCAGCAGATCGAGCCCCGAGGTGCCCGGCATGCGAATGTCGGAAACCAGCGCGCGGGGCGCCTCCCCGGCGTCGAGCGCCGCCAGCGCCTCGTCGGCGGAACCGAAGCTGCGGCAGGGAATGCTTTCCCGGGTCAGGGCCTTTTCGAGCACCCAGCGGATCGAGCGGTCGTCGTCGATGATCCAAACAGCGTTCATGTCGTTGTCTCGCTATCCTTGCCGGCCGCCAGGGGCAGACGGATGATGAAGCAGGTGCGGCCGGGCTTCGATTCCACGTCGATGCTGCCGAGGTGCTGTTGAATGAAGCTCTGCGCCAGCGTCAGTCCGAGGCCGCTGCCACCTTCCCGGCCCGAGACCAGCGGATAGAAGATCTTGTCGCGGATCGCTTCCGGAATGCCCGGGCCGTTGTCGATCACCTGCAATTCGAGTGCCAGACGATAGTGCTTCTTGGCCAGCGTCACCTGACGCAGCGCCCGGGTACGAAAGACGATCTCGCCATTGCCGCTGCATGGCCTGGGCCGCGTTGCGGGCGATATTGAGAATGGCCTGAATCAATTGCTCGCGGTCGCCGGTGATCTCCGGCAGCGAGGTGTCGTAGTCGCGGCGAACCCGCACAGCGGCATACTCGGCATGGATCAGCCGGCGCACGCGCTCGAGCAGTTCGTGGATGTTGACCAGCGCCGGCTGCATGGCCCGGTGCGACGAGAGCAGCCGCTGCATCAGATCCTGCAACCGGTCGGCTTCCTTGATGATGACCTGCGTGTATTCCTTGAGCGACGGCGCATTGGCCAGACTCGCCAGCTCGCGCTCCAGCAACTGGGCCGAACCGCGAATGCCGCCGAGCGGATTCTTGATCTCGTGCGCGAGATTGCGGATCAACTCGCGGTTGGCCTGTTGCTGCACGGCTTCCCGCTCCTCGCGGATCGCCTTCAGTTGCTGGTCGATCGGGCGGAACTCCAGCAGCAGGCGGGTACCACCCGCATCGACCGGTGTCACGGTGCAATCAAGATGCAGCGGCAGGCTGGCTTCGCCATCGCGCGGCTCGCGGGTCACGGCGATGTTGTAGCCGGTGTAACTCCACTTGTTGCGCAGCGCATTGTCGAGCGCGTTGTCCAGCGCCACTGGCGTACCGGCGAGCTGAGCGAGCGGCCGGCCCAGCCAGGTGCGCTGGCTGACCGCGAACAGGTTCTCGGCGGCAGGGTTCAGATGGCGGATCAGCAACCGGCCATCGAGCAGAATAACGGCAGAGGAAAGAAGATCCAGCCCGGAAAAGAATCCGGCGGGTGAGGTCCCGAGATCGGCAGCGTTCATTCTCTCCAGTGGAGCAAGAAGCAAGCCATCGCGCCAGTGCTACCGGAGGTTGCCGATTTCCTTTTGCAGTGCCTCGATATTGCGCTCGTGGAGCTGGACCTTGTCTTGATGCGGCTTCAACCGGTCGAGTACGCGCTGATAGTTCTTCTCGCCGCCTTCCCGTATCGCCTCCTGCTCGGTGAGCGTCCGTTTCGCCGCGTCGAGGTTCTTTCGCTCGGCGGCCAGCTCATCTTCCAGGATGCGCCGGCGATCGCCATCGCGATTCTTCTGGGCTTCGGAACTGACCTTCGGAAAGCCGTCGGGGGTCGGTGTGCTGGAGCGCGCCTTCGGCGCCGTGAACGTGGAAACCGGTTTGTCCTGCGAAAGGATGACGCAGCTCTTGGCGTTGGTCTTCTGATTGGTATAGGTCGTATGCCCGGCATCGTCCTGGCACTTGTAGAGCGTATCGGCCTGGGTGGCGCCGGCGATCAGCGCCAGAAGGAGAGCAGGAGGGCGACAAATGCGATGGTTCATGGCGGTGGAATGGCGATGTCGATCATTTCAGTGTATGCGAAAACGCAGTTTCAGAGAAGGCTACTGGCCATGTCCGGCCCGTGGGCCGGAATAGAAAAAGGACGGGCGACTGCCCGTCCTTCCCTAACGCATGAACTTCGATTTGGTTTAAATCGAGTAGTACATATCGAATTCGACCGGGTGGGTCGTCATGCGGAACTTGGTGACTTCTTCCATCTTCAGTTCGATGTAGGCATCGATCAAGTCGTTGCAGAACACACCGCCACGGGTCAGGAACTCGCGATCCTTGTCCAGGTAGTCGAGCGCCTGATCCAGGACTGGAGCAGACGGTCGGGATCTTGGCATCCTCTTCCGGCGGCAGGTCGTACAGGTTCTTGTCGGCGGGATCGCCCGGGTGGATCTTGTTCTGGATGCCGTCGAGGCCGGCCATCATCAGGGCGGTGAAGGCCAGGTACGGGTTGGCGGTCGGATCCGGGAAGCGGGTCTCGATGCGGCGGGCCTTGTCGCTATGCACGAACGGAATGCGGATCGAGGCGGAACGGTTGCGGGCCGAGTAGGCCAGCTTGACCGGGGCTTCGAAGCCGGGCACCAGACGCTTGTAGGAGTTGGTGCCGGGGTTGGTGATCGCGTTCAGCGCCCGGGCGTGCTTGATGATGCCGCCGATGTAGTACAGCGCGAACTCGGACAGGCCGGCGTAGCCGTTGCCGGCGAACAGGTTCTTGCCGTCCTTCCAGATCGACTGGTGCACGTGCATGCCGGAACCGTTGTCGCCAACGATGGGCTTGGGCATGAAGGTCGCCGTCTTGCCGTAGCTGTGGGCGACGTTGTGCACGATGTACTTCAGCACCTGGGTCTGGTCGGCGCGGCTGCACCAGGGTGTTGAACATGGTGCCGATTTCGCACTGGCCGGCGGTGGCGACTTCGTGGTGATGCACTTCGACCGGCACGCCGCAGTCTTCCAGCGCCAGACACATGGCGGCGCGGATGTCGTTGCAGGCTGTCGACCGGCGGAACGGGGAAATAGCCGCCCTTGACGGTCGGACGGTGGCCGGTGTTGCCGCCTTCGAACTTGTCGGCCGGTGGCCCAGGCGGCCTCTTCGGAGAACGACCTTGCAGTAGGAGCCGGACATGTCGACCTTCCACTCGACGGAGTCGAAGATGAAGAATTCGGGTTCGGGGCCGAAGTAGGCGGTGTCGCCGATGCCGGAGGACTTCAGATAGGCCTCGGCGCGCTTGGCGATCGAGCGCGGGTCGCGGTCGTAGCCCTTGCCGTCGGCCGGCTCGACCACGTCGCAGGACAGGACCAGCGTGGTTTCGTCCATGAAGGGATCGATGTAGGCGGTGGCGGGATCGGGCATCAACTGCATGTCGGAGGCCTGAATGCCCTTCCAGCCGGCGATCGAGGAGCCGTCGAAGGCGTGGCCGTCCTCGAACTTGTCCATGCCGAAGGCGGAAACCGGCACGCCGACGTGCTGTTCCTTGCCACGGGTATCGGTGAAGCGGAAGTCGACGAACTTGACTTCCTTGCTCCTGGACCATCTTCATTACGTCTTGGGGCGTCATACGAGACTCTCCTGATAAGGAAATCGATGGAAATCGGTGATGAGCTGAAAATTCAGTCGCGCAGCAATCAAGCAGTTACTGTGCCAATCGTTTGCGGGGAGTAGGTAATTGTGCCACAAGGAGTCTCGGTGGAGGCCATCGCAGACCAATGCACTATATTGGTGCTATACGGAAAAATGCGCACTATCTTGGTGCGACAAGGCAATTCAGGCTGACGCTGCGAAAGTAGGGATCGTCGGGCAAACGATCGGCCAGTCGGCTCCGCAGCCGCGCCACCGCCTCGGCGTCCAGCGCCACGGCGGGCGGCAGAAACACTTCCGCTTCGGCGCGTTCGCCGAGGTAGTGCAAATGGACCTTCTCGAACGGTGCGGCGGCCTCCTGCCCCAGCAGCACGGTGAGATGATCGAGCAGCACCTGACGTCCGGGCAGTGCCGAAGCGGCGGTCGCGGCCATGTCATCCTCCGGATCGACATGCACCAGCATGTCCAGCACATCTTCATGAGATTGCAGCACCCGCTCGCGTACTTCCTCGCCGATTCGATGGCCTTCCGAGACACTGACATGACCGTCGACCTGGATGTGAGCATCGATCAGTATCTTCTGTGCCATGCGCCGCGTGCGCAGTTCGTGCAGGCCCATCACCCCCGGCGTGGAGCGCACCGTAGCGCGGATCGCCGCCACCTCTTGATCGGACAGCCCCTCATCCATCAGTTCGCGCAAGGCATCCCAGGAAAACACCGCGCCCATGCGCAGGATCATGAAACCGACTATCAACGCGGCCACCGGATCGAGGAAAGGATAGCCCAGCAGACTGCCGGCGATGCCCGCCGTAACCACCAGGGACGAGGCGGCATCCGAGCGCGCATGCCAGGCGTTGGCGATCAGCATCGGCGAGCGCAGTCGCTCGCCGACATGCAGCATGTAGCGGAACAGCCCTTCCTTCGCCGCCAGGGTGGCCGCCGCCACCCACAATGCGATGGGCGCGACCGGCGGCAGGTTTTCCAGATGCTGGATGCGCCCCGCCGCCGCCCAGAGAATGCCGCCTCCGGTTGCCGCCAGCAGCAAACCGAGCACCGAAGGACGCCGCCGTTTCGATGCGCTGGTGGCCGTACGGGTGGCCGGCATCAGCGGGATGGCGGCTATGGAAGTTGGCCACCAGCACCATGAAGTCGGCCACCAGATCGGCCAGCGAATGGAAGCCGTCCGCCACCAGACTCTGGGCATGCGCGAAAATGCCGACGACGATTTGCGTGACCGTCAGGACCAGGTTTACGGCCACGCTGACCCACGTTACCGTGCGGCCCTCGTGGTAGCGACTGTCGTCGATCGGCAGCCGCGTCGAGACGGGAAGCTCCTCGCTGCTCATGGCGACGAATTGTACCGGCGCCGGCCTGATAATATTTCGCCATTCCAGGCCCAACCGAGCCGATCCAACCGAGTTGCCCAAACACTCCATGCAGACCGCCACCATCAGCTTCGACCGCTTCAACGCCCTCGCCGACAAAGACGCCCAGGAGCGCATTCGCGCCGCACGGACGCGCCTCGGCAAGCGCGCGGTCATCCTCTGCCACCACTACCAGCGCGCCGACGTCTTCAAGCATGCCGACCTGACCGGCGATTCGCTGAAGCTTTCCCGGCTGGCTTCGCAATCCGACGCCGAGTTCATCGTCTTCTGCGGCGTGCACTTCATGGCCGAGGTGGCGGACATCCTCTCGCGCCCCGAACAGATTTCCATCCTGCCGGACCTCGCCGCCGGCTGTTCGATGGCCGACATGGCCAACCTGGCCAAGGTCGAGCGCGCCTGGCGCGAACTCGCGACGGTGCTCGACCCCGACGAGCAGTTCACCCCGGTCACCTACATCAACTCCGCCGCCGACCTGAAGGCCTTCTGCGGCGAGCATGGCGGCATCGTCTGCACGTCGAGCAATGCCCCGAAAATCCTCGACTGGTCGTTCCGCGCAGCGCGCGAAGGTGCTGTTCTTTCCCGACCAGCACCTCGGCCGCTGGAGCGGCTACAAGATGGGCATCCCGCTGGACGAGATGGTCATCTGGAATCCCGACCTGGAAATGGGCGGCCTGACCGCCGAACAGATCAGGAAGGCCAAGATCATCCTCTGGCACGGCTTCTGTTCCGTGCATCAGATGTTCCAGCCGGCCCACATCGCCCGTTTCCGCGACCAGTATCCCGACGGCCGCGTCATCTCCCATCCCGAATGCAGCTTCGAAGTCTGCCAGGCATCCGATCACATCGGCTCGACCGAAACCATCATCAGGACGGTCAAGGATGCGGCGCCGAATACCCGCTGGCTGGTCGGCACCGAGTTGAACCTGGTCGAGCGCCTGGCCGACGAAGTGAAGCACGAGGGCAAGATCGTCCAGTTCATGTCCTCCACCATCTGCATGTGCTCGACCATGCAACGTATCGATCCGCAACACCTGGCCTGGACCCTGGAGAACCTGGCCGAGGGCAACGTGGTCAATCGCATCGTCGTGCCCGCCCACGAAGCCGCGCCGGCGAAGGTGGCGCTGGAGCGGATGCTGGCGGCATCCTGATCCCGGCGATGACCCCGACGCTGCACATCGCCACGTACAACATCCACAAGGGCTTTTCCCAGTTCAACCGGCGCATGGTGGTGCACGAACTGCGCGAAACGCTGCGGGCGCTGGCGCCGGACATCGTCTTCCTGCAGGAGGTGCAGGGCCTGCATCTGGACCATGCCGAGCGCCACGACGCCTGGCCCGACGAACCGCAACACGAGTTCCTGGCCGCCGACGTCTGGCACAACACCGCCTACGGCCGCAACGTGATCTACGAGCGCGGCCATCACGGCAACGCGATCCTGTCGCGCCTGCCGATCGTCACCAGCCACAACCAGGATGTCACCCACCTGCGCTTCGAACGGCGCGGCCTGTTGCACTGTGCCATCGACGTTCCGGGTCTCGCGCGGCACCTGCATTGCGTCTGCGTGCATCTGTCGCTGTTCGGCCGCTCGCGGCGCCGGCAACTGGACGCCCTGGCCAGCCGGCTGGAAACCACCGTGCCGGCCGATGCGCCATTGATCGTCGCCGGCGATTTCAACGACTGGCGCAACCGCGCCCACGACCTGCTGGCCGAACGACTGGGGCTGACCGAAGTCTTCGCCGGCGTGATCGGCCGACCGCCGAAGAGCTTCCCCAGTACCCTGCCGGTCCTGCGCCTGGACCGTATCTATGTGCGCGGCTTCAGCATCGAACGCGGCGAAGTCCATTTCGGCGCGCCCTGGTCGCAGATCTCGGACCACGCCGCGCTGTCCGCCCGTCTGTTGCCGCTGCCTGCCGCCGGGCCATGAAAGCGACTTTCCTCGCCGGCAACCGCGTCACGTTGCTGGAATCCGGCGCGGACTACTTCCCTGCCCTGCTCGCCGCCATCGATGGCGCCCGCACCGAGATTCACCTGGAAACCTACATCTATGCCGACGACGCCACCGGCCGGGCTGTAACGGCCGCCCTGGCACGGGCGGCGCGGCGCGGCGTGACCGTGCGCCTGATGGTCGACGGCTTCGGCGCCCGCGAGTTCCTGACGACGCAGGGCGGCGAAATGATCGACGCGGGTGCCGAAGTACAAGTCTATCGGCCGGAAGCGGCGAGATTTCGCTTGCGCCGCCACCGTCTGCGCCGCCTGCATCGCAAGCTGTCCGTCATCGACGGACGCATCGCCTTTGTCGGCGGCATCAACATCATCGACGACATGGATACGCCGGGGCAGATTCCGCCGCGCTTCGACTACGCCGTAGCCGTGGAAGGCCCATTGCTGGAGACCATCCACCTCGCCATGCGCCACCTCTGGCAACTTGTGCGCTGGGCCACTTTCCGCCACCGGCTTCCGGAGCCCGCCTTGCTCGTGGTGGCGTCGGCGCCGCGCGGCACCATCGAGGCCGCTTTCCTGCTGCGCGACAACCTCCGCCACCGGGGCGACATCGAAGAGGCCTATCTCGACGCCATCGAATCGGCCAAGCGGGACGTGATCCTGGCCAATGCCTACTTCCTGCCCGGCCGGCGCTTCCGCCATGCGCTGATGGCGGCGGCCGCGCGCGGTGTTCGGGTCACGCTCCTTCTACAGGGGCGGGTCGAGTACGTGATGCTGCACTACGCCACCCAGGCGCTCTACGGCAGCCTGATCTCCGCTGGCGTGCGCATCGTCGAATACCGGCGCGGTTTTCTGCACGCCAAGGTGGCGGTGGTGGATGGTCATTGGGCAACCGTCGGTTCGTCAAACATCGACCCATTCAGTCTGCTACTGGCGCGGGAGGCCAACGTGGTGGTACGCGATGCCGGGTTCGCGACGAACCTGCGCGACAGCCTGGAGAAAGCCATGATTCAGGGCGGCGTCGAAATACGCCACGAAGACCTGAAACGCCGCCCGCTGCTGCGCCGCGCGGCCAACTGGTTCGCCTACGGCGCCGTCCGGCTGGCGGTCGGCCTGACCGGCTACGGCGCCGGCCGCGAGTATCGCGCTTAGTATGCTAAGGTGTTTTCGAAGACCGGTCCGATGAAGACCGGCTTTGCCATCGCCACCCAATCATCGGAGGAGAGCTCGTGAGCAAACGACAACTGAAATCGATGGCCGGCGCGGTATTGCTGGCCTGTGCCGCGCCGGGATTCGCCGCTGGTTTTTCCAACCTCTATTTCTTCGGCGACAGCCTCACCGACTCCGGTGCCTTCACCAACCTGGTCGGGCCGACCGTCAATAGGTTCACCAGCAACCCGGGCACCGTCTGGTCAGAGAATCTGGGCAGCCGCTACGGCATCGCCGTCACCCCCGGCTACTCGCTGAACCCGGCCACGGCGCAGTTCACGGCCACGGGCGGCAACAACTACGCCATCGGCGGTGCGCGCATGGAAGGCACGCCGGGCTTCTTCTCGGCCAGCGCCGCCATCGCGGCCAACATCGTTCCGGTTGCCGGCCAGATAGGCGCGAACCTCCAGCAAACGGGCGGCGTCGCCGCGCCGGGCGCCTTGTATGCGATATGGGCCGGCGCCAACGACGTCTTCTACCAGGCCGGCATCGTCGGGGCCACGGGCACCTCGGCGATTCCCGCCGCCAGCAATGCCATCGTCGCCGCCGGCAGCGCCGAAATCGCCCAGATTGCCCGTCTGCGCGGTGCCGGGGCGAGCCACATCGTGGTCGTCGCCTTGCCGGACATGGGCCTGACGCCCTACGGCGCCCAGAATCCCGCGACGACCGGCGCGCTGCTGACCCAGCTCTCCGCCGGCTACAACACAGTGCTGAACCAGGGCCTGCAGAGCATCGGCGCCACCGACGTGGTGTTCCTCGATCCGCGCCCGCTGTTCGCCGACATCGTCGCCCGCCCTGCCGCCTGGGGCGTGACCAACACGGCGGTTCCCGCCTGCGGCGCCATCGCGTCGCTCGGTTGCGGACCGGCGCAGCAAATTCCCGATTCGGCCAATTTCCTGTTCGCGGACGGTGTCCACCCCACCGTCCATGCCCATCGCATCGTCGCCGAATGGGCCTACGCAAGCATCGAAGCGCCGAGCCGTCTCTCGGCCATGACCCAGTTGGCCATCGGCAGCCTCGATGGCCAATGGCGGGCCATCGACGCCCGTCTGCAAGGCCCCGCCGCACCCGGCCTGGCACGCGTTCGCCAGCGCCGACCACGCGCCGACCCGCCAGGATGCCAGTTCGACCCTGCCGTGGACATCGGGCCATACCAACAGCATCACGGTCGGCGTGGAAAAGCGCTGGCAGGAAGCGGTGGCTGGCGTGGCGCTGGGCTATGCCGACGCCGGCTTCGACTTCGATCATGGCGCCGGCAACATCGACTACACGCAGACCACGCTGTCGGTCTTCGGCCGCCTGAACCTCGATGCCGCCTACCTCGACGGCACCTTCAGCCACGCCTCGCTGGACTTCGACACCCGGCGCAATCTCGGCCCGCTGTCGAACCCCGGCAGCGCCAGCGGCAAGCAATGGGGCCTGAAACTGGGCGCCGGCTACAACCTGACCAGCGGCAAGCTGACGCACGGGCCGGTCGCCGCGCTGCTATGGCAAACGGCGGAGGTGGACACCTTCGCCGAGTCCGGGCCTACCGCCATGTCCTTCGGTACGCAGTCCCGCCAGTCCTTCCGCCACCGTCTCGGCTGGCAGGCCAGTTGGCTGCTGCCGATGGCCGGCGCCAACCTGTCGCCCTACCTGCGCCTGACTCACGAGAAGGAACACAAAGAGCGGCAGGGCTCGCTGGCCGCCGGCTTCGTCGGCTCGCCGTTCCGCTTCGACACGCCACTGGCCAACGACACGCGCGGCTACGGCCTCCTCGCGCTGGGCGCCAACGTGCAGATGGCCAGGCTGGGCGCCTTCGTCGGCGCCACCACCACGCTCGGCCAGTCGGGGCGGCGTCAGGAGTCGCTATCGCTGGGGATCGGCGTCCCGTTCTGACCGGGCGCCATTCCCGACTCCGCCGGCACCCGGGCCAGCCGCCACTCGGCCACCGCCCAGGCCCACACTTCGGCCACCGGGGCGGCCGCCAGCCCGGCCGGCGGCGCCTGGCCAAGAAAATTCAGCGCCGCCACCAGCACCGCCGCCGCATTGCCGGCATCGATGGCTGGCGCCCGGGTCTGCTTGGAGAGCTTCTCGCCGTCGGCATTCACCACCACCGGCAGGTGCGCGTAAGCCGGCGTCGGCCAACCCAGACGGCGCTGGAGAAAAATCTGCCGGGGCGTGGAATCGAGCAGATCGGCGCCGCGCACCACGTGCGTCACGCCCTGATCCGCGTCGTCCACCACGACCGCCAATTGATAGGCGAAGTAGCCGTCGGCACGCAGCAGCACGAAGTCGCCAACATCCCGCGCCAGTTGCTGGCACCGCCGGCCCTGGAGCGCGTCGTCGAAGGCGATTTCGGTCGGATCGACCCGTAGCCGCCACGCCCGGGCCGCCTTGGCCGCCGGCAGGCCTTCGCGACAGGTACCCGGATAGATCGCCGCGCCATCGACGGCCGGCGCCGCATCGGCCAGTTCCCGCCGCGTGCAGGCGCAGGGATAGACATCGCCGGCCGCCACCAGCCGGTCGAGAATCTCCCGATAGCGCCCCGTGCGCCGGCTTTGCACCAGCACCGGCCCATCCCAGGCGAAACCGAAGGCGTCCAAGGTGCGCAGGATGTCGTCGGCCGCGCGACCCGAGCAGCGTGGCTCATCGACATCCTCCATGCGCAACAACCAGCGGCCGCCCCGCGTGCGCGCCTCCAGAAAGCTGCCCAGCGCCGCCACCAGGGAGCCGAAATGCAGCGGCCCGGTGGGACTGGGCGCAAAGCGGCCCACATATTCACAAGAATTCATCGGTATCGGCAAACAAGGCCCAGCACCACAGGCAACATGCCAAATGAAAAGTCCTTTATCATATGCAAAGAAGCTGATTCACCGCCCGAACAACCCTCTCCCGTTTTCCGATTGTCATGTCCAACCGCGCCTTTCGACGTGCCCGCAAGGCCACGTCATTTTCCCCGATTCTCCTCGCCATCCTGGGCGTCGCCCTGACCGCGCCGGGCACCGCCCTGGGGCAATTCGCGCCGGGCGCCGACGCGGCCACCGCCGCCCGCGAACAACGCCGCCAGGAAGAGCGGATCAATGCCATCCGGCAACAGCAGGAGCGTACCACCGACGTCCGGCGCACCGCGCCGCCGCCGATCGAACCGACCCGCCTGCCGGAGGAGACCCCCTGCTTCGTCATCGACCGGCTCACCCTGAAGGGCGACCCCGGCAACGACTTCGCCTGGCTGCTCAAGGCGGCCGCCGGCCCGCTGGGCGACGACCCGCCGCAAGGCCGCTGCCTGGGCGGGCAGGGCATCAACCTGGTGCTCAAGCGACTCCAGAACAGCCTGATCGCCCAGGGCTACATCACCACCCGCATCGCCGCCGAGCCGCAGGATCTCAAGACCGGCGAACTGACCCTGGCGCTCACCCCGGGCCGTATTGGCGACATCCGCTTCGCGCCCGACACCGCTGGCGGCACCAGCCTGTGGGCCGCCATCCCGGCCCGGCCCGGCGATCTGCTGAATCTGCGCGACATCGAGCAGGGCCTGGAAAATCTCCGCAACGCGCCCACCGCCGACGCCGACGTGAAGATCCTGCCGGCCGAGCAACCGGGCCAGAGCGATCTGGCCGTCGCCTATCGGCAGGCGTTTCCCCTGCGCACCACCCTGGCCGCCGACGACAGCGGCACCAAGGCCACCGGCAAGTATCAGGGCAGCCTGACGCTCGCCTACGACAACCCGACCAGTCTCAACGACCTGGTCTATGTCACCCTCAACCACGATCTCGGCGGCCATGGCGGGCGCGGCACCGACGGCGCCATCCTCCACTACGCGATTCCCTTCGGCTACTGGCAGGCCTCGGCCACCTATGATCGCGGCAACAACCACCAGACCATCGCCGGGGCCTTCCAGAACTACGTCTACAGCGGCCGCAACAGCAACGCCGAAGTCAAGCTGGCGCGGCTCGTCCATCGTGACGGCGCCAGCAAAACCACGGTGGCCGTCGGCGCCTTCCAGCGCAGCGCCAACAACTACATCGACGATACCGAGGTCGAGGTCCAGCACCGGCGCACCGGCGGCTGGCTGGCGACGCTGAATCACCGCCACTTCATAGGCGCGGCCATGCTCGACGCCACCCTCGGCTACAAGCGCGGCACCGGCGCCTTCGGTTCGCTCAGCGCCCCCGAGGAAGCATTCGGCGAAGGCACTTCGCGCTACCGGATCGCCACCGCCGACATCACCTTCAGTACGCCCTTCGCGCTGGCGGGCACGCGCCTCCAGTACCTGATCAACTGGCGCGGCCAACTGGACCGGACCCGCCTCGCGCCCCCGAGCGCTTCGTCATCGGCGGCCGCTATACCGTGCGCGGCTTCGACGGCGAGACCATCCTTTCCGCCGAACGCGGCTGGCTGGTGCGCAACGAAATCGCCACCGCGGTGGTACCGGGCGTCGAAGGCTATCTCGGCGTCGACTACGGCGAAGTCGGCGGCCCGACCGCCGACCTGCTGATCGGCAAGCGGCTGGCCGGCGCCGTGGTCGGCGCGCGCGGCATGTTCAAGAAGCTTCGCGCTACGACGTCTTCGTCGGCGCGCCGATTACGAAGCCCAGCGGCTTCGTCACCGCCCGCGCCAGCGCCGGTTTCAATCTCAGCTATCAGCTTCTAAGGGGTCGCCGCCCATGAACCAGCATCGTCATCGCCTCGTCTTCAACGTTCGCCGCGGGCTGTTGATGGCGGTGGCGGAAACCGCGCACGCCCAGGGCAAGGCGACGGGCGAAAGCGGCCCGGGCGACCGGCGCGCGCCGCGCCACGCCACGCCGTACACCGGCCGCTGGCGGCGCTGCTGGCCCTGCTCGGCGCGCAAGCGGCCCTGGCGCCGGCGGCGCTGGGCCCAGATCGTCGCCTACCGGAACGCCCCCGGCAGCCAGCGGCCGACCGTGCTCAATGCCGGCAATGGCGTGCCGCTGGTCAACATCCAGACCCCCAGCGGCGCCGGCGTTTCGCACAACACCTACAGCCAGTTCGACGTGCACGACAAGGGCGCCATCCTCAACAACTCGCGCAAGGGCGCCGACAGCCAACTGGCCGGCCCGGTGCGCCGGCAACCCCTGGCTGGCGCGCGGCACCGCCCGGGTAATTCTCAACGAAGTCGTTTCCAGCAACCCCAGCCAGCTGCGCGGCGCCATCGAGATCGCCGGCGACAAGGCCGAAGTGGTCATCGCCAACCCCGCCGGCATCGACGTCAACGGCAGCGGCTTCATCAACGCCAGCCGTGCCACGCTGACCACCGGCAAGACCGACCCTGAAGAACGGCGCCATCGAAGGCTACGAGGTTCGCCAGGGCACCGTCACCGTCGGCAGCCGGGGGCTGGACGCCAGCCAGACCGACTACACCGCCGTGCTCGCCCGCGCCGTCGAGGTCAATGGCGCCATCTACGCCAAGGAACTCAAGGTGGTCACCGGCGCCAACCAGAGTCAGCGCCGACCACAAGCAGGTCACGCCGCATCGCCGGCACCGGCCCGGCGCCGGACTTCGCCCTCGACGTCGCCGAACTCGGCGGCATGTACGCCGGCAAGATCACCCTGGTCGGCACCGAGGCCGGCGTCGGGGTACGCAACGCCGGCAAGATCGCCGCCAGCGCCGGCGAGGTCGTCATCACCATCGACGGCAAGCTGGTGAACAGCGGCCAGATCGTCGCCGAGGGCAACGCCGACCTCGATGTCGGCGGCGGCCTCGACAACCCGGGTAGCGCCTACGCGCGCGGCGCGATCAAGGTGGTTACACGCCGCACGGTAACGACAATACCGGCTTGATCGCCGCCCAGGGCGACGCCACGCTGATCGCCGCCGGCGACGAGGGCGAAATCGCCAGTCTGGCCGGCTCGGCCCTGATCGCCGGCCTGATGCCCGACGGCACCTTCTCCGCCGCCGGCAACCTGACCCTCGAGGCCGGCCGCCGCGTGCAGGCCAACGGCCAGAACCACGCCGGCGAGAGCCTCAAGGCCACCAGCCCCGTGATCGGCGTCTGGGGCAGCGACACCAGCGCGCCCATCGTCCGGCTGGAGGCATTGCCGAACAACCGCCGTTCGCGAACGCGGCGCGACCCCAATGGCAACCTCCTCGCGACGGGCGACGACGCGGCAACCAGCGCCATCGACGCCAGCGATGCCACCATCGTCGCCGACCAGTTGTTCGCCGCCCTGACCGACGGCGTGCTGCGCACCGACAAGGCAATCATCTCCACCGCGCAACTCGAGATCGGCGCCCACGAACTGAGCAACCGGGGCGGCCAGCTCGTCCAGACCGGCGCCGCCGCCCTGACCATCGACCTGCCCGGCCAGCTCGACAATACCGGCGGCACTCTCTACGGCAAGGGCGCCACCACCATCGCGGCGGCGGCCATCCAGAACGATGGCGGCACCCTGGGCGCCGGCGGCGGCCTGGACGTCCGGGCCAGCGGCCATATCGCCAACGGCAGCGGCTGGATCGGCGGCGCCACCGGCACCCAGGTCGACGCCGGCAGCCTCGACAGCGCCGGCTGGATCGACGGCCCGGTCGTCACCCGCGCCACGCTCGCCAACAGCGGCACCATCAACGGCAACGCCAGTGCCGGCACCGATCTTGCCAACAGCGGCCTGATCCAGGGCTCGGCCGGCGCCGGCCGCGATCTCGGCAACCTGGGGACCATCGCCGGCAATGCCAGCGCCGGCCAGTCGCTCGGCAATTCCGGTTCGATCGGCGGGTCCGCCAGCGCCGGCGGCGATCTGACCAACGCCGGCGGCATCGGCGGCGACGCCCTGGCCGGCGGCCACCTGAGCAATGCGGCAGCCGGCTCGATCGGCGGCTCGGCCTCCGCCGGCGGCGCGCTCGACAACGCGGGAACCATCGGCGGTGGCGCGCAAGCGGTCGGCAAGCTCGACAACAGTGGCCGCATCGCCGGCGGCGCCATGGCCGGCACCGACCTGAAGAACACCGGCAAGATCGGCGGCGACGCGCTGGCCGGCGGCAACCTCGGCAACTCGGGCGGCATCGGCGGCACCGCCTCGGCCGGCGGCAGCCTGAGCAACAGCGGGTCCATCGCCGGTTCGGCCTACGCCGGCGGCGACCTGGGCAACTCGGGCAGCATCGGCGGCAATGCCTCGGCCGGCGGCAACCTCGGCAATGGCGGTTCCATCGGTGGTTCGGCCGGTGCCGGTGGCAACCTGAGTAACAGCGGTGGCATCGGCGGTTCGGCAGGCGCCGGTGGCCAACTGAGCAACAGCGGCGGCATCGGCGGCTCGGCCTCGGCCAGCGGCAGGCTGGACAACGCCGGTACCATCGGCGGTTCCGCGAGCGCCGGCGGCGATCTGGGCAACGCCGGCAGCATCGGCGGATCGGCCAGCGGCGCCAACATCGACAACACCGGCAACATCGGTGGTTCCGCCTACGCCATCGACCGGATCGACAACAGCGGCGCCATCGGCGGCAACGGCGGCAATATCACCATCGGCGCCAACAGGATCACCAACACCGGCACCCTGGGCGGCACCAGCGGCAACACCACCGTCAGCGCCCAGACCATCGACAACCGGCTGGGCCTGATCCGGGCCGGCCAGGACCTGATCGTCGCCAGCACCGGCCAACTCGACAACCGCGACGGCAAGATCGCCGCCGGCGGCCTGCTGGCCATCGTCAACCCCAACGCCAGCGCCAACCGCCGACAAGACCCTGACCATCGCCAACACCCGTGGCAGCCTGTCGGCGGGCACCAATCTGGTCATCGACAGTGCCCGCCTGAGCTTCGACGGCAGCGTCGTCAGCCAGGGCGACTTCAGCGCCGCGCTCCAGGGCGACTACACGCGCGGCAAGGGCGACGACTTCTTCCAGGCCGGCGGCGCGGTCTCGCTCAGCTTCACCGGCACCGTCACCAACGACACCGTCTGGCACGTGAACCGGGGCCTGGGCGTCACCGGCGGCCAAGTGATCAATACCGGCGAGATCAGCTCCAACGGCACCACGCTGGTCCAGGCCACCGCCGGCACGCTCAGCAACCCGGGCCTGATCCAGGGCGACAAGGTGATCGTCCTCGGCGTCGACCTCGCCAACCAGGGCGGCCAGATCCTCGGCAACACGCTGACCGCCGTGTTCACCGGCCACATCGACAACACCGGCGGCAGGATCGACATCGCCGGCGCCGCCGACCTGCAAGCCGGCGGCCATCTGATCAACGACGCCGGCCGCATCGACACCGGCAGCCTCAACCTCGCCGTCGGCGGCAACCTCGCCAACAAGACCCTGACCGGGAACCAGCGCGCCGGTATCACCGCCCGCACCGGCGACCTCGTCCTCGATGTCGGCGGCGACCTGACCATCCAGGGCGCCGACCTCACCGCCGCCGGCAAGCTGACCGGCTTCGTGCTCGGCGACATCCAGGTGGACGCCCTCGCCATCGACCGGCACAGCGCCGAGACACGCGGCACCGCCGCCTGGTTCGCCGACGCCGCCCGGTCTTCGAGCAGCGAAACCAGCACCAGCCACCTCGCCGCCGACCTCCACGCCCGCGGCGACCTGTCGCTGATCGCTGGCGGCAACGCCCGCTTCCAGGGCACCGACATCGCCGCCGGCGGCGACCTGACGCTGGGCGCGGTCACCGGCAACCTGAGCATCGGCGCGGCGATCGACCGTACCGTCAGCCACAGCAGCCAGTTCGCGCCCGACGCCATGGCCAATCTCGGCGACAGCGGCGGCGCGAGTACCACCATTGGTGGCCTGCTCACCACCAGCGACACCTCCACCCAAGCCGCCGTCGGCGGCCGGCTGAACGCCGGCGGGGCGATGGACCTGCTGGCCGGCCACGACCTGAGCCTGAGCGGCGTCGATGCCGGCGCCGGCGGCAAGCTGCAAGTACAGGCCGGCCACGACATCGTCGCCGGCAGCCTGGCGATCGCCGACAGCAGCGCCCGCCAGACCCAAGACACCCGCCCGGCCAACCCCGACGACTTCTGGGCGGCACCCTCCCAGGACAGCAACCAGCACGGCACCACGACCACCCAGGTCGGCGGCCACTTCAGCGGCGCCACTGGCGTCACCTTCAGCGCCGGCCACGGCAACCCCTTCGACGCGACGACGGTCGCCGATGTCCAGGCCGCCCGCCTGGCCGCCGGCCTGGCCGCCGACGCCAGTACCACCGTCCCGGATGGCACGCCCACCCCCGGCAGCCTGAGCCTCGCCGGTGTCGCCATCGCCGCCGGCAACGCCGATAAACCGGCCGACCTGATCCTGGTCGCCGCCGGCAACCTCGACGTCACCGCCGCCTGGGACAGCGCCAGCACCACGACCACCCCCGCCGCCAGCGCCAACCCGCTGCTTGCCCGCCTGCTCGGCCAGGCCAGCGGCCCGACCACCACCGCCACGGTCGGCAATGTGCTCGGCCAACTCTCCGGCCAGAACATCACGCTCCAGTCCGACACCGGCCACCTCACCGTCGCCGGCCTCGACATCCGGGCCAGGAACGACCTCACCACCTATAGCGGCGGCGACACCCGCATCGCCGCGTCCACCCTCGCCGCCGGCCACGACCTGGCCGCCCAGGCCCAGGGCCGGATGAGCATCGAGGGCATGATCCAGAATCCCGCCTCGGCATCCGGGGTCCTCGCCACCGCCGACACCACCGGCAACGACCATACGCCCACCTCGGCGGTCGCCAGCCTCTCGGCCGGCCACGACCTCACCGTCACCGGCATCAAAGGCCTGGAGGCCCGCGCCGTCGATCTCGCCACCACCAACGCGCTCTCCCTCACCACCCTGGGCACGCTGGTCGTCGCGGGCGGCGTCAACCACGTACAGCGCGGCGCCGATTTCATCCGCGACACCGCCCGCGCCAGCACCCTCGCCGGCAAGACCATCACCCTCGCCGCCCTGGGCGAGAAGACCGAGGGTGGCGAGCGGCCAAAGCAGCGATATCGCCCTCAGCCACGTCGCCCTGACCAGCACCGGCAAGACCAGCCTCCTGGCCACCGGCGACATCGCCATCGATCCGGGCGCCGACTACAGCTTTGAGCACTGGACGGAAAGCCACAAGAGCGGCGGCTGGTTGCGCAAGAAGACCACCACCATCGACCACGTCCGCGAATACACCACCGTCCTGCCCAGCAGCCTCCAGACCGGCGCCCTGGACATCCATGCCGAGGGCGACATCCGCCTCGCCGCCACCCGGATCGACACGGGCGACGACCTCTCCCTCCTCGCCGGCGGCAACATCGACTATCTGGCCGCCCACCATGAGTCGTATGAGCACGACGAGAGCCATACCCGCAAGAGCCTGTTCGGCATCTTCACCTACGGCCGCAGTTCCAGCAGCCACACCGCCCGGGATCAAACCGCCCTGGTGACCTCCGTGCAAAGCGCGGCCGACGTCTTCTCCCATTCGGCGGGCGACACCACCCTGGAAGGCACCCGCATCGCCGCCACCGGCAAGGTCCAGGTGCTGGCCGACCAGAACCTCGACCTCCGCGCCGCCGGGAACACCGCCTTCGTCGAAGACAAGGCCGAATCCTGGAGCCTGGTCGGCAAGAGTTCGACCTATGCCCTGAACCACAAGGTCAAGGACGAGACGACCGAGTCGAGCACGACCCTGACCGGCGCCCATCTGGCCGGCCACAGCGTCGAGCTGGTGGCCGGCGGCAATGCCCATCTGGTGGCGACGACGATCCTCGGCCAGACCGGGGTGACGGTGCTGGCCGGCGGCACTGTGCTGATCGAGGCGGGCCAGGAGACCTTCTCGACCCATCATGAGCACAAGGAGAGCGGCATCGGAGAGCGCCTGGTAAAGACCGATGGCCGGGTCCACTTTGTCGGTCCGAACGAGAACTTCGAGAAGCTGAAGGACAACGGCTCGACCGCGACGCCGGTCTTCAGCGTCATCGAGAGCGCCAAAGGCCCGGTGACGATCTCCGGCGGGCTGGATGTGGGGCTCCTGGGCACCCGGATCACCGCCGCCACCGACGTCAATCTGACCGCCGGCCAGCGCTTGTTGCTCGGCGGGGCGCTGACCACGACCAGCCATGACGACGAGCAGGAGAAGGGCACCTTCATCTTCCGGATGCGCGATGGCGCGTCGCTGGAGAGGCAAACCGGGACGGTGGTGCCGGGCTCGATCGACGCGGGCGGCAAGCTGAACCTGACCGCCGGGTCGACGGTGGAACTGGGCGCGGTGGATCTCAGGAGCGGCGGGGCGACGGTCTTCGACACCCCCGAGCTGAGCTTCGTGGCGGAGCGGAGCAGCGATTACTTGAGCCACAAGGTCTGGGACAAGGATCGGATGTACGAGGTCAACCAGGGCGATGGCCATGTCGATGAGCGGCTGACCCTGGCGACCATCGATGCCCAGGGCGGGCTGACGCTGCCGGGACGACCAAGATCGCGGTGCAACTGGACGGCCACGGTCTGGATCCGGCGGGCAATGCGGCGGCCAGTACCGCCGGCAACAGCCAGCTGACGGCGGTGACGCCGGAGCAGTTCAAGTCGCTGGCGAACCAGTTGTCGCTGCAACCGGGCATGGCCTATCTGGCGGATCTGGCCAAGCGGAGCGACATCGATTGGCAGGCGGTGCGTACCGCTCACCAGAAGTGGGACTACCAGACGCAGGGGCTGACGCAGACCGGGGCCATCGTGCTGACGGTGGTGGTGGCGATTCTGACCTATGGGGCGGGCGCCGAATGGCTGACGGCGGCGGGGTCCACGACGACCACGACGGCCGTCGGCGCCACGGCCGGGACGACGGTGGCGACCACGACCGGCCTGGGGACGATTTCGACGACCACCACGACCATCGCCACCGGGGCCACGACCACCACCGTCGTCTCGACCGCCGCCGGCGCCGCCGCCAGCGCCGCAGTCACTTCGCTCGCCACCAGCGCCGCCATCTCCTTCGCCAACAACGGCGGCGATCTGGGCAAGACGCTCGACGATCTGGGGTCGAGCGAGACGATCAGAGGCATGGTCAGTTCGATGCTGACCGCCGGAGTGGGGCAGTACTTCAGCGGCACCTATAATCTGGAGAGCTTCGCCGGCAAGATCGTCGCCGGCTGCGCCGCCGGGGAATTGAGCGGTTCGGATTGCAAACACGGTGCCGCGTCCGCGGCGGTGTGGCAGGGACTGGCTTGGGCTGGCAATGAAATGCGGCAGAACCAGATTGAGAATTCCAAACAATTCAAGGGAATCTGCATCGGAAATACGGGTAACTGCGAGAACAACCTCACCAAGCCCAGTGTCGGTGTCGACGGCGACAATTGGGCGTAGGCGGAGGACGTTGGGATATCGTCGGAGTCTGTGGAACTCAGGGGTTCGAATGTAAAGTCGGAGACGGTTCGTTCGGATCACTGGCCATGATATCGATAAACTCGCCGGAACCCCGTCGGACCGTCTCCAGGAGATATTCAAGGCAAATGGTGCCGATCTCCTGAGTCCGATGGGCGGCATTCAGGGTGGGGGCGGCTATCTGAGGATTTTCGGGATCGGGCCAGGCTTTTACGACAAGGGCAGCTTCTGGGACAAGTGGGTCGTCGAACCGTTTGGCGGCACGCACGATCAGTTCAATAGCTACAGCACCTACGACACCGTCAACGATCCATCCTACCGAACCATTCAGCGAGACTTTCAAGGAAATCCGGTTCTCGTAGGCGGAAACTATGTTGAGGTTCCTGCGCCACGCTTCGTCAGGAAATATTCGTCCAGATATCACTTGGATGAGCAATTTGGCAGAACATTGTCAACATCCCGCTTGCCTCGCCCTTTGCGGCGGCAACGATCATGAATCAGCTGCCACCCGGCTACTTGCAAGTACTCGACAATGCTCAGCGAATCAACAGAGGCAGGAGTCGGGACTCGAAGGAGTCAAACCGTGAGAATGTCACCTGCAATGCCAGCGATGGTCTTGGCGGGAACACTCGCTGGATGCTGCGCACTTAGCGAAGCACCCTTGTCATGTCGTAACCGTAGCGCCATTTGGCCCTAGCACTTCAAGTCCGATCTGCCCACGATCGTCGAAGTCAGCCAGTGTCCAAGGCCTATCGGCGTCTATCAGAATGAAAATGCTGTAGATGGAACTCGGGCCGGGCTTGGCCTACTACTTTGCGAGTCCGAATGTTCAACTGATCCGAAGCTCGGCCTAGTTCCGCGCCGATCGATCAGTGCTGGACTTGCTTATTGAAGATCGATAGACGGGGCCAGAGCTATTACACCCAGAGCAAGGGAGAGCGCCTTACGCTCGAACTTCGCCCCTTGACCACACCCGCGAGGTTCAAGGTGGTCGTACGCAGCAGCCTAGGCAGGACAGGCGAGGGCGAAGCCAGTTTGGATCTCTCAAGGAGCGTCGACAACTCCACCGGCAATCGTTGCCAGGGTGGAACGGTCCGTGGCATCTATAGCAAGACCGGAAAGGTCAATGTCGCTTGGTGGGTGGATCGTGACACGGGCGACATTGTCGGGGCCTATCAATCGGCTCTGGAACGGGGGGAACTGTCATTTCGCTACAAGAAGATCGGAGATTGACAGTAGTTGCGCACTGTCTGACCGAACGGCCCGTTGTGCGTCGTTCCCGGCAACCCGACGCGGGTGGTATCCCTGTCCTGTTCGCATCGACATGACCGGGCCGATACCGATCCGGGATTCCGCCAGAACGCCCAATCTGTACTTGATCGTACTGGCTACGAGGCCCAACAGTGACCATGCATGAAACACTCCCCCACTCCCGGAGCGGCGGCCGAGCCGTTTTCCTTGGCGGCCTGCGCCTATGGCCGCTGACGCTGGTGCTTGCCATCGTGGCCGCCGGTTGCGCCCGTCACCGGAGCGAGCCGGTGGCCGAAGAACCGGCGCCGTTGCCGGTGCTCGGGACCATCACGCTGGTGCCGGTAGAGCCGCCGGCCAATCTTTTCACCAACAATCGCAGTGCGCCGGTGGTGGGCTGGTTGTGGGTAGGGCTGGCCAATTCCGTGCTCGACAAGAACAAGTCGGCCGACTTCGATGCCCTGCATGCGGACTACCGTCGGCAACTCGGCGAGAAGCTGACGCAGACGGTACGGCGGGAACTGGAGACACGCGGCTTCCCGGTACGCCTGGCCACGCGCGAAGAGGTCAAGCGCAACAAGGACAACATGGTCAAGTTCCGGAAATTTGTCGGTCACGAGGTTGTGCTCGACATTCAGTACGACGAGGTCGGTATGTATTCATCTCGACTGGATGTCAATTACCTGCCGCTGATGAGTACCTCGGTCTTCATGGCAAGGCCCGACGAGGGGGGCGAACTCCTGTTCGACTACAGCTATGTCTACGGCGCCTATGCGACCAAGACCCAGGACGGCTATATCGTCTCCGATCAGCACTTCGCGTTTGACAGCTTCGAGTCACTGATGAACAAGCCCGAGTTGGTACGGAACTCACTTGACGAAGGCATCGAAAAGATCGCGCGCAATCTCGGCGACGACATCGCCGCCCAGTTCAGACCGCCGCCGCGGCCCGAGCGCCAAGCCAGACCGGCGCCACCCGCCCCGACTCCCGCAGCGGTCATTGAAACCGCCCCACAGCCGGCCAAGCCACCGGTCGGCGCCAAGACCAAGAAGCGCGGCGCGGCGAAGACGGTGGCCGCGCGATGAGCGGCCGGTCTATCGTCGTTGCTTCGCTACTGGCAGGGCTGATAGCGGGCTGCGCGTCGGTACCAATGGAAATGCCGCCGGACTCAGTGCGGCACCACGAACTGAGCACGGTGCGCCTGCTGTCGGAGGGAGTCGGGGTCGTCGGCGACGGTTGCATAGGCGGTATGGCGATGGCCGGGTCGGTCGCCTATCAGGAAGAGTCGGTTGACTATGCCGGAGTCGCGCTTACCCGCTTCAGCAAGTTTCTCGTCACTCAGGGCATCAAGGTCCATCGCCAGGTATTGCCCCTGCTCTGCGGCCAGTTGGTCGCTGGCGCCTCTGAGTTGCGCGTGGCCGAGGATGCCGACTCCAACGACCAGGCAATGACGCCGCCAGTCATCGTCAACGAGCATCTGCGCCGCAACCCGCGGCTGGCGCTGGCATATTCCGAGCTGCTGGGTGCCGCCGCCAGGATCGGGCCGACCGCCATCACCCAGGCGGCCACCGAGGTCGAAAGCTCACTCGACCTGAGCGCGGACACGGTCGCGGCATTGCGGCAAGAGCTAGGCTCCCCCTTGGTCTTTGTCGCTACCGTTCGCGGTACCCAGGTCTCCGGGCCGCGCAAATGGACAACGGCAATCGCCACCGGCGTCGCCAGTTTGGCGATCTCCGGCGGAACGTTCGTGCAAATATCGACCAACGAGACGGTTCACCGCCCACGCCCTGGTTCTGGTCGATCTCGAGCGCCGCAAGGCCATGTGGAAGACGGAGATCGTCGCGCCCAGGATCGATCCGCTCGACGCATCCTATCGAAAGCACCACATGCTCTTTTGGGAAGGGCATATGGCTCGGCCTTTCCTGCGCACACCGCTGGCCGGGGCGGCACTGGCGAAGCTTGGCGCAAGTCCAGGGGGTGTGGCGATGGAGGCCACCGGGTCGGGAAAGACCGCCGCTCCATCGGCTGCGGAGATGACCGCCCCCAGAGCGCCATCGCCACCACCGTCGGCCGCCGCCCAGCGGGCGGGCAGGCGTCCGACCCTGGCCAAAGCACCGGCAGCCTCGACCGCCCGTGCACCGGCCGGTTCGCGCTGACGGCCAACGGGCGACAGCGATTGGCGGATGGCACGCCAGCGCCGAAACAGGTAGCATCAGCATCCCCTAATACTCCAGCAGAGGACCTGCCATGGCCACCGTCGAACTGACGACCGACAATTTCAAGGATGTGGTTGCCAACAACGACATTCTCATCATCGATTTCTGGGCGCCCTGGTGCGCGCCGTGCCGTTCCTTCGCGCCGACCTTCGAGGCCGCGTCCGAACAGCATGCGGACATCGTCTTCGCCAAGGTGAACACGGAAGAACAGCAGGAACTTGCCGGCGCCTTCAACATCCGCTCCATTCCGACGCTGATGGTGTTCCGCGAGCAGGTGATCGTCTATGCCGACGCCGGCGCGCTGCCGGCGGCCGGCCTGCAACAACTGGTGGAAGGCGTGCGCGGCCTCGACATGGCCCAGGTACGCGCCGAAATCGCCGCCCAGGGGGAATAACCCCCAGACATCGGCACTGCCCTCAGGCCAGAAAGGTCTCCGGCATTTGCACCGCAACGACCTCGCCACGAGCTGTGGCGAGGTCGTTCGCGTAAAGGGTGGTCTCGACGATCACCTTGCGTCCGTGTATCTCCTTGACCTTGCCCCTGAGGATCAATTCGACCCCCATGGGGGTCGGCTTCAGGTAGTCGACATGGAGCGAACCGGTGACAAAGCGGAACGGCGGCTGGCTGTCCATGGGCCGGCCTTCGGCACGGTACATGGCGGCGGCGGCTGTGCCGGTGGAATGGCAATCGATCAATGAGGCGAGCAGGCCGCCATACACAAAGCCCGGGATCGCGGTATGAAACGGTGCCGGCCTGTATCGGGTGACGGTTTCGTCGCCATCCCAATACGTCTTGATCTGGTGGCCGTGGTCGTTCATCCGGCCACAGCCGTAGCAATGCGCCAGGTTGTCGGGATAGAAGTCCTGAAAAGCGGCTTTGGTCATGATATGGCTACACGGTTAGGTTGATGTCCAGGCAGGAGGACAAGCAATCGCCCGCCTACTTCCTGGGCGGGGCGATGCCGCGCAGCCCGCCGCGCGCGACCTTGTAGGCGACGCCGTCGGGCAGGCAGTATTGCCGGGGAAGCGTAAGTCCGGGATTGCGCCAGACGGCGACGAACCAGAACAGCAGCGCATGAAGGGCCCCGGCGCCGGCAAACAGGGTGACGAAGAAACCGAAGTTCGCCGCGCCGGCATCCACGAAGACGAAGGCGCTGAGCAGGCCGCCCAGCACACCGCCGGCGACGAACTGCCACGGCCGCCACCAGCCTCGGCAACGGAAATAGATGAAACCCGGAATACCCGGGCCAAGCACGCTGATCGCCGTCACGGAGGCGACACGCAAGGCGCCCAGCCAGGCGTCGTGGGCGCCGGAAAGCAGAATGATCACCGGGAACCCGGCTACGACCAGCAGGAAAGCCAGCACGACGCGTACCATGTCAGCCGATCACATCGGCCACCGCGGACGGCGCGGCGCGAACCAGGGGCTCGACATCGTTGCCATCCAGGCCGAGCAGATCCAGGCAGACGCCACCGAGCTTGTCCCACTCGCGGGTTGCGCTTTGCCGGGTTATGCGCTGCACCAGGTACTCGGCCAACTGCCCCAACGCCACCATCCGCGCGCTGCTGGCGGGCATGCCCGAGTCGCCCGCCAGCAGCGCCAGCGGATCGTGGTGATGGCGGATCGCGGTGCCAAGCTCGTCGGGCAGGCACCAGTTCTGCGCCATCAGGCAGCCGACCAGCGCGTGATCGGTCGGGCAGCGCGCCTTTTCGACGGACGTAAACAGGCGCTCGCCATCGGCGTTGGCCGCGCGCAAGACGATGGCATAGTCGGGAATCCTTTTCAGCAGGATCGGGATGCCGCAATCCCGAAAGAGTCCGTAGGTGTACACCTCGTCGGCGCGCACATTGCCGCGAACACCGAGTTGGCCAACCAGCCAGCCGGAGGTGCGCGCGACGCGCGCCGAACCATCCCAGAAGCGCTCCATGGCCGGCAGGGGCGGAAATATTCTGCGCAGAACCAGCCCGGCCACGGCCCGGCCGGCAACCTCCAGCCCCAGCATCGTCAGGGCCTGCATTACGGTCTTGGCGCGGGTCTGAAGTCCGAAATAGGGAGAGTTGACTGTCTTCAGCAAACCAGCCGCAAGAGCCACGTCGGCGCTGATCAGCGCCGACAGATGACGAAAGTCAGGCTCCGGCTTGCGCATTTCGGCGGCGATGCGGTCCAGTATCACCGGTCGCGGCGGGATGCCGATATCGCGCAGCGAGTCCGCGAGCGCATCTTCCGTGTGCGCTGCGACACCGTGGCCCACCGAGGTCTCGCCGCCAGGAATCCTCATTGCCGCTCCTTCAGCCACTCGACCAAGGCCTTGCCGTCCATCGGTCGGGCGAGGTAGTAGCCCTGGATCGCATCGACGCCGACATCGGCGAGTGCGTCGTATTGTTCCTTCGTTTCGACGCCCTCGGCGACGATGGTCATGCCCAGCTCACGGCCCAGTTGGGTGATCGCGCGCACAACGGAAAGCGCGCGACGATCATGGGGCAGGACGCAGACGAAAGCCCGATCGAGCTTGAGCTTGGTGGCGGGAATGTCCTTCAAGTTGGCCAGGCAGGAGTAGCCGGTGCCGAAATCGTCGATGGCCAACGAGACACCGGCCTGGCGGGCGGACAGGAGATTCGACTGGACGACGTCCGAAACGTCCATGAACAGGGATTCGGTCAATTCCAGCTCGAAGAGTTCCGGCGCCACATCGGCGTAGGCCATGGCGCCATGCATGGCCTCGATAAAGCGAGGCGCCGTCAGTTGTGCCCGCGAGACGTTAACCGCCACCCGGGTCGGCAGGCCGGAATCACGCAGCCGACGGGCATAAAGGGCGGCATTGGTCATGCTCCATTCGCCCAGGCGTACCACCAACCCCGTTTTTTCAGCGACCGGAATCAGCTTGCCCGGCGACAGGGACTCGCCACCCACCGAGCAGCGCATCAGCGCCTCGGCCCCGGCGATACGGCCATCCAAACCGACGATGGGCTGGTAATGGAGGGTCAAGCCACCACATTCCAGTGCGGCGTGAATCTGGCTTTCGATCGCGAGTTCCTCGCGGGCCAGCAAGACACCGACCCGACCCGGGACCTCCTCGTCGCCCGACACCACGTGGCGGCCGCCCCCGCCCCGCTTGGCGTCGATCATGGCCCGGTCGGCGCGCTCCAGGAACGCCAGCGGTTCCTCGCCATCGTCGAGCAAGGCGACGCCCACGCTGCCCGAAGGCCGCATGCTGATGTTGCCCACTTCGATGGGCTGCGACACCGCGCGCAACACCTCCCCGGCAAGCGTTTCGGCGCGGCCTCGATCGCAGTCAGGTACCAGAAGTACGAACTCGTCGCCGCCCATGCGGGACACCTCGGCACGACCGGCGAGCACTTCGCTCAGGCGGGCGGCGATGCTGGCGATCACAGCGTCGCCGCCGAGGTGGCCAAATGACTCGTTGACTTGTTTGAAGCGGTCGAGATCCAGCCAGAGCGCCGCCAGCGGGCGAGCCTGGCGTCGGGAGAATTCGACCAGCCGTACCGTGGCGCGCAGACAGCCGCGACGATCGAGAAAACTGGTCAGTGAATCGAAACCTATCGCGTCCATTTGAGTTGCAGTCGCTGCGATCTCCACGAATCCGCCCGACGGAACAATGGATCCAGGTCAGGCGATTAGCTATCGAATATCCACCCATTTCGTCATCATTTCAAGCAACTGTGGCTGATATTTCACTTAAATTCACTAAACCTCATATCGACGCGGCCGATAACGAATCGTGGGATTGGAACAGGAAATCGTCAACGTGCGAAATGCTGGCGACAACAGCCACCATCAAGGATTGGACGACGATTGGGAAGGACAGGCAGGGCCGGCCCATCGCAAGATGGGCCGGATCACGATCGCTAGACGTTGAACAGCAATAGCGACCGGAAAGGCACACTGCATATAGGTCGCCAATCTACGCTATTCGTTTCGTACCCGCTTTCATACCCGGTTTTGTATCTGCCGCACGCTTCAGAATCGATTTTCTGGCAGCGAGAATCGTCAATTCGACGGTGTGATTCACAGCCTTCTAATCAGCCGATCCGAATTGCTTAGTTGGGGGCAGGTTGTTGCGCTTCCGTAGTTCGTTGAACGCGGCCTCAAGGCGACCATCGCGGCGCCCGCGCCAAATGCCGGACGACGAATACGATTGGCTTGTGAATACCTCTTTTGTCTTTGCATCAATGAACTGGAATTGGAACGTCTTTAGGTAACGGGTCATGTCCCAACCCCCGCTGTAGTCATACTCGACGACCATATCCCCGTCCTTTGGATCTGGCGGGGCTTCGCTCACCACAGATATGCCCATGTCGCGCAGTTCCCAAGTTAATGCGTGGCGTAGGCTGAATTCATCCTCCACCAAGGGTTTGATGTAGGCCCGATGGTAGTCGGCCAGGCGGCGGGTTCCTCCGGAATCGGTACTAAGGCTCGCACAACCGGCGAGCAGTAATGCCAGAACAATGGTTTTCATCAGCATAGTCATTGTGCCTCCTTCCGCTGCTTTGATTCTACGTCGGCATTGGCCAATAGAATCCCGACACGGCGGGTTTTGCCCGAAGACCGGAGGTGGTTCGATGGCGTGGAACAACGAGGATTGGCGTTGACGGCTGAAGCTGGCCAAGACGGGCGAGGAGCTGAGGGCGTTGGCAATGGAGATACCCGACGATTTGCCCTTGAGAGTTCCGGAAGACCCCGTACTTATTTCCATGGGACTAGTGACGCCTTCAGCACCTTCGACCTCAACCACCCCAACCGAAAAAGACCCAGCCCCCATGCACGTGATTCTTGATCGCCGCGCCTTTGTCGATTCCCTGGCGTGGCTGCGCCGCAAGCGCGCGGCCCTACCGAAGGCCAGCCTCACAGTATTCAAGGGTCAGGCGCAAATCACTTGTGGGCCGCTTGAAGTCGGGCTGCCTTACGTGGGGGACTGGCAGGGCGTGGTGACATTTGACGGTGGCTTGCTGCGCGCATTGGCCAAGTCCCCGCCCCTTGGTGAAACGGTTGAGATTCGCTACACCGACGGCCGGGTTTTCGTCGGCGCCATGGGCGCGACCGCATCGTTGCACGTGGCATAGCCCAGATCAGTGGCGGCCTCCCCCCGTTCCCTCAGCGCAAGCCGCCCTTCAAGCTCAGAGATCCACGCCATATTTCGGCGTCAGACACAGCAACGGGCTCCGAAGGCCGGCACTCAACCCTAAGTGCGCTTGCCCTTTGCTTTGGGCTGCGTCCGGTTGGGCGCTGGTGCGTTGCGCAACGCTGCGCGCATTTCAAGAACCATTGTGAGTGCGACTTGACGCACACTGGAACGACGCAGCTCTATCGAATCCGAGGCGTCAGTATGCCGATATCGGCGCCCTTGCCCCAAGGCGATATACCGCGTGACGTTCACAAACTCAGCCTCGCAATAGTTGGAAAGTGCATCAGCAATGTCGGAGGCCGGCGACAAATAGTCGTCAAGCACCGCGATGCGCCAACCCAAGCAGCCGCGCAGCTTTTCGGTCGCCTCGGCAATCAGTCCCGGAGCAGATTCAATCAAGTATTCGCAGACCGCCAACGAAATCGCCGCAGATTCAGAGGGCGGCTCCCTCGCGAGTTCTGACGGAGTCGCGCCTCCATCAAGTGCGCAAGACCACGCAGGCCCACGGCGAGAAAGTTCGTTGCGCACCTTGTTCTCGGCGCGACGCTCCTCGTCACGCGCCATGCGCCACTTATTGCCGCATTGGACAGCCATTACCATAACGACATCCTGCCGATGGCTAGACTCGATCGTCCGGCCTGCCTGATTCGCCTTGTTGGCAGCAATGAACTCGTCCCATGAAATTTGTTCCGCAGCCAGACAATCGCGCAAAGCAGAACGTTCTGCATCGTTTCCCGCACTGCCCTCCTTAGAGATAGACGATTCGCCCAAAGCAGGCATGGCAAGCGCCATGGAGAGCAGTGCAAATCCAACTGGAACGAAGGCCATAGGGCGATCCTCTCAACGTATGAGCTGATGGCGGCGTCGGCCCGGCACCGAGTTGCCGGAGAGTAGTGACTTGCCTCCGCCACCCCGCAATCGATGCAGTCATGTGGCCAACAAACGACTCCGCTTTGACTTCGATTCTAACTGGACGGGGAATCGGCAATATGAGCAGGTGGATATGCCGTTGTGCGCATCTATTGGGTGAAGATCCCCTACCGTTCCACGAGCTGCGCAAGGGCCGATTGCATCGTCGCTTGAACCTCCGCATCGGCTTCGACATTCGAGCGCCTGGCCTTGAATGGCTCCGTTCCCGCCATCCGGCGCACGTCGGCTGGGTCGATGCCATGTTCCTTGCAGATCGCCAGCAATGCACCATCTAGGGCGAGCAAATGGGCTTCCGCTTGTTCGTGCGCATAGAGAAGATCGTCCGTTTTCTCGAAAGCCTCCCCGCGCCGAATGGCTGCCAGCGCCGCCCCGAGTATTTCGGCCTTGCGGGCGCGTAATCGCCAATGCTCAATGCTCCAAAATGCTGATAGCCGCGTGAGACCATCTAGCCGGGCCAGATAGTCGGCGGGAAGGCGGTACAACCCCTTCGGCGCGGAAGAAGCCACTCGCTCAAGTTCAAGCTCATTGGCTTGCGCCGAGTAGTGGAAGGCCAGCGCTGCCAGTTGGTCGGCAGTCAGACCACGGTACGCCTTGGTCAGTCGGTCGTGATGGTTCATGGTGTCAGTCCCTTGTGATGGTGATGGTGCGTTCCAGCAGTTCCAGCCGATCGGCCAGCACTGCCGTCTCATAGGCCTTGCGAATCATGTCCAGTACGTAGGCAAGGCGGGTTCCGTCCTGAGTCGCCAGCCGTCCCGACCGCATGTCTCGATACACGGCGCCAAGCTCGCGGCGGATCGCGTGAGCATCCCGCAAGTCGATCTTGGGCAGGGGGGTCAGGGTCAGCACGGTTCCGCTTGAGGCTTCGCTTTCGGGCGTATCTTTTCCGCCATCGGCGCGATTTGTGTCATTCATTGCGGTTCATCCTGTTCTTCGCGGGGACAGCGGGGACATGCGGGGACACCGCATGAATACAGGGGTTCCGGCGTCCCCGCCCGATCAAGCGACGCGGGGACACGCGGGGACAAACCGAATCCGCATTTCCTGCGTGTTGCCTGTCCCCGCCATTTGTCCCCACGTGTCCCCGCGCTGTCCCCGCCACCGGGGACGCGGAAACCCGCATCAATACAGGCTGTCCCCGTTGTCCCCGCTTGTCCCCGCCATTTTCGCCTTGGGTGCATTTACTCGCCCTCCCACATGCGCCCGGTGAAGATGTAGCAGCGGGTCGGGCCGATACCGGGAATGCGCGGTTTCTGTGTCGTCCTGCCCCCATCACCAGGCTCGATCCATCCGGCGTCGATCAGCGCCCGCGTTGCCGCCTTCACATCGAACCCCGCGCATACCTCCCGTCGGAACGCTTCGGGTAGTACCAGGAATTCCCGTCCGCCGTCGGCAGTTGTGCGCACGAAGCCGGCTCGATTGACGATGCGCTGATCCGCATCGGGGTAGGTATCGTCCAGGCGAGCAAAGCGGCTTGCGCCGTGCGCCTCGAAGAACGCTCGCACTTGCGCCAGCATGGCGCGTTCCTCCCGGTTGCCAACACCGCCGAAGCCTTCCAGCCAAGCGGCAAAGCATTTGCGCGCCGCCGTGGTGGCCTCGCCTTCGGCCCAGCCGGTCAGGCCGTAGCCCGGCCCGATCAACTCGTCCCCACTGGCAAGCTCGCCGGCCATCGCCACCAGACCAAAGCGCCGCGCCACCCGTAGCACTTGTCCGGCGGCATCCTTCGGTGCAACGTCCGCCACGAACCGCTTGATGCCGTGGGAAATGATGTCCGCCAGCTTGGCCCGATCGGCGACGATGCAGCGCAACCAGGCCACCCCCACCGCGCCGTGATACTTGGTCGCTGCATCCTTCAAGACCAAGGCCAGCGCCGCCGGAGTCGGCTGATCGTGCAGGGCCTCGAATGCGCCCATGCCCGCGCCTGCATCGGCGTCCAGATCAGCCAGGCGGATTTCCTGCCCAGCATTGGTCTTGCGCCCTGCCCGCGCCATCAGAGCGGTAAGCGATTCCTCGCCCGCCGACAGGAACAATAGACGCCAGCGGGCAGATTGCCGCGCTGTACCTGTCCGCGATGCACGGGCCTTGCCTTGCCCATTCGCCAACAGGTAAGCGGCCTCGCCTGCTTCCTTGGGGTCTATCTGCGAGAGTTCGTCCAGGATCAGCAGGCCATCGTTATGGAGCGCGGCCAGTCCTTCCAGCCCGTTCGCCGTTGCCCGCCACAAGCGGGGATAGGCCGATGGATCGCCCCACACGGACGCGGCCGCCTTGAGGGCGGTTGTCTTGCCCGACGATGACGCGCCGCGAAAGTGAAAGCCCCCGGAATCCTCGCCCACCACGTCCGCCAGTGCGCCCGCAAAGGCCACGGACAAAGCGAAGACCAGGCGCGAATTGCCTACGGCAAGGCGGGCCACGGCATCGCGCCATTCCTCAACGCTGCCCGCCACGGAATAGGCCGGCTCGATGGCGGCAGCATTCTGGAACACCACGATTTCCCCGTCCTGCCCGATGGATTCCGCCGGGGTTACGAACACGCCACCATGCCAGCCAAGCCGTTCCACGCAGCGCGCGCGGGCTTCCACCGGCCACACTTGCAGGAATGACGCCAGCAGATCGCGGCCCTTCTTGTTGGTGGAGATTTGCAGACCCAGCCGCGCCAGTTCGCGCCGCACGTCTACGCCATCACCTTGCAGCAGTTCCAGAGGCATCGCCCACTGATGCCGCACGCCGTCCTTGTCCCGCCATTCCAGCAAGCGCCCCCATTCGCCCGATTTGGCATCGCGGGTCATGGCGCGCACTTGCAAGGCGGAGCAAAGCCACAGGGGCGGCAAGCGTTCGCCGTGCTTGTCGGTGCCGATGAAGGCCACGCCAGCGGGGGAAACCTCGAACTCGCCATTACCATAGGCGCAGCGTTCGCCGCCGGTCGCACCTTCCGTATAGCGCCCGGTGCTTTGGGCAATGGTGTGCACCTCGTCAGCGCCCAAGGGCGGCTTGCATTTCGCTTCGTTCTCGATTTGCAATGCCGCCTCGATGGCATCCACCGTCAGCCCCTTGCCACGCAATGACGCTGCCAGGCGGAACAGGCTGTCGTTGCGCCAACCGTCCGTGAAGCCCTCGCCATCGGTCGCCACGGCTTGCGCCTTGCGGTCGGAGGCGGATTCGGTTTGCAGCGCATCCAGCAGGAACGGCGGAACATCGGCCACGGTGTCGGCATGTTCTACCTCGCCACCATGAGCAGCCCACCAGACGATATAGCCACCGTCGCCGCGCGTGTCCAAGCCCGCCCCCAGCTTGCTTGCGGAATTTTTCAGCGGCTTGCCTTCGGGGTTGCGGAACAGGTAGTGCGCCCCGCCGCCGTGCTTCGTCCGGTGCGTGCGGGTTTCCGGCAAGGCCCAGCCCATCGCCTGCAATGTGGCAAAGCCGTCCTTGCCGTTCTTCACGTCCACGTCCAGCACGAGCAGGCCGGAAGCCTTGCCCGTCGGCACGCCCACCAGCGCGTCCGGCCATTGCGCGGCCCAGGTGGCGATCTGCTTGGCGTCGGTCGTCGCATCCTTGAAGCCGTTGCGTGTGCGCGGGTTTTTTCCGTTGGGGTGTTTCCGTTCGCCACTTGGTTGAATCGCGCCGTTGGCTTTTTCCCAGCATGGGAAAACGGGATAGCCCCGGTTCACCAGTGGCGCAGCCAGTTCAGCGAAGTTTGTCATACGGCACCTCCGACGCGACGAGCACGTACCCCGGCGGAATACCCGGCTTCGCGCAGTGCGCAGCACGATGGCCAAGTGTCGGCGTATCGCCATCGCCGCCCCCGTGGTGATGCGTTTTGCCGCAGAACGGGCAGATAAGAACGGTCAGTGCCCACACCCCACACCGGCAGCGACGGGCGGTCGTGAGGGCGTGGATGCTATGATTGTCGGTGTCGAATGTATTTGAAGCCGCGCCCGGCCTTGCCGCTTGGATCGCGGCTTTTTCTTTCGTGGTCATGGTCGCGCGCCCTCAAGCCTTCCGGCTCTTCTCGACTTGGGCAACTAGCCAAGCGTCAATTTCCCCTTCGATCCAGCCGACGGCCTTTGCCCCATCACCGAGGCGAACCGGCGAAGGAAATGTCCCGGCCTTGACACGTTCGTAAATCGAGGATCGAGCAAGCCCAGTGCGGGCTTGCACTTGCTTGCGCCGAAGGATGGTTAGCGCGTTCTGGATTTGTGCGGCCATGCTCGTGACTCCGTAGCGGTCGCCGGAACGTACCGGCATGGTTACGGATTTAATGCCACGTTTTGCGGGGTATCTGTACCCCCCGGTGGACGCTTCACGCTCGCCCCTTGAATCGGGAGCCGCACCAACCGGGCAAGGGTTCCCGGTGTTCGCCCTCGGGGATCAGCCTCGGGCTAGGCGCGGCTTGATCGGCATTACGCCGCCGAGTGCAACGGTACGACCTTCGCACCGTCGCCTTTCTTCCATGTGTCCAGCATGTCCGCCCATTGCTGCATCATCTTGGCGCGATCGGCCAAATGCTCGGCGTGGTTGTAGGTTCGCCGCACCGCATTGGGTTCGGCGTGGGCTAGTTGGCGCTCGATCCAGTCGGAGGCAAAACCCATTTCGTTCAGCCGTGTGCTGCCGGTGGTGCGGGTAGCGTGAGGACTGAACTTGCCGCCCCAGCCAAGGACATTGAGCGCTTGCCGGAAGGAAGCCGCGGCCATCGGCTTTGTCCGGTCATCTCGACCAGGGAACAGATGGGCGTAACTGCCGGTGATGCCACGCAGCGCGCGCAGCATTTCGACGGCTTGCCGGGGCAGCGGGATCTTGTGCTCCTCGCGCTTCTTCATCCGTTCGGCAGGAATACGCCAGAGTGCGGCATCAAGATCGAATTCCGACCATTGCGCCTCCACCGCCTCGCTTGGCCGGGCCAGCGTCCACCACATCAGGCGGAATGCCGCGATGGTTTCATGCCGTCCGCCGTGCCCCTCGAAGTCTTGCAGCAGTTGGCCGATTTCCTCGGCATCAAGGGGGCGCTTGTGCTGGGTCTTGTTGGCCGGCAATGCCTTGCGTACCGGATAGACCGGATCGGCATCAGCCCGCAGCGTAGAGACGGCCAAGCTCAAACACGCCAGACATGGTGCGCTTGGCTTCTGCCGCCACGGTTAGGCCGTTCTTCTTCGCCGACGTGTTCAGCACGTCCAGGATATGCGCCGGGGTAACGCTCTTGACCGGCAAGGCGCCGATCTTCGGAAAGACCACGCGGGCCAGCATGTCGAGTCGCCGGGCCTTGGTGACATCCTCCCAATCCTTCAGCGCCAACCATTCGCGGGCCACAGACTCGAACGTGGTGGCGTTGGCCTGCTCCCGCTTGATGCGGTCAAGCTTGCCGATTGTGGGCCGGGTTGATGCCCTGCTTGACCAATGCACGTGCCTTGATGCGCTCCTCCCGTGCCTCGGCCAGAGTGAACCGGCCACCGGCCCGTCGTGCTTTCGCCTCCTCCGGGGTTTCGCCATTCGGGGCGTTGGCATAGTCGCCGATGGCGAACAGGCTTTCCTTGGTTTCACCTTCCTTGGTGAGCTTGAAGCGGTAGCGCCACGCCTTCACCCCGCTGGGTTTGACTTCGAGATACAGGCCCTTGCCGTCGGGCAGCTTGTAGGGCTTTTCCTGGGCCTTTGCGGTACGACATTGGGTATCGGTCAGCATGGCGGGCTCCGGGCTCTGGTTCGTACCCGCTTAATTTTGCGGGTACGGATTCAACATACCCGCTAGCGTACCCGCTTTTATTCCGGATTACAACGGACGCATCCGGTATTGCGTGGAACAAAAAAGCCCGCCATCACTAGGATTAACGGGCTTCCTGTGTTCCGCTGGCGTCCGATGGAATCCGTACTTCTGTTTAGACGTTGAAGAGGAAATTCATGACATCGCCATCCTTGACGACGTACTCCTTGCCTTCCGCGCGCATCTTGCCGGCCTCCTTGGCGCCCTGCTCGCCGCCGTAGGCGACGAAATCGTCATAGGCGATGGTCTGGGCGCGGATGAAGCCGCGCTCGAAGTCGGTGTGGATGACGCCGGCGGCCTGCGGCGCGGTGTCGCCGACGATGGATCGTCCAGGCGCGCACTTCCTTGACGCCGGCGGTGAAGTAGGTCTGCAGGCCGAGCAGCTTGATAGGCGGCGCGGATCAGGCGGTTCAGACCCGGCTCCTCCTGGCCGAGATCGGCGAGAAAGATCTGCTTCTCGTCATCGGCAAGATCGGCGATCTCCGCCTCGATGGCGGCACAGATGGCCACCACGGAAGCCCCTTCCTTCGTCGCGTGGTCGCGCACGGCGTCAAGGTGCGGATTGTTCTCGAACCCGCCTTCCTTGACGTTGGCAACATAGAGCACCGGCTTGGCGGTTATGCAGGCAGAAGGGCTTGAGGTTGGCCCACTCCTCCTTCGACAGGTCGAGAGCGCGCACCGGTCGGGCCTGATTGAGCTGAGCCTGACATTTCTCCAGCACCGCCACCAGCAGCTTGGCTTCCTTGTCGCCGCCGGACTTGGCCTGCTTCGAGTAACGCACCAGTGCCTTGTCGACTGTCGCCAGGTCGGCCAGCGCCAGCTCGGTATCGATCACTTCGATGTCGCGACAGCGGATCGATCTTGCCGGCCACATGGACCACGTTGTCGTCGGAGAAACAGCGCACGACATGCACAATGGCATCGGTCTCGCGGATATTGGCGAGGAACTGGTTGCCCAGCCCCTCGCCCTTGGATGCGCCCGCCACCAGGCCGGCGATATCGACGAACTCGACGATGGCATACTGGATTCGTTGCGGCTTGACGATGGCGGCCAGAGCATCGAGGCGGGGATCGGGCACTTCGACGATGCCGACGTTGGGCTCGATGGTGCAGAAGGGATAGTTTTCCGCCGCGATGCCAGACTTGGTCAGGGCGTTGAACAGGGTGGACTTGCCGACATTGGGCAGGCCGACGATGCCGCACTTGAGACTCATGAGTTTTCCTTTTTTCGCTTCCGGCGGTTTGGCGTTGATCTTCTGCGTGGCGGCGTTGAAATCGGCGCGAACCAGTTGTGGCCAGGTCAATAGCGCCCGATCGAGCATGGTGTCGATGGCTTCGCTTTCTTCCTTGCGCGGCGGCTTCAGAACGTAATTGACGACTTCATTGCGGTCGCCAGGATGGCCGATGCCGACCCGCAATCGCCAGTAGTCCTGCGTACCCAGATGAGCCGTGATGTCTTTGAGGCCATTGTGGCCGCCGAGACCGCCGCCAAAACGCAACTGGCCGCGGCCGGGCGGCAGGTCGAGTTCGTCATGCACCACCAGCATCTCGGCGGGTGCGATGCGGTAGAAGTGGCTCAGCGCCTGCACGGCCTGGCCCGAGCGATTCATGAACGTCTCCGGCATCAGCAGCCAGACCGCCGAGTCACGGGCATTGGCCACCCAACCGTGGTAGCGGGTTTCCTTGGCGAAACCGACACCAAGGTCGCGCGCCAGGCGCTCACAAAACCAAAACCCGGCGTTGTGCCGGGTTTCAGCATAGTCGGCCCCGGGGTTGCCGAGGCCGACGATCAAGCGCAACGCAGCCTGACGTCAAATCACTTCTTCTCGGCCGCCGGCTTCTTCTCGGTGGTGATCTGCGTTTCGACCGGGCCTTCGGCAATCTCGTCAGCCGCGGCACCGCCGCCGCGCACGACGACCGTCGCGACGACCGGATCGCCTTCGCCATGATGGACCCACTCCACGCCAGCCGGCAGCGTGAAGTTCGGACGCATGGATGGAATGGCCGCCTTCCAGGTCCTTCAGGTCCACCTCGATGAATTCGGGCAGGTCCTTCGGCAGGCAGCGGACATCCAGTTCGGTCATCACGTGCTGAACCATGCCGCCCGACAGTTTCACGCCCGGCGCGACATCGGCATTGACGAAGTGCAGCGGCACCTTCTGGTGAATCTTGTGCGTCTCGTCGATGCGCTGGAAATCGACATGAAGGATCAGCTGGCGGAACGGGTGACGCTGCACGTCGCGCAGCAGGCACATCTGCTTGGTGCCATCGAGATTCAGATTCAGCACGGAGGAATAGAAGGCCTCCTTGCGCAGATGCTGAAACAGATCGTTGTGATCGAGCTCGATGACTTGCGGCTGGGCTTCGCCGCCGTAGACGATGCCGGGAACACGGCCGGCGCGACGCAGGCGGCGGCTCGCACCCGTGCCCTGTACTTCGCGCTTGGTGGCGTTGACTTCGATTTGCATGGTATTGCTCCAAATGAAACTGCCCGCGACCAGGCAGTGGGTTGAGAAACGAGCTATTCGACGAACAACGAGGAAACGGATTCTTCGTTGCTGATGCGCAGCATGGTCTCGGCCAACAGCGTCGGAAATCGACACCACGCGGATATTCGTGACAGGCGCGGGCATCCTCGCGCAGCGGGATGGTATCGGTGACCACCACTTCGTCGAGTTCCGACTCCTCGATGCGGGCGATGGCGCTGCCCGACAGCACCGGGTGCGTGGAGTAGGCAACCACCCGCTTGGCGCCATGCTGCTTGAGCGCGTGGGCCGCCTTGCACAGGGTACCGGCGGTATCGACGATGTCGTCCATGATCACGCAACTGCGGCCCTCGACGTCGCCGATGATGTGCATCACCTCGGAAACATTGGCCCGCGGCCGGCGCTTGTCGATGATGGCCAGGTCGGCTTCCAGCAGCTTGGCGGCGGCACGTGCGCGCAGCACGCCGCCGACGTCGGGCGAAACCACCATCAGGTCATCATGGCGCTGTCGCCAGATATCGCCCAGTAGTATGGGCGTGGAGTAGATGTTGTCGACGGGAATGTCGAAGAACCCCTGGATCTGATCCGCATGCAGATCGACCGTCAGCACGCGCTGCACACCGACGGCCTGCAGCATGTTGGCCACCACCTTGGCGGCGATCGGCACGCGCGCGCTGCGCGGGCGACGATCCTGGCGGGCGTAACCGAAATAGGGGATCGCGGCGGTGATGCGACCGGCCGAAGCACGCTTGAGGGCATCGGCCAGGATGACCAATTCCATCAGATTGTCGTTGGTCGGCGCACAGGTGGGCTGAAGGATGAAGACATCCTTGCCGCGCACGTTTTCAAGCAGTTCGACGCTGATTTCGCCGTCGGAAAAACGGCCAACGGTCGCTCGCCCCAGGGAAATATTCAGGCGTTTCACGACATCGGCAGCCAACTTCGGATTGGCGTTGCCGGTGAAAACCATCATGCTGTCGTAAGCCATGGTCCTGTCCGTGCAAAAGAAGCGGGCAGACAATTGTCTGCCCGGGGAATCTGGCTGGGGCTCCAGGATTCGAACCTGGGAATGCCGGAATCAAAATCCGGTGCCTTAACCAACTTGGCGAAGCCCCAATCTCGGCGCAACCAAATCATGGGTGCGCCGAAAGGACGCGAATTCTGCTGTTTTTGCGGCGCAATGTCAAATCCGCATAGGATGGAAATCCATGCCCCGCGCAACAAAGCCAGCCATACCTTCCGGCAGGCGTTCGCAGGCCTCCCGAGCTTCCGCCTCGGTGGCAAACTCGGCGAAGCAGCACGCGCCCGAACCACTCATACGCGCAACTCCGTCGATTCCGCAGCCACTGAAGGTGGCGGGACACTTCCGCGTAGAGCCGGCAGGCAACCGGCTCGAGGTCATTGTGACCGTCGCCTGGTCGCCATCGGTTCGGCGAGATGGCCTGGGTGTCGCGGCGCAGGTCATCGGCCTTGAATATTTCCGCCGTCGGCACGGCCACCGAGGGAACGGTGACGAGATACCAAGCCGGAGGCAAGGCCACGTCGCTGAAGTGCTCGCCCACACCTTCGGCGAAACAACTGTGGCCGTGTATGAACACCGGCACATCGGCGCCCAGGCGCAAGCCGAGCTCCTGAAGCTCGGCGCGCGAAAGACCAGCACCCCACAGGCGATTGAGCGCCATCAGCGTCGTGGCGGCATCCGAACTGCCGCCACCCAGGCCGCCGCCGAGCGGCAGTCGCTTGCTCAGGTGGATGGTGACGCCCGCAGTCACGCCGGTCCGAAGGCGCAGCAGATCCGCTGCCCGCACGGTCAAATCGGCCGCTGGCGGGACGCCGGGCAGTGGCGTTGCGAGAACGATCCGGCCATCGTCGCGCGGCGCAAAACGCAGTTCGTCGCCGTGGTCCAGGAACCGGAAGACCGTTTGCAGCAGGTGATAGCCATCGGTACGACGACCGATCACGTGAAGAAACAGGTTGATTTTGGCCGGCGCCGGCCAGACGCGGTCCCAACCGTTCACCGGGCGCGGCTCCATTCATCGATCTTCAGGCGCACTTCGATGTCGTCCCGCCGCATTTCCAGCAAGGTTGGCAAAGCGTCTCGCGCATTGCTCTGGTAGTCCAGGTATTCGACCCGCCAACCGCCAACGGAAGGGCCAGCACGGCCGGCGAGCCAGGCGGGCAGATCGTTCAGCGGCAGACGGGTACCGAATAGTTGCTGGGCCAGGCCCTCCCAATCGGCCGCGAGGAACTCGCGCCGATCGGCCATTACGAGCCGGGCACCGGAAGCATTCCGGCTCAGCTCGGCCACACCCTGCCCCAAGGGCGTCGTCAGGAGAATTTCGTCATTGCCCACGTCATGCCGCCAGGAGATATTGACATGGTGCCGTGCCTCGCCCTGCCGCACGGCAACGCGGCCATCGAATTCGAATTCCGTCAGAGTGGGCGGGGAACGGGCCACCGACGCCGTGGCGGCAAGGTCGGCACAAGCGGCCAGGAATACCGCCCCAAGAGCAACGCCAACGCGTTCGAGGAGCCTCAGGGCGTGAATTTCTTGATCGTTCCAAGCAGGACTTCGTTGCCGGGATGGGCCTTCTCCGCCTCACTCCAGGTCTTGCGTGCCTCATCCTTGCGGCCCAGGGCCCATAGGACTTCACCCATGTGGGCGGCAATCTCGGGGTCCGCCCGCAACGCAAAGGCCCGCTTCAGCGCCTCCAGCGCGCCGCTGGCATCGCCACGGCGAAAAAGCACCCAGCCCTTGCTATCGAGAATGAACGGATCCTCGGGTGCCAGTTGCAGCGCCTTGTCGATCAACTGCTGCGCCTCGTCCAGGCGTTCATTGCGCTCGGCCAGCGAGTATCCGAGCGCATTGTAGGCATGCGCATAGTCGGGCTTGATCTCGATCAGTCGTCGCAGGTGGCGTTCGGCCACCGGCAGACTCCCCGTGCGTTCGGCCATCATGGCGGTTTCATACAGCAGCTCCGGTTGATCCGGATGCTGGGCGAGGCCCTCCGCCAGGACGGCATAGGAATCCCGGGGCTGGCCGGCATCCCGCAGCAACTGGGCTTCCGCGATCAGCAACTGGCTGCGCTCGGCCAGGTTGGCGGCGGCCGACTCCTGAAGGACGCGCCGCGCCTCGGGCAACTTCGCCTGCCGGACAAGCACCTGAGCCATGCGCATGCGCGCCGCCATGTACTGATTGCCCGCCGTCACCTGGCCATACCACTGGAGGGCCTCGTCCCACCGCTTGCGCTCCTCCGCGATCTGCCCCAGATAGACTCGGGCGTTGTTGATCTCGGCGTGGTTCGTCTCGACCAGATGCTTGAGTTGCTTCTCCGCCTCATCGAAGTCGTTCAGTTGCAGCGACAGCACGGCAACGGCATACACCATTTCGCCGCTACCACCCTTCTCGGCCAGCAAACGCTGAAACTCCTGCCGCGCTTCCCCATAGCGCTTTTCGGCCACCAGTCCCCGCGCATAGCCGAGCCGGGCTTCGCTTGCCTTGGGGTTCGCCGCGACAAATTGGCCGAGAAACTTCGCGGCCTCGGCACTATCGCCGGTGAGTTGGGCACGCACCAGTGCCGCTTGCTCCCATTCCGGCCGCAGGGCCAGCGCTCGATCCAATTCGGTTCGGGCCAAGGCATCGTCACTGGCGACATGGGCCGCTTGGGCACGGGCGAAATGCGCTTCCGCAAGCCCCAGATATGGCTCGGTGACCTTGTTCACCAGGCGCTGCGCCGCCTGTTTGTCCGCATACCGGGCCAGCATCCGGTTGATCTGGACCAGCATGTCGCCGACATTGCCGCCGGCGGCGGCCAACTGGCCAGCCAGATGGCCGGCCAACTCGTCGCTACGCTCGGTGGCCGCCAACAGGCCGCCGATCATTTGGCGCGGCTGACTGGCCTGCGGATCAAGTTCGGCCCATAACCTGGCGGCGCCGAGCGCGGCATCGTAGCGCCGGGCAACGACGGCAATCTCGGTGGCGCGACGAGCAACGCGCGGGTCGCGCGTACCACGCGCCAGATCCATGTAGGCCTCGGCGGAAAGATCCACCTGACCTCGCGACCCGGCGATTTCCGCCAGAAGAAACTGATAGAGCAACCTTGGCGTCAATTCCTGCTTGGGCAGATTGGCGGCCGGACCCTGGTCGGCACCCTTGTCCGCCGTATCCGCTTTTCCCACTCTTTCAACGGCGTCAACCTTTTCGACACCGGCATCGTCGGCGGCCTGGGCGGAAAACACCAGGGTGGCAAGCAGAGCAGGCAGCAAGCGACGTTTCATTTCAGGAATATTCTCGGGGCTGTCGGGAGGGCGGGGCTCACATACAATACCGGGCTGATGTTAGCAGTTTCGCTTGGGGAAGGCACCCATCGTCATGCCCGAATTGCCCGAAGTCGAGGTCACACGTCTGGGGTTGGCGCCACGGCTGACCGGCCACCGCGTCAGCCATGCCGTCGCCCGTGTACCGGCGCTGCGTTATCCATTTCCCGACCGGTTGCCGCAAAAACTCCAAGGCAAGGTCCTGCGCGACATCAGTCGGCGCGGCAAGTATTTGCTGTTCGATTTTGGTGACGGCCATCTGCTGATTCACCTTGGCATGTCCGGAAGCCTGCGCTTGCTCGGGAAAGACCAAGTCGCGGAAAAACACGACCACTTGGACATCGCCTTCGACGGCGAAGTTCTGCGGCTGCGCGATCCACGGCGATTCGGCGCCGTACTCTGGCTCGACGGCGAGCCAACCGAACACCCCCTGCTCACCCACCTGGGCACGGAACCGCTGTCGCGAGACTTCTCCCCCGCCACGCTGGCCATGGCGCTGCGCGGCCGGCGGATAGCCATCAAGCCGGCGATCATGGACTCCGGGATTGTCGTCGGCGTAGGCAACATCTACGCCTCCGAAAGTCTGTTCCGCGCCGGTATCGACCCACGGTCGCCGGCGGGCCAGGTTTCCCGAGCCCGATTGGCGAGGCTGGTTCCCGCGATCAAGGCCACCCTGCGTTTGGCGATCCGCGCCGGTGGCAGCAGCCTGCGCGACTATGTCGGCTGCGACGGCGGTTTGGGTGATTTCCAAACGCGCCACCAAGTCTATGGCCGTGCCAACGAAGGCTGCCGCCGCTGCGGCACGCCCATCCGAATGCTGCGCCAAGGCAACCGGGCGACGTATTATTGTCCCCGCTGTCAACGCTGATTCTCTACCCGGTCCCTTCGACAAGCCATGACCCTTGCCCAACAATTCGACGCCTACCGAATCTGGCGCGACGATATCGGCCTTCTGGTTGGCCGCCTCCAGGGCTGGCTGGCCGATGGCGATCTGCTCGACAGCCAGACCGAGCAAAGGCTGCGGCGCATTCGCGGCCGCCTCACCGAGGACAAACTTGTCGTCGCTTTCGTCGCCGAGTTCTCGCGGGGCAAGTCCGAACTGATCAATGCCCTTTTCTTCGCCGATCGGGGTGGCCGTGTCCTGCCATCCTCGGCGGGACGCACCACGATGTGTCCGACCGAGATATCCTGGGACAAGGGCCAGTTGCCACGCATCGCCCTGCTGCCGATCGAAACACGGGCCGAGGGGGCCAGCATCGCCGACCTGCGCGGCGTACCCGAGGCCTGGCGGAATTTCCCGCTCGCAGACAGTTCGGCGGAGAGCATGGCCGAATCCTTGCGCCGCGTCGGCGAAGTCAAGCGCGTTCCCGCCGAGGTAGCCCAGTCGCTCGGCTTTGCCATCGGCGATGGCGCCGATGGCAGCCTGGAGCCGGATGCCCAAGGGCAAGTGGAGATCCCCAGTTGGCGTCACGCCATGATCAACTTCCCGCATCCGCTTCTCGAGCAGGGGCTGGTCGTCCTGGACACACCTGGCCTCAATGCCATCGGCGCGGAACCGGAACTGACCCTGTCCCTGCTGCCCAGCGCCCACGCCGTACTGTTCATCCTCGCCGCCGACACCGGCGTCACCCAGACGGATCTCACGATCTGGCGCGACCATGTCGGCAGCGGGCCCGGGCGGCTGGTGGTGCTGAACAAGATCGACGGTCTCTGGGACGGCCTGCGACCGGACGAAGAAATCAACGCCGAGATTGCCCGACAAGTCGCTTCCTGCGGCCGGATCCTGGACGTTCCCGCATCGAGCGTATTTGCCGTATCGGCGCAAAAGGGCCTGGTTGCCAAGATCAACAACGATGCGGCTTTGCTCGAGAAGAGCCGCCTGCCGCGCCTGGAAAAAGCGCTCGCCGAAGACCTGCTCCCAGCCAAACGGGACATCGTCGCGCGCGGCACCGCCGCCGAGGCGCACCACTTGGCCAGTGAAGTCGGCCAGTTGCTGGCGACCCGGCGGGCCGCCCTGATGGGGCAATTGGTCGAGTTGAACGGACTGCGTGGCAAGAACGACCTGGTCGTCGGCCAGATGGTCGCCAAGATCAAGGTTGAAAAGGAAACTTACGAACGCGGCTTGCGCGAGTACTACGCGGTGCGCAGCGTCTTTTCGCAGCTCTCGGACACGCTCTTCACGCACCTGGGCATGGAAAACATGCGCACTCATGCCCGGCGGACGCGGGACGCGATGCGTCAGGCGCGCTTCACGCCGCAGTTGACCGCCGCCATGAGCGAACTGTTCGCCGCCGCCCGGGAGGCCCTGGACGCTTCGGAAAACGATCTCACCGAAATCTCCAGCATGATGCGCGCCATGCACGAGAAGTTCGGCCAGGCCTACGGCGTGACGGTCGAGCCGCCCACCGCCCTCAGCCTGAAGAAGCGGCGGGAGGAACTGGCGGAGCTGGACAGCGCTTTCCGGCGGCAGTTCGGTGGTTTTCTCAACCTGCTCACGCTCGACAAGCGCACCCTTACCCAGCAGTTCTTCGAAACCGTCGTCTTGCAGCTCCGCAAGATATTCAGTCACGCCAACCGGGATGCCGACTACTGGCTACGCGCGCAGATGTCGCCGCTGGAAAACCAGGTGCGCGAAGTGCAACGGCAGATGAAGCATCGGCTGGAAAGCGTGCGGCGCATCCATGAAGCCGCCGAAGGTCTCGAGGACCGCATCGACGAGGTGGAGGACGCCACGACGGTCCTCGACACCCAAATAGCCGAACTCAAGGAACTGGAGGTCGGTCTGCTCGCCGCATTGCAGCCACCGCACGGGGCGGCGTCGCGGGCGGCGGCGTAAAAGCGATCAGGTGATTACTTGCCAGTCAGCTTGAGGAATTTCGCCATCAACTGATCGTGGCTTTCCACGTGGTTCGGATCGCCGGGAATGCAGTCGACAGGGCAAACTTCGCGGCATTGTGGCGTATCGAAGTGACCGACGCACTCGGTGCATTTGTCCGGATCGATGATGTAGATCTCGTCGCCCTGCGTAATGGCGTTGTTCGGGCATTCCGGCTCGCACACGTCGCAGTTGATGCACTCGTCAGTAATAATCAGGGCCATGGTCGCTTACCTTTCTCAAGAACGTGAATTGAACCTCTCCGCCAACCGGGCCCCCACCTGTGGCTGGACGAACTTTGACACATCTCCGCCGAGCGTCGCGATTTCCCTCACCATGGTTGCGGAAACAAACATGTACTGGTCGCCGGGTGTCAGGAAGACCGTTTCCACATCGGGATAGAGATTGCGATTCATCCCCGCCATCTGGAACTCGTACTCGAAGTCGGACACTGCGCGCAGGCCGCGGATGATAACAGCGGCTCCCTGCTCGCGAAGAAAACTCATGAGCAGTCCGTCGAAGCCCTTGACCTCGGCATTCGGGAACACCGCCAGCACATCCCGGGCCATTGTCACGCGCTCGTCCAGGGAAAAGAAGGGGCGCTTCGAACGGCTTTCGGCAATCCCGACCACCACATGGTCGAACAGCTTGCAGGCACGACGCACCAAGTCCTCGTGACCGCGGGTCAGCGGATCGAAGGTACCCGGATATACAGCGACTCGGTAGCTCATTCGTGTTCCAGCAAGTGATAGAAGACCTGACCCGCGTGTCCCTGGCGAACCACCAGCCAAGGCGCCGGCGGCACAACCGCCGCTTCCGCCTCGACATACAGCCGCGCCCCCCGATCCAACATCGCCGGCAGCAAGGGCCACAGACGCTCCAGCCAGGCCTGCCGATAAGGCGGATCGAGAAACGCCAGATCGAATCGCCGTCCCTGCCGGCCCGCGGCGGCCGCGAATTCTAGCGCATCCGCGCGCAGCACCTGCAACCGCGTATCCGTCAGCGTCGCGGCATTCTGCCGCAGGGTGGCAAAAGCGCGTTGATCCCGCTCAACCAGAACGACACTCGCCGCCCCCGCGCGAAGCCGCCTCGAAGCCGAGTACGCCACTGCCGGCGAAGAGATCGAGGCAGGCAAGGCCGGTCAAGTCCTGCCCCAGCCAGTTGAACAGCGTCTCGCGAACCCGGTCCGGCGTCGGCCGCAATCCCGGCCCGTCGATCACCTGGATCAAGCGGCTGCGCCACTCACCGCCGGTGATGCGGATACGGGACATCAGTCGGCGGCGACAATCACCGTCATCAGATTCTCCGGTTTGACGTGTCGCGCGAAGGCCTCGCGCACGGCCCTGGCCGTCACCGCTCCGATCTTGGCCGGGAAGTCATCGATGTAGGTCAAGCGGCAAACCAAAGAAGCCGATCGTCGAAAGATAGCCAAGCAGTTTGGCGTTGCTGTCGATGCGCAGCGCCAGGCCGTCGATCAGGTTCTTCTTCGCCGCCGCCAGCTCGGCCTCGGTCGGCCCGCTCTTCATGAACCCGGACAGCACCTCGTTGGCCACCTTGAGCGCTTCGCCGGCCTGCTCGCGCTTGGTCTGCAAGGCCGATCTCGAAGGGGCCTTCCAGCTTGCGCGGCGCGAAATAGGAATAGACGCTGTAGGCATAGCCCCGCTTTTCGCGCACCTCCTTCATCAGCCGCGAAACGAAGCCGCCGCCACCGAGGCTGTAGTTGCCGACCAGCAGCGCGAAGTAGTCGGGATCGCTGCGCCGCATGGCCGGCAGGCCGACGTGAATGTGGCTCTGGGTGGCCGGATGCGCCACCTTGATCGTCGTGCCCGTCGGCTGCTTGACGGCGGGCAGCGGCGCTTCCGGCTCGCCGGCCGGCAGGCTCTCGGTCAGCGACTGGGCGATACGCTCGGCCTCCGCGCGCGTCACATCGCCGATGATCGAAACCACCGCGCGCCTTGGCGCCGTAGTGGTCTCTATGGAAGGCCACCAGGTCGTCGCGGGTGATTCGCCCGACACTCGCCTCGGTCGCGCGTTGACGCCGTAGGGATGTCCCGGATAGATGGCCGCCGCGAAACGCTTGGCGGCGATGCTGTCGGGCTTGCGTGTCGGCCTCCTGGATCGCCGAGATGGTGCGGGCCTTCTCGCGCGCCAGCACGGCTTCGGGAAAGGTCGGCGCTGGCCAGCACCAGGCGCAACACGTCGAGCGCGGCCTGCTTCTCGGTGGCATAGGACAAGCGTGCGCAAGGTCACGCTGGCGCGATCGTTCTCCGCCGAACCGCCGATGCTGCGCCCCGATGTCGACCAGCCGGCCGGCAATGGCCTCCTCGTCCAGATCACCGGCCCCGCCTCGAGCAGGCCATGCGTCAGGCTCGGCGACGCCCGGACTTGCCCGCGGGATCGAAAACGGTGCCGGCGGCGAAATCGACTTCGCACATCGAGAATCGGCAGGACATGGGTCTCGACGAAATACACCCGGGCGCCGGAAGGCGCGACCCAGTGTTCGATCTTGACGCCGGCCTCGGCGGCAAGCGAGCAGGCCAGGGCAAGCGGTGGCAAACAGGATTCTGATCATTTGAACGTTCCCAAAGGGTTCCTCAGTGGCGCGCCGCGATGGCGGACTTTCTTCGGCTTCGCCTGATCGACCGGCTGCGGATCGAGCACGGCGACCGTCAAGGTATCGTCGCCGAAATACTTCTTCGCCACCGCCTGCACCTCCTCGGCCGTCACGCTGCGCAGCTTCTCGAGCAGCTTGTCGATAGTCGCGCCAGTTCAGGCCGGCTGGCCTCGAAGCCGCCGATCTCCATCGCCTGCGCCATCATCGAATCGCGCTTGTAGACCTGGGTGGCGATGATCTGGGTCTTGACGCGCGCCAGTTCCTCGGTCGGTCACGCCTTCGTTCTGGATGCGCTTGCATCTCGGCGCGCAGCGCGGCTTCCAGCTCGGCGACTGTCGTGCCCTTCGGCGGGCTGGCCGTCGAGCATGAACAGGGCTTCGCCGCGCACCGTGCCGTCGTAGCCGGCGCCCGCCGACTGCGCCACCTTCTGGCCACGCACCAGATTCTTCGACAGGCGCGCCGCATCGTTGCCATCCAGCACGCCGGCCAGCACCTCCAGGGCGTAGGGATCGCGGTCCTTGTCGACATCGTTCAGCCGGGGCACCTTCCAGGCCATGGCCAGATAGGGCAGCTTGGCCGGCGCCTTCACGGTCACGCGCTTGATGCCGGTCTGCTCCGGCTCGTTCTGCGGCTTGCGCGCCGGCAGGGCCTGCGGCTTGATGCGGCCGTAGGTCTTCTCGGCCAGTCGCGAAACACTTGCTCGATGATCGACATCGCCGACCACCACCACATAGGCGTTGTTGGGCGCGTACCAGTGCCGATACCAGTCCCTGCGCGTCCTGCCAGCTCATGTGCTCCAGGTCGTCCATCCAGCCGATGATCGGCCGGCGGTAGGGGTGCGCCTGAAAGGCGGCGGCGTTGAGCGCCTCGTGCACCAGCGCCTGCGGATTGTCGTCGGTGCGCATGCGCCGCTCTTCCATCACCACCTTGATCTCGGTGGCGAATTCCTCCGCGGTCAGCCTGCAGGTTGGCCATGCGGTCGGCTTCCAGCTCCATCATCTTCGGCAGGGCGGTCTTCGGCACGATCTGGAAATAGGCGGTGTAGTCGAGGCTGGTGAAGGCATTGTCGCGGCCGCCGGCCTCGGCGACGATGCTTGTTGAACTCGCCGGCCTTCAGCTTTCTTCGTGCCCTTGAACATCATGTGTTCGAGCACATGGGCGACGCCGGAAGTGCCGTCCTTTTCGTCCATCGCCCCGGCGCGGTACCAGACCATGTGCACCGCGGTCGGCGCGCGGCGATCTTCCTTGACGATGACGCGCATGCCATTGGCGAGTTGCTTTTCGAACGGATTCGCCCCGGCCGGCAAGGCAACCGCGCCGACACTCAGCAGCGCCGCGAGCCAGAGACCGCGCTCGACCTTCCTGTCTCTCGAGATTTTGCTCATTTCAGTGTAAGGGCTTCTGTTAAAATGGTTTTTCTGTCCGGCGATAATAACCCGGCTCCGCGCCGCACGTTGTCTTACGTTGGTCTGCGACATCGATTCCCCATGTTTGGTTTCCTAAAGAAGAAAGACGAGAGCGCCCCTCCGCGAGGAAAAGAAGCCGTCCTGGACCGAGCGCCTCAAGGCAGGTCTGGCCAAGACCCGCGCCACCCTCAACACTCCGGTCGGCGAACTGTTCTCCCGCGGCAAGATCGACGACGAACTGCTCGAGGAACTGGAATCCACGCTGCTGATGGCCGATTGCGGCGTCGACGCGACGCCAGTGGCTGCTCGACGAATTGCGCGCGCGCGTCAAGCGTGACCGGCTGGAAACGCCCGCAGCAACTGCGCCAGGCCCTGATCGAACTGCTGACCGAGCTGCTCGCGCCGCTGGAGCAGCCGCTCGATGTCGACGACGCATCAAGCCCGTTCGTCATCATGATCGCCGGCGTCAACGGCGCCGGCAAGACCACCTCCATCGGCAAGCTGGCCAAGCATTTCCAGAAGCGAAGGCAAGTCGCGTGCTGCTGGCCGCCGGCGACACCTTCCGCGCCGCCGCGCGCGAGCAGCTGGCCGAATGGGGCCGGCGCAACGACGTCACCGTGATCGCCCAGGAATCGGGCGACCCGGCCGCCGTGGTCTTCGACGCCATCGCCGCCGCCCAGGCGCGCGGCATCGACGTGGTGCTGGCCGACACCGCCGGCCGCCTGCCGACGCAGCTGCACCTGATGGAAGAAATCGCCAAGGTGCGCCGCGTGATCCAAAAGGCCGACCCCACCGGGCCGCACGAAGTGCTGCTGGTGCTCGACGCCAACATCGGCCAGAACGCCGTGCAGCAGGTCAAGGCCTTCGACAAGGCCATCGGCGTCACCGGCCTGATCGTCACCAAGCTCGACGGCACCGCCAAGGGCGGCGTGCTCGCCGCCATTGCCCGCCAGTGTCCGAAGCCGATCCGCTTACATCGGCGTCGGCGAGGGCATCGACGACCTGCAGCCCTTCCGGGTCGGCGAGTTCGTCGACGCCCTGTTCGATCGCACGGGCTGACCGTGATCCGTTTTGACCACGTCGGCAAGCGCTACCCGCCGGGCATCGACGCGCTCGCCAACGTCAGCTTCGAAGTCGCCGCCGGAGAACTGGTCACCGTCGCCGGCCACTCCGGCGCCGGCAAGTCCACGCTGCTGAAGCTGATCGCCGCCATCGAGCGGCCGACCGGCGGCGCCGTGCTGGTCAATGGCCAGAATGTCGGCAGCCTCGAACGCAGCGCGATTCCTTACCTGCGGCGCAATCTGGGTCTGATATTTCAGGACCAGAAGCTGCTGTTCGATCGCAATGCCTTCGAGAACGTCATGCTGCCGCTGTCGATCGCCGGCTTCCCGCCCGCCGAAGCCAAGCGACGCGTGCGGGCGGCGCTCGACAAGGTCGGCTTGCTGGCGCGCGAGAAGGCCATGCCGATCATGCTTTCCGGCGGCGAGCAGCAGCGGCTGGCGATCGCCCGCGCCGTGGTCAGCCGCCCCAACCTGCTGCTGGCCGACGAGCCGACGGCCCATCTGGACCAGGCGACCGCGCAGGACGTGGCGCGCATCTTCCTCGAATTCCATGACGTCGGCGTCACCGTGTTCATCGCCACCTACGACGACAGCCTCTTTCCCGGCACGCGCCGGCTCGTCCTCGACCACGGACACCTCGTGTCATGACCACCTGGCTCTCGCAGCACTGGCAAGCCTTCCGACTGGCGCTGCGCCGACTGGTCGCGTCGCCCGTGAACACCTTGCTGTCCTTGCTGGCCATCGGCATCGCGCTGGCCTTGCCCGCCGGCGGTCAGATGCTATTGACCAACGCGTTGCAGGTAGCCCGGGGTGCCGCGCCGACCCCGCAAATCTCGCTGTTCCTCGACCTCGGTGCCGACAAGCGGGCCAGCCAGGACGTCGAAGCCCGGCTGAAGAACCATCCCGGCGTGAAGTCGGTCCGCTTCATCGCGCGCGAGGACACTCTGACGCGCATGAAGGCCAGCGAAGGCCTGGGCGATGTCATCGACGCCCTGCCGAAGAATCCGTTCCCCGATGCCTTCGCCGTGCTGCCGGCCGACGACCGCCCGGAAGTCACGGAGCAACTGGCCAGCGAGTTCCGCAAGCTGCCCAAGGTGGCGCATGTGCAACTCGACTCGGACTGGGTACGACGACTGGACGCACTGCTGAGGATCGGTCGTACCAGCGTGGTGCTGCTGGCGCTGCTGCTCGGCGTCGGCCTGGTCGCGATCACCTTCAACACCATCCGGCTCCAGGTCATGACCAGCCGCGCCGAGGTCGAACTGTCGCGCTTGCTCGGCGCCACCGACGCCTTCGTCCGGCGGCCTTTCCATTACTTCGGCGTGCTGCTCGGTCTGCTCGGCGGCGTGGTCGCCTGGCTGATTGTCGGCGGCGCGACGCTCTGGCTCAGGGCGCCGGTCGGCGAACTGGCGCAACTCTACAACCTCGACTTCAGCCTCCGCCCCCTGTCCGCGATCGATTCGGCCGCCCTGCTGTGCGCGGCCGCGGCGCTCGGCTGGCTGGGCGCCAGCCTGTCGCTGCGACAGCATCTGAAAGCCGATTGAGCGCCAGCGGTACCAAGAAAAATGCCCCGCCGAGGCGGGGCACAAAGCAGAAATACTGATCGACGTCGCCGGAGCGCTCAGTTGAACGAGAGGCTGGCCTTCACCCAGAGGAAGCGACCGGGTTCGTTCACCCGCGCCGTGGCCGGGCTGTAGCCGGCAACGGTCGCTCCGGAGCGGCTGATGTGCTCGGCATAGGTGCGATCGAACAGGTTGTCGATGCCCGCCGACAGCAAAGCCATCTTGTTGAGGCGATAGGAGCCGTTCAAAGCCACGGTGGCGAAGCCGCCGGTCGCGCCGAGATCCTGCCCGACGATGTTGCCATAGTTGACATGGACGCGATCCTGCTTGCCGACCACGCGGACCAGACCGCCCAACGTCAAGGGTCCGGTCTTGTAGTCGAACGCCCAGCTTGACCTCGTGCGGCGGCGTCTGCGCCAGGGGCACGTTCATCGTGTCGTTGTCGGCATGCACATAGGCATAGCTGCCGCGCATCGTCCAATCGCTGGCGAAGCGCCAGGCCACATCGGCCTCCATGCCGTAGCGGGCCGCGTCGATGTTGAAGCTGCAATTCCAGACGCCGGACATCATGTTCCTGGTGCCAGCCGGACACAGGCCCTGTGCCATGCTCGAATAGGTCAGCACATAGTCGCTCATCTTCGAGTAATAGCCCGAGACCGAGCCGGTCAGGTTGGCGCCATTCCAGATCAGGCCGGCGTCGAGCTGGGTATTCGTCTCGGGACTGAGCTTGCTGGTCGCCGTCAAACCGTTGTAGGTGGTCGCCTCCCAGTGGTCCATACCCCGCTGGGCACGGCCCAGGCCGACGTAGGCGGTTGCCGACGGCGTGAAATCGAACTCGTAGCGGACAAAGCCGCCGTTCAGGTTCTCGTCGGTACTGCCCATGGCGGCGCTCGTCGTCGTGTTGTAGCGATCCGCCGCGTACTTGTCGTGGCGCAGGCCGCCGATCAGGCGCTGCTTGTCGCCCAGCGCGTAGGTGAGTTCGCCGAACAGGCCGGTGGTCGTCGCCTCCAGGTCCTTGATGCGCGGCTTGGCGTCCACGCTGACCAGCGTGGCGCCATTGTGCGTGCGCAGGGTATGGGAGTTTTCCTGCCGATCGACGCCCACCGTCAGCACCGCGGCCTGGCCGAGACCCAGATCCGCGCTGGCGCGCAGGCCGCGGGTTTCCCGATCCGGGCTGTTCCACATGAAGTTGCCGTTGCGTGGCCGCAGCGAGTAGTTGTCCATCACGTGATCGATGTAGTTGTAGTTGTACTGCGCTTCGACCTTGCGCAGCACGTCGGAAATGCGCTTCTTCTCGAACTTGACGCCGTAGCCGTCGCGGTCGAACAGGACGCCGTCCATCGTGCGGTCGGCGTAGGCCGCCTTGGCCTCGCTGCGCACCGCCGACAGTTCCAGACGGGTGTTCTGGTCGGGCGTCCAGCCGCCCGCCACATTCACGCTCTTGCGGGTGAAGAAGGAATGGACACGCTTGCCGTCGCCGTCCTCGTAGTCGTCCGAATCGGAATAGCTGCCCGTGCCGCGCAGGTAGAAATTCGGGGTGCCGAAAGTGCCGTCGCCGACCAGATCGACGCGCCCCCAGGAACCGGCCATCAGGCTGCCGCCGGCGCGCACGCCGTTCTCCGTGAAGGGCTTGGGGTCGCGCTCGAACAACACCACGCCGGCCAGATTGCCGTTGCCGTAGCGTACCGTCTGCGGGCCCTTGACCACCGTCACCCGGTCGAAGGTCTCGGGAAAGACATAGGCGGTCGGCGGGTCCATGCGCATGCCGCAGCCACCGTGGAACTCGGCGCCATCGAGCAGCACGTTCAGCCGCGAACCGGCCAGGCCGCGCAACACGGGGTCGCCGTCGGTACCGGCCTTGCGAATGACGTTGAAGCCGGGAATGTTCTTCAGGAAGCTGGCGCCGTCGTTGGCCGGCACCGGCACCTGCGGCGCCTTGGGATCATTGACGATCACCAGCGGATCCCGCATCTGCGGCGCGGTGACGACGACTTCGGAAAGGCTCTTTTCCTGGGCGTGCAGAGCCAGGGGCAAGGCCGCGATGGCCAGGGCGATGGGCAGGCGAGTGGTTTTCATGGTCGGGACAGAGGATGAGAGAAGGGGGCAAGAAGACTGCCGCGAATTCTAGGCAGCCGAACGGCGGTACCCGTGCGACATGATGTCGCAGGGGCGCCGGTTTCTCCATGTCCCGTTGATCCAGGTCAATCGCCCCCTGCGCACCGGTACCGGTCTTCAGTTCGACTACCGCTGCGCCGGCTCCGTGACGAACGCGATCTTGGCGATGCCGGCCCGCTGCGCCTCCGCCATTACCTCGGCGACCTTTTCGTAGCGGGTATTGCGGTCGGCGCGCAGGTGCAGTTCCGGGTTGTCCTGGCGGACCGCCTCGAAGCGCGGGGCCAGAGCATCGCGGTGGAGCGCTTCGCCGTTCCAGAACAGACCGCCCGTCGCCGTCGATGGCCAACTGGATGACGTGTGGCTTCTCGTCCAGCTTGGTGGCATCGACCTTCGGCAGGTCGATCGGCACGGCCTGGTGGAACAGCGGCGCGGTGATGATGAAGATCACCAGCAGCACCAGCATCACATCCACCAGCGGCGTGGTGTTGATTTCCGCCATCGGCTGGAGGCCGCCGTTTTCGTTGAAGGAACCGAAGGCCATGTCCGCTCCTCAGGCGGCGCTGCGCCAGCAGGACGCCAGCTGTGGCTCCTGCGCCCCGGTGGTCAGGAAGGCGTGGAGGTCGTGGGCGAAGCCGTCGAGCTGGGCGAGGACGATGCGATTGCCGCGGGTGCAGCGCGTTGTAGGCAAGCACGGCGGGAATGGCGACGAACAGGCCGGCGGCGGTCATGATCAGCGCCTCGCCCACCGGGCCGGCCACCTTGTCGAGCACCACCTGCGTCGCGCCGGACAGCCCCACCAGCGCGTGGTAGATACCCCAGACGGTGCCGAACAGGCCGATGAAGGGCGCGGTCGACCCCACCGAGGCGAGGAAGGTCAGGCCCTGCTCGATGCCCGCCTGGGTGCGCACGATCTGGTTGCGCAGCGCGCGCGTGAGGAACTCGCTCCGGTCGACGCCCGCGCCGATGCCGCGCGCACCGTTTTGCTCCAGGGCCGACTGGGCCTGGGCGCCGACGATGGCCAGTTGGGCAAACATGCCGCTCTTGTCGACCGCCTTGAGCGCCTCGACGCCCTGCGCCAGCGATTCCGCCGACCAGAAGGCATGCATCGCCGACTCGTAGCTGCGGCTGGTCTTCCACTGCCAGCCGCCCCGGCCGAAAATCACCATCCACGAGGACACCGACAGCAACAGCAACAGGATGGCCACCGCATGGGTGACGAGGTCGCCCTGGGACCAGAAATGGGCGAGGCCCAGTTGAGATTGCATGACAGCTCCTAGGCGGATTGCAGGGAAAAGACGATGGGCACGGAAACCCACGAATCGATGGCGTCGGCGCCGCGCCGGGCGGGCACGAAGCGCCACTGCTCGACCGCGGCCTTGGCCGCCTCGTCGAGACGCGGGAAGCCACAGGAATGCTTGACCTCGACGGCGCGCGCCGTGCCCTCGGCGCTGACGTGAACGCGCAGCACGACCTTGCCTTCCTCGCCCAGGCGCCGCGAAGCGACCGGGTAAACAGGTTTCGGGTTGGAAAGGTAGTCGGCATCGAAACGGGCGGCGATCACAGCCGGCGGTGCCGCCGGTGCCGGCGGCACGGGAGCGGGCGCGGCATCGATCGGCGGCAGCGCCGGCGGGGCGGGCGGCTGCGGTGCCACGGCAAAGCTGGCCACCGGTGCCGGCGCCTCGGCGGCGGCGGTCATGATGGGCGGCGGCGCCATCGGCGGGGGTTGCCGTGCGGGGGTCGGCCTGGGCCGCGGGGACTCGGGCTGCTTCACCTCCGTTTGCAGCGGCGGCGGGGCGATCAGGCGGACCAGAACCTCTTGCGCCGCCTGGCGAACTTCCGGGCGGGTGGCCAGTTCCAGCGCACCCCACAACAGCGCGAGGTGCGCGGCCAGGATCAGCGCGAACCGGAGGGCACGCGCGCCCAGCGGCTCGGCGCGGACCAAGGGATCGGGGAACAGCATGGCGGTCAAGGGTTGGCCTGGGTGCCGCTCAGGAAGCGACGTGGTTGGCGAGGGGGTGAATTCTCTTCGATTGGCGGCCGGCGTGGGTGCGACAATTTGTCGCCCTCCCCGCCACGCGCAAATCGGTAACATCCGTATCAACAAGTCGCCGGGAGTTCGCCATGAGCACCACGCAAGCCAGGGAACACAGCAACGGCCAAGTGCCGCAAGCGCCGGGAACGTCGGAGCTACCCGCGCTGCTGCTGGGCGCGGGATTCGCCCTGGCCTCGCTGATCCTGCTGCCGGCGGTCGCCCAGCGGGTCGGCCTCGGCTCCAGCCTGACCATCGCCCTGCGCGGCGCCTTGATGCGCGCCGCCAATCGGGTCTAGAAATCCCGTGTAGAGTTCCTCGCTTCGCCGCGACCCTGAGCGCCCACGGGGCGGCAAATTTTCCGTTGCCGCCATGAATTCCCGTCCTTCCGCTGTCGTCTTCACCGCCGTTGGCCTGCTGGCCCTGGCGTTCGGCGGCGTTTTTGTCGACGCTGCCTGGCTGAGCCGGCAGCGCGCCGGAGATGTCAGCGAAATGAGCGCCCTGGCGGCGCGCCTTGGTCTCACCGATCTCGCCTTGTTCACCGAGGCCCGCTACACTCGCCACCCTTCCCAGGCCGACCTGCATTCGGCCTTTCAGGACCACCCGCTGGCCCTGGAGCATTTTCCCAGCGGCTCGCTGATCACACCCCCCCGACATGAAATTCTGGTTCGAGCGACAGCGTCACCTGATTGATTTCACCCTGGCCTCGCTGGCCAGGCGCAAGGCGAAGAACCTCGGCCTGCTGGCGGTGTTCACCCTGCTGGTGTTCGTGCTCGCCTCGGTGATGCTCTTTTCGCACGCCCTGCGCCACGAAGCCGCGCTGGTCCTCAAGGATTCGCCGGAGATCGTTCTCCAGCGGCTGGTCGCCGGCCGGCACGACCTGATACCGCCGGGCTACCTGGACGCGATCGGCCGCATTCGCGGCGTTCAGAACAAGCAGGGCCGGCTGTGGGGCTACTACTACGATTCCGTCGTCAAGGCCAACTACACCTTCATGGTGCCGCCGGACGGCGGCATCGAAAAGGGGACCATCGTCGTCGGCCCGGCGCTCGAACGCGAGCGCGGCCTGGCCGAAAACAACGGCATCTCCTTCCGCTCGTACAACGGCCAACTCTTCTCCTTCACCATCGCCAAGGTGTTGCCACGCCCGTCCGAACTGGTCAGCGCCGATCTGGTGCTGATGAACGAAGCGGACTTCCGCGCCTTCTTCACGTATCCGGAAGGCCACTACACCGACATCGCCCTGTCGGTCGCCAATCCCCTGGAAGTGCGCAACGTCGCGAGCAAGCTCGCCAACATCCTGCCCGACTCACGACCCATCCTGCGCGACGAAGTGCTGCGCACCTATGCCTCGATCTTCGACTGGCGCGAAGGGCTGATGCTGGCGCTGCTCTCGGCCGCCATGCTCGCCTTCGCCATCCTCGCCTGGGAAAAGGCCTCCGGCCTCTCGGCGGAGGAAAAGCGCGAGATCGGCATCCTCAAGGCGATCGGCTGGGAAACCGGCGACGTCATCAAGATGAAGCTCTGGGAAGGCGGCCTGATCTCGCTGACGGCCTTCCTGCTCGGCTTCGTCGCCGCCTACCTGCACGTGTTCCGTTTCAACGCGCCGCTGTTCGAGCCGGTGCTGAAGGGCTGGTCGGTGCTCTATCCGCGCTTCGAACTGGTGCCGGCCATCGACGGCCTGCAAGTGGCGACGCTGTTCTTCTTCACGGTCTTTCCCTACATGGCGGCGGTGCTGGTGCCGATCTGGCGCGCGGCGGTGACCGATCCCGACGCGGTGATGCGAGCATGATCGAACTGCGCGATGTCCGCAAGACCTTCAACCAGGGCCAACACAACGAGTACTGGGCGCTGTCCGGCATCACGCTGACCATCGAGGCGAAGCGCGTCACCGCCCTGCGCGGCCCGAGCGGCTCGGGCAAGACCACGCTGCTGACGCTGATCGGCTGCCTGGCGCGCCCGACCAGCGGCCGCGTCACGCCTGCACGGCCGCGACATCTCCGGCCTGCCGGAACGCTTCCTCACCGAAATCCGCCGCCAAACCTTCGGCTTCGTCTTCCAGCAGTTCAACCTGATCAAGGGCATGACGCGCTCGAAAACATCATGCTGCCGGCCTACCCGACCGGCCAGCCGCACGCGGAACTGACGGCGCGGGCCGAGGCCCTGCTCGAACGCCTGCGCCTGGCCATCGCCGCAACGCCAGGGTCGAATGGCTGTCGGGCGGCGAGCAGCAGCGCGTCGCCATCGCCCGCGCGCTGATCAACGACCCGGAGGTGCTGATCGCCGACGAGCCGACCGCCAACCTCGACACCGCGCTGGCCAAGGAATTCATGGCCATCCTGGAGAGCTTCGGCGAGGAGGGCCGGACGGTGATCCTCACCAGCCACGACCCGCTGGTCGTCGAATCCGCCGCCGTGCATCGGGTGGTCAATATGCGCGACGGGTTGCTGGTCGAATCGTGATTAGCCACGGCGCCTGCTTCGAAGCACCCCGTAACTCGCGAGCGCAGCGAGGAAGCGGGCTCCTCCCCGCGAGGGGAGGCCGGGAGGGGCGGGCATGATATTCCAGCCGGCCATCATCGCGCTGCTGCTGGCGTCGATCGTCTCGGTCGCCATGCTGGCGGCCGCCGCGCCCTTCGCCATCCAGGTCATCCGCCACTGGGACATCGGCAGCGGCTCGGAGCGCCAACTGCAACTGGAACGGCGCACCTATCTGTTCTCGACCCTGACGGTCTTCGTCATGGCCACGCAGTTGGCCGCCCTGCTGCTGTTCGTCTTCAACGCCGACAAGATGTCGGTGATGTTCGTCGGCGCCATGTGCGCGGTCGGCACGCTCAACGTCAATGCCTACGGCTTCCCGGCGCTGATCGCCCAGATGGCCGTGTTCTTCCTCGCCGCCGCCTGGCTGGCCGTCAACCACGTCGACACCCGCGCGCCGGACTACCCGCTGGTGCGCATCAAGTACGGCGCCCTGCTGGTGCTGCTGCCCGCGGTCGTCGCCGTGTTCGGGCTGCAACTGGAGTACTTCCTCAACCTCAAGGCCGACGTCATCACGTCGTGCTGCGGCAGCATGTTCTCGGAGGATACCCAGGGCCTGTCCGGCGACCTGGCGGCGCTGCCGCCGCTGCCGGCGATGATCGGCTTCTATGCGACGCTCGGCATTGCCTTCGCGACGGCCGTCTTCCACGCCCAGACGCGGCGTGGCGGCTACTGGGTCGCCGCGTCCAGCATCGCCGCCTTCGTCGCCGCCCTGGCGGGCATCCTCTCCTTCATCTCGCTCTACATCTACGAGCACCCGCACCACCACTGCCCGTTCTGCATCCTCAAACCGGAGTACGACTACCAGGGCTACTGGCTCTACGTGCCGCTGTTCGCCGCCACCGCCGCCGGCATCGGCGCCGGCGCCGTGCAACCGTTCCGGAATATCGCCAGCCTGCGTGAAGTGATACCCCAAGTCTCGGCACGACTGGCCGTGGTAGCCGCCGCCGGCTTTCTGATCTTCGCGGTCATCGCCACGGTTTTCGTGGCGAGGTCGAACCTGATACTGATCGAGTGAGAGTCAGGCGTGGTGATACGTCTCGTCAGGGGTGGCGTCTGCTCAGTGCCCCGAGCAGCCATTTAATCTGCCAAGACTTTAATGGCCGGAAACGGCCACACGCCCGTCGCTCAGCCCCGCCCCTTTTCAAACCACTTCAGCAAGGTCTCGTAAAGAATCTTCGGCGCCACCGGCTTGGATATAAAGTCGTTCATCCCCGCCTCGAAGCAGTGATCCCTGTTGTCGGCGAAGGCATTTGCCGTCATCGCCAGGATGGGCGTCTCACGGTGGCCGGGCAGTTGCCGGATCTGTCGTGTCGCCTCCAGGCCGTCCAGCACCGGCATCTGCATGTCCATCAGGATCGCGGCGTAACTGCCTGAGCGGGCTCTTTCCACGCCCTGCCGGCCGTCCTCAGCCAGGTCGATCTGGAGGCCGACGTCCTCCAGCAGCATCTGGGCGATTTCCCGATTGATCGGTTCGTCATCAGCCAGCAGGATGCGCTTGCCGGCATGGTCGCGCTGAATGACCTGCTCGGCAGTTTCGAGCCCGGACTTGGCGGGTTCCTCGACTGGATGCTGCCCTTTTCTTAGCACTGCCGTGAACCAGAAGGTGCTGCCCTGGCCTGGAGTGCTGGTCACGCCGGCGGTGCCGCCCATCACTTCGGCGATCTTCCGGGTGATGGCCAGGCCCAGGCCGGTGCCGCCATACTTGCGGGTGGTCGAGTTGTCGGCCTGCTCGAAGGCACTGAAGAGCTTGGACAGGACCTCGGGGGCGATGCCGATACCGGTATCCTCGACTTCGAAGCGCAGAGTGGCGGTCGTATCGGTCTGTGCTTCTTCCTTGACCCGCAGAGTGATGTGGCCGGTCTCGGTGAACTTGATGGCATTGGACGCATAGTTGAGCAGGGCCTGTTGCAGCCGGGTGGGGTCACCGTGGAGGTTGCGGGGCAGGGAGGTGGTTTCGATGTTGAAGCGCAGCCCCTTGTCCTGCGCCTTTTGGCCCAGCATCGCGGCGACATTGCCGAGCATGGCCTCGACATGCACCGGAGCGTCTTCCAGTGCGAATTTGCCGGCTTCGATCTTGGACAGGTCGAGGACATCGTTGATGATCCTGAGCAGGTGACTGCCAGCGTTCTCGATCTTGTCGAGCTTGCCGCCCTGGTCCGGTGTCAGGCCGCTGCGGCGCAGAATGTGAGCCATGCCGGTGATGGCATTGAGCGGGGTGCGGATTTCGTGGCTCATGTTGGCGAGGAAGGCGCTCTTGGCCACGTTGGCGGTTTCGGCGGCTTCCTTGGCCAGGGCCAGATCGTGCGTCCTCACCTCAATGAGTTCCTCAAGATGATGGCGATGCCCTTCCAACTCGAACTCGGCCTGTTTGCGCGCGGTGATGTCGTCGTAGAGTCCCAGCACACCGATCACGTTGCCTGCCGCATTGCGGAGCGGCACCTTGGAGGTACGCAACCATAGGAGTTGGCCATCCGGGGTGGTCTGGGGTTCCTCGAAATCGAGTCGTGACTGGCCCGATTCCATCACCAGTCGGTCGTCGGCCCGATAGAGATCGGCCTGCTCGGCCCAGCCCATGGCGTAGTCGTCCTTCCCGATCAGTTCAGCCGGGGATTTCTTGCCGGCATCCCGCGCAAAGATCGGGTTGCAGCCCAGGTAGCGGCAGTCGCGGTCCTTCCAGAAGACGCGGATCGGCGCAGTGTCGATGACCTGCTGCAGCAAATCGCGCGATGTGGCGAGCGCAGCCGACATTTCCTTCATGGCCAGCGCGGCGGCACGGCGCTCGGTAATATCGCGGGCAAAGCCGACGGTGCCCACCACGCTGCCCGCAGCGTCGAAGACCGGCGCCTTGTAGGTCTCGAACCATTTTCGTGTTCCGTCGGCATCGACGATTTCCTCCTCGACATTCTTCTTTTTCCCGGACGCGAGGACGGCCCGATCGTCGGCCCGATAACCTTCAGCCAATTCGGCGGGCCAAATGTCGAAGTCGTTCTTGCCGACCAGTTCGTCGGCGTTGCCTCTGCCCAACAATTGCACGAACCCCTGGTTGACGGCGAGGAAACGGCTCTCGGTATCCTTGAGCCAGACGGCGAAGGGGAAATTGTCGAGCAAGGCCCGCTGGTACTGGTCGCGCTGCTGCTCGGTCGAGCTCAGTCTGCTTGCGCGCGGTAATGTCGGTATGGGTTCCGCACATGCGCACCGGCTTGCCATCAGCATCACGCTGCATCACGCTGGCCTGGTCAAGAATCCACCGAATGCTGCCATCCTTGTGGAGCATCCGGTACTCAAGCCGATGGATGTTGGAGCGCCCTTCGATCACCGCATTGATGGAATCCCATGCGCGCTCGCGATCGTCCGGATGAATGAAATCCGTCCACTGCTTGGGTGTGTGCTGGATTTCGCCATGGGTGTAGCCCAGCATCACGGCCCATCGTTCGTTCCGGTCCACTTTGCCGGCCGCGATGTCCCAGTCCCAAAAACCGAGTTCGGAGCCTTCCAGCACGAAGCGCAGCTGTTTCTCGCTGTTCTCCAGTGCAAGTTCCGAATGTTTGCGTTCGGTAATGTCCTCCACCATGGCGACCACATAATCCAGGCTGCCATCCGGCTTGCGCACCTGGCTGACCGCCAGTCGCGTATAGACCAGGTGACCATCCTTGTGGATGAAGCGCTTGTCCATAGCATAGCTGTTGATCTCGCCAGCCAGCATGCGGTTGAACTGGGCCAGGTCGGGAGCCAGATCATCAGGGTGGGTCAGTTCCGCCCAAGTCATGCGGGTCAGTTCATCCCGCGCGTATCCCAGTGTCTGGCAAAGGGCGTCATTGACCTCGATCCAGCCTTTTTCCAGACTGGTGATGGCAAGGCCGACGATGGAGTGATCGAAGTAGGCATGGAAGCGTTCCATGCTGGCGCGCTCTTCGGCAATGACGGCCTTCTGCGCCGCCTGCAATGCCTCCCGCTCCTCAACCTGCCGCTCGTAATTTCGAAAGATCAGGCATAGCAGCATGGTCGCGAGTGGATAGAACAGCAGGAGGATCCACCAGGCCTGTTCGATGAAGGCATACCCTGCTCGATCGGGAACTTGCGTGAAGACGGCCAACTGCATCAACTGCACCAGCACCCCGAGCGCAAGGTAGTGCCCGTAATGCGGCGGGCCGCTGCGTCGTTGCCACCACTGCCGCGCCAGCACGCCCAGCAAGGCCGCGAGCAGGATGACCGTGATGCCCACGGGTGCGCCGATACCGCCCAGTTGGTAGCGATAGAAGGCGGCCATGCCTGCGGCGATGGCCGCGGTCAGGCCCCCGCCGACCACGCCGGCGACCGCCAGCACAATCGACCGGCCGTCAAAAAACACGCCGGGGGCAAAGTTCACCGGATTCGCCATACCCAGCAAAGTCACACTGCCAAACAGAACTCCGAGCACCAACCTGGTTGTTCAGCGATGACTTGTGAAACCGTGAAACAACCAGCTGGCCTGCTGCCGCCAGAGCAATCAGGAAGGCAATGTTATCGATCAGGTTGATCAGCATTTGTCAGTCGCTCTTTGGGCCGGCCATTCTCACCGGGGCCTTGCCAGCCCGCTTAGCCACATACATCGCGCCATCGGCGGCGTTGATCATTGCCTCAACGGGATCCGGGTACCGCCGGGCATGGGCAACCCCGATGTTGGACCCCATCTGGTAATAGCCTTCGGGACTAGCGATAGGCCGGGCGACGACCTCAATCAGCCGTTGCGCCAGAGCAGTGGCCTTTTCGTCGTCAAGCACGCCATCGACAATCGCAACGAATTCGTCGACACCAATGCAGGCCACGAAATCCCGTACGAGCAGGACGTCCTTCATGCGGCGGGTAACTTCCTTCAGCACAGCATCGCCTGCGGAATGTTCAACGGCTTGATTCGGGGCAACCTATGCCGAATTCAGCAGTGACCAAGTCTACTCCAGCAGCGGGTTACCAGCACGAAGCAGACGTGCTTTTGGCGCATTTTCAACTGCTCTGCATGTCTCTTGATGGCCGTTTGGAGGCGTACCGCAGCAGCGGACTTTTTCCACCGAGGCACGAGTCAGCCCCCTCGCCTCGCCACGGCGGCCAGTGACGGCCACTGGTGCAGCAGCAGGCCGGCGGTGATGAGGCCGGCGCCTAGCCAGACGCGCGGGCCGATTTCCTCGCCGTTCAGCACTTGCCCGAGCAGCAGGGCGAGGACCGGCGTCACCAGCGTGATCAGCGCGACGCGGCCGGCTTCGAGGTGGCGGATGACGTAGTAGTAGAGCGCGAAGCCGAGCACGGAGCCGAAGATGCCGAGATAGGCGATGGCGGCTTCGGTGCGCGGCGGCAGGTCGACGGGCACGCCGCCATCGGTGAACCACCAGACCAGGCCGAACAAGGGCAGCGAGACGGCCAGCGTGCCGGCGGTGGTGGCGAGCGCGTGGCTGTCGTCGTCGATGCGCTTGAGCCAGACCAGGCTGGCCGAGTAGAAGAAGACGGCGAGCACGAGCGCGGCGAGGCCGGCACCGGCTTGCGCGTCGCCCGCGCTTTCGCCATGGGCGAAGATGGTGGCCAGCCCGGCGGCCCCGAGGACCATGCCGGTAACGCGCAGGGCCGTCAGCGCCTGCTCGCGCAGCCAGAACGCGGCCAGCACGCTGGTCATCAGCGGCGTCAGGCCGAACAGCACCGAGATGAGCCCGGAATGGACGTGGCGCGCGCCCCAGTAGGTGAGCGTCATGGCGCCGAAGGTGCCCAGGCCGCCGGCCAGGTAGCTGCGGCGGGCCTTGGCGTGCAGCGGCAGGCCGATGCGCCAGACGCCAAGCAGCAGGGCGGCGAGCGCGGCGCCGACCAGCATGCGCGCGAAGACGGCGAAGGCGAAGCCCGTGCCTTGCGTGCTCCACTGGATGGCCAGCGGGGTGGTGGACCAGATGAGGATGATGCCGAGATAGGCGGCGGGGACGGACATTTCGACTCCTGCGAACAAGTCGCCCGGTAGGGCGGCAAACAAAAAGGCCGCGCACCTTTTGGGTACGCGGCCCGGACGATTCTGGGTAAGGCTCTATCGTTTCATCGTCGTTCCGGCCGCGCCTGCCATTTGGCATTCATGCGGCGACGCATGACGCGCCACAGTCGGGCGACGCGGCGGGCGGGCATGGCGGCGGGGAAGGAATCGAAATGCATGACCCGATTGTGCCGGGTACGGCAGTGGAATGTCAAAGAATGGCGCAACAATTGACTGATCGCGCCAATACACACGGCCGGCGGCAAGGAAGTCCTCGAATACGTCCTCCAACCCATCCAATACCGTCGGCCGGTCGGCTACGACCGCGAACTGCTGGTGGAGCAAGCCGAAGACATAGGCTTCAACGCCTTCACCTTCTTCAACCTGCACGCGCTGCTTTCGGAAAGCCTGCTCGCCGACCCCGGCGAGAGCGGGCGCCGCGCCAGCGCATTGTCGAAGTCAGCCGCTCGGTGTTTCACCCGCTGGACATCCCCCAGCGGATCGACGCCCATTTCCGCATGATCCTCGACAAGGCCGCCGCCATCGCCGATCCCGACCCGGCGCGGCTGCGCTACCGCGAAGCGATCATCGCCATCGTCGCCGGGATCGTGCGTGGCCAACAGGTACCGAGTGAAGCGGCGGTCCGCGCTGTCGCGGCGCCCCTGATTCCACCCCGGGACCTGGACCGGGTAACGGCCATGGCTCTCGATGACCTGATGGGTCTGCACGAGGGCAACGTCAGTCGCTATCGGCTGCGCTTGTCCGAGTACCGGGTTTGGCAACCGATCCGGCAGGCTGGGGCGACATTCGAACCTGATCCTGATTGAGTAGCGGCGTCTCACTCCCGTCCCGGTTCCCTGACTGGAGCAACACTGGGAGGGCAGGCTACCTGACGTCCCTTGCTACCCGGAATCCGAAGTCGCTCGCGCGAAAATCGGGCTCGAAACCGAAACGGATCACCGTCTTGCCCATACTGCGGCCCACTCAGCCAGGAGCCGCCACGCAGGACGCGGCTCTTGCAGTTCGGTTCCTGCCAGGCCGAGCCATCCCGTCGGGGCGCCCCTGAGGTAGCCGGGTACATGCAGTCCTACGTTGCCCCTTCCAGACATTGCCGCTCATGTCGTGCGGATCCCCGGGCGTTTGGCTTCCTTCTGTCCCGATGGGTGGGTGTTGCCATACTCGTCCCCGTACCATGCCAGCTTGTCGGGATCATCGCCGCCACAGTACCGGCTCGGTTGCCCTGCCCGGCCGGCATACTCCCATCGGCTCCTGATGGCAACCGATAGGTCTTGCCGGTCTTGGCGCTGAGGCGCCTGCCGAATTCCTGGGCGTCTGACCATGTGACCTGTTCCACCGGGCAGTCATTTCCGCAAGCTTGGAATTTGCTTGGATTGGTGCCCATGATCGCTTTCCATTGGCCTTGGGTCACTTCGGTCTTGCCGATGGCGAAGGCCGGCAAGGCAACGGTGCGTACGGGTTCCGTCGCCGGCCGCCCGGCCATGCCCATCTGGAAATTGCCGGCGGGCAGCACGGCCATTTCCGGGCACTCGGCGCAATCCCGGATCGATTCCGCCTGCGCGGTCGTGAGCCACAGCAGGCCGACGAGCGGCACAAGATGTTTCTTAGCCGACGCCATGCCTATCCACCTTGCTGCTTCTTGGCTGCCCGTCTGCGCCGTTCCTCGCGTCCCTTGCGCATCCGGTCGAGGTCGTCCGCGAGATCGGTGCAGGATACCTTCAGTGTCTGCTGGAAATCCATGAGCTTGCCGCCATGCATTTTCAGCGCGGCTTCGGCCGCTTCGCGAACGCCGTAAGCCACCTTGCTGTTGGCGGTCATCACGCCTGGAATGTCGCTGCCAACTAGGAAACTTGCCTTGCTCACTTCAACCAGTGGACGCGGATCGGTCTCGATGGCGTTGTCGCCGACATAGATCGCTTTCGGGTAAGCGAAAGGTTGATGGCCAGGCTAATGACGGCGCAGTGGATGGAGCACAGGGGGTCGGGCAGGTCGTTGCCGTAGTGGATCAGCATCCGCGACGGGTGGTTGAAACGGCGATCCATGCCACAGTAGGGGCAGGTCGGATATTTCTCGACGTCCCTTTCATGCGGCGCCGGGTCGGGAGCGAACTTCGGCAAAAACTGCGCCGGCGTGCGATCGGATTCCTTGGGACAAGCCGAATGTGCCGCGGGTGCCAGCGTACCGATGCCGGCCAGCAGCGGGAGTTTCAAAACGTCGCGACGCTTCATTCCATGCTCCCGGATTTAGAAATCGGTACTCAGCGCCAGTTTCAGGCTGCGCCCTTCCTGATAGGTGTAGGCGTAGGCATTGGAGGACTGGTAGGCCGAGTAGCGCTTGTCGAACAGGTTGGTGATGCCCACGTCGAGTTTGAATTTCTGCCCCGACGGCATCCAGCTGGCAAACACATCGTGGGTGGCATAGCCTGGTCGGCGACGCAGCACGGTCGAATCGTAGTCTTGCGCGGCGACGCCCGTGGTATTCCAGAAGACCGTCATGTCCTGCGCGGGTAGCTGGCGGCGGACTTGCAGGCTGATCTTGTCGGGCGAGGCAAAGAGCTTGTCGCCGTTGTCGCGATTTTCGACACGCACCCGGCTGTAGGCGGCGTTGAACTGCCATTTGCCGAGGCTGTATGCACCTTCGATCTCCAACCCGTTGCGCCGGGCATCGGACACATTCTGGAATTGATAGTTACAGTTCAATCCGGTGTTGGCGCAGTTGGCCGCAAACGTGGCTTGCTGGCCGGCAGTAATGCCGGTGAATGTCTTGCCGCCGAGGTTGGTGTTGTAGATCAGGTCGGTGACGCGCGAATCGAACCATGCCGCCCGGCCTTTCAGGCTGTCGCCTTCGGTGAAGGCCGACTTGCGTGCGTAATTCGCCCCGAGCTCGACGGTCCGGTCGATCTCGGGTTTCAGGGCGTCATTTGGGCGGAAGCAGTTCAGTACAAAGGCGTTGCAGGGCAGGTTCTGGTACAGCTCGACAATGGTCGGCGCCCGGAAGGCTTCGCCGAGGTTGCCATAGAGCATCAGGCCACCGCCATCCTGCCAGGCGACGGAAAGCTTGGGAGACACGCGCGATTCGCTGTTGTCTGCCAGGCTGCCATCCGCCACAGAGGCTTCATAGCGGTCGGACCGCAGGCTGGGCGTCAGGCTCCAGCCGCCGCCCAAGGTGATTTCATCCTGAATGAATACACCCGAAACATCACGTTCGCCGTTCCGCGTCACCGAACTTGGCGCGGAAGGGTTGGTGGTCGTGGCACTTACCGCCGTCTGCTTGTCCTTGAAGTAGTCAATGCCCGCCGTCAGCCGGTGCCGACCCCAGCCGGTGCCGTCGAAAATGTGCGTACCCTGGAGACTTGCGCCATCGGTGTCGGTTTTTGTGTTGCTGTAGAGGACGTTGGTAATCGCCGGGTTGGGGCTGCGGTCCGATTCGTACTGCAAGGTGGTCTTGTAGAGCGTAGCCATCAAGGCGGGCGCCCCATCGACCTTGCCCAGCATGCCTTTCAGTATCGTATTGGTCTGGTCCACATGGGTCATCTGTACCGCCGGCTTGTCGATCGGCAAATTGGCAGTGCGGTAGTCGGTCGCCTGGCCATTGTTTACTTGCAGGTTGTCGCTCTTGTAGAACTGATGCGAGAGCTCGATCCGGCCGTCCGCAAACGGCTGGATGCCGAGCTTGACGAGTCCCGTCGCGGCTTCGCCGTCGTTGGGATCGAGATAACCCCCGCCGCCCTGGCGGATCTTGTTCCAGTCGTGAGAACCCAGAGCGACCAGGCCATCGGCCATGTCGTTGCCGCCATAGAGTCGGGCGTTCAGTCGCGAAGACTTGTCCGCGTCGTTATAAGCGGCCTTCACACCGCCGCCGATGGCTTGCCCCGGAGCGAGCAGATCGCGTGCGGAAAGCGTGGTGAACGACATGACGCCGCCATTGCCGCCGGAACCATACAGCGAGGATGCCGGCCCGCGCACGATTTCGGCCTGGCGCAGAAAATAGGGGTCGATGAAGAGCGGCGACTTCAGGCCCGGCGAGGTACTGTCGTTCTGACGAGCACCGTCAACAAGCAAAGTGATGGATGGACCGAATACGCCTCGAATGGCTGGAATCTCGCCGCTGACGCGCGGACCGCCGCCAAACTCCACGTTGGGTAGTTTCTTCAAGGCAGCGGACACCGTTGCGGCCTGTTGTTGTTCGAAATCTTCCTGCGTGACCACGCTGACGGAAGCAGGGACCTTCGATAGTGGATTGGCGGTTCGTGTGGTGGCCGTCACCATGATTTCGGTCAGAACCGTATCGGACTGAATAACGCTTCTTTTCGCCGGCACGGCTTTGACGCTCCCCACCTCCGGACCGGCCACTTTTGTCAGTACATAGCCCGCGTTTGTCTTCCCTATCGCATAGCCACTGCCGCGCAGCACCGTGGCGAAACCATCATCAATACCGTAGTTCCCCCGCAAGCCATTGCTCTGCAGACCTTTCAACTGACCGGCGTCTACGGAGATTGCGACACCCGCCTGCTGGGCGAAGCGTGTCAGTGCCTGGTCGAGCGGGCCGGCCGGGATGTCGTATTGCCGGCTGGCCGCGGCGGTCTGTGCCGTTGCGGGGGATGCCCAGCCCGTCGCCAGCAGGCCGGCCAGGGCAAGGTGGATGGCTGCGGCAAGCGGCCTCGGTTGAAAGCGGAATGCGAGAGGGTGTGCGGTGCGGGCGGACATGTTGGCAGGCTCCGATTGGTTGGTCTTACTGGCGATGACGCACCAGAAACCGGAAATGGAACCGGCCGCCAGATTATTTTTTCGGCGCGGGCGCTACGCTGACCAGCCAGGGCGTGAAGCCGGTGACCCGGAGATGGTGGCTGGCGGACAACAGGCGCAGCGCCTGGTCGGTATCGCCCAGCGGCAGGACTGCGGATATCCGGATGCCCGCCAGTGCCGCGCGGTCGTAGCGGATCACGCCGACGCGCTGGCGCGCCAGTTCGTCGAGCACCTCCGGCAGGGGCGCATCCTGAACCACCAATTGGTTGAACCGCCACGCGTCGGCAACGCTGCCCGCATCGATGGATTCGACCGCACCGAGCCCGTCGGCGCCGATGCGCACGCGCTGGCCGGCGCTGACGACGAGTCCGCCGCGATCCTGCCCGTCGGGGGCGGTAGCGGCTTTGACAGACACTCTGGATTCGAGCATGGTCAGCACGGTCGCTTCGTCGTCGCTGCGCACGGCGAAGCGGGTGCCCAGCGCCCGGATGCTGCCGTGCCGGGTTTCGACCACGAAGGGGCGCGCGGCATCCCGGGCGACATCGAGCAGAATTTCGCCGCGCACCAGGCCGACCGTGCGCGTCTTCTCGTCATAGCGCAGATTGACGGCGCTGGCCCCCTTGAGGATGATGTGCGTGTCGTCGGCGAGCTGTCGTGTTTCCGGCTGGCCAGTCGCCGTGCGAACATCGGCGAACAGGTAAGCGGGCGGATACTGTTGCAGCGCCAGCCAGCCCGGCACGGCCAGGGACAATACCAGCGCAAGTGCGGTACCCAGATGCCGGGCGCGCGAGCGTTTGCCCGGACGGATGCCGACGGCCTCCAGCGCGGCATGCACGGGGCGCGTGTCGCCCACAGTGTTGCGCAGGCCCTGGAGTCGCTCGATCAGGCTGGCGATGCGTTCGGCGGCGTCGGCGTGACGCGGGTCGCTTTGCTTCCAGGCCTCGAAGGCGGCGCGGTCTGCGGCGCCGGCCCTGTCGCCAGAAAGCCGCACCAGCCAGTCGGCGGCCTGTTCGGCAACCGTATCGTCAACCGGCGGTGCTTCCGTGGGTGCGGTCATATCGGCGGCACTCAGGCACCGAGCGCCCGGTGGCAATGCACCAGCGCCTTCACCAGATATTTCTGGATCATCTTGGTCAACACTTTCATCTGCGCGGCGATGGCGGCGTGCGTTTGTCCGTCCAGATAGCGGAGCAGGAAGGCCCGGCGCGGTTTCTCGGCCAGACCGTCGAGGGCGCGGCAAATCTGGTCCAGCGCCTCGATGGCGGCAAGGATCTGCTCCGGGGACGGATAGCCCTCCTGCGACTCGGCGACTTGGGCGAGTTCGGCGAGATAGGCCTGCTCGATGCGCTGGCGCCGTGCCCGGTCGATGATCAGGCGATTGGCGGTTGTCGTCAGGTAGGCGCGGGGCTCCCGCAGCCCCGGCAGTTCGCGGGAACCAAGGATGCGCAGAAAGGTATCGTGTGCCAGGTCGGCAGCACCGTGCGCACAGCCCAGGCGTCAACGCAAACATTGCACCAGCCAGCCATGGTGGTCGGCATAGAGGGTGTGAAACTCGTGCTGGAGGGGCGTGTCAACGGCCGTCATGCCCGAAGAATTCTATTTTCACGCACCGCCGGCCGGTTGCGGCATGTTGTCGCAGCCTGCGCCTGCCGTCCCGCCAGAGCCCAGGTCTTGCCTGTTTATGTGCCGTCCGGCTCGGTGACGAAGCCGATCCTCACCAGCCCGGCCTTGGCCGCTGCCGCCATCACCTGCGCCACCTTTTCGTAATGCACATGGCGGTCGGCGCGGATATGCACCTCCGGCTGCGGCTGCTTGTGTCGCCTCCAGCGCGAAGCGCTGCGGCAGATTGATCGAGCGTCACCGTCTCGCCGCTCCAGAACAGACTCGCCATCCTCGCGGATGCCGAACTCGATGTGCTCCGGCTTGGTGATGTTGGCGCTGGACGACGCCTTCGGCAGGTCGATCTTCACCGCATGGGTCAGCAGCGGCGCGGTGACGATGAAGATCACCAGCAGCACCAGCATCACATCCACCAGCGGCACCACGTTCATGTCCGCCATCGGCGCCTGTGGCGCCGGCGGGTGATGTCAGCGCTGGCCATTGTTTCACCGTCAGCAGCACATACAGGTCGTGGGCGAAGGACTCCAGCCGCGACAGCCACATGCGGTTGCGGCGGTTGAAGGCGTTGTAGGCCAGCACCGCCGGGATCGCCACCGCCAGCCCCAGCGCCGTCATGATCAGCGCCTCGCCCACCGGGCCGGCCACCTTGTCCAGCGTGCCCTGCCCGCTCATGCCGATCTGCACCAGCGCGTGATAGATGCCCCACACGGTGCCGAACAGGCCGATGTAGGGTGCCGCCGAACCGGCCGAGGCCAGCACCGTCAGGCCGTGCTCCGACGCGCGCCGCTTCGCGATCGACCGCATTGTTGAGCACACGCGTCAGATACTCGGCCAGGCCACCGGCGGCGGCGAGGTTGTGGTCGCCGCCGCGTGGCCGGCGCCTTGAGGGCCTCAGCGACCAGCACGGCGAAGGCGTTGTCGGTGCCACCGCGCGCCACGACGTCGTCGAGCGAGCGCGCCTGCCAGAACGCCTGTACGAAGGCATCGGCCCGCCGGCCGGCCAGCCCAGTTGGCCAGGGCGCGGGTGAAGATCAGGTACCAGCTGGCCATCGACAGCAGCAGCAGGACCCCCAGCACAGTCTTGCCGACGCCATCGGCCTGGGTCAGAAAGTGGGCAAAGCCCAGGCCATCGATCGCAGCTTGTTCCATGTGATCAGTTTCCTTGCAGAACGAATTTGAAGGGTTGCAGTGCGAGGGCCCGTACCGGCTGGCCACCGCGCATGGCCGGCGTGCAGCGCCAGGTGCGCACGGCGCCGAGGGCCGCTTCGTCGAGCCGCGGGTGAGCCGCTGGAGCTTGCCACCTTGGCGATGGCCACGCGACCGGTCTCGTCCAGTTCGACGCGCAGTACGACGACCCCTTCTTCGCCGAAACGGCGCGACAGGGCCGGATAGCTGGGCGCCGACGCGCTCAGGACAGGCAACCGAGAGTTCGGAAGACATGGCCACCGGGCCGGCGGGCAAGGGCATGGGCGGAGCTTCGACGACCGGGCTCGGATGCCGGTTCCGGCTTGGGCGGCGGTGGCGGAGCGACGTAGTCGGTGGGCGCGACGACGGGCGTCTCGGCGACGATCTGCCGGGGCTGGGGTTTCTCGATGGGCTTCGGCTTGGGTGGCGGCGGGCGCTTGGGTTCTTCCTTCTTCTTCGGCGCCGGCGGGGCGATGAAGTTCACGAAGAGGCGTCGCTACGTCGGTGGGCGTCGGCAGCAGCCGGTGCTGCCAGAGGCCATAGAGGGCGGCGGCGTGGAGCACTGCGACGAAGGCAATGCCGACCGATCGTTCCGGATGGTATCGGGCCAATGACGCTCCCCGGCTCACCGTGGTGGCCCGCTCCATCGGGACCGTGGCGCGGGGGGCGCCGGCGGCGTCGGAGTCGATGACACCACAGGACCCAATGACCGCTCGGACGTGATCCGCTCAACCATCTTCCAGACGAAGAAGGCCACCGTCAGTACCGCAAGCAGCACCCCGAGGAAGAGCGCGGCGCGGTCGCTGCGGGACAGTGGGCGGCGGATCGGTCGGATTGTGCTCGAACCCATGTCGGACTGGTCTGGCAACCTCATGGCGCGGCGACGTCCCGGTTCCCTTGTCGCACCAGCCCGCCGCCAGCCGGAACGTCGGTTGCGGGATCCTCGTTGACGGCGGGCGTCTTCTTCCCAACCCGTGCGGTCCTGCCGGGAAACTGGAGCCGCCACCCGGTGATGATCACGACCAGGAAGCCAAGCTGAAAGACCCCCAGGAGGATGACGTCGGCGGTCTTGTTCTTGAAGACCGACAGCATGTGCGTCAACAGGAACGGTCCGAAGACCCGCCAGAATTCTGGCCGCCGCATGACGATTTCCCCGCTGCCCTGTAGGACGTAGATGTCGGTCGATGCCGGATCGCGAAATCGAAAGCGATACGCGGGCAGCCGCCGGTTGAGGTCCATGGACGCGAAGTGCAGCGGTCCAAGGTAATCGAATTCAGGTAGGCCGGCGGTTTCGCCGCGCGCAAGATTGCCCGCGACCTCGGGGGACAGCGGACCTATTCGCCGCCCGGATTGCGCGTCGAATACCAGCGGCGGCTCATCCCGTCGCGGCGATACCAGCCACACATCCATCTCGCCGATACGACGCCATTCGATCGCCTGCACGGGCTTCGAGTCCTGCGCGGGTTTCGCACCGGCCGCCAGCACGACACCTGGGTCGGCAAGCGCATGGCCGGCCGGAATGCCGGCGGCCCACTCGAAATTGAAGCTCGGCTTGCCGCGAAAGGCCGGGTTGAGCGGACCGAGGCTGAGCCAGATATAGATGCCGGCGGCAAGTTGTAGCAGCAGAACGCCACCAAAGACAGCGCCGGTCTTCCGATGAAGGTTGCGGGCGGTAAGCGCGCCTTGTCGCGCCGACAGGTCCGGTGCCGGGCCGCGTCGGCGCGACCAGAACAGTAGGTAGCCGAGTACGGAAACGACGGCGACGCCGACCGCGCATAGATACAGCAGAGCCGTCCACGGGATGACGTGATCCGAATACTGGTTGACATGGAAGGCCTTGTACCACCAGTTGAAGTTCTCCGCGTCGGCGTCCATGCGCCGCAGCATGCGGCCGCTATCGCGCGAAAGGATCAGTATCGACGGCTGCTCGCCCGTCATCCGGGCGGCTACGGCGGGCAGCCGATCGGCGGCGTAGTCCCGATTGAATTCCATGATCGATTCGATGGATTCGACGCGGGAGCCGACCAAGGCCTCGTTCGCCACCTCGATCATCATACTGTCCGGCAAAGGGTCGAGACGTTCGCCGGTGACGGCGTCGAAGCTCATCGCCAACGAGAATGGCGTAGGCCGAACGACGTACCATAGCCGCGATCCGCGCGATTCCAGCCGCATCCAATGAATGCGCGGAACCCCATACTCGGCCGCGATGTGACGCAACAGTTCCGCCGGCCGCAACCGGGCGCCATCGAGGGGCAGGTCGACCGAGTTGTAGGGCTGCAATTGGAAGACTCCCTGCAGCCCGTTCGGGATGCCGAACGTGACCACCACCAGGGCGACCGACGACACCACCCAGCCGAGCAGCGGAATCGAGAGAATCAGGCCCATCCACCGGTGCCAGGCGGCAACTGTCGACCCGGCGAGAATGCCCGCCATCTTGCGGCACTACCCTAGTACTGCGCGCGCAGCGACAAGACGAACATGCGCGGCTCGCCGTAGTAGCTGTTCAACCGACTGCCATTGCTGCCGCCATGATCGAAATAGATCTTGTCGAAGACGTTCTGGATGTTCAGTTGCGCCGTGGCGAGCTTCGCCCCGAAACCCTTGAAGCGATACGCCACGGACGCGTTAACCCGACCGTAGCCGGGCAACTGGAAGGTGTTCGCCGTGTCTCCCTGGCGCTGACCGCGGAGGAAGAGTCCGGCCCCGAGGCTGTAGCCTCCCGCCGCCTCGCCACCGACATCGTATTTAGCCCAGACGCTTCCCGAACGCATGGGAACACCGGGAAGCATCCTGCCCTGGTTGCCATTGTTGTCCTTGGTGATTTCAGCTTGATCGTAGGTCAGGTTGCCGATGATGTTCCAGTCGCGACCCAGGCGGCCGCTGAAGTCGAATTCGACGCCACGGCTGCGCGCTTCACCAATGGGTATCGAAAGCAGGGGGTTTACCGGATCGCGCGTCAGGATGTTGGTCTTGGTGATGTCGAAGACGGCCAGCGTCGTCGTCAGTCTGCCGTTCAGCAGGTCGCCCTTGACGCCCATTTCATACTGTTTGGCTTGCTGCGGATCGAACGCCTGGCCCGTGGCCGAGATGCCGTTGTTGGTACCGAACGATTCGACATAGTTGCCGTATACGGAGAGCCAAGGCACAGATTGGTACAACACGCCGGCACGCGGACTGAAGGACTTGTCATGCCGCAGCGCAAGATTCCTCCATGCCTGGTCGAGCGAGCCGCCGACTACCGAGTTGTTGCCCGTGCCGTGGTGCGCGTCGTCGTAGCGCCCGCCGAGCAGCAGATGCAGATTGTCGCCGAAGCGCATCTGGTCCTGGAGGTAGACTCCCGTCCAGTACTCCTTGCGCACGAAGAACGAATTGTCGGGCGTACCGCCCACCATCGCGGAGTTGTCGCCATACACGGGGTTGTAGATGTTGATCGCCGGCATCGCCACCACCGTGGTACCCAGCCCCAGGCCCTTGTAGTTCTGCCGCAGGTGGTAATAGTCGATGCCGATCAGCATCTCGTGGCGGACCTTGCCAGTCTCGAAATCGCCCACCAGATCGAGGTTCGTGGCGTAGGACTTGCGATCCTGAAACGCCCCTTGAAGCGTCTGTGTCAGCACCCCGGTCGTCTGGTCGAGGGCCCGTGAGCCAGCATAGTGTGTGTAGTAGTTGACCGCAGTGTGGCCGAGCCGGTGTTTGAGCTTCCAACGATCGTTCAGTTGGTAGGTCCAGTCGAAGCCGAGATAGTCGCGATCCTGCCGATTGGGGAAGTTCGACCGAGATGCTGGGGTCGCCGATGTAGCGGGACCGCGGGATGTCGGCCGGCCGCGAGCCGACCGCCGGAACGCCGCCGCCATTGGTGCCGAAATGAACATAGGTGCGGCGCTGGTATTCGAGTTCGAGGTTGAGCTCGAAGCGGCTGGACGGCCTCCAGGTCAGGGCGGGCGCAAGAAAGGTATTTTCGTTGGTCACGAAGTTGACGAAGGAGTCGTTGGTCTGACGGGCGAAGTTTACGCGGTAGAGCCAGGTGCCGTCCGACGCGAGCGGACCGGTCGCGTCTACGGTCGTGCGATAGAGGTCCCAAGAACCGACTTGCTGCTGGATCGAATAGTACGGTTGCGTCAGCGGGCGCTTGGTGACGACATTCACCATGCCCCCCGGCTGGATGCGGCCATAGAGTATCGCGGCCGGCCCTTTCAGAACTTCCACCTGCTCGACGTTCGCCGTTTGCTGGTCGCTGAACGAGGGTTGCCGCAACCCATTGCGATACACGTCGGTGCCGGTGTCGAAGCCGCGAATCGTGTAGGCCTCGTAGAACTGGTAGGTCGAAGGCAGCACGGCGCTGACGTTCTTCGTCGCCTCCTTGACATTGACGACCTGCTGATCGTCCATCAGCTCGCGAGGGATCACTTGGATTGCGACCGGCGTATCGTGGATCGGCGCCGTGGTCTTGGTGGCCGACGTCGCCCTGCGTGCGACGTAGTCTCCGCTGGCCGTATCGCGAACCTCGATCGCCGCCAGTTCGGCCACCTTCTCCACCGTCATCCCCTGGATCGCATATGCGCCATCCGCCGAGCGCGTCCAGGTCAGGCCCGATCCCGTGAGCAGGCGGGCGAGCGCGTCCTCCGTGCTCAGGTCACCGGCGAGCGCCGGAGCCCGTTTGCCCTTGACGGCTTCCGGCGTGTACTGCAGCCGCGCGCCGGTCTTGGCGGCGAGCGCGTCAAGGGCCGGGGCGAGTTCCTGCGCGACCAGACGGATCTCGACTGTTCCGGACTGGGCATGGACGGATGCGGCGGCGCCAAGACCAACGGCGGCGACGACGGCGAGGGCAAGCGGCTTCGTAGCAAGTCTCATGTGTGCTCCTGTGCGCAACCGGATTTAAGAAGGCAGTCAGTTTAGAGAGCCAAGTGTCGCGACCATTGCGACAAAGCGACGCAGGAGACAATTTGTCGCGCGACAATTTGCCCAATTGCCCTTCGCGGCCGGCCGCGCACGATGCGCCTCGCTCCCGGCTTGGTTTCGCTCCCCCGCCATCCTCCGACGTCAGGGATGGCGCCAGGCGCCCGGAGCCCGCATGTATTGGAAACCGCGCATGAAGACACAGATTTCGATCGCCGCACTGCTCATTTCCGGTCTTGCCTTTGCCGCCTCTCCCGCGCTGAAGAAGGAAGGCATCGAAGGCAAGAGCTACAAGTGGAACGCCGCCGAAGGTGAGAAGGTCGAGGCGCTCAAGCTGAAGGGCGGCCCCAAGAACGGCCGCGAAACCTACGAGGTCTGTGGCGCCTGCCACCTGCCTTCCGGCGCCGGTCGTACCGACGGCACTTCCCGCAACTGGCCGGCCAGCACTACAAGTACCTGCTGCGCCAGATGACCGAGATTCGCGACGGTCACCGCCGCAACGCCAACCCCGACATGGTCAAGGTCATCAGGCCTTACACCAACGACCAGTTGGTGGCGATCTCCGCCTACCAGTCCAGCCTCTCGATGCCCGGCAAGATGTGCGCGGCCAAACCCGCCAAGGGCGGCAAGAAGAAGTAAGCGCAGCCCGCCGGCTGGCGACCTTCACGATCTCTGCTACCATCGCCGCGATACAAATGGCGAGGTTCGGATGTTCGTGAAGACTGATATTCGTGGCAGCCCGGTCCTGCTTGTACTGGCCGCCCTGCTCCTCGCCGCCTGCGGCGGCAAGCCACCGGCCAAACTCAACATCGGCGACATCGCCCCGACCTTCCAGACCGTGCGGCTGGACGGCATGCCCGCGCACTTCCCGGCCGCCTGGGCCGGGCGGCCGGTGGTGGTCCGCTTCTGGGCCGACTGGTGCAAGTTCTGCGAAGGCGAGATGAAGGCCATCGAAGCCGTCTACCAGCGCCACAAAGGCTCGGCGGGCAAAGGGCTGGACATCATCGCCATCAATGCCGGACAGGACCGGAAGACCGTCGACGCCTTCATCAAGAAGATCGGCGTCAGCTACCCGGCGCTGATGGACGAGCAATCGAAGATCGCCCGGAGTTTTGGCGTGGTCGGCCTGCCCACCACCTATTTCATCGACGCCAGGGGCATCGTGCGCGCCAAGGTGGTCGGCGAGGCGGACGAAGCCACCTTCGAGCGCCACGCGCTGGCCCTGCTCAAATGAACGATCCGCAACGGCCCTGCGACTTGTGCAGCCTGCCGGTGGGCATAAAGCCCTTCGCGCTGCGCGCACCGGACAAGACCCTCGAATTCTGCTGCGAAGGGTGCCTGGGGATCTACCAGATGTTGCACGATATCAAGGACGCGCCACCGCCGTTGGCGCAGAATTCCACGACTTAGTTTGCCTAAAGGAGCACACACCATGATGACCGAAGAGATGATGAAGCAGATGCCGCACATGATGGGCGGCGGCATGGGCGCCGGCATGGGTTCGATGATGGGCAATCCGCTGACCCAGGGGGCGATGATGGCGGCCACCGGCTTTGCCGCCGGGCGTGGCCTGTTCGGCTTCGCCCTGCTGCGCAACCCGCTGCTGCTGCTGGCGGGCGGCCTGGCCGCCGGTTATCTGCTCCACAAGTACGAGAAGGAAATCGTCCTGGCCGTTTCCAAGGCCAGCGGCATGGGCAAGGACTTCGTGCTGCACCAGAAGGAAAACCTCGAAGACCTGGTCGCCGAAGCGCAGGAGAGCGAAGCCCAGCAGGCCCAGCCGACGCCCGACACCCCCGCTGCTTGAGGCCGTCGAACCATGGATGCGGCTCGCCTGTCACGTCTCGTCACCGTCCGCCACAAGGAGCCGGGGCACTTGCGGCTCGAACTGCCGCCCGAGCTTGGCGGTCCGGCCGCCAGGGCCCACCTGGCAGACCGGGCTGCGCGCCCGGGCCGGCGTCTATCGGGTCGAGTTCGAACCAGCCAGTCGCCTGTCGATCCGCTTCGACGCGCATCTTTGCGGTCTGCAAGACGTGGCCCGATGCCTGCGCGGGCTGCTCGACGACCTGCCCGCCGAAGCCGAAACCACCGCCGCTGACGCAAGCGAGCCGGCGGCGGTCGCCGACCCGCTGGCCAGCGCCCGGCAGGCCGTGGAACGCGGCGCGCGGCAAGTCGGTGAACGAATCCATGGACTGCTGGACAAGCTGCGCGAGCCCGGCGGCGCCCCGGCCGGCACCCTGCAAGCGCGGCTACAGCCGGTCCTGAAAGGCGCGCTGACGGAAAAGGCGGCGGTCAATTTCCTCAACGACGTGCTGATGTTCTATCTGATCCGGGTGCATTGGGACCTGATCACCAAGCAGTGGATGAAGAATCCGGTGCGCCACGCCGACGCCTGGCTGACCACCTTCTATCTGGTATTTCTGCTCGTTCGGTATCGCAAGTCGCTGAAGTGAAGCACGCCCGTATCGTCCATCGCCTCGCGCGCCGCTTGCGCGCTGATCGCGCCGTCGCTGGTCAAGCAGCCGGAGCGCTGCTACATCCTGGAAATCCTGCTGCGCAAGCACCCGGCGATCAGCGACGTCCGCGCGGTGCCGGGCATCGGCTCGGTGACGGTGCATTTCGATCCCGCCACGCTGCCCGAAGAACGCCTGCTGGCCACGCTGGACGCGGTGATCGGCAATATCGCCGCCGCGCCGCCGCCCAAGCCCGCTGACACAACCGGCACGGCGGTGCCGGACGGCCCGCTCCAGGAATGCAACGTCGCCGTCGAAGGCATGACCTGCGCCTCCTGCGCGCTGCTGATCGAGATGTCCCTGCAGCGCGACCCGCGCGTCGGCAGCGCGACGGTGAACTTCGCCGCCGGCACGGCCACGGTGACGGGACACCTCTCGCCGCGATGAGTTGTTCGCCACCGTCAGCCGGCTGGGCTACGAGCCGCGCCCCATGGATACGCTGTCCCAGCGGCGCCTGCTGGTCGAACGCGAAAAGGAGCGCCTGGCGCTGGCGAAGCGGAAGCTCTGTGCAGGCCGCCCTGATGACCGCGCCGGTGATGATCTCCGGCATGCTGATGCACCGCAATCCGCTGCTGCGGCTGATGGAGTTCGCGCTGTCCACCGCCACCGTGTTCGGCCCGGGCGGCGACATCTTCCGCAAGGCCTGGGCGCTGGCGCAGACAGCGCGAGGCCAACATGGACACGCTGATCGCCATCGGCGCCGGTGCCGCCTGGGCCTACAGTTTGCCCGGCGTGCTGCGGCCAGCACCACCACGTCTATTTCGAATCGGCCGCCGGTATCCTCGCCTTCGTGCTCGCCGGCCGCTACATGGAAGAAAAGGCCAAGGGCGCGCCTCCGAGGCGATCCGCAAGCTGATCGAATTGCAGCCGGACACGGCGATGCGCGTCTGCGCGACGGCGTCGAGCAGGAACGTGGCGATCGACGACTCGTGGTCGGCGACTCGGCTGCGCGTACGTCCCGGCGACAAGGTGCCGACCGACGGCGTGGTGGTCGAGGGCGGCTCGGCCATCGACGAATCGCTGCTCACCGGCGAATCGCTGCCGGTGGCCAAGGGGCCGGGCGACGCGGTGGTCGGCGGCTGCCTGAATGGCAACGGCGCCTTCGTGATGAGTGTCACCGCCGTCGGCGGCGACACCGTCCTGTCGGGCATCATCCGCATGGTCGACCACGCCCAGGGCACCAAGCTGCCGGTGCAGAAGCTCGCCGACCGCATCTCCGCCCGCTTCGTGCCCGCCGTCGGCGCCATCGCCGCGACCACGCTGGCCGGCTGGCTGCTGGCCGGACATCCGGCCTCGCGCGGCGCTGGCCCACTCGGTGGCCGTGCTGCTGATCGCCTGCCCCTGCGCGCTCGGCCTGGCCACGCCCACCGCGATCATGGTCGGCACCGGCCAGGCGGCCAAGCGCGGCATCTACATCCGCAACGGCGAAGCGCTGGAAACCGCCGCCAAGCTCACCACGCTGGTCTTCGACAAGACCGGCACCATCACCGAAGGGCGGCCGGTGGTCACCGACTTCCTGGTCCGGCGCCGGCCAGGACGAGGCCTTGATCCTGGCCGCCGTTGCCGGCGTCGAGGCCGGCTCCGAACATTTCCTCGGCCGGGCGATCACCGCCTGGTGCCGGGCGCGCGGGCGTCAGCGCCGCGCCGACGGCTGGCTTCCGGGCCCTGCCGGGCCACGGCGTCGCCGCCAGTTGCGGCGGCGTGCCGGTGCTGGTCGGCAACGTCACGCTTGATGGAGCAAGGCGACGTGTCCATCGACGACCAGCGGGAGCAGGCCGACGCCTGGGCCAACCAGGGCAAGACGCCGGTGTTCGTCGCCCTCGGCGGCCGCTGCGTGGCCCTGTTCGCCATCGCCGACCGGCCCCGCGAGGGCGCCCGCCAGGCCATCGCCCTGCTGCCATCGTCTTGGCCTCACCACCATCATGGCCACCGGCGACGTCGCCAGCCGCCGCCCAGCCACATCGCCCGCGAAGTCGGCATCGACCGGGTGGTCGCCCGCGCCACGCCCGCCGACAAGCTGGAGCTGATCCGCAAGCTGCAAGCGGATGGCGCCAGGGTGGGCATGATCGGCGACGGCATCAACGACGCGCCGGCCCTGGCCGCCGCCGACGTCGGCTTCGCCATCGGCGGCGGCGCCGACATCGCCGTCGAGTCGGCCGACATCACCCTGGTCGGTGGCGACATCGGCCGCGTCGCCGCCGGCATCGAACTCTCGCGACGCACCATGAGCATCATCCGCCAGAACCTGTTCTGGGCGCTCGGCTACAACGTCGTCGCCATCCCCGTCGCCGCCGCCGGCCGCCTCAACCCGATGATCGCCGCCGCCGCCATGGGCATGAGCTCGGTCTCGGTGGTGACCAATTCGCTGCGGCTGCAACGACGGGGAACCTGAGCCCCGAGGCAGTCCCGCGTTTCACCGGACCATCGAGACTTCGGCGCAGATTGGAACCGTCGCAATCAGACGGTCTGGTCGGCAGGATCGTGCCCGAAGCGGAAGCAATGATGTCCCGGAAACCGTCGTTCAACGCCAGTGCTCAACCACAGACCGAGCGATGAGATTCGCGAGGAACACCTGGTTGGGCACGTTGATCGTCATGGCACGACGGCAAGGAAAAGAAATGCCGAAAACAAGATCAAATGGACAGCGCCTTGAAGCACCGTGGAGCGCCCACCGCCCAAAGTCATAGCAGAGATCATCAAGGTCAGCACGAGCAACACCATTTCCTTTGGAGGCAGCCCGAGCTCCAATCGTAACTCCAAGGCCACGGTCGTCGCGGCTACAGCCGGTATGGTCAGACCAATGGTGGCAAGCGCGGAACCCAGTGCGAGATTGAAGCTGGTCTGCATGCGATTTCGGACCGCGCTCCGAAGAGCAGCCCAGGTTTCAGGTAGCAGGACCATAAGCGCGATGGCAATGCCGACGACCGAATGTGGGGCCGATGTCGCTTTCACAACTGCCTCAATGTTTGGGGCAAGCGCCTTGGCAAGGCCCACAACGTCAACAAGGCACAGGAACAACAGAGCGAGACTAGCAAGCGCCGAAGATGTGGATGGCGGCGCCGCGACTATCACGTCCTCAGATTCCACCTCGACGGGCAGAAAGTAGCTCCGATGGCGTACCGTCTGGACAAAGACAAAAACACCATAGAGCGTGAGTGAAACCACGCCAACAAAGGCCAGTTGGACCGGGGCCAGCGTTGGACCGGGTGTCGAGGAAGTGAACGACGGCAACACCAGCGTCAAGACGGCGAGAGTGGCAAGCACCGACAACGCTGGTGTGGTTCCTTCAATCCTGAAGACGAGCACACGATGTCGCAATGCCCCCATCAACAAGCACAGTCCCACAGTGCCGTTGCAGACAATCATCACGGTCGCAAACACTGTGTCCCGGGCCAATGCGCTGGCGGCCTCTCCGCCGGATAGCATCAGCGAGACGATCAACGACACCTCAATGATGGTGACAGCCAAGGCGAGCACCAGTGTGCCAAACGGTTCGCCCACGCGATGTGCTATGACCTCGGCGTGATGCACGGCCACGAGGACTGCCGCGATCAATGCGGCCACGATGCACAAGAGGAGAATCGAGCCCAGAGGGCGGCCCCAGACTGCAATGAGCAGCAAGCAGGCAGCTACCGGAACGACAACACTCCAGGCTGGCGCGCCGAAAAGCGATCTGCGGATCATTTCAATAGCATCGAACGAGGCGGGAACTGCTGTATGGCATCGGTGCATCGTGCCACGGGGCCAATCGCAAAACAACGTCAACCGTCCGCTCCTGGCCGGTTGTGAGCATCAGGGATTCCTGGCGTAAGCCGTCCTTCCCGCCGTGAGCTAAGAATCAGACTCCAATCAACAACGAAGGAGTCTGTCATGGGATCCAATCAACACCGGTAACCCTGGCGCAAAGGCAAGCCGGTTGGTCCACCCCACCCTGCCGGCCAGCGGAAGATCCGGAAACCCAAGAAGTAGTTGACTATTTTTATCAACTACTACACTCTGGATCGGTGGAATCCTCCCAGCCATCCGGCGACGGGAATGGAACCACAACACTCCTCAAGGAGGACACGATGAAAACCCTCAATGCTTCCCAACTGTTTCCTGGCGGAACCACTACCTCTCGCTTCGAGTCCGCCAGGGCGCTTGCCTTTTCTCTTGCCGAATCCGATGGCCAACTCATCGAACCCGAACTGGTCGCCTGGATTGATCGCCACTCCAACCACACGTCTCCGGTCCTTGAGGGCTGCGGCGGTCCGGACGGTTGGCGAGACTATGGCGTTTCCCACGATGGGCGCCTCGAGGTTGACATCAACGACGAGGCCTGTTTCATCTTTGCCGAGTCGAGCCCGTTCGACTCCTATGATCACTTCGGCCCTGGACCCTTCCGCAACATTCGCGACGCGCAGGGCAACGAGTCGGTTTGCCGCGCGGAGGGTTTGGACTGTGTCCCACTGAATGACTGGACCAGCCAATTGACCTGACAAATGGACATCCCTCCGACCGGCACCCGCGCCGACGCCGATGGGAGGGCACGCGCCATTGGACGATTCCAGATTCTTGATTGCGTCTGATGTTTTCTTGAAGGAGATCGACATGACAGCCAACACCCCTACCGATCGCGCCTCGTTTAACAGCGCGCTGAGCGCCATCCTCGCGGAGCATGCCACCCTCAGGCACTTGGCGGCAACCGCGGCAACTCGCTCCAGCCATTCCACCGACGACACCATGTCCCTGGCGGATGCCATGACCACCCACGAACGGACTGAAGCCGGCCTGTTCGCCCTCCCGTTCGTCACCGAGCCGCCAAAGTCCGTCACCTCGACGGGCGCCAAAGCGCGCCAGTGTTGCTTTGACTACACGTCAGGAAGAGTCCGCGCCAAGGACCCGAATGCGGTGGCCGCCCACTTCATCGATGCACTGCTGGCGCATCTCGACGCCGAGGAAGCCTGGCTAGCCCACGAAAAGGAGCACCAACATGAGCGCCTCAGCATCGCCGCCTAATGTCGTTTGGAACCAAATCAGCGAGTCAATGACCGCCGTTTGGAAAACCGGACATGGAGGGATGCGACGGTCCTCCTCCGTGGCGCTGGGCCAGGTTGGCGGCGGTCGACGGCCTCAGAACAATCCCCCGAAGAGACCCTTGTCGTCTTTCTGATTGCGCCCTTTGCGTTCCGCCGGCGCATTGAGTGGTTGTTGCTGAGGCACCTGTTGGACTTGCGGATTCGGGGTCTGGATTTGAGGCCCCGTTTGGACCTGGGGAGCCGCCAGTGGCGGCTGTTGCGCTTGCCGACTGTCGCCGGGGGTTTGCCGGAGCACGCCGCCGGTCTTTAGCTGCCCGACGGGTTGTGGCGGCGTCGTCTGGGTGGTTGCCGGTGCGACCGCCCCGCCGGTCACTTGCGCGAAGGATGCAACGCTGGCCAGACAACCAAGCAGCAAGGTCATGCACGTCTTAGCAGGCATACCGGGCTCCCCATTCAGTGATTGAACCGATGGTCTGACGGTTCGAGCCTTCAGCATACGCTTTCGGGGAACCGGACCCTCAACGGCATGTTCGAAAGAGCATTCCGAACCTGGACCCATAGGCTTGGTAACATTCGCCCCCTTGGCGAGATCGGTTTCAACATGACCGGTCGCCGACTTCTTCGCGATACTTGTCGAAAGGCTCTCCCATGCAGCAGTTCAATCTCCGCGCATTGACGTTCGGTACGGCACTGGTCTTGACTATCGCGTCCGCCGGCGCGGCCGACCCGCCGAACAAGGCGGGCCCGCCCGACATGAGCGTCGTGGCGGCCACGGTCAATGGAACCAGTATCAGTGAATACCGCGTGAACCGGCTGGCCAAGGACCGCGCCGCGAAGGGGCAACCCGACAACGCCGAGTCACGCAAGAAGATCGTCGATCAGCTCGCGTTGCAACTCATCCTCTCCCAGGAGGCCCGCAAGATCGGCCTGGACAAGTCGCCCGAGTTGCTCGACTACATCGACCTGACCATGCAATCCATCCTCGCCACGGCATTCGTGCAGGACTACCAGAGGAAGCATCCCGTCGGCGAGGACCTGCTCAAGGCCGAATACGAGAAGTTCCGGGCGCGGTCCGCCGGCCTCGAATACAAGGCGCGCCATATTCTGGTGGGCAGCGAGGCCGAGGCCGAGGACATCATCGCCAAGCTGAAGGCCAGCCCGGCAGACTTCGAAGCCCTGGCGAAGGAACACTCGAAGGATCCCGGCTCCAAGGTCAAGGGCGGCGACCTGGGCTGGTTCGATCCCGCCGCGATGGTTCCCGAGTTCAGCGCGGCGGTAACCGGACTGGACAAGGGAAAGTTTACGGAACGTCCGATCAAGTCCAAGTTTGGCTACCACGTGATAGCCCTGGATGACTCGCGGCCCAAGGCGATTCCTGCCCTCGACGAGGTCAGGCCCGGGCTGCAACGCGAACTCCAGGAGCGGAGCATGCAGAAGCTGTTTGAAGAGCTGAAGGCCAAGGCACGAATCAAGATAGGCGGATGATTCCGCAGCGGGCTTCCTGAAGTCACTCCGCCAAGCGGGCATGAAGACCTACCGGGCGATCCCGATCGAGGAATGCAACGATCCGCTGGTCGCCATTCCGCCCGGAGTGGTGGCCTTTACCACGCCGCATCCCTATGTCGCGCTGGGTGCCCCTTACGGCGGCGCATCGCCATGGATGCTGAGGCGGCGTGTCCTCGCCGCCTTGCTGAAGGCGCAGGACGAACTCGGCGCGCGCCGGCCGGGTTGGACGCTGAAGCTGTTCGACGCCTATCGGCCGAATTCCGTGCAGGCCTTCATGGTCTGGCGGGAGTTCGGGCGCCAGGCGGAACTGGCCGGAAGATCCCTGGCGACCTTTGGCGACCCCACCGAGCTACTCCAGCGGGACCCGGACCTGTACGAAACCCTGGCCACCCGGGTGTTCGAGTTCTGGGGTGTGCCCAGCGACGATCCGCGCACCCCGCCGCCGCACAGCACCGGGGCGGCTGTCAACCTGACCCTGCTGGATGCCGCCGGATGCGAGGTCGACATGGGCTGCCCGATCGACGAAACAACCGAACGCGCCTATCCGGACCACTATGCGCGGGCGGCGTCGCCGCCGCTGCGCGGCTACCACGAGCACCGGGTGCTGCTCGACGAAGCAATGCGCTCCGCCGGGTTCCTGCGCCATGGCAACGAGTGGTGGCACTTCTCTCTGGGCGACCAGATGTGGGCATGGACGGCGGGAGCGCCGGTCGCAACCTACGGCCGCGTGGCGGCGACTTGCGCCGCGCCGATCATCGGGTAGCGCGCACCAACGCCGCGCCTGGCCTCACCAGCGCGAGTGTTTGTGCAGCTTGCGCTGAAGGGAACGACGGTGCAGACCAAGGGTACGCGCGGCGGCGGAGATGTTGCCGGCATGATCCAGCAGCGTGCGCTGGAGATGCTCCCACTCGAGTTGATTGAGCGACAGCGGTGTGGGCGGCAACGGCGTCGTGACATCGCCGGCCGTGCGCTCGAAGGCCGACAGGATTTCCTCCACTTCGGTCGGCTTGGCGAGGTAGTGCGTCGCCCCGCGGCGGATCGCCTCGACCGCCGTGGCGATGCTGGCATAGCCGGTCAGCACGATGATGCGCATGGCGCCCTCGATTTCCAGCAGACGCGGAATCAGGTCGAGTCCGGAAGCGCCGTCGAGATTCAGGTCCACCACGGCGCGCGCCGGAAGATGGCGATGGGCACAGGCAATCGCCTCGTCAACCGTTGCCGCCATCACGACCCTGTAGCCGCGCCGGGTCAGGGCGCGCGCGAGCCTCTGCCGAAACGGGTCGTTGTCGTCAACCAGCAGCAGGTCCGCCGAGTTGGCGCATTGGGCTGTCCAGGTCATGTCATCGCCACCATTTCCGGAGCCAGATAGAGGCAGGTCTTGTCGCCTCGCCCGCGCCGCTGACCGTCCGGTTCCAGCATGCCCAGCCGTCGCAGGTTGCTCAGAGACCGGGACACCGTCTCGATTGTCAGGTCGGTGATGTCGGCCATATCGCGCAGCGGTGGCAGGACGATCTGGATCAACGACTCGCCACCGCTTTCAGGCACAAGCAGACGAATCAGCCGTGCGACCCGATCCATGGCCTGGCCCGCGCGCAGCGCCACCAAGGAAGCGCCGCGCTGCTGCACCTGGGCCAGCGCGCCGAGCAGGCTCGCACCCCGCGACGACGCCGAACCCGGCCAAGGTGTCAGCACCGTCGGCGTCAGCGCCGTGGCGCGAAAATGGCACATGCCCAGCAGCAGCGTCTCGGCGCCGATGATGTCGCCCGGAATGCCCAGACCGGCAAACACCACCCCGCCGTCGCCGAGGGCATCGAGCCGCACCGCGCCGGATCTCACGCGCCAGGCGGAGCCCGGTGCGAGCGCTTCATGAACGCGCTCGCCCGACGCGCAGTGCCGCTCGCCGGAAGGCGATTCGACCGACCCGCGGGGAAACCGCGACACGGAATGTCTCATTGGCAAGGATCCCTTCTCGATCGGAAATGACAAATGTAGTCGCTATTGCCGTGCCCGGGAATAAGGCAAAATGCCGCACCCTCCTGGAGAGCCGATTGGACCACGCCCACCACGTCGCCGAGTTTTCCTACGCGCTTGCCTTCATGACCGGCCTGCTCGGCAGCGGCCATTGCCTGGGCATGTGCGGCGGCCTGGTGTCCGGTTTCTTCATGAAGCTGAACGCGCGCGGCGCTCTGGCCCTATCTCGCCTATCACGGCGCGCGGATCGGCGTGTATGCCTTGGTCGGGCTGATCGCCGCCGCGCTCGGCGCGGTGCTGGTGGCGACCGGCGTCATCGGCCTGGCCCAGGGCGTGTTGCAGATCGTCGCCGGCCTGGTCGTCATCCTGCTCGGCTTCGACCTGCTCGGCGTATCGCCGATCCGCAACACCGTCGGCTTCGCCCCCATGGCCTGGCTGCGGCGGCAGTTCGTCACCGCCACGCAAAAGGGGCCGGTGGCCGGTGCCCTGATCGGCGGCGCCATCAACGGCCTGATGCCCTGCTCGATGACCATGGCCATGGCGGTGCAGGCGACCACCGCGCCGTCGGTGGCCGAGGGGATGCTGCTGATGCTCGCCTTCGGCGCCGGCACCCTGCCCTCCATGCTCTCCGCCTCCGTGCTGTTCGGCAAGCTCGGACCGCGCCTGCGCGGCTGGCTGCTCAAGGGCGCGGCGCTGTTCGTCATCGCGCTGGGCGTATCGACCCTCTGGCAGGGCGTGCGCTTCTATCTGGTGATGTACAAGCTGGTGGGATGAGGCGGGGCGGGGCGCGTTTGATCCGCGTCACTCCGTTGATTACTTGCAAATTCTAAAGTCGTCATTTAGTATTTGCATCATGCTCCCAAGGCACCTCCAAAACCATATCGCCACTCTGCTGCGCCATTTCCCGTGCGTGGCGGTAAGCGGTGTGCGCCAGTCGGGCAAGACCACGCTGCTCGGCAACCTGCCCGGCGACTGGCGGCGTTTCGACATGGAAAGCGCCAGCGACCGCTCGCAGGTGCTGGCCGATCCCGATCTGTTCCTGCGTCTGCATCCGCAAGGCGTGGTCATCGACGAGGCACAACTGGCGCCACCCCTGTTCCCGGCGTTGCGCGTCGCCATCGACAAGCAGCGGACTCTCAAGGGCCGCTTCGTCCTGTCCGGTTCCAGTTCACCGGATCTGGCGAAGAACGTCGCCGAGACCCTGGCCGGTCGCATCGGGCTGGCCGAGCTGGCGCCGCTCTCGCTGGCCGAGGCTTATCGCCTGCCCCCGTCGCCGCTCTACGAACTGCTTGCGAACAAGGCGGCGCCACAAGACGTTGTCGCTGCCGGCGCGCCGCGTCTCGACTTGCGCCAGGTGCTGGAACACTGGTTCCAGGGCGGCTACCCGGAGCCCTGGAGCAGCGCAGACCCCGAGTTCCGCCGCCTGTGGCACCGCAACTACCTCGATACTTATCTGATGCGCGACATCGGCGCGCTATTCCCCAACCTGAATCGCGACCGCTATCGCCAACTGATTCAATTGCTCTGCAATCTCTCCGGCACCATCCTCAACAACGCCGAAATCGCGCGTTCGCTGGGTGTCTCCGAACCGACGGTGCGCGACTGGCTGGCCATCGCCCACGGCACCTACCTCTGGCGCCACCTGCCGGCCTGGGATCGTTCGCCGCACAAGCAACTGGTGCGCCACCCGAAAGGCTGGCTGAGGGACAGCGGCCTTACCCATCGATTGCTTCAGATTCCCGACGCCGACGCGCTGGCCACCCATCCGCTGGCTGGCCGATCATGGGAGGCTTACGCTGGCGAGCTGCTGCTGCGCGGGTTTGCCGCGGCCGGCATTCAGGTCGCGCCGCACCACTTCCGCACCCGCGGCGGCGCCGAAGTCGATCTGGTGCTCTCTGGCGAAGTCGGTACGCTGCCGGTGGAGATCAAGCTCGGCTCCGCAACCGAGCCGCGCTCGCTGCGCGCCCTGGCCGACTTCGTCGCTGAGCAGGACTGTCCGCTGGGCCTCGTCATCAACAACGACGAAAGGCCGCGCTTGCTGGCCGAACGCATCGTTTCGGTTCCAGCGGCGGCACTTTGATCGACGGCGGTCAATCGCCGATTTCCGGCCCGATTGATCCGCGTCATGCGCTTTTCCCGGCCGGACGCCTAAACTGCCGGCGATGAATACGGACACCCTCGCCGCCGTCGCACCGGAACCGATACGCACCTTCAAGCACGGCCGCGTGCCGGGTAACACCGGCATCTGGGTCGGCATCTTCTGCGTGCTGGTCGAATTCCTCTTGCTGTTCGGCGTCTATTTCGTCGCCAAGGCGCACCACCGCGAGGCTTTCCTCACCGGGCCGGACAAGCTGGCGACCGTCGCCGGGGTGGCCATCACCCTGCTCCTGCTCACCAGCGGCTACTGCATGGTCAAGGCGGTGGAGTCGATCCGCCGCGACGCGCGATGGGCGACGGCGCGCTGGGTGATGCTGGCCATCGCCCTCGGACTCGGCTACCCGATCATCAAGTTCTTCGAAATCCGCTGGAACATCGCGCACGACATCAATGGCCAGGCGGGTATTTTCTACACCACCTACTACTACCTGACGCTCAACCATCTGGTCCATGTCAGTTGGGGCCTGCTGGGCCTGGGCTGGGTGGCCGCGCGCACGATGATGGGCATGTACTCGGCCAAGGACTACAGCGGGCTGGAGGCGGCCGCCGTCTATTGGCACACCACCGACGTCATCTGGTTGGTGATCTTTCCCTTCTTTTACGTGCTGAGATAGCCATGGGACATGCCGAGAAGATCTGGTTGCTCTTGGTCGGCCTGACCGGGGCCGGCGCCTGGCTCGCCGAAACGGGGCACTCCGGCTGGCCGCTGGCGCTGGTCGTGGCGGGGCTGATCGCCTTCAAGGGCCGCATGGTGATCGACCACTACATGGAAATGACCAGCGCCAACACCCGCATCCGCCGCGTGCTCCACCTGTTCGTGATGGTCGTGCCGCTGCTGGTGCTGTTGAGCCACGGCTGGAGCGATGTGCTCCGGCGGATCACCACCCTCGGCTGAGTCAGTGTTCCTTGCCGTCCACCCGTGGCGCGACGAGGAAGGGTAGATAGCGCCACAGCAGCACGGTGAAGGCGACCAGCCAGCAGGTGGCGGCGAGGTGCAGCCACATCGCGTAGCCGGCCGGATGAAGCTGCGGCGCGACGACCCGCGCCAGGAAGCCGGCAACCATGATCCACAGCACCCACTGGTCGGCGCGTTCGAAGACGACGTCGCGGCCGGTGTGCCCCTTGGCGATGCGGACGATCATCGCCGGCATGATGACGCCCAGCGCGCCGACGGTGAACAGGTGCACCGCCACGGTGCCGACCCAGGGCAGGTCGACAAAGCGGCCCAGGCCGGAAAGCAGGAGTTGGGCGACGATCATCAGGTAGCCGAAGTACATGACGCCGATGTCCAGCCGCGAGAAGGCCTTGCGCGGCTGCCAGCCGGCGAAGCGCCAAAGCAGCAGCGCCGCCAGCGCGAATTCGAGCAGACCGGCCAGCGGCGCCGGCAGCAGCTCGGCGAAGACCAGCGCCACCGCCAGCCACTTGATCGGAAAGTCGAGCCGCGGGTTGCGCAGGATGTCCACCCCGAAGGCATGGCGCATGTACTGGACCTGGGTACGCTCCAGCATCAACAGCAAGGCCAGCCGAAACAGCGCCAGCGACATGCTCCAGCCAACGACGTAATAGTCTCCCTGCACGAGCAGCAGCTTGGCGGGCACGAAGAGTGGCAGTGCGATCCAGAAGAAATAGTTGTCGCTGGCGCCGCCGCGCACTTTCTGCCGAAGCAGGGTGTGCATGAGCATGGCGACGATGGCGACCTGAAACAGGCCGCTGGCCAGCCAGAACAAGGCCGGTGGCCAGCCGGCGCCGAAGCTCATGGCCAGGCGATCGAACACCCAGGCGGCGGCGAGAAAGACCAGCGCGCCGCCATGCCAGCCGCGCACGCCCAGCCAGTTCTTCGAGGCGGTGAGGAGAAAACCGCCCAGCACCGCCCAGCCGAAGCCGTAGAACATCTCGTGCGCGTGCCAGTGCAGGGGGGCGGCGACATGGAACGACGGCGACGGAACGACGCCGGTGTGGATCAACACCCACCACATCGGGAAGATCAGTCCGGCAAGACAGGCGAGGATGAAGAATGGGCGAAAGCCCGCCAGCCAGAGGGGCTGTCCCGCCCCATCCTCACGCATCTTCACGGGTTGTCAGCGCTTGATGAAATCGATCATCACGCCTTCCGCCTCGCGCTGGCGGTAAGCGATCTCGACGCCATCACCATAGCGGGCCTGCATCTGCTGGAGCAGCGGAATCGGGTCGTGGTCGTTGACAAAGCGCATCACCTCGCCGGGATGGAGGGCATCGAGCGCGCCGAAGATGGCGGCGTGACGGAAGCGCTTGGCGATGCCTCGGGCATCGAAACCGTAGATGCCGTCGGCGTTGGTGTGGTTGTGGACGGGAATGGTGGTCATGATGTGGCCTTTCGGGTCAGGGGCACCGAATCATAGTTGACACCTATTGTCAGGTAATTGACCTGAATCAGGTTGCGCGTCCCTCACCGGCTTCCTCGTGCGTCCGGCCATCGCGGATCTGGTAGATGCGCTTGAAGGTCGGGATGATCTTCTCGTCGTGGGTGACGATGATGATCGCGGTCTGGAATTGCACCGCCATCTGGTTGAGGATGCGCATCACGGTCAGCGCCCGCTCGCTGTCCAGAGGCGCGGTCGGCTCGTCGGCCAGGATGACCGGCGGGTGATTGGCCAGGGCGCGGGCGATGGCGACGCGCTGCTGCTCGCCCCCCGATAGCTGGGACACCTGGGCGCCGGCGCGATGAGCGACATCGAGGGCGGTCAATAGCTCCAAAGCCCGATGGCGGGCCGCGCCATTGTCGATGCCGGCCAGCATGGGCAGCAGGGCGACGTTGTCGGTTACACCGAGGAAGGGAATCAGATAGGGCGCCTGGAAGACGAAGCCGATGCGGTCGCGGCGCAAGGCGCGCAGATCGCCGGACCGCCAGCCGTCCTGATAGATGATTTCGCCGGAGAGCTCCATGCGTCCGGCCGTGGGCTCGATCACGGCGCCCAGACATTTGAGCAGCGTGCTCTTCCCCGAGCCGCTGGGGCCGATCAGGCCGACCACCTCGCCGGGCCAGACCGTCATGTCGACGCCCTTGAGCGCATCGACCGCGGCATCTCCCTTGCCATAGCGCTTCTTCAGCCCGGCCAGGCGAATTGCCGGAATCCCATCCACCCTGGGCTTATCCACCGATGGCCTCCGCCGGGTCGATGCGCAGCGCGGCGCGGATGGCGACCACGCTGGCCAGGGCGCAGATGACCATGATGATGACGAAGCCGCCGACGGCGTCGGCCGGGAGCAGCAGCACGTATTTCGGAAAGGCCGGCCCCCACAATCCGGCCGCCGTGCGTCCAACCAGGAAGCCAATCACCCCCAGGCCCAGCGCCTGTTGCAGGATCATGGCCGCGACCGTTCGGTTTTGCGCACCGATGAGTTTCAGGACGGCGATCTCGCGCACTTTCGCCATGGTCATCGTGTAGATGATGAAGGCGACGATGGCGGCGGTGACCACGGCGAGAATGACGAGGAACATGCCGATCTGCTTGGCCGAGGTGGCGATCAGCTTGGCGACCAGGATATCTTCCATCTGCGCCCGCGTGTAGGCGGTAAGCCGCTTCCAGCGCCGGACTTCGCCCGCGACGGCGGCAGGGTCGGCGCCGGGTTCGAGACGCACCAGCACGGCATTGACGTCTGCGGCTTTGCCCGGCGCTGGCCTGCGCCGCCTCGAGCAGACCCGGCACGCCGGGGCGATTGAAGGCCGGATTGGCTGCGGTACGCACCCGCTCGTTGAGCAAGGCATCGTTGTCCTTGAGAAACTGGATTTCCTGCGCATCCTTGAGCGAAACGAAAATCATCGGGTCGCCGGATGACGAGACCATGCGGCGCGTCAGGCCGACCACGGTGTAATCATGGCGCCGGATGCGCACGCGCTCGCCCAGCGCCAGCCCGGCGCGCTCGTCGGCGATGGCTTCGTAGTGACCTTGCAGAATCGGTCGGCCGGCGGTGAGATAGCCGGGCACGCCGGGGCGGCCCGGGCGATCGACGTCCATGCCGACGATCATCACCCGGCTTTCCTTGCCGGCATGCGCCATCTGGATCGTCAGGTAGGCGGCATTGCCGGTTTCTGCCACACCGGGCAGGCCGGCGATACTGCGCCAGACGTCGTCACGGATGGAGGATGGCTCGGCATACGGCCCCAGCGTGCCCTGCTGCACCACCCACAGATCGGCACCGCTGTTGTCGATCAGCACCTGGGCATCATCGACCATGCCGCGATAGACCCCCGCCATCGTCAGCGTGACGCCGATCAGCAGCCCCAGCCCGATACCGGTGAACAGAAACTTGCCCCAGCCATGGATGATGTCGCGGCTGGCAAGGTTGATCATGGCGTGGCTTTCACCAGGGCATCGACAACCTTGACGCGCGTTTCGGCCGCCAACGCCCGGCTGCTGTGCACGATCACCTCGTCGCCGGCGGCCAACCCGGCGATCACTTGAACCAGTCCGTCGGTGGAGTACGGCCCGGCGACGACCCCGGCGAATTGCGCCCGGCCCGAGGCGATTCGCCACACGCCATCCCGCTTGTCGACATGCTTCAGCGCCGCGGCCGGGACGGCCAGCGCTTTTTCGATGGGTGGCAGACGCAGCGTGACCTCGGCCAGCTCGCCGATCGCCAGCGGTTGCGGTGGCGACTCGAACACCACGTTGGCAATGCGTTCCTCGGCTACCGAGTCGCCGACGAGATCCACCCGCTCGACTCGACCTTTCAAGACGAGCCCCGCACCGGAGCGCAGCACGATGTCGGCCGGCAACCCGACCGCCAGGCCGGCGGAGCGCCCCTGGTCGACCCGCACGCGCAGCCACAGCGTGGCGGGATCGATCACCTGCAGCACCGCCTGGCCCGCCACCACGGTCGAACCGGGCTCGGCCAGACGGGCGATGACCACGCCGGCGACCGGACTGAGCAAGCGCAGATGGGCGCGGCTCTTGCCCAGTCCCACGTTATCCGATTGAGTGCGGTGAACTTCTTCCCGCGCGGCGGCAAGCGAGGCGGTAGCCGCCTCCTGACCGGCGCGCGCGGCGGCGGCCTCGTGCGCCTTGGCGTCGGCAGCTTCCTGACTGACGAAATTCTTGCGGCGCAGGTCGGCGTAACGGTCCCGACTGGCCTGGGCGAGCCGGGCGCGGCTGGTCGCCTCGGCCAATGCCGCCTGCGCCGACCGCGCGAGATCGGCGGCGCGAGCCGCCGTGGCGGCGCCGGCGACTTGGCGCGCTTCGAGATCCACCGGATCCATCTCGGCAAGCAGTTGGCCAGCGCCGACGACATCGCCTTGATCGACCAACACGGTCGCCACCCGGCCGGCAACCGTCGGGCCGATGGCATACGCCCGCCGTGCTTCGACCGTGCCGATACCGAACAGCGTGCGCTGGAGATTCGTTTCGGTTGCCCTGGCCACCGTGACCTTGATCGGCGCCAGCGGCCCCTGGGTGGCGACAACCCAGCCGAAGGCGGCGAAGAACACGAGGGCCAAGGCGGCCAGACCAATCGAGCGGAGCTGGGTCGGCTTCATTGGGTCGCTCCGCGAAATCCGTCAAGAAGAAGGGGGAAGACCCGGCGCGCGGCATCCCGCATGTCCATTTCGCCCGAGAACAGGGTGCTTTGCACCACCAGGCCCTGGACTGTGCCGACGAAAAGTACGGCGGCCGCATCTTCGTCCAGGCCGACCGGCAACTGCCCGGCCGCCTTGGCGCGGCGGATCAGCATGGTCACGCGCTCCCGGTAGGCGCCAACAATGCCGCGTGCCAGACTGTGCAGCGTACCTTCGGCCGGCCGCTGGAGCTCGTGGAACAGGATGCGCGGGACGCCCGGATGACTGGCAACGAAAGCGACCTGGGCATGAAAGAGGCGTTCCAGGATCGCCAGCGGTTCGCCACCCGCATTGAAAGCGGCGTCGGCGACGCTGCCAAGCCGCACGGCCAGCCAGTCGAACACCGCCCGCCAGATCGAAGCCTTGTCCGGAAAATGGCGAAACAGAGCCCCATGCGTGACGCCGATGCGTTCGGCTATCGCCTGCGTGGTGATGCCCTCCGGGCTCCGCTCGCGAGCAAGGTCGATCACTGCGCTCACCGCCTCCTGGCGGCGCTCTTCGGCCGAATGGCGGATGCGCGGTTCGACTGACACGTCGTCGGTGACAAGAGGCTGGATCATCTTGTGAAGCTCGCTAAGTAAGTAACCTGTTACTATCATACAGATGACAGACATCTGGATCAAGGAAGAAAATGGACACCCCAAAGTTTCCCGAATTCTTTGCCGCCGCCCCCGTCATTCGCATGCGCGACCCACTTGCCGAGTTTCTCGGCGCGGCCGCGGGCGGGTTGATCGACTATCGCTACGAGGATGCGGTGCGGCTGGCCGGCCACAGTTGCCCGACCGTCGCCTCGGCCTTTCTGATGACGCGCGCGGCTCTGGCCGGCACTCTATGGCAACGACCTGCCGGTGCGCGGCGAAATCCGTGTTGACCTGCGCGGAGCCCGCGATGCCGGCGTGGCCGGCGTCATCGCGGCGGTGGCCACGCTGATTACCGGCGCCGCCGAGGATGGCGGCTTTCGCGGCATCGGCGGCCAGTTCAACCGGCGCGACCTGCTTCGTTTCGGCCAGACGCTGGCAAGCGGCGATGTCCGCTACACACGGCTCGACACGGGAGAGGCCGTGGAGGTGGCGGCGCGGCTGGAACGCATCCCGGCCGATCCCCGTATGAGCGAATTGTTGCCGCGCTGCCTGGCCGGTAGCGCATCCCCCAGCGAACGCGCGGAGTTCGGCGCGCTATGGCAGGGTCGGGTGCGCCGACTCCTGCTCGATCACGCCGACGACCCGGCGGTCATCAACATTTTTCCGTCTGCCACAAAAGGAGATCGTCCATGACATCCCCCTGTCGCGTCACCGCCCTACTCGCCAGCGTAATGCTTGGCGTGGCCTTTCCCGTTGCCGGAGCCGATTCGCACGATCATCAGCACGAGGTGGCACCCACGAAGCTGGAGCTCAACCAAGGCAAGAAGTGGGAGACCGACGCGCCGCTGCGGCACGCCATGGCCACCATGCGGGCAGATTTCGCGGGCAAGCTGCACGCAATTCACATGCGCAGTCTCGGCAGGGAAGATTACGCCGCGCTTGGAAAATCCATCGAGAGCCAAGTCGGCATCATCGTCAGCCAATGCAAACTGGAACCCAGGGCCGACGCGATGCTCCACGTCAGCATCGCCGAACTGATGGCCGCCGCCGACGTACTACAGGACAAGGTTGCGGGCCAATCGGCCGGGGCCGCGCATCGCGCAGTCGTGGCGCTCAACAACTATGGCAAGTATTTCGCGCACCCGGGCTGGCGGGCAATTCGCTGACGGCAAGCCAGACCAGGCCCGTCACGGGAACCCGAGGAACAGCCGCCGCAGGCCAAGCAGGATGAGCACCGCCGCGGCAGCGTAGGTGAGCCAGCGCCCGAGCCAGGCCCGCCCCGACTTCAATTCGCGGCCCATGCGTCCGGCCAGCGGCACCAGCACCAGAATCGGGGTCATGGCCGCTCCCAAGCCGAAAGCCAACCCATAGGCCGCGCCTTGCGGCGCGCTGCCGGCGTGGGCGGCCAGGGCGAGCAGCGACGCCAGCGGTGTGCAAGGCGTCAGCGATAGCGCGGCACCGAGGAAGAGAGGTGGCAGTGTGTCGCGATGGCGGGAGCGATGAAAGCGCACGATGCTGGGCGCCGGTGCCGGTGCCTTCGTAGCGCAGGCCTTGCCGACCGGCCGCGCGAGCAGCCAGAGCCCGGCCGCAATACTGGCGACCCCGATCAGGGCGTTGCCCCAGGCACCGCCCAGGGACTTCGCCAGACCCATGCCCAGGGCGCCGGCAAGGGCGGCCAGCAAGGTGTAGGTAACGACGCGGCCGGCCAGGAACACGCCGGTATGCAGAAATGCCTCGGCCCGCCCGCTGGCCCGTCCAAGCGCCCAGGTGCCCATGAAGGGCAGGCAAGTGACCGTGCAGGCGGTCAGGCCCATCGACACGCCGAGCAGCCAGACGGTGGTCAGCGTGATCTGGCCGGCGGCGAGATCCTCAGGCATCGGTCGCACCAGGCTGTACGGCCGCCTTGAAGAACTTGACCGGCTTGACAGTGCCGTCCGGCAGTTCGCCCTTGACCTTGGCCTTGTAGTACTCGCGGCTCGACGAAAACAGCGCGATCGGCCCCCACTTCAGCTTGATGACGCCATCCTGCGGGCAGTATTCGGCGCAGCGACCGCACAGGGTGCAGTCTTCGCTGTAGGCGCGCCGGCCATGCTCCTTGGAGATTTCCGCAATGTCCATCGGGCACGACTCGGTGCAGATGGAGCACTTGCCGCAGGCCTCGTGCTTCGCCTTGACCAGACGCAGCGGCGACAGACGCTGGAACAGGGCGTTGAAGGAAAGCAGCGGGCAGATGCGGCAGAATGGCTGGCGGATGGCCAGGGCGCCGACCAGGGTGAAGCCGATCAACAGGTTGGCGATGGCCCCCAGCGCGAACGACACGCCGTCATTGGTGCGCAGCGCCAGTTGCTCGGTGCTGCCGGTCAGCAGCGTGGTTGCCACCCGCGACGGACAAATGTCGCAATACGGGTTGCCCAGCGAGTGCGGCGCCACGCCGAAACCAGCCAGCAGCGGCAGCAGGAAGACCAGGCCAAGCAGTAGCAGCCACTTTACCGGGCGCACTGTCTTCGCCGCGCCGAGATCGCCGGCTTCAAATCGGCGCAGGTTGATATTGAATCGGCGACCCACTTTGCCGATCAGTTCCTGGATCGTGCCCAGCGGGCACACCCAGCCGCAGAAAGCCTTGCCGACGACGAAGAACAAAACGAAGAATGAGACGAAGGTCATCAACAAGGGCAGCACGATGGCGAAGGTGATCTGCTGGGCTCGGACGATACCCTCGCCGATGCGGTGATGCATCTGGTGCTGGGTCGGCACCAGCACGCAATAGCCGCCGTTCTGCATGTCGTAGGCGCAGGAGAGCGCCGGCAGGGCGCCGGAGATCTTCTCGGCCGAGTAGTGGCCGACGACCACGCTGCCATAAACGGTGAGAAACAACATGGCGACCTGGACCGCGAAACGGAAACGCGCCAGCGTGGGAAACAGGGTCTTAACCATGGGAGTTCTCCCCGTTCGATTTGGCGGCCCGCCGGCGCAGCAAGGGTGTCGCAGCGACCATGCCGAGCGCGCCGAAGGCGGCACCCCAGGCCAGGCTGCGCTCGCGGTCTGGATCGGCCGCGTAGCTGTAGTTGAAGGCGGTCAGATAGCGCTTGCCGTCGGCGTCGCCAGTTCGTTCGGTGGTCAGGACGAACTTGGCGCGGCGCGGGCCGCGACCTTCCGGTCCGGCGCCACCCTCGCCCACCGGGACCATATCGCGCGGGAACAGCACCGTGGCGATACCCGTCTCGTCGGTGAGATAGCGGGAGCGACTGCCGAATTCGGTTTCCAGCGTCAGTGGCTGGTTGGCCAGCGGCTGCCCTTGCCAGCGCACCAGGAAGCGCCACTTTTCGCTTTCCCGGTAGCCGCTGTGCTCGCGCGGCAGGGGCTGGGGAACAATCTCCAGCTCGTGCCGCGCTTGCTTGAGCAATTCGGTCGGCGCCGCACCGGGGTTGCTGAAGTACCAGGCGCTGGAGGCGACGCGCACCTCGGCGGCCGATTCCTGCCGGGCGGTAAGCCAGTGATAGTTGCCGACCATCGGCGAGGCCGCCTCAATGCGTGCGCCTTCCGGCCCCACCGGGTAGGCAACGCGCCGCCGCTCGACCGGGCCGTCGGCGGCCGAGACTTGAACCTCGGTTGCTTCGATGCCCATGGGCCGCAGCATGGCGGCGGCGCGATCGCCACCGCGCGCCATGGCGGGTAGCAGCAACGGTTGCATTGTCCAGGCGCGCATGGCGGGGCGCTGGCCGCCAGTTGACGGGACCGGCGGGGGAGCGCCGCCATGATCGTGCTGGGCCAGAGTGCCCATTGACCACAGGCACAGAACGCAAGGCGTTAGTAGCTCGCGCATCGTCGCTCCTAGCGGAAGTTGTAGCGGTAGGTCAGCATCAGGCTGCGCGGCGCGGCGGCCGCGTAGGTGACCCGGCCGGCGGTATCCTTTTTGACTTCGAAGGCATAGTGCTTGTCGAGCAGGTTGTCGGCATTCACTGTCAGCGAATGGCCGCCCCACTCATAGCCGACCGAGAGGTTGGTCACCCATTCCCAGCCTTGGTACTTCTCGGTATTGGCGTTGTCCAGCCAGTAGTCACCCCAGGTGTTGGCCGACAATCGGGTGCGCCACGGACCCGACTTCCAGCCCAGCGCCAGGCCGTACTGCCGTTTGGGCACGAAGGGCAGCGTCTTGCCAGCGCGATCCTGGTTCACCCCGGCCACCGGCTCGGTGAATTCCTTGTACTTGTAGTCCGTATGGCTGTAGTAGCCGCCGACTTCCCAACCGGCGCCGAGGCCGAAGGTGCCCGCCACTTCGAAGCCCTTCTTGTCCGTACGGCCGGCGTTGAGATAGGTGGTGACACCGCCGTTGCTCTGCTGGACGATCTCCTTGCGCACTGGATTGAAGTACACGCTGGTGTCGAACTGCCAGTGGCGGCCTCGGCCCTTGAGGCCGACTTCCTGGTTGCGGGCGATGGGGGCGTCAAGCGCCGGATTGGTGGAGATCTCGCTCGACGAGGGAATCTGACCCGCCTGGGCCACCATGGCGAACAGATGGAAAGTGTCGTCCAGTTTGTAGCTGGCGGCGATCTTCGGCGCCGGCAGGCGGAAGGTCTTCTTCAGCGTCGTCTGGCCCGCACCGGCAACGTACCTGCCCGTGGCGTAGTCGTACTTCGAAAACTGGTTGTTGGTGTCCTCGAAGGTGGCGACATCGTAGCGGCCGCCGAAGTCGACGATCCAGCGGTCGCCGGGCCGCCACGATTCCTGCGCATAGACGCCGGTCAGCAGGGTCTTGGCATCGTCGATCTCGGCCAGCGCGCCCTTGACGTCGGAGCGGGTGGCGACGATGCGACCGCCGGCAACGGTGGTCACATCCCGGTACTGGTACTTGCGCGAATCGGGCTGTCGCTCCTGACGGACCGTCAAGCCACCGACCAGACTGCCGGCCGTGTGGCGATAGTGCGCTTCCAGGTCGGTGCCCAGATTCGACACCCAGCTCGCCGACTCGTTGATGATGCCGGTGACCGGGTGGTAGTGGTACCAGGTGTTGTAATACACGCGAGGTTTGAACGTGATGTCGCCACGCTGCATTTCCAGCCTGGAGTTGAGAAACCAGACCTTCGAGTAGCGGCCGGAATTCTTCCAGGCCTCCGAGGTGGTGGTCTGCTTGCCGTCCGAGAGAAATTGGTTGAAGAGCGGCGCATCCATCGCGCCGGGAAGTTGGACGTTCGCCTCGGCGTAGGAAAGCTCGCTTTCCAGCACATCGCCACTACCGAAGATCAGGCCATGCTTCACCGAGGTCTGCGTGGTGTCGAATTTGTTCCAGTAGCGCCAGTCGTTGTCCATCGACCGATAGGTCGCGGTGACCGCCAGCGCCTGGGTCTCGGTGACCTTGCCGCCATAGCGCAGGTGATAGTTCTCCGTGCCCTGGTTGCCGAAACCGATGCGGAGGTTGTTGGCGCTGTTGTCAAACACCGACCTGGAGAAGATCTGGATTGCGCCGCCCGCGCTGCCAGCGGCGAACAGGTTGCCGGGACCCTTGGCCACCTCGATGCGCTCGATGTCGAGCGTGTCGACGAAATCGAGGCGGGTAAAGCTGTCCGGATCGGACAGCGGCACACCGTCGCGCAGCAGCATGATCTCGCGCACGCCGTAGGCGGCCTTGAGGCCGGCGCCGCGAATGATCAGGCGCGCGTCGAAGCCGCCGTTCTTGCTGTCGATCAGCACACCAGGCGTCTCCTGCAAGGCTTCCTTGACGTTGAACATCTTCTTTTGGTCCATCGCCTCCTTGCCGACCACGGAGATGGCCTGCGGCACTTCGGCGGTGGCCCGCGCTTCACGTGTCGCGGTAACGCTTACCTCGTCCAGCCGCCTTTCCGGCTCCTGCGCTTCTACTACCGCCACCCCAAGCGTGGCCGCGAGCGCAAACGCGCCCTTCCGGTACGACATCATGTTCTCCCCGACTTGCGTTGAATGCGCGGCAGTCTAGGGGTGCGTATGACGAATGACCCGCGGCCAATTGCCGCGCGCGACAATTGGCCGCGCGACATGGTGTCGCGCCCGTTCGTCAATCGCAGCGCGTTTGATCGCCATCAAGGTGCTGGCGGCACGCCACCCCTATAAGCCACCCGCCCTGCGACAAGATGTCGCAGGATCGGTGCATTCGAAGCGACTAATATTGCCTTGCACAATCCCTAATATTGCAGAGAAGGAGTCTCCTCATGGATCGCCGCGAAGCCCTGAAACTTTCCCTTCTGGCCGGTGCCGGCCTGGTTGCCGGCACGGCTCACGCTGCGCAATGCGAAGGCGATGGCACGCCTGCCCAGTTCGTGCCGAAGAAGGCTGCCGACCCGAAGGCCAACGAAAACGACATCGAGAAATACCCGAAGTGCCCTTACTGCGGCATGGACCGCAAGCAGTTCCACCACTCGCGCATGCTGATCCAGTTCAGCGACGACCTCGCCGACGGCACCTGTTCGCTGCACTGCGCGGCGATCAGCCTGTCGCTCAACGTCGACCGCGACCCCAAATCCATATGGGTGGGCGACAACGCGGCGGCCGGCGAGATCAAGCCGCTGGTTGAAGTGGACAAGGCCACCTTCCTGGTCGGCAGCTCGATCAAGGGCGTGATGACCAAGCGCAGCAAGGTTGCCTACGGCGGCGCGGATGCCGCCAAGGCGTCGCAAGGAAGCCAATGGTGGCGAACTGGCCAACTTCGACCAGGCGCTGCTGGCCGCCTATACGGACATGGCCAACGACGTGTCGATGATCCGCAAGATGCGCGCCGAGCGCCGCAAGAAAATGATGGAGGCGCAAGGCAAGGGATGAAGCGTTTCCTGGCCATCGGTTTGATGGTGTTCTGGGTGGCGCTGGCGGCTGCCCAGACGCCGCCCAAGCCAGGCCCGAAAGACCTTTGCCCGGTGTGCGGCATGCTGGTCTCGAAGTACCCGAACTGGGTGGCGACCATCGTCTACAAGGATGGCCATGCCCATCACTTCGACGGCGCCAAGGACCTGTTCAAGTTCTGGTTCGAACCGGCGAAGTACGCGGCCGGCCACACGCGCGAAGCCATGGCGGCGCTGTGGGTGACTGACTTCTACAACCTGGGGAAGGTGGACGCCAGGAAAGCTTGGTACGTGACCGGTTCCGACGTGCTCGGGCCGATGGGGCACGAGCTTGTGCCCCTGGCAAGCAAGGCCGACGCCGATGACTTCGTCAAGGAACACAAGGGCACCAAGGTGCTCACCTTCGATCAGGTGACGCGAGAAATGCCCGCGCAATTGGACCTGGGCAAGTTCTGAGCGGTACGCCGAACGGCTAGTTCTGGCTGGCGAACCCGGGCGCGGCGGCAAGAGCTGGGGGGTCGGCCATGCCGGCGCGGCGGCGGAGTTCAGCCAGGACCTTGGCACCGTCGCCATTGCCGCGCGACGCCAGCATCGCTTCGCGCGCATCCCGCTCCTGAATCAGGGCCGCCGCCTGAGTCCGCCAGGCCTTCATCCGTGGCGTGTTGGCGTGATGGGCGTGATGCGATCGCTTCAATGTAAACCAGCGATGCGCCTCCTTTTCGTCCGCCGCAACGCCGTCGCCGCGCAGGTACATGAGTCCGAGCTGGTGCTGGGAGCTGGTGTCGTTGCGCTCGGCGGCGACGCGATACCACTTGAGCGCCTGGTCGTTGTCCTTGGCCACGCCATCGCCATGCTGGTGCACGACGGCAAGGTTATAGGCGGCATCGACGTCGCCCCGCTCGGCCCAGCGCCGCCAGATGGCCACAGCGGCCGCCGTATCGCCGCCCCGATGGAGTTTCGCCGCCTGCCAAAGCTCGTAGTCAACTTCGCCGGCACCTGCCAGCGGGCTGGAAAGAATACCGGCGAGAAAGGCAGCCGTTAACAATATTCGTTGGTTCATGATGGCCTCCGCCAATAAGGGGGCTCCGGCGAGATCAGCCCGTGAGGTGGACGGGCTTGGGAGCGACTTCGCCGGAGCGGAGACCATGGTACGCAGGCAGCCAGCGCCGGGGAATTGGACAAATTGTCGCGCGGCGGTTTGTCGCGCCCGGACCGTTTCTTGGCGCATCGTCGGCAGGCGACAAGTGTAAGCTTGTCAATACCACACAGCCGCGTCCGAAGAGCCGCGCAGAAGGTGGGGAGGGGATTCCATGAGGCGGGTCGTACCACAGGTTGAAACGGTTTCCACGAGCCGTCCTTCCGGACGTGTTCTTCGCTGGGCGCCCTTGTTGGTCCTGGTGGCCGGCATTCTGTTGACACTGGCCCTATGGCATACCACTCGCCAGCAGAGCCTGGACAAAACCCGCGGCGAATTCGAATTCCTGTTCGGGCGAATCACCGACAGCATCCAGGACAGGATCAAGGCCAACGAGCAGGTTCTGCGCGGCGTGATCGGGCTGTTCGCGTCCAGAGATCCGGTGACGCGCGGCGAGTTCCGCTCCTTCGTCGCGGCCCTGCATCTCGACGAACGCTATCCCGGTATTCAGGGTCTCGGATTCGCCCGATGGATTCGGCCGGAAAGCAAGGCGGAGCACACCGAGGCGGTACGGGCCGAAGGCTTCCCGGATTACGAGATCAGACCCCCTGGGGAGCGCGCCGCCTACAGTTCGATCGTCTTTCTCGAGCCCTTCGACTGGCGCAATCGCCGGGCCTTCGGATACGACATGTATTCCGAACCGCTGCGCCGGCTGGCAATGACTCGGGCCTGGGAGTCTGGCAAGGCAGCCCTCTCGGGCAAGGTGACGCTGGTTCAGGAAACCGATCAGGACGTGCAGGCGGGCACCCTGTTGTACGTGCCGGTCTATGGCCGCGGCGCGGTGCCGAAAGACGCCCGGGAAAGGCGCGACAGCCTGTTAGGCTGGGCGTACTCACCGCTGCGCATGAAGGACATGATGTCCAGCCTGCTGGCACGCGAAGACCGCCAGCTTGCCGCCAGGATGGCCGTCGCCATCCATGACGGCACGACCGTCGATTCCGCTTCGCTCCTTTTCGAGAGTCAGGCCGCGTCGGAGATGGGCGCCGACACGCTTCGACTGACACGCCAGGTCGAGCTGGCCGGGCAGACCTGGACAGTGACGGCGCGCACGCTGCCCGGCTTCCACCAAACGGCTGGCCTGAACAAGGAGCAAGTCGTCCTGGCAGCGGGGCTTGCCGTCAGTGCTCTGCTGGCGATGCTCATGGGTGCCCTGATCCGCGGCCACGCCCACGATGCCGCCGCCCTGAGGCAAGTCACCCAGGCCCACCTGGAACTCGAAAAGCAGCAGAAGGAGTTGCGGGCGATCTACGACACGTCGAGCGTCGCCATATTTCGCGTCGATACGCGGGGCATCATCACCCATGCCAATCGGCGCATGGCCGAAATGTTCGCCTGCCCGCTGGCCGGCCTGGTGAACAGCGAATACGTTGCCCATATTCACCCGGATGAACGCGACGTCGGCCGGGCCAAGATGCTGGCCCTGCTGGCCAGCGACATTCCGTTGGTCAGCCTCGAACGCCGCTATTGGCGCAATGACGATACCGAGTTCTGGGGCCATCTGACGGGCAACCGGCTGACCGACGCGGACGGGCGCACCATCGGCCTGGTCGGGGTGATCGCCGACATCACCGAACTGAAGCGGACCAGCGAGGAGCTGGCGCGTCACCAGGCGCACCTGGAGGAACTCGTCTTGGCGCGTACCGCGGAACTCGCCAAGGCCAAGGAAGCCGCCGAGACCGCCAATGTCGCCAAGAGCGCCTTCATCGCCAACATGAGCCATGAGATACGGACACCCCTCAACGCCATCCTGGGCATGGCCTATCTGATCAAGCGATCGGGCGTCACGCCCGAACAGTCGGAACGACTGGCCGCGGTTGACACCGCCGGGCAACATCTGCTGGAAATCATCAATGCCATTCTCGATCTCTCGAAGATCGAGGCGGGCAAATTCTCGCTGGAGGAAACCGACGTTGACGCGGAGGCCATTGTCGCCAACGTGGCGACAATGCTTGCCGACCGCGCCCAGGCGAAGGGCCTGAACATCGTCGTCGCGAGCGACCCGCTGCCGCGCAGTCTGTTGGGTGACCCCACCCGGCTCCAGCAGGGCCTGTTGAACTACGCCACCAACGCCATCAAGTTTACCGAGACGGGCACCGTGACCCTGCGCGTAGGGCTGGCCGAGGAAACCGCCGATGGCGTCGTGGTGCGCTTCGAGGTTCAAGACACCGGAATTGGCATCTTGCCGGACCGGATGGACAAACTCTTCCGTGCCTTCGAACAGGCCGACAATTCGATGACCCGGAAATATGGGGGTACCGGGCTCGGTCTGGTCATCACCCGGAAGCTGGCGGAACTGATGGGCGGCGCAGCCGGCGCGACCAGCACGCCCGGCGTCGGCAGCACCTTCTGGTTCACCGTTCGGCTCAAGCGCGGGTCGTCTCACCGTGAGACGAGCGGAGAGCCGCCGAGTGGCGCGGCCGAGGTGATCCTGCGGCGCAATCATGGTGGCAGCCGGATCCTGCTGGCGGGCGACGAGGCCATCAACCGGGCAGTGGTGCTCGGCTTGCTGGAGGATGCGGGACAGATCGTCGATGTCGCCAGGGACGGTGCCGAGGCGATCGAGCTGGCGAGCAAGAACCGCTACGCCGTGGTCCTGATGGACGTGCAGATGCCCGGTGTCAGAGGCCTCGACGCGGCGCGGCGGATTCGCCTGCTGCCCACCGGCGGCGACGTGCCGATTCTTGCCATGACCGCGAATGCGTTCGCGGACGACAGGGCACGATGTTTGGACGCGGGGATGAACGACTTCATCGCCAAGCCGGTCGATCCGGATGCGTTGTTCGCGCTCCTGCTCAAGTGGCTATCGGACCCGCGGCAATCGGGCGAAGGTGGCACATACACGGATGGTCGTCCGTCGCCGGGCTCCGTCTAGAATGTCTTGATTGCTCATTAAGGATCACCAGATGCTCGAATTCTTCTCGGCCAGTGTCCGCATGGCCAACCCGCAGCGGGCAATCATGGAATGCCTCGAGGTGGCGCTCGGGGTCGACAACCAGGATTGCGACCTGGTGATCATCAACGCCTCGATCGGCCATCCCTTGGGCGACCTGGTCGACCAGACCCGAACCCAGTGTCCGAATGCCCGGGTGGTCGCCACATCCTGCGCCGGCGTGGTCGGCCGCGAGGGAGTGAGCGAATCAATGAAGGATGTCGCCTTGATGGCGATTCGCGGCCGCGAGTTCGCGGTCGCCCATGTGGATGGCATGTTCGGCCACAACGCGTTCGAGAAGTCGGTGGAGTTGGCCGCCGCGCTCAAACGCACCGAACCGGGCATCAACATGGTGTACCTGCTGGCTCCGGGTATCGACATTGCCAACGACCGCGTCATCGCGGGCTTCGAGTCCGTGTTCGGCCCGGAAATCACCTTGTTCGGCGCCACGGCCTCGGACAACATGCGCGGCATGGCCACCTTCCAGGCGGTCGACAGCGCAGGTGTTCCAGCATGCCGCCTTCGCGGTTGGCTTTGCCGACCCGACCCTGGAAGTAGATACCCAGGCGACCCACGGCTTTGTCGCGGTCGGCGAACCGCTCGTGGTGACACTTGCAGAAGGCCACCGGATTCTCGAACTCAACGGCATGCCGGCCTGGCCGGAGTATCTGACCAAATTGGGTTTACCTGCCACCGCCACGCTCGCCGACACCATCCCCATTGGTGCCTTGGCCGAGCAACTACCACCTGCGCTGGCCGGCGAGTACGGCAACGAGCACATTCTGCGCGTCATCACCCACCATGACCCCGACGGCGCCGTGCATTACGCCACCACCTGTCCGGCGGGAACTCACTTGTGGCTGACCACGCGCGACGAAGAGCGGATATTCAGAGACCTCGACCGGCTGATCACGGTGATGGAGCGGCAGGCGCGCGGACGCAAACCCGTGGCGGTCTTCCAGGCCGATTGCCTGGCGCGCGGCCGGCGCCTGTTTAACCGGATCATGAAGGAAGAACTCGTGCAACGCATGCAGCATCCCTTCTCCACCGATGGCGTACCACCGCCCTGGCTGGGCATGTATGGCTTCGGCGAATATGCCCGGCTGGGCGGAGCCAACGCCTACCACAACTACACGACGGCGCTCGCCGCGCTCTACCGCAAGTAGGCCAGGCACAGCACCATGATCGACGAGACGGGTCGCGACCCATTGCCAGGGGCCACGATGACTGAAGAGCAAGGCTTGGCGACACCGAGTTTGCCCACCTACTCGGTTCTCCAGCAGCAGCTCATCGATGCCCGAGATCAACTGGATCGCGAAGTCGCTCGGCTGACGCGGATGCAGGCATTCAATGCCCGCGCCCTGCGGCTGGAAGACGACGCCCAGTTCGTCCCGGCGATCGGTGAGGCCATCGTCAACATCTTCGAACTCGAATTCGGCGTCTGCTGGCTGCTGGACGATGCCGGCGCGGTTCGCGAGCCGATTGGCGCGCTGGGCCTACCGATGGATTCCGCCCGCCTGCGCGCGGCTGGCGATCGACTGGCCGCGTCCCTGGCGATCCCGCTTGGCACCCAGGCCGTCGTGCTCGGGCCGGAGGCCCTGCCTGAAGCGGCGCCGGGCATGCCAATTGGCCAGGCGGTCCTAGCCGCCTGCCTCAATGGCGACGGCAGGCCCCTGGCCGTACTGCTGGGTGGCAACACCGTGTTCGGCGCGAATTTCTTCGACGCAGCCACCCCGCAACTGGTCGAGGCTTTCGGCCTGTTCGCCCAACAGTTGGGCGCCCTGATCGAAAACCGCAAGGGGCGCATCACCATAGAACAGCAGATGGCGGACCTCCAGCGCGCCAACCAGCGTCTGGGCATGGCCGTCGAGGTCACCCAGGTGGTCTTTTGGGAACTGGATTTCGCTACGGGTCGACTGCAATTCGACCAGGCCAAGCTGCCACGACTGGGCCTGGAGCCGGACGACCGGGTGGATAGCTTGCAGGGCTGGGTGGCCCGCATCCATCCGGACGACCGGGTTCCCTTCACGGAGCATGTGGAGCAGGCCGTAAAGGCGGACGACCCGATATTTGATTTCGAGTATCGCATGGCGCATGCGACGGGCGAATACCAGTGGATCCACACCAAGGGGCGCATTATCGAGCGCGGCGCGGGTGGGCAGCCGATCCTTGCCGTGGGGACTTCGATGAATATCACTGCCCGCAAGCGGATCGAAGAGTCCATACGGTCAAGCGAGACGCGCTCCCGCAACCTGGCCTCGATGCTGCGTCTGATGTGCGACAACGTACCGGACATGATCTGGGCGAAGGACCTGGAGAACCGTTATCTGTTTGCCAACAAGGCGATGTGCGAGCAACTGTTGAACACTACCGATACCGACGAGCCGGTCGGCAAGACCGATGCGTACTTCGCGCTGCGCGAGCGTGCCAGCCGACCCGATGACCCGCGTTGGCACACCTTCGGCGAGCTGCGCCAGGGCACCCATGCCGTCACTCTGAACCAAGACAGTCCGTCGGCCTTTGAGGAATGCGGCAACATCAAGGGCAAGCCGCTATACCTCGATGTGCACCAGGCGCCGTTCCGCGTCGAGACGGGTGAAGTGATCGGCACCGTCGGTTCGGCCCGCGACATCACCGAGCGAAAGGGGTTCGAAGCCGAGCTGGCGCAGCATCGCCACCACCTCGAGGACCTGGTGGCAAGGCGCACCGCCGAACTGCTGGAGACGGAAGCCAAGGCCAGCCATATCCTGCATTCCAGCGCCGATGGCCTTTACGGCGTGGACAGTGATGGTCTCATCAGCTTCGTCAACCCGGCGGCTTGCCAGATGCTCGGCTACCGGGCCGAGCAGATGATCGGCCAGTCGGCCCACCGGCTCTTCCACCACAGTCGCCCGGACGGCACACCCTACCCACCCGAGGTCTGCCCCAGTCAGAGGGCGCTGCGTCTCGGCGAGGAAGTGCGCGTCGACGATGAAGTCTATTGGCACAGGGACGGCCACGCCATTCCGGTGATGTACGCCATTCATCCGACGGTTCAGGATGGCAAGGTGGCGGGTGGCGTGATCAGCTTTGTGGACATGAGCGAACAGCGGGCGGCGGCGCAAGCCCGCGAACAGGCTTTGCTGGCCGCGGAGAATCTGGCACGGGCGCGGAGCGAATTCCTGGCCAACATGAGCCACGAGATTCGCACGCCGCTCAACGGCGTGCTCGGGTTCGCCCAGATCGGCTATCGCAACGCCGAGGACAGCGAAAAGGCGCGCAACGCATTCGAGAAGATACTGACCTCGGGCAAGCTTCTGCTCGGGGTCATTGGCGAGATTCTCGACTTCTCCAAGATCGAAGCCGGCAAGCTCGGCATCGAGCACATGGAAGTATCCCTGGTCGAGGTCATCGAACACGCCGTCGAACTCATTGGCGATCGTGCCCGGGCCAAACGGCTGGAGATACGGGTGCAACTGGCACCCGACCTGCCCAAGACCTGCATGAGCGATCCCTTGCGTATGGGCCAGGTACTCATCAACCTGCTCTCCAATGCCGTCAAGTTCACCGAGGCGGGCAGCGTCGGCTTGTCCGTTTCCCGTCAGGGCGACCGACTGGTATTCCGGGTGACGGACACCGGCATTGGCATCGGCGGCGACCAGCTCGCCCGGTTGTTCAACCCCTTCCAGCAGGCCGACGGTTCAACCAGCCGCCGATTCGGCGGCACCGGCCTGGGCCTTGCGATCAGTAAGCGTATCCTCGAACTGATGGGCGGCCAGATTCTCGTCGAGAGTCAGCCCGGCATCGGCAGCACCTTTGAGTTTCGGCTTCCTTATGTTCAGCCGGTCAAGCGGGAAGCGGAACCGATTCCGGCCGCGGATTTCGCCACCGCAAGATGCGACAAGCCGCTCGCCGGTATCGCGATCCTGGTGGCCGAGGACGACCTGATCAACCAGATGGTCCTGGAGGAAACTCTGGTCGGTGACGGCGCCCGCGTGGTGATGGTCGGCACCGGCCAGGCGGCGGTCGAGCGCGTGATCCGCGATGGGCGCGCGGCTTACGACATCGTCCTGATGGACATGCAGATGCCCGAGATGGACGGACTTGAGGCGACACGGCGGATACTGAAACTGGCCCCTGATCTGCCGATCATCGGGCAGACCGCCCACGCATTCAGCGAAGAGCGCGAGAAGTGTTTCGCGGCGGGCATGGTGGCCCATATCGCCAAACCGATCGACCCCGATGAGCTCGTACAACTGGTGCAAGTCCATGTGTCAGCCATGCGCGAGCATTGAGCCGAGCGACGCCCGGCACCGATAAAGTCATAGTAATTTAGTCAGGAACTCTGCTAGACTATTAGCACTCAAAGGTAGCGAGTGCTAAACTTTGTCTGAAGGAGGATCCGATATATGAGCCATGCCCTGACGCTTGCCCACTTTCCCGTCCCATCCACCGCGGGCAGTATCGAAGCTTATATTCAGGCCGCGAATCGCGTACCGATGCTCACCGAGGCCGAGGAGATTGACTTGGCGCGGCGTTTTCACGCAGAGCAGGATGTGGAAGCCGCTCGTCGGCTGGTACTTTCCCACCTGCGCTTGGTCATCGCTGTGGCGCGCGGCTATCTCGGTTACGGGCTGCCGCACGCCGATCTGATACAGGAAGGCAACATTGGGCTGATGAAGGCCGTGAAACGCTTCGATCCGGAGCGGGGCGTTCGTCTGGTTTCCTTCGCCATGCACTGGATCAAGGCCGAGATTCACGAATACGTCCTGAAGAACTGGCGGCTGGTGAAGATCGCCACGACCAAGGCGCAGCGCAAGCTGTTCTTCAACCTGCGCAGCATGAAGCAGAGTTTCGCCACGCTCGGCCCGGACGAAGTACAGGCCGTGGCGACGAAGCTCGGCGTCAAGCCCGAAGAAGTGGTCGAGATGGAAACCCGCATGACGGGCGGTGACGTCGCCCTCGAGCCAATCGGCGACGACGAGGACGAGCGGTTCGCGCCCATCGCCTATCTGGCGGCGGAAACCAGCATCGAACCTTCGGTACAGTTGGAGCGCAAGGAATACGACCGCCTGCAGGACGAAGGTCTGCGCACCGCGTTGGCCAAGCTGGACGAGCGCAGTCGCGCCATCATCCAGCGTCGCTGGCTGGTCGAAGACGACGAATCGGCAGCTACCCTGCATGAGCTCGCCGACGAATACGGCGTTTCGGCGGAGCGCATCCGGCAGATCGAGGTCAAGGCCATGCAGAAAATGAAGGGCTCGCTGGCCGCGCAGATGTAATTTCCCGGGCAGTTGGCCGAAGCACGGGGCGCGATGGGTTGTCAGTTCGACAACCCATCGCGCCCTTCTTACTTGCCCGCCAGCAATAGCCGCAGATCGTCAACCATCGATTGGGGCGGCTCGCCATGCCGCTGAAAGAGGCGCAGACGCCCTTGCGGATCAAAGACATAGCTTCCCGCCGTGTGGTCCATGGCGTAGCCGGCGGCCGAGCCGGTTTCCTGCTTCTGATAGAAGACGTGGAATTCTTGAGCCGTGGCGGCGATGGTCGCCGCATCTCCCCACAATCCGAGAAAGCGCGGATCGAACCAGGGCACGAAGGTGGCCAGATGCTCGGTGCTGTCGCGCTCGGGGTCGATGGTGACGAAGAGGACCTGTACCCGGTCGGCCTCCTTGCCGAGGAGTTTCATTGCCTCGGCCAGCGCGGCCAACGTGGTGGGACAGATATCCGGACAGCGCGTATAGCCGAACGACAACATCACCGCCTGGCCTCGAAAATCCACCAGCCGGCGGGGCCGCCCCCGGTGGTCGACCAGTGCGAAATCCCGCCCCCAGTCGGAGCCGGTGATGTCCACGCCATGGAAAGCGGGCGGTGGCGGGTCGGCGCAAGCCGTCAGCAGGAGAGCGATTGCCAGAAGCGTAAGTAGCCGGGTCATGAGGGGGCAGGGGATGATTGGCGAGAGTATTAGTATTTAATGGAATAGTTTTCTTCTGGGAACGATTCCTATTGCATCCATTCATGGCGGACGTTACACTCATCCGACAATTTGATCCAGATCAAAAACTAGACAATTGATCCGTCCATTCAAGAAGGCGGACCCACAGACAGCAAGGAGGAAACCTTGAAGGTGCCCCACCGTCCCGCGCATGCCCTGCGCTGGCTTGCCGCAATCCCGGTCCTGGCCGCGCCGATCAGCGCGCTGGCTGACTACAAGTGGAACTTCCCGGAACCGGTGACGCCGATCGCCCGGGACACGTTGAAGATCCACAACGAGTTCATGCTCATCATCACGGCGCTGTTCGTAGTGGTGTTCGCCATCATGATCTATTCGATGGCCAGGCATAGAAAGAGCCTTGGCCACCAACCGGCCAAATTCACCGGGCCGACCGGCCGGCTGCAATGGTTCTGGGCGATTGTGCCGTTCGCCATTCTGCTGTTCATCGACTTCGTGCTGATGGGCATTCCGGCGGTGCACGCGATTCTCGACATGGAGGACACCAAGACCAAGGCCGACATGGTCCTCAAGGTCACGGGGATGCAGTGGAAATGGCAGTACGAGTACCCGGACGCGGGCGTCAAATTCATCAGCACCATGGCCACGCCGCGCGAACAGATCGCCAACGCCGAGGCCAAGGGCGAGAACTACCTGCTGGAAGTCGACAATCCGGTGGTGTTGCCGGTGGGCAAGAAGGTGCGCGTGCTGCTTACCTCGACGGACGTGATCCACACCTGGTGGGTGCCGCAGTTCGGCACCAAGCGCGACGCCATTCCCGGTTTCCTGCGCGAGACCTGGGTAAAGATCGAGAAGCCCGGTACGTATCGCGGCCAGTGCGCGGAACTATGCGGCAAGGACCACGGTTTCATGCCGGTGGTCGTACATGCCGTTCCCGAACCCGAGTACCTGGCCTGGCTCGACAAGAAGAAGGCGGAGCAAGCCGCCGGAGCGGCCGGCGCCGACCGTGCCTGGAGCAAGGATGAGCTGGTCGCCACGGGCAAGGAAGTTTACGAGAAACAATGCGTGGTCTGCCACCAGCCCAACGGTCAGGGTCTGCCCCCCGCCTTCCCGGCGCTGACCGGCAGCAAGATCGTCGCCGGCCCCCTGCTGTCACCGGACGGCAAGCTGTTGCCCGACAGCCATGTGGACCGTGTCATCAACGGCAAGGCCGGCACGGCCATGCAGGCCTTCAAGAACACCCTCTCCGACGTCGAACTCGCCGCCGTCATCACCTTCGAGCGCAACGCGCTCGGCAACAGCAAGGGCGACATGATCCAGCCCGCCCAGATCAAGTCCCTGCGCTAGGAGACCAATGATGAATACAGCAACGACCACTGCGCCGCATACCGCCGGCCACCATGACGGCGGTCACTATCGAGGCGGCCTGCTGCGCTGGCTGACCACCACCAACCACAAGGACATCGGCACGATGTACCTGACGTTCGCGCTGATCATGTTCTTCGTCGGCGGCATCATGATCCTGGCGGTACGCGCCGAGCTGTTCCAGCCCGGCCTGCAACTCATGCAGCCGGAGTTCTTCAACCAGTTGATCGGCGTGCATGCCCTGGTGATGATCTTCGCGGCGCTGATGCCGGCCGCCACCGGCTTCGCCAACTGGCAGATCCCGCTGATGATCGGCGCGCCGGACATGGCGCTGCCGCGCATCAACAACTGGGGCTTCTGGCTGCTGCCGCCGGCCGCCATCCTGCTGACGCTGCCCTTCTTCCTGGCGCTGTTCGGCATCGGCGACGGCGCGCTGGCCACCGGCTGGACCTTCTACGCGCCGCTCTCGGTGCAGGGCGGCCTGGGCGTCGATTTCGCCATCTTCGCCGTCCATATCCTCGGCGTCTCGTCGATGCTCGGCTCGATCAACATCATCGTCACCATCTTCAACCTGCGCGCGCCGGGCATGAGCATGATGAAGCTGCCGCTGTTCGCCTGGGGCTGGCTGATCACGGCCTTCCTGCTCATCGCCACCATTCCGGTGCTGGCCGGCGCGGTGACCATGCTGCTCACCGACCGCCACTTCGGCACCCACTTCTTCGACGCAGCCGGCGGCGGCGACCCGATCCTGTTCCAGCACCTGTTCTGGTTCTTCGGCCACCCCGAGGTCTACATTCTGCTGCTGCCGGTATGGGGACTGATGCCGCACGTGCTGGCCACTTTTTCGCGCAAGCCGGTCTATGGCTACAAGGCGCAGGTCTATGGCTTCATCGCCATCGGCGTGCTGTCGGTGATCGTCTGGGCGCACCACTTCTTCACCGTCGGCATGCCGGTGCCGGCGCTGATCTACTTCATGTTCAGCACCATGGCCATCTCGCTGCCGCTGGCGGTGCTCTTCTTCTGCTGGATCGCCACCATGTGGAAGGGTGCCATGAGTTTCGAGACACCGATGCTGTTCGCGGTCGGTTTCATCGTCCTGTTCGGCATCGCCGGCCTGACCGGACTGGTGCTCGCCGACGTCGCCGCCGACGCGCAGTACCACCACAGCTACTTCGTCGTCGCCCATTTCCACTACGCGCTGTTCGCCGGCGGCATCATGGGCGTCATGACCGGCGTCTACTACTGGCTGCCGAAGTGGACCGGCCACATGTACAGCGAGACGCTGGGCAAGTGGCATTTCTGGCTGACGGTGGTCTCCTTCAATCTCACGTTCATGCCGCAGTTCTTCCTCGGCCTGGCCGGCATGCCGCGCCGCATCCCCGACTACGCGCTCCAGTTCGCCGAGTTCAACGCCATTTCGACCGTCGCCTCCTTCATCCTCGGCTTGTCGCAGTTGCTGTTCGCCTGGAACATCTGGTGCTGCGTCAAGGGCGGCGAGAAGGCAACAGCCCAGGTCTGGGAAGGCGCCGAGGGGCTGGAGTGGCAACTGTCGTCGCCACCGCCCTACCACTCTTGGGAAACCCAGCCGGTGGTGAAATGAACGTGAGTACGCCTTTCTCCGAAGACGAGCTTTCCCGACGTCGCGCCAACGCCCGGCGCCTGGCCTGGCTGCTGGGCACCGTCGTGCTGGCCATCTACGTCGTTGGCCTGTTCGTCAAACGCGGATGACCGACCAACACGCTCCCCTGGTGAGGAAGCTGGTGCTGGTGGTGGCGGCCGCCGCCGTGTTTGGCTACGCCATGGTGCCGCTGTACAACGTGTTCTGCCAGGTGACCGGCTTCAACGGCAAGACCGCGGGTCCCAAGGCGGGCTTCGTCACCGGCGGGCTGACGCCCACCGCCCAGGCCGCACCGTCACGCATCGACCGTAGCCGGCTGGTGACAGTCGAATTCACCGGAACCGTGATGCCGGGCCTGCCCTGGGAAATGCGGCCGCTGACCACCAGCCTGGAAACGCACCCGGGCGAAATGCAGCAGGTCCGCTACCTGGTGCGCAACACCTCGAACCGGACCATCACCGGCCAGGCGGTGCCTAATGTCACACCGGGCCAGGCCGCCCAGCATTTCGAGAAGATCGAGTGCTTCTGCTTCAACCAGCAGGTTCTCGCACCCGGCGAGGCGAGGGAAATGCCGCTCGTCTTCGTCGTCAAGCCCGACATGAATCCCGATGTACGTCATATCACGCTGTCCTACGCGTTCTTCAGCGTCGACGGTCAGCGCCAGACCCTGGCAAGTTCGCCGATCGCGCCAACGGAGGTTCGATGAATACCGCGCCCCACGCCCACCATTACCATGTGCCGCAGCCCAGCCTGTATCCGTTCATCCTGTCCGGGGGCATGTTCACCCTGGCCCTGGGCTTCATCCTGAAGATGAACGGATTCACCCCGGGCCCGTGGATCATGCTGGCCGGAGTCGGCGTCATCCTTTACGTGTTGTTCGGCTGGTTCGGCAAGGTGATCGGCGAATCGCAGGCCGGCGCCTACCGCGACTGGGAGGACCAGTCCTTCCGCTACGGCATGATCTGGTTCATCGCCTCGGAAGTGATGTTCTTCGCCGCGTTCTTCGGTGCGCTGTTCTATATGCGAACGATCTCGGTGCCGGAACTCGGCAACATGGTGGGCGCCCACGGCACCACGATCTGGCCGGACTTCGCCGGCACCTGGCCGTCGGCCGGTCCCAAGGGACCGCAATTCACGCCCATGGGCGCCTGGGGCATTCCGGCCATCAACACGGCCCTGCTGCTGTCCTCCGGCGTCACCGTCACCATCGCGCACTGGGGCCTGCTGAAGAACAAGCGGACACAACTGAATCTGGGCCTGGCTGCGACCGTCGCGCTGGGCGCGCTATTCCTGGTGCTCCAGGCCTACGAGTACTACCACGCCTACACCGAACTCGGCCTGACGATGGCAGCCGGTGCGTATGGCGCAACGTTCTTCATGCTGACCGGCTTTCACGGCTTTCACGTCACGCTGGGCGCCATCATGCTGGCGGTGATCCTCGGCCGCACCCTCAAGGGACATTTCACGCCGGAGCGCCACTTCGCCTTCGAGGGCGTGGCCTGGTACTGGCACTTCGTCGATGTGGTGTGGCTGCTGCTGTTCGTGCTGGTCTACTGGCTGTAACCGGGAATCAGACCGATGCGAAACGAGATCAGCAGCGCGATGAACAACGCGACGGACAAGCCGATGCGCAACGTCAGAGCGCGCACCGCGCGCTCGCCGGCACCCCGGTCCCGGTAGAAGTAGAACAAGCCGGAGAACAGGCTGCCGATGATGGCCAGCAACATCAAGACCGCGAAGACCTTCATGGCACGACTCCCGGGTAACGACCAGCCCGTCGAGTATGCGCGCTCGGCGGCGTCCCCGGCAAGCTGGCGCCCGCTGGTGTGGGGTGGCTTGCTGGCGGCCCTGATGGCGGCGCTGTTTGTTTCCCTCGGTCTCTGGCAGTGGCGCAAGTTCGAGGTCAAGACACGGCTACAGGGCGAACTCGACGAGCGCGGCCGGGCCGCGCTGGTGGCCATGCCGAGCAAGCTGGCGGACGCCGAAAGCCTGCGCTACCGTCACGTGACCCTGCGCGGCGAATTCGATGCCGAACGCCAGATCCTCATCGACAACCGCGTTCATCACGAACAGGCTGGCTATCACGTGGTGACGCCGTTGCGCCTGGCCGAATCCGACCTGCGCGTCCTGGTCAATCGCGGCTGGGTGGCGGCGCCGGCCGATCACCGGACGTTGCCCACCGTGCCGCCGCCGACCGGCGTGGTCCAACTCGCCGGGATCGCTGTTGTGCCGGCCAGTCGCTTCTTCACCCTGGCACCCGCACCCACCGGCGGCTGGCAGCCGGTCTGGCAGAACCTCGACCTCGCCGCCTATGCCGCCGTCGCGCCCTGGCCCATGCAACCGGTCGTGGTGCAGCTGGATGCCGAGGCACCCCACGGCTATGCGCGCGAGTGGCCGCGCCCCGACGAACGCGCCGACATGCATCGCAGCTATGCCCTGCAATGGTTCGGCTTCGCCGCCAGCAGCCTCGGCATCTGGCTCTGGTTCGTGATCAAGCGCCCATGACGGCGGCGACGCTGCCCACGCCCGAACAGACGCGGACCGCCTGGCGCCGCGCCCTGCTGCTGATGGTCGGCCTGTCGCTGCTCCCCATCGCCGTCGGCGCCGGACTCTATTTCGTCGGCTGGCGGCCGGCGCAAACCAACAACCATGGCGCGCTGATAACACCTCCCGTCGCGGTCGATATCGACGCGGCCAAAGGACGCTGGTCCCTGCTGCTGCTCGGCGAGGGCGATTGCGACACCCCCTGCGCCATGCGCCTGGACGAACTGCGCCGGGTGCGCGTTTCCCTGGCCAAGGAGATGCACCGCACCCAGCACCTGCGCGCGGCGGCGCCCGCGCCGCTCGCCGACCTGCCGGCGGGAACCGTGGTCATCGTCGATCCGGACGGCCGGGCGATGATGCGCTACGCGCCGAACGCCGAAGCGAAAGGCGTGCGAGCCGACCTTGAACGACTGCTGAAGTATTCCTGGACTGGATAACGACATGAACACCACGACCCTGCCCCGCTCCCTGTCGCCGAGCCAGCGTTTGGCCGCGTTCTTCGACCTATGCAAGCCGCGCGTCAATACCTTGATCGTGTTCACCGCCATGATCGGCATGTTCCTGGCTTCGCCCGAAGTCCCGCCGTTGCTGCGCTTCTTGGTGGCCTCGCTCGGCATTGCGCTGGTGGCGGGCGCGGCGGCGGCGATCAATTGCCTGGTCGAACGCACCGTCGATGCGCGCATGGCGCGCACCCGCGCCCGCGCCACGGCACGCGGCGAGATTTCCGCCGCCGAGACACTGACCCTGGCCATCCTGGTCGGCGGCGCGGGCCTCTGGCTGCTGCACGCCTTCATCAACGACCTGACCATGTGGCTGACGCTGGCCACCTTTCTCGGCTATGCGGTCGTCTATACCGTGGTCCTGAAACCCGCCACGCCGATGAACATCGTCATCGGCGGCGCCTCGGGCGCCATGCCGCCGGTGCTGGGCTGGGCGGCGATGACGGGGAGCATCGGCGTCGAGCCGCTGGCGCTGTTCCTGATCGTCTTCCTGTGGACCCCGCCGCACTTCTGGGCGCTGGCCTGCTACCGGCGCGACGACTACGCCCGCGCCGGCCTGCCCATGCTGCCCGTGACCCACGGCGTCGCCTTCACCTGCCAGCACGTGCTGCTCTACACGGTGATGCTGTCAGCCGCCAGCCTGATCCCGGTTTCGCTGGGCATGAGCGGCTGGCTCTACCTGAGCGTGGTCGCCCTGCTCGACCTTGGCTTCCTGGCGCTGGCGGCGGCGCTCTGCGTGCGCTACAGCGACGCCTTGGCGAGGCGCACTTTCGCCTACTCGATCCTCTATCTGACGCTGCTGTTCGCCGCACTGTTCATCGACCGCCTGGTCTGATGGCGCTTTACCGGCCGCTGTTGGTGCTGGCGACGCTGCTCGCCTTCGGCGTGGTGAGCCTGGGTGCCTATGTGCGTCTTTCCGACGCCGGCCTCGGCTGCCCGGACTGGCCCGGCTGCTACGGCCATCTGGTCGGCGTGCCCGAGGCCCCCCACGAACAGACCGAAGCCCTGCGGGCCTTTCCCGGCAAACCGGTGGAAGCCGCCAAGGCCTGGAAGGAAATGGCGCACCGCTACGTTGCCGGTACGTTGGGCCTGCTGATCCTGGCGCTGACGATCCTGGCCTGGCGCCATCGCGTCGCCGCAGCCACGACGACCGTACTGGCCGGAGTCGTGACCTTTCAGGCCCTGCTGGGCATGTGGACGGTCACCCTGCTGCTGAAACCCGTCATCGTCACGGCCCATCTGCTGGGCGGCATGACGACGCTGGCGCTGCTGGTGGGGCTGATCAGCCGGGACGCCCAACCATTGCGTCCGCCGAATCCATTGGATGATCGGTCCGATCAACCGCCCCGAATGGCCGCCCTCGCGGCGCTGCTGGCGGTGGCGGTCCAGATCGCCCTGGGCGGCTGGGTCAGCAGCAACTATGCGGCGCTCGCCTGCGGCGACTTCCCAACCTGTCAGGGTGACTGGCTGCCGGCGATGGAGTTTGGCCGTGCCTTTACCCTGCACCGGGAACTCGGGCAGACGGCCGAGGGCGGACTGCTGCCCTTTACCGCCCTGACCGCGATCCACTGGCTCCATCGCCTGTGGGCAGTGGTCGTGCTGCTGGTGGTCGGGGCGCTGGCCTGGCGGCTGGCCCGCACACCGGCCTGGCGCCAGGGGGGGCTCGTTCTCGCCGGCCTGCTGGGGCTTCAAGTGGTGCTGGGCATCGCCAATGTGCTGCTATCGCTGCCGCTGCCAGTCGCTGTCGCCCACAACTTCGGCGCCGCCTTGCTGCTCGCGGCCATCGTGGCAATCAACGTCCGCTGCCGGCGCTGACCGCGAGCGCATCCAGCAGTTTCTGGTGGATGCCGCCAAAACCGCCGTTGCTCATGACCAGCACCTGGTCGCCTTCGCTGGCCTCGGCGGCGATGGCCGCCACCAGCGGGGCCAGATCGTCGAATACCCGTGCCTTTTCTCCCAGCGGCGCCAGGGCCTCGGACGCGTCCCAGCCCAGCCCGCCGGCGTAGCAGTACACCTGGTCCGCTCCGGCCAGGCTGCCGGGCAATTGCGCCTTCATCGTGCCGAGCTTCATGGTGTTGGAGCGCGGCTCCAGCACGGCGATGATGCGTTTGCCGCCCACCCGGCCCCGCAGGCCCTCGATGGTGACGGCAATCGCGGTCGGGTGATGGGCGAAGTCGTCATAGACCGTGACGCCGCGCACGGTGCCCTTGCATCTCAAGACGGCGCTTGACGCCCTTGAAGGTGGCAATGGCCGCCAGGCCGACTTCGACCGGTACGCCGGCATGGCGCGCCGCCGCCAGCGCCGCAATGGCATTGGCCCGATTGTGGGCGCCGGGCAAGCCCAGCCGGGTACGGCCCAGCAAGCGTCCGGCGAGGCGAACCTCGAACTCGCCATTCGTGTTGGCGTCGCCGGCTTGCCACCCGGCGGCGGCGGCAAACTGCTCGACGGGTGTCCAGCAACCCCGCCCCAAGACACGCTGGAGCGCATCTTCGCCGCCGTTGGCGACGATCAGGCCGTTGCGTGGCAAGGTACGCACCAAATGATGAAATTGCGTCTCGATGGCCGCAAGATCGGAGAAGATGTCCGCATGATCGAACTCCAGGTTATTCAAGACCGTCGTGCGCGGCCGATAGTGGATGAACTTGGAGCGTTTGTCGCAGAATGCGGTGTCGTACTCGTCGGCTTCGATGACGAAGAACGGGGAATCGCTCAGCCGGGCGGAAACAGCGAAATCCTGGGGTACGCCCCCCACCAGAAAAGACGGGTTGAGGCCGGCTTCCTCCAGTATCCAGGCCAGCATCGCTGTCGTCGTGGTCTTGCCATGGGTACCGGCGACACCCAGCACCCAGCGGCCTTGCAGGATGTTCTCGGCCAGCCATTGCGGGCCCGATAGGTACGCCAGGTTGCGATCGAGGATCTCTTCCAGAAGCGGATTGCCGCGCGAAATGGTGTTGCCGACCACGAACAGGTCCGGCGCCAGCGCCACCTGGCCGGCATCGTAACCTTCGGTAAGGGCGATGCCCTGCTCGGCCAATTGCGTACTCATCGGCGGGTAGACATTGGCGTCGCAGCCTGTCACCCGGTGACCCGCCGCCCGCGCCAGCAGCGCAATGCCGCCCATGAAGGTGCCACAGATGCCGAGGATGTGAATGTGCATGGTAGCGACGACTGAAGCGCGTGCAATAATGGGCCGGCATTCTACCCCGGGACCCTGCCATGCCCCGCCGCAAGCCCCCCGTACCCGCATCCGACCACCTGCGCCGCGCCATCGCCAGCCAGGCCGCCCGATTGATGGCCGAAGACGGCATCGGCGACTATGGTCAGGCCAAGCGCAAGGCGGCCCGCCAGTTGGGCGCGGGCGAGAGCGAGGCGCTGCCCAGCAACGAGGAAGTGGCCATTGAATTGCGTGCCTATCAGTCGCTCTACCAGGACGACGAGCAGGTGGAACGCTTGCGGGAACTCCGATTGGCGGCGCTTGAAGTCATGGAATTGCTGGCCGATTTCCGGCCCTATCTGACCGGTCCCGTGCTCGATGGCACCGCGGGCCGCTACGCCGAGGTGGAAATCGAACTTTTCGCGGATAGCGCCAAAGATGTGGAGATATACCTCCTATCTCGCAACATCTCCTACGAAATAGCCGAATCTCGACAACAAGGGCCCGACGCCCCCGAAACCCGGCTGCGCATCGAATGGCAAGACGTCACGATCCTGCTATCCGTCTTCCCGTATCAGGTCGAACGTAGGCAGCGACGCAGCCCGTATTCGGGACGACAGCACGACCGGGCCAGAACGGCCGATGTGGCCGCCCTGCTGGCGAGCTAGACAAATTGTTGTGATTTGAGGCAAACTTGCCGCCATGTCCAAGCCAACTAGCAACAAAACAAAGGCCGGTAATGACACTCGGGAGAACAGCCGCAGGGCACGCATCCTCGTCCTGCACGGCCCGAACCTGAATTTGCTCGGTCGTCGCGAACCGGAGATTTACGGCAGCACGACGCTCGCCGACATCCACGCCATCATGGAAGCGCGGGCACGAGCGCGCGGCGTCCAGATCGAGAGCTACCAGAGCAATTCAGAAGGTGAACTGATCGATCGCATCCAGGCCGCCGCGACCGAAGGTATCGAGTTCATCGTCATCAATCCGGGGGCATACAGCCATACCAGCATCGCCATTCCGGACGCATTGCGGGGCGTGGCCATCCCGTATGTCGAGGTGCACATCTCGAACATCCACGCCCGCGAGGCGTTCCGGCACCATTCGCATTTCTCCGCCAGCGCGACCGGCGTCATTTGCGGCCTGGGCGTTCAAGGCTACGAACTGGCCCTCGACGCCGCGCTTGCCCGCATCATTCAAGACTAAGAAATCATCCACCCGACGGGGACATCATCCCCGTCCGTGACCTTGCAGGAGTCAGCATGGACCTGAGAAAACTCAAAACCCTGATCGACCTTGTCCAGAATTCGGGCATTTCCGAACTGGAAATCAGTGAAGGCGAGGAAAAGATCCGCATCGCAAAATACGCCAGCGCCGCGCCCAACACCACGACCGTGATGATGGGCGGACCGATGGCCGCCGCGCCGGCCGTGCCTGCGGCTGTTGTCGCCCCCGCCGCGGAACCAGTCCCCGCCGAGCCGGAAGGTCATGTCGTCAAGGCCCCCATGGTCGGCACCTTCTATCGATCCGGCAGCCCGGGCGCACCCGCTTTCGTCGAAATCGGCCAGGCCGTCAAGGAAGGCGAGACGCTCTGCATCATCGAGGCCATGAAGCTGATGAACGAGATCGAAGCCGATGCCTCCGGCACCATCAAGGCGATCCTGGTCGAAAATGGCCAGCCTGTCGAGTACGGCCAGCCGCTCTTCATGCTCGCCTGAGTTAGCCAAAGACAATATATGGCCCCCCACGCACACATTCGTTCGCTGCCCCCCACGGGGGGGCGTAGCCTCCCTTGGGACGGCCCGGCGGGAGTCTGACATGTTCGAAAAAGTACTGATCGCCAACCGTGGCGAGATCGCGCTCAGAGTCCTGCGCGCCTGTCGGGAACTGGGCATACGCACCGTCGCGGTGCACTCGGTGGCGGATACCGAGGCCAAGTATGTGAAGCTGGCCGACGAGTCGGTCTGCATCGGCCCCGCACCGTCCGGCCAGAGCTACCTGAACATTCCGGCCATCATATCGGCCGCCGAGGTCACCGATTCCGAAGCCATCCATCCCGGCTATGGCTTCCTGTCCGAAAATGCCGACTTCGCGGAGCGTGTCGAGAAATCCGGCTTCGTCTTCATCGGCCCGAAGGCTGAAACCATCCGGCTGATGGGCGACAAGGTGTCGGCCAAGGACGCCATGAAGGCGGCCGGTGTGCCGTGCGTACCTGGTTCCGAAGGAGCCCTGCCCGAAGACCCGAAGGAAATCGTCAAGATCGCCCGCGCCGTTGGCTACCCGGTCATCATCAAGGCGGCGGGCGGCGGTGGCGGGCGTGGCATGCGGGTGGTGCACACCGAGGCCGCCCTGCTCAATGCGGTAAATATGACGCGTTCGGAAGCACAGGCGGCCTTTGGCAACCCCGTCGTCTATATGGAGAAGTTCCTCGAGAACCCGCGCCATATCGAAATCCAGATCATGGCCGACAGCTACAAGAACGCGGTCTGGTTGTCGGAACGCGACTGCTCGATGCAGCGCCGACATCAGAAGGTGATCGAGGAGGCGCCGGCACCAGAAGTGAATCGCCGATCGATCGCCAGAATCGGCGATCGTTGTGCCGAAGCCTGCCGGAAGATCGGCTATCGTGGCGCGGGCACCTTCGAGTTCCTCTACGAGAACGGCGAGTTCTACTTCATCGAGATGAACACGCGCGTCCAAGTCGAGCATCCGGTCACCGAACTCGTGACGGGGATCGACATCGTCCAGGCCCAGATTCGGGTCGCGGCCGGCGAGAAGCTATGGTTCCGCCAGCGCGACATCGAGGTCAAGGGGCACTCCATTGAATGTCGTATCTGTGCCGAAGACCCATTCAAGTTCACTCCATCCCCGGGCAAAATTACCAATTGGCACCCCCCGGGAGGCCCTGGCATCCGGGTCGACTCGCACGTCTATTCCGGCTACACGGTGCCGTCGCACTACGACTCGATGATCGGCAAACTGATTTCCTACGGCGACACCCGCGAGCAGGCGATTCGCCGCATGCGCATCGCGCTGTCGGAAATGATGGTCGATGGCATCAAGACCAACATTCCGCTGCATCAGGAACTGATGCTCGACGAGCGCTTCCTCAAGGGTGGCACCAGCATTCACTACCTGGAGGAAAAGCTGGCCGCGCGGGAAGAGGTAAAGGGTTAGGTGTAGATAGTGTGGATCAGCGCCGCCATCGTCACTGACGCCGGCCACGCCGAGGCCCTTTCCGACTCCTTGCTCGGCGCTGGCGCGATCTCGGTTGGCGTCGAGGATGCCGAGGCCGGCACCGAGGCCGAGACACCCCAGTTCGGCGAACCCGGCAGCCCCGACGCGCCGCTGTGGCGACTCAGCCGGGTCGTCGCGCTGTTTGAGCCGGAGAGCGATATCGACGAACGCATCGCCGCCGCAATCAGGGAAACGGGCATCGCCGAACCGCCTGAGGTCGAACTGGACGAGGTGGCGGAGCAGGACTGGGTGCGGCTGACCCAATCGCAATTCGACCCGATCCGCATCAATGACCGGCTCTGGATCGTGCCGTCCTGGCACGTCGCGCCCGACCCGACGGCGATCAACCTGGAACTGGATCCGGGGCTGGCCTTCGGCACCGGCTCCCACCCGACCACCCATCTGTGCCTGGAGTGGCTCTGCGACCAGGTACGGGGCGGCGAAAGGGTGCTGGACTATGGCTGCGGCTCGGGCATCCTGGCGCTCGCCGCGGCCAAGCTCGGCGCCGCCGACGTGCTCGGCGTGGACATCGACGAGCGGGCCATCGAAGCGGCCGCCGACAATGCCGCCCGAAACGGCGTCGCGCTGCGCCTGGCGCACTCGAAGCAGGCATTGACCGAGACCTTCGACATTGTCGTCGCCAACATCCTCACCAATCCGCTTTGCGTGCTGGCGCCGCTCCTCTCGGCAAGGGTGGCGGCGGGCGGGCGCATCGCCCTGTCGGGCGTGCTGGCGGGTCAGGCCGAGCAGGTCGCGGCCGCCTATGCGCCGCATATCGCGCTGACCGTGGGCGCCACGCGCGATGGCTGGGTGCGGCTGGAAGGCCGCCGGCAATGATGCTGACGCGCTGCCCGGGTTGCGCCACCACCTTCCGCGTCACACCGGAACAGCTCAAGGCCCGCCAGGGCAAAGTGCGATGCGGCAAATGCCAGGCGGTATTCAACGCGCTGGAGACCCTGGGCGAAGAAGCGCCGGCACACTCCATCTGGCGCGAACCGCCGGCGCAGCCGATCGCCGCGGCACCCGTGCCGGCGGTGGCACCCGCCCCGGTGATCGAGCCGTCGCCGCCTGAAGAGACTCCCCCGCCCGAACCGGCGCTTGAGTCGAGCGAATCCGGCGAGATCGCCGTCGCCGAGCCGGAAGCCGAAATTCAACCGCCGCGCGAGTCCGCACCGATACCGGAGCCCATGGCCTCGCCCGAGCCCCTACCGGAGCCGGAACCGGAACCCGACACCGTGCCGGAAGCCGCGCCGCCATGGCGACCCGCGCCGGAACTACTGTTGCAAGAGGAAAGGCAACCACGGCGCCGTGCCTGGCCATGGCTGCTGGGCAGCCTGTTCGCGCTGTGCCTCCTGACACTACAGGCGGCGGTGTCCTTTCGCACCGAGTTGGCGGTGCTGGCGCCCGAGGTCAAACCGGTGCTGGTGGCAATCTGCAACCTCGTCGGCTGCCGGGTCGGGCTACCGCACAAGATCGACCTGATCGGCATCGAGACATCCGATCTCATTCCCGACAAGGACAAATCCGGCGACCTGCAACTCGTCGCCAGCCTGCGCAACCGGGCTCCCTTTGTCCAGGCCTGGCCTCATCTGGAAGTCACGCTCACCGACACCGGTGACCGCGCCCTGCTGCGTCGCGCGCTCGCTCCGGCCGAGTATCTGCCGCTCAAGCCATTGGCAACGGATGGCTTCCCGGCCGGCAGCGAGCAGCCCATTCAACTGACCTTGCAGACCACCGATGTTCCGGCGGTCGGCTACCGACTCTACGTCTTCTATCCATAGGCAATGACTTCATGCGCACCCTGATCTGCGGCTCCCTCGCCTACGACACCATCATGGTGTTTCACGACCGTTTCAAGAATCACATCCTGCCCGAGCAGATTCACATCCTCAACGTCGCATTCCTGGTACCGGACATGCGCCGCGAATACGGTGGCTGTGCCGGCAACATCGCCTACAACCTCAAACTGCTGGGTGGCGAACCGCTGATCATGGCCACCGTCGGCGACGACAGCGGCCTCTACATGCAGCGCCTCGCGCATCTGGGCATGGACAGCGGCCACGTTCGCCACATCCCCGACACCTACACCGCCCAGGCCTTCATCACCACCGACCTCGACGACAACCAGATCACCGCCTTCCATCCGGGCGCCATGAACGAGTCGCATGCCAACCGGATTCAGGATGCCCAGGACATCGGCCTCGGCATCGTCTCGCCGGATGGTCGTGACGGCATGCTGACCCATGCACGCCAGTTCCATGAAGCGGGCATTCCCTTCATCTTCGATCCGGGTCAGGGGCTGCCGATGTTTTCCGGCGCCGAACTGCTCGACTTTCTCAGGCTGGCCGACTGGTGCACCGTCAACGACTACGAGGCCAAGCTGCTCTGCGAGCGCACCGGGCGCGACCTGGCCGATCTGGCGCGCGAGGTGAAGGCCCTGGTCGTCACCCTCGGCGGCAACGGCTCGGAGATCTACGCCGATGGCCAACGCCTGTCGATTCCCATCGTGGCGCCGGAGTCCATGATGGACCCGACCGGCTGCGGCGACGCCTATCGCTCCGGGCTGCTCTATGGCATCGGTCGCGGCTGGGGCTGGGAAAAGACCGGGCGGCTCGCCTCGCTCATGGGCTCGATCAAGATCGCCCATCGCGGCGGCCAGAACCACAAGCCGACCCGTGACGATATCGCGGAACACTTCGAGCGGACATTTGGCCAGGCACTGTAGGCGGAATATCGCACCGCCGTGCCTCCGGGACTGACGCGGTCGCGCCGGCCATGGAACTTCGCACCACTTTCCGTCTCGCTGGCGCCGCGTTGCACGTGCTCTTGGGCGTGGGTATCGCGGCGACGCTACCGTGGCTGCCGGAGGGCGTCGGGCGGAACGCCAAGTCCCGCTGGTGTCGACAACTGCTCCGGATTCTTGGTGTCCGTCTGGTGTCGCTGGGCACACCGCTATCGCGCGGTCTCTTCGTCGCCAATCACGTTTCCTGGCTGGACATCCTCGCCATCAACGCACTTGCGCCGGCCAGCCTCGTTTCGAAGGACGATGTCCGGCACTGGCCGGTGATCGGCTGGCTGAGCGCTAAGGCGGGCACACTGTTCATCGAGCGCGGCTCGCGACTGGCGGCGCAGCGAACCCGCGAGCACCTGGTCGGCGAATTGCGCGGCGGGGGTCGGGTCGGCGTCTTTCCCGAGGGCACCACCAGTTGTGGCGACCATGTGCTGCCCTTCCACGGCGCGCTCTTCCAGTCGGCGATCGATGCCGGCGCACCGGTTGCGCCCGTGATGCTGCGTTACACCGACGCGAGCGGACAGCCGACGATGGTGGCCGCCTATGTCGGTGAAATCACTTTCTGGGAGAGCGTTCGAACCATCGTCGCCAGCTCCGGCCTGACTGTTCGCGTGATGTTCCTGTCGGCGTTGGACAGCACGACCTCGGACCGCCGTCATCTGGCACACCACAGCCATCAATTGATTGCCCACGCCCTGGCGGCGGCAATCACTCCCAGCCACCCGGCTCCACCTGGCGCGCACAAGGCAGTTGAAAGATCCGCTGGTCCTCGAGTCGCACCGCCGTCAGACACCCCCCCCAAAGACAGCCGGAATCCAGCGCCAGGAGATTCTTCTCGCGCCTGAAGCCCAGGGCCGACCAGTGGCCGCAGATCAGTTGATGATCGGCACTGCGGCGGCCGGGCACCGCATACCAGGGTAGACAACCCGTCGGCCCCCCCTCCGGCGGTCCCTTGGCGCCGGGAGCGCGAAATTCCATCACCCCGGTCGGCGTGCAGAAGCGCATCCGGGTCATGGCATTGACCACCACCCTCAGGCGATCCCAACCAGCCAGGTCGTCGCGCCAGGCGGCCGGCTCCGAGCCCCACATGTGGGCAAGAAAGTCGCGATACGCCGGTGCGGTCAGCGCGGCACTGGCCTCGTCGGACAAGGCGAGCGCCCGGGCCACGTCCCACTGCGGCAGCAAACCGGCGTGCACCATGGCGTAGTCGCCTTCGGCATGGAACAGGGGCCGCCCCCGTAGCCAGACCAGCAATTCGTTCCGGTCCGGGGCAGCCAGGACGGGGGTCAGGGTATCCTCTCGGCTGGGCTTGCCGTTGCCTTCGGACTGCATGATCAGGTGCAGGTCGTGGTTGCCGAGGACGGTGACGGCGCGATCGCCCAGCCCCTTGATGAAGCGCAGCACGGCCAGCGAGTCGGGGCCACGATTGACCAGGTCGCCGACCAGCCACAGCCGATCGCGGGTCGCGGTAAAACCAAGATAATCGAGCAGCCTGGAGAGTTCCTGAAAGCAGCCCTGAATGTCGCCGATCGCGTAGGTAGCCATCCGCGCAGTCTACCTTGGCCGGCGCGCCGGGCGGCGCCGCAAACCGTGCTTAAAGACGGCTGCTGTCGGAATTGAGCGCGGTGGTGACGGCCTTGAGCGCCGGCAGCGAGGCCGGCTGGTACTCGGGCACCCAGCGCCGCAGATCGCGCCGGACCTCGGCATCCGTCTTGGGCAGTGGCGACTTCAGCCATTCCAGCAGGTCATCCAGCCAGCCCGCCGGCACCATCCGCGCCTTGGCCACCCGCAGCTTGGGATGGTGAGTGGGCCGCGTGTGCTCGTCGTCCGAGAGCAGTTCCTCGTAGAGCTTCTCGCCGGGACGCAGGCCGGTATAGACGATGCGAATGTCGTCCTCGCCGCGACCGGACAGGCGAATCATGTCGCGCGCCAGATCGGCGATCCGCACCGGTTCGCCCATGTCGAGCACGAATATCTCGCCGCCCTTGCCCATGGCCGCCGCCTCCAGCACCAATTGCGACGACTCGGGGATCGACATGAAGTAGCGGGTGATCTCTGGGTGAGTAACGGTCACCGGGCCACCCTTGGCGATCTGCGCCCGGAACTTCGGAATCACGCTGCCGGTGCTGCCCAGCACGTTGCCGAAACGCACCATCTCGAAGCGGGTCGCGCCACCACCGCCTTCGAGCGCCTGGCAGACCATTTCGGCCAGACGCTTGGTGGCGCCCATGACATTGGTCGGATTGACCGCCTTGTCCGTGGAGACCAACACGAATTTGGGCACCTTGGCCCGTTGCGCTGCCAGCGCCACCACGTAGGTACCGAACACGTTGTTGCGCACCGCCTGCCAACTGTTGTGCTCCTCCATGAGGGGCACGTGCTTGTAGGCGGCGGCATGGAACACCACCGACGGCGTATGCCGCCTCATCACCTCGGTCAGCCAGGCGCCATCCTTGACGTCGCCGGCCAACGGCACCAGGGCGACCTCCGGGAAATGCTCCGTCAGTTCCTCGACCAGGGCGTACAGGGCGAATTCATTGTTTTCGAACAGCACCAACTGCGCCGGGTGCAATCGGGCGATCTGCCGACACAACTCGCTGCCGATGGAACCGCCGGCACCGGTGACCATGACGACGCGGTCGAACAGCAACTCCCGAACCTCCGGCGTATCGATGCGCACCGGCGAACGGCCGAGAAGATCTTCGAGGTCAACCGGACGCACGTGATCGACGCGGTCGCGTTTGAGCAGCAACTGCTCGGTCGATGGCACCGTGTAGGCGGTCACTCCGGCACGCATGCACAGCGAACTGACGCGCTGACGGACCTCGTCCGATACCGAAGGCATGGCCAGGATGACGTGGTTGACCTTGAGCGCCTTCGTCCAGTAGCCGAGTTCGCTCAGGGGGCCGAAGACCCGCTGGCCGAGCAATTCGCGGCGCTGTTTGGCCGAGTCGTCATCCAGAAAACCTACTACCCGCCATTCCTGCGAACGGGCGAGTTCCTGAACCAGCCCGGCACCGGAACGCCCCGCGCCCAGGATCAGCACCGGCTTGCCGCTGGCACCCAGGGCGCTGTAGAGCAGATGATCCTTCCACATCCGGTAGGCGGCCCGGCCACCGCCCATCAGCACCAGCAGCAGCACGGGGTAAAGAATGGCCACGCTGCGCGGAATGCCCGGAGCGGGAACGAACATCGTCAGCAGACCGCCCAGCAACGCGGAGATCGCCACCGCCTTGAAGATGCGCCGCAGGTCGGGCAGGCTGGAGAAGAACCAGATTCCCAGATAGAGGCCGGAAAGGCGGAAAACCAGAGCCTCGGCGGGAATCAGGAACAGCAGGGTACCGGTGATGAGCGGCCAGTGCTCGGGCTGTGGAGACGAATCCGACCACAATGCGTAGGCACCCAGCCAGGCAAGCGCAACGGCGAGCAGGTCGAAAAGAAACACCGCCACCGAGCGCCATTTGCGCTGGAATTCCGATTCAAGCGTATCCATGCACTGGGGCCGCCATCGGTTTCGGGATGCTTACGACTCGCATATTGGGCGCCACTATATCATCGGCAGGGTCTTTCATTGGCTCGAACTGGTACTGTTTGACGGCGTTGACAGATGGTTTGTCGCTTTGCGCCAACGTCTGTCGATAGCCGAAATAGAGACCAACGTAGGCGATTGTCCAGACCAACAGTCCGACTCCCTGAACAACGGCGGACGACTCTCTGAACCACAGGCGCTGCCGGCCGCCATGGCCATCAACCCCCAGGCGGCCAGCGCCAGGCCGCGGTGGCTCCAGCCGGAAAGCACCAAGCGCTGATAATAATGCTCCCGATGAGCTTGCCAGACTCGGTCGCGGCGGCGCAAGCGTCGCCCAAGGGTGACAGTCGCGTCGGCGATGAAGGGTGAAAACACCAGGAGCGGGAACCATCCCGGCCAGACACCGGCCCGCCAACCTTCCAGGCCAAAGGCCCCGGCCAGGAAGCCCAGGGGTATCGAGCCGGCGTCGCCCATGAACACCCGGGCCGACGGAAAGTTGAAGACCAGGAAACCCGCCGCCGCCGCCGCGATGGCCATGCTGACCAAGGCCACGGCCGGCACCTGCGGCAGGGCGGCCAAGGCATAGGCGCCAAAGCCGATGACCGTCATGCCACCGGCCAAGCCGTCGGTCCCGTCCATGAAGTTGTACAGGTTGGTCATCCACACCAGGGCGACGGCCACGGGTACCGCCACCAGTGCCGGAAGTTGCAGCGCCACGACCACCGCGGTCGCCGCCAGCAGGTGGCCGAGCAGTCTTGGCAACACGGACAGGGATCGCCAATCGTCGATCAACGACAGCAGAAACAAGCCAAACGCGGCAAGCAGGACGGTCGCCGGCGCATTGGGCACGCGCAAGACCAGGAGCGCCGTGCCACAACCCATCGCCATCGCGATTCCGCCGATACGCGGCACCGCGCCGGCGTGCAGCGACCGGCCGTTGGCGACATCCAGCGGCATGCCGGCACCCCGGAGCAGCCAGCCGTAAAGGACCGCCATGGTCACGACAGCCGACGCCAGGATCGCGAGCAACGGCGTCACGGCGTGAACCGCCGTGGCGAAAAACCAAAGGCGCGTGTCGCCTCTTCGTGAGAAAAACACATATCCAGATCAACGCGGCGCAGCATGGCCAGGTTGAGATCGCGATAGCCCGGCACGAAGCGCGCCAGCGCCAGCCCGACCCGCCACAACCATTCGGGAAACCGGACGATGCGCGGCGTCCGGCCCAGCCGGCGGAAGAGCACCTCGACCATGGCTCGATAGCTGAGCACTTCGCCGCCGCTCAGGTTGTACGACCGGTTCCAGCCCTCGGGTCCGGCAATCAGGGCGATGCAGGCCTTGGCCAGATCATCGGCATGAACCGGCTGACGCAGGCCGCGCCCCTCCCCCGGCATGGGAAAGAAAGACAACCGTGCGATGAAGCGCGCCAGTCGGGTGATGTTCCGGTCGTGGCCGAGCGAATAGATCATCGTCGGTCGGAAAATGGCCCAGCGCATGCCCAGGCCGACGCAGGCCCGCCGGACGGACTCCTCGGCCTCGGTCAGGTCTTGCGCCAACCGCCGCTCACCCTCGTTGGCGGAATCCGCCTTGGTGAACGCGCTCGTCGAGCCAAAGGCAATCACCTCGCGCAAACCACGTCCGGCCAGGGCGGGCAGCCAGGGCGGCAGGGCGAAGACCGGCGCCAGATTGATCAGCGCATCCGGCCGGCCCACCTCCGGCAAGCTGGTCTGGTTGCGCAGGTCGTGGGCATGCCAGATCAGGTGCGGCGATTCGCTGGCTCCCGCCCGCGCGGGATCGGAGCAGAACGCGCGGACCCGGCAACCTGACGCCAGCAAGCGTGGCAGCAGGCAACGGCCCACCAGACTGGTCGCCCCGAACACCCACACCTCCTTGCGATCGTCCGCGCCGGCACTTCGCTCGACGACCTCGGCGGGCGCCGGCGACTTGAAGTGCATACGCCCCGCCATGAACAGAAAGCGCGCGACGATCGCGGCGGCCACCGGAGCGAGGAATATCGCGCGCCAACCGGCGAAGTGGAACTTGCCGAAGAACCGCATCAAACCGCGATGCTTGTACCACTCGACGCGCAGCGGCCGGCGCCGGCTGGAGCGCCCCTTGAAATGCGTGATCCCGACGTCGGGAACGAACAGGACTTCCAGACCGGCCGCCTGAAAGCGCTGGCAAAGATCCACATCCTCCCAGTGCATGAAGTAGCCTTCATCGAAGGAACCGATCCGTTCCAGCGCAGTACGCCGCACCAGCATGAACGCCCCGGATATCGCCTCGACCGCGACGGGCGCGCTTGGCAAGGGCTCGTCCAGTCGCGGCGGCGAACCGAACAATCGGCCGAGCAGCGCCCCGGGCGTCGGTATGCGGCGACGGCAGCTCCTTTCCTCGCTGCCATCCGCATTGCGAATCAGACAGCCGGCCATGCCGGCCGCCGGTCGCGCGGTCAGCGCCGCCACCATTCGCGCCAGCGTGTCTGGCCTGCACAATGCAGTCCGGGTTGAGAAAAAGGACGTAGTCACCCCGCGCCAGCGGCAATGCGGCATTGTTGCCCGCCGCGAACCCCAGGTTGCGGCCATTGCTCAACACCCGCAGACGCCCATCGGCCGCCGCCATGTCGACCAGCGGCTCGACACTGCAATCGGTGGAACCGTTGTCGGAAACAATGACCTCGATGGGCAGCGTGGAGGCCAGCACATTGCGCACGCACTCGATGAGCAGCGCGCTGCTGTTGTAGCTGACGATGATGACGGAGCAAAACACGAGATCGGCTCAGCGTTTCGTTACACGGCGCGCGGCCGTCCGAACCCCACATCGACGTCGGACACTCTGGCCGCGATCGGTACCGCCCAATCCATCGGCCAGAGAATGCCGAACTCGGGAACCTGGTCGGCATAGACGCGCACCGAGCCGAAACCCGCCTCGGCGAGGCGCCGGCGCAGATCGGGTTCCGAGAACATGCGCATCTCCAGGGTCATGCCGTCCCCACCGTGGAAGATCAGATCGTCGAAGATCTCCTCCTGGCCATCGACGGTCCTGTTGTAGAGGAACCGCTTCGCCCCGGTCTCGATGATCCTGAAATCGTGCAGGCGCGGGAAATGCTCCTGTGTTTCGCCTTCCTTGACGAACGGCACGGTGAAGATGAAGACCCCGTTGTCCTGCAACAGCCGGCGGCTGTTGCGGAACGCGCGGTCGAGCGCGAAGACGGGAATGTGCTCGAAGACGTCGCTTGAAATGAGGAAGCGCTGCCTGCCGGTCAGCTCGTCGGGCACATCGGTGATGTCGAGCCGGGGTTCGGTGTGATAGAAGGTATTGGTGTAGGCGTAGGCAAGCTCCAGACCCTTGGCATAGCCTTCCCAATCGCTCATGCCCAAACCCGACAGGGTCTTGTCGGTCGGAAATTCCGGCAGGAGCACGGCTCGGCCATAGAGCTCCATCGAGAGCGCGTGCATCACCGAACGCATGCGCAGGCTGCTCCGGCAATGGCCGCAGGACTGGAATTCCCGGTTCTGGACATGGATCAGCGGCACGCCGCAGGTTTTGCTGGCCGCAGACGTTGCAGACGAAGTCCACCGTACCACCGGCAGCCTCGGGCGTCGCCGGCGGCGCAGCGTCCGCCGCCGGTGGCGGCCCGTGTTGGAGCCTGGCCGCCAGGCGACGCAAGCCGTTCAAGTACCGTCTCATTGCCTTTCCCTTGCCGGGTTCATGCCTCGGTCAGCCCCGGCGTCCTGCGCCGATAGGGTGCCAGCCAGCCCCTGGCCATGGCGGCACGAACTTGTCGCGGTGACGCGCGCAGGGCGGATTGAATGGCTCGCCGCTTCCCGATCATTTTGGGCAGCCCAAGCAGCGCATTCCACTTGGCGCTCAGGATGACCTTCCCCTGGCCGCTGAAGGCAAAGAAGACGATCGATGCCAGGTTGAACAGGACATGTTCGAAAAGATACAGCCAAAGATAGGGCCATGGCATGTTCTTGAAATAGGCCCAGACGAGATTGCGTTGGCCGTGATAGACGGAAAAGTCGCTCCGGGAGCCGCCCGACGTGGCGCCACCGAGGTGATAGACGATCGCCGCCGGCGCCAGCATGAGTTTATGGCCAAGCAGGCGCAGCCGGAAGCCGAGATCGACATCCTCGAAGTAACAGAAGAAGTCCTCGTCGAATCCTCCCGCCTGAAGCAACGCCGCGCGCTTGTAGATGGCCGCGGCCGCACAGGGCGCGAAGATCTCCCGAGGCTCGGCGGCCAGCGGACCGTTGGGCTGGCCATGCCCGGCTCGCCATGCCGCGCCGCTGACGTGGTAGACGTCGCCCAAGCCGTCGATCAGCGCGTGGTCCTCGCCCATGAGTTGCCGGGAGCCGAAGGCGCTCGCTTCGGGATGGCGGCCGGCCGCGTCCATCAGGTGCTTCAGCCAGTTCTCTTCAGGAATGGCGTCGGGGTTGAGCAGGGCTATCCAGTCCGAATCCGTTTCCTGCCGGATGGCGCGATTGTTGGCGGCGGCGAAGCCCTCGTTCTTCGCCATGCGCAGCACGGCTATCGGCCCCTTGCTGTAGCGGTCCAGCGGGATTTCCCTGGCACTGCCGTTGTCGACGATGACCACCCGGTCCGGCAGCCAGCGTCTGATCGTTCAAGGCGGCCAAGCGCCTGGGCCAGCAGGTCCTCGGAATGCCAGTTGACGATGATCACCGAAACCCGGGGGAGCGCCATCGGTCAGGGGTATCCAGCGGCCGAGTACGGGACTATGCCCTGCCGAGGAACAGCAGGTAAATTCCCAGACAAACCAGCAGCAGGCCGAGCCAGTTGGTCAACCCCATGACCTCCCTCAACAGCAACGCGGACAGCACCGCCGTGACGACCGAGGCACCGCCGGTGATCACCGGCTGGGCCAGGGAAAGCGGAACCTTCTGGAGCGCCAGGGCATACAAGCCAAAGGTGGCCGCGTAACACGACGCGCCAAGCAGGGTGAGCGGATTGGTGGCGATCGCCAACAGGCCACCCCGCCCCAGCTCGGCCGTGGCGCCCAACTTGAGAAAGTAGGACGCCGCCGCGGTAAGGCAGACACAGAGCAGCAGCAGGAGCGGACCGCTCACGCCACGTCCCTCCGGATCGGCAGCGAAAGGAAGCCGATCAATAGCGAGGTCATCAACACGATCCCACCCTCGATGAACAGCAGGGTCGAAAAGCTCACCTGGCGGATCACGTCGCCAGGAATCAGCCGGCCAAATCCGCTGGTTGCCCATTCCGAAAAGGCCAGCCAGCCCATGGCCAGACCGGTCACCAACAGCATCAGGCCAAGTCCGCCACCGGTCTCGAGGATCGGCGAGCGGCGAACCCAGTCGAGCAACGGGTGCTTCTGCAGCAAGCCTTCGCGCATACCGAACAGTCGCACGGCCACTCCAGTCGATAGGGCCAGGCTGCCGAGAATGACGCCCGCCTCGGCAAACAGCAGGGTATGGATATCGAACACCACGCCGCGAATGGTGACCGGCCCGAAGAGCAAGGCGAAGTAGACGACCAGACTCGACAGCAGAACCAGGGTGCCGGGAATCGCGAACAGCCAGCGCGGGCTGAACAGGAGCATGAAGCGCAGGTGGCGCCAGCCATCGCGCCAGGGTCGCAGATGCGGCGGGCGGGAGCGGCCATCAGGGGACAAGGTCGTCGGCACCTCGCAGATGCGCATGCCGAAGAGCGTCGCCTTGATCACCATTTCGGAGGCGTATTCCATGCCGGTGGTTCGCAAGTCCATGCGCAGGAAGGCCTCCTTGCGAAAGCCGCGCAAGCCGCAATGAAAATCCTTGGCGGGACAATCGAACAACAGACGGCCGATCCACGTCAGCACCGGATTGCCGATGTAGCGATTCTTCCAGGGCATCGCTCCCGGGGCGATGCCGCCGAGAAAGCGGTTGCCCATCACCAGGTCGTAGCCCTCGCGCAGCTTGGCGACAAAGGGATCGAGCGCGCTGAAATCGTATGAATCGTCCGAATCGGCCATGATGATCCACTCGCCCTGGGCGGCCAGACTGCCGTGGTAGAGCGCCGAACCGTAACCTCGCTGGCTGACGGCTACCACGCGCGCGCCGAGCGATTGCGCCAACGCCTGTGAGCCATCGGTGCTGCCGTTGTCGGCTATCAGCACCTCCGCCTCGACGCCTGAACGGGCGATCCACGCATTGGCCTTCCGGATGCAGGTGCCCAGCGTCTCGGCCTCGTTCAAACAGGGCATCAGAATGGTCAATTGCATCAGTTGCCAGTCCTTTCGAAGACGAAGAGATTGTTCAGGCCCAACTGAAACGACGATCGCGAGACCAGCCGGATCCGCTCCGAAGCCAGGTCGCCCAGGTGCGCCGGATCGAAGCCGTGATGCTCCTCGACCGCCTGGCCATCGATCAACCGGAAGAACATCAACACATCGAGAATGCGATCGACGAAGGGATGGGGAACCGTCACGATCAGCCGCCCGCCGGGCTGGAGCAGATCGGGCAGGGCGGCGCGGGCGCTGTGCATGTCCTGATCGGTAAGGTGTTCGAAAACCGCCAGCGAGAAGATGGCATCGTACGGCCCGGTCAGCCCGAGTCGCGCCAGATCGCCGGGAAAGTAACCCTTGGCCAGATGCAATCCGGGCTCCCGACGCTCGCTGACCAAGGTGGGGTCCAGCCCCTCGCGCCGGCTGGCATTCAGGCGCCGGAGCAGATAGCCCTCGTCACCGCAGCCGATGTCGAGTACGGAACGCATCGTTTTCGGCGCCGCCGCGAGGGCGACCCGGGTGCGCCATGCCCGAAGGAACCTGTCGATAGCCTTCATGACGCCAGAGGGCGGCCGCCGCCAGCGATATGCCGGATCGCCACCAGCCCGGCTCCGATGCTGACAACGACAAACAGGAAGTAGATGGGCACGACCGGCAATAGGTAGAGCATGTTGTTACTGGGCATGGAGGTCGCCTCAAGAAACCCGAGCAAACCGACCCGCGAAAAGACGGCCACCAGAAGGGCCGTCAGTATCAAGATGGTATTGCCGGAGACAGCGGCGGATTTTACTCCGGCCCAGGCCAACAGCAGAAAACAGTAGCTGACCAGCGACACGACTGGCAAGCGTGGCCGAAGCCGTGGCGTAGAAGGCGCCGATACTCCGCGTCAGGGAGACGCGCGCCTCGTCGAGAGGACCGGATACAGCGGCGGCATCCATGGTGGATCGGTGCAGGGCCACTCACCGGACTGTTGATGACCGACTGAAAGATCCCCGCCTGCTCGGCGGTCAGGGAACTGGCGGGAACACCGACCTCGCCTCCGTTCAAATAGAGCAGAGTCAGCAGGACATCGCCGCTTGCCTTGACGCGCATCCCTCGGGTAGTGACCCCGCCAGACCGGCGCCAGGGTCGTGCGCGGGTCTCGACACGGAAGGCCTGGCGGCGCACGCGGCATTGATTTCATCGGCCAGCCGCGTGTAGTAGGCATCGGCGTCCTTGGCGGACCGATAATGCCCGGCGGCCGCGGCTGCATCGCGCAGGGCCCAGACAAACCACCCCGAGAGTATCTCGTCACTGCATGTTTGCGGATCGTCCGCGCAACCCCAGGGCTTCGGATAGCCCCGACTAGTGGCCACCCAGCGCTGCCCATTTCGCCTCTCGAGATAGGGCGCCAGTTCGCGCGCCGCCGGGCTGGCCGCATAGGCCCACTGGCGCGACTCCCTCGGAAAGACGACGTAGCGCCGCCACTCGTCGTGCTTGATTCGTGCCAAGGCTCCGTAGGCCTCGGGCAAGTGTCCGGAGCGCAGTTCGTTGTTGCGGAACACCCCGTACGACAGCCAGTTGATCGAATTGACACACAGCACCACCGACAAGAATCCCGCCAAAGGCATGCCGACCAGGTACATGGCCTGCCGCCACGGCAAGGGTCGGCGCTGTCGGAGCGAATCGATACCGCGTGACAGTATAGGGATGGCGAGTATCGACAATGCCGGCAGCAACCACAACCCCTCCTCCCTGGTCAGCCAATAGCAGCCGCCCAGAAGTCCCAGCGCAATGCCGAGCCGGAGCCGGACTTGGGACGAAAGCAGGTACGGTACCGCAACGGCAAGTAAGGCCATCGTCAAACTCTGGTACAACGGCTCGCGGGTAATACGCAAACCACCCACCGACATCCACAACAATGGACTGAAGGCCAGCGCGGGCAGTACAGCGAAGAACACCCAACGCCGTCCGATCGTTTGAGCCGCCATTCGGGCCATCAGGACTGAAGCGAACAGATAGACAACCTGTTCAACGAGCTTCAGCGGCAAACCGCACGTTTTACTCAGGGCGAGGAAGAGCGGAAAGAAGGCGCCCTTGGCTAGGGTCAAGGCATCGTAGTCACCCAACCATGAGTCAGCGGTTGCCAGCCTTATGAACAGGGCATCGTCGTAGGTCGCCCAGATCCCAAACGGCTGATAAACCGATCGCAGCCAGATGGACAGCAATAAGGTCGCTGCGACAAAAGTCGTTGTCCAAACATGCCGTGCATTGGCCGTAGCCAGCCGAGGCAGTAAACGTCCGAGTAATGACATCCGCCAATCAGTTCCTGGACACGGCCGCAGGGGTCTCCTCAACATCGCCGCAGTATCTCGTTCCGGGCGGATTCCTCAGTAGCGTTCGCGAACCCGTGCTCGCGTCGAAGGAGAAAGCACACAGCCTGTGCGGTAACACTCCCTCCGTCATCGGAATGATCAGGGAGAACCCGTTGCACGGAGGCCACTCGCTGTCCAGTCCCGACGGGAAGATCAGGGCGAATCAACATGGCGCGCCGTGGCGGACCAGATGCCGCAGGGAGAAGGGATATCTCCAGTTCATGCGCTTCCAGCGGGCCGCGCCACGGGCCCCAGCCCTTGATTACTAGCTGGCCGGACTCAACCGTGAGCACATCGACGTTCCCATCCAACTGGAAGGACTCCGTTGGCGGTGGCACATATCGAACCGCCGCTGACTTTTGGAATAGGCTGACCGGCACGCCGACCGAATCGAGTGAAAGCAAACGCGGTTCAACCTCCCCATCGGGAATAATGTGCGAATAACGGCTAAAGACCTGCTCGAACCGCGCCGCAGGCATGGAGGGAAATCGCTCGCGCCAGAACTGCATCTGTGGCACCGCGGTAAGATGGCTTAACGAACGGTAGCCCAAGCCGTTGCCAACGGCACCAGGAAGTCCCGTAATGGCTAGAACGCCATCGTTGCTGGCAGCCAGACGATCAAAGGCCTGCAATGTCGCATTCGGCGGAAGGTTGAAGATCGGCCAGGCGGGCTGTAGCGGGTTGAAGCGCCCAAATAGGATCACTCCCGCCAATAGCGAGACAATAGCGATACCAGCATGGGCAGTACCCGGCCTCCATCTCGTCAATAGCAATGCCGGTAGCAGAAACACGAGGATGACCAGATCCTCATAGCGATTCTTGCCCAGCTCGAACTTCCAGGCCCACCAGCCAGCAACGAGGACGATTGTCAAAGCTGTCAGACGTACAAGGGTGATCCGCAGTCCCAAGCCCTGCACGAGCGTGAACATCAGGAAAACGAGCAGCAAGCCTGCGGCAAATTGCATGCGCTCCGGTTGCACGTGGTTCCAAAGCAAGGGGGCACCGACCCACGGCGGCAATGGCAGCACGAGCCAGGTGAACATCAACGCCAGTCCGCCCCCCATTACCACGAGCTGCCGCCGACTTGCCCGATTTGCCCATAGGTTCCTCCAGGCGGAAAAATTGATGAAGAACATCACCAGGATCGTGTAGTACAAACCAAGTGTGCCGATTTCACATATGTTGTTGGGGAGAAGTGACTGATATCCCCGCTCGAAATTGATTGCCGGCCAAAGCCAGGACCGTAGGTAGAGCCATGAGAGGCTCCCCCCGGAAACACTGCGACTGCCTGGATAGATCGTCGCCGCGGTTGCTTGAAGATAGTCAAATAGGTAGAACGCCGCCGTTGCAGCCGCCAAAGTTGCGGCGATAGCGAGCACAGCCAATACCCGCGGTTTGAACAACTGCGGCTCGCTGCGCCAGTAGCAGTACCAGCCCAACGAACGCGAGAGGAACCTGTACCGGAGGATAAAAGTTGGTCAACAACCAGACGACCGCAGCCCAGTAGAACCACACGGCCTTCCACCCTATCGGCAGACGGGTCGTCAATGGAAAGATCACCCACGGAAAAAGTGCGAACTCGGGTCCCTTTTCATTCCACCAAAACTGCACGAAACCGGTGTAGTACAGGCCCGCGGCCAGCGCGAAGCCAATCACCGGCGTTGCTCCGAGCCAGCGGAACAGCCAAGCGTAACCGACAAGAAACAATACCGTTATCGCGAACCAGTGAAAGGAATAGGCATATGCCGGATTCACCAGGCCGTACAACCACATGGTTGGTTTGAAGACCAGGCCCCAGTCGTGCACGGGGAGCCCGTAGTTCATTCGAAGATCCTCGCCGTACAGCGAAGTTCGATTGAAGCGCTCGAAGCCGTTGTTGACAGTGGCCTGCGTCAGCGGCGTCACGACTGCCCATTCATCGCTGCGGATCGGCCGTGGCTTTCCCCAATCCGGGCTCCGCTCTCCGCGTACCCCAGGTGATGCATCAGGACATGACCGTATGAAGATGGCGACCATGTCTTGCCCACATACAAGACACCGACGGCAAGGATCGCAAGAATCAGCAGAAGACCCAAGAATGGTCGGCCACCCACTCCGGTAGATACGAGCCGGACGTCAGCCATTGGCAGACACCATAGAGAACAACGTCACCAACTGGCCCTCCTCATCTTGGCGGCATCGCATAGTAGCTGACACCCTCGAAAACGAGGACGGGTAAGTTGACCAGTATGCTGTCCTTTTCCACCCCTATGGCGGTGTAGAAGTAGCTAAGGCTCGTCAGACTATTGCGAAATCGATAGACTGGAACTCGCCCGACGGCATTGGCGCCATGAGCATAGAAGGCGATGCCATCTTCTCTCAGCAGATTGCTCAGGGTACGAACATAGTTCGCCTCGCCGGCATCCATCGTATAGAAGTAGATGCCGTCCTGAACCAGAGACTTGAATCGATAAACGGGATAGATGCCGCTTGAGGAGCCGGCCGAGCTGCACGCGGTGAATGCCACGCCCTCATACTGTAGCGGTGCTCCGGCAGCAATCAAGGCCGAACCTTCGCTCGTACTCTGCGTATAGAAGTGCCCAAAATATTGCGTGTTGCGGTACCGATGTATCGGTGCTTCCGGACAGCCCCCGCCGTCCAGCCATTGCTTGAGTTTGGCGTTGTACGCCACATCGAAACGGCCGTAGTACTCGGACCCGGTCGGATCGGCGCAGGTCGCGTTGCCACCGGTCAACTGGCCGATCAGATAGTGGCTGCCGCCAATGGTCGAGTACAGGCCCGAACCGCTGCTGCCCGGTTCCGTGATGCCCGACGTATAGTCGATCTGGTAATGGCTGGCGCTGTCCTGGAATGAGCCATAGCAGCTCACGCTGCCGCCGATGACGCTGCAATCCAGATACGCCTGCACGCTGCCGAAGGCGATCTTCTGCAAATCGCCTTCGGGGTGATGCACGCCGGTGACCAGGGTACCCAGCGAGGCCGCGGCGGACGCCGACCATGCCGAAAACACCGCTCCCGCGGGCGGCGTGCCGTTCAGCTTCATGAAGGAGGTGTCGGTGGCCCCACTGGCATAGAGCAGGGTCGCGCCGCCCGTGAGCGTCTGCGAGGCCCCGTTGAGGACGCCGCTGTTGCACGCCGAGGATCGATAGAACCAGTAAGTCTGTAGCGACGATGCTTCCGTCTGGTTGGAGATGCAGTGGTTGGCGCTGAGAAAATAGGGGGTGAAGTCCGCCGCCTTGTTGTTGAGCAGCGATCCGGAGCATATGTAGCCATCGCCCCAGACATCCACGTAGGACATCTTCGCCGTCGCATTGCCGACATCAGCCCAGTTCGTGTAGCAGGACGCGTTGACCTCGCAACTTCCGGAAGCGCCGATGCCGGTGGTCGCCTGCGCGTTCGCCGCATACGGCGCAGCGAAGAATTGCGTAATGCGCGGAACGGCGATCTCCAGCGTCGCGGGATCGACGCCCGGCGGCAACTCGACTTCCAGAGTCGCCTGCTCGCCCTGGACATACGGTGTCCAGAAAGTCCGGGCCGCGACGCTGTCGTCGCCGCCTTCGACATTGCGTTGCAGTGTCTCCAGCACCGCCTGGCCGGAGATCTCAAAGACTGTCCCGGACTCCATGGGCGAGATGCGCAGGATGGCGGTCTTCGGCAGCCGGCTCACCGACACGCCCAACCGGGCGCCCATGGCTTGCGGCAGGGCGATACTGATCGCCGCGATCTTGCCGCCTTCCGGGGTGTCCTGCCATTCCAGGCGGGCCGCCGTCGCGGCGGGACTGGCCAGCGCGGCGATTTCACGGCCGAACCCGACCTTGCGCGGCGTGCCCGGGCGGGGCGCCGCGCTGACCTGAGCCAGCGCCTTTTGCAGGGCAAGGGGGGGCAGCGATATCGCATGGGCCCGCGTCGCACCCGCGCCGCGCGGCTTGAACGGCGACACCGCGACATCGGCGTGCGCCGGCAGGGTGATCGCCTCGACCCGCGCGGGCGACTCCTGAAACGTTTGCGCGGCGGCGGAAAGCGCCATCAGCAGGGACAGGGCTCCCACGACGGCACCGCGCACAATGTGGTCAATCCTGACATTCATATGGCGATGCCCCTTCCGTCGATCGTTGGCTATCTCTTCGTCATTATGCCAAGAGTAGCCCTCACATGCCACCGCTCCTCGCCGCACGACACGGCGGCGAGGAACGCCGTCAACCGCTGCTCGTCAGCGTGTGACGGCCGCTGGCCGCGTCGCGCCGGAATACCCGGCGTCTCGCCGCGAAACCGCACAGCATCGGCTGCCGCATCTGCCAGGCGGTACTGTTCTGGTTCAGCCCCGGATTGAAGTATGGATCGCCGGCATGCAGGAATCCCTGCCAGCGGGCCTGGAACAAGGCCGAGTCCTCGGGATGCGGGTCTTTGCCCGTTGTCTTGCCCCGCGTAAACGATTCGTGGTGCAGCAGCTCGGCGTGCGGACAATAAAGAACTCGGTAGCCGAGCTGGCCGACCCGCAGGCAAAGGTCGACGTCGCCGAAGCCGACTGCCAGCGCCTCGTCGAAGCCATGCACCGCCGCAAACGCATCCTGGCGGATGAGCAGGCAGGCCGCCGTAACCGCCGAGACCTCATGGTTGCTCGCCAGGATTTCAGAGAACCCCAGGTAGAGTGGAACATCGGTTACCCGGATGAACTTCGCGTAGTGCTCGGCGGCGCCAAAGGCACCGACGCAGACCCCGGCGTGTTGTATGGTGACCCGGTCCGGATACAGCAACTGCGCGCCGACAATGCCGACGTCTTCGTGCTGCCCCAGTTCGAGCATCCGCTCCAGCCAGCCCGGGTGGATCGCCTCGATGTCGTTGTTGCAGAGCAGGTAGTGCGTGTAAGGGCCCGTCAGCCGCTGGATCGCCCAGTTGTTGATGGCTGAGAAGTTGAACGGCCCGCTGTAACGCAGCGACCGTCACCTCGCCATCGATCGAGGCCAGGTAGGCCATGGTCTCGGGATCGTCCGACTCGTGGTCGATCACAACGATGTCGCAGGCAACCGAACCGGCCGTGGCGCGGATGCTGTCCACGCACTGCCTGACCAGATCGCCATGGTTCTTGGTGGGAATGACGATGGCGACGCGCAGCCCTTCGCGCAGCGGGTAACGAACGTCGAAAAGATTGAAGCGCGCACCGTCGTCCACTTGCCCTGCTTCGCCGCCGCGTTCCAGGTGCCGCCCCAGAATGGCCTTCGAGGTCGCCATGACGTCCTCCATCTTCCGCGTTCCGGACGAACTGGCGTGGATGCGCCACTGGTAAAGAATCTCCGGGAATGTGCGTCACCACGTCTGCCCGCTCGGCGGCGCGCAGGATCAGGTCGTAGTCCTGGGAGATCGCCAGCGTCTCGTCGAAGCCGCCGATCTCGCGCAGCAACCCGGCTCGGAAGCCCACCATATGGACGATGTACGGATGGCTGCGCAGGAACTCCGGCGAGAATGCCGGCCGGAACGCGTACTGCAAGACCTTCTTCAGGTCCGCCGACAGCATGATCTCGTCCGAGTAGATCATGTCCGGGCCCTCGGCGATCAACGCCTGGGCAACACGGAACAAGGCCTGGGGTTCCAGGAGGTCGTCGTGGTCGAGGAGGACGACGAACTCGCCGCCGGCCAGGTCGAGCGCCCGGTTCGAGGCGTGCGCCACACCACGGTTCTCCGGCGACAGATGGAGCTTGATGCGCGAGTCGGCGGCGGCCGCCGCGCGCAGCATGTCGGCCACGTGCGGTTCAGACGAGCAATCGTCGGCGATGCACAGCTCCCAGTTGCCGTACAACTGCCCTTGTACCGAGGCGAGCATCTGCGCCAGCATGGTCCGCTCGGTGTTGTAGGTCGGGACGATCACCGATATCAGCGGCCGGCGCGGCATCACGGCAACCGCGTGGATCACCTGAGGCTTGACCTCGCTTTCGAACGTCTGGTGATAGATCTTCCAGGCATTCTGGTGCGCCAGGGCGGCTTGCAGATTGCGCACGGTCGCCTTCAAAGGCTGGATGCCGCCGGATCGCCAGGCCTCGTACAACATCGACACATGCTTGGGCAAGGTCTGGCGGATCGGCGAGCAGGCCGGCCGCCAGACTGGTCACGATCCGGGTGCGCCGGACGAAGGTACCGACCGCCCGGATTGGACTCGACAGCCGCCAACTGGTGGACCAGTGGATTTCCGCGATGTGCCGGTTCAAACCATCCAGTTGCACGGCGAGCGCGTGAATATGCGTGTCGCGCTCGGCCAGTGCCTTGTCGCGCTCCTGGCGGGCCGAGACCGCTGCCGTAAGCTGGTCGGCCAACCGTTGCCGTTCGTGGCTGAACTGGACTTCGGCCAGCGCGCGTTGTTGTTCCGCGACGGCGCGCTGATGTTCGGCAATGGACCGCTGGTGCTCGGCCATGGCCCGCTGGTGTTCCGCCGCTTCCCTTTGCCGCTCGGCGGTCAGCCGCTGGCTTTCGGCGATCTGGCCGGGGCCTTGCAGGCGGGGTCCGGCAGCCCGGCTCATCGTCAATTGCAAGTCGAGGCTCTTGATCTGCTTCCACATGGCGGAGAGTGCCACGGCCTGGTGAATTCCGAGCATGTCGGCTGGTCCCGACACTGCCGGCGGCCCGGCCGGCACGGCCCTGTCGGCCGCCGACAATGGCAGCAGGCGATGGTAGTCGGCCACCATGTCGGCCGCGCCACGGCGTGGCAACGCGGCGAGATTGGTGCGGACACGGGCTCAGGGAAGCCCGATCGGCGTCGAGCTGCTTCAGCCGGGCCACCAGATCGTCCGCGGTGGGTTCGACGAGGTAGCCCGTCTCGCCGTCGATGATGCGCTCGGCGAAGCCGCCGACCCGCGTCGCGACCGGTGGCACGCCCAGCCGCATCAGTTCCGACAAGGTATAGCTGAAGGTCTCGGGCCAGATGCTCAGCAACATGCCCGCGTGGGGACGAATGCTCCTGCAGCACAGTCTGCAATTCATCGAGGGCATAGCGGGTCACGACATGGACGCCGGGGCGGTCGACGAACATCTCGCCCACTTCCATGGCGCCGACCAGATGGATTTCGGCGAACTCGGCCAAGCGATCCAGGGCATCGGCCAACACGCGCATTCCCTTGTTGCACGGACAGCATGCCGAGCATCACCACGCGCAACTTCTCTCCGGCAGCCGTGTCATCGAGGCAAATCGGCGTCAAGGCGCCGTCCACACCGTGGGGAATGGTCACCCACGAGGCCTTGCTGAGGCCGGGGAACAAGCGCAGCAGGTGGGCCCAGACTACCCGGCACGGCACCACCACCGTGACCGGGCCATTCTCCAAAATATCCAGGAAGCCCTTGCGCACCGCCAGCCGTTCATCGGCGGAGAACAGCAGGAAGGGGTTGAAGTCCGGGTTGCGCTTCAGGCAGTTCACCAGGCGGGCATCGTCGCAGTCCGCGCAGACACCGTCGAAGTACAGGTTGATCGCCGGGCAGGCCGGAAAATAGTCGTGGGCGATGAAGGCGGTCGGCACGCCGGTGGTCAGCACGTCCAGCGTGTGGCCGATCAGGGAAGAGACCAGGACGGCTTCGACGGCGTATTGGGCGACGATGTCCCGCACGACCTGCGCATACTCGGGATGCGTGGTCGCCGTCACTTCAAACGGCGTCGCGAACAGCCATAGGCCGATCGGCTCGGCATCGTCGATGCCGGCGAAGAGCATGAGCCCCTCGCCGGCGGCATGGCCACGGCAGAAGGGCTTGAGGATCAGGTTGAGCCGCGCCGTGTCCGCCCGGCAGTAGTCGCGACACCAACGCTCGACGCCGCCGCCGAGATCATGCAGCACATGCAACTGAACCGGCTTGCCGGCAGCGCCGGCCAGGCGGGTCCGCGCCTGCGGCGACTGGCAGGCGAAGGCCGCGTCGGCGGCCGGGCCTGACAAGGGCCGCGTGGCACCTTCCCGGACGGCCAGTCGCAACCGGGCCAGTTCGATCTCCACCGCGCCGCGCAATGCCGCCGCCGGGTCCTGGCGGATGAAGGCGCGCACATCGTCCAGATAGTCCGGATGCATGGCCGTCAGTATCGGCGCCGAGCGCTTGATGAGCGCCGCGGTTTCAGACTGGAAAGTGGCTCCGCCGGCGTGATAGACGAAGGTGTCGGCACAAAGCACGTTGCGCCAACCAGCCTTGATCGCCCGTCGGCAGAAATCGTTTTCCTCGCCATAGCCGCGGCCAAAGGCCGCCTCGTCGAAGAGACCCACCGCGTCGATGCAGTCCCTACGAATGTACATGCAGAAACCCACAGCGGTCGGAATGGTCAGCGCCTGCCCGCCATTGATCCGGGCGAACAGCGCATCGAGATCGGCGAGACCGACGCCCTCCGGCAACGGATTGTCGGCACAGAACACCGGGAAACTGCAAATCGTCGCGTTGTTGGAAAAAGGCGTAACGGTGGCGATGTCGCCCTGACTCAAGGCGCAGGCGCGCAGGCGGTCCAGCCAGTCGTTGGCCACTTCCGTATCGCTGTTGAGCAGCACCACGTCACGATCCGCGTGCAGGCCCATGCCGCGATTGGCCGAGCCGACGAAACCCCGGTTGGTCTCGTTGCGCAACAAGGTGATCTTGCCGTCGGCGGCAAGACGGTCCAGATAGAGAGCAACTTCCGGCTCCGTGCTGGCGTCGTCTATCACCACCAACTCAAACGGCGTGGTCTGCGGGTACGCGAGGACACTGTCTATGCACGGCCGTGCCACCTGATGGCCATTAAAAACAGGCACGACAACATCGACAACAGGGGCGCCGGAAAGGGGGGGCAGCTCACGAAATGCGGGATTCGGCTCGTTCAGCATACCGGCACAACCTGGTTGGATGGCATCAAGGCAATCATGGCGCTTCCGGCGACCAAAGCGCGGAATTATAGGCTTCTCGAAGTGCGCTACCGAGGGCACATCGCGGCGGGGAACGCCGCCAATCCCGCGTTGCGATCCGGCAGCGGAGCCCGGCCGTCGGATGGTTCATTTTGAAACTTGTAGTCGCAAAATGCACCAACTGTGGAAACGATGGCTGAAAGCAGCCCTTGAATTGAGGCCCGGCGTTGCAGAAAAACTCACCCCGCCTCAAAGAACGCGTCCGAAATCCGCCAGAAATGCCATGCCGCCGGCTCTTCGCGAATCAGCGTTTCCAGGTGGGCATACACCTTGGCCATCAGCGCATCGACATCCTGGGCCACGCCGAGCTGATAGAGACGCAGGAAGCGCCGGCCATCGCTGAAACGAAAGCCGTTGATGAAGATGCTGACCGGCACGCCCTGATCGACGGCCATGCGAAACAGCCCCCTGGGGAATCTTGCCTGCAGGCCAAGAAAGGGGACCACCTGATGCGACGACGACAGGTAGGCCGGCACGTTGACCGCCGCCGCCACCTGTTCGCCGGCCCGCAAGGCCTTGAGGATGGTGCGCAGGCTGCCGGTGATGTCGAGGGGCTCGGTGCCCAGCGCCCGGCGCACCGCGCTGTTGCGAATCCGGTAGTACTCGTAGCGCAGCCGATGTCCGGGAAACATCTCCGGCCGCTGCGGCCCGACCAGCGCATGCGCGCGCAGGCCGGAAGCGCCTAGGTGACGGAGTGCCCACATGCCCGCGCCCCAGTGAAAGGTACAAAGGATCGCCGGTCCGGTCGGCTGGGGCCATTCGCCCTCGACATCCATGTGCCGTTTCATCCAGGCGTTGCCGCGCGTCAGGGCCAGATAGAAGTCCGCCTGGTCCACCATCGACATCAGCCGCCACTTGCGGCGGCAGTCCGCGCCATCCGTCACCCAGCCGCGCGCGCCGGCCCGCTCGCAGTTGGCGATGCCGTCGGCCCAGTACAGCCATTCCCAGCGGCTGAGCAGACGGAACACCCGGTAGCACCACCGCCAGGGCAGCAAGACGGCCAGACCCGGCACCAGCACCAGTTCGATCAGGTCCCGGATTTCGCCGCGCAGGCGGCCGGTCAGCCGGGTCAGGACCATGTATGCGGCAAGCGGACCAGGCCCACTTCCAGGGTCGGGAAGACCACCATGAAGCGCCGGCAGTCCAGCCACTGTTCGTAGACCAGGGTGCCCGTCCGGTCGAACAGGAAGGCGCTGATCACGTATTCGCCCGAATAGAGGGGCAACGCCGGAAAGGTGACGGTGGACCGCCACAAGCCGTCGCCCAGACCAACGGGCGACACCCCGTCGGCATGGGTGCCGACGGCGCTGACGCAAACCTTGTCTGCGCGTTCCAGCATCACGGCCAGATTGGGCTGTTCGCCGCTGGGTGCCGAAGCGGTGACGGTCACTGAAAGATCCTGCTCCTCCAGCACCGGCGGATCGCCCTCGCCAAGCCCGGCCACTTCGACGCTAACCAGCCGCGCCTGTTCCGGCGCCGGCGCGGCCTGCGACACCGGCACGCCGGGCGACTCCACGGTGGCGGCCGGGTGCTGGGCGGCGTTGAGGTTGCGCACGTGGGTCTCGTAGGACGCCAGGACCAGTTCGGTCGGCCCGAACGCCCGGGCCCGGCCAGCGTCCAGCCACAACGCAACGTCGCAAAGCTGGCGCACGTGGTACAGGCTGTGGGAACAGAACAGGATGGTGCAGCCATTCTTGCGAAACGCCTCGATCCGCTCCACGCACTTGCGCTGGAAATGCTGGTCACCGACCGCCAGCGCCTCGTCGATGATCAGGATGTCCGGTTCCACGGCGGTAATGAGCGCGAAGGCCAGCCGCACCACCATGCCCGACGAATAGGTCTTCACCGGCCGATCGATGGCGGCGGCCAACTCGGAAAAGGCAATGATCTCCGCTTCCAGTTCACGCATCCGCGCTTCGGCGATGCCGATCAGCGCGCCGCCAAAATACAGGTTCTCGCGTCCCGTAAACTCCGGATGGAAGCCGGCGCCCAATTCGAGGATGGCGGTCAGCCGGCCGCTGCGCGACAGCGACCCCGCGCTCGGCCGCAAGGTACCGGTGATCAGCTTGAGCAGCGTGCTCTTGCCGGCCCCGTTGTCGCCCACCAGACCCAGACACTGGCCCCGTTCCAGACCGAAGGACACCTCGCGCAACGCCCACTGGTCGGCAATATTGGGCGGACCGAGGAACAGCGACTTGAGCCGCTGCCACGACGACCGGTAGGCACCATAGGCCTTGCCCAGCCCGCTGGCCTGGATGATGTTGTCGCTCACAACCAATCCACCAGGTACTCGCTGCTGCGCCGAATCAGCCGGTTCAGGAGCAACGCCGCCACAGCCAGCCACGCGGCGATCACCGCCCAGATCTCGAGGGCGGGCGTGCGGCCGGCCAGCAGGACATCCTGGATGCCGAGAATCACCGGCGTCATCGGATTCAGCCACAGCACCCAGCGCACCCCCTCGGGAAACATGTCCGGGGTGAACAACACCGGTGACGCAAACACGCCGAGCGACAACAGAAAGGTCACCACCTGCGCGACATCGCGCATCGCCGCCGCCAGAATGGCCAGCGCGTAGCCCAGCAGAAAGGCCAGCGCAAACAGGATGACGAGCAGGATCGGCAGCCAGAACAGCGCGATCCACGAACCGTGGGCCACGCCGACCACGATCGCCACCAGCAGGATCGGCGGCACATAGGTCACGGCGCTCGCCGCCACCGAGCGGGCCGGGAACAGCACCAGGGCCAGCGCGTTCTTCTGCAGCAGGCCGCCGGCCTCCACCAGGCTGTTCATCGCGCGGGCGACGACGTCGGCGAACGCCAGCCAGGGCACCATGCTGACGATCAGGTAGACCCCCAGGCTGCGCGTCGGCGCGCCCTCGCCCAGGCGCGCCTTGAAGACCATGTCGAACACGAAGTAATAGACGCCGATGGTCAGCAAGGGCTGGGCATAGAGCCATAGCGGGCCGAGCGCGGTATCGGTGAACCGGCTGCGCACTTCCCGCGCCGTCATCTGGCGCAGCAGGGCGCGTAACCGCCAGACCTCCGCCAACTGCACGGCCAGGCTATGCATGGCTGGAGCAACGTGACAAGGGCGCTACGGCAACCTGGCCTAGCCTTGCTCGAACAGGGATTGCCACTACGACCGGATCGGGATTCCACTCAGAACAGGCCGTCCACGGGGTGATGCAGTGTCGGATCTTTGTGAACGAGCAATTTTGGGCTGACGCCGGGGGTGATTCGGTAGCCCGCTATCGATTGCAGCCGTTGCAAACCCTTTACCGCCAGCACGTTGAAACCATGGGGCGGACCCTCCAGATAGACCTTGTCGATCGGTACCAGCTCAATCGGCTTGCCCGCCATATTGAAGTTGGCATTGAAGTCGCGCACGGCAAACAGCGTGTAGCCGAAGCTTGCCAGGAAGCGGGCAATCTCTGTCTTGTCCAATCCGTTGGTCCAGTCGACGTAGTAGCGGTGCACCTCGAAAACGATCGCGGGCGCTTCCGTCTCGGGCAGGGCAAGTTGATTGCGCGCCCCCTTCAGCACATTGAACTCGCCACCCTCGATATCGAGCATGAGCAGATCCAATGCTGGTACGCCTTGCTGCGCCAGATAGCCATCCACGGTAACGGTCGGGAAACTGTCCCCTTCGGCCTGCGCGATCATTTCCGGATGGGCGTGCGAATCGTCACCCACCAGTTTCAAATGGCAATTCGACTCATTCCACAAGCCGAGCGGATGAGCCTTGATGTTGTCCAGGCCATTCAAGCGGGCATTGTTCGCCAGTACGGCGAGTTGCTCGGTGTTCGGCTCGAACGCGTGGCAGATCCCGCCCCAGGCGGCGATTTTCTTGGCGATCAGGATCGCGTGGTCGCCGAAGTAAGCGCCGCCCACCACGACATGGCGTGCGTTCTGAGCAAGCGCAAGGAGGAGTTTGGTCGTTTGCGGTTCCCAGACATGATCCGGCTGGCGCGGTTCCGACATGACAAATTCGCGCGCAATCTTGGACCGGTATGGGAACTCGAAGGCCTCGCCGGTGGATAACGTCTTGCTCACCGACTCGACATCGCGGAACAGGGCATCGACAATCGGCGCGGTAACGTCATCGCGCACGGCACCGGCATAGGTGAGCCCCTTCTCGGCTTGCAGGCAGGCCAGCACGAAGGTCTCCCGCAGCGCGGGATCCCGACCGATCAGCGCCAGCGCGTTGGCGATCTTGTCCGCGCTGTTGTCCTGCAACGCCTTGCCCTGAATACTCTCGTTGTCACTCATGACTTCGTTCCGCCATCAATAGGATTCAATCTTGCCTCGGTTGTGTTGGCACACGCGACATGCCTGGCCACAATCCGATCGATCCGACCACCCGGTACCTCGGTGAGTCCGTTCATCACTTGAAAACGAGCCCCTGACCGGTCGGCAGTTCCAGCACCTGATAGCCGCGGGCGGCAAGCCAGGGATCTTCAGCATCCTTCTGGGCGCGATAGGCAAGCCAGCCGTAGTCGTCGAAAAGCACAATGCCACCCGGCGATACACGGTCAAACAACCGATCCAGCGCACCGATTTCGGCCGGAGCATTGTTGAGGTCGAACATGAAGGAACGATACGACCGACGGCGAGATTTTGTCGAGGATGTCCGGCACGAAGCCCTTGGTGGCGATGACATTAGGATAATCGGCAAAGCGGGCCTTTACAGCATCGAACAGGTCGGCCCCATGCTCGGGCAGCGCGTGATGAACCATCGATGTGTCGTGCTCGAACAGATCGTAAAGATAGAAATGGCGGCCGGATTGTTTGAAATCGACATAGTCGCAAACAATGGCGGCTGACACTCCCTTGTAGCAGCCGCATTCGACGAAGTCACCAACGATCTTGCGTGCGATGACGCTTTTGGCAGCCCAGCATTGCACGTAGTTGCGCCAGACTATCGACTGTTCCTGGTCGGTCAAGGCGTGGCGCTGGCGCGCCGCCATGAACTTGGCATCTTCCAGGAAACCGAGATTGCGACCGATCGCAATCTGATTATCACCCGTAAAAATGCCATTCGGGTGCGTGTTGTTCGACGGCACGCTGAATCGCTTCGCTGAATGCCGGGTTGTTCACACCGTAAAAGGCGGCGGAGAGAAAGTTCATGGTGATATTGAAGTCAGGCAATGCGCCGCAGGAAGCCATCCGGCGCCGAGGTGATAAGCAGCTTGTCGTCCATGGAGTGGTCGATTTCAAACTCGGGATGAGTCTTCAGCCACTCCCAGACGGCGGTCTTTGGATTGTTGCCTTTGCCCCAGGGACGATCGGTCCAGACGAAGTCGTCGGGCATGTCCTCGACGAAGGTATCGAAGACGATGCAATAGCTGCCGACGCTCACCAGCCCGCCGTAGGCATTGAGCTCGGCCAGGACGTGCTCGTGGGTGTGGTTGGAGTCGAGGCAGACCAGCACCTTCTTCTTGCCCTCGGCGCGGGCTCGTACCTGGGCCACGACTTCCGGGGCGACGCTCGAACCTTCGATCAGCGAAATGCGGTGGGCCAGCGGATGGCTCTCGATGGCCTGGCGGTTGTGCGGGCGGACTTCGATGTCGACGCCGACCACCTCGCCATGGCCCAGCATCTCGAGGATGGATGCGGACAGCACCAGCGAGCCGCCGTGGGCCACGCCCGTCTCGATCACCAGATCGGGCTTCACCGCCCAGATCACCTCCTGAACGGCCATGGCATCCATGGGTACCTGGATCAGCGGCCGGCCGAGCCAGGAAAAATTGTTCATGTACTTGCGCTGTAGCGCCATCGTCCGCCAGGCGTTGGACAAGGCGCGAAATTCCGCATCGTCGGCGAAGCCGGCTATGCGCTGCCGCTTTTCCTCGCGGTAGTCGGGATGCGCATCGGGGGTCGTTTCGAGATAAGCCATTGCAAATCCTCTGTTTGCCCGGACTCAGGCACTGTGATGTCGGCGATAGTCCCGCAAGTAGGCGGGAAAATAGTCGGAAAAAGCTTGGGGAGAAAACGCGAAATGGGCCTTTGCCTGGCTCACGTCGATGGCGGTGAACTCCCAGGTCGGCGCCTCGGGAGCCACCGAGACGTCGAACCCCATCTCCGCCGCCAGCGCCCGGGCGATTTCCCCGTTGGTCACACCTTCGCCGCTGGCGACATTATAGATGCCAACATTTCCCGATAGGGCAATGCGGGCAATGAGGGCCACGGCGTCGTCGATGTGGAGATAGTCCTTGCGCGACTCCAGCGAGGTCCGGAACACCACGCCGCCGGTGCGGCGCCCCTCCTCGAGCAACTGGTCGATGAACATGTCCGGGTCCGTCCGCAGACCGACGATGTTGGACAGGCGGGCCACTTTCAGGCCCGGTCGGCCGCCATGCAGGCACAACGACTCGCCCATCAGCTTGGAAAGGTTGTACAGGTCGCTCGGATCGTTCGGGTTCACCCGCAGCCGCGCCGTCTCGGCGGTATCCGCCGCGCCGGCATAGACGCGGGTGCTCGACAGGTAGGTCAGCGACTCGAAATCGGCGGTTTCAAGCAGCCGCTTCAGCAGGCAGACATGCGGCCTCCACCGTTTCCAGTGGCCGGGACCGGAAATCCGCCGTCAGGCCGATGGCATAGATGACGCGACCGAGCGGCCGACTGAAGAGGGTGTCGTCACCGCGCTCCGGCACGAAGCAGGTTTGGCCCTGGCTCGCGCAGATGGCGCACCAGATGGCTGCCGACGAAACCCCGGCCACCCAGGACGGTGATCGTCGGCTCGCTCATGGCGCGACCGCCAGGGCCGGCACGGCCGTGACGAACCGGCCGCCCCAGTCGCGGATGTAGTCGAGCTGCGCGCGACACCTCGGTCGCGCAGGTTCCACGGCAGGATCACGACGTAGTCGGGCCGCGCCTCGCGCAGCGCGCTGCTCGTCGACGATCGGGATGCGGCTGCCCGGCATGAACTTGCCCTGCTTGGCCGGGTTGCGGTCGACGACGAAGGCGCAGCAGGTCGGGCCGCACGCCGGCGAAGTTCAGCAGCGTGTTGCCCTTGGCCGCGGCGCCGTAGGCCGCGACCTTCTTGCCCTGCGCGCTTGGCGTCGATCAGGAAGGCCAGGAAGTCGTCCTTCACCTGCTCGGCCCGCGCCTGGAAGCCCGCGTAGTAGGCGCGGCGTGCGCGATGCCGGCGGCGCGTCTCGCGCTCCAGCAGCGTCGCCGACCGCGCGCGCTGACCGGCTGCCGGCCCGTGTCGGCGCGCTGGGCGAAGACCCGCAGGCTGCCGCCGTGCGTGGGCAGCTCCTCGACGTCGAACACCGCCAGGCCGTTGGCCGCGAAGATGCGCGTCCACGGCGGTCAGCGACAGGTAGGAGAAGTGCTCGTGGTAGATCGTGTCGAACTGGTTCTCCGCGACCAGCGCAGCAGGTGCGGGAACTCGAAGGTCGCGACGCCGTCGGGCTTCAGCAGCACGCGCGAAGCCGGCGACGAAGTCGTTGATGTCCGGCACATGGGCCAGCACGTTGTTGGCCGCCGATCAGGTCGGCCTGCCGGCCCTGCCGCGGCGAGCTCTCGGCCAGAGCGCACGCCGAAGAAGTGCTCGCACGATCTCGATGCCCTTGGCGCGCGGCGCGCGGCGGTGCTGGCGGTCGGCTCGATGCCGAAGCAGGGGATGCCGCGCGCCGCGACGTACTGCAGCAGGTAGCCGTCGTTGGCGGCGACCTCGACGACGTGGCTCGCCGCGCCGAGGCCGAAGCGCTGCGATCATCGTCGCGACGTAGCGCTCGGCGTGCGCGAGCCAGCTGCGTCGAGAAGCGAGCTGAAGTAGGCGTAGTCGGCGTCGAACAGCTCGTCGCGCGCCGGCGAAGTCCTCGGTCTGCACCAGCCAGCAGCTGCTCGCAGACCAGCACGCGCAGCGGATACCAGGCTTCTCCGGCGCGCGCAGCGCTCGGCGCGGTCAGGTAGGCGTTCGACGGCGGCGCGCTGCCGAGATCGAGGAAGGGCAGGTCGAGCGTCGGCGCCGCAGTGGCGGCACTTCATGGCAGCGACTCCCTGCGAAGTCGTCGCGTCGAGCAGCGGGTGGGCCGCGTCGCGCGCCGACAGCTCGCGCGACCGGCAGCGGCCAGGCGATGGCCAGTCGCGGGTCGAGCGCGTTGAGCGCCGCCTTCGGCCGCCGGCGCGTAGGCGGCGGAATGGCAGTAGAGCAGCTCGCAGTCGTCGCGTCAGCGTCTGGAAGCCGTGCGCGAAGCCCTCGGGGATCAGCAGCGCGCGGCCGTTGTCGGCGCGACAGCTGCTCGCGCGTGCCAGTGCAGGAAGGTCGGCGAGCCGCGCGCGCAGGTCGACGGCGACGTCGAAGACCTCGCCGCGCAGGCAGCTCACGAGCTTGATCTCGGCGTGCGGCGGGCGCTGGAAGTGCAGGCCGCGCACCGTGCCCGGCTCGCGCGGTCAGCGTGTGGTTGATCTGGGCGATGCGGCTCGCGCCAGCCGGCGGCCGCCGAGTTCGTCGGCGCAGAACAGCCGCGACAGGAAGCCGCGCTCGTCGCCGACGCGGCTGGCGCTGCGATCACGCGCTCGAGCCCGGCAGCGGCAGTGTCGACGATGTCGAAGCGGCTCATCGCGCGGCGCGCCTCGATAGGCGGCGATGTCGGCGTCGCGCAGAGCGCGCGCGCATCGGCGCCCGCGGCCAGCCGCGCGATACCAGTCCATCGTGCGGCTGCACGCGCCTCGCGCGAGCGGCCAGCGCGGCCGCCAGCCGAGCTGCGCTGCGCGCCTTGGCGATCTCGAGCGCCAGCCAGCCGGCCTCGTGCGGGCCCGTCGGTGCCGTCGCCCCACGCGACCTCGCCGCGGCCGTAGGCCGCGCGCGCCAGTCGCGACCACCTCGCGCACGGTCGCGGCCTCGTCGGTGTCCGGGCCGAAGTTCCAGGCGCCGGCCAGCGCGCGGCGTCGCTGCCACAGGCGCTCGGCCAGGCGCAGGTAGCCGGCGAGCGGCTCCAGCACGTGCTGCCAGGGGCGCATCGCGTCGGGGCGGCGGATCGCGAGCGGCTGGCCCGCGCTGCCAGGCGCGCACGGCATCGGGGATCAGGCGGTCCTCCGACCAGTCGCCGCCGCCGATGACGTTGCCGGCGCGCGCGCGTGGCGACCGCGACGCCCGTGCGCGGCGAGGAAGGACGTCGCGGTAGCTGGCGATGACGATTTCGGCGGCCGCCTTGCTGGCGCTGTAGGGGTCGTGGCCGCCGAGCGGATCGTTCTCGCGGTAGGGACACGGCCCGTTCGCGGTTGCGGTAGACCTTGTCGGTGGTGACCACGACCACGACCGCGCGACGCTGCCGACGCGCGCGCAGCGCCTCGAGCAGGTGGGCCGTGCCCATGCACGTTGGTGGCGAAGGTGTCGAGCGGGTCGCGATAGCTGGCGCGCACCAGCGGCTGGGCGGCCAGGTGGAAGACGATCTCGCGGCTCGCGCCGCCGCACGAGCGCGGCCAGCGGCGCCGGCGTCGCGGATGTCGCCGATAGTGGCTGTCGACGCAGCTCGCCGACGCCGGCAGCGTCGAACAGGTTCGGCGTCGGTCGGCGGCGCGCAGCGCGATGCCCGTGACCTGCGCGCCCAGCCGCCGCAGCCAGAGCGCCAGCCAGCCGCCCTTGAAGCCGGTGTGGCCGGTGACGCAGGACGCGCTTGCCGCGCCAGAAGGCGGCGTCGGGCCGCGCGCTCATCGCCAGACCTTCCAGGGCGCCTTGCCCGACGCCCACAGCTCCTCGAGCATGGTTCTTGTCGCGCAGCGTGTCCATCGGCTGCCAGAAGCCGCGGTGCTCGAAGGCCATCAGCTCGCCCGTCGCGGCCAGGCTGCTCAGCGGCTCGGCCTCCCAGCTCGTGTGCGTCGCCGTCGATGCAGGTCGAGGCACCTGCGGCGAGAGCACGAAGAAGCCGCCGTTGATCAGGCCGCCGTCGCCGCGCGGCTTCTCGGTGAAGCCCGTCGACGCTGCTCGCCGTCGAGCTCGCAGCGCGCCGTAGCGGCCGGGCGGCTGCACGGCGGTGACGGTGGCCAGCTTGCCGTGGCGCGCGGTGAAAGGCGATCAGCGCGCGTGATGTCGACGTCGCCGACGCCGTCGCCGTAGGTGAAGCAGAAGGCCTCCTCGTCCTCGAGGTAGCTCGGCGACGCGCTTCAGGCGCCCGCCGGTCATGGTGTCCTCGCCGGTGTCGACCAGCGTCACCCGCCAGGGCTCGGCCTTGCTGCTGGTGCACTTCCATGCGGTTGCTGCGCCATGTCGAAGGTGACGTCCGACATGTGCAGGAAGTAGTTGGCGAAGTACTCCTTGATCACGTAGCCCTTGTAGCCGCAGCAGATGACGAAATCGTTGACGCCGTGGGCCGAGTAGATCTTCATGATGTGCCAGAGGATCGGCTTGCCGCCGATCTCGATCATCGGCTTCGGCTTCAGGTGGGTCTCCTCGCGAGATGCGGGTGCCGAGGCCGCCGGCAAGAATGACGGCTTTCATCGATTTTCCCTGGCCCACTTTTCCCACATCGCCCGGTAGGCGGCTTCGACTTTTCGGGCAAACCCGGCCTCGTCCATCAGCGGGCCGGCTTGCATTTCCCCGCGCAAGCCGGCCCGGATGGTGGCCAGCTTCGCCAGGTCGGCGGCCAAAGCCACCGCCTTCTCCACATATTCCTCTTCCGAATGCGCAATCCACTCCCCGTGGCCCGCGCCCTCCAGAACGGAGCTGCCCAGCCGCCCCACGCTCGGCCGACCCGCCAGAGTGACGAAGGGTACGCCCATGTAGAGCGACTCGAACAGCGTCGTCCCCGAGTTGTGCGGAAAACAGTCGAGGCCGATATCCATGCCGCGCAGCACATCCCAGGGGGGCGTATGGTACCCAATATCAAGCCGCCCTTGATCGATCCCGTGGCCGGCAAACCGGCCGGCCAGCTCGTTGCGCAGCGCCGGATCCTGAAAGTCACGGCTGTCGATCACCAGGCGCGCATTCGGCAAACGATGCAGAATTTCGGACCAAACCCGGATCGTTCGATGGTTAAGCCGCACGGCGCGTGTCAGCGTGCCAAAGGTGACGTAGCCGCGCGCCAGCGCCGGCAAGGCGCCGACCTCGCCCATCCCCGGCGCCGGGCGATAGGCATGGCTCGGGGTGGCCAGCCGCCACGGCGCCTCGGAAAACAGGCCCTCCTCACCCCCGGGTACCACCGTTTCGTCGGTCAGGAAGTAGTCGATCGCCACCAGGCCCGTCGTGTAGCCGTAGCCCAGCCAGCTCACCGATACCGGCGCCGGCTTGCGGGCGAAGACGCCCAGCCGGTTGCCGGTGGTATGGCCGGCCAGATCGACCAGGATGTCGATGCCGTCGGCGCGGATGCGTTCCGCCAGATGCTCGTCCGACATCCCCAGTGTCGGCAGCCAATGGTCGACATAGCCCCGGTAGCGCTCCGTCGCCTCGTCCTCCCGCCACAGATCGGCATAGGCATGCACTTCGACAACCTTCCTGTCGTGCCCGGCCAGCAAGGGCTCGAGAAAGCGCCCCACCGAATGGGCGTTGAAGTCCGGCGAGACATAGCCAACCTTCAGGCGCCGACCCGGGTCCCGATCGTTGCCGTGAGCCCGCCAGACCGGGCGCAACGGCATCCCGAACCGTTCGTCGTACTCGCGGTAGGCCGCGAACACCTCGTGCGCCGTCTTGTCGGGGTGATAGTTCAAGGCGTACAGGAGCGAACCGTAGGCATCCTCGTAGTTCGGATCGATCTCCAGCGCGCGGCGCAGGCTCGCTTCCGCCGCGTCGAACCGGCCCTGCGCCGCCAGCGACGCGCCCAGGTTGGCGTGCGCCTCGGCCAGGTTCGGCTTCAGGCCCAGGGCGCGCTGGAAACAGGCTTGCGCGGCCGGCACCACGCCCTGGTGCAGCAGGACGAAGCCCAGATTGTTGTGCGCCTCGGCCAGATCGGGGCTCAACATCAGCGCGCGGCGGCAACTCGATTCGGCCTCGCCCAGCCGACCCTCGAGCTGGAGCAGGGCGCCCAGATTGGCGTGTGCCAGGGCATGGTCCGGACTGAGTTCGATGGCGCGGCGATAGGCGGCCTCCGCTTCCGCCCGCCAACCTTGCTCGTTCAGCACATTGGCCAGGTGGAAATGCGCTTCGGCGTTGCCGGGCTCGAGCGCCAGCACCTTCCGGAAACTTTCCTCGGCCTGGGTACGCCCGCCCAAGGCCGCCAGCAGGCCGCCGAGATTGTTGAGCGCGGCCACATAGTCCGGCTTGTCCGCGAGCGCCCGGCGAAAACAGGCTTCGGCCTCCTCGAGGCGCCCTTGTGCCTGGAGAGCGGCCCCCAGGTTGTTGTGCGCCTCGGCAAAGGTCGGGCTCGATTCCAGGGCGCGCCGGTAGCTGGCCTCGGCCTCGGCCGGCCGGGCGCTGCGCCAGCAGCACATTGCCCAGGTTGTAGTGCGCCGCCGCGCTGTCGGGCCGATGCTCGATGGCCCGGCGCTGACACGCTTCCGCCGCCGGCAGGTCGCCCAGCGCCTGGAAGATGAGGCCCAGGTCGATCTGCACGTCGGCATCGCCGGGCAGCAGCTCGGCGGCCTTGCGTGTCGGCGCCAGGGCTTCGCCATAGCGTCCCTGCTCCTTGAGCACGACGCCGAGCAACTGCCAGCCGAAGCCGTGCCCGGGAAATCGCTCCGTCAGCGTCTTCGCGATCGGCTCCAGTTCGACCAGGCGCCCCTGATGGAACAGATCGAGGGCCTGGCCAATGACCTCCTGGCCGGGCTCGGCGGCGGCAACGCCGAGCCGGGCGGCCAGCTTGTCCACCTCGGCGCCCGTCAGGCCCCGCTGTAGCGCCTGCGCCAGCACCTGCCGCGCCGCGGCGTCATGCCCGGCCTGCGTCAGGGCCGCCAGATAGGTCAGCCAGTACTGGCCGATCTCCGGCCGTGCCTCCAGCGCCGCCTTCAGGTGCGGCAGCGCCTCGGCCGGGCGGCTGGTCTGCATCGCCACCACCCCCAGGTTGTGGCTGGCGTCCGCATGCCCGGGCTGGATCTGCAATACCGCCTGGTACAGCCACTCGGCTTGCTGAAAGCGGCCGCCCTGCTGATGCGCCACTGCTTCGTTCATCAGTCGGCTCACGTCCCGCCCCTTGCCGGAGGTGACATTGTTGTTTTTTCCTGAACTCATTCCTCGACCCGATCCGCCCAGCGTTTGAACATGTCCCGGTAGGCATCTTCCACCTTCCGCGCGAAGCCCGCTTCGTCCATCAAGGGGCTGGCTTGCATCTCCTGCCGCAGCCCCGCCCGGAGCGCCGCCAGCTTCGGCAGGTCGCTCGCCAAAGCCACCGCCTTCTCGATGTACTCCTCTTCGCTCCGGGCAATCCACTCCGGATGCCCCACACCCTCCAGAATCGAACTGCCCAGCCGGCCCACGCTCGGCCGCCCCGCCAGCGTGACGAAGGGCACGCCCAGGTACAAGGACTCGAACAGCGTCGTCCCCGAGTTGTGCGGGAAACAGTCCAGGCCGATGTCCATGCTCCGCAACACGTCCCACGGCGGACTGCGAAAGCCGATGTCCAGCCGCGCCCGGTCGATGCCGTGCGCGGCGAATTGACCGGCCAAGGCCTCGTACTGACTCTTGTCATGGAAATGTACGCTGTCGATGACCAGCCGGGCCTCGGGCAGCCGCTTGAGGATCTCCGCCCAGACCCGCACCACCCGGTGGTTGATCCGCACCGACCGCGTCAGGGTGCCCAAGGTGACCTGGCCATGCTGACAGTGCCGGCAGCGGCGACTACCTCGCCCATGCCTTCCGCCGGCCGATACACATACCCCGGCGTCGCCAGCCGCCACGGTGCCTCGGCAAACAGGGGCTCGCTGCCCGCCGGCGCGCTCGCTTCGTCCGTCAGCAGGTAGTCGATGGCGCTCACGCCCGTCGTGTAGCCATACCCCAGCCAGCTCACCGATACCGGCGCCGGCTTGCGGGCGAACACTCCCAGGCGGTTACCGCTCGTGTGTCCGGCCAGGTCCACGAGGATGTCGATGCCGTCGGCGCGAATCTGCTCGGCCAGGGCCTCGTCGCTCAAACCATGGGTATCCAGCCAATGATCGACATGGCCGCGATAGCGCTCCGTCACCTGATCGACCCGCCGCGATTCGGCGTAGGCGAACACCTCGAATGCATCTTTGTCATGCCTCGCCAGCAGGGGTTCCAGGAATCTCGATGCCGCATGTCCGTGAAAATCCGGCGACACGTAGCCAACCTTCAGAATTCGCTCCGTCTGTCGGCTGTTGCCATGCGGCCGCCACGCGCTTCGCCGCGGCGCCCCGAACTGCTCGTCGTACCGATGGTAGGCGGCGAAGATCTCCTCGGCACGCTTGTCCGGATGATAGTTCAGCACGAACAGCAAACCGTCATGAGCCGGCGCAAAATCGGGATCACGGGCAAGCACCTCCTCGAACAGCACGATTGCTTCGTCGAGGCGGCCCTGATCGCGGCGCACGCAACCGAGATTGGTGCGCGCTTCCACCAGATCGGGCCGCGCCGCCAGAGCCCTCCGACAGCGGTCCTCCGCCTCGGTCAGCATGCCGCGCCCCAGATAGATACTGGCCAGGGCGCTATGAGCCTCGGCAAAGTCGGGGCGCAGCGCGGTCGCCTGACGGTAGTTCAACTCGGCGTCCGAAGAGCGGCCCTGCGCCTGCCGGACCGTACCGAGGTCGAAGAAGCCATCGGCGTCTTCCGGGTCGTACTCGGTGGCCGCCCGCAGGCTGGCCTCGGCGTCGGCCAGTTGTCCGCGCGCCCGGAGCAAGCGGCCAAGATTCCGGTAGGTACCGGCATCCGGTCGGACTTCGAGAGCCCGCCGCAGGCTGGCTTCCGCCTCGAGCGGCCGGCCCTGCGCGTGCAGCACGGCCGCCAGACAGACATGCGCTTCGGCCAGGTCCGGCCGGATCGCCAATGCCCGGAGGTAGCAGGCTACCGCCGCATCCAGGTCTCCGAGCACCTGATGGATGAGGCCAAGGTTGTGATGCACTTCGGCATCGTTCGGGCGCAGCTCGACCGCCCGTTGCATGGCCACCAGCGCCTCGTCGTTACGGCCCAGGGCCTTGAGAACGACGCCGAGCAACTGCCAGCCGAAGCCGTGCCCGGCAAATCGCTCCGTCAAGGTCCGCGCGATCGGCTCCAGTTCGACCATGCGCCCCGCGTTGAACAAGGCCAGGGCGCCATTGATTTCCTGCGCCGCCGGTGCCGCCTCGGCAGCCGCGCCAAGGCGGGCGACCAGCTTGTCCACTTCGGGACCGCTCAAACCTCGCTGCCGGCCCTGCGCCAGGACCTGTCGCGCCGCCTCTGTTTGTCCCGCCTGGATCAATGCCGCCAGATAGGTCAGCCAGTACTGGCCGATCTCCGGCCGCGCCTCCAGCGCCGCCTTCAGGTGCGGCAGCGCCTCGGCCGGGCGGTTGGTCTGCATCGCCACCACCCCCAGGTTGTGGCTGGCGTCCGCATGCCCGGGCTGTATCTGCAATGCCGCGCGGTACAAGCGCTCGGCCTGCGGGTAGCGACCCGCCTGATGATGGGCCACCGCCTCGTTCATCAGGCGGCCCACGTCCTGGGTGTTTGCGGTCCCCTTGCCGTTCCCCGAAGTCATCCCGCCGCCCCATCCGCCCAGCGTTTGAACATATCCCGGTAGGCATCTTCCACCTTCCGCGCGAAGCCCGCTTCGTCCATCAAGGGGCTGGCTTGCATCTCCTGTCGGAGCTTGGCCCGGATGCCCGCCAGCTTCGGCAGGTCGCTCGCCAAAGCCACCGCCTGCTCGATGTACTCCTCTTCGCTCCGGGCAATCCACTCCGGATGCCCCACACCCTCCAGAATCGAACTGCCCAGCCGGCCCACGCTCGGCCGCCCCGCCAGCGTGACGAAGGGCACGCCCAGGTACAAGGACTCGAACAGCGTCGTCCCCGAGTTGTGCGGGAAACAGTCCAGACCGATGTCCATGCTCCGCAACACGTCCCACGGCGGACTGCGAAAGCCGATGTCCAGCCGCTCCCGGCCAATGCCGTGCGCGGCAAACCTGGCGGCCAGGGCGTCCTGCATTTCCGACGATTGATAGTTGCGGCTGTCGATGACCAGCCGGGCCTCGGGCAAGCCGCTTGAGGATCTCCGACCAGACCCGCACCACCCGGTGGTTGATCCGCACCGACCGGGTCAGAGTGCCCAAGGTGACGTGGCCACGCTCCAGCGCCGGCAGCGCGCTGACTTCGCCCATCCCCTCCGCCGGCCGATACACATACCCCGGCGTCGCCAGCCGCCACGGTGCCTCGGCAAACAGGTGCTCGCTGCCCGCCGGCGCGCTCGCTTCGTCCGTCAGCAGGTAGTCGATGGCGCTCACGCCCGTCGTGTAGCCATACCCCAGCCAGCTCACCGATACCGGCGCCGGCTTGCGGGCGAAGACCAGCAGCCGGTTGCCCTTGGTATGGCCCGCCAGGTCCACCAGGATGTCGATGCCGTCGGCGCGAATCTGCTCGGCCAGGGCCTCGTCGCTCATGCCGTTGGTGGCTTGCCAGCGATCGACATGGCGCCGGTATTGCTCCGTGATCTCGTCTTCTTGCGCCAGTTCGGCGTAGGCGACGATCTCGTACCGGCTCCGGTCGTGATGGGCCAGCAGGGGCAGCAGGAAGTGCCGCGTCGAGTGCCGCCGAAAATCCGGCGAGACATACCCCACCTTCAAGCGCCGCTCGACGTTCCGGTCGTTCCCGTGCGCCCGCCATGTCCCGTACAAGGGCTTCGCCAGCGCTTCTTCAAACTCGCCATAGGCCGCATAGATCTCCTCCGCACTCTTGTCAGGATGGTAGTTCATGGTGAACAGGAAGTTCACGTAGGTACGGAAATCCGGCCGCAGTTCCAGGGACCGGCGATAGCTCGCCTCCGCTTCCCGGAGGCGGCCCTGATCCTGCATGAGGTTGCCCAGGTTGTAGGGCGGCGCCGGCAGACGCGGATTCAATTCGGCGGCGCGGCGAAAACAGGCTTCCGCATCCCGAACCCGCCCCTGCCCCAGCCGGACCAGGCCCAGGTTGTCATGACTTTCGGCGAGACCCGGGGCCAGGGCGATGGCATGCAGGAGCCGTGCTTCCGCCTCGGGATACCGCTTCAGGTCGTTGAGAAGGACGCCATGGTTGACCAGGGCCTCGATGTAATCGGGGCGCAATTGCAAGGCACGCTGAAACGAGGCGTCCGCGTCCTCCAGATGTTCCATCAGGCGCGCGACATTGCCGAGATTGTTATGGATTTCGGGCGAGTTCGGATTGAGCGACAGGGCCTGCCGAAAACTGACCAGCGCCGCTTCGAGGTGGCCGGCGGCCTTCTGGGCATTGCCGAGATTGTTGACGTAGTCGGGCACTCCCGGCCGGATGGCGATGGCCCGCCCAATCAGGTCGATGGCCGACTCGTGCCGGCCGACCTGGTAGGCCAGCACCCCCAGCAGGTGCAGCGCGTCCGGATGCCGGGGAACGAGCGCCAGCACCTGGCGATAGCCCTGCTCGGCCTCCTGTAGCCGGCCCGCCTGATGATGGGCCAGGGCCTGCCCCAGACGTTTGACGACATCCCTATTCACGAGGGATCCACCCTCGAGACATGATCCGGCGGCGGGCTGATAACATTACGGCCGCCTCCCGTCCTGGCTTTCCCCGACAAACCCATTCCGATGCCCGCGCCCCAGTCCACCGGCCCAGCCGTCTTGCCTCCCGAACTGGCCAACCAGGCGCGCGCACTGCTGGCGGCGGGCCGGTATGGTGAGTTGGCCGAGTATGCGCGCGGTCTCACGGCACGTTTTCCGGACAGCGGCTTCGTATGGATGGTCTTGGGCATTGCGCTGGATCGCTTGGGTCATCGGGATGCGGCGTTGTCCGCCATGCAAAATGCGGTGCGGTGTTCGCCGGGTGACGCGGGGACGCACTACACCCTGGCCAATCTGCACAAGGACCAGGGCAGGCTGGAGGACGCCGTCACCACGTACCGCCGCGCATTATCGCTTAAGTCCGATCTCGCCGAGGCCCATACCAACCTCGGCTATGCCCTTCGTCAATTGGGCCGACTCCGAGGACGCAGCGACCAGCCTGCGGCAGGCGCTCGAAATCAGGCCGGATATGGCGCTCGCCCACAACCTGCTCGGTCTTACCCTGCGCGACCAGGGCAAGCTGGCTGAAGCCATCGCCAGCCTGCAAGCGGCGATCGGCCTCGGGGCCGATTTTGCCGAAGCCCATTTCAATCTGGGGCTGGTCTTTCAGGACCTGGCAGACCGGCCGAACGCACTGCGCTGCTTCCACCAGGCGCTGGCCTGCCGGCCGGATTACGTGGATGCCTCGCTGAGGTCTGGGCATCGCGTTGAAGGAAGGCGGCGAACCTGCCGAGGCAATCCGATACTTGCGGGATGTCCTGCGCATCGATGCCCGGCACGTGCATGCCCTCAACGAACTGGGGCTGGCCTACGTGGCCACCGGGCAATTCCTCGAGGCCGCGGCAACCTTCGAGCGGGCGCTCGGCCTCGCCCCCAACCTGGCAGAGACGCATAAACAACCTCGGCACCCTGGCGGCGCGGCAGGGCCGCTACGCCGAGGCGGAAACCAGCTACCGGCGCGCCCTCGAGCTCGCGCCCGACATGACGGAGGGATACTGCAATCTCGGCATCGCCCAGGCGGCCCAGGGCCGGCTGTTCGATGCCGGATTGATGTCCGTATTGTCCCATTGAAGGTTTAAGTATCCGGCGGAAGGATTGTTGTTCTGCGGTCCGTCAATCCATTGATGACCGTTCCAGTACTGGACATACATAGCGGCAATAGGTGTCCTGACGGTGAGCAGGACGCCGAGAGTGTGAACTCCTGCACGGATCAGGTTCGCGGGTAGGAAGGTTGTTCTGGCGCCATTTTCTTTCAGGTTCAGATTCTTGTCATCCCATTTAAAAAGGATAGCAATACGTGGCG
>CAVTQQ010000009.1:0-208502 GCA_963736865.1 uncultured beta proteobacterium | reverse complement strand
TGGAATTAACCGGCGCGAAGCGTCCGGTTGAATGAAGGGAGAGGCCTCGCTCGACACTGCCAGAGACCCTTGCAGTTCAATCTGTGTTCTGGCCGATGCGCCAAAGAACTCCCGACGGGTCGGAGAGACAGAAGTCTTTCATGCGCCAAGGCTGAGCCTCAATGCCGGTGCACGTGACTCCGTACTTCGCTACAACGCCGCTAGCTTGGACATGGTTCCACCAGGCTTCGACGTTCTCGACGAGGATGTGCATCATGAAGTTCTCGGCCAGGCCTTCAGCACAGAAGTCTTGTAGCAAGAAGCTCACATGCCCGAAGTGGAAGTAGGCGACGCCTCCTCCTTCAGAGGCCATGGTGAAGCCAATATCTTTGTAGAACTGCTTGGAGGCCTCGAAGTCCTTGGACGGAACGAACGCCTTGATTTCAGTGACTCGGAGATTCGACATGGCCGCTCCCTGCGAGGCATAACGTAAAGTTGAAGGGCACGTGGCTCTTCGCGCGTCCCTCTCGAACGCCGTGTTGGACAATGCCCTCTCAGCTCCTGGCATACGTGATCGGTGCTTCTGTGATCAAGCGGCATGTTCCAAAGTGATTACGACATTTCCTTTCTTGCGTCCGGTGTCGACGTAGCGGTGAGCCTCGGCGATCTGCTCGAACGGATAGCGCCGATCAATGACCGGTTTGAATTCTCCTGCCTCGGCCAGCCCCGCGAGAAAATGCAAATCTTCAACGCGCACAGTGACTGGCCCAGCGATGACTTGTCTGCTGCTCGTCATCGATACCCATAGAGCTTGAAGCATGTCTGGCAGCCCAGCCAAAATCATAAGAAGGCGTCCTCCTTCTTTCAACGAAGCTTTGCCACGGGAGAACGGAGCCGTACCGACGGTATCGACAATGACATCATAGGTTTCGCCATTCCGGGTGAAATCCTCTTGCGTGTAGTCGATGACGTGAGTGGCGCCCAGGGACCTCACCAGTTCTACGTTCGCGGTACTGCATACCCCAGTGACAATTGCCCCGAAATGCTTGGCAAGCTGCACCGCCGCTGTGCCAACCGCTCCGGATGCGCCATTGACGAGTACGCTTTCTCCGCGCTGAAGTTTTCCTCTTCTGAGAAAATCCAACGCCGTTGTTCCGCCAAAAGACAGCGCTGCGGCTTCCTCAAAAGTCAGACTGGACGGCTTTGGCACCACAGCCCCGTCTTCAGCCATGCATTTGTACTCCGCATGGCAACCCATGGCGGCATCGCTGAACGCAAAAACCGGGTCGCCAACTTCGAATTTGCTTACATCTTTGCCGACCGTTTCAACTACCCCAGCCAACTCCGACCCTAGTATGGGTTGCCTCGGTCGTGAGACTCCAAACACCAAACGCATGATGAGTCCGAAGCCGAACGGAACATCAAGACTTCGCACCCTCCAGTCCCCGGATGTGACCGTTGCCGCATATGTTTTTATCAGGACTTCATTGTTCTTGGGTGCGGGCTTTTCGACCTCCTTCAACTGAAGAACTTCGGGCGGCCCATATCTTTCATACACGATTGCCTTCATGCGTTATCGCTCTCGACAGTCGCTTTGATCCGCGGACTTTCGCGTTGTCCAACGTGCAAGTTAAGAAGCGCTGCGCGGCTTTATCGCGCTGCGTCCTCTGGAACGACGGGTTCGGCCACGCGAATAACAAGCGCTCCTATTTCCAATTGAGATCGAGTTTGCGGTGAGACGCTGCGCAGTCCCTCAAGTACAGATTGATGAGGCTCTGGTACGGAATGCCTACGTCTTCAGAGATTGTCTTGAAGTACGTGATGGAGTCTTCGTCGAGCCGAATGGTGATTTGCTTCTTGAGTTGTGCTGCGTATGGATTTTTCCTCGCGGCGGAGAAGTCGTATTCTTTTCGCATGTGGCACCTCTATGGATAAGATTTGGATTCCTTGGCAGTCGCCTTGCGCGCGGAAATGATGCGAATGACGTTGCTTTCGCTCCGATAGCAATGACAGACAAGCAGCAGGCGAAGCGCGCTGCTTAGGCCAAGAAGAACAAAGCGGTCTTCGTCTTCTGAATGATCGGGATCGTCGATCAGCTTGGCGCGCTCATCGACGAAGACGGACTTGGCATCATCGAAGCTCACGCCGTGCTTCTTGGCGTTCGCGGCAGCCTTACGGTCATCCCACTCGAAGTGAAGTGTGCTCATGTGCGCAGTGTAACTACAATGTAGTGCGTAGACAAGAGCGGCTCCCAATGCGAACTGGATTGATGGACTTCTCTACTTCAGATTGGTACGGCACGTAGGGGGCAGGTCACAAGGTCAGGGGCGCTGCGCGGCTTTATCGCGCAGCGTCCCCTGGACTGATGGGATGGACTCCCCCGTCTTTTCGCGCCAAATTGGCGCCACTGGTCCTCATGGGCATGGGGATCGGTCTTCAACGAAAGGAGTCCGAAATGAATGCTACTACCGTTGCCGTTGATCTGGCCAAGACTGTATTCCAACTGGCCGTTGCCGATGACAACTGGCGGATTGTCGAGACACACCGGCTGACCCGCACCCAGTTCGAGCGCTGGTTCGCGAACCGGGAGGTGGCGCTGGTCATCATGGAAGCCTGCGGCTCGGCCCATCACTGGGCGCGCTGGCTGAACGGCCTGGGCATCGAGGTGCGGCTGCTGCCGGCCGCCTACGTGCGCGCCTACGTGAAGCGCAACAAGACCGATGCCGCCGATGCCTGCGCCCTGCTCGAAGCGGCGCGCTGCGCCGACATCGCGCCGGTGCGCGTCAAGTCGGTCGAGCAGCAGGCCCTGCAGGGCCTGCACCGCACCCGCTCGCTGTGGATGGGTACGCGCACCTCGCGCATCAACGCCCTGCGCGGCTTCTGCCGCGAGTTCGGCATGGCCATTCCCGCAGGGCGCCCGTACCGGGGTCGAGCGATCGGCCGGGTGCTGGCCGATCCGCATACGCCGCGTGCCCGCTGCTGATCCGCGCGCTCGATGATGCTGCTGGTCGAGGAGATCCGCCTGCTCGAAGCGCGCATCGCCCAGCTCGAACGCGAGCTGGCGGCGCTGGCCAGGCGAAGCCCGGCCTGCACGACGCTGCTGTCGATTCCCGGTGTCGGCCTGCTGACCGCCACGGCGATGGTGGCCGCCACCGGTGGTCGAGGTCAGCCACTTCAGGATGCGCGGCACTTCGCCAGCTGGTTCGGCCTGACGCCCAAGGAGTTCAGTCTCGGGCAATAGCCGCCATCTTGGGGCGTATCTCCAAGAAGGGTGACCGCTACCTGCGCATGCTGCTGACCCACGGCGCCCGGTCGGTGCTGCGCGCGGCCACGGTGGCCCGCCAGCGCGGGCAGGACGCGTCGATGGCTTGCGCCCTGGGCGCTGGCGGTGCAGGCCGGGCCAACCACAACAAGGCCGCCTGCGCGCTGGCCAACAAGCTGGCGCGCATCTGCTACGCGACGCTGCGCGATGGCGAGCCCTATGGCACGCCGAGCCGCCTGGCACACAAGCTGAACCGGTCCGACTTCGTGATCGCTAGCTAGTCAGCAAGGAGAGAGTTCCGATGTTCCCCACCCCGCGCTTGCGTCGAGACTGATCGCCCATCATGGCCACACCGGGTCGCACCCACACGCAAGACGCCGATAACTCTGCCGGCAGCTTCACGCCTGCCGCTTGTAACGATTGGCGCTGCGTGCGCAGATTCCATGTCGGCACGGGCCATTGCAGAGCCCACTTCAGATGCCGGATATACGACTGCAGGCGCTTCCCCAATGCCAGACCCATCGATCAGTCTCTTGCTTTCCGGGGGAGTCCATATACGCAGGGTTATGCCTCTCTGGGGATTGCACATCCACTGCACTGAACGACTTTTGCAGAGAGAGAACAGACCCAGAATTGTCATCGCGCACTTGCGCCTGAATTGTGTAGCGCCCCCTCTGCTCATGCGGCTCGACGATGATCTTGAGGTACTGAACGCTCAACTCAAGTGCATGCGCGCGCGGAGCTGGCTTGTCTTGCCAGACCTCCATGGCGGGCGTTTCGGAATAGACCTTTCCATCTGGCTGAAGAACACGAAACCGCATGGAAACGTTGCAGTGGCCTTTCGCGGTAGGTTTGCAGCCGCTGAAAACAATGAAGGCGCTGATCGGCTGATTGATTGCGACGCTCTCGACTGTATTGAGTTCTACCGTCTCGGATGGAGTAGCCCATTTCTTGAACAATGCCTGTTCATCAGAGGTGAAGATCATCTGAGCGCCAAAGTCGCCAACTGCCTTTCTGTCTTCAGAATCGGGGAGCTTAGCTCCTTGTTTGTTAATCCATCCCGCATTCGCGGAGCCACAAAGTAGTGCGATGACGGACAACACAATCAGCTTCATGTCGGGCTCACCGTGGCGAGAATAGAGAGGCATAACGTAGAGCTAACCGGCGCTGCGCGGCTTTATCGCGCAGCGTCCAGCGACCGAAGGGAGCGAGGTTGAGCGCCGGGTTGGGCGTCATTTTCTTGAGCCGCCTTGTTTGGTTAGCTTTCGGCGCCTGTTATGACGTACCTCCTGGATCGCAACAAAGGCGATCAGTGCTGCCGATACAACAATGACAGCGATGCCTTGGCTCTCGGGAATGAACGCCTGCGCGACAAGAATAACTACAACGATGAGAGCGAGAGCACCACCTACACGGATGAAAAAGTCTTTCCACGTAGGGTTCTTGATGGGGCCGAGAAAGAGGCGGGTCATATGCGAATCGGGGGCAACGCCAAACTTTGAACTGATGATGTGGAAAGTCGGCGCTGGTGACACGGCGATGGAAACCGGCGGAGCGAAGTAAGCGCGCCAAGGAAAGGCCAATCATGACAGCGGGTGGAGATGCTCATGCCTCTATGACGCCCAACGTGTAGGTGACCGGCGCTGCGCGGCTTTATCGCGCAGCGTCCAGAGAGCGAAGCGAACGGGGTCGACCGTAGGGTTAGACCCCGATACAGAGAAATGAAAAGTGATGTCGATACCCGGAATACTTTGGAGCATAGCTGGGGTGGTTTGGATGGCCGGAGCCTTTTGGCACTTCAAGGCGCGGAACACGGTGGGAGTGCGCATGAACATTTCAATCGGGGCAATGAATATCGCTGTCGGAGCGATGTACTTTGCCGGGGTCTAACGTGGAGATGACCGGCGCTGCGCGGCTTTATCGCGCAGCGTCCAGAGAGCGAAGCGAACGGGGTCGATCGCCGGGTTAGGGCTCGGTTTTTTCATTGACCAAAACGCTCCCGACAAAATGGGCGATACCGCCCACCGAAACAAAACGAATGCGAGGGGCCCAAAGAACTGCGTAGCCGGTAGAGCGCCGCAGGATAGAGCGATGACCCGCACCAAGCGCCAGCTTTGAACGAGCGACCACGCCAGGTGTGAAGAAGCCTTTGAGCAAGAGTGGGATGCTCTTAGGCGGACCAGACAACCGATTATCAACATAGCCACCCTTTGAGTTGGGGTAGCGCGGAGCTCTCTGTCCGACGTAACGCACGCCGACAGCTCTTTGAAATTGCGTAGGCAAAGAGTCTGAACTCTCGTTCTCGCGCCAAATTCTCGGGTCGCCAAAGGAGCGAGGACATGTGAGTAGCCAGATTCCATAGCGACGGAGCAAGTGGAGAGCCCTAACGAAGCTGTAGAAAAACTCTTTTCATGTCCGCATTCTGCGGTGAACCAAATGGCATGGCAAGGCTCCAACTTGAAGTTCTGGAGGAGCCCTGCATGGCCCGCTACAAACACATCGACACCAGCCCACGATTCATTGCAGTCGATCTTGAACGGCAACTGCTGCCCGGCACGTTTGAGCACGCACTCGACCACCTGATCGATCACGAACTGGACCTGTCCGGTCTTGACGCCCGCTACAAGAACGACCAGACCGGCGCGACCGCCTATCCGCCGGCCATGCTGCTCAAGGTCGTCCTGTTCGCCTACAGCCAGGGCATCGTCAGCAGCCGCGGGATCGAGCGCGCCTGCCGTCAGCACGTCACCTTCATCGCCTTGAGCGGCGACAGCGCCCCGCACTTCACCACCATCGCCGCCTTCGTCTCCGGCCTGGGGGACGATATCGCCAAGGTCTTCGGCCAAGTGCTTTATCTGTGCGACCGGCAAGGCCTGATCGGTCGCGAGATGTTTGCCATTGACGGCGTCAAACTGCCGAGCAATGCATCGAAGGCCAAGAGCGGCAATCGCGCCGACTTTGCGCGCCAGGCCGCCAAGCTTGAAGCGGCCGCCCAGGACATGCTGGCCCGCCACCGGGAGAATGATGCCTTGCCCGTCGAGTCCTCGCTCGACGACAAGGCGAAGACGCGCATCGACCGCCTCCAGAGGGAAGCGGCCCAACTGCGCGACTGGCTGGCGGCCAACCCTGAAGATCGCAAGGGCGCCAAGGGCGGCATCCGGAAGAGCAACCGCACCGACAACGAGAGCGCCAAGATGGCCACCAGCAAGGGCGTCATTCAAGGCTACACCGGCGTGGCGGCCGTCGATAGCCGGCACCAGATCATCGTCGAAGCCCAAGCCCACGGCACCGGCTCGGAACAGGACCTCCTGCTGCCCGTCGTCAAGGCCACCGAGTCCCTGCGCACCGACCAAACGCTCATCACCGCCGATGCCGGCTACCACTCCGACGCCAACGTCACGGCCCTGGCCGAACAGGCGATACCGGCTCTGGTTGCCGACAACGGCATGCGGCAGCGCGATGAGCGTTTCAAGGACCAGGACAAGTACAAAGCCTTGCCCGATCCGCTCTACGACAAGGCCCATCCCAAGAAGGGCGCCCGCCACTACCGGCCCGGCGACTTCGAGTACGACGAGGAGGCCGGCACCTGCACCTGTCCCGCCGGCAAGCGGCTCTACCAGAACGGGGCGAACTGCAATCACAAGGGGTTGATGGGCACCAAGTTCCAGGGTGCGCAGCGGGACTGCGTACCTTGTGACCGGCGCGAGAAATGCCTGCGCACGCCGGAGAAGACCAAGGCCCGGCAGGTGATGTTCTTCCGGGGCAAGGCTGACCAACGCGAAAGCGCTACCGATCGGATGCGGCGAGCCATCGATTCCGAGTGGGGGCGCGCGCTCTACGGCAGGCGCTTTGCCACGGTGGAGCCGGTGTTCGGCAACCTGCGGGCGAACAAGCGGCTGAACCGCTTCACGTTACGTGGCCGCAAGAAAGTCGATACGCAGTGGAAGCTCTACTGCCTGGTGCACAACATCGAGAAACTGGCGCACCACGGCTACGGGCAGTAGGCGGAAGCACCAGGAGGCGCTCGTCCCGAGCGCGTGATCGATCCCAGGCGAAAGTCGGTCGCGGCGGCACGGCGGATCGGAAATTGCGGCTGGCGAAAATCAAAATGGCACGGACCAGTCCGCGCCATTTCTTGACCCAGAAACCCGCATGAAAAGGGGTTTTTCTACAGCTTCAACGTTTGAATTCAGGGGCCGCCGGAGGCCGAAGGCCGGAGGGGACCGGCAAGCGCAGCTTGCCGGCGGTCCCCTGGAACGATGGGTTGGGCGTCTTAGCGTTCGAGCAGCACACGGAGCATTCTCTCTGGGTTGGATAGGAAGTCGTGGGTCACCTTGAAGTGCTCGGTGTCGGCATACTCGACCCTTGATAGGCCCGACTCCGTGCAACAGTAAATCCACGACTCGGGATAGGCCATGAGAATCGGGGAATGGGTGGCGATGAGGAACTGAGAGTTGGCATTCACGAGATCGTGAATCCGGGAGAGAACGGACAACTGCCTTTGGGGAGAAAGTGCGGCCTCCGGCTCGTCGAGAAGATAGATACCGTTGCCTCCGAAGCGATTCATCATGAGCGCGAGAAACGACTCGCCGTGAGACTGTTCATGAAGTGATCTGCCTCCATAGGAGTCAATTACTGGGGGGCCAAAAGCAGGCTCGGCGTCAAGGTTTTCGATTTCAGTCGCCACGTTAAAGAAGCTCTCGGCGCGAAGAAAGAACCCATCTCGGGGACGGCGAAAGCCTTTCGCAACGCGGATGAACTCGTGAAGAACTGAATGGGACTGGCGGGTGCCGAAGCGAAAGTTCTTTGTGCCGCCCTCGGCGTTGAAGCCAAGAGAGACAGCGATTGCTTCCAGCAGCGTCGACTTTCCGGAACCGTTCTCGCCAACGAAGAAGGTGACTTTGGGATGAAGTTCCAAGGTACTCAGCGACCGAACAGCGGGCAAGCAGAACGGATACCGGTCAAACGACTCGATGGCCTCTCGTTGCAGGCTAACGTGGCTAGCAAACTGAGACGAGATCATGACGCCCAACGTAATGTAAACGACACACTGAAATAGCCACCAATGGCCATTTGTGTCGATAGATGGATGGAAATGTCGATAGGTGGGTGCATGGGGGTTGCCACTAATCGACACGTTTCACGATGCGTTTGGTGAGGCCCAGGGCTCGGGTGGCGGGGTGGGGCAGGCGCCAGAGTTTGTGTTGCGGGTCCCAGCGGCCGCCGGCCGCCTTGGCTTGATCCCTGAGTTCGGTTTCGCCGAAGCCGATGCGGACCAGGTCTTCCCGCACGGTGAAGGAGCGCCGGTCGACGATCAGTTCGACGGTGGTGTAGCGCAAGCCGAGCGCGGGGTCCTGGCGGTAGCGGACGCAGACGAGGGCGTCGCGGTATTGTTCCTGCAGGCGGCGGGTGCCGGGCGTGCCGGGGGCCAGACGTTTGATGACGTTGCCGCCCGGTGGCTGGCCGGGCGCCGCGGCGCCCGGGCCGGGTCCGGCGATCTTGTTGCGCACTATTGTTCTCCCGTTTGCGGTCTGGCCGCCTGATGACAACAGCTTACCCGCTGCCGTCTGGGGCCGCAACCGGACGGGGCGACGGGCCATGCCATGGCGATGCCGTGGGCGGGCCATCTGCGCGGCGGGCCGGTTCGGGCGGTCGGGCTCGGGTAGACTGGCGCCGATGACCTGTCGCCTTCATTGCCATGCCCGCTGACCTGCAACTCCTGCTGGCTTTCCTCGCCGGGCTGGTGCTGGGCGCCGCCGCCGTGGTCTGGCTGCTGCGCGCCCGCCAGCGCGAGGCGGCCGCGGCGCGGGAAGGGCTGGTCGATGCCTTCAAGGCGCTGTCGGCCGACGCGCTGGAACGCAACAACCAGCGTTTCCTCGATCTGGCCCGGCTGTCGCTGGAAGGGCAGCAGGAAAAGGCGGCGGGCGAGCTGGAAAGGCGCCAGCAGGCCATCGGCGAGCTGGTGACGCCGATGAAGAGTTCGCTGGAAAAGTTCGAGCAGCAGATCGCCGGCATCGAGAAGTCGCGCATCGACGCCTATGCCACGCTGACCACCCAGGTGCGCGCCCTGGCCGAATCGCAGGGGCAGCTCAAGACCGAGACGGCCAACCTGGTCAAGGCGCTGCGCGCGCCGCACACGCGCGGCCGCTGGGGCGAGCTGCAATTGAAGCGGGTGGTCGAAATGGCCGGCATGCTCGACCACTGCGACTTCTTACGAGCAGCAAAGCACCGAGGGCGAGGACGGCCGGCTGCGGCCGGACATGATCGTGCGCCTGCCCGGCGGCAAGAACATCGTGGTCGACGCCAAGGCGCCGCTGGCCGCCTACCTCGATGCCCTGGAGACCGAGGACGAGGCGGTGCGCAAGCGCAAGTTCGCCGACCACGCCCGCCACGTGCGCGACCACCTGACCAAGCTGGGCCGCAAGGCCTACTGGGAGCAGTTCCAGCCCTCGCCGGATTTCGTCGTGCTCTTCCTGCCCGGCGAGACCTTCTACAGCGCCGCGCTGGAGGCCGACCCGGGCCTGATCGAGGCGGGCGTCGAAAGCCGGGTGATCCTGGCCACGCCGACGACGCTGATCGCCCTGCTGCGCGCCGTCGCCTACGGCTGGAAGCAGGAGGCGCTGGCCGAAAACGCCCAGAAGATCAGCGAGCTGGGCAAGGAACTCTACGAGCGGCTGGCCACCCTGGCCGACAACTGGGCGGGCGTCGGCAAGAATCTCGGCGAGGCCATCGGCGCCTACAACAAGGCGGTCGGCTCGCTGGAAAGCCGGGTGCTGGTCACGGCGCGCAAGTTCCGCGACCTGCAGGCCGCGCCGGAGGGCAAGGAAATCCGCGACCTGGCGCCGGTCGATATCGCCGCGCGGGCCTTGCAGGCGCCGGAAATGCAAGCGGAGACAAGGGATTCCGGCAGGCTCACGCCATGAGCTCCGGTGCGCGGAAAATCGCTTCCGTTCTGTTCACGGAGGTTTGCCATGTCGTTCTTGCCGCATCGCGATGCTTGTGTTTTCTGGGGTACCACGCTGTTCTTTGCCCTGACCCTGCTGTTCTGATCGATGACTGAGTTTGCCGAGGCGCGGGATCTGGAGGAACTGGCCGGCGGGGTGGTCATTTGCGCCACCCACCGGCTGGCGCGGCGGTTGCGCGAGCGCCACGATCTGGCGCGGCGGGCGCGGGGCCAGGCGCGCTGGGCACCGCTCGACACCCTGACGCTCGATGCCTGGCTGGCGCGGGTGACCGGCGCGGCCCTGCTGGCCGGCGAGATCGACGCCCGCCAGGCGCCCCGGCTGGCCCTCTCGCCCTTGCAGGAGCGGCTGCTCTGGGAACGAGTCGTTGCCGCCGACGCCGATGCCGCCGGGGGGCCGGCCGAGGACGCGCTGTTCGACCGCGAGGGCCTGGCCGCCGCCGCCGGCGAGGCCAACGACCTGATGGAAGTCTGGAGCCTGCCGGTCGCAGGCGCGGCCGGCGAGCCCAGCGAGGAAACGAGCCGCTTCCTGCACTGGCGGCGCCTGCTGCACGCCGAGTGCCAGCGCGGCGGCTGGCTGGAGGCGGCGCGGCTGCGCGCCTGGCAGTTGGGCGTGCTGGCCGGCGGCGCGGGCCGCCTGCCGACCACGCTGGCCTTTGCCGGTTTCGACCGCCACAACCCGCAGGAGCGGGAGTTGGCGCGGCTGCTGGCGGCGCGCGGGGTCACCGTGCGGGAACTGGTGCTGGGCCGCGAGCAGGCTGGCGCCGCCCAGGTGGCGGCGCTGCCCGATCGACGCGCCGAGTGCCGGGCGGTGGCTGCCTGGGCGGCGGCCCGCCTGGAGCGCGAACCGGCGGCGCGCCTGGGCCTGGTAGTGCCGCAATTGGCGGCGGTGCGCGGCCTGCTGGCGGCGGCGCTCGACGACGCGCTCCACCCCGGGGCACTGGCGCCGGGCCAGGCCGAAATGCCGCGCCGCTACAACTTCTCGCTTGGCTTGGCGCTGGCCGAGCAGCCGCTGGTGGCGGCGGCGCTGCGCCTCCTGGCCATCGCCGCCGGGCCTGGGCGTTTCAGCCAGGCCGAGTTTGGCGAACTGCTGCGTGGTCCCTATTGGTCGGCGGCCGAGGCCGAGGCGGATGGTCGTGCCCGCCTCGACGCCTTGCTGCGTGAGCGCCTGCCCCCCGAGCCCGGCCTGGCCGCCGTGCTGCGCCTGGCGCGCCGGCAGCGCGACCGCGGCCTGCGCATCGCCGCCTGCGTTGGCCATCTCGAAGCATTGCAGGACTTCGGCAAACAGCCGGGCGGCAAACAGGCGGCCGGCCGGCTGCGACCCTCGCAGTGGGGCGCGGTGCTGACCGAACTGCTGGCCAGGGCGGGCTGGCCGGGCGAGCGCGGCCTGTCCAGCCACGAGTGGCAGGCACGGCAGGCGTTCTTCGAGACGCTGCGCGGGCTCGACGCGCTGGATGCGCTGCTGGGCAGGATCGGCCTGGCCGAGGCGGTGCGGCTGGTGGCCCGGCAGTGCCGGGAGCGCGTCTTCCAGCCGGAGACCGAAGGCACGCCGGCGCTGGAAGTGATGGGTCCGCTGGAGGCGGCCGGCGCGGAATTCGACGCCCTCTGGGTGCTCGGCCTGAACGACGATGTCTGGCCGCCGCCGGCGCGGCCGAATCCCTTGCTGCCGGCCGAGGTGCAGCGCCGCGCCGGTTCGGCCAACGCCTCCGCCGAGGTACAACTGGAATTCGCCACCACTGTGCAGCGGCGGCTGCTGCACAGTGCGCCGGAAGTGGTGCTTTCCTACGCCTGTGCCGAGGGCGACCGGCCACTGCGCGGCAGCCCGCTCTTGCATGGCCTGCCCCTGGCCGGCGAACTGGCGGCGCCGCTGCCGACCCCGGCCGAAACCCTGTGCGCCACGGGTGCCGCCGGCCGCATCGAGGCGCTGGATGACCACCTGGCGCCGCCGGTGCCGGCCGGCACCGGGCTGGCCGGCGGCACCGGGCTGCTGCGCGCCCAGGCGCTGTGCCCGGCCTGGGCCTTCTACCGCTATCGGCTGGGCGCGCGGGCGCTGGCCGAACCGGCGGCGGGGCTCACGGCCGCCGAGCGCGGCACGCTCCTGCATCGGGCGATGGAACACCTGTGGCGCGGCCGCGATTCGGCGGCCATGGTGGCGCTCGGCGCGGCGGGTCGCCAGGCGCTGGCCGCCGAAGCGGCCACGGCGGCGCTGGCCGGCTTTGCCGAGGGCCGCGACATGCCACTGCCGCCGCGTTACGCGGCGCTGGAGCGCGACCACCTGGCCCGGCTGCTGGCCGAGTGGCTGGCGCTGGAACTGACCCGGTCGCAACCCTTCGCGGTCGCCGCCTGCGAGCAGCCGAGCCGCGTGGACATCGAAGGACTGCTGGTCGAGGTGAAGCTCGACCGCCTCGATCGGCTCGCCGACGGCCGGCTGGTCCTGCTCGACTACAAGAGCGGCGGCGACCTCAAGGCGGCCGCGTGGCAGGGCGAGCGCATCGCCGAGCCGCAGTTGCCGGTCTACGCGACCTGGGCGATGACGGAGGAGATTCCCGCCCAGGTGGCCTTTGCCCGGGTGCGGCCGGGCGACTGCGGCTTCGTCGGCCTCGGCGACCCGGGCCAGCCGGATGATCTGCTGCCGGGCGTCAAGGCGGCGGAGGACTGGCCGGCCGTGCTGCAGGGCTGGCACGAGGCGATCGGCGCCATCGCCCGCGAAATCCGCGCCGGCGAGGCGGGCGTGTCCTTCGCCGACCCGTTCAGCGAAAGCGATCTCAAGTACTGCGAAGTGCTGCCACTGCTGCGGCTGCCGGAACGCCGGGGCCAGCTCGAATCATGAGTTCCGAACAACAGTTGCTCGCCGAGGATGCCGAGAACCGCCAGCGCGCGCTCGGGCCGGGTTCCTTCATCGTCGAGGCCCCGGCCGGCGCGGGCAAGACGGAACTCCTGGCACAGCGCTTCCTGCGCCTGCTGGCCGAGGTGGAGTCGCCGGAAGAGATCGTCGCGCTCACCTTCACCAACAAGGCGGCGGCGGAAATGCGCCACCGCATCATGGACAACCTGGCCGCCGCGGCGGCCGAGCGGGTGCCGGAAGCGGCGCACAAGCGGGTCAGCTACGAACTGGCGAAGGCGGCGCTGGCGGCCTCGCAGCGCCGTGGCTGGCACCTCATCGAACATCCGGGCCGGTTGCGCGTCATCACCCTCGACGCGCTCTGCGCCAGCCTGGCGCGGCAGATGCCGGTGCTGTCGCGCTTCGGCGGCGAGCCGCGTCTGGCCGACGACGCGGGCCGGCACTACGAAGCGGCGGCCCGGCGGGCGCTGGCCTGGCTGGAAGAGGCAGGCGAACCGGCGGCGGCGGTCGCCGGCGCCCTGGGCCACCTGGACAACGACGCGGAGCGCCTGGCACAACTGCTGGCGGCCATGCTGGCGCGGCGCGACCAGTGGCTGCGCCATGCGCTCGACCACCGCACCGCCGAGGCGGCGGAAGCCGCGCTGGCGGCGCTGGTGCTGGACGACCTGCGCCAGGCCGGCGCCGCCGTGCCGCCCGGCGTGCAGCAACAATTGATGCCGGTGGCGCGCTATGCGGCCGGCAATGTCGGCGACGATCATCCGCTGGCGGTGTTGCGCGACTGGACGCTGCCCTTGCGCGCCGCCGCCGAGGAGCTGCCGCTCTGGCGCGGCCTGGTGACCTTGCTGCTGACCGAGACCGACCAGCCGCGCAAGCAATGGAACGTCAATCTCGGTTTTCCGGCCAAGCTCTCGGATGACTACAAGCAGACGATCAAGGCGATCGTCGCCGAGCTGCCGGCCGGCGCCGCCGAAGCGCTGGCCCGGGTGCGCCGGCTGCCGGAGCCGGGTTACACGGCGGAGGAATGGGCGACCATCGAGGCGCTGGCCGGCTTGCTGCGGCTGGCCGCCGGTGAATTGTGGACGGTGTTCAACGAGACCGGCGAGGCCGACTTCGTCGAGGTGGCGCTGCGGGCGCGTCAGGCGCTCGGCCCGGAGTCGGCGCCGACCGACCTGGCCCTGGCGCTCGATTACCGCATCCGCCACCTGCTGGTCGACGAATTCCAGGACACCAGCCCGACGCAGGTGGAACTGCTGGAACGGCTCACCGCGGGCTGGGCGCCGGGCGACGGCCGCAGCCTGTTCCTGGTCGGCGATCCGATGCAGTCGATCTACCGTTTTCGCAAGGCCGATGTCGGCCTGTTCCTCGATGTGGCCGCAGGCGGCCTCGGCGCGCTGGCGCTCGAGCCGCTGCGGCTGTATCGCAACAACCGCTCGCAGGCGCCGGTGGTGGCCTGGGTCAACGAGGCGTTTGCCCGGGTGTTTCCGGCCGGTGACGACGTCGCTTCGGGCGCGATTCGCTACCGGCCGTCGGCGGCGACCCGCGTGGCGAGCGCCGATTGCGGCGTGACCGGCCATCCGCTGGTGGTGGCGAAGGGCGGCAAGGGTGACGATGGGGCGCTGGTCGAGGCGGGCGAGATCCTGGCCATCATCGACGCCGAGCGCGCCGCCGATCCGGAGCGCGTGATCGCCGTGCTGGTGCGGGCGCGCGACCACCTGGCGGCGCTGGTCGGCGAAATTCGCCGCCACCGGCCGGCGCTGCGCTTCCAGGCCGTCGAAATGGAACGGCTGGCGGACCGGCAACCGGTACAGGACCTGCTGGCGCTGACCCGGGCGCTGCTGCACCGTGCCGACCGCGTGCAGCTGGCTGGCCATCCTGCGCGCGCCGTGGTGCGGATTGACGCTCGCCGATCTGCACGCGCTGGCGGCCGACGACCACGCGGCGACGCTCTGGTCGCTGGTCAATGACGCCGACCGCGTCGCCCGTCTGTCGGCCGATGGCCAGGCCCGGCTGGCGCGTTTCATAGCGGTAGTCGGCGCGGCGCTGCGCCATCAGGGCCGCGCGCCGGTGCGTCGCTGGGTGGAGGGCGTCTGGCTGCTGCTTGGCGGTCCGGCTTGCCTGGCCGGCGCCACCGACCTGGCCGATGCCCGCGCCTATTTCGACCTGCTCGACAAACTGGCGGCGGGCCACCGCCTGGCGCTCGACCAACTCGACAAGGAAGTCGGCAAGCTGTTCGCCGCGCCCGACACGCGGGCCGACGGTCGCCTGCAATTCATGACCCTGCACAAGGCCAAGGGCCTGGAGTTCGATACCGTCATCCTGCCGGCGCTGCACCGCCGGCCGGGCGGCGGCGATGCGCCGCTGATGCGCTGGGAAGAGGTGCTGGTCGAAGGCCGCGAGCATCTGGTGGTGGCGCCGATGAAGCCGCGCCGCCGCGCCGGGGAGGATCAGCCGACGCCCTACGATTACCTCGGTCGGCTGGAAGCCCGCCGTTCGCGCCACGAAGCGGCGCGGGTGCTCTACGTCGGCGCGACGCGGGCGATCCGCCGCCTGCACTGGCTGGCGGTGGTGACGCCGAGTGGCAAGGGCGAGTTGAAGCCGCCCGCCGGCAGCCTGCTCGAACTGCTTTGGCCGGCGGTGAGCGATGCTTTCGATCGTGCCGAGCCGCTGGCGGGGGAGCCAGGCGTCGGCGCGGCGGGCTTCGTGCCCAGACTGCTGCGCCTGGCCGCGCCGGTTGCGCTGGACTTGCCGGCCTGGGCGCCCGTCGCCGCGCCGGTGGCCGAGGCGGTGATGGAAGAGGGCGGCGACCCGCTCGACGCCCTGGTCGGCACGCTGGTGCATGCCTATCTGGAAATGGTCGCCCGGGATGGCCTGGCCGCCTGGCCGGCCAGCCGCATCGCGCCCTTGCGCGCCGCCATGGAGATCTGGCTGGCGCGCGAGGGCTGCGGCGACCGCGCCGCCGCGCAAGGGGCCGAGCGGGCCACGCGGGCCCTGGCGACCACCCTCGCCAGCGAGGCGGGCCGCTGGGTGCTGCAAGCGCGCGCCGACGCCGCTGCCGAACTGGCACTGGCCAGCGCCGAAGCCGGCGGGGCGTCCGTGCACGTCGTCGATCGCACCTTCGTCGAGGACGGCGTGCGCTGGATCATCGACTACAAGACGGCGCGCGTCGAAGACGATCCGGTCGCGCTGGCGGCACATGCCGAGCGCTATCGGCCGCAGTTGGAACGCTATGCCGCGCTGTTCGCCATCGAGGGCCGGCCGATCAGACTGGGAGTGTTCTACACTGCGCTCGGCAAGTTGGTCGAATTGCCGTTGTGACGATGGTTTGAGTTCAATGACCAGCCGCTGCAATGAGTCGCGAGAAGCGGTCGCTGCTGGCCATTCGTTACCGTATTGTCGATACCGTGAGCGAATAAACTGCGAGGAGCTTGCATCGTGCCCATCATTTCCATGTTCTACGGCATCATCATTCGCCTGTACCTCATCGACAATAGGCAGCACAACCTGCCGCACATTCATGCAAAGTATGGCGAGTTCGAGGGGGCCGTCGGCATTGCGGATGGCGAGATACTTTCAGGAAGCTTGCCGCGCAAGCAGTTGCGTCTCGTCCAGGCATGGATAGAACTCCATCGCGACGAGTTGATGGCCGACTGGGAGTTGGCGGTCAGTGGCGAGAGCCCGTACAAAATCGAGCCGTTGTGAGGTGACCATGTATTGGGATGTGAAAGACGTCAGGCCGCTACCGGACTTCCGTATCTACGTCGAGGTCGAGGATGGACGCAAGGGCATTTTTGACTTGAAGCCGTACCTGGATCATGGCGTGTTTCGTGAGCTGCGGGACGTGCACTATTTCAATCGGGTCGGCATTCTGTTCGGCGCGGTTACCTGGCCGAATGAACAGGACATCGCCCCGGAAACACTGCTTGAGGAAATGGTGCCGGTGGACGAGCCAAGTGAAGTCTCCTGAATTACTTCTACAAGAGGAACTGTGTGGCTACACAACCCGAAATCACCAACATGGCGTTGTTCTGCGACTTCGAGAACATCGCGCTCGGCGTGCGCGACGCCAAGTTCGCCCAGTTCGACATCCGCAAGGTGCTGGAGCGCCTGCTGCTCAAGGGCAGCATCGTCGTCAAGAAGGCCTACTGCGACTGGGACCGCTACAAGGAGTTCAAGGCGACCATGCACGAGGCGGCCTTCGAGCTGATCGAGATTCCGCATGTGCGCCAGTCGGGCAAGAACTCCGCCGACATCCGCATGGTGGTCGATGCGCTCGACCTCTGCTACACCAAGGCCCACGTCGACACCTTCGTCATCATCAGCGGCGACTCGGACTTCTCGCCGCTGGTATCGAAGCTGCGCGAGAACAACAAGTACGTGATCGGCATCGGCGTGCGCGATTCCACCTCCGACCTGCTCTCGGCCAACTGCGACGAGTTCATCTTCTACGACGACCTGGTGCGCGAGCAGGAGGCGAAGCGGAAACGTGCCGAGAAGAAGGCGCCGGCCAAGGCGGCCGTGGCCAAGGCGAAGAAGCCGGCGGCGAAGGCCGAAGAAAAGGTCGGCGAGAAGGCCGACGACAAGCTCGACGACGACCGCCGCCAGCAGGTGCTGGACTTGCTGGTCGAGACCATCGAAGCGCTGGTCGCGGAGCGTGGCGAGGACGAAAAGATCTGGGGTTCCATGGTCAAGCAGACCATGAAGCGGCGCAGTCCCGGCTTCAGCGAAGCGGCCTACGGCTACCGCTCGTTCCGCGAGCTGGTCGAGGATGCGCAGCAACGCAAGCTGCTGTTGGTGGTGAAGGACGAGCGCCCCGGCCAGTATGCGGTGCGCTTGCCGGCAACGGACGAGCAGGGCTAGCCGGGATGGCGGTCTCGCTGGAAGGCAAGCTCGTCGTCGCGCTGTCCTCGCGCGCCCTGTTCGACTTCGAAGAGGAAAACCAGGTCTTCGAGGACCGCGACGACTCGGCGTATATGGCCATTCAGTTCGATCGCCTGGAGCAGCCGGCGCGGCCGGGTGCCGCCTTTCCGCTGGTGAAGAAGCTGCTCGCTTTCAACGCCGACGGCCAGCATCGGGTCGAAGTGGTGATCCTGTCGCGCAACGATCCGGTGTCGGGCCTGCGCGTGTTCCGCTCGGCCGAGGCAGCCGGACTCTCGGTGGAACGCGGCGTGTTTACGCGCGGCAAGCCGCCGTACCACTACCTGAATCCGCTCGGCGCCCATCTGTTTCTGTCGGCCGACGAGGGCGACGTGCGCGCGGCGCTGGCGGCGGGGTTCCCGGCGGCGCGGGTCTATCCGCAATCCTTCGTCGACGCCGATCGTCATCCGGACGAGGTGCGCATCGCCTTCGACGGCGACGCGGTGCTGTTTTCCGACGAGGCGGAGCGGGTCTATCAGCGCGATGGCCTGCCGGCCTTCGTCGCCCATGAACAGAAGCATTCGCGCCGCCCCTTGCCGGCCGGGCCGTTCAAGCCGCTGCTGGAGGCACTGCAACGCTTGCAGGCGGCGGCGCAGACGCTGCCCATCCGCATCCGCACGGCGCTGGTGACGGCGCGCAGCGCTCCGGCCCACGAGCGGGCGGTGCGCACCCTGATGGACTGGAACATCGCCGTCGACGAGGCCATGTTCCTCGGCGGCCTCGCCAAGGGGCCCTTCCTCAAGGAACTCCAGCCCGATTTCTTCTTCGATGACCAGGCGGGCCATTGCGACTCGGCCGCGGCGGCCGGACCGACCGGCCACGTGGTCAGCGGCGTGGCCAATGCGCGCTGAAGGGCTTAGTCGGCGGGGTGCGTGAGCGGATCCTGACGGTAGAAGCGCCGCAGTTGTTGGTACACCGCCGGATAGTCGTCGCGCAGCAAGTCCGGCGTTTCAAAGAATGCTTCGGACAAGACGGCGAAGAATTCGGCCGGATGCTCGGCGCCATACGGGTCGAGCAAGGTCTCTTCGCCGTCATCGACGCGTTGGCAGAAGTTTTCGTAGGCCGGTTCGAAGGCCGCGATCCAGGCTTGGCGCGACATGTCGGCAGGCAAGCCCGGGATGCCATCGACGGTGCCGTTGGCCATGTCCAGCTTGTGGGCGAACTCGTGGATGACCACATTCACGCCTTCAGCTTCCTCTGGATGTTCGAACCACGAGATCAGCACCGGGCCGCCTTCCCAGGCCTCGCCGAGCACCGGGTCGTCATACTCGTGCACCACGCCGTCCTCGTCCATGACGCTGCGCGGAATGACGAAGTCGCCGGGATAGACGACGATGCCCACCCAGCCCCGATAGTGGTCCATGCCCAGGTTGAGGATCGGCAGGCAGGCCTGGAGCGCGATGGACAATTGAATGGCCGGTGTCAGCACCAGGCCCCGGGCGGCGCTCCATTCCTTTTCGGCGAGGAATTCGCGGGCCAGCTCGCGCAGCCGCTGACGCTCGTCGGTGTCCAGATGGCCGAGGAAGGGCAGGCGCGCTTCGGCGTTTGCCCACTGGGCGTCGCTAACCTGGACCCGGTCGAGCGCCCGCCGGCGTTGCCATTGTTTGAACAGTTCGATCATGTCGGCCAAAAGCAAAACGGGGGCCGCGGCCCCCGTTGCTGCCGAGCCTGACAAGGCTTACTCGACCTTGGCCTTGGCGCGCAGGTCGAGGACCTGCTTCTCGATCAGTTGCTGCTGCATGCGCTGCGCCAGTTGCGGTTTGATTTCCTCGAGCGAAGGTGCCTTCAGTTCGCGGCTGTCCTCCAGCTGGATGACATGCCAGCCGAAATCGCTCTTCACCGGCGCGTCGGTGGTCTTGCCCTTTTCGAGCTTGACCAGCGCATCGGAGAACGGCTTCACGTAGGCGGCCTGATTGGCCCAGCCCAGATCGCCGCCTTTTTCCTTGGAGCCGGGATCCTTCGATGCCTTGGCCAGTTCCTCGAACTTCTCGCCCTTCTTCAGCTTGTCGATGATGGCCTTCGCTTCGTCCTCGGTCTCGACCAGGATGTGGCGCGCCTTGAATTCCTTTTCGCCCAGCGCCTTGCGCAGGCCGTCGTACTCGTTCTTGATCATCTCGTCGGTGATCGGGTGGGTCTTGATGTAGTCGTTCAGATAGGCGCTGATCAGCACGCTCTGGCGAGCCATCATCATCTGGGCCATGACGTCGGCCTTCTTTTCGAGGCCCTTCTTTTCGGCTTCCTGCACGAGGATCTCACGGCGCACCAGCTCCTCGCGCACGGCACCGCGCAGCTTCGGCGTATCCGGCTGGCCCTGCGCCAGTTGGGCGGCAAGCAGGGTGTCGATGCGGGCCTGGGGAATACCCTTGCCGTTGACGGTGACCGCTGGGGCGGCGGCGTCCTTGGCGGTATCCTTGACCGGCTTGGCGGCGCCGGCCAGGGTGGCGAAGAGGGCGATCGCGGAAGCGGCGAGCAACTGACGGTAAATCGGGCGGTTCATCGATTGATCCTTTTCTTGTCTATCAGCGGGGGTGTTCGGTCGGGGCGCGAGCGGTGATGCTCAAGGCATGAATATCGCCGTCCATCAGCGTGCCCAGCGCATCATACACCAAGCGATGACGCGCCATCGTGCCCAGCCCGGCGAAACGCGGCGAAACGATCAGCACCCGGTAATGGCCGCCACCGCTGCGCGCGCCGGCATGACCGGCGTGCTGGGCGCTGTCGTCGATGACTTCGACATGTTCGGGATCGAGGCTGGCCAGTCGTTCTTTCATGGTGGCGACGGTGGTCATGGCAGTACCTTCTTGAAGGGTTTGACGGTGACGTCGGCATAGACGCCGGCGGCGACATAGGGGTCCGCATCGGCCCAGGCGCGGGCCGCTTCCAGCGAGGCGAACTCGGCGACGATCAGGCTGCCGGAAAAGCCGGCCGGGCCGGGGTCGGGCGAGTCGATGGCCGGGCAGGGGCCGGCCAGCATCAGCCGGCCTTCCGCCTTCAGCGCCTGGAGGCGGGCCAGGTGGTCGGGACGGGCGGCGAGGCGCCGGTCCAGCGAGTTGGCGCTGTCCTCGCCGAGAATCAGGTAAAGCATCAGTTGTTCTCCTTGTTCTGTTCATCCGCCGGCGTTTCGGGCATGTGGCGGCTGAGCCAGAAGCCCTGGGCGATCATGAACACCAGCATCAGGCCCATGCCGCCGAAGAGCTTGAAATTGACCCAGATGTCGGTCGGGAAGGACCGGGCGATATACAGGTTGGCAGCGCCCATGAAGACGAAGAAGGCCGCCCAGACCAGATTCAACTTGGTCCACACCGCGTCCGGCACCTCGATCTGGGCGGCCAGCATGCTGCGGATCAGGTTCTTGCCGAACAGCGTCGCCGAGACCAGCAGGGTGAGGGCGAAAACCCAGTAGAGGATGGTCGGCTTCCATTTGATGAAACCTTCATCGCGCAGCACCAGCGTCATGCCGCCGAGTACGACCACCAGTGCCAGACTGACCCAGAGCATGTTGTCGACCTTGCCGTGGCGCAACCACACCCAGGCGATCTGGCCACAGGTGGCGAGAATGACCACCACCGTGGCGAGCAGGATGGGTGCCTGGTCCGGTGCGAAGGCGCCGGCCAGGCCGACGCTGCCGAACAGGCCGTTGAGCAATTCCGCCGTTGCTTCCTTGCGGCCTTCGGACACTTTGAAGGCGATGAAGAACAGGATGACCGGGAAGAGGTCGAAGAGCATCTTCATGGTGGTCGGGTCCCGGTCAGTTCAGGGTGCGCGACAGGGCGACGCGGAACTCGCGCACCAGGTCGTCGTGTTGCGGCTGGGCGCCGAGCACGGTGAATAGCGTCAGCATGGTCTTGCGGCCCGCCTGCTCGTTCCAGGCGCGGTCGCGGCGGACGATCTCCAGCAACTGCTCGAAAGCCGGCCGGTAGTCGCGCGCTACGGCCAGGGCATTGGCCAGCCGCAGGCGCGCGTCGAGATCGGCGGGGTCGGCGGCAATCCGGGTGCGCAGCGCCGCGATGTCGATGTCCCCGCCGCCACCGCTGGCGGCCAGGGCCAGTTGCGCATCCAGCGCTTCGACCCGGGCGCGGTCTCGGCAGCGCGGGCGAACGGCTTCCATGATCTCGCGCGCTTCGTCGATGGCGCCCGCCGCCAGGCTGAGTTCGACATAGTCGAGATAGCTGGTGTCGTTGGCCGGATCGAGCTTGATGGCCTGGGCCATCAGTTGCCGGGCGCCTTCCAGGTCGCCGGCGGCATGGGCGTCGAGCGCCTGCAAGCGGAGCGGTTCGGCGGGCGACGGGATCAGCCGGTCGATGAAGTCGCGGATCTGGGCTTCGGGCAGGGCGCCGGTGAACTCATCGACCATCTCGCCATTGACGAAGGCCTTGACGGCCGGAATGCCGCGTACGCCGTAGCGTTGCGCCAGTTCCTGATTGTGGTCCGAATCGACCTTGGCCAGGATGAAGCGGCCATCGTACTCGGCAGCCAGTTTTTCCAGAATCGGTTTGAGGACCCGGCAGGGCTGGCACCATTCGGCCCAGAAGTCGACGATGACCGGCACCTGGCGCGATGCGCCGAGAACCTTGGGCGCGAAATCGGCAACGGTGACGTCGTATGCGTGATCGGACATGAAGCTCTTTCGATGACAAACAGCCGTTATATGGGAATGCTCGGCGGGAAATCAAGTCGCCGGGGGGGGATGAGCCTAGCCGTATAATTATGCCCTTATTGGCCTGCTGGCCGCCCTTCCCCCTTTGCCTCCGGCGCATTCCGCTATGTCCAAGGTCCTCAAGTTGCGCGGCGCTGCCGCATTTTCCGCCACCCGGCTGGCCCGTCTGCTGGACACCGCCCGGCAGGCGATCCCCGCGCTGACCAGATTGGTGGCCGAACACTGGTATTTCGTCGAGTGCGATGGTGAGCTGAACGGCGCCGAGATGGCCCGGCTCAAGGATCTGCTGGGGGTTCCCGCCCAGGTACCGCCCGAACCGGCCGGCCAGTTGCTGCTGGTGACGCCCCGGCTGGGCACCATTTCCCCCTGGTCTTCGAAGGCCACCGACATCGCCCACAACTGCGGCTTTGGCCAAGTGCGGCGTATCGAGCGCGGCACCGCCTTTCATGCCGTCGGCGGCGACCGCCATGCGCTGGCGACCAGGCTGCATGACCGCATGACCGAGTCGGTGCTGGCCGGCGTCGATGAGGCCGAGGCCTTGTTTCGGCACGTCGCGCCGCAGCCGCTTTCCAGCGTCGACCTGCTCGCCGGTGGTCGGGTGGCGCTGGTGGCGGCCAATGCCGATCTGGGTCTGGCCCTATCCGACGACGAGATCGACTATCTGGTCGACAACTTCACCAAGATCGGCCGCAATCCGACCGACGTCGAACTGATGATGTTCGCCCAGGCGAATTCCGAACATTGCCGGCACAAGATTTTCAACGCCTCATGGACGGTGGATGGCCAGGACCAGCCGCTGTCGCTGTTCGGCATGATCCGCGAGAGCCACAAGGCGCATCCGCAAGGCACGGTGGTCGCCTATTCGGACAATGCCTCGGTGATCGAGGGCGCGCCGATCAAGCGCTTTCTGCCCGGCGTGGCGGGCGCCTATGGTTATTGCGAAGAGCTGACGCACATCCTGGCCAAGGTGGAAACGCACAATCATCCGACGGCGATTTCGCCCTTTCCGGGCGCCGCTACCGGATCCGGCGGCGAGATCCGCGACGAGGGCGCGACCGGTCGCGGCTCGAAGCCCAAGGCCGGCCTGTGCGGCTTCTCGGTTTCCGACCTCAACATCCCCGGCTACGCCCAGCCGTGGGAATCCGCTTACGGCAAGCCGGAACGGATTGCCTCGGCGCTCGACATCATGATCGAGGGACCGATCGGCGCGGCGGCCTTCAACAACGAGTTCGGCCGGCCCAACCTGGCCGGTTACTTCCGCACCCTGGAGCAGGAATTCAACGGCGAGATGCGCGGCTACCACAAGCCGATCATGATCGCCGGCGGCGTCGGCAATATCGCCGACCGCGACGCCTTCAAGATCGAATTTCCCGCCGGTACGCTGCTGATCCAGTTGGGCGGACCGGGCATGCTGATCGGCTTGGGCGGCGGTGCCGCGTCGTCGATGGCCACTGGCACCAATACCGCCGACCTCGACTTCGCCTCGGTGCAACGGGGCAACCCGGAAATGCAGCGGCGTGCCCAGGAGGTCATCGATCGTTGCTGGCAGATGGGTGAAGACAACCCCATTCTGGCCATTCACGATGTCGGCGCCGGCGGCATTTCCAACGCCATGCCGGAACTGGCCAACGACGCCGGGCGCGGCGCCCGCTTCGAACTGCGCGAAGTGCCGAGCGAAGAGTCGGGCATGTCGCCGCGCGAAATCTGGTCGAACGAGGCACAGGAGCGCTACGTGCTGGCCATCGCTCCTCAGCGCCTGGACGAATTCCGCGCGCTCTGCGAGCGTGAGCGCTGCCCCTTCGCGGTGCTCGGCGAAGCGACCGCCGAGCGGCAACTGGTGGTCAATGACCGGCACTTCGGCAACAAGGCGGTCGACATGCCGATGGAGGTGTTGCTCGGCAAGCCGCCGCGCGTGCACCGCGACGCCCGCCGCAAGTCGGTGGCCATGCCGCCGCTGGATGTTGCCGCCATCGACCTCAAGGAGGCCGCATTCCGCGTGCTGCGCCTGCCATCGGTGGCAAGCAAGAGTTTCCTGATCACCATTGGCGACCGCTCCGTGGGCGGCATGACCGCGCGTGACCAGATGGTCGGCCCCTGGCAGGTGCCGGTGGCCGACGTGGCGGTGACCACGATGGGCTACGAAACCACGCTCGGTGAATGTTTCGCCCTGGGTGAGCGGACGCCCATCGCCTTGCTGAACGCGCCCGCGTCGGGCCGAATGGCGGTCGGCGAGGCGATCACCAACCTGGCGGCCGCCCACGTCGGCGCTATCGGCCGGATCAAGCTGTCGGCCAACTGGATGGCGGCCGCGGGGCACGGCTTTGAAGACGCCGCGCTGTTCGACACCGTCAAGACCGTTGGCTTGGAGTTCTGCCCCAGCCTTGGCGTGTCCATTCCGGTGGGCAAGGATTCCTTGTCCATGCGTACCCGCTGGGAGGAAGCCGGCAAGCAGAAACAGGTGATCGCACCGCTGTCCCTGATCGTCACCGCCTTCGCGCCTTGTGCCGATGTGCGCCAGACCCTCACCCCGCAACTGCGCCGCGACGACGAGAAGGGTGAAACCGAGCTGATCCTGATCGACCTCGGTCAGGGCCGCAACCGCCTCGGCGGCTCGGCGCTGGCGCAGGTATATGGGGTCTCCGGCGACCTGCCGCCGGATGCCGACGCGGAACTGCTCAAGGCCTTCTTCGCCGTCATCCAGCACCTCAATCGCGCCGGCATCATCCTGGCTTACCACGACCGCTCCGACGGCGGCCTGTTCGCGACCGTCTGCGAAATGAGTTTCGCATCGCGTCTCGGCGTGTCGCTCAATCTCGACACGCTTTGCTACGACGAGCTGATGAACGACGTCGACGGTATCGAGCGATTCCCCGAGGTGGTCGATGGGCGCATGCGTGACCGGCTGATTGCCGCCTTGTTCAACGAGGAACTCGGCGCGGTAATCCAGGTGCTGCGCGACGATCGGCCAACGGTGATGCACGCCCTGCGCGAGGCCGGTCTGGGTGCTTGCGCGCACATGATCGGCACCCTCAACAAGCGCGACGAGATTCGCGTCTGGCGCAATGCCAAGCTGGCCTTCGGCGCCACGCGCACCGAGCTGCAACGCGCCTGGAGCGAAGTCAGCCACCAGATCGCCCGCCTGCGTGACGATGCGTCCTGCGCCGATGAGGAATTCGACGCGCTGCTCGATGCCGCCGATCCCGGCCTGTCGGTGGCGCTGAGCTTTGAACCCGCCGCGCCCTTCGTCGCAACCGGTGCCCGGCCCAGAATGGCGATTCTGCGCGAGCAGGGTGTGAACGGCCAGGTGGAGATGGCGGCCGCCTTCGACCGCGCCGGCTTCGCCAGCGTCGATGTGCACATGTCCGACCTGCAAACCGGCCGCGTCAGCCTGGCCGATTTCAAGGGCCTGGTCGCCTGCGGCGGTTTCTCCTACGGCGACGTGCTCGGCGCAGGCCAAGGCTGGGCCAGGTCCATCCTGTTCAACGACCGTCTGCGCGAACATTTCGCCGCCTTCTTCAACCGCGCCGACACTCTTGCGCTGGGCGTCTGCAACGGCTGCCAGATGATGAGCAACCTGGCGAGCATCATCCCCGGCGCGGCAGCACTGGCCGACCTTCCACCGCAATCGCTCCGAGCAGTTCGAGGCGCGCTTCGTCATGGTCGAGATTCCCCAGTCGCCGTCGATCTTCTTCACCGGCATGGCCGGCTCGCGCCTGCCCATTGTCGTATCGCACGGCGAGGGTCGAGCGATCTTCGCGGGTTCCCGCGATCAAGCCCTGGTGGCGATGCGCTACGTGGACAATCGCGGCGCGCCAGCCGCGACCTATCCTTTCAACCCGAACGGCTCCCCAGACGGTATCACCGGCCTGACCACCGCCGACGGCCGCTTCACCATCATGATGCCCCACCCCGAGCGCATCTTCCGCACCGCGCAGATGTCCTGGCACCCAGCCGGCAGCGGCGAGGACAGCCCCTGGATGACCATGTTCCGCAATGCACGGCGGTGGGTGGGGTAGGTGTCCGTCCGAAATTGGTAACGCGGATTTGATTGACGCGTGATGCGCTAATTGAGAAAATGCATCAAAATTAGCCAGGGGGATCAATTATGCGTACGACCATCACCCTCGAAGACGAGGCTTTTGCCACAGCGAAGGCCTATGCCAAAGCACGTGCTCTCAAGTTCGGACAAGCCGTGTCGGAACTGATTCGCATTGGCAGCACCGAGAAGTTGCCGCTCAAGCAAAAGGATGGTGTCTGGGTGTTCGATCTGCCGCCAGAAACGCCGCGCGTGACAGCGCAACAACGTGCAGCAGATGCTCGACGAGTCGGCATGAGCCATGTGCTCGATGCCAACGCCTTGATCGCGCTGGCAGTCACTGTCGACAATAATCTGAGGGTGATGGGCGGAGATCAGATACGCCATCCAAAGCGCGGAGACTCCGCATTTCAGACCGACCTATGCATCTTCGAGAAGAAATTGGAAGACATCTGGTTGGCTCGCGTCGTGCTTGAATTCAAGACAAGCATTACACATTCGCTGGTTCGACAGTACGCACTACGGCTGCAAAACACAAGCAGATCTATCCATATCTACGTTATGGCCTCGTGGCCTCTGATGAAGATCGCGTCCCCGGCCGCTTCATCTCACAACGGGCACTTGATTTCTGTCGGTCACTCCGAGGTCTCGGGCGAATCGACCCGTCACGCTGATGTGCTCTGAACGACTGAATTGGACTGTTCCCGCCACCCCAAGCATCGCTTGTTGGCGCTCGATTTCGGGTTTCGCACCGGTCATTGTGCTGGGTGCTTGTACCGGCGGAATCCTTGGGCATCGGCAAATGCACCGATGCGCTGGTTCTCGGCTGATCGGCCGCCATTCGACAGCGGCATGGAAGCTGGTCACGTTCGATGTGGGTGTCGCGCAACTGTTGGCGACTGTCCCAGGCCATGCGATCCAAATGCTTCGATGGTGTTCGAATGTTCGGATTCGGATGGGCACGAGTGCTCTCGCGATCGGATTGCGCAGAATTTGGGGGGGCATTCTGGACACCAATTGTCACAGATCATGGATTGATGAGCCATGCTGGACTCATGACACGCCATAGATGTCGAAGCACGTCAGCAGTTGCCTGACGGCTAGCGCCTTGCGGGACCGTTGTCGGTGCTGCCTACCCGCGGCTCACGCTGGCTTGATGCAGACGAAGGTCGGAATCTGAACTTCTGGTCACCTGCGGTCTCGCAGCGCGAGGTGCCGAGCACCCAGGGCGAGGAATTGCTTGCCGCCTTAGAATATCCGGGCATGGCTGGGTCGGCAAGGGGGGCGAAATCGCTATCGCGCAAGAATCATTCCTCAAAGCTATCGAGGATGCGATCATATCGGGTTCGACGTGCTGGTCTATTCCGAGCAGGAATTCGACCGTCGCAGCCAGGTTCCCGGTACGGCACCCTATTGGGCGCGCACGGAAGGCAAGGTGATGTATGACTGCGCTGCTTGAGGAATCCCAACGATTGGTGAGCTTGGCCAAAGCGGACCGAGATGCTTTTCTCTGGTTGCTCCAAGGACCTGGTCTGCGCCCGGCAGCGGCGTTCTTCTTCGCTCAGCAGTCTGCTGAAAAGGCGTTGAAGGCGGTGATGACCGTTCGCGGGCTTGTGCCGAGTCGCACGCACAACCTCTTGGCATTGGCAGCGGAGCTGAATGCGGCAGGCGTGTTCACGCCGCAAACGCCCGACGAGTTGGCTGTACTTAATCCCTATGCGGTGACCCAGCGTTATGACGACGAAGAGTTGAGCCTCGTTACGCCAGACCACGCGCGGCAGATTGTCCAGGCGGTGCTGGAGTGGGCCGAGCGGCAGGTCGCAAGTCAGTTGCCGCCGTAGCCGATGGTTTCAGTCGTTCACGCCCTCTCCGACGCCGGTATCGACGACGAAGCCCTGAGCCGTCTCGAGGCCGGTTTATCGGAAGAGGCGCGGGCCGCGCTCGACCGGGCGCTGGAGCTGGTGGCCGGGCTCTATGCCGGCGAGCGACTGGGTACCGGCGAGGATATTCTGCCGCACGCGGTGGGCATGGCGCTGCAACTGGCGGGCCAGAATCTCGATGCCGATTCGCGGTTGGCGGCGCTGCTGTTTGCGGTGGGCGACTACCTGCCGGATTGGCCCGACAAGCTGACAGCGCAGTTCGGCGCGCCGGTGGCGGCCCTGGTGGACAACTTGTATCGGCTCAAGGGCCTGCGACCGTTGACCGAGGCGGCGAGCGGGCAACGGTCGGGGCAGGGCGCCGGGACGGCGCCGGGGAGCGCGGACTTCAAGGCGCAGGCGGAAATTCTGCGCAAGATGCTGCTGGCCATGGCCGACGACATTCGCGTCGTGCTGCTGCGCCTGGCGTCGCGGACGCAGACGCTGCGCTGGTTCACCGACCACGACACGCCGGCGCGGCGCGACCTGGCGCGGGAGAGCCTGGAAATCTATGCGCCGCTGGCCAATCGCCTCGGTGTCTGGCAGATGAAATGGGAAATCGAGGACTTGTCCTTCCGCTTCATCGAACCGGAGACCTACAAGCGCATCGCCAGGAAGCTCGACGAGAAGCGCGTCGAGCGCGAAGGCTTCATCGAGACGGCCATTGCCCGCCTGAAGGACGAGATGCGCCAGGCCGGCATCGAGGCCGAGGTGTACGGCCGGCCCAAGCACATCTACAGCATCTGGAACAAGATGCGCGCCAAGGATCTCGACTTCGAGGAAGTCTATGACGTGCGCGCCCTGCGCATCATCGTTGCCGAGGTGCGCGACTGTTACACGGCGCTGGGCATCGTTCATGCGCTCTGGCAGCCGATCCATGGCGAGTTCGACGACTACATATCGCACCCCAAGGGCAACTTCTACCGCTCGCCTGCATACCGCCGTGACGGCCGAGGACGGCCGTGCGCTGGAAGTGCAGATCCGCACCCGCGAGATGCATCGCCATGCCGAACTGGGCGTGGCGGCGCACTGGCGCTACAAGGAGTCCGGGGCCCCGGCCAAGGCCGAATCGGCCTACGACGAAAAGATCGCCTGGCTGCGCCAGTTGTTGTCCTGGCGCGACGAGATCACCGATTCGGCGGCCTGGGTCGAACAGTTCAAGCGCGCGTCGCTCGACGACACCATCTACGTGCTGACGCCGCAGGGGCGGGTGATCGACCTGCCCAAGGGTTCCACGGCGGTCGATTTCGCCTACCGGCTGCATACCGATGTCGGCCACCGCTGCCGGGGCGCCAAGGTCGACGGCCATCTGGTGCCGTTGAATACGCCGCTGGCCAATGGTCAGCGGATCGAGATCGTCACGGCCAAGACCGGCGGGCCCTCGCGCGACTGGCTGACACCGGGCTACCTGCACTCGCCTCGCGCCCGGCAGAAGGTCAAGGTCTGGTTTGCCGCCCAGCAGGAACAGGAGATGCTGGCGCAAGGCCGGGCCTTCGTGGCCAGGGAACTCCAGCGCGACGGCCAGACCCAGGCGAACCAGGAGGATCTGGCGCACAAGCTCGGCTTCAAGAACACCGACGCCTTGTTCCTGGCGGCGGCGCGCGGCGATGTCGGACCGCGGGCGATCCTGGTCGCCCTGCGCGGCGACGTGGCGGAGGTCGCGCCCGATGCCGAGATCCTGACCAAGAAAAGTCGCGTCGGCGAGAGTCGGATCCTGGTGGTCGGGGTGGACAAGCTCCTGACCCAGCTCGGTCACTGCTGCAAGCCGGTGCCGCCCGATGCCGTGGCCGGCTTCGTCACCCGCGGTCGCGGCGTCTCGGTGCATCGGCGCGATTGCGCCAACTTCCGCAACATGGCGGCGCGGAATCCGGAACGGGTGGTCGAGGCCCAATGGGGCGGCAAGCAGGACGGTGTCTACGCGACCGATCTGCTGGTCGAGGCGAACGATCGCCAGGGCCTGCTGCGGGATATTTCGGACATCCTGTCGAAGGAAAGGATCAACGTTACCGCCGTGAATACGCTGTCGAAGGCCGGTACGGCGCGCATGGCCTTCACGGTGGAACTGGCCAATGCCGGCCAGTTGCAGCGGGTGCTGAGTCTGGTCGGCGAGGTCGCCGGCGTGGCCAGCGTCAGGCGCGGCTAGTCATGTTGGTCCGCAGCCAGGAGGCGAAGGCCGGTTCATCCATTTCACCGGCGGCGACCGCGAGCATGGTCAGGACACATTCGACATCGCTGGCGTCGAGGTGATAGTCGTTAAGCGACAGGAATAGGTTGACACAGACGAAGGCAGTGCGCTTGTTGCCGTCGATGAACGGATGGTTGCGCGCCACGCCGAAACCGTAGGCGGCGGCGCAGTCGGCGACATCGGGGCTGCCATAGGCGGCCAGATTGATCGGTCGTGCCAAGGCCGAAGCGAGCAATCCGGCGTCTCGGACGCCCGCCGAACCACCGTGTTCGGCCAGTTGAGCTTCGTGAATTGCCCAGACGACGGACTCGTCGATCCAGGTAAACGTCATTTGGCGAGTTCGCGCAGGACGTTACGCCGCCGTTTCATGATTTCCTCGGCGAGGCTCAATTGCTTGTCGAAGTTGGGATCGAAATCGGAAATTCGATATCCGTCTGGCGACTCGGTCAGAAAGACCGCATCACCCTTTTCGAGCTTCATGCGAGCCAAGACTTCCTTGGGCAGGATGACGCCGACCGAATTTCCGATCTGGGTAAGCTTGAGAGTGAAATGCATGGCTGGCCCCGGCAAGTTGTTATAACGGTTGTTATATTAAGGGTTGCCCAGTCGGAACTCAAGGTGCTGTCAGTCCTCGTCGGCCATCAAGGCCAGCAGCGCCTCCTGGGCGCAGGCGCGGACGCGGCGGGTCTGGCTGACGCCGTACTTGCCGTTGCTGTCCATCTCCCAGGCCTGGCAGTTGTCGTGCAGGTAGAGGCGCAGGCCTTCCTTGATGACGCGGCGCTTCAGCTTCGGGTCGAGCACCGGAAACACGACTTCGATGCGGCGGAAGAAGTTGCGCTCCATCCAGTCGGCGCTGGCGAGATAGACCTTCTCCTCGCCGTCGGCGTGGAAATAGAAGATGCGGTGGTGTTCGAGGAAGCGGCCGATCACCGAGCGCACGCGGATGTTCTCGGACAGGCCCTTGACGCCCGGCCGCAGGCGCAGACGCCGCGCACGATCAGGTCGATCTGCACGCCGGCCTGGCGAGGCGTCGTAGAGCGCCTCGATGATTTCCGGTTCCAGCAGCGAGTTCATCTTGGCGATGATGCTGGCGCCTTGCGGCCGGCCTTGGCCGCTTCGGTTTCGGCGCGGATGGCGGCGAGCATGTTGGCGTGCAGCGTGAACGGCGCCTGCCACAGGTGCTTCAGTGCGCTGGCCTTGCCCAGGCCGGTGAGCTGCTTGAAGACCTCGTTGACGTCGGCGCCGATTTCCTCGTTGCAGGTGAGCAGGCCGAAGTCGGTATAGAAGCGCGTGGTGCGCGGGTGGTAGTTGCCGGTGCCGAGATGGACGTAGCGGCGGTAGCCGTGCTTCTTCGCGGCGCACCACCATCAGCATCTTGGCGTGGGTCTTGTAGCCGAACACGCCATACACGACATGGGCGCCGACTTCTTCCAGGCGCGCGGCGATGTTGATGTTGGCTTCCTCGTCGAAGCGCGCCATCAGCTCGACCACCACGGTCACTTCCTTGCCCTTCTGGGCGGCGCGCAGCAGGTGTTCCATCAGCACCGAATCGGTGCCGGTGCGATAGACGGTCATGCTTGATCGCCACCACCTGCGGATCGTCGGCGGCCTGCTCGCAGCAACTCGATGACCGGCGTGAAGGACTGGAAGGGATGGTGCAGCAGGATGTCCTCCTTGCGGATGCACGTCGAAGATGTCGTGCGGCCGTTGCGACAGCGCCTTGGGCAGGCCGGGCTGGAAGGGCGGGAACTTGAGGTCGGGCCGGTCGACGCGGTCGGGCACCGACATCAGGCGCACCAGATTCACGATGCCGGGCACGCGGTAGAGGTCGGCTCGCGTCCAGGCCGAACTGCTGGAGCAGGAATTCGGCCATCACCTCGGAGCAGTTGTCGGCCACTTCCAGGCGCACGGCGTCGCCGAAGTGGCGCTGCGGCAGTTCGCCCTGCAGCGCGGTGCGCAGGTTCTTGACTTCCTCGTCGTCGACGAACAGGTCGGAGTTGCGGGTGACGCGGAACTGGTAGCAGCCGAGCACGTTCATGCCGGCAAACAGTTCGCCGACGTGGCGGTGCAGGATCGACGACAGGAAGACGAAGCCGTGGTCGACGCCGGTGAGTTCCCGCGGCAGCTGGATGACGCGCGGCAGGGCGCGCGGCGCCTGCACGATGGCGGCGCCGCGAGCTGCGGCCGAAGGCGTCCTTGCCTTCCAGTTCGACGGCGAAATTCAGGCTCTTGTTGAGCACGCGCGGGAAAGGGATGGGCGGGGTCGAGGCCGATCGGCGTCAGCACCGGCATCACTTCGCGGAAGAAGAAGTCGCGGATCCACTCGCCCTGCTCGGGCGTCCAGGTGCGGCGCTTGTAGAAGTGGATGCCCTCGGCGGCCAGCGCCGGCAGGATCGCGTCGTTGAGCAGGGCGTACTGCTCGGCGATCAGCGTGTGGGCCTCCTGCGTGACGCGGCGGAACACCTCCTGCGGCGACAGGCCGTCGGCGCCGGTGGCGTGGCCGCCCAGTTTGATCTGTTCCTTGAGGCCGGCGACGCGAATCTCGAAGAACTCGTCCAGGTTGGATGAAACGATGCAGAGGAAGCGCAAGCGCTCCAGCAGCGGCACCCGCGCGTCGGCGGCCTGCGCCAGCACGCGACGGTTGAAGGCGAGCAGCGACAGCTCGCGGTTGATGAAGTGTTCCGGGGGGTGGCGGTGGCCGGAGAAAACGCTGTTCATGGTGGTCGAGCGGTAGTGGAACGGGTGGCGCAATACTATGACACTTCCGTTGCCAAGGCATTACAGAAGCCGATTCGACTTGCCCTGGTGCGGTGGCGCGGGGCAGCCCGATGCTAGAATCCGCCCGTCTTCGAACCGGGGTGTGCCGCCGTGGCTCACGAGTTGATCGCCGCCGTCGATCTGGGCTCCAACAGTTTCCGTCTGCAGGTGGGGCGGGTGGTCGGCAACCAGATCTATCCCCTGGATTCGCTCAAGGAGGCGGTGCGGCTGGCCGCCGGCCTGACGCGCGGAACGAACCCTCGATGGTCCCTCGCAGCTGCGCGCGCTGGCGGCGCTGGCGCGCTTCGGCGAGCGTCTGCGCGGTTTTCGACGCCCGACGCCGTGCGGGCCGTGGCCACCAATACCCTGCGGGTGGCCAAGAACGCGCCGCAGTTCCTGCCGCGAGGCCGAGGCGGCGCTGGGTTTCCCGATCGAGGTGATCGCCGGCCGCGAGGAAGCGCGCCTGATCTACCTGGGCGTGGCCCACAGCCTGGCCGAATCCGCGGACCCAGCAACTGGTGGTCGACATCGGCGGCGGTTCGACCGAGTTCATCATCGGCCGCAACTTCAAGCCGCTGCGACTCGAATCGCTCTACATGGGCTGCGTCAGCTTCAGCCTGCGCTACTTTCCGGGCGGCCGGGTCGACAAGAAGCGCATGAAGGAAGCCGAACTGGCGGCGCGCAAGGAGTTGCAGAGCCATCGTCCAGGCCTACCGTGCCACCGGCTGGGAAGAGGCGGTGGGGTCGTCGGGCACCGCCAAGGCGATCGTCGACCTGCTCGAACTGAATGGCTTTGTCCGAAGGCGGCATCACCGCGCGACGGCCTGGACAGACTGCGGGCCGCTGCTGGTGCGGGCCGGCGATGTCGGCCGCCTGAACCTCGCAGGGCTTGCGCGCCGACCGCGATACCGGTGCTGCCCGGCGGCGTGGCGATCATGTCGGCGGTGTTCAAGGAGTTCGGCATCGAACGCATGGTGTTCTCGGAAGGCGCGTTGCGGCTGGGTGTGCTCTACGACCTGCTCGGCCGCTATCACCACGACGATCTGCGCGAGGCGACCGTTGGTCATTTCATGCGTCGCTACGAGGTGGACCGCCGGCAGGCGGAGCGCGTCGGCCGGACGGCGTTCACCCTGCTCGGACAACTGCTGCCCGCAGGTCGGCCGCGCGACGCCGACCATGCCGATGTCCAGTTCCTGCTCTGGGCGGCGCGCCTGCACGAAATCGGCGTCTCGATCGCGCACTCCAGCTACCACAAGCACAGTGCCTACATCCTCGGCAACGCCGACATGCCGGGCTTTTCGCGCCGCGATCAGGCGCGCCTGGCGCGCCTGGTGCTCGCCCATCGCGGCAAGCTGGAACGCGTGCATTGCCGGCAATGGTCGAGGATGCGCCGACTGGCTGCTGATCTTCTGCCTTGCGCATCGCCGCGCTGCTGCATCGCGCCCGCGACGATGGGGCGCCGACTGCCGGTCCAGCGTCCGTGCTGCCACGCGGGTTTCAACTGCAGATCGATGGCCGGCTGGCTGGCCGAGTCGCCCCTGACCGCCGCGGCGCTGCAAGAGGAAGTGCGCCAATGGGCGAGCGTCGGCATCGAGTTGCAGCGTCAAGAGCCAGCGCGAACAGGCGGCGCGGTGACCGACATCCCGTCGCAGCCGCATGACCATGAGCGACGCAGCGCATCGAGGTGCCGATGCGCCCGGCGACGGCCGGCTGGTCACGCTGGCGGGTCGCTGGACGCTGCGTGCGATCGCCGCCGCCGGTTCCCGGAACGGGCGATGGTCGGGCGCCTGAACGCGGTCGGCGCGCCATCCGCCTGGGACTGCCGGCCATCGAGGCGCTCGACAGCGCCGGCGCGGTGCTGCTCTGGCGACATCTGGGGACGACGCTGCCCGCCGACGCTCCTGCCAGTCGACGCGAACATCGCGGATCTTCGAACGCATCGCCGCTGCGGAGCCGGCAGGAGCCGCCGGCCGCGGCCCCGTCGCCGACTTCGACTGGTTGGCCGAACATCGGCGGCCTGATGATCGGCTTCGGCGCGCCATCTGCTCGACTTCTGGCGCTGGTCGGGCAGGTGGTGCTCGATCTGCGCTGCACCTGCTGCGCCATCCGGGCGAACTGCCCAGCCGGGAGATCTCCGCCAACCTCTACAAGAGCGGCGTGCGTGCGATGCCGGTCACGGCGCTGGTCGGCTTCCTGATCGGCGTCGTGCTGTCCTACCTCTCGGCCCTGCAGCTGCGCCAGTTCGGCGCCGATGTCTTCATCGTCAATATCCTCGGCATGGGCATCATCCGCGAGCTCGGGCCGGTGCTGGTCGCCGTGCTGGTCGCCGGGCGCTCCGGTTCGGCGATGACCGCGCAACTCGGCGTGATGCGCGTCACCGAGGAGATCGACGCGCTGGCGACGATGGGCGTTTCGCGCAGCCTGCGGCTGATCCTGCCCAAGGTGGTGGCGCTGGCGCGTGGCCATGCCGCTGCTGGTGCTCTGGACCAGCGCCATCGCCCTGGTCGGCGGCATGGTGGCGGCGCAGCATCCAGCTCGATATCGGCTACGGCTTCTTCTTCGACCAGCTGCCCAAGGCGGTGCCGGTGGCCAACCTCTGGATCGGCCTGGGCAAGGGCGTGGTCTTCGGCGTCTTCATCGCCCTGGTCGCCTGCCATTTCGGCCTGCGCGTGCAGCCCAACACCGAGAGCCTGTCGGCCAATACCACCGCCTCGGTGGTGACGTCGATCACCGTGGTGATTCTGGTCGATGCCGTGTTCGCCATCGTCACCCGCTGCATCGGGGTGCCGTGATGGCGCCGCCATCGACCACGCCGGTCATCGAGGTTCGCGACCTGTCGACCCGCTTCGGCGAAGTCTGGGTGCATCGCGACCTCGATCTCGACATCGCAGCCGGGCGAAATGGTGGCGCTGGTCGGCGGTTCCGGCAGCGGCAAGACGACGCTGCTGCGCCAGATGATCGGCCTGCTGCTGCCGACCGCAGGGCGACATTCGCGTGTTCGGCGAGCCGCTGTTCGGTGGCGGTCGTGGACAGCGCGAGCGGTCCCTGCGGCGGCGCTTCGGCGTGCTGTTCCAGCAGGGCGCGCTGTTTTCGGCCTTCACCGTCTTCGACAACATCGCCTTCCCGCTGCGCGAGCTCAAGCGCTTCGACGAGGCGACCATCCGCGACCTGGTGATGCTCAAGCTGGACATGGTGGAACTGCTGCCACGCCAGGCCCGGCTGATGCCGGCGGAGCTGTCCGGCGGCATGATCAAGCGCGTGGCGCTGGCGCGCGCCCTGGCGCTGGAGCCCGAGCTGCTGCTGCTCGACGAGCCGACCGCCGGCCTCGACCCGGATCGCGCCGACAGTTTCGTGCCGCCTGATCCGCTCGCTGGGTCGGGAACTCGGTCTGACCGTGGTGCTGGTGACCCACGACCTCGATACGCTGGCCGCCCTGGTCGACCCGCGTCGCCGTGCTGGCCGAGCAGCGCATCCTCGCTTATGGCCCGATCGACGACGTGATTCGCATCGATCATCCCTTCATCCAGAATTTCTTCCTGTCCGAGCGGAGCATCCGTGTGCTCCAGAACCTCGGCCTCCGGTAAAGTTGCCCCCATGGAAAATCGTGCCTACGCCCTTGCCGCCGGTCTCTTCACCCTGTTGCTCGGCCTGGCCGCCGCCGGCCTGATCTGGTGGCTGGGCCAGAACAAGCAGGATGTCGCCTACTACATTCTGGAAGGCCGCGAGAACGTGACCGGGTTGAATGCCCAGGCGCCAGTACGGTATCGCGGCATCCGCGCCGGGCGGGTGGAAAACATCGACATCGATGCCAAGGACCGCCGCCTCATCCTGGTCCGCATCAGCCTCGACGCGCGCTATCCCTTGACCGCTGGAACGGTGGCCAAGCTCAACACCCAGGGCGTCACCGGCCTGGCGTACATACAGTTGGAGGACGACGGCAACGATACGCGGCCGCTGGTCGGCAAGGACGGCGAAGCACCGCGCATCGCGCTCAGCCCGACCCTGCTCGATACCCTGGGCGCGCAGGCGGGCGATGTGGTCGAACAGGTCAACCTGCTGGCCGTGCGCCTGACGAAACTCCTCGACGAGAAGAATCTGCGCAACTTCTCGCGCGGCCTGGAAAATCTGGCCGCCGCGTCGGATAGCCTCAACAACAATCTCAACAACCTGCCGCCGGTGATCGCCGCCTTGCAGCGCACCTTCTCCGATGCCAACGTAAGCAAACTGTCGTCGGTGCTGACCAGCCTGGACAAGACGGCGGGCGAAGCCGCGCCGCTGGCGCAGGACATCCGTGCCACCATGCGGACCGTGCAATCCCTGACCAGCCGCCTCGACAAGCTGGCCGGCGACGCCGGTGGCGAACTGACCAATGCCACGCTGCCGCGCGCCAATGCCCTGGTACAGGAACTGGCCACCAGCTCACGGCAGTTGTCCCGGCTGATCGAAACCATCGACCGCGAGCCGCAAGCCCTGGTGTTCGGCCGCGCCGCGCCGGCGCCGGGGCCCGGCGAAGCCGGTTTCGTCGCTCCCGGAAAGTGAAAGGACACTGATGCGCTCGCCATTGATGATTCTCGCCTGTCTTGTTCTGCTGACCGGCTGCGTTGGCAACTCGGCGCGCCCGGTGGAACCGGCCCGGTTCGACCTGGGCCCTACCGCCATCGATGCCTCGCCGCCCGGCATCGCGTCCGTCGAGGTCGGCGCGCCGTCCTGGCTGGCTGGTTCCACCATGCAGTACCGGCTCAGCTATGCCGACCCGGCGCGGCGCTTCGACTATGCCGATAGCCGCTGGGCGGCGCCACCCGCCGAGCTGCTTGGCCAGAATCTGGAACGCCGCTTGACCGGCCCGGCTGCGGGCCGCTGCCGGCTGCGCATCGAGCTCGACGAACTGATCCAGGATTTCGCCGCACCGAACGCCAGCCGGGTTGTACTGGTGGGTCGCGCGGTGCTGCTCGGCAGTCCGGAAGTGCTGGCGCGCCGAAACTTCGCCTTCGGCCCGGCCGCGCCGACCGCCGACGCCAAGGGCGGGGTTGCCGCGGCGATGACGGCCGTTAAAGCGCTGGGCGACGAGATGGCGGCCTGGGTGGCCCAGGTCGATCGCTGCCGTCAGGAGTAATGGCCATGTCTGAACCGCTCTTGCTGCGTCATGTCGAGGCGGGCGTCGCGACCCTGACGCTCAACCGGCCGGCCCAGTTCAATTCGCTGTCCGAGGAATTGCTCGCCGCGTTGCAGGACGCCCTGGACGACATCGCCGGTGATGCCTCGCTGCGGGCGGTGGTGATCGCCGGAGCCGGCAAGGCCTTTTGCGCCGGCCATGACCTGAAGCAGATGCGCGCCAATCACGACAAGGATTACATGCGCCGCCTGTTCCGCCAGTGCGGCAAGCTGATGACCACCATTACGCATCTGCCGCAGCCGGTGATCGCCCGCGTCCATGGCATCGCCACGGCCGCCGGCTGCCAACTGGTGGCGAGCTGCGACCTGGCGGTGGCGGCGGATGTCGCCCGTTTTGCCGTCTCCGGCATCAATGTCGGGCTGTTCTGCTCGACGCCGGCGGTGGCGCTGGCGCGCAACATGGGGCGCAAACAGGCGCTGGAAATGCTGCTGACCGGCGACTTCATCGATGCCGGCGAGGCGCAACGGCGCGGCCTGGTCAATCGCGTGGTGCCGGTCGATCAACTCGATGCCGAAGTCCGCCGCCTGACCGACTCGATCAGCGCCAAGTCGGCGGCGGCGGTGGCCATGGGCAAGCAACTCTTCTACCAGCAACTGGAAATGGGGCTCGACGCGGCCTATCAACTCGCCGCCGAAACCATGGCCTGCAACATGATGTGTGAGGACGCCGCCGAGGGCATCGACGCCTTCATGGCCAAACGCAGCCCGCAGTGGCGGGGGCGGTAAGGGCAGGTTCGCGTCAGCCGGCGATACGGGCGGTGATCCAGTCCTTGGCGCCGGCCACGTCGGTGACAAAGCGGTCGCAGCGCATCAACGAAAAGCCGAATACATAGGCGTAGAGCAACACGCCGCGGGCGGCGGCCTCGTCGGCCGACAGGCCACGCGCCTGGAACAGGCGGGCGGCGCAGGCCAGGCGCTCGGCATCGACTTCCTCGACCACCTCTGCGGCACGGGCATCGCGCCGTGCCCATTCGCGGACCGCCAGTTCGATGGGGAGGCCCTTGCGGTTGCGGCTGGCTGAATAGACATCGATGGTATGGCGCAGCGCCGCCAGTTCCCCACCCGGCTGGGCCGTGGTCTGCTTGCGGATGTCGCGGATGCGGCCGTCCTTCCACTCGTCGAGGACCGCATCGACCAGGTCGCGACGATCCTTGAAGTGCCAGTAGAAGCTGCCCTTGGTGACATGCAGTTTCTTGGCCAGCACTTCGACACGCAGGCCGGCCGGGCCATCCTCGGCAAGCACCGCCAACGCGCCCTTGATCCAGGCATGCGCGGTCGAGTGGCGGGGAACGGGTTGTCTTCGGGGTCTTGGCGTCCATACGGTACGGTATTGAAAATATCGTCGGGCTGGGTTAGCATACCACGCACCATACGATACCGTATGGCCATCTTGCCGCTACACTGGCAGTTCATTACTGGAGGTTAGGCTTGAAGATCCTGGTGCCCGTCAAACGAGTGGTCGACTACAACGTCAAGGTGCGCGTCAAGGCCGACGGCAGCGGCGTCGAGCTGGCCAACGTCAAGATGTCCATGAACCCCTTCGACGAGATCGCCGTCGAAGAGGCGGTGCGGCTCAAGGAAGCCGGCATCGCCACCGAGGTGGTCGCGGTCGTCCTGCGGCGTCGCCGCCTGCCAGGAAACCTTGCGCACGGCGCTGGCCCTGGGTGCCGACCGTGCCATCCTGGTCGAGACCGACGCCGAACTGCAGCCGCTGGCGGTGGCCAAGCTGCTCAAGGCCCTGGCTGACAAGGAACAGCCCCGGCTGGTCATTCTGCGGCAAGCAGGCCATCGACGACGATGCCAACCAGACCGGCCAGATGCTGGCGGCGCTGCTGGGCTGGCCGCAGGCGACCTTTGCCTCGAAGGTGGTCATTGCCGGCGAGGCCGCCACCGTCACCCGCGAAGTCGATGGCGGCCTGGAAACCCTCGAGATCAAGCTGCCGGCGGTGGTGACCACCGACCTGCGCCTCAACGAACCGCGCTACGCCACGCTGCCCAACATCATGAAGGCCAAGAAGAAGCCGCTCGACAACGTCAAGCCGGCCGACCTGGGCGTGGACGTCGCGCCGCGGCTGACGACGCTCAAGGTGGCCGAACCGCCCAAGCGGCAGGCGGGCGTCAAGGTGGCCGACGTCGCCGAACTGGTGGCGAAACTCAAGAACGAAGCGAAGGTGATCTGACCATGGCCATCCTCGTCATTGCCGAACACGACAACGCGCGCCTCAAGGCCGCGACCCTCAATACCGTGACCGCCGCCGGCAAGCTCGGTGGCGACGTCCACGTGCTGGTGGCTGGCAGCGGCTGTGCCGCCGTGGCCCAGGCCGCCGCGCAAGTCGCCGGCGTGGGCAAGGTGCTTGCTGGCCGATGCGCCGCACTACGGCGATCAGACCGCCGAGAACCTGGCGGCGCTGATCCATGCCCATGCCGCCGGCTACAGCCACATCCTGGCGCCGGCTACCAGCATCGGCAAGAACACGCTGCCGCGCGTCGCGGCGCTGCTCGACGTGGCGCAGAGTTTCCGAGATCGTCGCCGTCGAGTCGGCCGATACCTTCGTCCGCCCGATCTACGCCGGCAACGCGCTGGCGACGGTCAAGTCGGCCGATGCGGTGAAGGTCATCACCGTGCGAACCACCGCCTTCGATGCTGCCGGGCAGGGTGGTAACGCCACTGTCGAGGCGATCGCGTCCGGCCCGGACCTGGCGCAAGCCAAGGTGGTCGGCCGCGAGCTCACCAAGTCGGCACGGCCGGAACTGGCGCGGCGAAGATCATCGTTTCCGGTGGGCGTGGCCTGGGCGTCGGCGACAAATACCACGCGCTGCTCGAACCGCTGGCCGACAAGCTGGGCGCGGCGCTCGGCGCGTCGCGCGCGGCGGTGGATGCCGGCTTCGTGCCCAACGACTACCAGGTCGGCCAGACCGGCAAGATCGTCGCGCCGCAGCTCTACATCGCGGTCGGCATCTCGGGTGCCATCCAGCACCTGGCGGGCATGAAGGATTCGCAAGGTGATCGTGGCGATCAACAAGGATCCCGACGCGCCGATCTTCCAGGTTGCCGACTACGGCCTGGTCGCCGACCTCTTCCAGGTCGTGCCGGAACTCGCCGGCTTGCTCTGAGCATGAATTTCCCCGAGGGACTGTTCGGCAGCGAATTGACCTTCGGGGCCTACGTGCCTCTTTTCCTGGTCTGGTTGTGGGCCATTCGTACCGCGTCCTGGCGGCGGCTGGCCGATTCCGGGCAACTGAACGTCTGGCTGGGCACGATCGTCGTGCTGATGCTGATGTGGAGCATGAAGGCCGGCGTGCGGCCCGGGATGAATCTCCATCTATTGGGGGCAACGGTGTTTACGCTGATGTTCGGTCGGCAGTTGGCGATCATCGGTTTGTCGATCGTGCTGGCGGCGGTCACCTTCAATAGCGCTGGCAACGGCATCGGCTGGGCACCGTATGCATTGAATGCCCTGGTGATGGTCGTGTTTCCCGTATTGATGGCGTTCGCCGTGCTTCGCCTCGTCGAGCGCTTGCTGCCGGCCAATATCTTCATCTACTTCTTTGTCGGCGCTTTCTTCAACGCGGGCCTGACCACCGTGATCACCGGTTTGCTGGCCAGCTTGCTGCTCGGGTTGGCCGGCGTCTATACGGCGGAACTGCTACTCAGCGACTATTTTCCGTATTTCATCCTGCTGGGCTTTGCCGAAGCCTGGCTCAATGGCGCCGCCATCACGCTGATGGTGGTCTATTTCCCGCATTGGGTCGGCACCTTCGACGATCGCCGATACCTTTGGAACAACAAGCCAGTGGAGAAGAACCATGAGTGATTACGTTGCTCCCTTGAAGGACATGCGGTTCGTGCTGACGGAACTGGCGGGGCTCGACGAAGTAGCGGCGCTGCCCGGCTACGAAGAGGCGACGCTGGATGTGGTCGAGGCCATCCTGGACGAGGCCGGCAAGTTTGCCGCCGGTGTGCTGGCGCCGCTGGACCGTGTAGGCGACCGCGAGGGCGCCCGTTGGGCGGACAAGGCCGTGACCATGCCCGCCGGCTTCAAGGAGGCATACCGGCAGTATTCGGAGAGCGGCTGGGGAGCGCTTGACTGCGCGCCGGACCATGGCGGCCAGGGCTTGCCCCGATTGGTGGCGGCCGCCGTGGCGGAGATGTGGAAATCGGCCAATCACGCGTTTTCTCTGTGTCCCCTGCTGACCCATGGTGCGATCGAGGCGCTGGAACTGACCGGCACACCCGAGCAGAAGGCGCTCTTTCTGCCCAAGATGGTGGCGGGCACCTGGACCGGCACGATGAATCTGACGGAGCCGCAGGCCGGATCGGACCTGGCCGCCATCCGTAGCCGCGCCGAGCCACAGCCCGATGGCAGCTACAAGATATTCGGCCAGAAGATCTTCATCACCTATGGCGATCACGACATGGCCGAGAACATCATCCATCTGGTGCTGGCGCGATTGCCGGACGCACCCGAGGGGGTGAAGGGGATATCGCTGTTCGTGGCGCCGAAGTTCCTCGTCAATGGCGATGGCACCTTGGGGGCGCGCAATGACGCCTACTGCGTGTCGATCGAACACAAGCTCGGCATACACGCCAGCCCGACGGCGGTCATGTCGTTCGGCGACAATGGTGGCGCCACCGGCTATTTGGTCGGCAAGGCCAATGAAGGCCTCAAGTACATGTTCATCATGATGAACGCGGCCCGCTATTCGGTGGGACTGGAAGGTCTGGCCGTGGCCGAGCGTGCTTACCAGAAGGCGCGCGCCTATGCCCGCGAACGCGTCCAGGGTCGCGCCATCGAGGGTTCCGCCGGGTCGGTGACCATCATTCATCACCCCGATATCCGGCGCATGCTGATGGCGATGAGAGTCTCACACCGAGGCGATGCGCGGCTTGGCGTACATGGTGGCCGGGGTCCACGACAAGGCAGCGTGCCATCCCGACCCGGTCGAACGCCAGCGCAGCCAGGCGTTTGTCGATCTGATGATTCCGGTGGTCAAGGGCTGGCTCACCGAGACCGGCAACGAAATGGCCTATCTTGGCGTGCAGGTGCATGGCGGCATGGGCTTCATCGAGGAGACGGGCGCCGCGCAAATCATGCGCGATGCCCGCATCACCACCATCTACGAAGGCACCACCGGCATTCAGGCCAACGACTTGATCGGCCGCAAGATCGCCCGCGAAGGCGGCGCGACGCTGAAAGCGGTCATTGCGGCGATGCGCCAGACGCGGACCGACGCGATGGCCGATGGCGAACTGGTCGCGCTCGCCGCCACGTTCGGTGTTGCCATCGAGGCGTTGGAGGCGGCGGCCGAACACATTGTCGCCGGTTACAACAGCGACGTTCGTCTCGTCGCCGTCGGCGCCGTTCCCTTCCTTCGGCTAATGGGCATCGTCGCCGGCGGCTGGATGATGACGCGCGCGGCCTTGGCCGCCCGCGCGCGCATTTCCGGCGGCGATACCGATCCCTTCTATCCGGCCAAGATTGCCACCGCGGCGTTCTATGCGACCCACACGCTGGTTACGGCGCCTGGTTTGGCGCAGGTCGTGGTCGGTGGCGGTGCAAGCGCCTTGGCGATCCCCGAGGACTTGCTGTAAGGGAGGGCGGCGGCATGCGTACCCTGGATAGAATCGTAGCGGAAGTCGCTCAAGGCGAAGTGAGCTTCCCGACCCATGCCGATGTGGCCTTCCGTGTGCGGTTGGCGCTCGACGATCCCGATCTGCATGTCGCCAAGGCGGCCCAGATCATCCAGGCCGAACCCCTGCTGGCGGCCCGTGTTGTGGCGTTGGCCAATTCGGTGGCTTTCAGCCGAAACGGCATTTCGGTTGCGGATGTGCGCAGCGGCGTCGCGCGGCTGGGCCTCCGGTTCGTGCGGGCACTGGCCACGGCGCTGGTCATGCGGCAAATGGCCGGCAGCCTCAAGTCTCCCGCGTACCAGGCCTTGGGCGTCAGGCTGTGGGAGCACACCGTGCATGTCGCGGCGCTGGCGCATGTCCTGGCCCGCCACTATCGAATCGGCAGCCCCGACACGGCCCTGTTTGCCGGTATCGTGCACGAGGTGAGCGGCTTCTATCTCATCTCGCGCAGCGATACCTACCCGGACCTGTTTGCCGACGGCAGCCTGCTGAGCAGCGAGGCGGAAACGAGCGTAGGTTTGGCGGTCCTGACGGCGCTGGCCGTGCCGGCCGAGGTGGTGTCAGCCATCGAGGGGCTGTGGCGGGGCGGGCCAATCGCCTTTCCGCCGCGCACGCTGGGTGATTTGCTATGCCTGGCCAACCGACTGACGCCGATTCTGTCGCCGTTGCAGAGGCAGGAGCCGGAAGACTCGACGTTGCCCGTTGAGGCGAACAGCGTGCTGGCCGACGTACTCGAACAATCGAGCGACGAAATGGGTGAGATGACTTCGGCCTTGCGTTATTGATTTTGTTTACATAGACTATCAATTGTTCGGTTTACTGAAAAAGGCAAACCCATCGAAAGGTGGGGACGCAAAGTCACCGGTCTAAAGGAAGCTTTCCCGACGTGATTGGAAGGTTTCCCAGGACAGCGGGGCCGCCAGGCTAACCGAGGCAGCGTCCAGAAGAATTTGAGCTTTGTACGAGTGAAAATGCTTGGTACGAGTTTTGTAAGTGGACGCCGTCTCATTCGACGCTCAGCCCGTCGGTTCCCATGCGGTGTTGATGCCGCATTTGCCGCGCTTGCAGCTTTTGCCGCATTTGCCGCGCGCGCTGTACTTGCAGGTGACTTTGCGCCAGCCAGTTTTGGGCAGGCGCTTCCGTTTGCCCCGCGCGCATTGTGGCAAGGAGATCGGCGATGGTGACAATGTCATTAGACAACGTGATTAAGTTCCCGGAGAGCACGCGTGGTCCGCTGGGGAATCATGATCGTGCGCGTCTGCTCAAGGAGGCCCGCGCTCTGGTCGCCCAGAAGCTGCGGGAAACCACTCGTGCTCTGCTGGCCGGGCTTCAGGAAGACCTGCTGGCCAAGGGGGACGCCGCCGACGAGCGCGAACGGCGCAATTTCTTCTACGGCGGCCGGGATATCCTGCGTGATAGCGCGGTGCGTATCGAAGGTCTGGTTGCCGCCCACTGGGTGCGGTGCTTCGATGAATCAGTCACTGGCGCACAGCAGCCAGCGGGTTTGGCGGCGATATCCAACGGTGACGAATTGCAACTGCTCGATTTTGTCGATATGGACGAGGAGATTGCCGCCAAAGGGCTCGTTGCGGGTCTTCAGGTTGCTTGCGAAGAAGGCCTGTTTGCCGGCGGTCGCCGCCTGGCTTTTCTGAATGGCCAGGAGGAGGGGTCGTTCCCCCTCGAAACGGTGATGGTTGGCGCGCTTCACACCGCATTGAAGGAAGCCGCTTTGCCGGTACCGCTGCGGCTGGAGATCCTGCGCGGTCTGGAGCAGCGGTCGCTGACCACGCTGACCCAGATCATCCATGACCTGAACACATTCCTCGTCGGCCGCCGGGTGTTGCCGAAGCTGCGCCGCAGTTACACCCGGTCGCGAGCCGACAAGGCCGATGCCGCCAGTGCAACCGCGGCGGCGGCCAGCGGCGATGTGTTCGCCCGGCTTCAGCGCATGGTCGGTGGTCCGGCCGCCGAGACGGCGCTTGCCCAAGGTTCGGGGCCGGGTGTGGTCATGTCGGCCTCGATGGTGGCAGCCATGGAACAGGCGATGGCGTCACTCGACGTCCTTCAGCGCGCCGCTTTGCCAGTGGCGGTGCCTTCCTCCAATGTGTTGCGGGACTTCCGGGCGAGCAGCACCGGGCAGACTCTGAATCATCTCGATGCGATAACGGTGGACATCGTCGCCACCTTGTTCGACTTCATATTCGACGACCCGGCCGTGCCGGATCCCATCAAGGCGCTGGTGGCACGCCTGCAGATTCCCGTGCTCAAGGTGGCGATGCTCGACAAGGGCTTCTTCTCCAGCAAGTCGCATCCGGCCCGGCGCCTCCTCGACGGTATTTCGCGCGCCGCCGTGCGCTGCGGCCGCGACATGAATCACGAAGACCCCCTCTATGCCCGCATCGCCGGCATCATCGAGCGACTGCAAGCGGAGTTTGCCCAGGATACCGGTCTGTTCGATATTCTCTGTGGTGAGCTGGACGACTTCCTGGCCGGCCAGGAGGCCGAGGCCGACGCCCGTGCCGTTCGCGCGGCACCGCTGGTGGCCCAGCGCGAGCAGCGCGAAATGGCCGCCGTGGCGGCGGACCAGACCCTGGCGGGGTGGCTCGCCATGCCTCTTCCCGCCGTGGTTACCGATTTGCTGACGCATGAGTGGCGGGCATTGCTGGCCGATCACTATCTGCGCGGTGACGAGGCGGGCTGGACGCAGGCGGTGGCGATGATCACCGACCTGGTTTTCAGCGTCGGGCCGCAGGCGGACGGCCAAGGCCGCAAGTTGCTCGCCACCAAGCTGCCGACCCTGGTGAAGCAGATTCACGACGGGCTAAATCACCTGCATGTTCCGGTCGAGCGGCGGGCGATGCTGATCGACTGCTTGTTCAGCATCCATGCCGCCGTCCTGCGCGGCTCGGCACCAGTGGTGACGACCCCCTTGCCGCAGACACCGACGCCGGAAAGGGCGGAGATTGTTACCGAATCGGTCGAGGCCGAGGGAACCCAGTTGCAGAACATCTCGCTCGTCGACACCGACCGCGTTCCGCTGGCGGAGGACGACGACAGCGAAGCCCAGCTTCGGGTGGACGATCTGCAGCGCGGCGACTGGGTCGAGTTCGCCGGCGGCGACGCGGGACCGCTTCGTTATCGGCTCTCCTGGGTCAGTCCGGAGCGCGGCATACTGCTGTTCACCAACCCGCAATCGCCGCGTGCCTTGTCCATCGCGCCAGCCGCCCTGGCCCTGCAAATCGAGCGCGGCGAGGCGACCATCGTGTCGGTCGAGCCGATTTTCGAACGTGCCGTGCATCGCGCGCTGGAGACGCTCAAGGCCGCCTGATCGGGGCGGATCGTGCTTGCTTGACGCGGCCAATCGGGGCGGCCTTCCGGGCGGGTGATACCATTCCGCTCGAAGGAGAGGTGCCATGGATCCGGACAACTCGATCACCGATCTGCATCATCGCGTCGCCGCGCTGCGCCGCGATCTGCACGCCCATCCGGAACTCGCGTTCGACGAACGGCGCACCTCGGCCATGGTTGCCGAGCAATTGGCCAAGCTGGGTATCGAGGTGCACACCGGCCTGGCAAGAACCGGTGTGGTCGGCCGCCTGCGGATGGGGTCGGGGCGGGGGCCATCGATCGGCCTGCGCGCCGATATGGATGCACTGCCACTCGACGAACTGAACACCTTTCCCCATCGCTCCCGGCACGAGGGCCGCATGCACGCCTGCGGCCATGATGGCCACACGGCCATGCTGATCGGCGCCGCCGACATCCTGGCGGGCCGGTCTGGGTCGGGAACGATCGATGGCACCGTGCATTTCATCTTTCAGCCGGCCGAGGAACACGAGGGCGGCGGGCGGGTGATGGTCGAGGAAGGGCTGTTCGAGCGCTTCCCGATGGAGCAAGTGTTCGGTCTGCACAACTGGCCGGGGCTGCCGGCCGGCAGTTTCGCGGTCATGGAAGGGCCGGTGATGGCCGGCGCCGATCGCTTCGATATCGTCATCACCGGCCGTGGCGGCCATGCCGCCATGCCGCATCAGGCCACCGATACCGTGCTGGCGGGCGCCGCCTTGGTGCAGAGTCTGCAATCGCTGGTGAGTCGCGCCGTCGATCCCCAGGAAGCCGCGGTGGTCAGCGTCACCCGCTTTCATGCCGGCCATGCCGACAACGTACTGCCGGAGACGGCGCTGCTCGGCGGCACGGTGCGAACCTTTCGGCCCGAGTTGCAGGATTCCCTGGAGGCTGGCATGCGCCGAATCTGCCAGGGTATCGAAAGGGTGCATGACGTTGCGGTGGAACTGCATTACCACCGGGGCTACCCGCCCACCATCAACAATGCCGACGCAACCTTCCTGTGCCGCGAGGTCGCCCGTCAGGTGGCTGGTGGCGAGCAGGTGCTGACGCACGCCAAACCGAGCATGGGTGCCGAGGATTTCGCCTACTTGTCGAGCGTCGTGCCCGGTTGTTACGTCTGGCTGGGCAATGGTCCCGGCGAGGGCGGCTGCATGCTGCACAGCCCACACTACGACTTCAACGACGCCATCATTCCGGCCGGCATTCGTTACTGGGTGCGTCTGGTCGAGCGCGCGCTGGCCAGCTAAAGAATCAGTTGCCCCCGGGCGCACGAGTGCCAGCCTTCCAGGCGCACCAGCGTCGGCAGGAGGTTGAGGCCGGTGTCCTTCTTCAGTTTTCGCGCAGCCCCGCGCAATTCGGCGAGGCTGAAATCGACCGGTGAACCTGTGGCGGCAAAGGCCACGGCGTTGCCGGTGTCGCAAGAGGGGAAGGCCAGCGCACGACCGCCGAAGCTTGCCCGCAGGCGGTCCACGCTGCCGAGATAATCCTTGCGCCGGCTCAGCAGGTTGGTGACCAGCAGGCCTTCGTCGGAAAGGCGCGCCTGGCAGTTGGCGTAGAAGGGCAGAGTGTCCAGCATGCCGGTGCGGGCGTCGGCGTCGAAACCGTCGACCATGATCAGGTCGAAGCGCCTCTTCGAAGTGGCAACGAAGTCGGCGCCGTCGCCGATGACAATGCGCAGCTGCTCATCCTCGTCAGGTAGCTTGAAATGCTGCCGCGCCGTCGCCACCACCGCCGGCTCGATTTCCACAACGGTCAGACGCGCATCGGGGCGGTGCCGGTGCAGGAACTTGGTCAACGAGGCGGCGCCCAGGCCGATCAGCAGTGCCCGGCGTGGCCAGTCCGGCTCGGGCCGCAGCAGCAGGGCGGCCATCATCTCGCGGGTGTAGTCGAGTTCCAGCGCCCAGGGGCGGGCGATGCGCATGGCGCCTTGCACCCAGTCGGAACTGAAATGCAGGTAGCGGACGCCGGCCGCTTCGCTGATCAGGATCTCCACGCTCAATGCAGGGTGCGCGACCCCGCGCCGAACAGCCGTTCCAGCACCTCGGGGCCAAAGCGGTATTCCTGGTTGCAGATGTCGTCGTTGATGACGATCTCGCCTTGTTCGGCGAGCGCCGCTTCGACCTCGTCGCGGCCCAGCGAGCGAAGCATTTCGAGCACCTTTTCCTCGTTGCGCGGGCAGTGGTGGCTGACGGCGCGGCCCTCGTACAGCCGGATGTCCTCGTCGGGGAACAGGCGAGTCAAAAGGGCTTCCGGCGGCAGTGTCAGTTCGGCCGGCGCGGACCGTCGCCGCCAGGTGCTGGACACGGTTCCAGCCGTCGGCATCGCGCTGGTCGGCTTCCGGCAGTTTCTGGAGAAACAGGCCGCAGGCGTGCACCGCGTCGGCCATCAGCCACAGCCGGGCGGGCGCCTGCTCGGATTGGGCAAGATAGTGCTCGAAAACTTCGGCGATGCTTTCCCCGACCAGCGGCACGATGCTCTGATAGGGCTGCCGGCTCGTGTTGGTATCCAGCGTCAGGGCCAGACGGCCGTCGCCGAACAGGGCGGAGACGGGCGCGGACGCCAGGTCCGTCGGCGCCTTGGCCATGCCGCGCAGGCGCAACTGCTCGTCGCAGTCCACCACCAGCATGCGCACCGGCCCATGCCCCTGGAGGTGAAAGGTCAGGCGGCCGGGGGTCTTCAGGTTGTTGCCGATCATTGCCGTCACCGCGGTCAGTTCGCCGAGCAAGCGGCTGGTGGCCTCGGCGTAGCCCCGCCCCGCCAGCATCTGGCGCCAGGCCGGTCCCAGGCGGATCAGCGCGCCGCGGATATCGAGATGCTCGAACAGAAAGCGATGCACGCTGTCCATGGTGAATAGCTATTTGACGAAGCTGCCGAACATCGCCGGATCGAAACCGACCAGCAACTGGCCGCTCCCGGTGAGCACGACCGGTCGCTTGATCAGGCTGGGAAACTCCACCATGAGCGCCACCGCCTTGCTTTGCGTCTGAATGTCCTGTTGTTCCGGGGTGAACTTGCGGTAGGTCGTGCCCTTGGTATTGACCAGGGTCTTCCAGCCGACGGCCCGGCACCAGGCCACCAGTTGGTCGCGCGGAACACCCTGCTTCTTGTAGTCGTGAAAGGTGTAGGCGATACCTCGCTCATCGCACCAGGCGAAAGCCTTCTTCATGGTGTCGCAGTTCTTGATGCCGTAAATGGTGACCATGCGCTACCCACAGGTTCGGTTGGTTCAGTTTTGTTTCAGTTTGGCGAAGGCTGCCGCCATGGCCCCCGCGGCCGCCGGTGCGGGGCGCTGAATCGGCTTGGCATGGTGTCGGCCCGGCGCGCCGCCGTCGCGGACTGTCGACTTCGGTGCCGCCTCGTCGGTAAGCCGCATTGTAAGAGCGATCCGCTTGCGTGGCAGGTCGACCTCCAGAACCTTCACCTTCACCACATCGCCCGCCTTGACCACCGAGTGCGGGTCCTTGACGAACTTGTCGGCCAGCGCGGAAACATGCACCAGGCCGTCCTGGTGCACACCGATATCGACGAAGGCGCCGAAGTTGGTGACATTGGTGACCACGCCCTCCAGTTGCATGCCGGCTTGCAGGTCCTTCAGTTCCTCGACGCCATCCCGGAACGATGCGGTCTTGAACTCCGGGCGCGGGTCGCGACCGGGCTTTTCCAGTTCCTTGAGGATGTCCTGTACCGTCGGCAGGCCGAACTTCTCGTCGGTATATTTGCCCGGGTCGAGGCTCTTCACGGCGCGGCTGTCGCCGATCACCTCCTTCACTCCCTTCCGGATGTCGGCGAGCATGCGCTCCACCAGCGGGTAGGCCTCCGGGTGTACCGCCGAGGCATCGAGCGGATTGTCGCTGCCGTTGATGCGCAGGAAGCCGGCGGCCTGCTCGAAGGTCTTGTCGCCGAGGCGCGGCACTTCCTTGAGCTGCTGGCGCGACTTGAAGGCGCCATGCTGGTCGCGGAAGGCGACGATGTTGGCGGCGAGACTGCCGGACAAGCCGGAGATGCGTGTCAGAAGCGGCACGCTGGCGGTATTGACGTCGACGCCCACCGAATTCACGCAGTCCTCCACCACGGCGTCGAGCGACCTGGCCAGTCGGCCCTGATTGACGTCGTGCTGGTACTGGCCGACGCCGATGCTCTTCGGATCGATCTTGACCAGCTCCGCCAGCGGGTCTTGCAGGCGGCGAGCGATCGAGACGGCGCCACGCAGCGAAACGTCCAGCTCCGGGAATTCCGCCGCCGCCAGTGCCGACGCGGAATAGACGGAAGCGCCGGCCTCGGAGACGACGATCTTGTTGAGGTGCAGTTCCGGATGGCGTTTCATCAGGTCGGCGGCCAGCTTGTCGGTCTCGCGGCTGGCGGTGCCGTTGCCGATGGCGATCAGGTTGACGCCATGCTTCTGGCACAGGTGGCGCAGGGCGGCCAGCGAGCCCTCCCAGTCGCGGCGCGGCTCGTGCGGATAGAGCGTGGCCGTGTCGAGCAGCTTGCCGGTCGCATCCACCACCGCCACCTTGCAGCCGGTGCGGATGCCGGGATCGAGGCCCAGCGTGACGCGCGGGCCCGCCGGCGCGGCCAGCAGCAGGTCGTGCAGATTGCGGGCGAAGACGCGGATGGCTTCCTCCTCGGCGCGCTCGCGCAGCGCGTTCATCAGCTCCAGCTCGAGATGCAGCGAGAGCTTGACCAGCCAGGTCCAGCGGGTGGTCTCCAACAGCCAGCGGTCGGCGGCGCGGCCCTGATCGGCGATACCGAAATGTCCGGCGATCATGGCGACGCAGGGCGACGGGTTCGGAGCGGACCCGGGCGGCGGCTCGGCCAGTTCATGCTCGGTCTTCAGCGCCAGACGCAGCATGTCCTCCTGCCGGCCGCGAAACATGGCCAGGGCACGGTGCGAAGGCACATCGGCGATGCGCTCGCGGAAGTCGAACCAGTCGCGGAATTTGGCGCCGACTTCCTCCTTGCCCTCGACCACCGCGGAGACGATCAGCGCATGCTCGTTGAGGTAGCCGCGCAGCTTTTGCAGCAAGCCGGCGTCCTCGCTGAAGCGCTCCATGAGTATCTGCCGTGCGCCGTCGAGCGCGGCCTTGACATCCGGCACATGCCGCTCGGGGGGCTCGGTGGCGGTGTTCACATACTTGGCGGCCTCTTCCTCGGGCACCAGCGTCGGATCGTCGAACAGTGCGTCGGCGAGCGGCTCCAGGCCGGCCTCGCGGGCGATCTGCGCCTTGGTGCGGCGCTTCGGCTTGTAGGGCAGGTAGAGGTCCTCGAGCCGCTGCTTGGTGTCGGCGTGCTCGATGTCGTTCCTGAGTTCCGCAGTCAGCTTGCCCTGTTCCTCGACTGACGCCAGCACGGCGGCCCGGCGCTCCTCCAGCTCGCGCAGATAGCCCAGGCGCTCTTCCAGGTTGCGCAATTGCGTGTCGTCGAGACTGTCGGTGACTTCCTTTCGGTAGCGGGCGATGAAGGGCACCGTGGCGCCTTCGTCGAGCAACCGGACGGCGGCGGTGACTTGTTGCGTGCGGACTCCGAGTTCGGAGGCCAGGCGATGTTCGATGGCGGGCAGCATGAGCGAAGTGGGGATGCGGATGGGGCGCGAACCTTACCGCAGGCATCCCCGCGCGGCAAGATGTCGTCGATGGTCGCGCCGTATAATCGCCCGCCAACAGAATCTCGGAGTGTCCGACCATGCGCATGTTCCTTTTTGTCCTGGCTCTGCTGTCCCGGGCTGCCTGGGCCGACGACTTCCCCGCCCGGCAAGGCCTGAAGGACTTCCGGGCGCCCATGGAGGCCATCGTCAAGGAAGCCGCGAAAGGGCCGGCCGCGGAGCTGACCGTGATCGCGGCCGCCTGCAAGGAAGCCGGGACGGCCTGGCAGCAGGTGTCGGGGGCGACGCTGGATCTGGACAAGTACAACATTCCGGCCGACCGGCAGGACGAGGTCCGGCGCCAGATGCGGCTGATGGCGATGCTGATGAGTTACCTCGACGAAGGCGTGAAAAAGAACAACCGCGGCTTGTTGCTGCGGACCGCCGAAGTCCTGCCCGAGGCCTACGAGAAGCTGGCGACCTCCGTGGGGGCGCGCTGAGTGCGTGTCGTCGTCCTGGGCGCCGGACTGGTCGGCGTCGCGTCGGCCTGGTATCTGCGGGAAGATGGCCACGAGGTCACGGTCATCGACCGCCAACCAGGTGTGGCTATGGAAACCAGTTTCGCCAACGGCGGCCAGATTTCCACCAGCCACGCCGAGCCCTGGGCGAATCCGGGGACGCCCATCAAGGTGCTGCACTGGCTGGGGCGTGAAGAGTCGCCGCTGCTCTGGCGCCTGCGCGCCGATGCCGACCAATGGGCCTGGGGCCTGCGCTTCCTGCGCGAATGCACGCCAGGCCGGACCCGCCGGAACATTGTCGCCATCCTGCGCCTGGCGCTCTATAGCCGTGCGCTGTTGAAGGAGCTGCGTCCAGCCCTTGGGCTTGAATACGACCAGCAGGAACGGGGTATCCTGCATTTCTACACCGATGCAGCGGAGTTCGCGCATGCCCTGCCGCAGGCCGAGTTGATGCGGCAATACGGCTGCCAGCGGGTGGTCAAGAGCGCCGCCGAGTGCCTGGCCATCGAGCCGGCGCTGGCCGACTCCACGGCCCCCATCATCGGCGGCACCTATACGGCGGACGACGAATCCGGCGACGCCCACAAGTTCGTTGTGGCGCTGGCGGCGCGGGCGGTCGCGTCCGGGGTCAGCTTCCTGCACGATCGGACGGTGCTCGGGCTGAGCGTGGCTGGCGGCACCGTTGCCGGTGTTCATCTGGACAACGGGACCATGGTTCCCGCCGACGCCTATGTGGTGGCGCTGGGCAGCTACACGCCGCAACTACTGCGGCCGATCGGGATCCGCCTGCCGGTCTATCCCGCCAAGGGCTACTCGGTAACCATTCCGCTCGCCGCGGACAGCGTCGCGCCGACCGTGAGCCTGACCGACGATGGCCACAAGGTCGTCTTTTCCCGTTTGGGTAACCGGTTGCGGGTGGCGGGAACGGCTGAATTCACCGGCTACGATACCTCGATCAATACCGTGCGGTGCGCGGCCATCGTCAGGCGAACCCTGGCGCTGTTTCCGCATGCCGGTGTCGGCCCGAACGTGGAGTACTGGGCCGGCCTGCGGCCGGCCACGCCCAGCAACGTCCCCGTGATCGGTCCGACGCGACTGAAGAATCTCTACCTCAACACCGGTCACGGCACGCTCGGTTGGACCATGGCCTGCGGCACGGGCCGGCTACTGGCCGACTTGCTGCGCGGCCGGCGACCGGCGGTGGATCCGGCGCCTTACGCGCCGATGTGATTCTGGTTTCGGCCCGGAGGGGTGCGGCGGGACGAGCCAAGCATGCCGGCGTAGTCCAGTTCGTCATCGAGACCGGGATCGCGGTTACCGGATATCTCTTCATAGCGGCTGAAGAAATCCGGCAAGAGGGAATGCTCCGCCTGGCGTTCGCGGGTGACTTCCAGCCGACGCGAGGATCGTGCGATGTCGGCTTCGGCCTCATTGCGGGCATCGGCAATGACGCCTTGGCCAAGGAAGTAGCTGGCCACCGCACCGGCAATGGCGCCGACCATGCCAAAGGCCGAATACACCACTAGAACCGTGGCGACGCCCAGGAGCGCGGCGATTCCCCACGGCTGGCGTCGCGCGCGCGCCTCGGCGCGGGCGACGGCCTGTTCGGCGGCGACGATTTCCTCCGCCAGCGACTGCCGAAGGTGGCTTTCGACCTTCCTCTGCGCCCCGATCAAGCTCTTGCGGAGCTCCTGGTCCGCGACCGAGAAGTAGGCGTCCCGTGTCTCCTCGCGAAGAACGTCATGCTCGTCGGCAACGTAGGTTTGGGCTGATGGCTCGTCCCCGAACGCCTCGCGGGGAATGAAGCGGCCTTGCCGCGCCTGATCCATGGCATTGGCCAGTCCCGCCTGCGCTTCGAGCGCCCTGGTGACTTGCCGCAGACGATCGATCTCGCGCGGTTGCTCCAAGTCGCTCATGGCCGGGATTCCGAGCTGGCTCCCGGGTTAATGCAGGTGCCGGGGGGCGGCTTCCGCCTGTTCCTCGGGCAGCTCGGCGTGGCTGGGTTCGCCGTCCGGATTCGGGTAGAGCGGGGCGCCGCAGTCGTCGCAGTATTCCATGGGGAAACGATGGTCCAGCGCGATGACTTCCTTCAGGCCGGCTTCGCGCAGTACGGCTTCGATCTGCGCCGGCGTGTCGGCCGATTCGTCTTCGGCTTCCAGCAGCGGCCAGACCACGCCATGCACCACGTCGGTCGAGTCGTGGAGGGTAAAGCCGATGCGGAATTCCTCCAGTTGCCGGTCGTAGTAGGGCGCCAGCACGGCGCGCAGGTCGGTGGCGGCGATGTTGAGCGTGGTTTGCAGGAAGGCGACCGCCGCGCGTAGCGAGTAGGGGCGCGAGGCGCGGTCGGCTTCGCGGGCGGCGGCATGGTAGGGCTGGGGCAGCAGCATCTCGGCGGCGCAGGCCGGCAATAGGGGGCGCATGGCTTCGCCGCCTTGTTCGCGCCATTGTTTGAGTGCCTCGGTCCGCGAGCCGTCGTCCTCCTGCCAGCGGAACAAGGGCGCGCCGCGCGGCGCGGCCACGGCGCCGATCAGATAGCGGGTGTCCGAGAGGAAGTTAACCGCTTCGGGCATCCCGGTCGGGTCCAGCTTGAGGTCCTTGCCGTGCAGGGCGGCCTTGGCCAGGCGGTCGGTCAATTGCGCGGTTTCGCTGTAGCTTTGCGGCAGGTGATCGGGGCTCCAGAGATAGTCGGTCAGGCCGATCTTGGCATCGGTGGCGAAGACATGGGCCTGCAACTGGACGCGCAAGGTGGCGAGCAGGTCCGGCGCAATGGTGCCGGAGGGAATCACGAAGCGCGACCAGGCCAGGACGGGCGCGGCAAAGAGGACGACGTCCTGGCCGGTGCCGGCATCGACGCGCTTGGTTTCGCAACAGGACTCGACCATGTCGGCGAGTTCGTCATAGGCTCGGCCGCCGGCGGCATAAAGCTGATCGAGGGTGCCGTTCAGCGTCGTGTCGTCGCTGTCCGCCAGCAAGCGATCGATCGCCGCGGCCAGGCGGGTTTGCCAGAAGGCGTCTTCGACACGACTGGACGACAGGGCCATGCTGCCGGCAAGCCGGACCAGTTCCTCGGCGGCGGGACTCTGCTTGGCGCGGCGGGAAAATCGGGTGCGTTTCATGATTTGATCTGCGGTGGGGCCGGAAGAATGACCCGCGTGAAGGGACAACATTCTAGCAGCTCGGCCACCCCCGGCCCGCGTAGGGGAAACTGCTAGAATGCGCCGGTTTCGTGACCACTGGTGATTTCATGTTCTCTCGCTTGATGCCCCAGGAAGGAAAATTCTTCGATCTGTTCAACGCGCATGCGGAACTGATCGCCCAGGGCGGCAGGGAACTCGGTGCCCTGGTGGACGACCTGGTGGATGGTACCGATGCGCTGACGCGCCACGTGCAGGCAATCGACGAGATCGAGGGTCGGGCCGACAAGATCACCCACGAGGCCATCGCCCTGCTGCACACGACCTTCAACACGCCGCTCGATCGCGACGAAATCCACAATCTGATCAACGGCATGGACGACATCCTGGACCTTACCCAGGATGTCGGCCCAGTCGATGTACCTGTACGACGTGCGCAAGCTGACCCAGGAAGCCTGCCACCTTTCCGACATCTGCGTCTCCTGCTGCGAGCGCGTTCGTTCGGCGGTGCTGCTGCTCAACAACATGGACAACGGTCCGGCCATACTCAAGACCTGCGGGGAAATCGACCGCCTGGAATCGGATGCCGACCGGGCCATGCGCACCGGCATGGCCAAGCTGTTCCGCGAGGAACAGGACGCGCGCCAGTTGATCAAGCTGAAGGCGCTCTACGAGTTGCTGGAAACCATAACGGATCGCTGCGAGGATGTGGCGAACATCATCGAAGGCATCGTCCTCGAGAATTCCTGACCCGCGATCATGTCGGGCATAGAAATCAGTCTGGCTTCGGTTGTCCTGCTGGTCGCCCTGGCGCTGGTATTCGACTTCATCAACGGCTTCCACGACGCTGCGAATTCGATCGCCACCGTTGTTTCGACCGGCGTCCTCAAGCCGCATCAGGCCGTGGCCTGGGCCGCATTCTTCAACGTCCTGGCGGTTGCCGTGTTCCAGCTGAAGGTGGCCACCACCATCGGCAAGGGCACCATCGACCCGAACATCGTCGACCACTACGTGGTTTTCGGCGCGCTGACCGGAGCCATCGCCTGGAACATCATTACGTGGTACTACGGCATCCCGTCGAGCTCTTCGCATGCCCTGGTCGGAGGGTTGGTCGGTGCGGCGCTCGCCAAGTCCGGCACCGGTGCGCTGATCTGGGCTGGTATCGGCAAGACGGTGGTCTTCATCTTCATCGCGCCGCTCTTGGGTTTCGCACTCGGTTCGCTGATCATGGTCGCGGTGGCCTGGATCTGCAACCGAACTACGCCGCGCAAGGTCGACAAGGCTTTCCGCCGCCTGCAACTGGTCTCGGCGGCGCTCTATAGCCTGGGCCATGGCGGCAACGATGCGCAAAAAACCATTGGCATCATCTGGATGCTGTTGATTGCGGCCGGCATTTCGCAGTCGAATGAGAGCGTTCCCATATGGGTCATCGCATCCTGCTATGTGGCCATGGGTCTGGGGACGCTGTTTGGCGGCTGGCGCATCGTCAAGACCATGGGCCAGAAGATCACCAAGCTCAAGCCGGTCGGCGGTTTCGCGGCGGAGACGGGTGGGGCGATCACCTTGTTCATGGCCACCGGCCTCGGGATTCCCGTGTCGACCACGCACACCATCACTGGCTCCATCGTCGGCGTTGGTTCCACGCGCGGCACGCGCAACGTGCGCTGGGGCGTCGCCGGCAGCATCGTCTGGGCCTGGATTCTCACCATCCCGGCCACCGCGCTGATCTCGGCGATCGCCTGGTGGCTGGGCCAAGCCATCCTGTAAGGCGCCTGTGAGCGGTGGCTGCCAGACCTGCGGCGCCTGTTGCGCCACCTATCGCGTCAGCTTCCATCGCAGCGAAATCGATGAGACGCCGGGCGGCCACGTGCCGGCGGCACTGACCGAAGGAATCACTGAGGAGTCGCACTGCATGCGCGGCACGGCCGACCAGCCGCCGCGCTGCGTTGCCCTGCGTGGCGAGGTGGGCGATTCGGTGTCCTGTGCCATCTACGAGTTTCGTCCCAGTCCCTGCCGAGAGTTCGCGCCGCTGGCGGCTGTTGGCCGGGGCGACGAGGCCTGCGACGATGCCCGGCGTCGTCACAATCTGCCACCGCTGAACCCTTCGCCGACATGATCGAGCGCACGGCTCCCGGCCCCGCCGCTTTCGCCATCATGGTGCTGCTCTGCGCCATCTGGGGGATGCAGCAGGTCGCGATCAAAGTGACGCTGGCCGGCATCAGCCCGGTACTCCAGGTGGGGCTGCGCTCGGCAATCGCCGCCCTGCTGGTGTTCGCCTGGGCGCGCGGGCGCGGCTTGCGTCTGTTCGAGGCCGATGGCTCGCTGGCGCCCGGCTTGATCGCCGGCTTGCTGTTCGCACTGGAATTCATCTGCATCTTCGCCGGCCTCGAACACACCGGTGCCTCGCGCATGGTGGTCTTTCTCTACACGGCGCCTTGCTTCACCGTGCTTGGCTTGCACTGGTTCGTACCCGGCGAGCGCATCGGCTGGCGGCAGGGGCTCGGCATCCTGCTGGCGTTTGCCGGCATCGTGGTTGCCTTCGGTGACGGATGGGTGGGCGGCAGTTGGCTGGGCGACGGCCTGGGGGTGCTGGCGGCCATTCTGTGGGCGGCGACCACCGTGACCATCCGGGCGTCGCGGCTCGCCCGCGTCAGCGCCGCCAAGACGCTGCTCTACCAGCTCACGGTGTCGGCGGTGCTGGTGCTGCCGTTGTCCCTGATGATGGGCGAGGCGGGCGTGACCGCGCCGACGCCCGCTGTGCTGCTGGCCATGGCCTACCAGACGGTAATCGTCGCCTTCGCCAGTTATCTCGCCTGGTTCTGGTTGCTGACGCGCTATCTGGCCAACCGGCTGATGGTGTTCTCGTTCCTGACGCCTTTGTTCGGCGTTGCCTTCGGCGTGCTGCTGCTCGGCGAACGGATGAGCGCACTGTTCGGCCTGGCCGCCCTGCTGGTGGTGGCGGGGATCGTTCTGGTGAACGTGCCGGCGCGGCGCGCATGAGTTCGCGGTCGGCCGCCTTCTGGCTTGGGGTGCGGGCGCTGCTGCCGATGCATCTCGGCGTGATGCCCTTCGGTGTCATCTACGGTATCGTCGCCCTGCAAAGCGGCATTCCGCCTTTGGCGGCGGTATTGATGTCCTCCATCGTCTTCGCCGGCTCCGCCCAGTTCCTGCTGGCGCAATTGGTCGGTGCCGGCGCGCCGGCGCTGCTGATGATCGGCGCGGCCGGCCTGGTCAACCTGCGCCACGCCCTTTACAGCGCCTCGGTGGCGCCGACCCTCGTGAGCTTGCCGTGGCGCTGGAAGCTGCTGCTGGCCTATCTGCTGACCGACGAGGCCTATGCGGCGGCGATTCCGCACCTGCTGGCCGCGCCGCGCAGTCCGTACGCGCACTGGATTCTGTTCGGCGCCGGTTTCGCGCTCTGGTCCGGCTGGCAGATCGCCACGCTGGCCGGCGTGGTTCTGGGCGCGCAGTTGCCGGACAACCTCTCCCTGGATTTTGCGCTGCCGCTGACCTTTATTGCCATCGTCGTGCCCCTGCTGACCGACCGTCGGCGCCTTGCCATCGCCCTGGTCGCGGGAGTCTTGGCCGTATTGCTCGCCGGGCTGCCCTACAAGCTCGGCCTGTTTTGCGCCGCCCTGGCCGCGTTGCTGCTGGCGGCGATCCTGCCCGGAAAGACAGCGCCGTGAACCTGTGGCCGACATTGCTGGTGGCCGGTTTGCTGACCTTCGCGATCCGGCTCTCCTTCATTGCCCTGGAAGGCCGCTACCAGCCAGCGCCCTGGTTCGTCGCCTTGCTGCCCTTCGTACCGGTCGCCGCGCTGACCGCTCTGGTCACGCCCGACTTGCTGCTGGTGGCTGGCGAGCTACGTTTCGGCATCGACAACCCCCGTCTCTGGGCGGGGCTGGTGGCCATCATGGTTGCCGCCTGGTGGAAGAATGTTCTGCTCACCATCGGCTCCGGCTTCGCGGTGCTGTGGTTGATTCAGTTGCTGCGCTAATGCTTGCATTTTGTCGGTTAGCTGTATATAAATACAGCTACACAACAAGCGCAGCATCAGGAGATCGCCATGGCCGACAACCTTACCCCCCGCCAGCAGGAAATTCTCGACTTCATCCGCAGCACGCTCGAAGTGCTGGGCGCGCCGCCGACACGCACCGAAATCTGCCATGCCTTCGGCTTCGCCTCGCCCAACGCCGCCGAGGACCACCTGCGCGCCTTGGCGAAGAAGGGCGCCATCGTCCTTGAACCCGGCTCGGCGCGCGGCATCCGGCTGGTCGAGCAACTCGGCCTGCCGCTGATCGGTTCGGTCGCGGCGGGCAGTCCGTTGCTGGCGGTGGAAAACCAGTTGGGCAAGGTGCAGGTCAATCCCGATCTCTTTGTGCCGCGCGCCGACTATCTGCTCAAGGTGCGCGGCAACAGCATGATCGATATCGGCATCTTCGACGGCGACCTGCTGGCCGTGCACAAGACAGCCGAGGCGCGTTCGGGCCAGATCGTCGTGGCCAGGCTGGGCGACGAGGTCACCGTCAAGCGCTTGAAGCGCACCGGCCGGCGCGTCGAATTGATCGCCGAGAATCCAGATTACGCGCCCATCCTGGTCGAAGGCCCGCTGGCCATCGAGGGCCTCGCCGTCGGTTTGATTCGCAGCGGGAAGGTGTTGTGACCGCCTCGCTTGCGGAAATCCTGGTTCGTCCCGACATCTGGCGCGGCGTCCTGGCCTGTGCCCCGTTGCCGGCGGTGGCCAGCGGTTTTGCCGCGCTGGACGCGGAATTGCCGGGCGGCGGCTGGCCACGCGGTACGTTGGCCGAATTGCTGGTCGACGGTGCCGGCCAGGGCGAAATGTCATTGCTGATTCCGGCGTTGGCCAGCGTGCGCGAGTCGGGCGGCTGGTCGCTGCTGGTGGCGCCGCCCTATCCACTCCATGCTCCCGCCTGGATGGCGGCCGGGATCGATCTGGCTCGCCTGGCCGTGGTCTCGCCGGCCTCGGAGCGGGATGCGCTCTGGGCCATGGAGCAGGCATTGGCGAGTGGCGCGCCCCGCGCCGTGGTCGGCTGGGCGAACCATGCCGATGCCTGCGCCCTGCGCCGCTTGCAGGTCGCGGCGGTTACCGGTGGCGCGCTGGCTTTCCTGTATCGGCCAGTCCGCGCGGCGGCGACGGCTTCCGCCGCGCCCTTGCGTCTGCGGCTGACTGGCACCGGCGAGGGCAAGCTTTCGGTTCAGATCCTCAAACGGCGCGGGCCACCGGCGACCAGCCCGGTATCGCTGGCCTTGTCGCGCCCCGCGTGGTTGCGACAACATGAGCACGCTCTGGCTGGCCATCCGGCTACCCGACACGCCGTCTGCGCCTGAACTGGAGCGTTTGGCCTGTTGGTCTGGCGGGTTCACGCCGCGGGTCAGCGTGGCAGAGACGGGCCTGCTGCTGGAAATTGGTGGCTGCCAACGTCTCTTCGGCGGCCTCGATGCCTTACGGCAACGTGTTTGGCAAGGCCTTGCGGTACAGGAACTCGCTGCCCGCGTCGCTGTTGCCGCGACACCGCAAGCAGCACTCTGGCTGGCCGAGGGTGGTCGCGATCAAGAGTGCGAGTGCAGCGATCTCGATGCGCTGTCGATTGCCGACCTCACCTGGCCCGCTGGAACAGTCGCGCGGCTGACCCGCTTCGGCCTGCGTACGGCTCGGTGAAGTCCATCGGCTACCCTCGGCCGCCCTGGGCCGGCGCATCGGCAAGGAGGCCGTGGCCCTGATTGGCCGCGCCTATGGCGAGCTACCCGATCCGCGTCGCGACTTCGTTTTTCCGCGGTGCTTCGACCAGACTGTCGAAATGCCGGTGCCGGTGGACAATTCGGCGGCGCTGGTTTTCGCCGCCCACCGACTGACGGCGGCCCTGGCCGGCTGGCTCCACGCCGGCCAGAACGGCCTGCGCGAATGCCGGCTCGACCTGCGCCATCGACAAACCAGTACCGAGCTGGTCTTGCGTTTCGCCGATGCCACCCGAGATGGCGATCGCCTGGGACGGGTGATGCGCGAGCGACTGGAACGTTTGTCGCTGACCGCCCCCGTCGAAGCCCTGCGCCTGGTCGCCGAAACGGTCGAGCCGCTGGCCGGCGGCAATGGCGATCTCTTCGACGATGCCGGCGGGCGGGAGAGCCTGGCGGCACTGGTCGAACGCCTGCGGGCGCGCCTGGGCGAGGAGCGCGTGTTCGGTGTTGCGCCGGTCGCCGACCATCGTCCCGAATGCGCCACCCGGCACGTGTTTCCCGGTACTCGGGCCGACATCGTCGCGCCCCCCAGACCTTTCTGGTTGCTGGCGCGGCCCGAACCCCTGGCCGAAGTGCGCGGCCGGCCTTATCGGCATGGTGTCATGCGGCTGCTCGCCGGCCCGGAACGCATCGAATCCGGCTGGTGGGATCAGGAGGAGGGCGCCGGTGATCTGCGCCGCGACTACTTCGTCGCCCTGACCGCGGATGTCGGCTGGGCCTGGGTGTTCCGCGAGCTACGGCCGCCGGGTGGGTGGTTTTTGCACGGCTGGTTCGGGTAGCATCACCACCTCCATTACCTGCCACCTTGCCTAACCGCCTTGGCCCGCCATAGCCACTTTGCCGCTCTGTCGATGATCGCGTCCTGCGCCGTCATGGCCGACGAGGTCGCCTGCCATTACACCTACGGCGGCGAAGAAGAGGTGCTGCTTGCCCGGCCGGTGGATTCGCCCTATGCCGTGCCGCCGATCCAGGTCGGTTCCTATTTTCAGTTCCGTATCGTGTTTCAGAAGCAACCGGCCGATCTGGCCTCGATCAAGGTTTATACCTACGCCGATCGGGACGAGGGCTCGGTGCCCATCCATCAGGCGACCTATCCTTATCCGCCCCCCAGGGAGCGTGGCCGCTACGGCTTTACCGGCCTGCATTTTGTCTATGAGCCGGTGCGGGATGGCGAACTCCAGTACTGGTGCGAGTTGCGCTGATGAATCTGGCGCGTCTGCTCTGTCTGTTGGTGGTTGCCACGTTGGCGCAAGCCGAGCCTGTGCGGCTGACCTTCGTCGGCGATGTGATGCTCGACGACGGACCTGGCCGGGTGATCGCGGAGGGGCGCGACCCGCTGGCGCCATTCGCCGCTCTGCTGGCCGATGCCGACTACCGCATCGGCAACCTGGAGTGCCCGATCGCCAGCACGGGCAAGCCGCTCGAGAGCAAGATTTACAGCTTTCGCGCCGATCCCCGGGTGATCGCCGTGCTCAAGGGCCGCTTCGACGCCATGTCGGTGGCCAACAACCACTCCGGCGACTACGGCAAGGCGGCCTTCCTCGAAACGCTGGCGACGCTCGACAAGAGCGGTATCCGCCATTTCGGCGGCGGACAGGATCTGGCCGCCGCCCACGCGCCGCTGTGGATCGAACGCAAGGGCCTGCGCATCGCCGTGCTCGGCTACAACGAGTTCAAGCCGCGTTCCTTCGAGGCGGGCGCCGGTTGGCCGGGTATCGCCTGGAGCGAGGACAGCCAGGTGGTCGCCGATATCCGTGCCGCCCGGGCCGCTGGTGCGGACGTGGTGATTCCCTTCATGCACTGGGGCTGGGAGCGCGAGTCGCTACCCACCGAACGGCAGCGGCAATTGGCCCGGACGATGATCGATGCGGGCGCCGATGCCGTGATCGGCGGTCACCCGCACGTGACGCAGGGCGCCGAGATCCATCGAGGCCGGCCGATCGTCTACAGCCTGGGCAATTTCGTTTTCGACGGCTTCGAGCTTCCCGAAGCCAAGGTCGGCTGGCTGTTGCGCCTGGTCGTGGACCGTGGCGGCGTGGTTTCCTGGGAGACACGCGAGGCGCGCATGGACGGCGAAGGCACGCCGCATCCCGAACCGGGGGCCGTGACGCCTTGTGGCCAGGCCGGGGATACCGCTGTCCGGGTCTGCCGGAACCCCTGAACCGGTAATCCGCTGCGCTATACTGTTGTTTTGTACAGTATAGCCAGTGATGCTGCCCGACTACGCCGAACTCCACTGCCTGAGCAATTTCAGTTTCCTGCGCGGGGCTTCCCATGCCGAGGAACTGGTGGCGCGGGCGCGGGCGCTGGGATATGCGGCGCTGGCGATCACCGACGAATGTTCCTTCGCCGGCGCCGTGCGCGCCCATCTGGCGGCAAAAGAAGCCGGGCTCAAATTGATCATCGGCAGCGAGATATCCCTTGTCGAAGGCATGAAGCTGGTGCTGCTGGCACGGAACCGCGCCGGCTACGGCAACCTGTCGGCGCTCGTCACCCTCGGCCGGCGGCGGGCGGAGAAGGGCGCTTACCGGCTGACGCGCAATGACCTCGACTGGGGCGTGCCCGATTGCCTGTGCCTCTGGGTGGCGTCCGCGGAGGCGTCGGTTGCCGATGCCGACTGGCTCGCCGCGCGTTTTCCCGGCCGCTGCTGGATTGCCCATGAGCGTTTTCTTTTGCCTGGCGATGCCGAGCGCCTGGCGCGCCTGCGGACGCTCGGTCTGCCGCTCCTGGCGGCGGGGGATGTGCATATGCATGCGCGCGGGCGCCGGCCCTTGCAGGATGCGCTGACGGCGCTGCGCTTGAGGACCACGGTCGACGCGGCCGGCCATGCCCTGTTCGCCAACGGCGAGCGGCACCTGCGTTCGCGGCTGGCGCTGGCACGCTTGTATCCGCCCGAGTTGCTGGCCGAAACGGTCAGGGTGGCGGCGCTGTGCGAGTTTTCGCTCGACGAGCTCAAGTACGAATACCCGGACGAGATCGTACCGCCGGGACAGATGCCGGCGGCCTATCTGCGCGCCGAGGTCGAGCGGGGGCTGGCGATTCGCTACCCGGCGGGCGTGGCTGAGAAGGTGCGTAGCCAGATCGAGCACGAGCTGGCGCTGATCGCGGAACTCAGGTACGAGGCCTATTTTTTGACCGTTTATGACATTGTCGGTTTTGCCAGGAGCGCCGGCATTCTCTGCCAGGGGCGCGGCTCGGCGGCCAATTCGGCGGTCTGCTACGCGCTCGGCATTACCGAGGTGGACCCGGCGCGGGCCAGCATGCTTTTCGAACGCTTCATTTCAAAGGAGCGCGACGAGCCGCCGGATATCGACGTCGATTTCGAGCACCAGCGCCGCGAAGAAGTGATCCAGTACATCTACGGCAAGTATGGCCGTGACCGTGCCGCCCTGACGGCGGTGGTGATCAGTTACCGTAGCCGCTCGGCGCTCCGCGATGCCGGACGGGCACTGGGGTTCCCCGGCGAGGCGCTCGATGCCTTGAGCGGCAATCTGGCCTGGTGGGACAAGCAGGAGCAGTGGCCGGAGCGGCTGGCCGACGTGGGTATCGACGCGGCCAGTCCGCGCGCAAGAAAATGGCTGTGGCTGGCCCGACAACTGAAAGGCTTTCCGCGCCATCTCTCGCAACATGTCGGCGGTTTCGTCATCTCACGCGGCCGGCTCGACCGCCTGGTGCCGATCGAGAACGCGGCGATGGCGGAGCGCAGCATCATCCAGTGGGACAAGGACGACATCGACGCCCTGGGCCTGTTGAAGGTCGACGTGCTGGCGTTGGGCATGCTTTCGGCGATCAGGCGAGCCCTCGATTGGGTATCACGGCGGCGGGGCATACCTTTCCGCCTGCAGGACATTCCGGCCGAGGACGACGCGGTTTACGCCATGCTCTGTCGTGCCGACAGCATCGGTGTTTTCCAGGTCGAGTCGCGTGCCCAGATGGCCATGCTGCCGCGCCTGCGACCGCGCCGTTTCTACGATCTGGTCATCGAGGTGGCGATTGTCCGGCCGGGGCCGATCCAGGGCGACATGGTGCATCCCTATCTGCGCCGTCGGCAGGGGCTGGAACCGGTCAAATACCCTTCCGAGGCGGTGCGCGGCGTGCTGGAACGGACGCTGGGCGTGCCCATTTTCCAGGAACAGGCAATGCGGCTCGCCATCGTCGCCGCCGGTTTCACGCCCGGCGAGGCGGATCAACTGCGCCGCGCCATGGCCGCCTGGAAGCGCAAGGGTGGCCTCGGTCCCTTCCGGGAGAAGTTGCTGGCCGGCATGGCGGCGCGCGGCTATCCGCCGGAGTTCGCCGAGAATCTCTATCGGCAGATCGAGGGCTTCGGCGAGTATGGTTTCCCGGAGTCGCACGCGGCCAGCTTCGCGCTCCTGGTCTATGTCTCGGCCTGGCTGAAACGCCATGAGCCGGCGGCTTTTCTGGTCGGCATGCTCAATGCGCAGCCGATGGGTTTCTATTCGGCGTCGCAACTGATTCAGGATGCCCGTCGTCATGGTGTCGAGGTGCTACCGGTCGATGTGACCGCCAGCGATTGGGACAGCACGCTGGAGCAGGATGCCGTCCGCCTCGGGCTGCATCTGGTCAAGGGCCTGGGGCAGGGAGCGGGCGAGCGTGTTGCGGCGATCCGGCGCCAGACCGTTGGCCGCGATGTCGCCGACCTGGCCGCGCGGGCGGCGCTCGACCGCGGCGAACTCGAAGCGCTGGCCGCCGCCGGCGCCTTGCGGCACCTGGCCGGACATCGTTTTGGGGCGGCCTGGGCCGCGGCGGCTGTCGCGATCCGCCACGACCTGCTCGACCAGGCGCCGGTGATCGAAACGGAGACGTCACTGCCGGCACCGCGCGAAGGCCAGGACCTGATTGCCGATTACGCCAGCCTGGGTTTCACGCTGGGGCGGCATCCTCTCCTGCTGCTGCGCGATCGTCTCGACCCCCGTTATGCCACGGCGCGGGAACTACGCCGCATGGAGCATCAAACGCCGGCGCGCTGTGTCGGCCTGGTCACCTGCCGTCAGCGCCCCGGCACCGCCAATGGCGTCATCTTCCTCACCATCGAGGATGAGACGGGATTGGCCAATGTCATCGTCCATCCGCATCTCGCCGAGCGCCAGCGACATGCCTTGCTGAATGCACCACTGTTGGGCGTGCTGGGCGTGCTTCAGCGCCAGGGCGACGTGGTGCATCTGCTGGCGAAGCGTTTGGTCGATCACAGCCGGTTGCTGGGCGGACTTGCCGTCCATAGCCGCGATTTCTGCTAACAAAATTCATAATTGGGACACGCCTGGTATTGAAAATCCCGGCTCGGTGGCGGCTATACTTAGTCAATTGCCATTCTTCGCAAATTGTCATCGATGTTCCAAGTCGTTTCGACGCTGGATTTGAAACTCGGCATGTTCGTCGCCGAACTTGACCGGCCCTGGCTGGAGTCTCCTTTTCTGATCCAGGGCTTCCTGATCGAGGACGCCGAGCAACTGGCGCAGTTGCGCGAGCTGTGCCGCTTCGTTACCGTCGATCGCGCCCGTTCCACGGGTGTGGAATATCGTTCCGACCCGAATCTCCCCTTCGTGCCGACCAAGCGGCCGCGGACGGGGGAACAGCCGGTGGTTCACTATCAGGGGCGGAAGAAGCTGACCATCCCGCCGCTGGTGATGAGCGAGACTCGCGAGCTTGCCGGCCGCAAGTTCCAGACCGTCGTCTATCCGGAAGACATCCACGTCGAGGACGAGCTGCCGACCGCGCAGACGGCCTACGAAAACACCCAGCATCTGCTCGAGGATATTGGCGAACAGGTGTCGGCCGGCAAAGTGCCGGATATCGGACATATCGATCGTACGGTGGGCGGCATGGTCGAATGCGTGGTGCGCAATCCGGACGCCATGCTTTGGCTGGCGCGGTTGAAGCGCACCGACAACGAAACCTACAACCATGCCCTCAGCGTTTCGATCCACTTGATGGCCTTCGGCCGTCACCTGGGTTTGCCACCCGACGAACTCCATTCGCTTGGCATGGGTGGTCTGCTCAAGGACATCGGCTTCATTCGGCTGCCGACCTCGCTGGTGCACAAGATGGGTGGCCTGACGCCGAAAGAGCGCGAACAGATGCGCCAGCATGTCCAGATGGGCATTGAACTGCTTGCCAACGAGTTTGCGGTCGCCGACGATGTACGCGACATCATCATCAAGCATCACGAGCGTATCGACGGCAGCGGTTACCCGGCGCGCTTGCGTGGCGAAGAACTCGGCCTCTACGCCGAGATGGCCGGCCTGGTCGACAGCTACTGCGCCATGTCCTACCCGCGTTCGTTCCGGCCGGCGCGCGGCAGCCAGAAGGTCATCGAGGAAATCAACTCCATGCGCGACCTCCGCTTTACGGCTTCGGTGGTCGATGAATTCATTCAGTTCGTTGGTCTCTATCCCGTTGGCACCCTGGTCGAACTGAACAGCGGCGAGGTGGGCGTGGTCTACGAGCAGAACCGGGTGCGCCGACTCAAGCCGCGCATCATGGTGCTGTTGGGACCGGACAAGACCCGTAATTCGTCCCCCGGTATTCTCAATCTGCTCAGCGATCCCCTGGTCTGCGAGGGCAAGCCCTACCAGATCCTGCGTACCCTGCCGGCGGGATCGTTCGGCCTCGATCCGAAGGAGTTTTACCTTTGATTGCCGGCACCGGCGGCCAGGATGGACTGTCCCCACTGGCTGCCCTGGTGGCCACGCACGGCGTTACCGACATGCTTTGCCGCTACGGGCTCGATGCCCGTGCACGCTCGGCGCTGCGTGCCACCTTTCGCCATGACGACAAGGTGGCACAAGACCGCCGGCTTGACGCGGTGTATGCCGCGTTGACCGAATCCGACCCCAACGCCAGCGCCGATCAGGAGGCATTGAGGCATTTCCTGGAAACATTCGTCGCGCTCCCCGAAGCGGACTTCGGTATCCATTGGCTGGAGTGCCTCGATGCGGCCTGGCAGAACCTGCGGAAAATCGGTTGCGCCGACGACCTGCCCTTGAGGGCCGCGCAGTCCTTGGTGCGCTACGGCAGCCAGCGCCTGCTCGGCGAGCGCTCGTCTCTGTCGATCCTGGAAGTGGAAATTCTGACGGCGCTGTCGGCGGCAGGAATGTGCGTCACCGACTTCCTGCACCGAATGACGAAGCAGGGTACGGCGGCTGCCGTGGCGGACGACACGGCCGAGCGTGGTCACGGTCGCGTGCTGGCCAGAACGTTGGCCGAAGCCCTGGATCAGGCCCGGAGGGCGGAGCCGGGGCGGGAAGGCAATATCGTCGGCCTGCTGGCCTTTCAGTTTCATTTGGGACCGGGCGCGCTGACGCTCGATCGAGAACAGCGCGATGCCCTGGTCGAGGCGGCCGTCGATCGCATTGCCGCCCAACTGCGCGAGCGCGATGTGCTGGTGCGCACCGAAGCGCACGGCGGCGCGGTCATCCTGCCGGGTCTGCTGACGCCGGCGCAGGTTCAGTTGGCGGTGAACAAGGTGGCGCAGGTCCTCGATCGGCCCCTGTTCATTCAGGGCTCCGCCGTGCATTCACCCTTCGCCATCGGCGTGGTCTGGTCGCCGGACCATGGCAACAGCGCCGACGATCTGATGCGTTGCGCCGAGCTGGCGGTAGAAACGGCATGGCGCGAAGGCAAGCCCATCGTCTTCTTCGACGATCGGTTGCTGGCCACCGCCCGGCGCGAGGCGCTCATCGAGAAGGAGTTCGCCAGCGCCCTGGAAAACGGTCAACTGCTGATTCATATTCAGCCGCAGATCGAGCTGCACGGCGGTCGCTGCGTTGGCGGCGAACTGCTGCTGCGATGGACCACCACCCAGGGCCACGAGGTCTCGCCCTGGCAGATTCCCGACGTGGCGCAGCGGCTGGGCATGGCGCCACAGTTCACTCGTTGGCTGGTGTTCGGCGCCTGCCGAATCCTCGCCGAGTTGATCAAGACCGGCACCGACATCCAGTTGAGCGTCAACCTGATGGCGCGCGACATGATGGATGAGGAGCTGCCGCAGTTGGTGGAACAGGCGATCAAAATCTGGCGCGTTCCGCCGGAAAGATTGACATTCGAATTGATCGAAAGCGCGGTGCTGGAAGATCCGGACGCGGGCGCCGGCGTGATGAATCGTCTGATCGAGCTTGGGGTGCGGACATCCATCGACGATTTCGGCATCGGCTATTCGTCCATTCTTTATCTGCGCCAGTTGCCGTTGAGTGAACTGAAGATCGATCGGGTCTTTGTCGATACCATGCTTCGCTCGCCCCAGGACAGGGAAATCGTCGCGACCCTGATTCGCCTGGCGCACGGCCTGGACCTTCAGGTGGTGGCGGAGGGCGTCGAGAACGAGGAAACCTTGAATCTGCTCAGGGAGCAGGGCTGCGAGCGCGCCCAAGGCTACTGGATCAGCCGCGCCATGGCGCCCGCCGACATTCCGGCCTGGGTCGAGGCCTGGAACTCCCGCCTGGGCTGAGTGCCGTTACTCGCTGCGGGTCAGTTCGAAGGTCGCGCCAGCGTCCACGGCCAGCGCCGCTACCAGATAAGGCAACACCTCGTTGAGCGTCTCCTGGAGCGTCCACGGCGGATTGACCACGAACAGGCCGCTACCGTGCATGCCAAAGCCGTCTTCGGTGGGAGAGCGCACTGTCAGCATGGCGTTGAGCCACTTCGCCGGCAGCTTCTTCAGCTTTTCCGGGAGCTGGCGGGCATCGCCCCGCTGCACCTGGGGATACCAGACCAGGAATGTCCCGGTGGCAAAGCGGCTTAGAGCTTCCTTCAGCGTTGCCACCACCCGCAGGTAGTCACGCTTGTCTTCATATGCCGGATCGATCAGCACCAGGCCGCGTCGCGGCGGCGGTGGCAGCACGGACTTGATTTCCTGAAAGCCGTCGGCCTGCTGGATCGCCACGCGCGCGCCCGCCTTGGCGAAGGTTCTTTCGAGGAAGCGGTCATCTGTGCCGTGCAACTCGAAGAGGCGCAGTCGGTCGTCGGGGCGCATCAACTCGTAGGCCAGCCACGGCGAACCGGGGTAATGGCGCAACTTGCCATCCGAGTTCATGCCGCGCACCTGGCCGACGTAATCCGCCACGGCCGGTGGCAGGTCGTTTCGCTGCCAGAGCCGGCCGATACCCGACTCGAACTCGGAATTTTTCGTCGCGTGCTCCGAATCCAGCTTGTAACGCCCGGCGCCGGCGTGGGTGTCGATATACCAGTAGGGCTTGTCCTTCTGATTCAGGTGGCGCAGCAACTGAACGAGGACGCAGTGCTTGAGTACATCGGCATGATTGCCGGCATGGAATGCGTGGCGGTAGCTGAGCATGTCGGGGCGGTAGAATCGCGAACCATGAATGATACGCAGGGTATACGGATTTCGAAGCTGATGGCCGAGCGCGGTCTTTGCTCCCGGCGCGAGGCCGATGCCTACATCGAGCGGGGCCTGGTGTTCGTGGACGGCGAACGAGTGACCCAGCTCGGCACGCGCGCGGCGCCCGATGCCGTCATTACCCTCGCCGGGGAGGCGCGTGCCCGGCAGGCGCGACAGGCGACCATCCTGCTGCACAAGCCGATCGGCTATGTGTCCGGCCAGGCCGAGGATGGTCATCGACCGGCGATAACGCTGATTGCCGCCAATTCCCAGCAGGCCGAGGACCGGGCGACGCAAGGCTTCCAGCCCGGCCACCTGCGCGGCCTCGCGCCAGCGGGGCGGCTCGACATCGATTCCACCGGCCTGCTGGTGTTAACCCAGGATGGCCGTGTTGCCCGCCAACTGATCGGCGAGCATTCGGACATCGAAAAAGAATACCTGGTGCGTGTGGTGGGTGAACTCGATGCGCGCGGCCTGGCGCTGCTCAACCAAGGTTTGTCGCTTGATGGCAAGGTCTTGCGGCCCGCCCGGGTGGAATGGGCCAACGAGGATCAGTTGCGCTTCGTTCTGAAGGAAGGCAAGAAGCGCCAGATTCGGCGCATGTGCGAACTGGTCGGCTTGCGGGTGACGGGCCTGAAGCGCGTGCGCATCGGCCGGGTCCGGCTGGGTGATCTGCCGCTTGGCCAGTGGCGTTACCTGCGGCCCGGAGAGCAATTCTGATCGAGGAAGGGACTCGGATGTCGAGCAGGAACGAGAATTCGGCCGTATTGGCGCCCGGCATGACGCCCAGCGCCATCGTCAGGTACCTGGATCAATACGTCATAGGGCAGGACGACGCGAAGAAGACGCTGGCGGTCGCCGTCTACGCCCACTATCGGAAGATCGGCCGTGTCGCAGGCAAGGGAGGCGATGGCGTCGATGCGATCAAGAGCAATATTCTGTTGATCGGACCAACCGGAACGGGCAAGACACTCTTGTGCGAAACGCTGTCGCGCGTCCTCGATGTTCCTTTTGTCACCGCCGATGCGCCGTCGTTGGCCCAGACGGAGTATGTCGGCGAGGAGATCGAGGCCATGTTGCAGCGGCTGCTCGACAAGGCCGGCGGCGACGTCGGCCGCGCCCAGCACGGGATTGTCTTCATCGACGAGGTCGACAAGCTCAAGGCGGTGAGCAGCCAGTCGCGCAGTGCCAGTGGTGAGCGCGTGCAGAACGCGCTGCTCAAGATCATGGAAGGCACGCCCGTGAAACTGGGCGGCGATCGCTACATCGACACCACGCACATCCTGTTTATCTGCGGCGGTGCCTTTGTCGGCCTGGAGCAGATTCTTGCCAAGACCCATTCCTTCGGCTTCATCTCCACCTCGGATGACGACAACCAGAGGATCCTCGATCGTCTCAACACCCGGGTCAAGCCGACCGACCTGTTCGAATTCGGCCTGATTCCCGAGTTTGCCGGGCGCCTGCCGGTGGTGACCCGCTTGCAGGAGCTGTCGAAGGCGACGCTGGTGCGCATCATGACCGAGCCGCGCAACGCCATCTTTCGGCAGTTCCAGGAGATATTTCGCGAAGAGGGTGTCGAACTGGCGATCGAACCCGTGGTCTTTCAGCAGATCGCCGAATTGGCCGTCGAATACAAGATCGGCGCCCGTAGCCTGCGGGGCATCTTCGAGGAAATGATCACGCCAGTACTCTATGTCGTGCCCGACCGTTCGGATATCGGCAAGGTCGTCATCGCATCGCTGTTCGAGGATGCTCGCCTTGTTGAGGCGACTTCCGGGTGAACTAAGCGCTAAAATGCGCGTCGGTCACGCGACGCGCCGCGGCGATTTTCCGCCCCGCCGGAGTTGCAGAGGCGAACTGTGGTTCGCTCTTTTTTCATGAAAGCCCAGCATGTTCGATAGCGTTCGCAACAATCCAAGGATCGTCCAGCTCGTCCTGGCCCTGATCGTCCTGCCATTTGCCTTGTGGGGGATGGAGTCCTACATCAGCGACTCGGGGGGCAGTGGCGAGGTTGCCACGGTCGGTGGCAGCAAGATATCGACAGGTGAGTTTCAGCAGGCATTGCGCGAGCAACAGGATCGGCTGCGCCCGGCGCTGGGCGGGCGCGATCCGGCGATGCTCGACAGCCCGGAGTTGCGGCGCGCGGTGCTCGATAACCTCGTTCAGCGCCGCTTGCTCAGTGTGCACGCCAACAAGTCCAACATGTCGGTGAGCAACGAACAGTTGGCGCGCTTCATCGCCGCCGTGCCGCAACTGCAAGAGGACGGCCAGTTCTCGCCGCGGCGCTACGACGCATTGATCGCGTCGCAAAACATGACCAAGGCAATGTTCGAGTACAACGTGCGCCAGGACATGACCGTGCAGCAAGGCATCGCGGCGGTCGCCAACGCATCGCTGCCGGGCAAGACGGCCAGCAACCACTGGGTGGGCATGCAACTGGAAGAGCGGGAGATCAGCGAGGCGGCCTTGCGTCCCGAACTGTTCCTGGCCAGCGTCAAGTTGGCCCCCGATGCCGTAAAGGCCTTCTATGAAGCCAATCTGAAGAAGTTCGAGTTGCCCGAACAGCTTCGCGTCGAGTACCTGGTGTTGAGCCGCGACAAGCTGGCCGAGCAGATCGCGGTGAGCGATGATGATATCAAGGCTTGGTACCAGTCGCATGGCGACCGCTACAAGCAGCCGGAGGAGCGGCGTGCCAGCCATGTGCTGATCGCCGTGAACAAGGATGCGCCGGCCGAGCAGATCAAGGCGGCCGAAGCCAGGGCGGCCGATGTCGCGAGCCAGGCCAAGAAGGCGCCGGGCGACTTTGCCAAGCTGGCAAAGCAATACTCGCAGGATCCCGGCTCCGCCGAGAAGGGTGGCGACCTCGACTGGTTTGCGCGCGGCGCCATGGTCAAGCCCTTCGAGGAAGCGGCATTCGCCTTGAAGGAAGGCATGGTTTCGGATGTCGTGCGTTCGGATTTCGGCTTTCATATCATCAGGCTGACCGGAGTCCGTCCGGAACGCGGCCGGCCTGCTCGACGAGGTGAAGGGCGAGATTTCCGCGGAGATCAAGGCGCAGGCAGCCGCGAAGAAGTATCTCGAGAATGCCGAAGGCTTTAGCAACACGGTCTATGAACAGGCCGACAGCCTCAAACCGGCTGCCGAAAAGTTCAAGCTGGCGATCCAGCAGAGCGACTGGCTGATCAAGGGCGCGAATGCCCAGGGACCGCTCGCCAATCCAAAACTCATCGCGGCCGTGTTTTCCGACGATGCCACCAAGAACAAGCGCAATACCGAGGCGATCGAGGTCGCGCCGAACGTGTTGGTTGCGGCGCGAGTGCTGGAGCACAAGCCGGCGGCCCAGCAGACGCTGGAGACCGTGGCGCCGACCATCGAGAAGTTCCTGGCGCATCAGGAAGCCGTCAAACTGGCCGCCAAGGAAGGCGAGCAGCGTCTGGCTCAGCTCAACAAGGGCGAGAAGACCGATGTGGTCTGGAGCGCGGCCCGTACGGTGACTCGGGCGGGAGCCCCGAACCTCGCGCCGGACGCGGTGCGTGCGGTGTTCAAGGCCGCCCCCACCAAGTTGCCCGCGTACGTCGGCGTTGCCACGCCGACCGGCTATTCCCTCTTCCGCGTTGCCAAGGTCAGGCCGTTTGCGGCCGGTACGGAAGAAAAGCCCCAGGCGCAGGCCCTGCAGGCCCAATATGCGAGGCTGGTGGCTGAAGAGGAACTGCTGGCCTGGATAGCCGCCTTGAAGGAGAAGTACCCGGTGGAAATCAACAAGGCGGCCATCGAGGCGAAGGAACGATAGCCGCTGTGCCCCCGGCACCGACTCACGGCGGCGAGATGATCTCCGTCCCGCCGCCGATGGCCGAACCGAACTTACGTCGGTAGAGGCTCGGCGTTGCCCAGGGCGGTGGTGTTCAGGCCGCCGTCGACGTACATGATTTCGCCGGTGATGCCGCTGGCCAGGTCGGAGAGCATGAAGGCGGCGGCGTTGCCGACTTCCTCGATGGTGACGTTGCGGCGCAGCGGCGCGTGGTGGGCGTTGTAGGCCAGCAGCTTGCCGAAGTTGCCGATGCCGGATGCCGCCAGGGTCTTGATCGGGCCGGCGGAAATGGCGTTGGCGCGAATGCCCTGCGGACCGAGACAGAAGGCCAGATAGCGGGTCGCCGCTTCCAGGCTGGCCTTGGCCAGACCCATGGTGTTGTAGTTGGGCATGGTGCGCTCGGCGCCGAGGTAGGCAAGCGCCAGCAGGGCGGGATTGTTGCCCTTCAGCAGCAGCGGCCGGGCCGCCTTGGCCAGCGCCGGATAGCTGTAGGACGAGACGTCGTGGGCGATGCGGAAGGCCTCGCGCGAGATGCCGTCGAGAAAGTCGCCCTCGATGGCTTCGCTCGGGCGCGAAGGCGATCGAATGCACCAGGCCGTCGAGACCTTCCCAGTCCTTGCCGAGTTCGTCGAACAGCGCGTCGATCTGCGCATCGTCGGCGACGTCGCAGGGAAAGACCAGATGGCTGCCGAATTCGTCGGCGAACTTGGCGATCGCGCTCCTTGAAGCGCTCGTTCTGGTAGGTGAAGGCCAGTCTGCGCGCCTTCGCGGTGGCAGGCCTTGGCGATGCCGTAGGCGATCGAGCGGTTCGAGAGCAGACCGGTGATCAGAATGCGCTTGCCGGCGAGAAAGCCCATCGTTTTCCCCTAGTGGTTGAGCGACGCGGATTATAGCGGATCGAATACACTAGCCCACCATGTGGAGACTGCTGATCGTCATTTTGCCGCTTTGGCTGGCCGGCTGCGGCAAGGCATGGAACGACCCGTATCCCGCCGCCGACCGTGGCAGAAACATCCTCTACACCGCGTTTACCGATCGGCCCAAACACCTCGATCCCGTCCAGTCCTACAGTGAGGATGAGATCACCTTCACCGCCCAGATCTACGAGCCGCCGCTGCAGTACCACTATCTCAAGCGGCCCTATGCGGTGATTCCATCCACCGCCGTGGACGGTACCAAAGCCGCGCTACCTGGATGCCGAGGGCCGCTCGCTGCCCGACGATGTCGAGCCGTCGCGCATTGTCTTTTCCGAATACCTGGTCCAGCTCAAGCCGGGCATTCGCTACCAGCCGCATCCGGCCTTCGCGCGCGAGGCGACTGGCAGTCACAGCTATCACGCACTGGGCGTCGCCGGGCTGGCCGACAAGCACAACCTGGGCGATTTTCCGCTCAACGGATTCCCGCGAACTGACCGCCGACGACTATGTCTATGGCCTCAAGCGACTGGCCCATCCGCGCCTGCATTCGCCGATCCTCGGCCTGATGAGCGAGTACATCGTCGGCCTCGACGACTTTGGGCAAGGCCCTCCAGACGCACCAGCAAGGCCTGCCCAAGGAGCGCCAAGGCGAATGGCTGGACCTGCGCCAGTTCCCTCTCGCCGGTGTCGAGGTCCTGGATCGCTATCCTATCGCATCCGCGTCAAGGGCAAGTACCCGCAGTTCGTCTACTGGCTGACCATGCCCTTCTTCGCGCCGATGCCCTGGGAGGCGGACCAGTTCCACGGCCAGCCGGGCATGGCCGAGAAGAACCTGACGCTCGACTGGTATCCGATCGGCACCGGCCCCTACATGCTGACGGAGAACAATCCCAACGCCCGCATGGTGCTCGAGCGCAACCCGAACTTTCACGGCGAGGCCTACCCGTGCGAAGGCGAGTCGGGGGATCGCGCGGCCGGCTTGCTGGCTGACTGCGGCCAGGCGCTGCCATTCGTCGACGAGTCGTATTCACCCGCGAGAAGGAGCAGATCCCCTACTGGAACAAGTTCCTGCAGGGCTACTACGATGCCTCGGCGATCGCTTCCGACTCCTTCGATCAGGCGGTGCAAGTGGGCAGCGGCGGCGAGGCGACGCTGACCGAAGGTATGCGCGAACAGGGCATTCAACTCTCCACCTCGGTATCCACGTCGACCTTCTACATGGGCTTCAACATGCTCGATCCGGTGGTCGGTGGCGACGCGGAGCGGACCAGGAAGCTGCGGCAGGCGATCGCCATCGCCATCGACCAGGAAGAGTTCATTTCCATTTTCCAGAACGGCCGCGGCATGTCCGCCCAGGGGCCGATTCCGCCGGGCATCTTTGGCTACCGGGAGGGCGAGGCGGGCGTCAATCCGGAGATGTACGACCTGGTCGATGGCAAGCCGCGCCGCAAGCCGGTCGCAGTGGCGAAGCAGTTGCTGGCCGAGGCGGGCTACCCGAACGGCCGCGACGCAAGACCGGCGAGCCGCTGGTGATCAACCTCGATACCACGGCGGGCGGCGTCGGCGGCAAGTCGCGCATCGACTGGCTGAACAAGCAGTTCCAGAAGATCGACGTGCAACTCGTGGTGCGCAATACCGACTACAACCGCTTCCAGGAAAAGATCCGCAAGGGCGCGGTGCAACTCTTCTATTTCGGCTGGAACGCCGACTATCCGGATCCGGAAAACTTTTTCTTTCTGCTTTACGGGCCGCAGGGGAAGGTCAAGCATCAAGGCGAAAATGCCGCCAACTATGCCAATCCGGAATACGACCGCCTGTTCGAACGCATGCGCGCCATGGAAAACGGCCCCGAGCGACAGGACATCATCGATCGCATGCTGGCGATTCTTCGCCACGATACTCCGTGGATCTGGGGCTATCACCCCAAGGACTACGCCTTGCGGCATACGTGGCTCACCAATCGCAAGCCGACCAAGGTGGGCAACAACACATTGAAGTACCAGCGCGTCGATGCCGATCTGCGCGAGCGTCTGCGCCAGCGGTGGAATCGTCCGGTAGTATGGCCCCTGCTTCTGGTCGCCGCCTTGCTGGGCCTGCTGGCGCTGCCGGCCTTCCTGAGCCACCGCCGACGGGAACGGGCGACCGCCCGGCCGTAGCCAACTTTACCGAGAGTCGTGACATGGACCTTGTCGATCCGCTTGACGATGATGAACTTCAGGAGCTCGAGGATTTTCTGCTCTCCGACGTCGCCGGAGAGGAAGCGATGGACATCGCCATGGTCGACGGATTCCTCACCGCCTTGGCCATTGGCCCCAACACCCTGCCGCCCAGCCAATGGCTGCCCGTGATCTGGGGGCGCGAGGAGATGGCTTGGGAATCGAAGCAACAGGCCGAACGGATCATGTCGCTGATCTTTCGCCATGCCAATGCCATCGTGTTCCATTTGCGCGACGATCCCGATACCTTCGAGCCGCTCATGTATGAGCGCGAGTACGAAGGCAAGGTGATTCCCATCATCGACGAGTGGTGCACCGGTTTCGTGCGCGGCATGGGGCTGGACGAGGCCGGCTGGCAACCTCTGCTGGACACGGAGGAGGGCGAGGAAATGCTCTATCCCATCCTGCTCTACGGCACCGAGGTCGGCTGGGAGGAAATGAAGAACCATCCGGAAATCGAGGCTCGCCATGAGGAAATGGCGGCTTCGCTGGGCGACTGCGTCATGGCCATTCAGGCTTGGTGGCTGCCGACCCGAAAGGCGAAATCGACCATTCGGCGGGACGAGCCCAAGGTGGGCAGAAACGACCTGTGCCCCTGCGGCAGCGGCAAGAAATTCAAGAAGTGCTGCGGGTCACCGGAGAAACTGCACTAGCGGTCAGCTCTTGTTCTTGCCGGCCAGCATGGCCTTGAGGTCGGCGAAGGGCGCATGGGTCGCGCCGGCGGCCAGGGCGTTGCTGCCGGCGTTGCCGGCTTCCATCTGGCGCTGATGCTCGTTGTCGTGACAATAGAGGCAGAGCAATTCCCAGTTGCTGCCGTCGGCTGGATTGTTGTGGTGATTGTGGTCACGATGGTGGACAGTCAGTTCACGGACATTGGCATGGCTGAATTCGCGCGCACACCGCCCGCAGATCCAGGGATAGATCTTCAGCGCCTGCTCCCGGTAGCCTTGCTCACGCTTCTCGGCGGCCTGGCGGGCGTCGGCAACAATGCGGTCGAGTCTGTTCGGGACGTTGGTCTTCATGGTTTCCTCATCCGCGGCTCATCGGCAGGAGATGGCCGCCAAGGGTAGCTCAGGTCCGGTGGCTTGTGCGAGGTGGGCGTAGAATCCCGGACCAATGATTTCAACGAAAAGCATCGGCTGTCGCGCCTCGACAGCGGCCGGAATCCGCCGAGCCGGAAACAAGAAAGCCACGACGAATCGTGGCTTTATTTGCTGTTTGGTGCCCAGGAGAGGACTCGAACCTCCACGGAGTTACCCGCTAGTACCTGAAACTAGTGCGTCTACCAATTCCGCCACCTGGGCAGGCGACAAGAGGCGCGCATTCTAAAGGAAAAAGATCAATTGTCAAACAAGCGAAACCAGTCCGCGACCCGCGGCAGTCTTTCCGCGATCCGCCGCGCCGATCCGATGCTGGAACGGGAGTTGGCGACCTACGACAACCCGCTGCCCAGCCGCGAGTACATCCTGCAGGTGCTCACCGAACAAGGCGTGCCCGTCGCCTTCGAGCGCCTGTGCGAGTTGCTCGATGTCGATGCGCATGAACACCCGGATTTCACCCGGCGTCTGGGCGCCATGGCGCGCGACGCGCAGTTGCTGCAGAACCGGCGCGGCGACTGGCTGATCCCCGACAAGGCGGATCTCATTCGTGGCCGGGTGGAGGGGCATCCCGATGGTTTTGGCTTCCTGGTGCCCGACGAACGGCGGGGCCGACCTGTTCCTCGCCACCAAGGAAATGGACAAGGTGCTGCATGGCGACCGGGCCATTGCCCGCGTGGTCGGCGTGGATCGCAAGGGGCGTCCCGAGGGCAAGATCGTCGAGGTCGTCGAGCGCGCCAACACCAAGGTGGTGGGCCGGGTGCATGAAGAGCACGGCGTCTGGTTCGTCGTCGCCGAAAACCGGCGCATCAGCCAGGACATCCTGCTGGCGCCGGCGGAGAAGGGCAAGAAGGCGCCCAAGCCGCAGTCCGGCCAGGTTGTGGTGGTGGAACTGATCGAGCAGCCCAGCAAGCAATCGCAGCCCATCGGCCGACTGGTCGAGGTGCTCGGCAACTATGCCGATCCCGGCATGGAGATCGAGATCGCGCTGCGCAAGCACGACCTGCCCTTCGAGTTTTCCAAGGCCGCGCTGCAAGAAGCGAAGAAGCTGCCCGACGAGGTGCGCAAGTCGGACTGGAAAGGCCGCGAGGACATCACCGAATTGCCGCTGGTGACCATCGACGGCGAAACCGCCAAGGACTTCGACGACGCCGTCTACTGCGAGCGGCAAGGCAAGGGTTACCGCCTGATCGTCGCCATCGCCGATGTCTCCCATTACGTCAAGACGGACGGCGCTCTGGATCACGATGCCTACGAGCGGGGCAACTCCGTGTATTTCCCGCGCCGCGTGATTCCCATGCTGCCGGAAAAGATCTCCAACGGCCTTTGCTCGCTCAATCCGCGCGTGGAGCGTCTCTGCATGGTTTGCGACATGCAGATCGCCGCCACGGGCGAGATCCGCCAGTACCGCTTCTATCCGGCCGTGATGTGGTCGCATGCCCGGCTGACCTATACGGAAGTCGCCGCCGCCCTCTATGACAAGGAGCCCGGGGCGCTGGGCGAAGTCGGTTCCTTGCTGCCCCATCTGGAGAACCTCGACGCGCTGTTCCGCGTCCTGGTCAAGGCGCGCGCCAAGCGCGGCGCCATCGACTTCGAAACGGTCGAGACACGCATGGTCTTCGACGACCACGGCAAGATCGAACGCATCGAACCCTACGAGCGCAACGACGCGCACCGGCTGATCGAAGAGTGCATGCTGGCGGCCAACGTCTGCGCGTCGGATTTCCTCAAGGAGCGCGACCATGCCGCGCTGTATCGCGTGCACGAGGGGCCGACGCCCGAGAAGCTTGCCAAGCTGCGCGATTTTCTCGGCACTTTCGGTCTGCCGCTGGGTGGCGGCGAAGACCCGCAGGCCAAGGACTATGCCAACCTGCTGGCGAAGATCCAGGGTCGTCCGGACAAGCAACTGCTCCAGACGATCATGCTGCGTTCGCTGCGCCAGGCCATCTACAGTCCGGATAACGTCGGCCATTTCGGGCTTGCCTACGAGAGCTACACCCACTTCACCTCACCGATCCGCCGCTACCCGGACCTGATGATCCATCGCGGCATCAAGGCCGCGCTGGCCAGGGAGCGTTACGAACCGGGCGACTGGTCGGACATCGGCCTGCATTGCTCGGCCACCGAGCGCCGCGCCGACGAGGCCACGCGCGATGTCGAAGCCTGGCTGAAGTGCTACTACATGCAGGATCGTGTCGGCGAGCAATTCACCGGCTCCATCTCCTCCGTGGTGCCCTTCGGTATCTTTGTCGCCCTCGACGACGTCTTCGTCGAAGGTCTGGTGCATGTCTCCGAACTCGGTCAGGACTACTTCCATTTCGACGAAAAGGCCCACGCCATGGTCGGCGAGCGCACCGCCAAGCGCTATCGGCTTTCGGACCGGGTGCGGGTGCAATTGGCGCGTGTGGACATGGAAACGAATAAGATCGACTTCCGACTGGTCGACGCCGACGAACCGTCGGGCAGGAAGAAGTCCGCCGGAAGGCCAAGATGAGTCGCCGACGCTAAAGAGCTTCCGACAACTGCCGATATCAATGTTTGGGATACTGCCGCGCTTTGGCCGTAATGCGACTCACGACCGCACAGGGAATTTCGTCATGACCAACAAGAAACCGCTATCGCTCCTCGTTACCATTGCCTTGACATCGCCGCTGGCCGCCCTGGGTGCGGACACGCTGGACCTCAGCCTGGAAGAGCTGATGCAGATGACGGTGACTTCCGCAGCCAAGAAGGCACAGTCGCTGGCCGAAACGGCGGCCGCGGTGTTCGTGATCAAGGCTGACGACATTCGTCGCTCCGGGGCCACCAACGTCCCCGAGGCGTTGCGACTCGCCCCCGGTGTGCAGGTCGCCGCCATCGGTCAGAACAAATGGTCCGTCAGCATTCGCGGCTTCAATTCCCGTTTCTCCAACAAATTGTTGGTCCTGGTGGATGGCCGCGCCATCTACAGCACCGCCTTTTCCGGTGTGTTCTGGGAGCACAACGACATTCCCCTCGCCAATATCGAGCGCATCGAGGTGATTCGCGGTCCCGGCGGGGCCATCTGGGGTGCGAACGCCGTCAATGGGGTCATCAACATCATCACCCATTCCGCCAGGGATACGCAGGGCGGTCTGGTCAGCGCAGCCGCCGGTAGCGAGGTGCGCGGTATGGTTCTGGCCCGCTATGGCTGGGCGCCGGACGAGAATACCCATCTGCGCGTGCACGTCCAGGGGAAATCGGTCGATCCCAGCGAGGCTGTGGCCGGGGGCGACGGTCCGGACACGTGGAAAAGCAAGCAGGCGGGGTTCCGTCTCGATGCCGCTCGCGGCGGCGACAAATACACCCTGCAAGGCAACTTGAGCGACTACCGTGCCGGCGACAAGCTCACGGCCTTCACCGCCGGTCCCCCCTATGTCAGCAATGTGAGCCTCGATGGCGTTGGCAGAACCGCCCATCTGCTGGGCCGGTGGGAACGGCCGACAGCGACCGGCTCTCAGTCGCTGCAAGCCTTTATAGACCACGGCGATACCGATATGGGTTTCGTCCGCTATCGGCACGACACCTTCGATCTGGAATACCAGCAACAGGTTGTTGGGGCGACCCATGACCTCGTCTGGGGGCTGGGCTATCGGACCAGCAAGGATCATATCGATACCACACCCCAGACAGTGTTTACCGATACCGGCAAGTCCTTCGATCTGTACAGCGCCTTCATCCAGGATGAGATCACGCTGGTGCCGAATCGCTGGCGCCTGACCCTGGGCAGCCGTTTCGAACACAACGATTTCACCGGCTTCGAGGCGCAGCCCAACATCCGCCTGCTGTGGACCCCGACCACACAGGACAGCCTGTGGGCCGCGGCCTCCCGCGCGGTGCGCACGCCGTCGCGCGGCGAGCGCGGCTCCACCGCGTTCGTTGCGCCGCCATCGCCGCCATTTGTGCCGTTCCCGCTGGCCACGGTAGGCGACCCTAACATGGACTCGGAGAAACTCAATGCCCTGGATCTGGGTTGGCGACGTCAGTGGCAGGCCAACCTGACATCCGAAATCGCGGCCTTCTACTATCGTTACGCGGACTTGCGCGGCGCCATCCAGCCGGGCCCGACCACCCGGCCGCTGTCCATCGGCGGCAATCTCTACCTTCCCATGGCCCTCACCAACACCGTTGGTGCGGATGCCTACGGCCTGGAACTGGCTGTGGACTGGAAGCCGACGTCGAATTGGCGCCTGCAAGCGAACAGCTCGCTGTTCCACATCCGTCCGCGCGATCCCTTGCCGGGCGCTTCGGGTAGCGAGTTCAGCGGCGCCACGCCCAGCCATCAGGTCTCGCTGCGCTCGTCCCTGGACATCACGCCCAAGCTGCAATGGGATGCCTGGCTGCGTCGCGTTGGCAGGCTCGAGGGAAGTACGCCCGGCGTCGATACGGTGCCGGCCTACTCCAGCCTGGACATGCGCCTGGCCTGGAAGGCGAATCGGGACACGGAGGTCTCCCTGGTCGGTCAGAATCTGTTGGAAAGCGGCCATCAGGAGATCGTCATGATGAATATTCTGTCGGTCCCGGTGAAGATCGAACGCGGCGTGTATGTGAAGCTGGACTGGAAGTTCTAAGAACCATGCCCTCGAGATCAAAGCCGCCGGCCGGTTGGCGCGGGGCCTGGTGGCTGGCGCTGATTCTGTCTTTCGGCGTGTCGCATGCCGACACGCTCGAGGAGGACAGCATCAAGGCTGGCTTTGTCCTGAATTTCACCAAGTACACCGAGTGGCCGGCCGCGGCGCTGGGCGGCGGCGAGTTGCGCGTCTGCGGGCTGGGCGCTCAACCGCTGTCCGGTAAACTGGCTCAGCTCCAAGGGCGCCAGGTGCAGGGACGCGACATCAAGGTGCGCGTGTCGGTGCGGCAGGACGAATGGCGCGACTGCCATGCGTTGTTCGTCCCGGCCGGTGAAGAGGCGCGGATGGACACGCTGCTGCGGACGCTGGGCCAATCGGCGGTGCTGACTATCGGCGATGGCAACGACTTCGTCGAGGCGGGCGGCATGATCGTCTTGAAGCAGCGGGGCGGCCGGATTCGCTTCGAGATCAACCTGGCCGCTGCGCGCCGTGCCGGATTGAACTTGAACAGCCAGATGCTGAAACTGGCCGACGAGGTGCGCCAGTGACCGTCGATCCGTCTCGCCGAGCTCCCCAAGTTTCGCCCGATCGCCGGACCTTGGGGTCACGCCTGGCGCGCATCAATCGGGTAACGCTGACCACGGCCCTGGTCATCGTCGCCTTGATTGTCATGGTCAGCAGCTTTGCCACGGGCTTGCTGTTGCTGGTCGGCGCCAACGAGAGCAAGGCCAGGGTGCTGGCTGAAAATGCCAGCGCCAGCCTGGAGTTCCAGGATGCCAGCGCGGCACGTGAACTGCTCAAGTCCCTGCGCCATACGCCGGAAGTCCGTGGCGCGGCAATTTATGGCAAGGACTTGAAGCAGTTCGCCGGCCACATGGCTGGCGCCAGCGGCCTGCCCGAGTTGGTCGCCACGTTGCAGGGCGGCACCGATTACGGCTTCCAGTACGTCCGGCTGAGCCAGCCCATTGTCCACGACGCCCAGGCCCTGGGTGCGCTGCATCTGGTGGTGAGCCTCGAATCCCTGTATTGGCAGATGTTCATACTGTTGCTGATTACCGGCAGCGCCGCGTTTCTGGCGCTGCTGGTGGCCCATCGGCTGTCGCGGCGCCTGAGCGACTCGGCGCTGCAACCCCTTGCCGAGCTGACCACCCTGATGGAGCGGGTGTCCGGGCAGGCGGACCTCGGTGTCCGCGCCAATGCCAGCGATATCCGCGAGCTGGATACCTTGGCCAAGGGGTTCAACAGCATGCTGGAACAGATACAGGAGCGGGATGCCAGTCTCGCGGCGCACCGGGATCGTTTGGAAGAGGAGGTGGCGAGCCGGACGGCGCAGTTGGTGAAGGCGAAGGAAGCCGCGGAGGCGGCGAGTCGGGCCAAGAGCGAGTTTCTGGCCACCATGAGTCACGAGATCCGCACGCCGATGAATGGCGTGCTGGGGATGACCGAACTGCTGCTGGGCAGTCCGCTGGGTGACGAACAGCGGCGTTTCGCCAGTTCGGTACAGCGATCCGGACGACATTTGCTGGGCATCATCAACGACATTCTGGATTTTTCCAAGATCGAATCCGGCCACATGGAACTGGAGTCGGTGGACTTCAGCCTGGGCGAACTGATCGAAGAAGTCCTGGGCATGTTCGCGCAGCCGGCCGAAGGCAAGGGCCTGGAACTGGCGGCCCGGCTGTCGCCGCCGGATAGCGTCATCATGCTGCGCGGCGACCCGTTCCGTCTGCGCCAGGTATTGGCCAACTTGCTGAACAACGCCCTCAAATTCACCGCCAAGGGTGAGATCATCGTGCGAGCGCGGGTCACCAACGGGGAGGCGGACGAAGCGCGGATCAGCCTGTGCGTGGAAGATACCGGCATCGGCATCGCACCCGAGGCACAGGAAAAGATCTTCGAACATTTCTCGCAGGCCGATGGCACCACCACCCGCCAGTATGGCGGTACCGGTCTGGGCCTGGCCATCTGCAAGCGGCTGCTGGAGTTGATGGGGGGGCACATCCGGGTCGACAGCGAGCTCGGGCGGGGCTCCAGGTTCTGGATTGACCTGACCCTGCCGAAGGGCAAGACCAGCGAAACCATGTTGCTCGCGACCGGCGATCTGCATGGCGTACGGGTTCTGGTGGTGGACGACAACCGGACCAATCTGGAAATCCTCCAATTCCAGTTGGAAGGCTGGCGGATGCGGGTCACTTGCGCGGACAGCGGCAAGCAGGCGCTGTTGTTGATGGCGGGGGCCCGCGAGGCCGGCACGCCTTTCGACCTGGCCATTCTGGACATGCACATGCCGAACATGGATGGTTTGCAGTTGGCGCGGGAGATCAAGTCGCATCCAAGCCTGGCGGATACCCACCTCATCATGCTGACCTCCACCTATGCGGCGGGCATGGTCCGCGAGCGCGAGCAGGCCGGTGTCGAACGCTGCATCAGCAAGCCGATTCGCCAGTCCGAGCTGCTCAGGGTCATTCGCGGCGTGCTGTCTGATACCGCCCTGGTCCAATCGGCCGCCATCCCAAAGGCATCGCCGGAGCCGGCAGAGCTGAAGGGCACGGTACTACTTGCCGAAGACAATCCGGTCAATCAGGAGGTGGCCAAGGCGTTGCTGGCGAGGCTGGGTTTGGGGGCTGACATTGCCAACAATGGCGCGGAGGCGGTGGCCATGGTGGAGGCGCGCCATTACGACGTGATTCTGATGGACTGCCAGATGCCGGTGATGGACGGCTACCAGGCCACCGTGGCGATACGGCAAAGGCAGGTTGCGGCGCCCCGGCGGTTGCCCATCATCGCGTTGACCGCGAACGCCATGGAGGGGGATCGCAACAAGTGCCTGGCCGCCGGCATGGACGACTACTTGGCCAAGCCCTACAACCAGAGTCAGCTGCGCGAGGTGTTGGCGCGCTGGCTGATCTCCTCTACCGACGCCAATGCCGGCGTCCCGTCGATTCCGGACCCGATGCCGCAAGCCGCGTCCGGCGGGAAGAAAAATGATTCGGCCCTGAACATGCAGTTTCTCGACCAGTTCCGGGATCTCGACCCTACCGGCGGCTTGACTCTGGTCAGGCAGATCATGCAGGTCTACCTCGATACCACCCCCGACAACGTGCGGCAGGTCGAGCAGGCCGTTGCGGCGGGCGACGCCGAAGCCTTGCGCCGTTCCGCGCATTTCCTCAAGTCCAGCGCCGCCAACGTCGGCGCGGAACAACTGTCCGAGCTGTTCCGACGGCTCGAGGTCCTGGGACGGGAAGGTCAAATGGCGCTGGCGAAACCATTGCTGGATCAGACGTTAAAGGCCTACCAGGACGCGACGGCGGAGATACGTGGGCTGATGGCGGAGCCGTGATGGCGACAGCGCCGATACGCATTCTGGTCGCCGACGACGAGCCCACGTCACGTGTGTTGATGCAGGCGGCGCTACAGAAGTCCGGATTCGAGGTCATGCTGGCCGTGGATGGCAACGACGCCCTGCGCCAGTTCCGCGCCCGGCACTGCGACATGGTCATGCTCGATGTGGACATGCCCGGCCTGAACGGGTATCAGGTTTGCGCCGAGTTGCGCAAGGCGGCGGGCGACGAATTGCCGATCGTCATGGTCACCGGCATGGACGACATCGAATCCATCGAACGGGCCTATGAGTCTGGCGCCACCGACTTCATGGCCAAGCCGATCAACTGGTCCCTGATCGGCCACCGGGTGCGGTATCTGTTTCGCGCCTACCTTGCTCTGATCGACCTGCGCGCCGCCCACGCGCGCAATGCGGCCATCCTGAACGCCATCCCGGACCTGATGTTCGAAATGGACATGGACGGCCGCTACCTCGATTGCCACTCGCCGCGCGGCGACCTGCTGGCGGCGCCCGCCGAGGCGCTGTTGGGCAACACCGTGGCCGATGTCATGCCCGCGGCGGCGGCGGCGGTGTGCATGGCGGCCTTGCGCGAGGCCCATGAGAAGGGGTTTTCCACCGGCAAGCAGTTCGAACTGTCGGTCCAGGCGGGGCGTCGCTGGTTCGAACTGTCGGTCGCCCACAAGGCCTCCGGTCCAGGCGAGAAGGCCAGATTCATCGTTCTCTCGCGCGACATCACGGAACGCAAGGAGGCGGAATCCCGGATCTTCAAGCTCGCCTATTTCGACAGCCTGACGGGCCTGCCCAATCGCCAATTCTTCCTCGAGCGTCTGGCGCGGGACATCGGGCGGGCCGGGCACCAAGGCGACAAGCTGGCGGTTCTGTTTCTGGATCTGGATGGTTTCAAGAGCATCAACGACACCCTGGGCCATGGTGCCGGAGACCTGGTACTCCAGTGGACCGCCGAGCGCTTGCGCGCCGGCTTGCGGCCGTCGGACCTGGTGGCGCGTACGGAAGTCGTCGAAACCGAAGTCGAGCTGGCGCGCCTGGGCGGCGACGAGTTCTCGGTGCTGCTGCCGAACCTTGGCCAGAGCGAAGACGCGATGATCGTCGCCCATCGCATTCGAACCCAGATGGCTCGGCCATTCGACCTGGAAGGCCGCGAGGTCGTGCTGACGGCGAGCATCGGCATCGCCCTCTATCCGGACGATGGGAGCGATGCGGAGACCTTGCTCAAGCATGCGGACACCGCCATGTACCACGCCAAGGACGAAGGGCGCGACAACTGCCAGTACTACAGCAAGTCGCTGACCCAACAGGCCTTGCAACGACTGAACATGACCACCAGCCTGCGGCTGGCGCTGGAACGCGATGAGTTCTTCCTGGTCTATCAGCCGCAATTCGATGTCGCGACCGGCCGCATCCATTCGGTGGAGGCGCTGATTCGCTGGCGGCACCCGGAGCAGGGACTGGTTTCGCCGGCCCGGTTCATTCCGATGGCGGAAGAGAACGGCCTGATCGTGCCCATCGGCGAATGGGTCCTGCGCAGCGCCTGCCGCGACGCGGCCGGTTGGCAAAGGGAGGGCGGCCGACTGCGCGTGGCGGTGAATCTGTCGCCGATGCAGTTCAGGAATCCCGGCTTGCTGGCGAGCATCCGGGCGATACTGGCCGAGACCGGCCTGGCGCCGGACTTGCTGGAGCTGGAAGTCACCGAAGGCGCCCTGATGGAGGACAGCGAGGCCACCCTGGCAACGCTCCAGGCCTTGCGCGACGGCGGCATGCAGATTGCGCTGGATGATTTCGGCACCGGTTACTCCTCGATGAGTTATCTGAAGCGCCTGCCGCTGCACAACCTGAAGGTGGACCAGAGCTTCATCCGGTGTCTGCCCGACGACACGGACAGCCTGGCCATCGTCAAGGCCATCGTTTCCCTGGCCAAGAATCTTGGTTTCACCGTCACCGCCGAAGGGGTCGAGACGCTTGACCAGGCGTCGATCCTGAAGGGGCTGGACTGCGAAACCCTGCAAGGTTATTACTTCAGCAAGCCCATTCCCGGCAAAGACATCGTCGATATACTGGGCAGACGGTGGCCTATCGACCTGCTTGGCGATCAGCGCCACGACAACGGAGTCGAATCGGGTCCATGAAGACTCTTGCCTCATTGAAGTTGAATGCCCAGCTCCCGAGTCCGAAAGGGGTGGCGCTGGCCATTCTGGAGATCTGCCGCCGCGACGATGCGACGACGGCCGACATCGCCAAGGTGGTTCAGACCGACCCCGCGCTCTCCGGACGATTGATTCGCCAGGCAAACTCGGTAGCCAATGGCGGGCGCTCCGTCGCTTCCGTGCCGGAGGCGATTTTGCGCGTCGGCCTGGGCGCCGTCCGCCAACTGGCGCTGGGCTTTTCCCTGGTGACCAGTACCAGCAGGGTCCTTGCCAGGCATTCGACTACCAGAGCTTCTGGGCGCACTCCTTGCTGATGGCGCTGGCGATGAGAAGGCTGGGCGGCTTGAGCCGCGCCGCCGCGCCGGATGAGCTGTTCGCCTGCGGGCTGATGGCTCGCGTCGGGCGCCTCGGCTTGGCCACGGCCTATCCGGTCGAGTACGCCGGCATCATCGAGCAGGGGTTCGACGCCGCCGACCTGGTCGAACAGGAGCGGCAACGCCTGGAGACTGACCACAACGAACTGACGGCGGCGCTGCTGATCGACTGGGGGATTCCCAAAGCCCTGGCGGAACCGATCTACCACCACGAGATCCCGGCTGACTCTGGCTTCTCCGAAGGTTCGCGACCCCACCAACTGGTGCATCTGTTCTATCTGGCCAAGTGCCTGGCCGACCTCGGCCTGGCACCCGAGTCGGAGCGCAACGCCCGTACCGCCGAACTGATGCGCCTGGGCGGCGGGATCGGCCTCGATGCCGACGATTTCGGTGCCGTGGTGGATGAGTTGGTGATCCAGTGGCGGGAGTGGGGCGAGCTGCTCAATGTGCCCGCTTCGGCCTTGCCGGCCTTCGCCGAAATGGCCGCGCCGCCCAAGTCCGGCGATGAAACGAGCCCGGCTTCGCTGCGCGTACTCCTGGTGGACGATGACGCCACGGTCCGGGTCATGATGGAAGGCCTGCTCGCCAAGTTCCTTGGTCATACGGTGTTCACCGCCAAGGACGGGCGCGAGGCGCTGGCGCTGGCCGTCGAGGTGATGCCCCAGGTCGTGGTGACGGACTGGCTGATGCCGGTCATGGACGGACTCGAGTTGTGTCGCGCCCTGCGTGCCACCGATTGGGGTCAGGCCATGTACGTGATCATGCTGACCGGGGTCGATTCCGAGGAAGAAATCCTCGAGGCTTTCGAGGCCGGCGTGGACGACTACGTCACCAAGCCGGTCAATGTGCGCGCCCTGCGCGCCCGGCTGCGCGCCGCCTGGCACTACGTCAAGCTCCTGGAATCCTGGGAGCGGGACCGGGCCCAGCTCAAACAATTCACGGCCGAACTGGCCATCAGCAATCGCCGCCTGGAACAGGTCGCCCTGACCGACTTGCTGACCGACCTGCCCAATCGCCGTTCCGGCATGAATGCGTTGGACCAGGCATGGAAGGGCTCCAATCGCACCGGCCTGCCCCTGGCGGTGCTGCTGATCGACATCGACCATTTCAAGACCGTCAACGACAACCATGGCCACGCGGTCGGCGACATCGTCCTGAAGGAAGTAGCGAAGGCCATCCAGGCATCGGCCCGCAAGGACGACAGCATTTGCCGCCTGGGCGGCGAGGAATTCCTGATTGTCTGCCGCAATACCGATCTGAAGTCGGCCGTGCAAGCCGCAGAGCGGCTGCGCAAGATGGTCGGGGCACTGAAGATCCGCGTCCGCGATGTGGACATCCAGACCGCGGTGAGCATCGGCGTCGCCTGCAAGGAAGTTGACATGGCCGACGCCGACACCCTGGTCAACGGCGCCGACAAGGCCCTCTACGGCGCGAAGAATGCCGGGCGGGACCGAACCTGCGTGCTGACGCAGGGCAAGCTGGTTTTCGGGCCGCCGAAGTCTCTGTCGTCCCACTGATCGTGGTTGGCGGACGCGGGTTTGCCACGAGTCCATAATTGGACTAAAGTTCCGGTATGGGCTTGTCTGGAGACTGCAATGGCCAATGCCGTGAAAGTACTGAAAGCCGCTTCCGGGAGCTTCCCGGTGGTGAAGGAGATGTCCGCCGCGGGCCTGCGGGCCTTCTTCAATATCGCCCGCGACTGGCGACTGGGTGTCGATGAGCAACTGGTGCTGCTGGGTGCGCCGGGGCGGTCCACCTTCTTCAAATGGAAATCGGCACCGGCCGACGCCCGACTGGGCCGGGACACGCTGGAGCGACTTTCCTACCTGCTGGGGATCTACAAGGCGCTCCAGATATTGCTGCCCGAGCCGGCAGCCGCCGACGGCTGGGTGCGCAAGCCGAACCAGGCAAGCATCTTCGGTGGCCGCAGCGCGCTGGAGCGCATGATGGGCGGCAACGTCGGCGACCTGCTGGCGGTGCGGCAGTATCTCGACGCCATGCGGGGCGGCTGGGCTTGACAGCGTCGGCATATCCGAGCGCGCGCCTGGCCTGGAACCCCGCCTACCGGGTGATTCCGAGCCGCTATCCGGCCATCAACGTCTTCGACCGGGTTGCCTCCCCGGCGGATTTCGAGGCCCTCTATGCGCTCGAGGCGATGACCAACGACCGCCTGCGCGACGAGATCGGCCAGATCGAACTGGTGCCGCCGGCGGAGCGGCTGTTCGGTCCGGGCAGCGGCCCCATCATGGCCGCCTTCACCCACCTGAATCCCCTCGGTAGCCGGTTCAGCGACGGCTCCTACGGAGTCTTCTATTGCGCGCGGGATGCCGATACCGCCATTGCCGAAACCGTTTTCCACTCGACGCGCTTCATGGCTGCCACCGGCGAGCCGGCCATGAAGTTGCCGATGCGCCTCTACACCGTCAAGGCCGGCGGCCAGGTGATCGACCTGCGCAAGGTCGCGGTCGCCGAGCCAGCGCTATTCGATGCCAACGAGTACGGCCCGGCCCAGGCGCTCGGCCGCCGTCTGCGCGCCGAAGGGGTGAAGGGGATCGTCTATCCCTCGGTCCGGCGACCCAAGGGGCAATGTCTGGCGGCGTTCAAGCCCAGGCTGCTGAGCAACTGCGCCCATTCGGCCTATCTGGAGTACCGCTGGACCGGCGAGCGGATCGACGCTGTCTTCCAGGTTTCGCGGCTGGCCTGAAGAAGTCGCTATCGCTTTTCTTGGGTGATCGTCCCGGGTCGCTTACCATGGCGCTCATGGATCCCGTCCGCGCCTACCACGAACGCTCCAAGCATCGCCCGGAACGCTATGCGCCCGGACCGGGCGGCCTGGACTGGGACTCGCAGCCCGACCCGTTCCGCCGCTATGCCGGTGCGCCGCAACTGGACCTGCCGCTGCTGACCGGCGAACTGCCGGTCCGCTGGGACGACCTGTTCGGGCCCGACCGTGTCGTGCCCCGGGCGATGACCGTGGACAACCTCGCCTGCCTGTTGCAATTGTCCCTCGGTCTGTCGGCCTGGAAGTCCCTATGGCGGGCAATCGCTGGGCGCTGCGCTGCAATCCGTCCAGCGGCAACCTGCATCCCACCGAGGGCTACCTGATCTGTCCCGCGCTGCCGGGGCTGCCCGCCGGTGTCCATCACTACCGGCCCGACCGGCATTGCCTCGAACGGCGCGCCGCGGCGCCGTTTGCCTGGTCCGGCGGCGTCCTGGTGGCGCTGACCGGCATCCACTGGCGCGAGGCCTGGAAGTACGGCATGCGCGCCTTCCGCTACTGCCAGCACGATTGCGGCCATGCCCTGGCGGCGCTGTCCTACGCGGCGGCCGCGCTCGGCTGGCCGGCGCGTCTGCTGGACGACTGGGGCGACGAGGAGATCGCGGCCCTGACCGGGGTGGATCGCACCGCAGACTTTGCCGGCGCCGAGGCCGAGGCGCCCGAGGCGCTCGTCTGGGTCGGCCCGGGCGCCGCGCCGGCTGCCTCGGACGGTGCTGGCCCGGCTGGCGGGGGCCGGTTGGGCGGGGCAGGCCAATGTCTTGAGCGCGGCCCATCGCGACTGGCCGGACATCGCGGTGATCGCCGCCGCCACCCGCAAACCAGCCGGGGTGCCGGCAGCGAGCGACATACCGCAGCCGCCGCTACCGACTCCGGCAGCCCTTTCACCGGCCTCGCGCGAGCCCGTCAGCCGGCTGATCCGCGCGCCGTCGCTCCGCCCAGGCCTTCGATGGCGTCACCGCGATCGACGCGACGCGTTTCTACCGGATGCTCGATGCCTTGCTGCCGCGTCCCGGCTTGCCGCCCTGGTCCTTGCTGGACCAGGCGCCATCGGTGCATCCGGTGCTGTTCGTGCATCGCGTGGACGGCCTCGAGCCGGGCATCTACTGCCTGCCGCGTACGCCGGCGGCGCTGGCTGAACTGCGTGCCGCGATGCGCCCGGACTGGCTCTGGGCACGCGTTCCCGATTGCCCGGCGCACCTGCCGCTCTATCTCCTGGCGCCGCTGGACGCGCGGCAGTTCGCCGCCGGCGTTTCCTGCCATCAGGAGATCGCCGCCGACTCCGCCTTCGCGCTGGCCATGCTGGCGCGCTTCGACGACATCGATGCGACCGGCCCTGGCGCTATCGCCGGCGCTTCTGGGAGGCGGGCATGCTCGGGCAGGCGCTCTACCTCGAGGCGGAGGCCGCCGGCGTTCAGGGCACCGGCATCGGCTGCTACTTCGACGATGCCGTGCATCGACGCGCTGGGGCTCGATACCGCGCGCTTCCAGGACCTCTACCACTTCACGGTCGGCAAGGCCGTGATCGACGCGCGGCTCGGCAGCGAGCCGGCGTATGCGCATCTGGCGGGCGACGCCAGGCGCCGGATCTGACCCATGCGCCGCATCGGCGGGTACCTGATTGTCCTGCTCGTCGCCGGCCTGCTGCTGCAGGGCTGTAGCGCGGTGCGCTTCGGCTACGGCAACGCGGACGCGCTGACGCGCTGGTGGATCGACCAGTACCTCGACCTGTCGCCGGAGCAGGATCTCCTGGTACGCGAGCGCATGGCCAGCCTGCATGCCTGGCACCGCAAGAACCAACTGCCGGAGTACATCGCCGTACTGCGCCAAGGTCAGGGCTTCGTTGCCGGCCGGCCCGCGGTGGCCGACGCGGTGGCGCTGCTCGACAGCGTCATCGGCGCTGTCCGACGGCTTGCCGACCGGGCCGCGCCTGATGTCGCCGATCTGCTGCTGACCGTGACGCCGGCCCAGATCGATCGCATGGCCAGTCGCTTCGCGGAAAGGAACGCCGAGTACGCCAAAGAAGCGCAACTCGCCGAAGACGAGAGCGCCCAGCGTCAGGCGCGCTACAAGCGCCTGCTCGAACGCGCCGAATACTGGTTCGGCGACTTCAGCGGCGAGCAGAAGGCATCGCTGCGGCGCATGGTCGAGCACCAGCCGGCCGGCGGCCAGTTCTGGTTCGACGAGCGCCTGCGGCGCCAGCGGCTGTGGCTGGCCCTGGTGCGCCAGATCCAGCGCGACCAGCCGCCGCGCGACCGGGCGATTGGCTGGCTGCGGGACTACGTGGCGCGTTTCGACCTGCCGGCCGATCCCGCTGCGGCGGCCACGGCGCTCTCACTGCGGCGCGCCGGGGCGGAACTCACCGTGGCCATCCACGCCATGGCCACCCCGGATCAGCGCGCCCATGCCCGGCACAAGCTGGGCGACCTGATCCACGATTTCGAAGAACTGGGGCGGGAAGGGCGGTAGCGACGGTTAACCACTCGCGGCGGCGACGATGCGGATCTCCTCGTCAGCCAGCCGTACCACCTGGCCGACCCGGAGTTTGCGCGCCTTGCGTGTTTCCACCGCGCCGTCGACGGTGACCAGGCCCTCGGCAACCATCGCCTTGGCCGCGCCGCCGGAGGGGGCCAGCGCCAGCAGCTTGAGCAGGACGTTGAGCTCGATGAATTCGCCGGCGAGTTGAAAGGTGTGCAAGGCCATCGAACGACTCCAGTGGGGATGCGGCCCCCATCATATCCACAGTACGATGCGCTCTTCCGGAACCGCGCCACCATGTTAGCCATCCTTTACCGCGACGAACACCTGATCGCCATCGACAAGCCGGCCGGACTGCTCGTCCATCGCAGTGACATCGACCGCCATGAAACCCGCTTCGCCGTGCAATTGCTGCGCGACCAGATCGGCTGCCGCGTGCAGCCGGTGCATCGCCTCGACAAAGGCACTTCCGGTGTGCTGGTGTTCGCGTTCGATGCCGAAACGACGCGCCGCCTCGGCGAGCAATTCGAAGGTGGCGAGGTCGCCAAGACCTACCTGGCGGTGGTGCGCGGCTGGCCGCCGCCAGCCGGCAGCATCGACCATCCGCTCGCCCGCCAGTACGACGACTATGGCCGCGTCCTCAAGGAAACCGAAGCCCAGCCCGCCCGAACCGACTACCGCCGCCTGGCGACCGTGGAGTTGCCCCACGCCGTCGACCGTTACCCGACCGCGCGCTACGCGCTGGTGGCACTGGCGCCGCTCACCGGCCGCCGCCACCAGTTGCGCCGCCACATGAAGCACATCGCCCATCCCATCGTCGGCGACGCCACCCACGGCAAAGGCCGCCACAACCGCTTCTTCCAGCAACAATTCGGCTGCGGCCGGCTCCTGCTCGCCTGCGTCGAACTGCGCTTCCGGCATCCGCTGACGGGCGAGCCGGTACTGATCCGCGCGCCGCTCGGCGATCAGTTCGCGGCTGTGGTCGAGCGGTTCGGCTGGTCGGGCGGCTGGGCTGGGGAATCGCCGGATTAACCGGTAGACTCCGCGTTCTTCCGGGATGACCGGGCCGAGTCAGGCCGAGTTGGGTCGTTCCGGGTACCGTACGCGCCGCAAGGAAACCCGCATGACCGAGACCCGCCTGATCCACGGCTTCCACGCCGTCATCGCCAAGCTGCGCCATGCGCCGGAGGACGTGAAGGAGCTCTATGTCGCCGAGGGGCGCCAGGACGGCCGGGTGCGCGATCTGGTCAAGGCGGCCGAAGCGGCGGGCGCGCGAGTGCTGGTCACCGACGCTGCGCGGCTCGATGGCATGGCGGGTGGCGGCCGGCATCAGGGCGTGATGGCCAAGGTGGCGGCGGCGCAGAAGCATCTGACGCTCGACGACGTTCTGGAAACGCTGTCCGGCCCGGCGCTGCTGCTGGTGCTGGACGGCGTGCAGGACCCGCACAACCTGGGCGCCTGCCTGCGGGTGGCGGACGCCGCCGGCGCGCACGCCGTCATCGCCCCCAAGGATCGCGCCTGCGGGCTGAATGCGACGGCGATCAAGGTCGCCAGCGGCGCGGCGGATACCGTGCCCTACATCACGGTGACCAATCTGGCGCGCAGCCTGCGCGAGATGCAGGAGAGGAACATCTGGGTGGTCGGCGCGGCCGGCGAGGCGAGCAAGGACCTCTACGCCATCGATCAGAAAGGGCCGCTGGCCTGGGTGCTGGGCGCGGAGGGGGCGGGGCTGCGGCGGCTGACGCGGGACACTTGCGACGAGCTGGCGCGAATTCCCATGGCGGGAACGGTGGAAAGCCTCAACGTTTCGGTGGCCTCGGGAATCTGTCTCTTCGAGGCCCGCCGGCAGCGCCGCTAGGCGCTCACCAGAGTTTCCACCAGGGCCCCGTCGCCTTGTCGCCCTTGTAGTAACGGCTGTTCGGGAAGTTCTTGCGCATGACCCGTTCGGCGTCGTCGCGCAGGTCGGCCATGCCCATGGCGTCGTAGGCCTTGACCAGGATGAACAGGGCTTCCTCGTTGGCCGGCGCGTCGGGATAGGTCTTCATCGCCGTCTGGGCACGGTTGACCGCCGCGACGTAGGCGCCGCGCCGCAGGTAGTAGTCGGCGACATGCGTTTCGTGGGCGGCGAGCGCATTGACCAGATAGTTCATGCGCTGGGTGGCGTCGGCGGCGTACTTGCTTTCCGGGAAGCGGGTCGCCAGTTCCTTGAAGGCGTCGAACGATTCCTTGCGCCGCCTTGGGGTCGCGCTCGGTGAGATCCTGCATGCTGACATGGCCGAGCAGGCCGAGGTCTTCGTTGAAATTGACCAGGCCCTTGAGGTAGTAGGCGTAGTCGACGTTCTGGTGGTTGGGGTGCAGGCGGATGAAGCGGTCGCAGGCGGACACGGCCGAGGCGGGCTCCTGTTGCTTGTAGTAGGCGTAGGCGACTTCCAGTTGCGCCTGCTGCGCGTAGCGGCCGTAGGGATAGCGGGCTTCCAGCTTTTCGAAGTACTTGATGGCCTTGTCGAAGGCGCCGTCGGACATCGCTTCCTTGGCCTCGGAGTAGAGCTTGTTGGCCGACCAGCCGAGCGTTTCGTCCGATTCCTCGGGCAACAGGCCGCAGCCGCCGAGGCCGAGAAGAAAAAGCGATACGAGCAGAGCGGCTACACTACGCATGATGAGCACCCAACAAACCGAAGCGGCCGATTATAGCCCAGCCGCCCTCGCCATTCCGGCTGCCTATGCCGGTCTGCGGCTCGACGCGGCGCTCGCCCGGCTATTCCCGGAGCATTCGCGCAGCCGCCTTCAGGCATGGATGAAGGAGGGCCGCGTCACCGTCGATGGGGCCGCCGCCGATGCCAAACGCAAGGTGCTGGGCGGCGAACGGGTCAGTGTCGCGGCAGCGCCGGCGCTGGTGGAAATTTCCGAACGGGCCGAGGACATTGCCCTGCCCGTCGTTTTCGAGGATGAGCACCTGCTGGTGATCGACAAGCCGGCCGGTCTGGTGGTGCACCCGGGCAGCGGCAACTGGTCGGGGACGATGATGAACGCGCTGTTGCACCATGCGCCGCATCTCGCCGAAGTGCCGCGCGCCGGCATCGTCCATCGCCTGGACAAGGACACCAGCGGCCTGCTGGTGGTGGCCAAGACACTGGCGGCGCAGACCGATCTGGTGCGGCAGTTGCAGGCGCGGACGGTCAAGCGTCACTATCTGGCCCTGGTCCACGGCAGTGTGGCGGGCGGCGGTTCGGTGGATGCGCCGATCGGCCGTCATCCGGTACAGCGGACCAAGATGGCCGTGATCAGCCGGGGCGGCGCCGGCCGCGAGGCGCGCACGCACTATGCCGTGCGCGAGCGCTTCGCCGCCGCGACGCTGGTCGAATGCCGGCTGGAAACCGGCCGCACGCATCAGATTCGCGTCCATATGACGTCGATCGGCCATCCGCTGGTCGGCGACGCCGTGTATGGCAAGCGCAAGTCGGCCGATGCGCGACTGGACAGTTTTGCGCCGGCAGGCGCTGCACGCCTGGCGGCTGGCGCTGGTTCATCCGGCCAGTCGGGTCGAGGTCGCCTGGGAATCACCGTTGCCGGCGGATTTCGCCGGCCTGCTGGAAAGCCTGCGCCATGAATGAATTCGTCTTGCCCGACTGGCCGGCGCCCGCCTCGCGTCAGGGCGCTGGCGACGACGGTCGGCGCCGGGCAATCTGGCCAGCCATGTCGGCGACGACGCAGCGTCGGTGGCCAGCAATCGGGCGGCGCTGAGCCGGCATCTGCCGGAAGAACCGCTGTGGCTGAATCAGGTGCATGGCATTCGCTGCGTGCGCGCCGAAGCGGCCGTGGCGGGCATCGAGGCCGACGCGGTCACCGCCCGTTCGCCGGGCAAGGTGTGTGCCGTGCTGACCGCCGATTGCCTGCCGGTGTTGCTGTGCGACGAGGCGGGCAGCGTGGTGGCCGCGGCGCATGCCGGCTGGCGCGGCCTGGCGGCGGGCGTGCTCGAATCGACCGTGGCCGAGATGGCCGTGCCGGGCGGGCAATTGCTGGCCTGGCTGGGGCCGGCGATCGGTCCGTCGGCATTCGAGGTCGGCGACGAGGTGCGTGGCGGCCTTCACCGCCGACGATACCGGCGCGATGGCCGCCTTCAGGCCCAGGCCGAACGGCAAATGGCATTGCGACCTCTATGCGCTGGCGCGGCGGCGGCTGAAGGCCCTGGGACTGACCCGGATCGCCGGCGGCGGGCTTTGCACCTACAGCGATGGCGAGCGTTTCTACTCGTACCGACGCGATGGCAATTCCAACCATAGCGGTCGCATGGCCAGCCTGATCTGGATCGTATAATCGCCCGATGAGCACCTTGGCCTGGATTGTCGTTTCCGCCCTCGTTGGCGGCGTGTTGTCGGTGGTCGCGGCGGCGGCTTTTGCTTTCAATGCGCGGGCATCCTGGGTGCCGATGCTGATCAGCTACGCCATCGGCGCGTTGCTGGGCGCCTCGTTCCTGGAGGTGCTGCCCGAGGCCATCATCGCCAGCGGCGATGCCAGCACCACCAGCGCCATTGTCCTGGCGGGCATACTGGGCTTCTTCGTGCTGGAGAAGCTGGTGCTCTGGCGCCACTGCCACATCGAGTCCTGCGAGGGGCACGAGCCGCATTTCAGCGGCGACCGGGCCACGACCACGGCCGCAGCGGCCTGATGATCCTGGTCGGCGACACCTTCCACAACTTTGTCGATGGCGTGCTGATCGCCGCCGCCTTCATCGAGGACCCGCGTCTGGGCATCGTCACGGCGCTGGCCATCGTCGCCCACGAGATTCCGCAGGAGGTGGGCGACTTCCTGATCCTGCTGCATTCCGGGTACTCGAAGGCGCGGGCGCTGTTCTTCAACCTGCTGTCCAGCCTGGCGACCCTGGTTGGCGGCCTGCTGGCCTGGGCCGCGCTGGCGTCGGCGCAGAGCGCCGTGCCGGTCCTGCTGGCGCTGGGCGCGGCGAGCATGATCTACGTGGCGGTGGCCGACCTGATTCCCGGTCTGCACAAGCGGCCGGAATTGGGCGCGACGGTCCAGCAGGTGCTACTGATCGGCGCCGGGATCGGCTCCATCGCCCTGACGCACCACGTGGTCGGGCTCCTGGGTATCTCTTCTTAGTCGCCGCCGTCGCGCCGGGGTACCCAGCAGCCAGAGCAGCAGGGCAAGCGGCGCCAGTCCGTATAAGACAAACGTAAGGATTCCGGCGGTAATATTGGTCTCCGTGACCGCCATCAGCAGCGTGACGTAGATCCAGGCGATTGCGATGATGTACATCGCTGAAGTATAGAGAAGATGGTATTCCGGCGCGCCGTACTTCAGGTGCCGCTCGGACTGTCATGTTGGCTTGACAGGGGACATGCTGCAACGCAAAATCGGCTCGACAAACAATAATGATCGGCGCTAGGCGCCGGAAAGGGTAGCGGATGTCGGCAACTCCGGATTTTTCGGCGGCGATGGAAACGTGGGCGCAGGCCTGGCAGCCCCAGAACGAGGCGGCGACCGCCTTGCAGAACGAATGGCGGCAGCGCCATACCCAACTCTGGCAGGCAATGCTGGCCCGGCGACAGGGCGATTCTTCGCCGACCGTCGCGCCCGCCGAGCCGGGCGATCGCCGTTTCGATCACCCCGCCTGGGCCGAGAGCCCCATCTACGATTACCTGCGCCAGGCCTACCGCATCAATGTCGACTACCTGAAGAAGGTCACCGAGGCCGCGCCGGTAGCCGACGGTCAGACCAAGGACCGCTTGCGCTTCATTACCCGCCAGTTCGTCGATGCCATGGCGCCATCCAATTTCGTCGCCACCAATCCGGAGTTCGTTCAGAAGGCGCTGGAGACCAAGGGCGAGAGCATCACGCAGGGGCTCAAGAATCTGATCGCCGACCTGGAGAAGGGTCGCATCTCGATGACCGACGATTCGGCCTTCGAGGTCGGCCGCAACCTGGCCATCACGCCGGGCGCCGTGGTCTATGAAAACGAGCTGATGCAACTGGTGCAGTACTCGCCGCTGACCGACAAGGTGGCGAAGCGGCCCTTCGTCATGGTGCCGCCCTGCATCAACAAGTACTACATCCTCGACCTGCAACCGGAGAACTCCTTCATCCGCTACGCGGTGGAGCAGGGGCATACGGTGTTCCTGGTGTCGTGGCGCAACGCCACGGCGGCTCAGGGCCAATTCGGCTGGGACGATTACATCGAGCAGGGCCCGCTGACCGCCTTCCGTGTCGCCAAGGAGATCTGCAAGGTCCCGCAGGTCAATGCGCTGGGTTTCTGCGTCGGCGGTACCATCATTTCTTCGGCCCTGGCGGTGATGAAAGCGCGCGGCGGCGACGATGTCGCCTCGCTGACCTTGCTGACCACGCTGCTCGATTTCTCCGATCCGGGCGAACTCGGTTGTTTCATCGACGAAGGCTCCGTCGTCACCCGGGAAAACACCATCGGCAAGGGTGGCCTGCTCACCGGCCGCGAGCTTTCGTCGGTGTTTTCGGCGCTGCGCGCCAACGACCTGATCTGGCAGTACGTGGTCGGCAACTACCTGAAAGGCGGCAAGCCGCAGCCCTTCGACCTGCTCTACTGGAACTCCGACTCGACCAACCTGCCCGGCCCCTTCGCGGCCTGGTACCTGCGCAACATGTACCTGGAGAACAACCTGCGCGTGCCCGGCAAGCTGTCCATGTGCGGTGTCAAGGCCGATCTCGGCAAGGTCGACATGCCGGTCTTCATCCTCGCCACCCGCGAGGATCACATCGTGCCCTGGAAGACCTCCTACCTGGGTCGCAACCTGCTTGGCGGCAAGACCACCTTCGTGCTCGGCGCGTCCGGCCACATCGCCGGCGTCATCAACCCGGCGGCCAAGAACAAGCGCAGCCATTGGGTCAATGACAGCGACGCGGCGGACCCGGACGAGTGGCTGGCCAGCGCCACCGAAGCGAAGGGCAGTTGGTGGCCGCGCTGGGCCGAGTGGCTGAAGACCTTCGCCGACGGCGAGGTCGCGGCGCGCGGCCGGCTGGGCAACAAGGCTTACCCACCCAGCGAGCCGGCTCCGGGCCGCTACGTGAAGGAAAAGGCGTGAGCACGCAACGGGTGGCGCTGGTGACGGGGGGCATGGGCGGCCTCGGCGAGGCTATCTGTATCAAACTGGCGGCGCTGGGCGACAAGGTGGTGACCACCTACAGCCCCAGCAATACCAAGGCGCAGGAATGGCTGCGCAAGATGAACGACATGGGCTATGGCTTCAAGGCCTATCCCTGCGATGTCACCGATTTCGAGTCGGCCAAGGCCTGCGTCGCCCAGGTGGTTCAAGAAGTCGGGCCGGTCGACGTGCTGGTGAACAACGCCGGCATCACCCGTGACATGACCTTCAAGAAGATGACCAAGGCCGACTGGGACGCGGTGATGCATACCAACCTCGACTCGGTGTTCAACATGACCAAGCAGGTCATGGACGGCATGCTGGAGCGCGGCTGGGGCCGGGTGATCAACATCGCTTCGGTGAACGCCCAGAAGGGCGCGTTCGGCCAGACCAACTACTCGGCGGCCAAGGCCGGCATGCACGGGTTCACCAAGGCGCTGGCGCTCGAAGTGGCCAAGAAGCGGGTTACCGTCAATACCATCTCGCCGGGCTACATCGGCACCAAGATGGTCATGGCGATTCCGCAGGAAGTGCTCGAAACGAAGATCCTGCCCCAGATTCCGCAGTCGCGGCTGGGCAAGCCGGAAGAGGTGGCGGGCCTGGTGGCCTACCTGGCTTCCGAGGAGGCGGCGTTCGTTACCGGCGCCAATATTTCCATCAACGGCGGTCAGCACATGTATTGAGGCCATCGCGCCTGCCGCCGCAATTCAACTAGGAGAAGTGAAAATGACTCAACGCGTAGCTTTCGTCACCGGCGCCATGGGCGGCCTGGGCACCGCCATTTGCCAGGCCTTCGCCAAGGATGGCTACAAGGTGGTGGCCGCCTATCACCCGCAGTTCGACAACAAGGACGAGTGGCTGAAGGAAATGGCCGCCGCCGGTTTCAAGGATTTCGTTTGCGTGGCCGGCGATGTTTCCTCGCTGGAGGATTGCCAGAAGATGGCCGCCGAGGCGGAAGCCAATGCCGGCCCGATCGACATTCTGGTCAACAACGCCGGCATCACCCGTGACCGCATGTTCGCCAAGATGGACAAGGACCAGTGGGACGCGGTGATCTCCACCAACCTGACCAGCCTGTTCAACATGACCAAGCAGGTCTCCGCCAAGATGGCCGAGCGCGGCTGGGGCCGCATCATCAACATCTCTTCCGTCAATGGCGTCAAGGGGCAGGCCGGACAGTCGAACTACTCGGCCGCCAAGGCCGGCGTGATCGGCTTCACCAAGGCGCTGGCGCAGGAACTGGCGACCAAGGGTGTCACCGTCAACGCCATCGCCCCCGGCTATGTCGCCACCAAGATGGTCATGGCGATCCGCGAGGACGTGCTGAAGAGCATCATCGACACCATCCCGATGAAGCGCCTGGCCAAGCCGGAGGAAATGGGCGCGCTGTGCTCCTACCTTGCTTCCGACCTGGCCGGCTACATGACCGGCGCCACCATGAACATCAACGGCGGCCTCTACCTGCAATAAGCGCGGCCAGGTTTGCGGCGCACGAAACCCCCGCTCCGGCGGGGGTTTCGCTTTATAATTGTTGCACCGCCATAACCCCGCAAGAGACCCATAACGTTGTGGCTGGAGGAGGGCACCATGGCCGAGCAGCTCAGACTGATCAAGAAATATCCAAACCGTCGTCTCTACGACACGCGGACCAGCACCTACATCACCCTGGTGGACGTCAAGGAGCTGGTGCTCAAGCACGAGGAGTTTCAGGTCGTCGACGCCAAGTCCGGCGAGGATCTCACCCGCAGCATCCTGCTCCAGATCATTCTCGAGGAAGAGGCGGCCGGCGCGCCGATGTTCTCCTCCGACGTGCTGGCGCAGATGATCCGCTTCTACGGCAATGCCATGCAGGGCATGATGGGCAAGTATCTGGAAAACAACGTCCAGGCCTTCACCGACGTGCAGAAGAAGTTGCAGGATCAGGCCAAGCATCTCTACGGCGACAATGCCTCGATGAGCAAGGAACTTTGGGCGCAGTTCCTCACCTTCCAGGGGCCGGCGATGCAGAGCATGATGGGCGCCTACGTCGAGCAGAGCGCCAAGATGTTCCAGCAGATGCAGGACAAGATGCAGGAACAGACCCGCAAACTGTTCAGCGGCTTCCAGTTCCCCGCCTATCCCCTGCCCGGCCAGCCTGCCAAGGATGGGGCCAGCGAAAAGAAGTAGCGGCGCCGTCGCCCAGTGAAACGCCGCAAGAAGGCGCCGTCGGTCGGCTTCGTTTCGCTCGGTTGCCCGAAGGCGACCGTTGACGCCGAGCAGATCCTGACCCGGCTGCGCGCCGAGGGTTACGACATCTCCGCTTCCTACGACGGCGCCGACCTGGTGGTCGTCAACACCTGCGGCTTCATCGACGCGGCGGTGGAAGAGTCGCTGGAGGCCATTGGCGAGGCGCTGGCGGAGAACGGCCGTGTCATCGTCACCGGTTGCCTGGGCGCGAAGACGGACGCCAAGGGCGGCAACATCGTCCGCGAGGCGCACCCCAAGGTGCTCGCCGTCACCGGTCCGCATGCGCTGGCCGAGGTGATGGCCGCGGTGCATCGACACCTGCCGCCGCTGCATGATCCCTTCATCGACCTGGTACCGCCGCAGGGCATCAAGCTGACGCCGGAGCACTACGCCTACCTGAAGATTTCCGAGGGCTGCAATCACCGCTGCAGCTTCTGCATCATCCCGTCCCTGCGCGGTGACCTGGTCAGCCGGCCGATCGGCGAAGTGATGCAGGAGGCCGAGAATCTGGTCAAGGCGGGCGTCAAGGAACTGCTGATCATCTCCCAGGACACCAGCGCCTATGGTGTCGACGTGAAATACCGCACCGGCTTCTGGGGTGGCAAGCCGGTCAAGACCAAGCTGTTCGATCTGGCCAGGGCGCTGGGCGAACTGGGCGTGTGGGTGCGCCTGCACTACGTCTATCCGTATCCCAACGTCGACGACCTGCTGCCGCTGATGGCCGAGGGCAAGATCCTGCCCTATCTCGACGTGCCGTTCCAGCACGCCAGCCCGCGCATCCTCAAGCTGATGAAGCGGCCGGGCGACGTGGACAAGATTCTTGAGCGCATTGCCGGCTGGCGCCGGGCGGTGCCGGACCTGACCATCCGCTCGCACCTTCATCACCGGGTTTCCCGGCGAGACCGAGGCGGAGTTCAACGAATTGCTGCAATTCCTCGACGACGGCGCAACTCGACCGCGTCGGCGCCTTCGCCTATTCGCCGGTCGACGGCGCGACCGCCAACGAATTGCCCGGCGCGTTGCCCGAGGCTCTGCGCGAGGAGCGGCGTGCCCGCCTGATGGCGCATCAGGAGGACATCAGCACCCAACGGCTGGAAGCGCGTATCGGCCGGACCATCCAGGTACTGGTCGACGATGTCGACGAGGAGGGCGCCATCACCCGGTCCAGCGCCGATGCGCCGGAGATCGACGGCCTGGTGTACGTCACGGATGGCCACGATCTGGAGATCGGCCAGTTCGCCACCGTGACCGTCACCGACTGCGACGTCCACGACCTGTTCGCGGAACTGGCGTGAAACCCCGGCTAGGCTTGGCGCTCGGCAGCGGCTCGGCGCGAGGCTGGGCGCACATTGGCGTGATTCGCGCGCTGGCCGAAGCCGGCGTGGAACCCGACGTGCTCTGCGGCTGTTCGGTCGGCGCCCTGGTCGGCGCCGCCTACGCCGATGGCGACCTGGCCGACCTGGAACGCTGGGTATCCGGCCTGCGCTGGCAGGATGTGGTCGGCTTGCTCGATGTCAGCCTTTCCGGGGGCCTCTTCAAGGGTGAGCGGCTGATCAGCTTCTTCGAGCGCCACTTTGTCGACAAGGAGTTCTCGGCGCTGCCGCGGCCATTCGGCTGTGTGGCCACCGACCTCGCCAGCGGCCGCGAGGTCTGGCTGCGCGAAGGCTCGGTGGCCGCCGCCGTGCGCGCCTCGATTGCCTTGCCCGGCCTGTTCGCCCCGGTCAGCCGCGATGGCCGGCTGCTGGTCGATGGCGGATTGGTCAATCCGGTGCCGGTCTCCTTGTGCCGCGCGCTCGGCGCCGATGTCGTGATCGCCGTCGACCTCGGTTCGGACATCGTCGGCAGTTCCCTGCGGCGCGGCGTCGCGTCGGCGGAGCGCCGTGGCCCGGGCTGGACCGACAAGCTGCTGGCCAGCCTGGGGCTCCAGCGCGACCACGACCAGCCCTCGATGGTCAATGTGCTGACCACCAGCATCCACATCATGCAAACGCGCATCGCCCGCAGCCGCCTGGCCGGCGAGCCCGCCGACGTGCTGATCTCGCCGCGCCTCGCCCATCTGGCATTGATGGATTACCATCGTTCGGCGGAAGCCATCGCCGAAGGTGCCGCCGCGGTCAAGCGCATGCTGCCAGCCATCGAATTTGCCCTGAACTCATGAAGCCGCTGATCGATCCCCTGCGCGCCCTGCTGGGCGAGGCGCGGGTGCTCACCGACGGCGTCGATATGGCGCCGTACCTCGCCGACTGGCGCGGCCGCTACCACGGCAGCGCGGTCGCCGTGGTGCGGCCGGCCAACGTCGATGAGGTTGCGGGGGTGGTGCGTCTGTGCGGCCAGCATGGCACGGCCGTGGTGCCACAGGGCGGCAATACCGGTCTCTGCGGCGGCGCCACACCGCGTGGCGGCGAAGTGGTGGTGAGCCTGGCGTCGCCTCAATCGCGTCCGCGCCATCGATACCGCCAACAACACCATCACTGTCGAGGCCGGTTGTACCCTGGCGGCGGTGCAGGAAGCGGCGGCCGGCGCCGGGCGCCTGTTCCCGCTGTCGCTGGCGGCCGAAGGCACCGCGACCATCGGCGGCAATCTATCCACCAATGCCGGCGGCGTACAGGTGCTGCGCTACGGCAACGCGCGCGAGCTCTGCCTCGGACTCGAAGTCGTGCTGCCCGATGGTCGCGTCTGGAACGGTCTGCGCGGCCTGCGCAAGGACAACACCGGCTACGACATGAAGCACCTGTTCATCGGCGCCGAGGGCACCCTCGGGCTGATCACGGCGGCCGTTCTCAAGCTCTATTCCCGGCCGCGACAGGTGGCGACCGGCTGGGCGAGCGTCGCCTCGCCGGAGGCCGCCGTGGCCTTGCTGACCCGACTGCGGGAGAAGATCGGCGGTCGCGTCACGGCATTCGAGCTGGTCGGGCGTCCAGCGCTCGACCTGGTACTCAGACACATTCCGAACAGCCACGATCCCCTGGCCGGGCGTTCGCCCTGGCAGGTGTTGATCGAGCTCGCCGATACCATGGAATCCGATCTGGATGGCGCGCTGCAGGACGTGCTCGCCGACGCCATTGCGGCGGGCGAGGCGGGCGATGCCGCCATCGCCCACAGCGAGACCCAGGCGCTGGCGCTATGGGCCTTGCGCGAGAACATCTCGGAAGCGCAGAAGGTCGAGGGCATCTCGATCAAGCACGATATCTCGCTGCCCGTATCGCGCATCCCGGAGTTCATCGGTCGCGCCGACGCGGCGCTGACGCGGGCTTTCCCCGGTGTGCGCATCGTCTGCTTCGGTCATCTCGGCGACGGCAATCTGCACTACAACCAGTCGAAGCCGGCGGCGCAGGACAACGCCACCTTCGTCGCCCAGACCGATGCCGTCAACCGTGTCGTGCACGATCTGGTGGCCGCGCTCGACGGTTCCATTTCCGCCGAGCACGGCATCGGCCAACTCAAGCGCGAGGAAATACTGCGCTACAAGAGCGAGGTGGAAATGGACCTGATGCGCAAGGTCAAGCAGGCGCTCGATCCGCGCGGACTGATGAATCCCGGCAAGGTGATCTGAGCAGGCCGAAAAAAATGTCCGCGACAGCTTTACAGGCGCCGTTTCGATCCATATAATTCGCGCTCTCTTGTGGGGGTATAGCTCAGCTGGGAGAGCGCTTGCATGGCATGCAAGAGGTCCGCGGTTCGATCCCGCGTACCTCCACCAACGATAAGTCCCTATCGTCTAGAGGCCTAGGACAATACCCTTTCACGGTATGAACCGGGGTTCGAATCCCCGTGGGGACGCCAGCAATACATGAAGGAGGGCACCTGAATCAGGTGCCCTCTTTTTCTTCGATCGCCATTTGTCGCCGGGGTCGATTCGCTCCGTTGGCAAGGTCCCCCGGAACACCTGCCCAGGCGCCAGCGACTGAATAAGGGTGCGTGATGCGGTGATATGGCGATCGCATGCCAACTGCTCCGGCCCTCGATATATTCCCTCCTGCCAATGGTTTTCTCCGGCACGCAGGCCCGCGATCGCCGTCAATTGCGGTGCTGAGGAGCCAGCCGAACCAATACCGACGACAGCATGCGGGAGGTGAATGATGAACTGGATGGGGCTGTGGCAAAGAGCGGGAGGTAATTCCGGGTTTCGCTGCGTGCACATGATTGCGTGGATCGAGTTGCCGCGGAATCGTCGTGCCGGTATCGTCGCTGGCCTGATGTCGGACGGTACTCAAAGCGCAAGACGCTTCTTCCTGCGCCAGGATCAAAACGGTGGCATTCGGCAACTGGTGTTCGACGGCCCGGACGGCGTGACCCGATTGCCCGGGCACGACGACTTGACGGATGGCGACATTGCCGTGGCGACACAGGGCGCGATGGATCAACTCATTGCGATGCACGATCGCGACCAGTGGGGGAAGGCAAGACTCCTGGTGCTGAATAGCGACGCCGAGGGGTCGCTGCGTCCGCTATCGAGCGGCATCCTGGCGGGGGGAACCGTTGTCGAACCGGTCATGGCGCACGTCATCGGGGCGGCGGGTATGGCGATGTCCCCATCGCCACCGGCGCCGGAGAGGCTTGCCAGCATACCCATGGAGCATGCTGTCACGGGGTTGCCGGCCATTCCGATGGTTGTCGAGGAACTATCCCTGGAAGGGCCGGACAACAGCGGCGTCCATCATTTCCGGGCCAGCATCCGGATCAGCAACCCTACGGATCACGACTGGGCGCGCGTCGAGACCACCGCGACGCTCTTCGCTTGCTCGGGAGCGCCACTGGCGTCGGCGGCCGTATCCATCGATGGCTGCATTCCGGCCCGGACCGATGCGGTACTCAGGCCGTCCTGGCCACGTCTTGCCGCCGCGCTGTTGCTGAGTACCCCGGAAACATTTCACGTGGTCGTCAATGCGATCGCCTACGCGAAGCGAGCCCACGAAGTTGCAAGTGGCCGGCTCGCCGACCGCGTCGTCGCACCGGTCTCGTTGGGCAGGCTGATATTGCCCGGCTCTATCGGCTGCCTCAGCGTCGAGATCACGAGGCGTGATACGGACGCTCAGGGGAATGAATTCGTCGATAGCCGCTGCGTGGTCCAGAACCTGTCCCCGACGACCGCCGATCATGTCGAATATGTTCTGGAGCTGACCAGCCCGCAAGGCGATGTCCGGCGTGCCGCCAGCGTGGTGAGTTCGCTGAAGCCGGGACTGATCTGGTCGATGGAAGCCCGTGCATGGCTGGCCGGCGGTGCCAATCAGGACTTGGCGGCCAGGGTCATTCTCAATGTCTTCTTCCCGGCTGGCCATGGCACGGTTCAGCGACAAGGGGAAACCATAGCCGTGGAGGAGGAGTCCCCAGACACCGTAGCCAATTCCGCACCGACATCGCCCGCGTCAACGAGCGGGCCGATTGCGCGGCAGGAATCGCAGAGCGATCTGTTTCCGCCGACGCCTCGGTCAACAAGCGAATTGCAGGCGATTTGGGCGAGGCGCTGGCGCGAGGGCGTCGCACGCTTTTGCCTGGCGGCACGTGCGCAATTCGACGACAGGAGGGGCGAGGCCGATGTGCCACGGAATACCTTCTACTTCCATCCCGGCATTCCGTCGGAGAAGCTTGCCGGTGCCCTCAAGGCTTACCCGGATATCGAACCGGATGACGTCAGAATGCTCATCGACGATAGTTTCTTCGGCAGCGCCAAGGCGTGCCTGATACTGACGGATTACGGCATCTATGCCTATACCGGCGCGGAACCGGTTGGCCTATGGCTTGGCGAAATACAAAGCATAGAAGCCGGTCAAGCCTTGCTGGGCACCATGTCCACCCTGCGCATCAACGACGATGACTTCTTTCTTTCCGGGCACGTCTCCAGGAAAGCGATGAACACCCTGGCCGAACTGCTCGAAACAATGCGTTGCGCAGTGCGGGCCGGCCGATAAGCCGGCGCTGGTCGTGTCGGTTCCATTGAACCGAATAAGGGTCTATGTTGCTATGGTGTTCGTATCGGCACAGCCCGGAGTCCATCATGACCGTTTGTCCCATTGCCATTGTCGCTGGTTGCGGCAAGTGCCCGATCGTCCGGATTTGCCCACTCAAGACCGTGCTGGGGGATTTCCGACCGGAGGCCGATCAACAGGTTGAGCGCAAGGTCGAACACAAGGTCGAACGCAAGGCCGGTCCGGCCAAGGCGGCGAAGAAGGGCAGACGCAAGCCGAGGACGTAGTGATCCTCGTGCCCACTCAACCGGGCGCAGGCTTCACGCCATATCTTCAGTACGGCGCGAACAAGAGGAATGGCGATCCGGCAGGAACGCCCAGAGCAAGGCGGATGTGACAATCGACGCACCGCTGTCCACGAGCCAGTCGGTGACGTCCGCTCTGCGGTACGGAAGGAAACTCTGGACGAATTCGTCAACCGCGCCCATCGCCATGACGGTCAGCACGGCCTTGACGGCGCGCTGCCGGGCATGGCCGGTACCGCCGCTGAATAGCAGGAAGGTCAGGATGGTGTAGGCGATCGAGTGCAGCACAAAGCCTGGGGCGTAGTCGCCGATGTCGGCGCGGACACCGGGGACCGACCCCATGAGCACGATGGTCGCATACATCGCCCAGGCGCAGCGGTAGCGAAACTTCCGGAATTCCGCGCCGAGCAGAATGCCGCGCCCGATCACTTGAACATCCTGGCGGCGGCCTTGGCGACCAGTCGGCTGACGACGTCGGCCCGGGATTCCTTGAAGTGCAAGCATAGGGCTTCCAGGCTGGCGGCGATGTCCGGCGCCAGCATGAGTTCGATGCGCCGGTCTCCTGTTTCGATGCGCTTGCGGCGGCTTTCCTTGGCGCGTGTCGTTGCCGGCACGGCATTCTTTCCGCGCGGCCGGCCGCGACGGGATAGCCCCGGCAGAAAGGCCTGCTTGGCGGCCTTGGGCGCCGAGGAGCCACTGGATTTTCTTTGTGCCGGCAGCGGTGTCTGACGGCCTGCGGAGTTCTGTCGATCAATAGTCGCAGCCGGCAGCGAAAATACCTCTTCGTCAAGCGGAAGACTGTTGGATGGTCTGGATAGGGTATGCTTCATGCCTTTTGCAAATATATGAAACCGGGTTCGTATATTACCTTGCCCTACCTTGGGGTGGTGTCGGGCCGAGGTGGCGCTCAAGCACCGGCGTGACCTCCTTCGCGGTGCGCAATTCGCGCAAGTCCGCGAACAGCCTGTCGGCCTGTGGGTAGATCTTCCGCATCAGCCCCAGCCACTGCTTGAGCCGGCCCGGCGACTGGGAGGGCAGAACCTTGCCTTGTACCTGGTTCCAGAAGTCGGCGATCATGCCGGCGACGATTACCCAGTCGGCCGCCGAATCAGCGGGTTCGGCCGAGTGAATTCGCCTGGCCAGCAATGGGTCCGCCACCGCGCCGCGGCCGAGCATCGCGTCGACGCAACCGGTGACCGCGCGCATGGCCTGATAGTCGGCGGTGGTCCAGACTTCGCCGTTGGCGATGACCGGCAGTCGCACCGCTTGCCGAATGTGGGCAATCCATTCCCAGCGGGCCGGCGGACGATAGCCGTCCTCCTTGGTGCGCGCGTGGACCACCAGTTCCTGGATGCCGCCAGCCTCCAGGGCAAGCGCGCAGTCCAGAGTTCGCCCGGTATCGTTGATGCCCAGGCGCATCTTGGCCGTGACAGGAATGCCGGAGGGAACGGCTTCGCGCACCGTCCGCACGATCCGGTGCAGCAGTTCCGGCTCGTCGAGAAGTGCGGCGCCGCCCCGGTTGCGGTTGACCAGCGGCGTCGGGCAACCAAAATTGAGGTCGATGCCGGCCGGCTGGAGGCGGGCAAGATGAGCCGCGTTGGCCGCCAGCAGCGCGGCGTCGGAGCCGAGCAACTGAACGCGGACGGGGGTGCCGGCACGGGTGCGCGAGGAACGCATCAGTTCCGGGCTGACACGGACGAAAGCGGAATGCGGCAGGACCGTATTGCTGACGCGGACAAATTCGGTGACGCACCAGTCATAGCCGCCGGTGCCCGTCAGCACGTCGCGCAGGATGTCGTCGGCCAAGCCTTCCATGGGCGCGAGGATCAAGCGGGGAGGGATTGGGTTGGCTGGCATCGGCCGGCATCATAGCGTTGAACGTTGAATGGATGCAGCGTGGATGGCCGGGTAGCACGCCCCGAAATGCTGTTCCCGCCTATGCGGGCGATGCTTGTGTGCTAGATTGCGGCGCTCACGCCTACTACTTAAGTATGGGTATTCGATTGCCGTTAAGGCAACTTCGGGTGGTTCCCGCCGGCAACAAGACCAAGGAGGGGGAATGAAGTATCACGACAGCGTCGAAAAAAGCGCCGAATACCTCAGGCTCGCCTTGCCGTTGATGTCGCAGCAGCAAGCGGCCTTGCATCCGGTCAGTTACGCCGTCTGGTATGAGTACGTCTCGGGGAGAAACGCATCCCTCAAGGCAAGCATCGACGACCGGTTGCGGAGCGGTGCGCGACTCGACGAGAAACTCACCGCCGACATCTTTCGCAGGCATGTCGCGGACATCAACGAGGAGGTCGCGCACCGGGTTACCGAAGGGTTCCAGAAGGTGATGACCGACATGTCGAGTTCAGCCGCCCAAGCCGGCGACCAGGCCGGGCAGTTCGGCAACGCGCTCGAACGTTGGCGGGATGACCTGGCCTCGTCCAGTTCTGCGGCCACCCTGGGGGTCGATGCGATTGTCGGCCTCACGCACGATATGCGGGGTTCCATCGTTTCACTCCAGGGACGCCTCGACGAGAGCCGCCGCGAGATCGAGCGCTTGCGGCAGGAAGTGGTCCAGGCGCGCGAGGACGCCCTGGCCGACGCTTTGACTGGCCTTACCAATCGCCGTGGCTTCGACATGGCCATGGCCGCCTGTTTGACGGAGTCCGCCCCTCACGAAAGCGGGCCGAGCCTGTTCATTGTCGACATCGATCACTTCAAACGCGTCAACGACACCTATGGCCATCTGTTCGGCGACAAGGTGATACGGGCCGTGGCGCAGATACTGAAAGACAACGTGAAGGGCAAGGACACCGCGGCGCGCTATGGCGGCGAGGAATTCATCGTCCTGTTGCCCGATACCGCCGTGGAGGGCGCGCGGCAGCTCGCGGAGAAGATTCGCGGCATGGTTGAACGGTGCCGGATCAAGCGTGCTTCCGATCACGAGTCGGTGGCGCAAATCACCGTGTCGCTTGGGGTGGCCAGTTTCAAGGCTGGCGAGGCGGCCGCCGATCTGGTCGCGCGAGCCGATGCGGCACTGTATGCCGCCAAGAACGAGGGACGCAATCGGGTCACCGTCGGCCGGTTGTAGCCGGAGCGTCGCGCCCGGACTTCGCGGCGCGGCCGACACAATGGCGGCATCAGATTCCTATTCATGGGTTCCCAATGAAACGCATCGACGATCTGCTGATCTGGGCCGCACTGGTGACGGGGGCCGCGCTTTGGCTGCTCGGTCAATTCACCGAAGGCCTGTCAATCCATCTGTTTCTGGTTCCGGTACTGCTGCTGGGGGGCGCCGTGGCGTTTTCACGCCGCGAGCGCGGAAGGTGGCAGGCGCGCCAGAGTACGTACATGGCCGATCTGACCCATGTCATGTCCGAGTATCACGCGCTGTCCAACCAGGCGATGGCGCATGCCGAGACGCAGTTTTCCTCCCTGGAGCAGGAAATGGAGGAAGCGCAGCGCATCATCCGCGAATCGGTCAGCAAGCTATCGGGCAGCCTGACCGGTTTGCAGGCCCAGTCGACCGATCAACGCCAGGTTCTGAAGTCGTTGATCGACGAGATGCTCGACATGACCGGTTCGGACGACAACCAGGCCCAGGAGCAGGCGGGGTTCCAGCGTTTCTTCGACGAGACCAATCATCTCATCGCCGAGTTCGTGGCGAAGATGGCGGAGTTGACCGCGGTCAGCGTCGGCGTCGCCGCCAGCTTCCAGGACATGCAAGGTCAGGTGGGCCACATCACGTTAACGCTGGACGGCGTCAGCGACATCACCAAACAGACGGACCTGCTGGCATTGAACGCGGCCATCGAGGCGGCGCGGGCGGGCGAGGCGGGCCGGGGCTTCGCCGTGGTTGCCGACGAGGTTCGAAAATTGGCGGCGCGCACTGGAGGCTTCAACACCGAAATCCGCCGGGCGCTCGGCGGCATGCTGGAGTCTTTGCGGGACGTCGGCGCGCGAGTGGCCCTGGCCACCCAGACCGACTTGAGCGTCGCGGAGAACTCGAAGGAGACCCTTCGTGATCTGGGTCAGGAGATGTTGCGGCTCACGGACAAGGCCCGCGAGCACTCGCGCCATATCACGAAGGTCACCGAGCAGATGCACCAGCTGACGCAGGAGGGCGTCCTGGCGATGCAGTTCGAGGACATCGTTACCCAGATGATGAACCGGATCAGCCAGAAGACCCTGAACGTGGGGCAGTACCTGCATGCCTTCATCGGCCTGCACCAGGACCAGGGCGAGACCGATGGACTGCAACGGTTCAAACTGCGGTCGCAGCGCCTGCTGAGCCTGATGGTGGATTCCCATCTCAAGCTGGAAAGCATGCAATCGCCGGTTGGCGCGGGAGGCCGCGACGAAACCCAGGCGGTGGAACTGTTCTGACGCTCGGCCCTTAACGCTTGATGAAATCGATCGTCACGCCCGCCGCCGGGTGTTGGCGACAGGCGATGATCGGGTCGCGGCGTTCGGTGCCGTCGCCGCTCGCGTCAATTGCTCCTTGCCCGGTACGGCGAAGATGCCTTCCAGTCGTATCAATTCGTCCCGATGCAGGCGGGCCAGGCGATCGACAGTTCTTTCGCCCTTGCGCGTCAGGTGAATCTCGACTTCGCGGCCGTCCGAGCGCCCCGCCTGGCGCTCCACCAGGCCGAGTTTCTCGCACCTCGATACCAGGGCGACCACGCCGTGGTGCTTGGCCTGCAATCGCTCGGCCAGTTCCGTGATGGTGGCCCACTCGCGCCCCGGGAAGCCTTTGAGGTGGAGCAGCAACAGGTACTGGAGGTTGGTGACGCCCGCGCGGCGTGTCAGCTGCTCGCTGATGTGCAGAAAGCAACGCAACTGATAGCGGAAATTCGACAGGGTCTCGAAGTCCGCCTTGGCGAATGGGAGCTCGCTCATGGGCTTGCACCGGGCGTGAACTTGCCGGAACTATAGCACTTGAAATTTATATCACGGTATGATGCAATAATGCTTCGGAATATGGAGAGGAGGACATCGTGATGGAAGCCGCAATCGAATTGCCGACGCTCGACGAGGAGGGGTATCTGGTCGAGCCGGGGGAATGGAACGAAGCCGTGGCCGAAGCGTTGGCGGGGAAGATCGACATTGCTCTTGGTGGCGACCACTGGGACGTGATCCGCTTCATGCGCGACTATTACGAAGAACGTCAGGTTGCCGCCGATGCGCGCCATGTCATCAAACATCTGGAGCGGCGCTACCCGGGCCGGGGCCGTGACCGGCTGTTCGAACTCTTTCCGTATGGCTATGTTGGCCAGGCCTGCAAGATTGCCGGCATGAGACGACCGCGTGGCTGGAGCTCGGGCTAGGGGAACCGGCTCAACGTTCGCCCGCCGCTTCGGTATTTGCCAGGGTCGGCACGATGCCCTTGGCGATGAGCGACGTTTGATAGGCTCGCGTCGCCGCCCTACGGAAACCAAGCTTGTGCATGGCGTGGGCGATGCGCTGCCAGGCTTCGCCGAGCCCCGATCGGGGACGGGCGGCCTCCTGATAGACGGTCACCGTCGCCAACTCCCCCGTGGTCACGAGGTCGTTGGGCCTGCTACGGCGCGAGCCCGCGGCAACCCGCGCGAACACCTGGCGGGCCGCGTCGATTCGGCCCATTTCATACAGCGCCAGGCCAAGAAACTGCAAGGCGACCATGTCTTCGGGAATTGCGGCGAGAATGCTGCGGGCGATGGCTTCCATCTGGCTGAGATTGCCCGCCTGATGGCAGGCGCCCATAAGATCGATGAGTGCTGTGATCACATCAACTCTCCCGGTTCAAGTGGCACAAGGAAATCAGCGGCACTTAGCCGGACTTCGGGAACAGGGGCGAGTGTTATCGATCGTTCCGACCCGCACAACTGTCGCGGGATTGCGACAAGGCGCGGGCTAGGACTTCTTCTCGCAGAGCAAGCCTTCGAACACCACGAGCCAGACGCAAAACGACAGCACGCCGCTGCCGATGCCTTGCATCGACCCGAGCGTGATTTCGAGAAAGTCGCCGACCGGGGTACCGAGCAGCGCCAATACCGCCAGATCGCCCGGGAGGAAATAGAGCCATTCGAGCCACAGCCCAACGTCGGAGACGCTGACGACGCCGTCCAGGTTCATGTCCGACCTGACCTGAAGCCTCCGGTCCAGCAGTTCGATGATCCTGCTCGTCACTTCACTCTCCCCATGGCATGGAACTACGCAGGTATGGCCAGGCCGGCGCCATCGCTTCGACCACCAGGCTATTCGGCCAGGCGGGGATAATCCGTATAGCCGCGCTCCTCGCCGGTATACAGTCGCTCGTAGTCCGGCTGGTTCAACGCCGCGCCCCGGCGGAATCGCTCCACCAGATCCGGGTTGGCAAGCATCAGGCGCCCGAAGGCGATGGCGTCGCCTTTGCCGCCGGCAAGCGCCGCCTGCCCGCTGGCAAAGTCATAGCCGTTGTTCAGGATCAGGTTGCCGTCATGGAGCGCGCGCAGCCGGTCGTAGTCAAAGGGCTCCCATTGCTCGCGCGGCGCGCCGCCCGTGCCTTGCAGGATGTCGAGAAACGCCAGGCGACGCGGGTTCAACTGCTGGACGACGTAGTCGAAGGTCTCCTGCGGGTTTTCGTCGCGAATGTCGTTGAATGTCGTGACCGGCGACAGGCGGAGACCAACGCGATCGTTGCCAATGGCGCCGCAGACCGCGTCGAGGACTTCAAGCAAGAGGCGGGCGCGCTGCTCCTTGCCGCCGCCGTAGGCGTCGGTCCTCCGGTTGGTCGAGGAACGCAGGAACTGATCCAGCAGGTAGCCGTTGCCGGCATGGACTTCGATGCCGTCGAATCCCGCGTCCATGGCGCTTCTTGCCGCCTGGACGTAGTTCTTGACCAGGCCGGGAATCTCGCTGGTATCCAGGGCGCGCGGTGTCACGAAGTCCTTCATTTCCCGGCCGGTAAAGACCTGGCCGGCCGGACGAAGCGCGGAGGGCGCGACCGGCAAAGCCCCTTCGGGCTGAAGGTCGGGATGCGAGATCCTGCCGACGTGCCACAACTGGATGGCGATCTTGCCGCCGGCCTGGTGCACTGCGTCCGTCACCCCTTGCCAGCCGGCGATCTGCGCGTCGGTGTGTATCCCCGGGGTACGCGGATAGCCATGTCCCTGGGGGCAGATCGGCGACGCCTCGGTGAGGAGCAGGCCGGCGGTGGCCCGCTGCCGGTAGTATTCGGCGGCCAGCGAGGTCGGAACGTTGCCCTCACCGGCGCGATTGCGGGTGAGCGAGGACATCACCACGCGGTTGGCCAAATCGATGGCGCCAAAACGGGCGGGAGAGAACAGGTCGGTCATGGTCGGTACCTCGGGTTCGGAAAGCCGGCGACGGGATCGCGGCCGGCTCGGCTGACTCAGGGTCAGGGCGGCCGGACGGCAAAGCATAGCGCAGTCGGTACCGAGTTGCGGCGAACGGACGATTTCTCCCCTTCGCGGTATTACGGGAAGCCCGCGAAGTGCGCGGCCTGAACCTGCCGCGCGGCGGTCTCGCCGACCTTCCGTATATCGGCCATGTGTTGCACCGAGTCCATCTGTTGGACGTGATCCGGATCGATTTGCGGCAGCCCCAGCGCATCGAGGCCTGGTCGGCTCAGGTCGGCGTCGTAGCGCAGGTAGCTGAACAGCTTGGTGCCGGTCCAATTGGCCGGACCGGCTGCTTGCGCCACCATGTCGCCGAACTCTCGATCGATCCGTCCGCCTACCCGGCACTCGCCAAGCAGGCGACAGGCCATGTCCCAGCCGGCGGCGGCGGCGTTCATCAGCGCCGATGGCAGGTTCTTGGCGTGATCGAGGAGCCACAGGTCGCCGGCCTGGAGATCCGGCCGGGCCATCGCCGCGCCGCCGGTACCCACCGACACGATCAACAGCCGGTCGGCTCCCGTGGGCCAGTTGATCTGGTAGGGCGCCGCGGTGGCCATCTGGAAAGCGAGAAAGGCCGGGTTGTTGTAGGTGGTCACGCCCCCATCGACGAAGACGAACGGGTACTCGTTTGGCGTGCCTTCGGCGAAGGTCACCACCTCCGGCGGAAAGAAGGTCGGCGCCGCCGTGCTGGCGCGCACCAGTTGCCAGAGCGGCAGATTGAGGTTGCAGTCCGGGCGGTCGGCCTGGTTGTACCGGGCCAGCGGATTGTTGCAGACCGGCCAGGGCGAATCGGTCGTGTGATTGCGCAGCACCATCATCAGCAGGGTGCGCAGATTGGCGTTGCCCAGCGTCGCCGGTGGCGCGCCGTCCGGTTCACCGAGCGCCCGGTTGAATTCGGTGCGCAGCTTGGCGGCCAGCGGCTCGTCGTTGTAGCTGTAGCGGAGCCGCTTGAGGATCGATGCCTTGTCGAACATCTGCTCGCCGCTGCCGACGTAGAACTCGCGAATCCGGTCCATCGACATGCCGGCCGAAATGCAGGCGGCAATGATGGCGCCGGTGCTGGTCCCGCAAACGAAGTCGAAGTAGTCGGCCAGAACGAGGTCGGGCTGGTCGCGCTGCGCACGCAACTGCGCCTCGATGCGCGCCAGGATTTCGACGCTCAGCAGACCCCGGATGCCGCCACCATCGCAGGCCAGGATCTTCTTGGCGCCGGGAGAGCGCATTCGTGTCAGGATCTGTTCGTTCATGGGGTGCTCCTCCGGTCAGGGGGTGGAATGGCTTCAAACTTCAAACGCTCGGCGCCGGGCCCGACGCGTCGCAGAGACGGCTGATTTCGGCCTGAGCCGCCTGCCCGGCGGCGATTTGGGTTTCGCTCGATTCCCGCATCCACGAGGGCACCTGGAGCGCCTCGGCCGCCGCCTGCCACTGGGCAGCCGCCGCGGAGTCGCCGATGCCCACTGCGGCTTCACGCAGCGTGGCGACTATCCAGAACCGCTGCTCGGCGTCGAGTTCCCGGTCCAGCACGGGCACGGCATACTGGATCACCTGACGCCGGACCCGTTTCGCCAATACGGCGTTGACGAGGCATCCGTCGCGGTCGCCGGCCTTCAGCGCCGTCAATGCCCGCATATCCAGGAGATGGGCCAGATTGATGCCGTTGTAGTGATCCTGCTTGACATGAAAGCCGCGTTCGCAGACGGCGATGCTCTCGTCGAGATCCTCTGCCCTGTGGTTGAGCTCCCACAGACGCTTGTGGATGGCGCCCCAGAGGCCCAGGGTTTCGGGATCGTTGGTGCTCCCCGGCGACAGCTCGCGCAGCATGTCCCTGGCTTTCAGCAGCGCCGCCTCGGCGCTTGGCAATTTCGCCTTGTAGGTGGCCAGCGCGAGTTGCTGCACGATGAAGCTGTCGTTGGGACGCCGCCTGCGCAGCTCTTCCAATGGCGGGCGGGCGGCGGCAAAGTCGCCGGACCGGATGCTCGCCAGGGCATCCTCCAGAGCCGACTTGGCGTTGAGGGCCGTGATTGGCGGAGGCGGACTTCTTTCGGCTGAATCAATTGCCGCCTTCTCCTCCTGGGGTGGGGTCAGGCCGGGCAGGAATGTATAGACAGGACTGTCGATCTCTCCGCTGGCCAGGACCCCGGCAATGGCCTGCGCCAGCTCGTCGCGAAAACGCCTGGCCTCTTTCGCGCCGATGTCCTCGCCCAGGTGCTTGTAGCGCCGGATGACGATGTGGCCAACGTCGAAGGGATTCTTGAACTGATCCTCGGCGACGATGATGGTGGCGCGCGGTCTCAGGCCGTAACGCACGCCCAGTTCGAAGGCGGCATTGACGTTGTAGGTCGATAGATCGGCGATCACCAAATCGGCTTGATACAACTGCCGGTACATCGGCACATCGATGGTGCCGGCGTGGGATATCTCGTCGGCGCGAAGACATGCCAGGCCGGCTGCTTCCGCGGCCTCCTTGATGACGGCATAGGAGGCGTCGAGATCGAGCACCCGCCCGTCGGTGAAGTCGGTCTTCTTGCCGAAGCCCTGGATAACGAAACATGTGGCCTTGTGCATGACGTCGTCCTTTGCAAGGGTACTGCTCGTCAGAGTTTCCGGGTATCGATCCAGTGGACTCTGCCGGTACGGCGCCGCACTTCCTCGATCATGTGCTCTGTGCCGCCGGCGCCGTCACCGCCGGCGCCGTCCCAGAGGGCGATCAGGCTCAGTCTGTCCGGTCCCCAGGCGAGTGCCGAGTAGAGCAGCCAGAGGTTGCACCGCTCATAGGGGTAACTGTCACCATGGCCAGGTGGCACTGGTCCGAGTGCTTCCGGCGCCGCGCGCGGTGGTTCCGCCAGGGCCATTCTCGATTCCAGGTACCGCCGGTGCCAGTCCGCGCCACCGCCAAGAACCGATGCCGTGATGAAGTCGGCTTCGGCGAAGGGTTGCAGCCACAGTACCCGTGTTCCCTGACGACGACAGGCCTCGGTAAACAGCAGATCCCCGCCGCAGGCGCCCTGGGTCAGCGCCAGATCTTCCGACCCGGCATCGAGTTGCGCAAGGGTGGCGGCGATCGCTTCCGACGCGCGCGCTACCTTGTCGGCCGGGAAACGCGGGGTTGGCCGATCCGGCGCGTCGACCAGGTGGCCGCTGAACAGCAACACCTGCCGGGGTTGCCATCGGCCTCCGGCTGCCTCGGCAAGCACTGGGTGTTGCCGGCACAGCGCCTGTTCGCGCAGCCCCGCGGCATTGTGGCTGTCGATGGCCAAGGCGCGATCGAGCTGCTCGAGGGCGAAGTCGTACTGTCCCGCCTCGCGCAACAGCTTGGCGGCATCGATGCATGCCTCGGCCTGGCACTCCGCCAGCGGCGCCTCGTCGGCCAGCAGCAGCAGATCGCCGACGTGGCCCGCCGCGCGCGCGGCATCCAGTCGCGCCCGCCAGGAACCATCGGTGCAGGACGATGATGCCATGGGCCTGCTCAACCCCAGGCCCGGCCTGCGAGGGCGGCGACATAGGCGTTGATGAACTTGGCCCAGGCGTTCTTCTTGGCAAAATCGAGGGTGCGGTAGAGACCACAGACCTTCTTCTTCGGGAAGTAGATCGAGGCGCCGTGCGAGTGCGCCATGGTGGCACCCTTGAAGCCCGATTGCAGGATCATCCCCGCCGCCGCGGCCTTCACCGCGGCGCAAGCGGTCGCGACCTGGGCGACGCCAACCAGCTTGGTCAGCCCGTCGCATAGGTCGATCAGGTCAACGTAGTCATCGTAGGGCGACGTGTACTCCTGGACGCCATTGCGCACCGCCTGAAGCGCGGTGAACACCTGGGCATTGGTGGCCATGGCCTTGGCGAGCGCGCCGCCGAGCGTATTCACGGCGGCGGCCACCGCGTCGATCCTGCCCAGATCGGTGGCCGAGAAGGTGACTCCGGAGCGGGCGCCGTAGGACGCCAGATACTGGGTGACGGTGACACGCGACAGTTCAGCCGGCGACATGGCCGGGTTCTTCGCCAGAGCGGTCAGGATGCGGTCGTAGGGCCAACCGTCGTTCGGTTCTTCTTCCTGGGAGCCGACCGTGTAGGCGGCACTGCCGCGGATCTGGTAACCGACTTCCAGCATGCTCATCAGGCAGGCGTCGAAGCCGAGAATGTCGATCTTGCGGCCGAGCAGCTTCTTGATGTCGAGCATGACGCGCTTCATCTCGATGTTGTCGATGTAATCCTTCGCCTGGTCGTCGAATGCGATGGCGCGCGACCTGGCCATCTTCTGCACCGTCGTCCGAAACAGTGCCCGGCCGCCGTGCCGGATCGCCGCCCGCGCCTGCGCCAGAGGCACTCCCGCCTTGCTCTTGCGCCTGGCATTGGTGCGCGCGACGCTACCCTTGGCGTCGAGCGCATAGCCTTTGCGCACCACGGGGGGTGCATCGCCGCTGAAATAGTCGCCACCGGCGGCATACAGATTGGAATCGTCCCAGCCGGCGCCATGGTTCCAGAGCACCGCGAGGTAGTGCCGCGCCGGGTAGGTCTTGATGCCCCAGCTCAGAAAATCCTTGAGTACCTTGGGGTCGCCGGTGTTGGTTTCGCCCAGGTCGCCTACCACATCGGCCGCCAGCGAAGTGCCCTTGCGCAGCCGGTAGCGCTTGGTGGTTTCCCTGCCGCCGGCCCGGTCGAACTGCGCGACGACGTTGATCGAGGCGCTGGAGCCGACCTTCTTCATCTCCAGCAGGTCGGTCACGCCGGCCCCGTCGAGGTTGTTGTCGCCGGCCAGATAGACCAGGATGGTCCAACTGGCATTGCCCTTTGCCTTTGCCACCGCGGTCTTCTTCGCGGCGGTTTTCGCCGTCGTCGTCTTGTTTGTCGTTGTCGATGCCATGGTCTTCCTCCGTTGCGGTTGGCTTACATGGGTGATGTCCGCTGTCTTATTGCACCGGCGTGTAGACGACGTAACCGCGTGGTGGCGCCCAGAACTGGGCACGGCCATCCTGCGCTGAGAATTGCGCGTTCGGCCGGTTCAGGTCGGAATGGCTCCACCAGGCGATCGGCTCGAACCGGACGCCGTGCCATTGCGTCGATACCCAATGGCCGTTCCAGCCGTGGCCGCTGTTGTTGAGCACGTAGATCAGCCCACGCCGATCATCGAAGCCGCCCCGTTGCATTACATACAGATCATCGTTGACCCAGAGTACGTCGGTGCCTCCGCCGGCCCACCGCGCATGCGCCGCCACCAGCGCGGCAATGCCATGCGGCGAATCGGGCAGGGCCAGTCCGTCCACGTAGTAGTCCTTCCAGAACACGCACGGGTAACCTTCGTGAGTCAGGATGAAGCTGTAGGCAAGCATCTTGTCATTGACGATCGGCCGGTCGCCGTCACGCAGGTCGTGGTTCTCGACGAAGGTTACCGCCGACTGGGTTTCGTCCTTCACCAGGCTCTCGCGTCCGGCCAGGTCGCGCAGACTGAAGCCGTACTGGTCGCACAAGGACTTCAGCAACTCGCGCAGCGGGAAATCGAAGGCATCGACCGGGTTCTGGTTCGAGAAGTTGCTGACGTCCACCCAGCCCTGGATGGCGTGCGCGTTGTCCCAGTACTCGGCGACGCCATAAGGCTGGTAGGGCTTGCCATTGCGCAGGTAACGGTACTCCTGCACGGAGGTCACCGTTGACGCCCCATAGCCCTTCACGTAGTCGTAGCGGAAGCCGTCGAAGCCAATCACTTCGATCAACCAGCGCGACAGCTTCAGGATCTCGCCGAGGACATAGGGATTGCGATGAGAGAGATCCGGCATGTCGCCGAACGTGCCTTCGTCCCAGCTTTCGAAAGGGTTGGGATGGAAACATTCCCAGTTGCGCGGGAACTTGCCGCTCTTCGGCTCGAAGCGCGTCCATCGGCTTTGCCTCGTGATGGGATTGACTTCCATGCCGTCGGCGCCGCTACAGTGATTGACGACGAAATCGGCAATGACGTCCATGCCGTGATCGTGCGCCGACTGGATCAGGCCGGTCAGTTCATCCTTGGAACCGAACCAGGTCTTGATCGAGCCCTTCTGGTCGAACTCGCCAAGGTCGTAGTAGTCGTAGGGGTCGTAACCCATCGACGGACCACCCAGATTGGCGGCCTTGTGCACCGGAGGCAGCCACAAGGCCTTGAAGCCCACCCGCGCCAGATCGCCAAGTCGCCCGCGCACATGGTTCCACCACTCGTACTCCTGATCCGATTCGCGCGGACAGTCCCAGTAGAACGCCTGCATCATCACGGCCATTTCCGTCTCCTCGTGTCGGGGCAAGGGATACCGGCATCGTTACCACGCCGGCATAGCGGTGGCGCGGGTGAAAAGCATACGCCGAAATCCGGGCGCGAAACAATTCGATCGAATGCTATATTCATCTTGTCGTCGCGGCGCAAGGAGACTCCTGCCATGTCCGATATCTTTCTCTCCTACCGGCGACAGGACACGTCCAGCGCCACCGGCCGGCTGGCCGATCGTCTGGAGCAGCACTTTGGCCCGCAGCGTGTATTCCGCGACTACGACTCGATCAGCGCCGGGGCGGATTTCGCCGATGCCATCAACGGCGCGATCAGCGTTTCAACTGTGGTGCTCGCTGTGGTCGGTCCCGACTGGGGCGACGCGCGCGATGCGCGAGGTCGGCGTCGGCTCGACGATCCCGGCGATTTCGTGCGTCTCGAGATCGAGGCGGCACTGCGTGCCGAGGTGCCGGTGATTCCAGTATTGGTCGAAGGGGCAAGGATGCCGCCCGCCGAGGCGCTGCCGCCGTCGTTGCAGGCATTTTCGCGCTGCCAGGCGGTCGAGCTGACCGAATCGCGCTGGCGCGACGATGCCGACCGCCTGATCGCCACCCTGCAAGCGCAATTTGCCATCGAATCGGAAGCGCCACCGCTGGCCAAGGGCGGTGGTGCCGGCGCGATGGATGTCTTCTCACGTTTCGCGCTCGATATGCTGGAGCTGGCGACCCATCCGCGCCGCCTGATCGCGCGCCGCCAAACTGGCCATGCGCTCGATCATGTGCGCGCCTTCCTGTTCCTGTTCGCCTGCCTGCTGTTGGGGAATTCCGCGCTGGTCATCGGTGTCGACTTGACGGGCGCATTCTCCTGGCTGCTGGTCGGCATCCTGTTTGGCATCATCGTGGTCACCCTGCTGTCGATACCGCTGACACTGGCATGGCGATTGTGCGGTGCGCGCACCGACTTCCGGCAGGTGACGCTGATCTTTTCCTATATCTACGGTGGCGCCTGGCTGGGCTTCTGCGCCGGTGCCCTGCTGATCGTGTTGGGTATGCAGGTGGTCGATGCCGAGGTGTTCCCGCGCTACCTGGCGATCTTCCGCCTGCCGCATCCGCTCGCGGATCGTGTCCTTTGGGCAAGAACCCTGCTGGACAGCACGATGCAGGGCCCGGCCATCAGCATGGCAAGCATCGCCGCGCTGGTCTGGCTGATCAGTCTGGCCTGGGTGGTCGGCGCCTGGGGTGCGTTTCGCCTGACCTACAACCTGGGGCGCCTCCGAACGGTCGGCGCCACGCTGGCCTGGTTCGCGTTGCTGGCCCTGGTGGTTCGGTTCGCCAGCGTCGCTGGCCAATTGGGCTGAGCAGGTCGGCCAGCCGCGACCCGGCCAGCCAGGGGCCTTGGTAAACTGGAACCAGCCAATTGCCAAGGCAGTCCGCGCTCCCGCCCACAGAGAGACAAGCCGCATGAACCCTCCGATATTCCAGCCACTGACCGGGATCTATGAACCGTCGGCCGTCCAGCAACTGCCCGATGGGCGTTTTCTGGTCGTCGAGGACGAGAAGCAGCATCCGTTCAGTGTGTTTTTCCTCGGCACGGATGGCGCCGTCCGAAGTACCCCGATAGGCCCCGATGCGCCGGACGACGATCCAGCCTTCTGGAAGCTTGATGACCTTGAAGGGCTTGCCCTCGACCCGGAGGGGCACGTCTGCGCCATCACCTCGCATTCCCGCAATGGCGACGGCGAGGAGAAGAAGTCGCGGCACAAGCTGGTCCGCTTTCGCCTCGAGGGAGACCGGGCGGTCGACCGACGGGTGGTTGCCGGGCTGAAGCCCGCGCTCGTGGCGGCGCATCCGGTACTGGCCGCGGCCGCCGCGATCCCCGACGTCAAGGCCAATGGCGGCTTCAATATCGAAGCGCTGGAATTCAGCGCCGATCGGCGACGTCTGCTGATCGGCTTTCGCAGCCCCCTGCTCGACAATCGGGCCATCATCGCCAGCATCGAGAACCCCGCCGCCATGTTCGAAACGGGCGAGTCGCCGCGCATCGCGAAACCCCTGGACACGCTGGACCTCGATGGCAACGGGATCCGCGGCATGTCCTACGTTCCGGCGCTCGGCGGCTATCTGGTCGTCGGCGGTCCGGTAGCGCGCCAGCCGGTCCAGTTTCAGCTCTGGTTTTGGAGCGGCGGTCCGGGCGACCCGGCGCGGCGGGTCAGCGTGGCCGGTCTGCCCGGCTTCGAGCATGCCGAGGGCGTCACCCCGGCCGTCATCGATGGCTGCCAGAAGATCGTCGTCGTCAGCGACGACGGCAGCCGGGAGGAGGGACGCTGCGCGCGCTATCTGCTGCTTGACCCCGAACAGTTGCAGATCGCGCCTTGAGCGGGCGACGGCCACCTACGGTTACGACCATGCCGGCCGGCGGACGACGGCGACGATCAATGGTCAGTCGTGGCAGTACGCCTACAACGGCCTGGGCCAGCGGGTGAGGAAGAGCGGCCCGGCCGGGACGACGCTGTATGCCTACGATGAGGCGGGGCATCTCACCGGGGAATACGACGGCTCGGGACAGCTCATCCAGGAGACGGTCTGGCTGGGCGACGAACCGGTGGCGACGCTGCGCTATCCGGCCGGGACGACCAGCGGGCCGGCCACGCCCTACTATGTCCATGCGGATCATCTGGGGACGCCGAGACGGATTACCCGGCCGAGCGGACAACAAAGTCATGTGGCAGTGGGAGTCGGAGCCCTTCGGCAATTCGCTGCCGGAGCAGAATCCGCAGGGGCAGGGGAGCTTCGTCTATAACCTCCGGTTTCCGGGGCAGGTCTATGATGCGGAAACGGGGCTCAACCAGAATTACTTCAGGGATTACGATCCGGGGACGGGGCGGTATGTGCAGAGCGATCCGATTGGGTTGGCGGGCGGCATCAATACCTACAGCTATGTCATTGGGAATCCGCTGAGCCATACGGATCCGTAGCGGTCTGATCTATCGTTGCGTTCAACCTCTTTCACGCTTGGCCCCGCGGGTTCCTTGATGGTCAGGAATTTTTCATCACGCCTTTGTGTGCGATAACTCTGGAAAGAGCTGCTACGGACAAGATTGGCAAAATACGTCGTGGTGGCACACGCCGTTGTTGGCTCCTGGACGCCCCTCAGAGGCGACAATTTCGACCCTAAGAACTGCGCACAAATTGAGCCTAGAAACGACTGTCTAAATGACTGCGTCGTTAAGAGAAGCAAGAACAATCAGCGCCCGTTTTATTCATTGCCGCCAACGTTTGGCTCATTAATTCCGATTGCTCCGAACTGTCAAGAGTTTGCGGACTCCGAGATCACCACCTGTATTTTGGAATGCCGAAAAGGCAAATGAGGCCGGTTGCTATAGCTCTGTCGGTCGGGATGTTTCTTGTTCTGGCATTCTTATTTGTCATCGGCGGTGGGTTGGATAAGTTCTCTGCGCCGGTAGAAATTCGGCTGCCTGCTGGGTTCAAGGGGCCAGTGTGCGCTCGGATCGAAACTGGAAATACTGGAATGGAACAATCAAGTCTGGTCTATGAGGACGCGATGGGTTTTACTTCAATGGATGATGAAGTAGTTAGAGGTCATCGTGTGCGAAAAGTGTTTCGCTACTCCGCTCGGCACGACGGAGAATTGGTTCCTCTAGCGGAAAATGAATGGTCTGGCGTTCTTACAGAAAATACACAGCCCGGGGATCCATGGTACATGGTGTATTGGGTTGGCACCCACGAAGAGTGGGAAACATTCTTGTCGAGTCATGGTTCTAAACCCATTTGTAGTAGCGATAAAGGGCCTTGAGAACAATAGGGGGGGGACAGACCACGATTCCCCGCCAAGCCGCATCCCATCAGCCCCTCCAGCCCTCCCTCGCCCCGTCCCGACCGACCTTCCCGCCCACCGCGCGTGACCGCCCTCGTCATCAGTCGCCTGCCGTCGTCGCCGCACCGTAACAACAGGGGACAGACCACGATTACCCATAAACCCGCACCCCATCCGCCTTTGCAGGCGGGTAGGTGCTGAAGTGAGAAGGGCCGCTGGTGCGGCCCTTCTTCTTGCTGGCTTCGCGTAGCTGCCTACCTGGCCATCTCGATCAATTCGATATCCTTCTTGAGTAGATCGTTGACCAGGACCGAGAAGTCCACACCCTTGGCGTTGGCGAGCGCCGCAAGACGGGATTGCACCTGGTCATCGAGATACACCGGCAGATTGAGCTTGGCGCCAGGGTGGAAGAACTTGCCTCGCGTGCCCTTCGAGAAATCGATCTCGGCGGGTATGTCGTCGTGTGTGCTTGTGGCTTGGCTCATGATGTCACCTATCGCGATTCGTTCTCGTACTGCTCACGTTCCCGGCGCGTGGCATCCCGCGCCGAAATGATGCGCACTTGGGCGCTGGCTGGACCTGTTGGTCGGTAGGTATGGGAAACTGCCAGCAACCTGCCTTCGCTCGCCATGCCGAGCGCAAACCATCGCTCCTCGGTTTCGCTATGCGCACCATCAAAAACCGTCAGCGCCAGCGGGTCCAACAATACCGTTGCTGCCTGGGCGAAGCTTACGCCATGCTTGGCGATATTCGATTGTGCCTTGGCGTCATCCCAAGTAACGTCGAGGTTCGGGGTGCTCATGCCGACGTATCCACCGGCGCCAGCGCGGAAGTCATGCGTCCTTTGGCGATCATAAGCTCATGGGCAGGATGAAGGCGATTTCGGTGGCAATGAGTGTAAGCGATAATGGGAAGCCACGACTAACCGCAAAGCCATACCCCACCTACACCACGCAAACGACCAGCAATCGGCTGACCGGTCTCTCCGGGGCGCGGGTCAAAAGCTTCGGCTATGACGCCGCCGGCAATCTGACGACGGATGGGGCGACGGCCACCTACGGTTACGACAACGCCGGCCGGCGGACGACGGCGACGATCAATGGCCAGTCGTGGCAGTACGCCTACAACGGCCTGGGCCAGCGGGTGAGGAAGACCGGCCCGGCCGGGACGACGCTGTATGCCTACGATGAGGCGGGGCATCTCACCGGGGAATACGACGGCACGGGACAGCTCATCCAGGAGACGGTCTGGCTGGGCGACGAGCCGGTGGCGACGCTGCGCCATCCGGCCGGGACGACCAGCGGGCCGGCCACGCCCTACTATGTGCATGCGGATCATCTGGGGACGCCGAGACGCGTCACCCGGCCGATGCGACAACAAAGTCATGTGGCAGTGGGAGTCGGAGCCCTTCGGCAATACGCTGCCGGAGCAGAATCCGCAGGGGCAGGGGAGCTTCGTCTATGACCTCCGGTTCCCGGGGCAGGTCTATGATGCGGAGACGGGGCTCAACTACAACTACTTCAGGGATTACGATCCGGGGACGGGGAGGTACGTCGAGAGTGATCCGATTGGGTTGGCGGGCGGGATAAATCCGTATACCTACAGCGGAAGTGATCCACTTTCACAAATTGATCCGCTCGGGTTAGCCATTGGACCGGCGGTTAGATGGATGTTGAATCCGTCCAGACCGTGCACTCGCCCAACGCCACCTCCGAGCCCGCTTGGCGCCTCGTTGTGCAAGAACATTGAGGAGGCCCGGAGCCATTGGAATCCGCGATGGTACTGGTCGCAAATGGAGTCAGGTGGCCCTTGGGACTACAAGCAAGCGGACCCGGATAACCCCGACTATCAGGATTTTGGAAACTTTAACTACGGTGCTGTCGGCGCAAGCTACGGTGGGATTGGACTGAGCTCACAGGCGCTGCTTCGCTTCGCGGGTTGGTATCAGGAGCATCGGACCCCAGGGGCATACGATCCAGCCTTTGGCCACTGGTGGCGCAATCGGCCATATCGGGACAATCCGCTTGATCAGTATTGGATCGAACAGGGAATTGAGTATGCGCGGTGCAAGTGTGGCGGCCGATAATGTCGTGCGGCGCTTTGTGTGGAGTGCCCTGGGAGTACTAGTCTGCTGGCTGGTGGTCGCGTGTGACAACGGTGCTGCGCCAATAGAGCGAACCCGAGCGACCTCGCCTACTGGGGATCTTGATGCCGTATTTCTCGAATGGCCCGGCGGCGCAACGGTTGGGTTTGTCTATGGGTTGGCGGTAGTACATCGAGGTGCAGCAGCGGTTCCGGATCAGGTTCTGCTCAAGGGATCTTCGCTGATTGCTGACAGTATGCGCTGGGAAGACGCTGGCACCGTGTCGATTCAGTATTCCAGAGGTGGAGAGATCTACTCGTTCAGGAGCCGTTGGTTCCCGCAGAACACCCTGGCTGGTAGGACGCAGCGCTTCGTAGAACATTCAGATTTCTCGGCGGTGATATTCAGGGATAGGATTTGAGGGGCCAGGCTCGGATTGCGCAGGCGACAGACCAAGATTATCCGTAAAGCCGCATCCCGTCAGCGTTTACGGGTGGATAGCTGCTAAGAGAAGGGCCGCTGATGCGGCCCTTCGTCTATTTGGCGAGTCTCTGCACTGCCTGCGCTGGCGTGACGATGGCGATGCCCTGATAGCTGCCGCCCAAGCCAAGCAGATGCTTATCCGCCGCAATACCAGAACTCAGGGAAGTTGCCTCCCGCGCTACAGATTCTCTTGAGACTATTCCGATGAGGTGCCTCGCTAGACTCGGCGAGGTCTGGTATGCGGTGCTCATAGTCGGGATATTCCTTGCGGCCTCTATCAAGGCCGCGTTGGCGTGCCGGTCTGACCAAGAAAAGCAGCGTCACCGTTGGGATGGTGAACCATCCATCGTGAAATTGGGCGAAGTCTTGGGGCTGGTTCTTGCAGTACTCGCGGTCGTCGTGGCCGTTGTGTACTGTCCTCGCTCTTGAGGATATTCAAGGGACAGGCCACGAATACTCCGTAAAGCCGCACCCCATCGGCCTTTGCAGGCGGAAAGCTGGTAAGAAGAAGGGCCGCTATGGCGGCCCTTCTTCTATCTGGCGATCCGTTGCACCGCTTGCGCCGGCGTGGCGATGGCAATGCCTTGGTAGCTATCGCCGAGGCCGAGCAAATGTCTGTCGCCGGAGACGATCAGATCGGCCTGGGCGGCGAGCGCACAGGCGAGCACATGATCGTCGTCGGCATCGTTGGTGACGACGCGCGGCACATCGGTAGGTGCCGTCAGCTGGCCAGACGGCGAATCTCGGCGACGATGCCCAGCGGCGTCAGTCCCGCCGCCGCCAGTCGCTTGGCGAACTTCTCGCGCGACACCACATCGAGCAATTCCGCCATCAGCACCGGGCTACTGCACAACTGGAAGACCTGCGCCCTGGCATCGTCGAGCAGCCGTCGGGGCGGGCCGAGGGGAGAGAGGACCGCCGAAACCAGCGTATTGGTATCGAGGACGACGTGCACGGTTACTCGCGCCGGGCGCCGCGTTCCTGGCGCGCGGCCTGAATCTCGGCGGCGATCTCATCATCGGAAAAGGGTGGCAGGTTCAGGGCATCGAGCCTGGCCAGCGACTCGCCGAGTCGAACACCGGCGGCGGCGCGCTCCTCGCGCGTGCGCAGGAAGTCCACGAAATCCTCGACCTCGGCCAGCCGCCGCGGCGGCAATTGCCTGATCTTCTCGATCAACACCTGTTCGGTTGGGCTCATCGTTGTAACTCCTGTTGATTACGTTCAACGGCTGCCGGCCTGGGCGAGCACGCTGTCGAGCATTTCCATGACCACGCGCTGATCGCCATGGCCGTGCGCCCCTTTGCAATGATCTGGCGCATTCGCCAACCGCTGTTTCGGGAACCGCGATTGACGATATCACGTATCGCAGAGCGATCGCATCGACAAATTGGCCAAGCGCGGCGCGACTAACTTGCGCGCCGCGCCTCGGGTGGCAGACCCGTTTGATTGGCGAAGGCGAAACGACCCTTGCCCGCGCCTTTGGCGCGATACATGGCGTGGTCGGCGAGGCGGATGATCTTGTCGGCGTCGTCATCGTCTTCGCCGCCGCCGGGAAACAGACAAACGCCTATGCTGGCGCTCAGTTTGGTGTTGGCCGGCAAACCGGAAATGGGCGTCTCGATGTACGAAAGCAGCTTGTTCGGCCAGTTGCCCCGCATTGTCCGGGCTGCCGATGCCCTGCACCAGCACGAAGAATTCGTCGCCACCGATGCGCGCCACGGTGTCGGCCTCGCGCACCGCGCGCAGCAGGCGCCGGGCGATCCGGCGCAGGGCGATGTCGCCGCGATCGTGTCCCAACGCGTCGTTGATCGCCTTGAAGCCGTCGAGGTCGATGAACATGCCGGCATGGAGCGAACCGTCGCGTTTGGCCTTGGCCAGGGTCCGGTTGATGCGGTCGGTGAGCAGTTCGCGATTCGGCAAGCCGGTCAGGCGGTCGTGCAGCGAGCGCTTGAGATGCAGGCGGCGCTCGGCCTCGAGTTCCTTCTGGCGGACGAACAGTTCGCGGCTCCGATGCTCGCCGAGATAGGCCGCGGTGCCGCCAATCAGATTGGCGGCCACAAAGAGGAGATTCTGGTTGAGCAACATGGCCGTCGGGTAGCCGTGCCAGTAGCCGCAGACCAGGTTGTAGAGGGCCAGCAGCAAGACATTGAGGGCCAGTGCATGAATGAAGCGGATGCCGAGCAGGTTGTAGAGGAGGGCGGCGACCAGGATCAGTTCGGGGAAATAGTGGGCGCTCGTTTCGACCGGCAGGTACCAGAGCCTGACAATCAGCCCGACACCCTCGCTCAGGCCGACCACGGCGAGCAAGAACGCGTGAAAGCGCTTGAACAGCGGGTGAAACGTAAACAGCAGGACCAGCACCGGAATCCATACGGCCAGCAGGCGGACAGGCCGTATCGTCGCCAACTGGTCCGCGTTGAGGACGCGATGGTCGAGCAGACCCAACGCGAAATAGACCAGCGCGGCGAGCACCATTGCCAGCCGGCCCTGCTCGAGAACGCGGGAATAGGAATGGCGGGCAAACGCCTGTTCGGTTTCCGGGGCGGGGAACCCGAGAGTCAAGGGATGCAAGCTGCTCATCGGCGATTGACCATGGGGCAAGCCGGGGAAAGGTGGACGAGGGCGTGATTATCGAACAGTTCAATGCCCGTGGCTGGCCGATTGCCAATTGTTTTCGGGTCGATCAGCCATTCTTGCTAAGTACGGGTCTGGTATTGCTCAGTCACGGCATGGGGAGTCAGGGCGAGGCTTACGGCAGCCTGTCCATGCGGTCACGGCAAGGATTGCCGTCGAGGACGCTGATCTTGCCGGACGATCATGACCAGCCACCTGTTTCTGCATCATTTCCGGGCTTTCACCGGGCTGACGGCGGTGGCATGTCCCTTGCGTAGGATAATCAGCCGAAGAGCCCACCCTGAAACCTCCAACCGCTGGAACAACCCGTCCATGGATTCCTCGCCTCGCCTGCGACCTTTCTCGCCCGACCCGGCGGCGCTTAGCCAGCCCTTGCCGTTCGATGTGTTCAACCATCGCGGCGTGTTGTTCTCCCGGATGGGATCGGTTCTGTCGGGCCAGCCTCACGCCCTTGGGCGGCAGCAACTCTTCCGCGCCGCGGATGACCAGGATGCCGAGGGCGATTGCGCGTCGCTCGATGCGCTGGTCGAGCGGGCCCATGAGTATTCGCGAATCGCCGCCGTCTGGGGCGGCGAGGCCAGGGATGCCCGCCGGATCGACGACATTGCGCAGAGCCTGATCCTCCTGGTCCGAGCCAACTCCGCCTTGTGCAGTGGCATGGCGATGCACATGCCGATACAGAGCCATGCCGTCAGGCACAGTTTCGCGGTGGCAATTACGGCGGTGACGCTCGGCATCTGGCTGGAGCTGGACGACCGTACGCTGGCGACCGTGACCAGGGCGGCCCTGACGATGAATGTGGCCAGCCTTGCCCTGCACGACGACTGTGCGACGGTGCGGGGACGGCTGGAACCCGGCCGCAGAAGCGATATCGGCGGCCATCCGCTGCTGGCCGCCCGGAGGCTGATGGAAACGCCCGGAATCGACGTGCGCTGGATAGACGCGGTCGAACAGCACCACGAAAACACCGACGGCAGCGGCTACCCCTATGGCAACAGCCGCGACGACATTCCCCTGGAAGCGCGAATTCTCAGGGTGGCGGATGTCTGGTGCGCCTTGGTCAATCCGGGTGCCGATCGCATCCTCGGCGCCCCCAAGGCGATACTCGACGATATGTTCCAAAGGGAGCGGCGGCGGCTCGACGACCACGCCCTTTGCGAGCTCAGGAAGCAGTTCGGCGTTCATCCGCCGGGTAGCCTGGTTCGGCTGGCCAACCGGGAAACGGCCCTGGTGACCGGCTGGACCAAAGGCGCGGCGGCGCCCAGGTTCGTGGTCAGCATCCTGACGCCTTCCGGCGAGATCGATCACCGGCCCAAGGTGCGGCAGACCGGCAAGCAAGCCTATGGCATCCGCGGCCACGCCTCGTTTTCGGTCAATCAGTTGCGAAAGGTGCCCTGGGGCAGGGTCTGGGCGATGACGTCCTGACGGACCGGGAAGGCGCGCCGGTTGCCGGTATATTACTAAAGTGTGACATACGATCACGTTGGCGTTATTCTGGCGACGTTACTGGCGCTTCCATATAACAGCATTGCGCAGCTTTCGTTGTTGACACCGTGCAGAGCTTTCCCTACAGCGGGCCCTTGTTCGACGCGCTGCCCTTGGGTATCGTCTATCAGGACGCCCAGGGGCAAATAGTTGCCGCCAATCCCGCCGCGGAGAAAGCGCTGGGTCTGAGCATCGACCAGATGCGCGGAGTGACGTCGATCGACCCGCGCTGGCATGCGGTTCACGAGGACGGCACCCCATTCCCTGGCCAGGAACACCCGGCCATGGTCGCACTCCGGACCCGGCAGGCCGTTCGGAATGTCGTGATGGGCATCTTCAATCCGCAACTCGACAACCGGACGTGGATCAATGTCTGCGCCACGCCGATCAGCGACGCGGAAAGCGACCAGACGCTCGGCGTCTATACCGTGTTTCAGGACATCACCGAGCAAAGGCAGGCCGAGGCCCGCTTGCAGAAGAGCGAGGAGCGTCTTCGCCTGGCGCTCGGTTCGGCCCATCAGGGCTGGTTCGACCTGAACGTGCAAACCGGCGAGGTCGTGGTCGGCCCGGAATACAGCCGGCTGCTGGGCTATGAGCCCGCCGAATTCCGGTCATCGCTACAGAATTGGCTGGACAACGTACATCCCGATGATCGCGATGGGCTCCTGGCCGCCTATCGGAGTGGCCTGGCGACGGGCGGCCCGACGGAACTGGAGTATCGCCGGCGGACCAAGTCGGGCGACTGGAAATGGATACGATCCTCCGGCGCCATCGTCGATCGCGATGCGGAGGGCCAGCCGCTCCGGATGACCGGCATCCACATGGACGTGACCGAACGCAAGCAGTCCGAGGCGGCGCTCACGGAATCCCGCAGCCTGTTGCAGACCATCATCGATACCGCGCCGATCCGGGTGTTCTGGAAGGACCGCGATCTGAACTATCTCGGGTGCAATCCGGCCTTCGCCAGGGATGCCGGGCGGCGCGATCCGAGCGAGGTGATCGGCACCGACGACTACCAACTCGGCTGGGCGGAGCGCGCGGAACTCTATCGCGCCGACGATCGAAAGGTGATTGAAACCGGGGTGGCGAAGCTTTCGTACGAAGAGCCACAGACGACTCCCGACGGGCAGACCATCTTGCTGCGTACGTCGAAGGTGCCGTTGCGCAATCCAGCCGACGAGACCATCGGCGTGCTCGGCATCTACGACGACATCACCGAGCAAGTACGCCAGGCGGCGGCGCTGGATGAGGCGAGGCAGTTCTCGGACGATCTGATCAACGGCTTGCCCGGCATCTTCTTCCTGCTCGACGAGACTGGCCACATCGTTCGTTGGAACGATCGGCTGATCCAGATCACCGGCCTTGCGGCGGAAACCATCGGGCACATGACGGGCATGGATTTCTTTGCCGGCGACGATGTGCCGCGGATTGCCGCCGCGATCGGCGACGCTCAACGAACGGGCGAAGTTTCCATCGAAGCGGATCTTTGCACGGCCGACGGCCAGTCCGTTCCTCATCTTTTTACCGGCCGGCGGACCATGGTCGATGGCCGCCCCTACCTTGTCGGCCTCGGGATGGATATTGCGCGGCGGAAGACCGCCGAGGCTGCCCTGAGCGAACGCGAGGGGCTCTATAGCGCCATCGTCAATAGGGCGGCGGAGGGCATGCTGCTGGTCGATGCCGAGACCATGGAATTCAGCGAATTCAATGATGCCGCCTGCCAGGGACTCGGCTACACCAGGGAAGAGTTTGCGCTCCTGAAACTTCCCGATGTACAGGGCAGCATGACGCCTGCGGAAACCCGGGAAAAGGTGAAAGTGGCCGCGGCGACACCGGGCGGATTGCGCTTCGAAAACCGCCATCGGCACAAGGACGGCCGCTTGCTCGACCGTCGGATCAGCAACCGCCCGGTGCTGGTTGGCGGCCGTACCTATCTGGCCCATGTCTGGCACGATGTGACGGAGCAGAAACAGGCCGCGCGCACGCTGACCGAATCGGCGCTGTTCCTGCGCGAAACACAGGCCATCGCGCATGTGGGAGGCTGGAAAGCGAACCCGGTCACCGACACGCTGCTGTGGACCGATGAAGTCTATCGCCTGGTCGAACATCCGCTCGACCAGCCCCCCGCCGGCCTGGAGGACGGTCTGCGCTACTACGCCCCGGAGTACCTCCCGGAAATCAAGCAGCGCCTGTTTGCCGCCTGGGAGCACGGCACGCCTTTCACTTTCGAAACCGAAATGATCGCCGCCTCGGGTCGTCGCTTCTGGGCCGAACTGCGCTGTATCGGCCGCGTCGATACCGACGGCGGGGCATTCATCATCGGGACCTTCCAGGACATCGACGAGCGCAAGCGGGTGGCGGCCGAGCTGGAACAACACCAGTACCACCTGGAGGAAATGGTCGCCAGTCGTACCGCCGATCTGGAGGCGGCCAATCGGCGCCTGCAAATCAGCGACCGCCGCCTGAAGGCCATGTTCGACATGAGTCAGGCCGCCGGAGAGCTCGAGGAACCGGAGTTGCTCCAGCGCGGTATCGAGGAAGCCGTGCGCCTCACGGACAGCGAGATTGGCTACCTGCATTTCGTCAATGAGGACGAGAAGACCATCGAACTCTACACCTGGTCCGAGGCGACCCTGAAGTACTGCACGGCAGCCCACGACAAGCACTACCCCGTACCCCTGGCGGGGGTCTGGGCCGACTCCTTGCGTCACCGGCGGCCGGTCCTGCACAACGATTACCAGAGCCTGCCCGATCGACATGGCTATCCGGAGGGCCATGCCCACCTGGTACGACATCTGGGCGTGCCCATCATCGAGGGTGACAAGGTGCGGGTGCTCTTCGGCGTCGGCAACAAGGCGACGGATTACGACGACTCCGATGCCCACCAGTTGCAGTTGATCGGCGAAGATCTGTGGCGCATCGTCATGCGCCGTCGGACGGAGCAGGAACTCGCCGCCGCCAAGGAGGCGGCGGAGCAGGCCAGTCGCGCGAAGAGCAGTTTCCTCGCCAACATGAGCCACGAGATTCGGACGCCCATGAACGCCATCATGGGCTTCACGCACCTCGCCCAGCAGGATACGACGGACCCTCGGCAGCGTGCCCATCTGGGCAAGATCGGTGACGCCGCCGCGCATCTGCTACAGATCATCAACGATATCCTGGACGTCTCGAAGATCGAGGCCGGCAAACTGGTCCTGGAGACCACCGACTTCCAGGTCGAGCAGGTGCTGGAGCGGGTGAGCATGCTGGTTTCCGAACGAACCAAGGCCAAGGGTCTCGCCTTGAGCAAGTCCGTGGCGCCCGAGATCGATGGCATGCTCCGGGGCGATCCACTGCGCCTCGGGCAGATTCTGCTCAATTTCGTCGGCAACGCGGTCAAGTTCACCGAGTCCGGTTCGGTGAACATGCGCGTACGGCTCGTGGAGGAAGCGGAGGGACGGCTCCTGACGCGGTGGGAGGTCACCGATACCGGTATCGGTATTGGTCCGGATGATCAGAAGCGCCTGTTCCAGGCTTTCGTCCAGGCGGATGTGGCGACTACCCGCAAATACGGCGGTACCGGCCTCGGCTTGACGATCAGCCACCGGTTGGCGCAACTGATGGGCGGCGAAGTGGGGCTCGAAAGTGAACCGGGGCGGGGCAGCACCTTCTGGTTTACCGCCGCGCTGGAGCGCGGCCAGGCAGCCGCGCCGCGGTCGGGGGACGATGTTCACGGGGGGTCGGAATCCGGTGCCGGTCGTACGGGGGCTGGCGCCCAGCAGGCGCTCGCGTCCCGGCAGGGCGTGCGGGTACTGCTGGCCGAGGACAATCCGATCAACCAGGAAGTGGCTCTGGAACTCCTGCGCGGCGTCGGCTTGCGGGTCGACGTGGCGCAGGACGGCAGGGAGGCACTGGCCCTGGTTCAGTCCAACACGTACGACCTGGTCCTGATGGATGTGCAAATGCCCAACATGGATGGTCTGGAAGCAGCTGCCGCCATCCGGAAGCTGCCCGGGCGGCAGGCCCTGCCGATTCTGGCGATGACGGCCAATGCCTTTGACGAGGATCGTCGGCGCTGCCTGGCGGCCGGCATGAACGACCACGTGGGCAAGCCTGTGGATCCCGACATCTTGTTTGCCGCCATCCTGAAGTGGCTACCGGAAAAGGCGGCGGGTTCTCCGTCCGAGGCGGCCCACCAGGTTCCGGTGTCCGCGCCGGTTGTACCAGCCAAGCCGGCTGCTGCGCCGAAGGGCAGTTTGAGCGAAATACCGGGTCTCGACCCGTCGGTTGGCCTGCGCAGCTTGCGTGGCCGGGTAGGCCGCTATGGGGAGCTGCTGAGATTGTTTGCCGCCAGTCATGTGCAGGACATGGATACCATGTTGGCGCATCTCGCCGGCGGCGAGTTCGAGGCGGCGCAGCGCGTCGCTCATTCACTGAAAGGCGCCGCCGGCACCCTCGGTGCCTTCCGCCTCCAGGCCCTGGCGGCCGATCTGGAGCAGGCCATGCTCGAGAATGCCGGTGACGTCCGGTTGAAGGAGATTGCCGGGGTATTGGGTATCGAGCTGACCGCATTCGCGGCGGCTGTCGAGCGGGTCGTCGCGACGGACAGAATGTCCGCCGATCTCGCGCGTGTATCATCGAACCAGACGGACTAGACGGTAGCGACGCGGCAACGCCGGCGCAGAACACCATGGAGCAACCGAATATCGAAGACCGGATGGGGATCGCGCTACGGGACATCGGTATTCCGCCGCGTCCCACGATTCTTGTCGAGGTCGATCGGGAGATGGCCAGGGACGAGCCCGATTTCACGCGGCTGGCCAAGATCCTGGGCGCGGATGTCGCCATGGCGGCGGCGCTCATCAAGACCACGAACTCGCCGTTCTTCGGTTTCAACAAGAAGGTCCGCACCGTCCACGAGGCCTTGCTCGTGCTCGGGCTCAAAATCGTCGTCAGTACCATCGCCGGTATCGAGCTGCGCAAGGCTTTTCAGCACGTCCCGGACATGGAACGTTTCTGGGATGTCTCCGCCAAGACCGCCCGGGTGTCCGGATGGCTGGCCAAACGGTACAAGGACCGGTCCAGGATCCGGCCGGAGGATGCCCATACGTTCGGCCTGTTTCGCGATTGCGGCATACCGGTGCTGATGATTCCCTTTCCCGAGTACCGCTCGGTGCTGGCCAAGGCCAATGCGGAAACAAGACTGAGCTTCACGGCGGTCGAAGATCAACTACTCTCGGTGAACCATGCCGAGATGGGGGCTTCGTTGGCCGAGTCCTGGTTGTTGCCGGACGAGATTGCCCTGGCAATCCTCCATCACCACGATCTCTCTCGACTGGAAGAGCAGCAGGGCGCGTCTTCGGTGGCTGGCCTGTCGTGGCGCCTGATCGCCATCGCCCATCTGGCCGAACACCTGATCCAGGAGCGGACCGGGCTGGCCCGGACACAGGAGTGGGGAAAGGTTTCCGGTGTCGTCCTTCAGCTTCTCGCGGTCGACGAGAACGAGCTGGGCACCCTCATCGACGAGTGCGGCGCGGTCATCTCGGGTAGCGCCGATTAGTCCCGCTCGCTTCGGCGCACCCCGGCCAGCGAATGGGATAGCATGCCGGTCCTCGACCGACCCTCCACCGGAACCACACGATGCACGCCAACCTGCGCCTGGCCTTTCTTTACGGGCTGACCATCTTCCTGAGCGCATTTCTGCTGTTTCAGGTGCAACCACTGATCGGCAAGATGATCCTGCCCTGGTTCGGCGGCTCGGCGTCGGTGTGGACCACCTGCATGCTGTTCTTTCAGATGCTGCTGCTGCTCGGCTACCTGTATTCGCACTGGATCGTCCGTTTTCTTTCGCCCCGCCAGCAGAGCCTGCTGCACATCTCGCTGCTCGCGGTCAGCCTGCTGCTGCTGCCGCTGAGTCCCAGCGACGACTGGCGGCCGACGGGTGGCGAGAACCCGACCGGTCGCATCCTGGCCTTGCTGGCGGCCACCATCGGCCTGCCCTATTTCGTGCTGTCCACCACCGGGCCGCTGATCCAGGCCTGGTTTGCGCGCGAACGCTCCGGCGCGGTGCCCTACCGGCTCTTCGCGCTCTCCAATTTCGGTTCGCTGCTGGCGCTGCTGGCCTACCCCGTGGCGGTCGAGCCGGTACTGCCCACGCGCTGGCAGTCTTATGGCTGGTCGGCATTGTTCGTCGCCTTTGCCGTGCTGTGCGGCCTGCTGGCGTGGCGCGGGCGTCTGGGCGAGGCGGGCCACGCTTCGCTGCGCCATTCCAGCGAGCCGGCGCCGACCGGGCGCCAGCGACTCGCCTGGGCCGCGTTGGCGGCCTGTCCGTCGATCCTGCTGGTGGCCGACACCAGCTATCTGACCGAGAACATCGCGCCAATTCCGCTGCTGTGGGTGGTGCCGCTCGCCCTGTACCTGCTGTCCTTCATTCTTAGTTTCGAGCGGCGCGGCTGGTACCAGCGCCGCCTGTTCCTGCCACTGCTGGCAATCGGTTTGGGGGCCATGGCTTACCTGCCGACGCTCGGCGTTTCCGCCTTGCCGCTGCTGGCGGCCACCAGCATCAATCTGGCCGCCTTCTTCGTCGCCTGCATGGTCTGTCATGGCGAGTTGTCGCGCCTGCAGCCGCATCCATCGCATCTGACCGGCTATTACCTGATGCTGGCGACCGGCGGTGCCATCGGCGGTCTGTTCGTCGGCGTGATCGCGCCCTATACGTTCAACAGCAACTACGAGCTGTCCATCGGTCTGGTGCTGACGGCGCTGGTGGCCGCGGTGGTCGTGCTCGGCGGCCATGTCTTTTCCAGCCGTGGGCGGCGCCTGGCGGGTTGGGGGACGGCCATTGCGCTGACCTTGGGTATCGCCACCGTGCGCGTCATGGACCATTGGGAGGAACTGGAAGACGCCAAGGTCACCACGCGCAACTTCTATGGCACCTTGCGGGTGTTTCAACGCGGCGAGGGCAATGACGCGTATCGGACCCTGTTGCACGGCCAGATCGTCCATGGCCGGCAGTTCGCCGCCAGCGGTCGCGAGGACGAACCGACCGCCTACTACAGCCGCGACGGTGGTGCCGGCCGGGCGCTGCTGGCCAAGGCCGCGCAGGGGCCGCTGCGCGTCGGCGTGATCGGCCTGGGCGTCGGCACCCTGGTCGCCTATGGCCGGCCTGGCGACCACTACCGGCTCTACGAAATCGATCCGCTGGTCATCGACTTGGCGAAATCGCATTTCACCTATCTGTCGCGCACCAGGGCGAGCACGGAAATGGTGCTCGGCGACGCGCGCTTGTCGCTGGATCGCGAAGCCCCTCAGCAGTTCGACGTTCTGGTCGCCGATGCTTTTTCCGGCGACGCCGTGCCCATCCATCTGCTGACCCGCGAGGCTTTCGCCAACTACTTCCGGCACTTGAAGCCCGACGGCGTGTTGGCGATCCATGTCACCAATCGTTTCCTCGATCTGGCTCCGGTGGTCAAGGCGGCGGCGGAAAGCTTCGGCCGGCAGGCGCGGATGGTCTCCATCCAGGGCGACCCGGACCGTCTGGTCTATCGTTCCTCCTGGGTGCTGGTGAGCGCCGATCCGAGCTTCTTCGCCGGGGCCAAGCTGCGCGACGCCACCACCGAGATCCCGGCCAAACCGGGTTTCCGCATCTGGCGCGACGACTACAGCAGCGTGTATTCGGTCCTGAAGTAGCGGTTCCCGCCCTCGGCATCGAGAGCCGGCGCGCAATTCGGTGGGGCGTGCCAGAATGAGCGTTTTCAAACCATGGGTCGATTGCCATGACCGCGAGCCCTTTCCCTCATTTGCTGGCTCCCCTCGATTTGGGGTTCTGTACGCTGCCCAATCGCGTGCTGATGGGCTCGATGCATACCGGCCTCGAGGAAGCGCCGGATGGCTTTGCGCGCCTGGCCGCGTTCTACGCCGCCCGCGCGCGCGGCGGAGTCGGCCTGATCGTCACCGGCGGCATCTCGCCCAACAAGGAGGGGAGGGGCTTCCCCGGCGCGGCGATGCTCGCCGACGAATCCGAAGTTGGGCATCACCGCGTCGTTACCGACGCCGTGCATGCCGAGGGCGGCCGCATCTGCATGCAGATACTGCATACCGGCCGCTACGCCCTGCAACCCAAGTCCGTTGCGCCATCGGCCCTGCAGGCGCCGATTTCACCCTTTGTGCCGCATGCCCTGGACGAGGCCGAGATCGAGCGCACCATCGCCGACTACGGCCGCTGTGCCGCGTTGGCGCAGGCGGCCGGCTACGACGGCGTCGAGATCATGGGTTCAGAGGGCTACCTGATCAATCAGTTCATCGCGCCGCGCACCAATCGCCGCGAGGACCGCTGGGGCGGCAGCGCGGAGAACCGCTTTCGCTTCCCGCTGGAGATCGTGCGCCGCGTCCGCGCGGCGGTCGGTGAGCGTTTCATCCTCATCTACCGGCTATCGATGCTCGATCTGGTCGAGGAGGGCAGCACCTGGCAGGAAGTGGTCGATCTGGCGCAGGCCGTCGAAGCGGCCGGTGCCACGCTGATCAACACCGGCATCGGCTGGCACGAGGCGAGGGTGCCGACCATCGCCACCATGGTGCCGGCCGCCGCCTACACCTGGGTGACGGCGAAACTGAGGGGTGCCGTCACGGTGCCGCTGATCACTTCGAATCGCATCAACTCGCCCTCGGTGGCGGAAGCCGTTCTGGCGCGCGGCGATGCCGACATGGTGTCCATGGCGCGCCCCTTCCTCGCCGATGCCGACTTCGTCGCCAAGGCGGCGCAAGGCAGGGCGGACGATATCAACACCTGCATCGCCTGCAACCAGGCCTGCCTGGACCATATCTTCGCGGCCAAGGCCTGCTCCTGCCTGGTCAATCCGCTGGCCTGCCGGGAAAGCGAATGGCACATCGAGCCGACCGCGACGCCACGGCGCGTCGCCGTCGTCGGCGCCGGGCCGGCGGGCATGGCGGCCGCTGCCACCGCCGCCGAGCGCGGCCATCGGGTTACGTTGTTCGAGGCCGCCGACCGGATTGGCGGCCAGTTCAATCTGGCCGCGCGCATTCCCGGCAAGGAGGAGTTTGCCCAGACGCTGCGCTACTTCGCCCGGCGTCTGGAGCAGGCCGGCGTCACCCTCCATCTCAAGCAGCGGGCTACGGTGGATGATCTGACCGGATTCGATGTCGTGTTACTGGCGAGCGGCATCACCCCGCGCCGGCCGGCGATCGCCGGCATCGACCACGCCAAGGTGGTCAGTTACATCGAGGCCATCACCGGTGCCAAGCCAGTCGGCCGTCGCGTCGCCGTAATCGGCGCCGGTGGCATCGGCTTCGATGTCTGCGAGCTGCTCACCCACGCGGCGGATGGCCATGGCGGCGGCGAACTCGATCGTTACCGGCGCGCCTGGGGTGTCGACGTCGATTACCGGGCCCGGGGCGGTGTTTGTCGGGCCGAGGAAGACCCCGGCGACCGGTCGGTGTGGCTGCTTCAGCGCAGCCAGACCAAGGTCGGCGAAAACCTGGCCAAGACCACCGGCTGGATACGCCGCACCACGCTGGCGCGGCGGGGCGTTAACATGCTGGGCGGCGTCGCCTATGAGCGCATCGACGATGCCGGCTTGCATGTCGTCATCGCTGGTCAATCGCAACTGCTTGAGGTCGATACTGTGGTGGTCTGTGCCGGACAGGAGCCGCTGCGCGAGCTGGAGGCGCCGTTGCGGGCGAAGGGAATCGAGGTCAGGGTGATCGGCGGTGCGGATGTGGCGGCGGAGCTGGATGCCAAGCGGGCCATCGCCCAGGGTACCGAAGTGGCCGCGGGGCTCTGAGCGGAATTTGCCCGGCCCCCGAGGCCGCGGTCGAGGTGCGAGGGCCTACCAGAACTTCCACCACCATTTCTTCTTCTTCATGGTGGCATTCACTTCCTGGGACCAGTTGGCATAGCCCTTCAGGTGGTCGGTCGAGCCGAAGAAGGCGCCGAAGCGCTTGTCGCTTTCATTGATGTGCTTGGACAGCCAGACCTTGAGGAAGTGGAGCAGTTCGAACGTTATCGAGGCCCCCTCGTTGTCCAGCTTTTGCTGAAGCTCGCCGACCTGCTGGATCAACTCTTCGTGCTGCTGCTTGTGGATGTCGAAGCCCGAATAGTGCGTGACGCGCATCAGGCTTTCTTCAAGCAGAAAGTGCGTCCGCGTGTAGTCGGCCAGCTGGTCGAGAATCTTCCGCGACGCTTCCTTGCCATGGTGTTCGACGATCGCCTGATGGAGGTCGTTGAGCATCGCGACCAAGGCCTTGTGCTGCTCATCCACTTCCTGGATACCGACGTTGAAGTCGTCCGACCATTGCAGGAGCTGTTCCGCGGCCATTCCAATTTCCTGTAGTTGATAGCTGCAAGTGGCAAGTGATGCGATCGGCGGTGCGTCGGGGCTCAGGCAACTGGTCCAGCCACCAAGGCGAAACGCACAATAACTTAGCCGACCCCGCTGCTGTTGATCTGGATCAATATTTTCCGGTCTTTTCGCTGGTTACCGGTACGCCCCTGGCGTGCTGCCGGTCCATGCCTTGAAGGCGCGGTGGAAAGTGGTCGGGCTGTCGAAACCGAGGTCGGCGCCGATCACGGCGATGGGCTTGTCGGTCTTGGTCAGCAACTGGATGGCGACGTCGCGGCGCAGTTCGTCCTTGATGGCCTGAAAGCTGGTGCCCTCCTGGCGCAGTTTGCGCGACAGACTGCGTACCGAGGTGTGCATAGCCTGGGCGACATCGTCGATGCCGGTCGGCAGATTCAGGTGCTTGTTCAGGTGGTCGCGCACGCCATGGCTGACCAGACGCTCGGCGAAGGAAGCGAACAGCCAGTCGCCGGGCGCGCGGCGGAGGAATTCACCGAGGCCGCGCCGATCCTGACGGATCGGCGTGTCGAGCAGCCGGGTCTCGAAATGGACGGCGGTGAGCGGCTGGTCGAAGTAGGCGGGGCCGGGATAGAGAAAGATGTATTCGGAGGCGTGGGGCGGGCGCGGGTAGGTGAAATCGACGCGCGCCAGCGGCATCTTGCGGCCGGCCAGCCAGGAGGTCACGCCATGGACCAGACGCAGCAGAATTTCCTGGGCAAAGGCATTTTCGGCGGCGGCCGGGATCTTGGGCAACAGGGCGATGCGGGTGAGTTGCTCCTGGCGCGACATGTCGATGGCCAGGTCGTCGAGAAACAGCCGGAAGAAGCGCGTGAAGCGGTAGAGGGCGGTGCGGACGTTGGACGCTTCCATCAAACTCAGGCAGAGAAACTTGAAAGTGCCGTTGCGCACCGGGCGGGAGAACATGCCAGGCAGCTCGTCATCCAGTTCCCGTGCCAGCCTTTGGTAGAGCGTGGCGAACTGTTCTGTGGTGACCCGGGCGGCGTTCTCGTCGATCAGGGCCGGCGCGATTCCTGCCTCCTGGAGCAATCCTTCCCGGTGGCCGGCATCCAGGCTGATCCGGCCCAGCAACTGGCGCACGAAACTGATCGGGACGGTGGAAATCGAGGGATGGAGCATGGCCGCTCAGGAAGACCTTGGCCGATTATGCCAATAATTCGGCGCGACCTGCAAGCACGTGTGCGTGCCAGTAACTAGAATAATCCTTGTAAAACATTTGACTGCGGTCAGATCAGTGGCAATGTCTGGACATGGTGGCCAATCTTGTTCGGGCTGATGACCGGCAGAATATGCACACCATATGCACACCATGTCGTGGCAACAGAACATCTCGGAAGGAGACTGACGTGAGCAAACTCTACATACGCAAGGTAGCGGTGCTGGGTGCCGGTGTGATGGGCGCCCAGATCGCCGCGCATCTCGCCAACGCCGACGTGCCGGTGGTGCTGTTCGACCTGCCGGCACCGGATGCGGAAAAGGGCGGCAATCCCAATGGCATCGTTCAGAAGGCGCTCGACGGCTTGAAGAAGCTGAAGCCGCCACCTTTCGGCCACAAGGACCGCATGGCGTTGGTCGAGGCGGCCAACTACGGCCAGCACCTCGACAAACTCGCCGACTGCGATTTCGTCATCGAGGCCATCGCCGAGAAGTTCGAGTGGAAGGAAGACCTCTACCGCAAGATCGCGCCGCACCTCAAGCCGGGCGTCGTCATCGCCTCCAACACCTCCGGACTGTCGATCAACAAGCTGGCCCAGGCGATGCCCGAGGCGCATCGGCCCAACTTCTGCGGCATCCACTTCTTCAACCCGCCGCGCTACATGGCGCTGGTCGAGATCATTCCCTGCGTCACTTCCGATGCGGCGATGCTCGACAACCTGGAAACCTGGCTCACCTCGCGGCTGGGCAAGGGCATCATTCGCGCCCTCGATACGCCCAACTTCATCGCCAACCGCGTCGGCGTCGCCTGGCTCCTGATGGTCGCGCATCACACCGCAGCGGCTCGGCCTTTCCTTCGACGAGGTCGATGCGCTGACCGGCACCCGCATCGGCCTGCCCAAGTCGGCGACCTATCGCCTGCTCGACGTGGTCGGCCTCGACACCATGGGCCACGTCATCAACACCATGAAGAACGGCCTGGCCACGGACCCCTGGCATGCCTATTTCGCGGTGCCCGACTGGGCACAACAGATGATCGCCCAGGGCGCCATCGGCCAGAAGGCCGGGCGCGGCGTGTATTTCCGCGACGGCAAGATCACCAAGGTGCTGGACTTGAAGCTGGCCGACTATCGCGTCTCGGCAGGTCGAGATCGCGCCGGAGGTCGATGCCATTCTGAAGGTGAAGGACCCCACCGAGCGCCTGCGCCAGTTGCGCGCTTCTGCCCACCCGCAAGCGCAACTTCTGTGGTCCATCCTGCGCGACATCTTCCATTACTGCGCCGTCCATCTGGGCGACGTCGCCACTTCCGCGCGCGATATCGACCTGGCGATGCGCTGGGGCTACGGCTGGAGCCGCGGCCCGTTCGAGACTCTGGCAGGCGGCCGGCTGGCGTGAAGTGGCGGCCATGGTCGGCGAGGACATCGCGGCGGGCAAGGCGATGACCAAAGTGCCGCTGCCCGAGTGGGTCGGCAAGGTCGATGGCGTGCATGGCGCCGACGGTTCGTGGTCGGCTAGCGCCGGCCGGCGCATCGGCCGGTCGACGTTGCCGGTTTACGCCCGTCAGTTGAGCCCCGACCGCCTGATCGGCGAAGCCGGTGTTGCTGGCCGCGACGTGTGGTCGAACGGCAGCGTGCGGCTCTGGGTGCGGGATGACGTCGACTCCGACATTGCCATTCTTTCCTTCACCACCAAGATGCATGCCGTGGGGCGCGACGTCATCCTCGGCGTGCTGGAGGCCGTGGCCCTCGCCGAGCGGGACTTCAAGGGCATCGTGGTGTGGAACGAGGCACCGTTCGCGGTTGGCGCCAACCTCAAGGAGGTGGCCGAAGCCGCGGCCGCCGGAAAGTTCGAGGAGCTGGAGCATTTCGTCGCCGACTTCCAGCGCGCCAGCCTGGCGCTGCGCTACGCCCAGGTGCCGACCGTGGCGGCGGTCCAGGGCATGGCGCTGGGCGGCGGCTGCGAATTCACCATCTACGCGGCCAGCCGGGTGGTGGCCTTCGAGTCCTACGTCGGCCTGGTCGAGGCCGGTGTCGGCCTGATTCCGGCCGGCGGCGGTTGCGCGCACTTCGCCCGCCGGGCGACTGAACTGGCGACGCAGGTGGCCTTTGGCGAGCCATTCCCGTTCCTGCAAAACGTGTTCATGAACATCGCCCAGGGCAAAGTGTCCGGTTCGGCGCTGGATGCGCGCGGGATGGGATACCTTGAGCCGGCCGACACCATCCTGTTCAATCCCCATGAGCTGCTCTACGTGGCCATCCGCAAGGCCCGCGCCATGTTTGATGCCGGCTACGCGCCGCCGTCGCATCCGAATGCCATCGTGGCGGCCGGGCGCACCGGCGTCGCCAATTGTGAAATGGCGCTGGTGAACATGCGCGCCGGCAACTTCATCTCCGACCACGACTATCGCGTCGCCAAGGCGGCCGCTCTGGCCCTCTGCGGTGGCGACGTCGAAACCGGCACGCTGGTCACCGAGCAATGGATACTCGAGATCGAGCGGCGGGAGTTCATGGCCTTGCTGAAGACGCCGGAAACCCAGGCGCGCATCGCCCACATGCTGGAAACCGGCAAGCCCCTGCGGAACTGATAGGAGAGACGAACATGAGCAAGATCATTCAGGATGCCTACATCGTCGCCGCCACGCGCACGCCGGTGGCCAAGCGCAAGGGTGCCTTCGCCAACGTGCGGCCGGACGACATGCTCGCCCACGTGTTGAGGAGCGTCGTCGCCGCCGTGCCGGGACTGGACGCCAAGGAGATCGGCGACGTGGTGGTCGGCTGCGCCATGCCCGAGGCGGAGCAGGGCATGAACGTGGCGCGCATCGGCGCGCTGCTCGCCGGCCTGCCGGACAGTGTGCCGGCCATCACCATCAACCGTTTCTGTTCCTCGGGCGTCAATGCCGTGGCCATGGCCGCCGACCGTATTCGTCTGGGCGAGAGCGACGTCGCCATCGGCGCCGGTACCGAGTCGATGACCATCCTGGCGCAAATGATGGGCAACAAGGTGGCCGCCAACCCGGCCTTCTTCGCGGGTAACGAACACCTGTCCATTGCCTATGGCATGGGCATTACCGCCGAGCGTGTCGCCGAACGCTGGCAGGTGACGCGAGAAGAGCAGGATGCCTTCGCCGCCGCATCGCACCGGAAGGCCCTGGCCGCAATCGCCGCCGGCCACTTCGGCGCCGAGATCACACCCTACGCGGTGCACGAACACTTGCCCGATTTCACCACTGGCCAGGTGCGCGTCAGCGAGCGGCTGTTCGAGAACGACGAGGGGCCGCGTGTTTCGTCACACGGTGGAAGCACTGGCCAAGCTGCGGCCGGTGTTCGCCGCGCGCGGCTCGGTGACGGCCGGCAACTCCTCGCAAATGTCCGATGGTGCCGCCGCCGTGCTGCTGATGAGCGAGGCGGCCGTCAAGCGCTACAACGTCAAGCCACTGGCGCGCTTTGTCTCCTTCTCGGTGGCCGGCGTACCGCCGGAGATCATGGGCATCGGTCCCATCGAGGCGATTCCGCGCGCCTGCCAGGCCGGGGGCGTCACTGCCGGGCAGATGGACTGGATCGAACTCAACGAGGCCTTTGCGGCGCAATCGCTGGCGGTGATCAAGGACCTCGGCCTCGATCCGGCCAAGGTGAACCCGCTCGGCGGCGCCATCGCCCTCGGTCATCCGCTGGGCGCCACCGGCGCCGTTCGCACCGCCACGCTGGTCCATGCGTTCCAGCGCGATCCCAAGCTCAAGTACGGCATGGTGACCATGTGCATCGGCACCGGCATGGGTGCTGCGGGCATCTTCGAGCGGGTCTGAAACGCGAGCCGGAAAAGTGTTGCGCACGCGGCGAAAGCCGCTATAATGCGCCCCTCCTGTCGCAAGGCCGGTACTGGTTTTGCAGCGGGAATGGAGTGGTAGTTCAGTTGGTTAGAATACCGGCCTGTCACGTCGGGGGTCGCGGGTTCGAGTCCCGTCCACTCCGCCAACAATCAAGCAAAAACGGGCCCCTGTGGCCCGTTTTTGTTTTCTGTCTCGCTCGCCCAATGATCGTTCTCGACCTCGTCTGTTCCGCCGGGCATCGCTTCGAAGGCTGGTTCGCTTCGGTCAACGCATTTGAAGCGCAAGCACTGAAGCAACTGGTCAACTGCACCCATTGCAACACGGCGGATGTTCGGCGCCTGCCGTCGACACCGCACCTCGTCAGACCGGCCAGCGCGCCAAGCGCCGCCGATGCCAGCGACGCCGAACTGGCACGCTTCGTCGAGCAGTTGCGGCAGATGGCCGATGCCAGCGAAGACGTGGGCGACCAGTTTCCCGACGAAGCACGGCGCATCCATTACCACGAGGTCCCCGAGCGTCGAATCCGGGGCCAGGCCACACGCGACGAGACCAAGGACCTGCTCGATGAGGGCATTCTGGTCCTGCCCGTGCCGCCCAAGCGGGAAACTCACTGAGCTTCGGATAGAGTCCGGCGCCTGGGTCAGTGGCTGAGCGGCGAGATGCCGCTAGAGGGTATGGTTACCCGCGGTGCACATCGGCGCTGCCGGGCAGCACAATTTCCACCGTTGTGCCAATGCGCTGAAACTGGCCGCCCATGCTGCCCACCCGTCGGCCAACGGAATCCAGGCGCGCATCCGACGAGACGTTGGTCGGCCAGTGTCCGCCCTTGGCACCGGCTCCGAAATTGACACTGATCAGGACGCGGCGGTCGCGTGTCGTCGTACTTACCTGAATGGCATCGACCGGCTGGTCATCGACGTCGGCTTCCAGCGCGCTGAGCAGGAGGTTCATCATCACTTCATTCAGATGATCGGGTATGACCCTGCATGCCGGAATATCCTGCGCTGGATGGAAGCGGATCCGCCGGCCATGGAGACGTCGGTCGAAAGCCACGAAATCGCAGACCGCCTTGATCATGCGATTGACGTCAACCAGTTCCGGGTCCTGGCCGCGCGCGCCCGCGAAGTCGGCGATATTGCGGACCATGTCGGCGATGCGTTCGGTCTGTTCGAGGATCAGACCCGGTTTGCAGACGGTGCAGTTCTGCTTCCGTTGTTCCGATTCGATTTCCTGGGCAAGCCCGGAGATCGTCGCCAGCGGGTTGCCGACCTCGTGGGAGACGTTGTCCGCCATGGTGGCCAGGGCCGCCATCTTGTCGCGGTGCCAGATCGCTTCGCGGCGGATGGCGCGTTCCTGGGCTTGCGCCTGTCGGTCGATGATGCGCTGGGCATTGCGCGCGAGTATCCACAAGGCGGCATACAGCAATAGCAGTAGCCCGCTGATGATGCCCAGGACCCAATCCACGTTGGCACCGACCTTGCGCTGGTTCTCGCTGGCGACTTCTTCAACCGTTCGCAGGTTGGCGGCCGCGCGCTCATGCATTCTGGCCGACGCCTCCTTGATCTGATCGAGCAGGGGGGTGACGTCGGAGTAGATTTCAAACACGCCCACTATCTGATCGCCCTCCGTCGACCGCACTGGTATGTAGCTGGAAATGAGATCGCGATTCTCCACCGTGCCTTCGAAGGCGCTGAAGCGGTCACGATGGGTCAGTTCGCTGGCTGGACGACCGCCGGCCGCTGTCTGCCAGCCGAAGTTGGCCGACTTGTCCTCGCCGATCTGGCCATGCTCGGAAGAGTAGATGGTCATGCCGCGCCGGTCGAAGACCTTGATCTTGAAGGCCGTGGTCTTTTGCATTGTTGCTAGGGCCTTGGCATCCAGCGCGCCGAAGCCCGGCAACGCCATGATCTTGCGGCCGACCTCGGCATAGCACTCCGCCACCGGCGTCCCTGCTACCGGTTGTTGGCAGTCATCGACGGACAGCACTTGCGCGCTGGCGACGAAAGGCGCGAAGGAAGAGTCCCAGAGAACATTGGCAAACACACGGGTGAGGTTAACGTGGCTGACTTCGTATACGGCCAGTAGGTTGGCGCGGGCTTCGGCATCCTGTCGGCGCGCCTGATCCATCTGGGTGCTGGAAAAGAATGCCGCCTGCTCGATCTGGACTTCCCGGAAGAAGCTTTCTTCCATTCGTTCAAGAACGTACAGGGCGACGGAGAGCACCAGAATCGCCGCCAGGCTCGTCAAGGTGAAGTAGCGCAACAAGCGGAAGCCCTGTGGCCCCTCGCTGGCAACGTCGGTGCCGACATCGAGCGTCGGCCCGACGGATTCGCTTCTGTTCACCCTGATCTCCGCCTCCTGGCGCAATGGTTACCAGTCATCCCGGTAAACGGGCATTCTCGCGGAAAGCGGCCGCGGTGCAAAGCCCCGCCAGGCTGCTTGGCTGTTCTCTGGCTCAGAAACGGATACTCAGGGTCATGCCGACGCCCAGATCGGGACTGGCGTCGGCGAAGCCGCGCACCACGTAGCCCTGTACCTTGTAGCCTTTGCCGAACTTGGTTTCGAGGAATAGCGTCGCTTCGCTGACCGGCGCACCCGACCGGGTGAGCTTCTGCCGATAGTCGTGGATCAGCCCCCAGCTCGCCTGGCCTGACAGCCGGTGGCTGAAGCCCAGCGTCGAGAACCATGGATCCGCGAAGTTGCCGCCATCGGGATCCCCCTTTTTCGTGCGGCCCAGAGTGCCATACAGGTCAATGGTGCCGATCGGCTTCAGGACGTCAACCAGCAACGAGTAGTCGTTCTTGCCCGTGGTCAGCAGGTCCAGAGAATGATTGGCCGTCGCCCATTTGGCTTTGGCGCCGATGGCGATCACGAGACCGGATGAGGCGTCGTCATGCACGTCGTAAAGCACGGATGTCACGATGTCGCCCCAGCCCTCCTGGATCTCCTTCACCGAGCTGATGCGGTCGCCGCCGGGCACCGCCACGCCCGAGGCGCGCACGTATGGCACATTGAGCTTGACGCTCAGCGGCCCGGCTTGGTGCTTGAAGATGAGCGGGGACGTCCAGGTCGTGGATTTCTCGGCTTCGCCATACTTGCCTTCGGCATAGTCGATATTCATGCTGATGGTGGTTTGGGCGCCGGCGCCTGCGGCTCCCTGCACCAGGACAAGCCCAAGGGCCACCCGAACAAGGATTCTGCTCGCTGCCACAACGGACTTGCCGAGGCGGCACGGTACGCGACGGGCCGGAGCGGAAATGTTCTGATTGGATCGATTCATGCTTGTCGAGTCACACTGAAATGGTGGCGATCCTTAGAAGAAAGAACCATGCCAGCCTCCATAGCCAGATGACCCGCGGGAGCAAGCAAGTGGTGACCGAACGATTCAACCTGATTAGGTGGTTTTCCCTGACCGCGCTCGTATCCGTGGCGACGGTCAGCGCCCTGGCCGGATGGGGCCTGTCGGTCTTCCTCACCGGGCGGATGATTCGCCAGGAAGCCGAGGTGACCGCCGGATTTGTCCGCAGCATCGTGGCCACCGAGAATGCCTACGGCTATTTCGATGAGACCACAGCCCCGACCGCCCAGGAGCTGCAAGGCTTCCTCGATCATATGACGCGCATCCCCGGCGTTCTGAGGACCAACGTCTATTCCGCCGAGCGGCGCATGATCTGGTCGAGCAATCCAATGCTGATCGGCCAGCGATTCGAGCGGAACGACGAACTGGAAGAGGCCCTGCGGGCCGACCTGGTGGTCAACAGCGGCGTGGTGGATCCGGCGCACCTGCCCAAGCGCGAGCATCAGCAGCTACCGTCAGACGCCCGCTTCGTCGAGAGTTACATTCCGATTCTGGACGAGCCGGGCCAGCGGGTGGTCGGCGTGGTCGAGCTCTACAAGGTGCCCACCGAACTCTTCGATGCGATTGCCACGGGAGTCCGGCTGATCTGGCTTGCGGCGACCGGCGCCGGCTTGTTTCTCTACGCCGCACTGTATTGGATTGTGCACCGCGCCCACCAGCTCATCGAGGTCCAGCGCGAGCGGCTGCTGGAGAGCGAGTCCCTGGCGATTGTCGGAGAAATGGGTTCGGCGGTGGCCCATGGCCTGAGAAATCCGCTGGCGTCGATCCGCTCGTCCGCCGAGCTGGCCCTGGAAAGCCCGCTGCCGCAAGAAGCCGGTGAGTGTGCCCGCGATATCGTCCAGCAGGTAGACAGACTCGAAGGCTGGATACGGCAATTGCTCACCTATGCCAGGCCGTCTCACGCGACACTCGGCCCGGTCGACATGAACGCAATTCTGGGCGATAGCCTGGCGGGTTTCGGCCGTGACCTGGAACGCCGCTACATTACCGCCAGGCTGGATCTGCAAGCCGCTCTGCCATTGGTTCGCGGCGAGCCGGCGATGCTCGGGCAGCTGGTCGTGAGCCTGATCGCCAATGCCGCCGAAGCCATGCCGGCCGGCGGCGAAATCACCCTCGTCAGCCGGCGCGAGTCAGGGTGGGTGGTGGCCGAGGTGGTGGACAATGGGCCCGGCATGGCTCGTGACACCCTGCAATCCGTCTTCAAACCTTTCTACACAACCAAACAGCGTGGCCTGGGGCTGGGCTTGCCGTTGGTACGCCGCGTGCTGGAGCGGCTTGGCGGGCGTGTCGAGGTCGACAGCGCTCCCGGCCGGGGAACGCGGGTGCGCCTGATCCTGCGCGCGGACAACTGAGGTAGCACCATGGGCCAGGGAATCCTGATCATCGAGGACGAAGCCATCCTCGCCAAGAATATCCGCATCTATCTCGAAAGGTCCGGCTATGACGTAAGAATCGCCGGCAGCGCCGAAGAGGGTCTGGAGCAACTGGAGAGCTTCCGGCCCGATGTCGTGCTGCTCGACTACCAATTGCCGGGCATGAACGGCCTCGATCTGCTGGCCCGGTTGCAGCAGACCGAACCGGGAATCAAGGTCGTCATGCTCACCGGCCAAGGCAGCGTCGAGATGGCCGTGAAGGCCATGAAGCTGGGTGCCGTCGATTTTCTGACCAAACCCGTGGTGCTCGGCAAGCTCAAGCTGATGATCGATGCGGTGCTTGGCGCGCAGCGTACCGACAAGGCGCTGGCCTACTACCGGGAGCGCCATGGTGAGGACAAGGGCATGGCCCGGCTACTGGGCGAGTCGCCACCGATGCGCCAGCTCAAGTTCACCATGACCCGGCTTCTCGACGCCGAGGCGGCGCTCGGCGACGAGGCGCCGCCGGCGGTCCTGATCACGGGCGAAACCGGCACCGGCAAGGAGGTGGTGGCCCGGGCCCTGCACGTCGACGGCCCGCGCAGCTCGGGCCCCTTCATCGAGCTGAATTGCGGTTCGATTCCCGCTCAACTGTTGGAGGCGGAGCTGTTCGGCCACGAACGCGGTGCCTTCACCGATGCCAAGGAGAAGAAGCTCGGTCTGGTCGAAGCCGCCGATGGCGGTACGCTGTTCCTCGACGAGATCGGCGACATGGAGCAAGCCTTGCAGGTCAAGGTCCTCAAGCTGCTGGAGGAAAAGACGGTGCGGCGCCTGGGCAGCGTGCGTGACCAGAAGGTCAACGTCCGCATTGTCGCGGCCACCCATCAGCCGCTGGAGCGACTGGTCACCGAGGGGCGATTCCGCTCGGATCTCTACTTTCGCCTGCGCATCGTGCAGTTGTCCCTGCCAGCGCTGCGCGAGCGCGGACCGGATATCCTGCTGCTGGCCCGTGATTTCCTGGCCCGGCAGAGCGCCCGGTACGGCAAGCGGGACCTGTGTTTCAGCCCCGAAGCCGAGCGCGCCATGCTGGCCTACGCCTGGCCCGGCAATGTCCGGGAGCTGCGCAACGTGATCGAACAGACCGTGCTGCTCGCCGGCGAACCGGTCATCCAGTCCGCCCAGTTGAGCCTGTGTTCCGTTCTCGGCGGAGGCATGAGCAACGCGGGCGGCGGCGGGGTCTTGGCAGGCGTCACGACCACCAGGGAAGTCCCGCAGCTCGAGCAGGTGGAAAGGGAAATGCTCGCCCGCGCGCTTGAGGCCACGAACTGGAACGTGACCCAGGCGGCCCGCGTGCTGGGCGTGTCCCGGGACACCATGCGCTATCGCATGGAGAAACATCGGCTGGTACGCAGTGGCGAGACGAGCGCGGACCGATTGGCGGATGCCGCCGACGATGGGGCTTGAGTGGGCCAAATGACCCAGTTGGGTGGCCACAACCCCCAATCACGGCCCCGGTCGCTGGCGGCAGGTGGTTCTCGCAACAATAAACAACATATTAAACAGTGCGTTATCGATTTTCTGGCGGGGTGGTATGGATGGTGCTCATAGATAGGCGTGGGGCAACCCACCGCGTGTAGCGGAACAAACAAGTCGTTACCCCGGCAAGAGCAACCAACCAATAAAGGAGTACACCATGACCAAGACCCTGATGTCCCTGTCCATCGTCGCCCTCGTCGCCAGCCTGGCGGTCCCCGCATCCGCCGCGACTTTCTCCTCCCTCGATTCTCCGATTGCCCGGGCCGAGCGCCCCGAAAAGGCCGAGAAGCCCGAAAAGGCCGAGAAGCCCGAAAAGGCCGAGAAGGTGGAAAAGGTTGGAGCAATCAACGGTTCGTTCCAGGTGGCCCGCGAGGCGAGCGAAGGTCCGCGCGGGCGCGACAACGAACGGCCTGGCGATCGCCAGCGTCGTGGTGGCCGCGGCTAGTCCTTGATACCAGCGCCCTTGAGCGGCAGCCGAGAAATCGGCTGCCGCTTCGGTGCGTTTACCCCATAATTGGCCGATGAAAAAGCTACTCGTTTGGGATCTTCCGCTTCGTCTATTTCACTGGACCTTGGTTATCCTCGTCGTGGCCGCGGCCATCACGGCGACGGTCGGCGGCAATGCCATGGATTGGCACGGGCGCATCGGGGTCGCCATCGCCGGGCTGCTCGCTTTCCGCGTCGCCTGGGGTTTCGTCGGCCCGACCCATGCCCGCTTCGCCAGTTTTGTCCGCGGCCCGGGCGCGATCCGCGCCTACCTGCGTGGCGAATGGCGCGGCCTCGGCCATAACCCGCTCGGAGCCCTGTCGGTGCTCGGCATGCTGGCGGCGCTGTCGGCGCAGGTGGCTGCAGGCCTTTTTGCCAATGACGACATCGCCTTCAACGGCCCGCTCCATGCGCTGGTCTCGAAAGACACCAGCGACTACCTGACCGGTCTGCACCACAAGGGCGTCTGGCTGGTCGGTCTGCTGGTCGCCACGCACTTGGCGGCGGTCGCCTATTACGTTCGCATCAAGAAGGATAATTTGCTGCGGCCGATGATCACTGGCTACAAGGCGACCGACCAGGTGGTTGCTGGACCGGCGCGCGGTGGCGGCCCAGTGGCGCTGATCGTCGCGGTGGCGATTGGTTGCGCGGTGGCCTGGGTGGCGGCGGGGGGGCTGTTGCCGCCACCGCCCGCGCCCGCCGCGGTCGATAGCTCGCCAGCCTGGTAGCCAAGCGGCGGAAATATGGACAACGGCCACTGACGTGGCCGTTGTCATGTCGTGCCGGAGCGCCGAATGGCTACTTGTCTTCCTCGCGGAACTTGTCGTGGCAGGCCTTGCAGGCCTTGCCCAGTTCGCCGAACTGTCCCTTGATCGCGCCCGCATCGCCTCCGGCCGCGACTTCCGCGAGCTTGTTGGCTTGCTCAACGTAGTTCTTGGCGATCTTGTTCCGCTCGTCGATGTTCTTTGGATCGAACAATTCAGGCAGCGCGCGGGTCTTCACCGGAGCGCTGTTCTTGTCGGTGCCGGCGATGAACAGGGCGCCCATTCCCGAATTGGCGATGCCCTTGACGGCGAGCGCCGCGGCCAGCACCTGATCCTTGTTGAACGGCACCGAACCGTCAACGGCCTGGGCCTTGATCTTGCCCATGTTCCAGGCCATGAATTTGTAGCCGGCCTGACGCGTCTGGATGGCTTCCTCCGGTTTCATTTGCGCCGCGGCGCTACCGGCGACGCCAAGGGCAACAAGGGTCAGCAGCGCGCCTGAGATTGTCTTCTTCATTGGTGGTTCTCCTGTTTGGGTTTGAGGGACTGCGGGGGTTCATGACGTTAACGTTTCCGGAGCCATTGCTATTCCGGCTTGCCGGGAAATTATTGCCTGCCGTCGGGACAAGATGGCTCCACCGGGCAAGACCGGTTACGGTGTATCGGCATCAGAACACCGGTACGCCCAGGGCTTGCATGGCCCTGATCAAGTGATTCGAGGCCTTCTCCATGGCGGCCACGGCGGCCCGATAGTCGCCCTGGCGTGCCAGTTCGGCCGCCTCGTCCTTCACACGGCGGCTCTCCGCCACCAAGCCCTTGACCAGTGCCAGTCGGTCGCCTTCCGGGCGAGCCTCGTCGATACTGATCTTCGACAGCATCTCGTTGCTGTGCAGCCGCCGCTGTTCGTAGGCGTATTCATCAGCGGGCGTGTCGAAGGTGAGGCTGTGGGTGACCGTCTGGCCGGCCTGAAGGCGTGCCAGGTCGGCGACGACGACGCGGTAGGCGTCGGTCAGGCGCCGGTTGGCGTCTTCGATCCGTCCCGCGCCGGCGAAGCCTTCCGCCTCCCGCATCACGGCTTCGATGAGCGTCAACAGCGCCTGGGCGTCGGCGGCCGTTTGGCGTTCCCTGGCCAGTGAGCGAAGGGTGCCGCGATAGCTCGCCAGTTGTTCGGTAAGATTTTTCAGTTTGGCGCGCTGCGCTATGTCCGTCAGGCCGCTGCCTTCCACTGCTTGTCGCGAGGCCCCCTTGGCGGTGCCGACCAGGGCCTCGTCGAGCATTCGTCCCGCCTCGTCCAACCGCCCACCGGCCAGTGCCAGTCGTGCCTGGTCAAGCAATTGCCGCCGTCGTTCCTGAACGGCGGTCGCCGCCGAGTTCCCCGCGTGTTCGCCACCCTTGGTTGCCGGCGAATTGACCAGCAATTCGACCAGGCGCAGTTTCTGTTCGACCAGGGTCTGCTGCTGAGCTGTGCCACCATCGGCCGGTGTTGCATCGATGGGCAGCGCCATGCCGCAGAACAGGCCGAGGCCCGCCGTCGCCATGCTTGGCAGCCATCGAGAACGCTTGGTCATCGCTCACCTCGTTGATCGCGGTCATTGGTTTCATGGGCCGGCTGCTTGGCAAAGAAGCCCATGCCCGCCCGGGTTTGGCCCTTCACCGCATACATGGCCACATCGGCGCTCTTGAGCAGGGCTTGCGGATCCTGCCCATCGCGCGGGAACATCGCGACGCCGATGCTTGTCGTCACGACGCGCGACTCGACGCCCAGGCACACCGGCTCACGCATCGCGTCGAGAATCTTCTCACCGACTTCCCGCGCCGCGTCTTCAGAGACGATTTCCGGCAACAGGATTGCGAACTCGTCGCCAGCCAGTCGCGCCACCGTGTCGGTGGCCCGCACGCACCCCCGCAGCCGTGCCGCCACCGCCTGAAGCAGCCGGTCGCCGGCCTCGTGACCGAAGGTGTCGTTGATCTGCTTGAAGCGGTCCAGATCGAGAAACATGACAGCCGGCGTGCGTTGCCAATGACGTCGGGCCTGATTGATGGCCTGCTCCAGCCGGTCTCGGAACAGCAGTCGATTGGGCAGGCCGGTCAGGGCATCGTGAAAGGCCTGGAAGGTGATCCGCTCCTCCCAGTGCTTCCGCTCGGTGATGTCCGAAAACATCGCCACGTAGTGCTCCACTTCGCCACGACCGTTGCGCACGGTATTCACGTTCAACCACTCGGGATACACCGTGCCGTCCTTGCGGCGGTTCCATATTTCACCGCGCCATTCGCCCTTCTCCCGCAGCGCCTGCCAGAAGCCGGCATAGAAAGTCTCGTCCTGGCGTCCGGATTTCAGCACGGCCGGCGTCTTGCCCACCACTTCGTGCGCCTCGTAGCCGGTGGTGTCGGTGAAGGCCCGATTGACCATCTGGATGCGCGATTGCGCGTCGGTGACGGTAATGCCTTCCAGCGCGCTTTCGAAAACGCGCTGCGCCAGCCGCTGCTGCTGGATCAGATCCCTGGCCTTGGTCATCACGCGATTGAAGGCGGCGGCGGCAATCGCCACCTCGTCGTTGCCTCGACAGGGCAGCAGCGCGGGTTCATCGACGTCACCCTGGGCAATTCGTTCCAGACCGTCGGTCATTCTGCGCAGCGGCCGCGAGACCAGTCGGGAGATGAAGTACCAGATGAAGATCCCCAGGGGCACACAGGCTGCGAGACCCGCCACGGCAGCGTTGCGGCCAAAGGCGCGAACCGTCTCCTCGGCGCGGCTGAGCGAGATTTCCATGCTGACGGCGCCCAATACCGTACCGGCGGCCACGTGATGACAGTTCAGGCAGTTCTTGCCGAGGTAATCCTCCTGGGCCCGGGCCGGAATCACCGCGCGCAGGCGATCGCCGCCCTGGCCGGGAACAACCACATAGCTCGCCTCGCCGGTCCGCATGACTTCCCGTTCCGTCTCGTCCGTCGCCGTCTCCATTTCGAAGCCGGGACCGAACTGGCCGACGACGGCCTCGCTGCGCAGCACGCGCAGCGACTCGACGTGGTTCATGGCCTTGATCTGGTCGAGAAAGATGATGCGCAGGGAGATCGTGCCCGTGATCATCATGCCGGTGAGGCCGGCCAGCGTCATTTGATGCACGCTGTCGGCGAAGTAGCGGGCCTGGTCTTCGGCAATGGTCCGCTGCTCCCGCGTCGCCCAGTAGATGAGACCGGCACCGCAGACGGCCACGGACAGCAGGATGGAGATCGCCAGGCGCAGCCAGATCTTCATGGTGACGACGGTCGTTCGGGGCCAATGCCCGGTCTCAGGGCGTCGAGGCGGTGGGTGGCACGCTGTGGCAGCGGGCGCAGGAAAAGAACGTGACGAAGGCGACCCGGTCGTGGCACATGCCGCAGTACTGGCCGCGGAAGATGTCGGCCATCTGTATTCGCGTCGCGCCCGCCCTTGGCTCGAAGGGCCTGGGGTGACAGTTGGCGCAGGCCAGCCAAAGGGTGTGGGCGCGGTGGGGGAAACGTACCCAGGGCATCTCCTTGGTGTTGCGCATGACGATATCCAGATCGAGAATCTCCGGCGCTTCTTCGCCGGCCAGGCTGCCGCGCGGCGTGATGATGCCGTCGCGCAGCGCCCTCATCCAGTCGGGAAAGCCATTGTCGTCGTGGGGCAGGTGGGCTACCGCGTCCTCGTAGCGTTGCAGGTGCCGCAGGTCCGGATTGCTCTGGTCGTGGAAGTCGCCCCGACTGACGGCGCGGCGCGCCGCGTGTTCGTCGCCGTCGCCCCGGCTCGTGGCCGGCCGGCTTGGCTCGGTCGGCGGTGTGACCGGATAGACCTGTAGCTTCGCCAACATCGTGGCGCCGTTTCCCGCCGCCGGTCCCGGAGGAAAGAGCGCCGCCGCGAGCAGGATCAGCCACACCCGCCAAGCACATGCCGGTCGTGATCGATCGGCAACCGTCACTTGCCCGGTCGCAGGTGGGCAACGCCGCCATAGCTGCCGATCCACAGATCGTCGCCGGACGTCGTGGCCATGGCGAAAATGTTGTTCGCAAACAGACCGTCGGCCACCGTCATGGCCTTGGCGAATTTTCCGTCCTGCCAGGTGGTCAAGCCGTTGTTGGTGCCGATCCACAGGCGGCCGCGCTGGTCGGCGTGCAGCATGAACACATGATTGCCCGGGAGCCCTTCGGCGGTCGTGTAGCTTATCCACTTGCGGCCGTCGAAGCGCGACAGGCCGCCGCCCCAGGTGCCAGCCCAGACCTGGCCATCGCGATCGACTTCGATGGAGACGACGTAGTTGGGGTTATAGGCCACGTCGACGCCTTGCAGACCCATCTCTTCCTTCTGCTTGGCATGGTGCAAGGAGGCTTTGCCCGGATCGCTCTTGAAGGCGATGGCCGACTTGACCTTCTCGTAGGGGGCGCCCAGGCCGCGGGCATGATTCCAGTTTTCCCACTTGCCTTTGGCATAGCGGGCCATGCCGCCCTCGGTGGCCAGCCAGATGTCACCATTCTTGCCCTCGGCCAGACCGTAGACCCAGTCGTTGGGCACCCCGCCCTTGGTGTTCTCGACGGTGTATAGATCCCACTTGCTCCGGTCGTCCAGCGCGCCGCCACGCACCCGGTTGGCGCCCGACCAGGTAGCGATCCAGATGTCGCCATTCTTCGCTTCCAGGACGTCATAGACGAAGGCGTCGCCGAGTCCCTCGGGAATGTTGTAGGTCTTCCAGCGGCCGGCCGCCTCGTCGGTCAGGAAGGAAAGCCCGCCGCCGTAGGTGCCGACGACCAACTGGCCCCTGATCCGGCCGACGTAGAACACGCCATTCGAGAGCAGACCGCTCTTGCTGTCGAAGAGCTTGTAGCTGTCGTCGCGGGTGTCGTAGCGCACCACGCCGCCGGACGTGCCGACCCAGACACGCGGACCGTCGACGTACAAGGACTTGACGTTCTTGTTGCCAACCCGGAAATGGGTGAACTTCGCCTTGGCGTCCACGGCCACCTTGCCTTCCCGCTGCGGTTGCGGCAGCGGCGGATGCCCGGGCATGGCCGGGGGGACCTGGGCAAAGACCGGGGCAACGGCGAGGCATACGAGTAGCGTGGGGATGCGCATGTTCAATGGACTCCTTATGACCGGCCGATGCGTACCACGCCGCGTCGGGTGCCCGCCCAGACGTTGCCGTTGGCGGTGATGGCGAGCGCATAGACGTGGTTGTCGAACAGACCGTCGGCGCGGCCGTAGGTCTTCCAGGTCTTGCCGTCGTAACGGGATACGCCGTTGTCGGTGCCGAACCAGAAGACGCCGTCCCGGCCGCGCACGATGGCATAGACGATGTTTCCCGCCAGGCCATCGCGGGTGGTCAGGTTGCTCCAGGACTTGCCATCGAAACGCGAAACTCCGGCGCCCCAGGTGCCAGCCCAGATGGCGCCATCGGGAGCGGCGAGAATGGAGAAGACATAGCTCGGGTTGTAGGTGGGCTGACCCTCCGTCAATGTGGTCAGATCGTGGCGCGAGCGGGTGCCCAGCCCGGTGTTCGGGCTGGCCGGCAGGTCGGCCGGATTGGCGGCGCCCAGGCCGTCCTTGTGGCTCCAGGATCGCCAGTGCTTGCCGTCGAACATGGACACGCCCCCCTCGGTACCGAACCAGACCCGTCCCTGCGCGTCGACATCGAGGCCGTATACCCACTCGTTGATCAGCTCCTTGACATAGGTCCTGAACTTGCCGGTCTTGACCTCGAACTTGTTGGCGCCCGCCCAGGTGCCGATCCACAGATCGCCGGCCTTGTCATTGGTGAAGGAATAGATCCAGTAGTCGGCCAGGCCGTGCATGGGGAAATAGGTCTTCCACTTGCCGTCCTTGTACCGGGAGGCGCCACCGGCGTTGGTGCCGAACCACTTGTAGCCCTGGCTGTCGATGCCGATCGCGAATACGTACTCGTTGGCCAGGCCATCCTTGCGGGTAAAGGTATTGCGCGGCTTGCCGCTCTTCAGGTCCACTTCCAGAGCGCCGGTCGAGGTGCCGACCCAGAGCGTGTTGGTGGCCGCTTCCACGGTGAGGGCGCGCACGTAGGTATCGTTGCCTACCTCGAAGCCTTCGAGGACGCGCGGCATGCCATCGCCCTCGGCGGCCACGGCCGGAAACGTCCAGACAATCAGACACGCGGCAACCGCCGCGACGAATCGGACAAGGGACATGGTCAGCGCAGGGTGCGGATGTATTGGAGGATGTCGGCGATTTCCATGTCCTGGAGCAAGCCGAAGAACGGCGGCATGGTGTTCTTGCCGGTCTTGACCGACTGCATGAGCATGAAATCGGGTTGGTCGAGGCGTTCCCGCATGGCGAAGGCGGGCGCATTGGGGACCACCGGCATGCCATTGACGCCATGGCAGACAGCGCAGTGCAGGTTGAACAGTCGCTGGCCCCGGCCCAGGTCGATGGCCTCGACGGGCAGGGCGGCCGCCAGTGCCAGGGTGGCGATCAGAATTCTCGAGTTCATTTCTTGCCTCCTTTGCGTTTACCAAGCAAGCCTCGGGCCTTGCGTGCCCGTGTTGACCATTCGTCGGCAAGTTTGAGATCGGCGCTGAGTCCGTAGCCCCCGGCCCGATAGGCCTCGGCGAGCGCATCCATGGCCGGGACGAAGTCATTGTCGGCCGCCAGCCGGATCCGGCGCAGCGCTTCGCCACCGCCGCGGGCATCAGCGGCGATGGCCAGTTGTCCGGTCAGATAGGCCAGGGCCAGTTCGTTGATGGCAAGCCGGTGGCCCTGGTCGGCGGCGCGGGTGATCCATTGACGTCCCTCCTCGGGGTTGCGTTTGATGCCTTCACCGGATGCAAGCATCGAGCCATAGCCGAACTGGCCATCGGCATCTCCCTGTTCGGCGGACTTGCGGTAGTAGGACACGGCCTCGTCGTCGGAATCGGCACGATCCAGTATCTGCGCGTACAGCGCCTGGGCGGCGGCATGACCGGCATCGGCGGCGCTCTTCAGCCGGGTCATCGCGGTCATCACGTCGCCCTGGGCATAGCTGCGGCTGCCTTGCTGATAGTCGTCGTCAGGGCTGGCTGACCCCGGGATCGGCACCAGGAGCCCGACGCAGACGGTCAGTACGCGAAGCCCTTGGCGGGTGACAGCGAGAATGGACATGGCGATGCCTTTGCGCGGTGATGGTTCAGGGATTCAGGGATAGGCGCCGCCGGGAAGCGGGAGCTCCTCGAGCTTCCGGTACAGGCTGGACAGGCCGATCTCCAGGCGCTGTGCGGCCGCCCGGCGGTCGCCGTCGCAGTCGCCGAGGGTGCGCAGGATGATTTCCGCCTCGATGCGCCGCAGTTGATCGCGCAGACTGCCCTGGGCAAGGGTGGCGATGGTGGCGGTGCCGGCCGGGACGCTGCGGGCGATGTCGGGGGGCAGGTCGGCGAGCGTGATGCGATTGCCGTCGGCCAGGATGTAGGCGCGGTTGATGACGTTTTCCATTTCGCGGACGTTGCCGGGCCAGCCGTACTCGACGAGTATCTCCTCGGCGACCGGATCCAGTTCGAAGGGCTTGTGCTCCGCGCCCGCGATCTTCTGCATCATGTGGCGGATCAGCCGGACCAGATCGTCACGCCGCTCGCGCAGCGGCGGAATGTGGATGTGGAACTGGGATACCCGGAAATAGAGGTCCTCGCGGAAGCGGCCTTCCTTGACCATCTCGCCCAGATCCCGGTTGGTGGCGGCGATGATGCGGGTGTCGAACGCGGCGCGCCTGCTCGCCGCCGATCGGTCGGACCTCCTTGTCCTCGATGACATGCAGCAGCTTGGTCTGCATGTGCAGGGGCAGCTCGCCGATCTCGTCGAGGAACAGGGTGCCCCGGTCGGCGTGGGCGAACAGGCCCTTGCGGGCCCGGTCGGCGCCGGAGAAGGCGCCCTTGGTATGGCCGAAGAACTCGCTTTCGAGCAGGTTCTCCGGAATGGCGCCGCAGTTGACCGGCAGGAACGGGGCCTCGCTGCGCGGGCTCTGCTCATGGATGGAGCGAGCGAACACGCCCTTGCCGGTACCGCTTTCGCCGGTGATGAGCACCGTGCTGTCCGTGACCGCAACCTTCGATGCCAGGCGTTCCACCGCCGCCATGCGCTCCGAGCTGAAGCGGAACATGCCCCGGTCGCCCTCGCCGCTGACCAGCTTGCGCAGGGCCTTGTTCTCCGCCTTGAGGCCGCGCAGGGCCTCGGTCTGCGCCAGGCGATGCAACAGTTCCTCGTTGCGTACCGGCTTGATCATGTAGTCGCTGGCGCCGGCGCGCAGCGCCTCGACGGCGGTCTCCACCGACGCGAAGGCGGTGACCATGATGAACTGGGTATCGATGCCCGAACCGCGAAAGCCGCGCACCAGTTCCACCCCGTTGCCGTCGGGCATGCGGATGTCGCACAGGGCGACGTCGACGTCGCCGCGCACCAGCTTGGCCGCCGCTTCCTTGACGCCGGCGGCGGTATCCACCGAGTGGCCGGCGCGGCCGACGGTGGTGGCGAGGATCTGCCGCACGGCGGCTTCGTCGTCGATGATCAGAACGTGCATGGTTCGTCCTCAGTGTGCGAAATGGCCCATGTCGGGCACGGGCAGGGTGACGGTCACCACCGTGCCTTCGCCTGGTCGTGAAGCGATTGCAATTTTCCCGCCAGCTCCCTGGATCAGTGTCCGGCACAAGGGCAGGCCGAGCCCCGAGCCATGGCCGGGGAGCTTGGTCGTGAAGTGCTCCGTGAACACCTGGTCGAGGTGCTCCGGGGCGATGCCGGCACCGTTGTCCGCCACTTCCAGGATCACCGAAGGGCCGCTCAGCCGCGTGTGCACCTCGATATGCGGCGCGACAGTACCCTCTTCGAGCGCATCGGCGGCGTTGATGAGCAGATTCATCAGCACCTGGACCAGATGATCGCCCACCGCCAACACCGCCGGCAGGTCGGAATCCAGCGCCTGGACCAGATCGATGCGGCGGAAGCGGCGATCGAAGCGGACAAAGCCGCAGGTGCTGCGCACCAGACTGTTGAGGTCGATCAGCTCCGGCTCGGGCGATTGCGGTACCGAGAACTCGCTGATCTGGCGGGTGATCTGCATGACCCGCCTGGCCTGGGCCAGGATCAACTGGGGCTGGCAGGCCGCGCCGACGCGGGCGCAGTCGCGCGCGATGAACTCGCTGTCGATCGCTTCGGCGATGCCGACCACCGACGAGAGGGGGTTGTTGATCTCGTGGGCCACCGCCGCCGCCAGCGAGCCCACCGCGGCCATCTTTTCCTTGTGGAATTCCTGTTGCCGGCTTAATTCGAGTTGCGTCTCGCGCTGGCGCAGTTCGACCTGCATGCCGTTGATCGCGGTCATCAGCGCGCCCATCTCATCGCCACGGTCGACCGTCAGCGGCGCGCCCCGGTAGCCGCGGACTATTTCGGTGGCGCGGGCCCGGATCGTATCGATGTCGCGGGCCAGCCGGCGGAAGAAGATCAGCCCGATCCCGCCGAAGGCGCCGATGCCCGCCATCATGAACAGCAACCACTCGATGGTGACGCGGTTGTAGGTGTTGCGATAGTCGTCGAGGAGTCGCTGCTTGCGGCTCCGAATGTCGCTGGTCACCGCGTCCAGGTCCATGACCAGTCGATGGAAGGTCGCCCGCACCTCGGCGATGGCGGAGCGGCTCGCTTGCTTGAGCAGGCGGCTGCTGCCCTGTTCCAGGCTGGCCACGTCGTCGTTGAGCACGGGGTAGGTCTCGCTGACCTTGCGGACGCCGGCGATGACCGCCTCGATGTCGAGCACCAGCATCTGCGCGGCCGCCTCGATGTCGGGCGAAAAGTAATTCTCGTTCACGGTCAGGATGGCCCGCGCCACCGTCAGATTGAGGCTGACCTGGCGTTCCTCCTGCTTATGGATGGACTCCAGATCCTGAACCGCCTGCATCAGCGAGTAACGCTCGTAGGTCACCACGGCGGTGACCAGCAGGAAATAGAGCAGCAGCCCGGCCAGCGTCCACATGCCTTTGCGGGCCAGCGACATGCCGGGCGGCACCGGGTCCGGCTGGGCCGTTTTTTGCTTGAAGGGATGTTCAGTATCCATGTGCATGTTCCCTGGTCCGAAGCAAGAAACGTCGCACAGGCGGCATCGGCGACGAGGACGAGACTCCCCGAGGATAATCGACGTGGCAAAGTTGAATACCGATCATCGCCGGCAAGGCCGCAAGGGTGGCATCACCCTGCCGCGGATCCTCCTGGCCGGCGTGTTGCTGCTGGCCCGGCCGGCCGGCGCGGAAACCCTCGAGGATGCGGCGAGGGCCATGGACGCCGGGCGCCATGCCCAGGCGGCCGAGTGGCTGAAACCGTTGGCCAATGACGGTAACGCGGCCGCCCAGTTCCGCCTCGGCAGCCTCTATTACCATGGGCAGGGCGTGCCCGAGGACGAGGTGATGGCGGTGTTCTGGTGGAAGAAGTCCGCCGCTCACGGCAACCCGGATGCGATGTTTCAACTGGCCGGCGCCTACCTCTTCGGCAGCCAGGCCGGGAAGTTCGTATCGGACCCGGATCGCGAGGCGGCGATCTGGTACTTCCAGGCCGCGAGCGCCGGCCATGCCGAGGCGCAGTATCACCTTGGCCTGCTGTTTCTGGCCGGCAAGGGCGTCATCGAGAATCGCCGCGAAGCGGCCCGCTGGTTCCGCAAGGCCGCCGAGCGGGACCATGTCGAGGCCAGGAAGGCCCTGGCCAGCATGGAACGACCCCGCCGGTGATAGTGGCTCGCCACGCCGGGGGACTCAGAGTTCCTTCTTGATCGAAACCGCGCCACGCAAGTCGCCGGCCTGCAAGTTGGCGCCTTTGTCATGCGGATAGTCGGCGCGGAGTTGGGCCTTGACCCCTTCTGACAGATTGCCGCCATGGCAAACCAGGCAGGGGGGCGCCGCGGGAATTGCCCGCAGATAGCGGAAATACCGGCCAGCGGGTTCGACGACGATTTCGCTATGTTCCAGCGTCTCGACTTTCGCGCCCTTGGCGATCTTCGTCTCAAAATCGAGAAGGGCCTGCTGTTCCCACGCATCGGCTTCGCCCAGCGCGGGATTGCGGGGCCGCAAGGAAACCCGGGTGATGCGCATGCCCTGCAATCGAGAAATGCGCGAGGTGATTTCCGGTGCGCTGAACTTGCAGACCAGAATGGCCCGCAGGGGGCCGGTGCGTTCCAGCTCCGCCACCAGCTCGCCGCGAATCTGATCGAGGATCTTCCCGGCCAACTGGCGGCTCTCCACGGTCAGTTCGCTCAGTGTGGGTCGGTCCTGGCTGCCGGCGAAGGCTGTGGCACTGACGAGCAATGCGCCGACGAGGAGTCCTTTTCTCATTTGTGGTTCTCCGGTAGCCTATTCCAGGGAAAAATTCCCATAAATGGGAACTCCGCTGGCTATCTTACCGGTGTTCCGATGACGATCCGGACATTTTCGCTGCCTACTGCCACCGGCTCGGAGAACCCTTCCCAGTCGCCAGGCTTGGGCAGCGCGTCGCCCGATCGGGAAATGCGGGCACCGACGATTACCCATTTGTAGGCCGACAACTTGGCCACGGGCGACATGGCCATGGCATCGTCGAGCCGGAAGCGCACGGGCAATTGCGCGCCCGATAGACGCTGCATGGCCAGGGGCATGCGCGGCCCGTCGACCGCCCGGGCGAAGACGAACAGCGTATCGGTGGGAGACAGGCTGCTCTGCTCCTGTTCCGACAGATCGAGCGAAATGACACCGGCCACACTCGGGCCGGCCAGGCCGTCGCCAGCCGCAATGGGGGGCGGTGCCGCGCTGCCGCTCCCGAGCCTGGTCCGCGCGTCGGCGATGCTGTTGCGCATTCCCTTGGCAACGCCCGAGTCGGCCGGAACCAGGGCCAGAACCTTTTCCCAGTCGGCGATGGCGCGCGCGAAGTCCTGTCGCTCGAAAGCCACCGAGCCTTGCAAGGCCAGCGCCTTGATGTGTTTCGGATCCACCTGAAGCGCCCGTGCGATCAGGTTCTCCGGTTCGCCGGTCAGGCGGCGTCCCTGAGCCATGGCCAGGGTGTCGGCATAGTCGGCCAGCAGACCCGCGTCGGCGGGCAGCAAGCTGGTGGCGCGACCGAAAGCGGCGGCGGATTCCGGATAGCGACGCAGCACGGAATAGGAGCGCGCCAGCATCAACCACCCCTGGCCATCCTGGGGATTGTCCTGGAGGCGTTCGGCGAGCTGCATGGCCATGGTCTGGATCTGCTGCGGCGTCAGCGCATGGCTGTCCTTGGTGGGCGCCCCGGTCATGGCGGCCGGATTGCCCAGTTGCCAGTAGAGCCCGGCGGCCGCGAGCGGCACGGCCAGGGCCACGGCGACGGCCAGCCAAGGTCGGCGGCGGTCGGCGGCGGCATTCCTGTCGGCCACGGCACCATCCTCGATGGCGCGCCGCTCCAGTTCCGTCCGCTCGCGCTCGAAGGCGGCGGTATCCAGGCGCGCGGCGGCGCGCTCCTGCGCGAGTTCGGCCAGATGTTCGCGCAGCACGCGGAGACTCAACTCGGCGGTACCGCCGCTCGCCGCGTGCTGGCTTCGGCGCAGCAAGGGTGTCAGCAGCAGGGCCAGGATGGCCGCCAGCAGCAGGCCACCGGCGATGAAAAAGGCGGTCATGGGCGGTTCTCCCTCGGCTCGGTCAGCAGGTGGGTGGCGAGTTCGTGTTCGCCCTGGCTGAGCGGTGGCGCCACGGCGCGGTCGCGCTTCCTCAGTTTGGCGACCAGCAGCGTCAGTCCGCCGGCGAACAACAGGAAGGGGCCGAACCAGAGCAGCCAGGTACTGCCTTTCACCGGTGGCCGATAAAGGACGAAGTCGCCATAGCGTTCGACCATGAAGCGCACCACCTGCTGGTCGCTCATGCCCTGCTGGAGCATTTCCCGCACCTGGTTGCGCAGATCGATGGCCAGGCCCGAATTGGAATCGGCAATGGTCTGATTCTGGCAGACCAGGCAGCGCAACTCTTCGGCGATACGCGTCAATCTGGTTTCCAGCAGCGGATCGGCGGCGGCGGGCCGCGCCTCGCCGGCGTGAAGGGGCACGGCGAGCAGCAAGAGGGTGGCAAAGGTCAGCAAGTTACCCACGTTCGAGCTCCCGTATCAGCGGCAGAATCTTTTCTTCGAGGGTTTCCCGCGTCAGCGGCCCGATGTGCTTGTGGCGGATCACGCCCGCCTTGTCGATCAGGAACGTCTCGGGCACGCCATAGACCCCGTAGTCGATGCCGACCCGGCCGTCGCTGTCGAAGGCCGACAACACATACGGGTCGCCGCCATGTTCCGTCAGCCAGCGGCTGCCGTTGCCCCGGTCGTCCTTGTAGTTGAGGCCGACGATCAGCAAGGTCTTGCGGCTGGCCAGATCGACCAGCAACGGGTGTTCCTTTCGGCAAGAGACGCACCAGGACGCCCACACGTTGAGCAGCCACACCCGGCCGCGCAGGTCGGCCGGCTCGAAGGCCTTTTCCGGGTCATGAAGCTGGCTCAGACGGAAGGCCGGCGCCGGTTTGCCGATCAGCGGCGAGGGTACCTCGCGAGGGTTCAGGCGCAAACCGATGGCGAGAAAGACCACCAGCACCAGAAAGATGCCCAGCGGCAGCAGGTAGCGATGCATGGCTCGTCGTCCTCGGGTTCAGGTGGCGGGAACCGGACCGGCCGATTGTCCGGCCAGACGGCGCAGCCGATAGCGCCGGTCGGCGGCCGCCAGGGTTCCACCAAGCGCCATCAACAGGCAGCCTAGCCATATCCAGACCACGAAGGGCTTGTGCTGAATGCGTACGATCCAGACGGAATCGCCCACCGGCTCGCCCAGGGATATGTAGAGGTCGCGGAGCAGCCCGTTGTCGAGGGCCGCCTCGCTCATGGGCATCCGTTGCACGAGATACATCCGTTTCTCCGGCTCCATGGTCCTGAGCACCTGACCGTCCAGACTGACCTCGATCCGGGCGCGGGCCGCCACATAGTTGGGGCCGCGTATCTCGCCGACGTCGAGGAACTTGAAGCCGTAGCCACCGACCGTCGTGGTGTCGCCGGGGGCCATCGTGACCTCGGCGGTGCTCTCATAGCCTTTCACCATGGTCACGCCGAAGATGAAGACACCGATGCCGACGTGGGCGACGACCATGCCCCAGCGGGAAAGGGGCAGGCCCGTCAGGTGCGCGGCCAGTCCGCCCGCCGCTCGCGAAGCGGGCAGCAGCGGCAGCAGGCCGGCGGCCACCGCCCATAGCGCCAGCATCAGCCCCAGGGCCGCCAGCGGCGACCAGCGGCCCAGGGCCAAGGGCGCCAGGCCGGCCGCCAGGGCCATTGCCGCCGCCCCGGCCAGCCGTGGCCAGAAATCCGCGGCGCGCGCTTCCTTCCAGCGGGCCAGGGGGCCAAGGCCCATGAGCACGACGACCGGCGCCATCAGGGGGACGAAGACGACTTCGAAGTAGGGCGGGCCGACGGAGATCTTGCCCAGGCCCAGCGAGTCCAGCAGAAGGGGATAAAGCGTGCCCAGCAGCACCGCGCCGGCGGCCACGACCAACAGGACGTTGTTGCCCAGCAGCAGGGTCTCGCGCGAAAGCAGGCGGAAGCTGCCACCCAGGCCGACCTTGGGCGCCCGCCACGCAAACAGGGTCAGCGAGCCGCCGATGACCAGGGCCAGGAAGGCGAGCACGAAGATGCCGCGCTTGGGATCGGTGGCGAAGGCGTGTACCGACGTGAGCACGCCCGAGCGGACCAGGAAGGTCCCGAGCAGGGAAAGGGAGAAGGCCATGATGGCCAGCAACACGGTCCAGTTTCTGAAACTGCCGCGCTTTTCGGTTACCGCCAGCGAGTGGATCAGCGCGGTGCCCACCAGCCAGGGCATGAAAGAGGCGTTTTCCACCGGGTCCCAGAACCACCAGCCGCCCCAGCCGAGCTCGTAGTAGGCCCAGTAGCTGCCCAGCGCGATTCCCAGGGTCAGGAATAGCCAGGCCACCAGCGTCCAGGGCCGCGACCAGCGGGCCCAGGCGACGTCGAGCCGGCCGCGGATCAGCGCCGCCAGGGCGAAGGCGAAGGCCACCGAGAAACCCACATAGCCCATGTAAAGCATGGGTGGGTGGAAGGCCATGCCAGGATCCTGAAGCAGGGGGTTGAGATCGCGGCCGTCGCTGGCGGCGGGGACGAGGCGCTCGAACGGATTGGAGGTAAGCAGCAGGAACAGCAGGAAGCCGACGCTGACCATGCCCATGACCCCGAGCACGGTGGCCACCATGTCCTGGGGCAGCCGGCGACTGAACACGGCCACGGCGGCGGCCCACAGGGCCAGGAGCGATACCCAGAGCAGCATCGACCCTTCGTGGCCGCCCCAGAGCGCGGCGACCTTGTAGAAGCGCGGCAGCATGCTGTTCGAATGCTCGGCGACGTAGCGGACTGAAAAGTCGTCGCTCGTAAACGCATAGACCAGGCAGCCGAAGGCAACGGTGACGCCGACCAGCTGGGCGGCGGCGGCCGGTCGCGCCAGCGACATCAGGCGTCCGTCCTGGCGGAGGTTGCCGGCCAGCGGCAACAATGCCTGGATCACGGCGACGAGCAGGGCGAGGATCAGGGCGAAGTGGCCGATTTCAGGAATCATGAGCATCTCCGAGGCGAGGCCGGATGGGCGGCATTACCGATCGAAGAACGCAAATACCGTGCCGTCGGCGGCGCTACCCGGCCCGCGGGGTCAGTGCGGCTTGGCGGCGGCGGGGATCGGTTTGGCGGGCATGGGCTTGGCGGGCATGGCCGCGCGCCACTCCCAGATCGCCGCTTCGGCCTTGCGCCGATAGGGATCGTCGGCCTTGGCGAGATGCAGGTAGCTTTCCATCGCCCCCAGCGCTCCAGGCAGGTCGTTCATCCCCTCCAGGGCGACGGCCATGCCGTAGTAAGCGTTGGTCTGTTGTGGGCGCAGATCGGTGGCCGACTCGAAGAAGGCGCGGGCTTCCGGGTAGCGGCGCAGGCCGAGCAGGGCGAAGCCGATATTGACGTGAGCCTCGGGCAGCGTCGGCGCGAGCTGCAATACGCGGTGGAAGGCCGTCATTGCGTGGCTGTATTCCTTGGCGTGGAGCATCACCACACCTTGCTGGAAGCGCGTATCGACCTCGGCCTTCAACTGTTCCTCGGCATGGGTGCTGGACGATGGGGCCTCGTCACGGTTCCACCGTTGCAGTGCCCAGCCGCCAATGGCCACCACCGCGACCGTCAGGCCGATGGCGAAACGCCGGCGATCGGAACGACGCGGCGTAGTCACGTGGTCATCGTCCGACCGCCAGCGCGCGACTCGCCCCGTGTGCCGGCCGCAGTTCGCGCATCACCAGAAAGAAGAAGCCGAGGATGCCCAGCAGGGCCAGGGTACCGCCCAGGCCCATGACCAGCCGCGCAGCGGTCTCGAAACCCAACTCGAAGCCGACGTTTCCCGGTGCCTTGCGCGGCGCGCCCATCCAGCCGGCACCGGCCAGGCCGAGCATCATCAGCAGGTTGCCCCAGCCATAGCAGGCGGTCTGGCGCCGGATCAGCCGGCCCGCCGGGCTGGCCAGGTCGAGCATGGGCAATAGCGCGTAGGTGTAACCCATCAGACCGAGCGTCACGGCGCCGATGGTGCCATGGTAATGAGCGGTGACCACCGTGGTCTGGGTGGTAATGCCGGCGCCCAGCAGCAGCCCGGTGACGAACAGGCCCAGGGAGAGACGAAACACGGCCAGGGGCCAATGGCCGCGCCCCCGGCCCCAACTGGCTGCCAGCAGGATCAGGCCGAGCAGCAGCGGCGCTTCCCAACTCGCGTAACGCATCAGGTCCGTAAATGCCGCGCGGTAGTCGCCCGAGAGCACCGGATGCCGAAGCTGAATGGCCGCCGCCGCCACCAGCGGCAGCGCGCCGGCAAGCAGCAGGCGCCGCGCGCCCCGGTCGGTGAGGCCGGCGGGCGCGACGCTGGCCACCAGCGCCAGCCAGGCCAGCATCAGCAGTGTGGTCAGGGCGAATTCCCACACGTGGCCGCTGCCCCACAGCAGCGCCTCGAAGAAGGCCGCGCCATCGACGTCGGTCAGTTGAGCCCCGCTCAGCGGCAGCAACACCAGGGCCAGAAGTACCGCCGCCGCGGCCAGCGCGAGGCCGCCGCGACAGGCCGCGGCGCCGGCGGCGGCACGGCGTGGCCAAAGGCCAAGACCGCGCCACGCCTGGAGCGCCAGCCCGCCGGCGAAGGCGATGGCGCCGGCCAGGAACAGCCGGCTATCGAGAACCGGCAGGTAGTTGCTCATGATCGGGGTTACGGCGCCGATGGCCGGCGCCAGGGCCATGGCGACGACGCCGAGACCGCATAGCGCCAGGGCCAGCTTTTCCATGGTCCGCCCGGTGGGTCCCGAGGCGAGGCTCCACAGCAGCCCGGCGAAGGCCGAGAACCAAACCAGTTGCGACAGATCGACATGCAGGGTCAGGGCCACCCGATAGAACTGGGTACCCGGGAACAGATTGCCGATCGCCGGTACCCGGGCCAGTACGATCAGGATGGCGAACAGGCTCGATGCCGCCACAGCCAGGGTTGCCAGCCATAACCAGGCACGCGCGCGGTGGACGGCGATGGGGCAGGCGGGGCGGATCAGGAACGGGTTGGCGGGATTCATCAGACGGCTCCCTTGTGTGGTGCAGTGGATACGAACGGCACGCCGAAGAAGGTGACGAAGGCGAGCAGGAACACGGCGACGATCATCCAGGAGCCGGTTCGCGGCGATGTCTGGTAGGTGATGCGCAGGTGGAGGGTAAAGGCGAGCAGGACCCAGGTCACGAAGGAGGATGTTTCCAGCGGATCCCATGCCCAGTAACGGCCCCAGGCATCCTGGGCCCAGATGGCCCCGGAAATGAGCATCAGGGAGTCGAACACCAGACCGAGGGCCATGAAGCGGTAGGCGAGATCGTCGAGGCGTTGGTCGGCCGGCAGTCTGGCGAATCGTTCGGCTGCCGCCGGCCAGGGCCGCAGCAGGATCACGATCGCCATGCCGAGGGCCACCAGCACGCAGCCGAGAAAGACCTTGGCCAGTCCGATGTGGATGTACAGCCAGGGTGTGCGATAAGTCGGCGGGAAATGACCCTCGTCGGGGCTGGCGAGCATCAGCCAGCCCATGAGAATGAACAGCACCGGCATCACCGCCGCCGCCACCGGCCGGATGGCCTGGAAGCGCCAGTAGGCCAGGCTGAAGATCAGGGTCAGGCTCCAGACATTGCTCGACAGGATCTCGAACAGGGTGATGAAAGGGCCGTGGTCGAGCCGAAGCCAGCGCAGTCCCAGCGACAGCGTCTGCAACAGCAGGCCGACAACCATCAGGCCGAGTACCGTGCGCTCCGGCCGGCGTTTCAGGATGACCGCGAATATCGCGATCACGCCGGCCAGTACGTAGGCGACGATGGCCCCCCAGAGCAGTTTGAGCTCCAGTTCCATCAGGCGTCCTCCCGCCAGGGGCGGGCGAAGTACTTGACGCGGAAATGCCAGGCCAGCGCGCTCACCGCCAACGCACAGGCCGCCAGCAGCCAGGGCATGGTCCAGTCGTAGAACACCGCATAACCCATCCAGGTACGCAGCCCCTCGTAGACCAGCGTGCCACCGGGAAGCGCCAGGCGTTCGCCGGGAACCAGTTCGGCGCGCCGGTCGCCGGCCCGGACCACCAGTTGATGACGCTCGGGCAGGCGGAACTCGCCGTGCCTGGCGGGATCGAGCAGCACCTCGGTGAACTTGAGCATCACCCATAGTTCCTGGCTGCCATCCGGCAGTTGCCAGCGCTGTTCCTGGGCGTAGTCATGGAGCGGGTAAGCCGGCAGATGGACACTGCCGCGCAGCGGCTCGCCCCGTTCCGGCTGCCAGCGGAACACCGGCGCGAAGCCCTTGTTGTGGGTGGTGTAGAAGCGGTAGCCGTGGAGCACCAGCGGTACCTGGTCGCCGATGTCGGCGTGCCTGGGCAGGCCGCCCGGGTCGCGCCAGGTCACTCGATTGCTGGTCCCCTCCCGTTGCAGTCCCGGCGCGTAGCGGATGCCGAAGCCCTCGCTGCCGAAGCGTACCGCGTCGAGATTGCCGCTGTGCCAGGGCCCGGCATCGCGCAGGATCAGCCCTTCGAATTCGCCGCCGCTGACGACTTCGGCCGCGCCACGGAGATAGGTCAGGCGACCGAGCGTGATCAGGACGATGATCGCCAGGAGGGCGAGGTGGAACACGAGCAAGGCGACCTGACGCCGGAAGGCCCGATTGCCGGCCACAGCCGCCGTCAGGTTGACGGCCAGCAGCGACAGCGGCAATACCAGCGGCCAGGTGGCCTGACCATCGCCCTGGCGGTCGTAGGCCACCGCCACGCCCAGGGCCAGGAGCACCAGGGCCGGCAGCGTCAGTTTCAGGGAACCGAGCGCGGTCAACCAGCGGCTCGCCTGAGGGGCTTGATCGATGGTCGCGGCGGGTACCGGGTTGATATGGGCAATCATGAGCGGCGCTTAGGGAGGCGAGTTGCAGACCGCCTTCATCCAATTGACGTTGTTATCGGTCCGATTGGATGAGGCATTGCCGTTGGTGCTGGGGATCAGGTTGGCGCCGGTCTTGTTGGCCGACCCGCAGTTGTTGTAGTCCCAACTGCCGCTCGGGCTGAAAGCACGGATCTTCAGCTTGGCCTCCAGGTAGTAGGGCTCCTTGGTGTAGTAGTCGTTGTCGTCGTTGATGCGCACCTCCCTGCTCGCGCCGGCCCCTTCGCCGGCCTCCTGGCCGACATCGTTCAGGTTCACCAGCAGCGCCTTGTTTTTCCAGCCGTGCGGAACCGCCACATGGCACCACGTGCATTGCAGCCGCTGGATCTTGTCGATGTGGTAATTGTGCAGGTTGCCCTTGCCGCGCGTGCCGTCGTAGAAGCCGGTACGTTTTCCGGAGTCGCTCCGGGTCGTATAGACGTCGGCGTCATGGCAATTGAAGCAGAGGAAGTTGCCGGTGTAGCCGCTATCCCGCCCGGTCGCCCCGGCGTCCTTGTCCCAGACGCCTTTCAGGAGGAAGGCGTTGGCGGACCCGTGCGGTCCCCAGGGCTTGCCGTCCTCGCCACCGTTGGGAATCACGGTGCCGTCGCCAGCGGGCGCGTTGCTGCCATCGTACTTCCTGCCGGTACCGGTGGTGGCGGTGCCGTGGCAGTCGGTGCAGTACATGGTCTGTCCGCCGACGGCACTGCTCCATGGGCGGTACCAGGGCGGATTGCCGGTGATGCCGCGCTTGGCCAGGGTGCGGCCGGTGACCCGCATCACCGGGTGCCAGGAGCGATGGTTATTGTTGTTGTAGGCGGTGCCGGCGCCACCGTCGGCTCCGGCGTTGAGCGTGAATTCGTTGCCGCCGTTCTGGTCGCCATCGGCGCTGCCGCCCTGATGCCCGTCCGGCGCATGAAACTCCTTGGCCTGATCTGTGTATTGGGTCAGGCCATTGGTGCCGCTCGCCGTCAAGCCCTTCCTGTCGCCGGCGCCGTTGAGCAGCGGCGGTGTCGTATAGCCGTAGGTGGAGTGACACTTGAGACAGACCTGGTATTCCCGTGTCAGGTAGCTCTTGTTGTCGGGATTGGAATCGTTCGGCACCGAATCGTTGCCTGGGTCGCCACGCCGCACCGTGTAGTTGCTGGCGCCGGAATGAAAGGAGTTGCCGGCGTAGCTGGGCTCCACGCCCCAGGTGCCGCGCAGCACTCCGGAGGCCACGTTGGTGTGGGTCATGATCGTGTCGGTATGGCCGTGGGTGCCGGCGGCGTCACCAGCACCGGCGATGTTCCCGCCGTTGCCGGAGAACAGGCGGAACTTCACCACCCGGTGCGGGTTGTGGCAGTCGGTGCATTCGGCATGGCGGTTGCCGGGAGCGCCGACGCCGAGCTGCGAACGACGCTCGATGAAATCGGCGCCGCACTTGTTGCCGGGGGTCGAACAGTCGGAACCACTGGTGCCGCTGCCGGCAAAGCCATCGTTGAAGTTGCCGCCGATGTCGTGAACCTCCTGGCCGGCCGCCTGGTCGGCGGAAGTGATCGGCATGCGGTAACCGTTGGCCAGTTCGAAGTCGTCCTTGATATTTGGGACGGTGGTCACGGTGTTCAGGACCGCGCCCGCACCATCCCGGTGACACTGATAGCAGACCTGTTCCAGGGCGGGGTTCCCGCCCGACTTGATGCCACCGACGGCGATGGCGTCGGTGCCCTCGCGCAAGAGCCGCCGCGCGCCGCTGACCGTGTGGGTGTCATGGCAGTTGAGGCAGGCGGCCTTCCAGACCGGCAGATTGTCGGGGAACTCCCGTATCTCGGCGGCGCTGCCGGCGCCGGACTTGTAGGTCTGGGTAGCTACCAGGGAGTTCGCGTGGGCGGAATAGGCCCAGCTCTTGCCGTCGCCCTGCATGCCCTTGTCGTGGCAGGAAAGGCAGATGATGTCGTTGCTGGCGCTATAGGTATCGGTCGGCGGCAGGAACTGGAACCGGTTGGCGCGCAGGAACTTGATGTTCTTCTCGTTGGTGAGGTCGGTTTCCCGGATATGCGGGTCATGGCAGGTGGTGCACTGGACCTGGCCCGCATTGGCCGCGCCGGTCGGCTCCAGCGGCAACATGGGCTTGTAGCCGTCGCCCGGCACGCGTTTGCCGAAGACGTTGCCCCAGCGCTGGCCGGCATCCGGTGTGCGCAGTTCGCCGTCGCGCAGGGACAGGGTGCTGTCGTAGGTAACCGATATCGGATGATCGTTGGTCAGGTCGTCGAAGCCGGCGCCACCCAACTGCCGCGTGAAGCCGGTCGCCGTGCCGGCACCGGCCGGCATGGCGCCGGCGGCGGTGTTGTCGACCGGGATCACCTGGTCCTGCTGGCCGCGCAGCACACGCACCGCGCCAAGCTGCATGGCGCCGTCGTGGCAGGACAGGCAGAGCTTGGAACTGCCGAGGGGCTGGCCCGCCGAGGCGCCCTGGATGGTTGCCGCGTCGAACGACGACGAGGTGTAGGGCGTGTAGGTCTTGGTCTGGATGGACTTGTTCCACAAGGGCGCCGGCTGTGATGCGTCGGCGCCATGCGGTGTATGGCAGAAGACGCAGATCTGCGTTTCGCTGGCCGACTTGACGGTGCCGACACCGGATGACGACAGGTTGTGCTTGGTCTGGCTGACTTTCGATTCGCGCGCCGCTTCCGCGGGTGACGCCAGCATCGCCAATATCACCACCAACAGCCGGGCCAGCCCCCTATTCATTCTCGCTGCCTCCGCCAAGGAACTGAAACACGGAGATTCGGCTGTTGAGGGTATCGGCGATGAACAGCCGGTTGCGGCTGTCCAGCCACACGCCGCTGGGCAGATGGAATCGTCCCGGCGCGTTGCCGACGCCGCCGATCGGCATCAGGAACTCCCCGCGCCGGTTGTAGACCAGCAGGTGATCGAAGTACGACTCGATGACATAGACGTTGTGTTCGCTGTCCACGGCCACCCCCTTGGGTCGCACCAGGTTGCCGACGAACAGGCCGCGATGGCCGACGGTGCCCTCTGGCTCGCCGGTCGTTGCGGACAGGATCTGGACGCGCGCGTTGAGCGTATCGCTGACATACAGCTTTCCATCACGAATGGCGATATGGGTCGGGTAACTGAACTGGCCAGGCTGGTCCCCCCGGCTACCCCAGGTGGCGAGCAAGTTTCCTTCCAGGTCGAAAGTCTTGATCTGATGGGCCTGGGTATCGGCGACGAACAGTCGCTGGCCGGTGGGGTCGAAGGCGACCCCGTTCGGTCGCTGTAGCTGGCCCTTGCCGATTGCCGGCAGGGGATTGCCCTGGCTGTCCAGGCGTGCGACCAGCGCCAGATCGGCGTCCGCGACGAAGACCTGGCCTTCCGGACCGGGGGCGATGCCGACCGGTGCGACGAAACCACGCAAGCCGTCGGCCAGATCCCAGGTCTCGAATCTCGCCCGCTTTTCGTCGAAGACGAACACCGCGCCGCGCCCGAGGTCGGTGACCAGGATTCGACCGTCCGCGTCGATCATGCCCGATTGGGGCCGATCGAGCCGCTTTGGCGAAGCTTCGCCTTGAATGAACTCGAGCAGGCGGCCAAGCGTGCGCAGCACGCCGTCCTGGTCCTGGTTCGAGCGGACGAAATTGCCTTCCCCGATCAGCGCACCGACATACACGTAGCGCGGCACCTCGCGGGTCGCGGGCGCGGGCCAGAACAGCCGACGGTTGTCGCTCCCGGCATCGAGGCCAAGGGTGAATACCCGGTCGTCGAGGCTGGCGCAGCCAACCAGCATCAATGACATCAGGAGGGCGCCGGCGCGTATCACGGCCTTGGCTACCAGCGTCCCGGTCCGTTGGTTTCATGGCCACCGAATATCCCGCTGGGCAGGCCCGGCTTCCCCGAGTGGCAAAGGTCGCATCGATCCGGTCCCCAGGCGATGTCGTTGTTGTGGCAGGCGCCGCAGAACTTGCCATCGACGATGTCGGACATCTTGAAGTCGTTGCCGCCGACGCGCATCTTGAAACCCAGTTCGTGGTGGCAAACCTTGCAGCGGAAGCGGATGCGATGGAACCAGTGGGGAAAGATCACCGGCCGCACCCCTTCCTTGTCGGAACGACGATTGATGACGACGTCGGCATACTCGGCACCGGCATTCGGCGTGGCCATGATCAGCGCCAGCACGCCAAGGACGATGGAGTGCCAGCGTCGGCGGGTCATCGCGGCGCTCCGGGTGGCGCTGCCGACGCGGCGGCCGGCCGCCCCTGGCCGGGCCGGGCGACGCTGTGGCAGCGCAGGCACTCGGTGAGCGGAAAGGACACGGCACCGTGGCAGACACCGCATTGCTCGCCTTGCAGGATGGCGAGCATCGAAAACTTGGTGGCGCCGGCCTCGGCCTTGAACAGATGGTCGTGGCAGTTCGCGCAGTCGAGCCAGAGCGTGTGGGCGCGGTGGGGAAAGCGGACGATCGGCATGCCGCCCTGCAAATTGAGCAGGATGTCCTTGTCGTAGACGCGCACTTCGGTGCTCGGTTTCAGGCTGGCGCGGGGCGTGATCTCGCCCTTTTCCAGGGCCTGCATCCAGCGCACCATGTTGCCGGTGGTGTCCGGGGTCAGGCGGGAGAGCGCGGCCGCCGGTTCCTGCAACTGACCTATGCCAGGCCCCTTGGGGTCGTGCAGACCGTCCTTGCGCAGCGACGGCCAATCCCCGTCCTGGGCGAACGCCGCCAGGGCAACCGCCATTGCCGGGATCAGCCAGCGCCATGGCTTAGCCCGGGATGTAGACACCCGCATTGCGAATGGCCCGCACCAGCTCGGCGGTCGATTCCTCGAGCAGGCGGACGGCTCCGCCATAGTCCTTGGCGGCCGCCGCGGCGTCGGCGCGACCACGCAGTTCCCGCGCCTTGGTGACGTAGGTCTGAATCATGGCGTCGGCGGCTTTCTTGTCCTCGAGCAGTACCTTGATAAGCATCTGGTGGGTATTGTTGCGGTCGACCTCGTAGTGGTATTCCTCTTCCTTGCTGGCGAAGTTCAACGAGCGGACCAGCGTGTCGCCGCTGCGCAGACCGCTGATGCCCGCCTTGGCCACCAGGTAGGCCCGGTCGAGTTCGCCGCGACCTTCGCGGTAGCGTCCCGCGCCGGCGAGCTTCTCCGCCTCGGCCACCGACTTGTCGATCTGCGCCATCGTTTCCGGCACCCCACGGGCGGCGTTGCCTTTTTCCGTCGCGACGCGCTTGTAGGCGCCTTGCAGGGCCTTGACGCTGTCGAGGCGGGTCTTGTAGTCGTTCTCGAGTTTCTTCGCCAGCACTTCGTCCGGCGCCGCCAGCCGCACCGCCTCGAAGAACACGGCGCGGGCCTCGGTGAGCAGCGCGGCGGCGTGTTCGAGATCACCGGAACCGAGCGCTGCACGGGCGTTGCGATGCAACTCGACCGCCTTTTCCCGCCGGGCAATCGCATCCGCCGCCTTGCTGGCCTCGATCTGGCGGGCGGCCGACGAGCTGCCGAGCAGCTTGTCCACCGACTCCAGGGTTGACTGCAACTGATCCCGATCCGGCTTGGCGGCGGCCAGGCGGGAGGCGGCACTCTCCGGGGGCTGCGACTGAGCGGCGGTCAGGGTAACGAACGTGGCCAGCAGGGCGGCAATCAGGGTCTTCTTCATTCGCGGTTCTCCGGTGATTACTTGCCGCCGGCCGTAGCCTGGGCACGGGGCGTATCCTTCTTCTTCGAATGGCAGAGGCGGCACTCGGAGACGGGAAAGGCGACCTTGCCATGGCAGACGCCACATTTCTCGCCCAGCAGGATGGCGGCCATGCTGATGGAGTTGGCCCCCTTCTGCGGGACGAAGATCGCCGGGTGGCAGTTCGAGCAATCGAGCCATTCGGTATGCTGCTTGTGCGGATACACCACGTCCGGCATCGAGCCCTTGACCTCGCGGACGATGTTCATGTCCATGACCATGGGCTCGGCGGCGGCATCGATGCGGTCCCAGCGCGGATTGATCTTCTTCTGGCCGATCGCCTCCACCCAGTTGATGCGGTTGCCGGCCAGGCTCTTGGGCAGGTTGGCATAGGCGGTCATCGGTGGCGCGAGCGCATGGGTGCCATCGTTGCTTGGGTCATGGATGCCGTCCTCGGGCGGCGGCGGATTGCGCTTGCCGGGCGGCTTGAGCAGGCGGTTGAAGGCATTGACGTCGGCCACCGACGCGCCGCCGGTCTGGCCTGCCGTGGCGGGTGTGGCGGGCGCGGCGGGCGTTGCGATGGCGGCCAACTTCGGTTCGTCGCGCCGCGGCGCCGGCGCTGTCTCGTCGCGGGCCGGCGCGGCTTTGGCCGGCTCCTTGGCGGGCGATTTCGCTTCTTCCTTGGTGGCAACCGCCGCCGGCTTCGCTAGCGCGGCGGACTTGGCTTCCGGGGCGACGATGCTCGCACCCTTGACCGCGGCGATCATGTAGTTGACGGCCGCCTTGACGTCCGCATCGGGCAATGAGGGATTGCCACCCTTGGCCGGCATGCCCTTGGCCGTGCCCTTTAGCGCGCTGGCATGAACTCGGGCAACGCCGCCGGCCAGACGCGGCGTCCAGTCGCCGGCATTGCCAAAGCGCGGCGCACCGGCGATGCCGGTGGCATGGCAGATGCTGCAAGTCTTCGTATAGACGTCCTTGCCCACTTGGGCCTGGGTGGCGGGAGCCAGGAGCGTCAGGGCCAGAGCGGCGAGGATCGACGTATAGGCTTTCATGGCGCGCCCCCTCATTTCTTCGCCGCCGTGCCCACGGGCTGGGCCAGCTTCTGGATGGTGCTTTCGTGCACCTGGGTCGGGGTGCCCGGCTTGCCGGTGTGGCAGAGGTTGCAGTTCTCCACCGACCAGGCGACCTCGCCGTTGTGGCAGGCGCCGCAAAACTGGCCATCGATGATCTTCACCATGTTGATCTCGTTGCCCCCCGCCTTGAACTTGAAGCCGAGGTCGGCGTGACAGACCTTGCAGCGAAAGCGGATGCGGTGAAACCAGTGCGGGAAGACGGCCGGGCGCATGCCGGAGCCGTCGGAGTAGTTGTTGATGACGACATCGCCGTACTCGGCGCGCGCGTCGGGAATCTCCGCAACAAACAGGCTGAGCGCCGCCAGGAGGCCCCCGAGCAGGGCCGCGCCTTTCCAGTGGTGAGACTTTTTCATGGTCACTTCCTTAACTGATCGACAACCAGCCCGGAGGAGGGCCAGCTCAGAAGTCGCCGAAGTCGCGGCTGACTTGAAAGAAGATGGAAGCATTTTTCTTGCCATTGACCGTGGCGAGTGTCGCAAGGGCCTGAAAGTTCAGGCGGCCGATGCGATAAAGGGCGCGTTGCTGCAGGGCGCGGCTGACTTGCCACGACAGGGCGTTGGGGTCCCCATTGACGATGCGCTGATTGACCTGGCTCGAGCTGTACACCACGTTGGCGCTGTAGGTGAGATTGGCGACGCCGAATGGATTGAAGTGGTTGTAGCCGAGCGAGGCGCTGCCGTTCCACTGCGACTGGTTGGTGTTGTAGATCTGGCTGCCCAATTGCAGTTGCTGGATGTTCTGCGGCGGCTGGCCGTTCTGCGGTTGTTGCTGTTGCTGCTGCGACCAGCTGATGTTGGCGTTGGCGGTGATGCTGGCGCGGCGGGACAGTTGGGCCAGACCGTTGCCGTTGAGGCTGAAGGTGCGGTAATGGCCGCTGTACTGACCGGTGCTCAGGTTGTCCGACAGCACCGCGCTGAACATGCCGGTGATCCGCTCGGTATAGCCGAGGCGCCAGGAGACGCCCCCGGAGTGGCTGAGCGTGGTGCTGGCACCGGCCTGACTGCTGCTGGCGAGCGAAACTCCCTGGCCCAGGTTGAGGCTGACGGCGTTCTCCGGACTGAAAACAATGCTCCGGTTCAGGCTATGGCCAAACTGGCCGGAAACGGTCTGGTTCGAGGCACCACCGGTGACCGACTGGAAGCCGATATTGGTTCCCGCATTCCAGTTGTAATTGAAATTCCCTAAAACGAGAGGCTCTCCCGAATATGAGAGTGCGCCGTTGCCGCCGGCCAGCAGGCGCTTCGTGGAGCCGCTGTTGCTCTGCAGGATCTGAAGATTCCCATTTCCGGTAAGACGATTGGAAAATCGGTACGTCAGGCCGGCAAAACCTCCCAGGTTGGACAACTGGCTGCTGCCGGTATCGGTGGTGGTCTCCGTGCTCAACAGGTTCGCGCCGCCGATGACGGTCAGGGGCAGGTCCTCGTCGGGCAACCAGGTGAACGTGCTGTTGGCCTGCAAGAGGCGGTTGTTGTTCATCGACAGGATCCCGGAGGACAGGTAGCGGATCTGCTGGTCGCTGACATTCGCCGTGCTGGAGACACTCAGCCCGTCCTCCACGCGCCAGACATGGGAGCCGAAGGCGGAGAACAGGCGCGACGCCTCGCCGTTGATGCCGCCCGTATTGCGCGAGAAGCGGGTATTGGCGCTGAGCGAATGATCGGCGAGGGATGCCGAATAGTTGCCCTGCAGCGCGTTGACCACGCTGTGGCCGATGTCGGCGCTGATGGCGCTGCGGTCGTAGCTGACGGCATAGTTCTCGTTGCCGATCGGCGGTCGGTAGCTCTGGCGCAGGCCCAGGCGGGTCGAAGTGAACTGGGTGCCAATGGCATTGCCGCTCGCCCGGCTGTCGCTCTTGTCGAGGTAGGCCTGCAAAGGAAAGCGGCTGAGCGGAAAGAGGTTCAGGGAACCGCCATAAGTCAGCGAGGTGGTACGCACGTCGTCGCTCGGCGCGCTGAAGTTGCTCGGCAGCGTCCGCCGGGTGGTGCCGGACAGGACGCCGAGGTTGCCGTTGACCTGGGCGAACCATGGTTGGTAGATGTGGCTGGCCGTGCGCAGAGTGAGCATTTCCGTGACGCTTCGGGTGCCGATGCCATTGTTCTCCTTGAAGCTGTTCAGCGTGCTGGCACTGGTACCGCCCCAGCGGATCGGCGCCATGCGCCAGCTTTCACCGCTTAGATCCGGCAGTTCCTGAGCAATGCTCGCCGGTGCCTGACCGCGCCGGACCGGTGGCGCTTCCACGCGATCGAAGGGCAGGGGAGCTTCCGGGCCGGCCGGCGTGTCGCCGCCGGCGGCGTGGGCAAAGGGCGACACGGTCGCCAGCAGGCCACTCCCGACCAGCCCGGCCGCGAACCCCAGGGTTTCCCCGAGAGGCGTCCGGCGCCGTCTATTTCCCTTCGTCTTCTTCACCAAGCATCGCTCCTCCTTTCGCCTGGATGCACGCAACGTGCCGCCTTTGCGTTTTCGATGAGGAGGGGCGGCGACCGGCCTCCGGCGGCGATTGCGCCGGAGACCTGGCCGAGGCAAGGGAGCCGGCGCCGGATCAGTTGGCGGCGGCGGTGCGCGGCTGGTCGAGCAAGCGGACTTCGGCCTTCCGGCGCAGGTCGGAGCGGAACTGGCGCCAGGCTTCCTTCTCGCGATCGCGCAGCAACAGGTCGCGGGCGCGCGGCGCCACCGATGCGAAATCACGATGCTTGGCGGCAACCCGCTCGGCAAGGCGGAAAATGCCGACCCCCTCCAGCACGTCGATCGGATCCCCCACGACGCCGATGGCCAGTTGGTCGATACGCGCTTGCAGGGCTTCCGGCACCATGCCCAGATGGATGTAGCCCATGTCGCCGCCATCGGCCGCCGAGCGATCATGCGAATGAATCCGTGCCAGTTCCGCGAAGTCGCCGCCGGCGCGCAGTTTGGCGACGATGCGGGCCGCCTCGGCGCGCGCTTCGTCCCAGACCGCGGCCGACGCGGACGGATCGACCTTGAGCAGTATCGTGTACAGATGCAGCTTTTCCGGTTCGGTGAACAGCTCCGGGTGCGCCTCGTAGTACTTGCGAGTGTCGGCGGTGGTTGGCGGTTCCTGATGGCGTACCGTTTGCTCGAGCCGCTCGAGGCGATTCTGTTCGGCAAGACGCTCCTTGAGTCCCGGCAGCAGGGTCTGGCGGTTCTGTTGCCACATGGCGCTGGCCGCGTAGCGCTTCTCGTAGCCGGCGATCTCGGCATCGATCTTTTGCTGGTCAGGATCGATCTTGCGCCGGTCGATCTCCTCGAGCAGCAGGATGCGCTCGATCAGGCGATCGCCAACCTCCTGACGGGCAGCCTGCAGGCGTTCGTCGGCGATGCCTTCGCGGTGGTAGAAGGTGTTGCGCACATGGCTGGCGTAGGCCGCCTGGTATTCCTTCTGGCTGATCGGTTTGCCGTTCACGGTCGCGTAGAGAATTTCTCCCGTCTCGCCGGGCGCGTCGGTTGCCGCCCGGGCGCCGGCAATGAGCGATAACGCCAGCAGAATGCCGAGTCCTGTCGTTTTGAAGGCCATGATCATCTCCGAAGTGAAAAGGGGCCGGACTGTTCAGGTCCGGCCCCGGGGTATTTCCGGTTGGCTGCTTACTTCACGTGGCAGGACAGGCAGATTTCCGATCCATTCGTCGTGACGCGCATGAAGGCGATGTTGTCGCTGCCCTTGGACTCGACATGCGGATCGTGGCAGGAGGCGCATTCGACGGACGGCCCGGCGCCGGCGGCAAAGGTACGTGTGTAGAGGGCGATGTCGTCCTTCTGACGGCCCGTGGTGGCATTCGTTTCGACCCAGAACACCTGGTTGGTGTTGATCGAAGCCGTCTTCACCACGCGTCCGGCGGTGTCGGCCGTGCTGCCAATGAAATCGCCGTCCTTGCAAGTGCCACTCAGCGCGCTCGCCGTGCCAGTGAGGCCGCCACCGCAATACTCGATGCCGATCGGGTGATCGTTGCGCAGGTCGGCGCCCAGGTTGGTAACGCCGGCGGGCATGAGTCCATCGGTGCCGACACCGGTCCAGGTCCAGCCGCTGGGCCGCGCACCCGCCGCGTTGTAGCCACCGGAACCCGGTGCGTTGATCATGTTGTCCATGGCCTGGGTGCCGTCATGACAGGACAAGCAGGCCAGCGAAACAGAACCGACCGCCAACACCTGGCCATCGAGGCTGGAGGTGTTCAGTTGATCGTAGGTCTGATAGGTGGTGCTGGGCAGCTTCTTGTTCCACAGCGGCACGGACTGTGGGCTACCGACCGTGCCGATGTCGGCGCCGTGCGGCGTGTGGCAGAACACGCAGATCTGGTTGGCGCCGGCGCCGGCGGTGACGTGATTGGTCTGCGTGCCCGTTGTCAACAGATTGTGTTTGGTCGCGGCGATTCCGGCGCTTGCCGTGCCGGAAGCCCCGACTCCGATCACCAAGGCCGCCGCCGCCAACCAGCGCGTTACCCGACCACTCGCCCTCCTGCCATGCTGCTTCATCGTTTCCATGATTAACCCCCTCGCCCTTGGCTCTACGCAACTGGCGGAAATCCCGCCCTCCGCAGAACTGAATAGCAGAAGCCATGCCAATCGACGTCGATCGGGCTGCTTGTGCGTAATTCCCTCTTTTGGAGCGGGTCTACGGGTTTGATGGGTAACCGGGTGGCTTTCCGGCAGGGCGGGAATTTCCCGCACACGGGAAGGTGACTTTCCCGTGCCCGGGAAAGTCGGCTAACGCTTCGTCGCTTTGGATTTGGGTCGGCGGCCGAGGTAGCCATCCTCGGGATTGAGTGTCACCGGCCGGAAGATATCGACCTTGCGGAACCATTGATCGACGAAATAGACCCGGCCGTCCTCATCTACGGCAATACCGGACGGGAGCATGTAGCGGGCCGGGCCGTCCTGCTCGCTGCGGTCGCCGACGAACATCAGCAGTTCGCCTTCACCCGTAAATATCTGGAAGTTGCCGAACGCGGCATCGGCGACATAGACGTTGCCCTCACGGTCCGTGGCAGCTTCCTTCGGCCGGGCGAAATTGCCCAGTTGCTTGCCGACGGTGCCGAAGCTCTGCACGTACTTGCCCTGGTGATCGAAGATCTGCACCCGGAAATTGCCACCGTCCACCACGTAGAGCTGACCCTGCTTGCCGACCGCGACATCGCGCGGCAGGTTGAACTCGCCGGGACCTGCGCCGCGCTTGCCGATGTCGAACAGGTGTTGTCCGCTGTGGGCGGCGAAGACTCGCACCCGATGAAGGTCCGAGCTGACCCCGCCGATGTTGACCACGTAGATGCGCTCCCCGGACGGGTTCACCGTGACGCTCGACAGTCGGTCGAAGAACTTCGGCCCGCCGATCTTGCGCAGATACTTCCCGTCCCGGTCGAAGACGACGATCTGCTTGGCGGTGCCGTCGGCGACATAGAGCGTTCCCGCCTGGTCGATGTCCAGGCCGAGCGGTTTGGTCAGTTGCCCGTCGCCGTCTTCGTCACCGATCGTGAAGTAGCGGCCCTCGGGCACATCGAATACCTTGACGAAGCGCTCGGCGGAATCCGACACGTAGATGCGGCCGTGATGCACCGCCACGGCATAGGGCTTGGACAAGCCCTCGCTGATGCGGTTTTCTCCGGTCAGGGCGCGTTTCAAGGCGAAGTCGTCGTTCTCGGGTACCACGTCGGCGCTGCCGCGCAAGGTGCGTTCGAAGATGAAACGCGGCGCGTCCGGGGGGCGCGGGAATATCAATGCCTGGTTGCGCCGTCCATCGTCGGCACCAGGACGGTCGGCGACCGAGAAGCAGCCGGCGAGCAGGGTCGTGGCCAGCAACGCCGCGAGCGGCAGGATCAGGCGGGCTCGGCGGGTGGAATCGATTCTGGCGCGTGTCATGTGGTTCCTCGCTCCGGCTGTTGGTTACTTGTTGTGGCACGTCAGGCAAAGATTGCTGCCCTGGTTGTCCGAGCGCAGAAAGAGCTGATTCGGCGAGTGCGGATCATGGCAACTGCTGCACTCGATGTGCGGCAGCTCTTCGCCCGATTCATGGTTGACGCGCGGATAGAGCGGCAGATCGTTGCGACCGCGGCGGCTGGTCAGGCCCATGCTCGATACCCACCAGACGGTTCTGTTCTCGATGATCCCCTGGCTCGGATCCCGGAAGTCGTCCAGTCCGACCAGCTTCTTGGCATGGATGAAGGGCGCCGGGCCCGATAGCGGATGACCAGCCGATGAGCCAGGCAGTCTGTTGCGGCCTTTGGTTGCGCCGCGATAGGGCACGCCAAAGGGGTGATCGCCGGAGGTCTTGCTGGCACTGAGCGCCTGATTCGAGTCATGGCAGGACAAGCAGGCAATCGATTGTGAGCCGACCGAAAGCCGGTCGAGTCCCAAACGGCCGATGTCGTCGTAGAGGGTAAAGGCGTAGTCGCGGCCGATGGAGGGTTGCCATTGCGGCGCCCGCGGCGGCGGTGTTTCCGCGCCGATCGCCGGCGTGTGGCAGAAGACGCATACCTGCCGGTCATCCGCCCGGCCCTGCTGTCCGTTCCCGCCGACCAGGCTATGGGGCGTCATGCGAATGTCGGCCCGGGCCGGCAGACCAAGGCCGACGAACAATGCGACGAGCACCAGGCGACGCGGCCAGCGCGTGAAAGGCCCCGGTCGATTCCGGCAATCATCTGGCGGCGACACATCAGGAAGCACGCCAGCAAGCACACGCGACGGCGGCTCTTCGCCACCTGGCGGCCAGGGAGGTATTGCTGCATTGATTCGACGCGCTGCCCAAGTCATGTCTCCTGCGATCCCGTCTGCTGTTGGTCACCGCCGCGCAGCGGACTGCCTTGTTGCTTAGCAACCCTCATGCCATGAGCGGGGGCGGATCGAAACTTGCATCGTGCTTCGGAGTTCGAAACATCCGGCGAGGGCAGAGTGGCGATGAGCGTGATCAAGCGGCGGTTCCTGGGCCCCATCCTTTGGGTGAGCGTCATTTCCGCATGGGCATCGACAGCCTCTGCCGGGGAGCGCCCACTCAAGGGCGGGGAAATCAAACCTGACGTCCTCTATCACAACTACTGTTCCGTCTGTCACGGTGACCGCGGCGATGGACGGAGTCGCGCCAGGGCAAGCCTCAATCCGCCGCCGCGTGACTTCACCGCCGCCGGCGAGCTGACCCGGGAAAGCATGATCACCATGGTCACCCACGGCAAACCGGGGACGGCCATGGTCGCCTGGAAGACCCAGCTCACCGAGCCGGAGATCGCCGGCGTGGTCGATTACATCCGCAGGACCTTCATGGTGGTGGCGCTGGAGCCGCGCCTGCAGCGAGGCCGGACGCTCTACGTGCATAACTGCGCGGTCTGCCACGGCGAGCGTGGCCAGGGGTCGAACCCTACCGGTAGGGGGGCCGACGCTGCCGCGCAACCTTTCGTCGCCGCAGTCGCGGGCCGAGTTGTCCCGGGAACGCATGCTCGATTCGGTGACGCGCGGTCGGCCGGGAACGGCCATGGCCGGATTCGGCGACCGCTTGCCGCCCCAGGACGTGGAAGCGGTGGTGGATTACGTCAGAGCGGCGCTCATGGTGCCGGAGACTGCCATTTCGGGCATCAAGGCCCACGGGGGTAGAGAGGGCGACAAGGCCGCCGAACCGGCCCGGGCAGACATGCGCCTGCCCATGCCCGATGGTCTAAAGGGCGATCCGGACAAAGGCGGGCGCTTCTATATGGCCAACTGCGCCACCTGCCACGGCGCCGCAGGTGATGGCAAGGGACCACGAGCCTATTTCATCAATCCCAAACCGCGTAACTTCCACGATCCGGCGGCCCAGGCGGCCTTCAATCGGCCGGCGATCTACGCCGCCACCGCGATGGGGCGCCTGGGTACCGAGATGCCTGCCTGGAGCAAGGTGCTTTCCGGGCAGGAGATCGCCGACGTCGCCGAGTTCGTCTTTCAGCGCTATATCCAGTCGGGAGCGAAGGCCAGGAAACCGCGATGAGCCACCGCGCCTGGCGAACCGTTCTGGCGGTGCTTGCCGGCTATCTTGGCTTGGCCGGCGGGTGCCCGATTGGCGCCGCTGTGGCTGTCGAGGGCCGCGATGTCTACAATTTCCGCTGCTACTACTGCCACGGCTACTCCGGCAATGGCCGCACGCTGGCGGCGACCTTCCTGTCGCCCCCGCCGACGGACTTCACCCGGGCAGCCCCGGATCGCCTGACCGAGGGCGCCATCGTCGAGACCTTGCGCCACGGTCGCCCCGGCACCGCCATGAAGCCATTTGCCTCGGTGATCACCGAGGCTGAAGTCGTGGCCGTCGCCAGGTTTGTCCGGGACGAGTTCGTGGTTCGCCGCGCCGAGAACACCCGCTACCACACCGAGGCCAACGGCTGGCCCGACCACGACCGCTACCGGATCGCCTTCCCGTTTGCCACAGGCGAAATTTCCCTGTCCAGGCCTTGGGAGTCGCTGAGTACCATTGAGGCCGAGGGCCGCCGCCTCTACCTTGGCAGTTGCGTCAGTTGCCATGATCGCGGTGCGCCGACCGAGGACGACGTGGCCTGGGACGCCCGGCCGCTTTCCTATCCGCGCAACAACTTCTCCCTGGCCGATCCGCCCAAGGTGGATGCCATGACCAGCGCCAGCCCGTACGCCAAACACGACCGGGTACCCGTGATCGCCGGGCTCGGACGACAGGAACGCCGGGGTCAGCGACTCTTCCAGGCCAACTGCGCCTTCTGTCACGGCGCCGACGGCATGGGCCGGAACTGGATCGGCCGCTTCCTGGAGCCCCATCCGCGCGACCTCAGGGATTCCTCCTTCATGTCGGGCATGACCCGGGAACGGCTGGCCGGAGCGATCGCCGATGGCCTGCCGAACACCTCGATGCCGGCGTGGAAGGCGGTTCTGAGCAAGGACGAGATTCGGGCGGTAGTCGACTATGTCGCCCGGGCGTTTCATCCGCTGCCGGCGTGGCGGGCCGGCCAGCCGCTGGATTCGTCGCGGACCGCGCAGGTGATCCGCTGATGGCCAGTCGACCACCGATGTTGCCCATGCCCAACTAGCTTGGCCCGCTGTGGGTCACCAACCGAGAGGAGAGAGAACCATGAAAACCGCCAAACGCTGCAACTGGCTGGTGGCAGCCGCATTCGCGATCGGTGCCACCTGGGCGAATGCACAAACCCCGATGCCCTACGGGGGGCCGCTGTCGATCGAGCAAGCCAAGAAGGCGATGGCTTCGTCGGAAAACGAAGCAAAGAAGAACAACTGGAACATGGTGATTGCCGTCGTCGATTCAGGGGGGCATCTGGTGATGCTCCAGCGACTCGACAACACGCAGTTCGGTTCGCTGGATGTCGCCAGAGAAAAGGCGCAGGCCGCTGTCGCGTTTCGCCGACCCACCAAGGCCTTTCAGGACTTGATCGCCCAGGGCGGGGTGCATCTGCGCCTGCTCAATCTAACCAAGGACGCCGGCGTCCTCGAAGGAGCGGTGCCGATCGTCGTCGACGGCAAGGTCATGGGCGCCGTCGGTGTTTCGGGCGGGACATCGCAACAGGACGCACAGGTGGCCCAGGCGGGCGCCGACGCCCTCAAGTAGCTGGACCACATGCGGGGCTGATTCGCGGATGGGCGGGCAGGGCGGTGCCGCGATGCCGACCACCCGGCCCATGCCGGTCAGCGCCTGAAGGCCCGCAGGTAGTGCCGTTCGAAATAGCGCTTGGCCCAGTGGAACACTCGGCTGGAAGGCAGGAGCCATGAGCGTCGCGGGTCCCGATAGACCAGTATGCCGGCGTCGACGGTATCGACGATGCAGATCAGTTCGGGTCTGGGTTTGGCCACCGGCGGCTTGCCGTCCAGCGCCAGCAGGAGGTTTTGCACGGCGGCCTTGGCTTGCAGATCCGCCATGTGGGCCTGCTTGGGCAGCCAGTCGGGACCGGGAAAGCTGCCGGAGTCGCCGGCCACGTATACCAACTCGGCGCCGGCCACCCGGCAGTGCTCGTCGGCCTTGAAGAAGCCACCGGGGGAAAGGGTCAGGCCGCTGTCCGCCGCCCAGGCCGGGCCGGTGAGGCCGGGCATGAACAGGATCAGGTCGGCGTTGATGTGGCCGCCCTCGGTCGCCACGCCCTGCTCGGAAAAGCCCAGAGGCTTGTGCCCGAGGTGGGTGTCGATTCGCCGCCGGGCCATCTCCGCCAGCAGCCCGCTGACCGCCTTCTCGCCCAGGCGCTTGCCCGGTTCGGCGGCGGCGTTGAAGAAGGTCAGTTCGACGCGATCCCGCTTGCCCTGGCGGCGCAGCCAGGTGTCGATGCCGAACAGCAGTTCGAACATCGGGCCACCGCGCATGGCGGACGGTTCGTTCGGGTTGCCACCGAAGCCCAGCGCGATCCGGCCACTGTCCATCGCAACCAGACGGTCGCGTATCGCCTCGGCTGACGCCACGCCCTCGCAGAGGGTCAGAGCGTGCTCGATGCCGGGCAGCTTCTTGATGAAGCGGCCACCGGTGGCGATGAGCAGGGCATCGTTCTCGACCTTGCCCTGGTCGGTGAGGACCGTGCGGCCGCCGTTGTCCAGGCCGGTGACCCGGGCGGCGATGAACTCGACACCGTGCTTCCTGAAGAACGCGTCGAGCGGGAGGATCAGATCCTTGCCCTGGCGAATGCCGGTGGGCACCCAGATCAGGCTGGGCAGATAGACGAATTCCGCCTTGGGAGCAACTAGGGCGATGCGGGCGCCGGGAACGCGGCGGCGCAGTTCGCGCACGGCGGTTAGCGCGGCGAAGCCGGCACCCAGGATGACAATACGGGGGGACGAAGCAGCCATGAGAAACCTGCGATGGAATTAATGGAAGGTTCCGACATCATGCCAGCATTCGTTTTCGCGGTATCGTCCACTCCGCTGTTATCATTTAACATAATACACATTATGCGGTCTATCGTTCATACTATCAGTCGGCTCCATATGCCCAAGAACACGGCCAGATAGCGAGCGCCGAACGGAATCAGCCGATCCGATCTCCCAGCGCCCCAAGGTCCTTGCCAATCCGGTCGAAGAGTTCCGCCTGGCCCTTTCGTTCCTCCGCCAACGACTTCTTGCGCTCCCTGAGCGTCGCCGCCAGGCTCTTCGCCAACCCCAACGCTTCTTGATCCCCCTTGATGGCGGCGACGACGTCCTTCTGCTTGAGCAGTTCCTCTTGTACGGCGATATCGGCAGTGGCCCGTTCGATTCCCTTGCCCAAATCCTTCCCGAAATTGGAGATCGCCTCGCCCAGTGTCTTCAGCAGTTCCTCGACCGGATCGGCGGCGGTGGCCCCGGGTCTTGGCTTTGCATCCGGTGTCGTCGGTACCGCAATGACCACGTCCGGGCGGAACGCGGCGTGTCCCGCCAATTGCGGATTGGCCTTGAGCAGCGCGGTCTCGGCCCGCTCGCGGGCGATTCCGCTCAGGTTCGGGTAAAGGCGCTCGACCAGCGTGCCTACGCTGCCTTCGCCTTGCTTGATCAGGGTTAGACGCATGTTGATGCTCCCGTTAAATCGGTACGTTGAGCGTGTTCCAGGGTGGCGGCAAGGATGCATCCGCCGTGCCGTTCACCAGTATCGGACCGCTCCTGAGGTTGCCCAGCACCGCGAACTTGGTCTTGTCGGTATTGAGTTGGAAGATTGGTCCCTCCCCGGTGGCGACGAGACGATTGTTGGCGACGCTGGCGTGATCGCAGAAGATCCTTCCCGTCATCTGCCCACCGGCCGTGCCGTCGCTGACGCGTATGTCGTTCTGGTCGAACAGGCACCCCACCACACCCAGAATTTCGGCGGCGGGTAGCAGCGACATCTGTCCGTGCAGGCGATTGCCGCGGACCTGGACGCTGCCCGCGGTCTTCCCAAGGATCGCAATCCGCATGGCGTCGAGGTAGACATGTCCCGTCTGCATCGGCAAGACAACGACGCCGGGAACGCCGATGGTTGCTTGATCGACAACACCCGCGGAGACCACTCTCGACCCAGCGACCAGAATCGCCTGCCAGTTGCCGACGCCGAGCTTGTCGCCAGCGTCAGCCCGCCGGGCAATGGTGTTGTCATCGACCGCCACCTGATCGAACCCGGGCCCGACGGCCACGCCAACAGTGCGTTGGCCGAGGCCGGCCAGCGGGCCGATGCCGTGCATGCGGTTGCCGGCGACCCGCAGCTCCGTCGATGCCACCGCCAGCAAGGCGCAGTGCAACGGGCTGTTGGCCGCCTCCCTGGCCACGGAATCGAACAGGTTGCCGACCACGTCGGCGCGGGTCACCGCCAGCAGCAGCACGCCGAAGTACGGCAAGGCCTGGTTGTTGAAGCCATCGCCCAGGTTGGCGAACTGATTGCCCTCGATACCGAGGTAGTCGGCCGATGCGCCTATCCCCATCACCACGGCGCCGCCAAAGGTGTCTTCGATCATGTTCGACTTGATCATCGCCCTGCCGAGCGGATGGCGGATGGCAATGCCGTGGCCACGCTGGCCGCGCAGCCGGTTGCCGGTGATGAACAGGCGGTCGAGGGTTCCCTTGTCGAGGCCGGACTCGATGGATATCCCGTCGGCGGCGGCGCGGCCGGGCAAGGCAACGATCTCGTTGTCCTCGATGCGCAGCCCGTCCGTGGCACCGATCACGCCGACGCCCGCGACATGCATCACATTGCCTTTGACGGTGACGCTGGCCGCCGGCAGCGCCGCGCCCGTGACGGCGATGCCGGCCTGGGCGCAGACCATGATCAAGTTGTCGGCGAAGCGCGCCTGCCCGTAGTGCAGACTGGTGCCGGTCAGGCTGACGCCGCGCTGGCCGCACATCAGAATGTTATCGACCACCCGCAGGTTCGCCGTCAACAGATAGTTCGGCTCGGCCGATATCGACACGATGGCCTGTTCGGCGACCAGCACGCAGTCCTCAACGCTGGCCGACAGGATGATGCCGGCGAAACCAATCGCGGCCGACGTGGCGTCGCCGCTGGCGGCCGCGGCAATGGTCAGGTGCCGGAACTGAAGGTCGACGCTGTTCACGACGTCGATCATGGCCGTGGTGCCGCCGCCGCTGACGATACCGGCGATGGAAAGATTCTCGATCGCCACGCCGGTGGCGCGCGCGATGTCGATTGCCCCGCCCGCCTCGCCCGGTTGCAGCACGGTGCGCCAGCCTTGGCCACGCATGCGCAGGGAGCGGACGTTCCCCAAGTTGAGCGGCGCGCCCAGCACATAGGTGCCCACGTCCAGGCAAATCGTTCCTCCCCCGCGGGCGCGCACCGCGTCGATGGCCTGCTGGATCGTGGCGGTGCCGGCGTTGTGACCGGTGGCATGGACGCAAACGGTGCAATCGCAGCTCTCTCCGCCGGCTTCCGGCGGCCAGAAGACGCGGCAATCGGTCTCCTGGTCCGGCAGCGTCACTACCGCGAGCCGGGCGTAATGATGGTGGATCGCGCGTGGCGGCGCCGCCGTCAGCGGCTCGATGCCGCCGTCGGCCGTGCGTGCCGCGAAGACCCAGTGGTCGCCGGCATGGAAGCTGCCCGCGGCCGTGGTGAAGTCGATGAGGATGCCGCTCTCGAGCGCCAACCGCGTACCGGCGGGCGGCACCGGGATGCCGTCGGAAACGCCGGAGCCATCCAGGTTGTGGAACAGCGTGCCATCGGCGCGGCGGACGTTGCCGGACTGGTCCCAGCGCCGGATGCGCGTGTGGCGCCCCGGATCGGTGTGTCCTTGCGCATCGACCGGGAACAACCCGGCCGGCAGTGCCGTATCCAGCGTGATCGAGCGCGTCGCCGCATCCACGCCGTCACCGGGCCGTATGCGGTGCAGCCGGCCGGGAATGCCGTGCAGCTCGTGCCAGTCGTCGAGGACCTCGATCCATTCACCGGCATGGAAACCAAGCACGTCGTCCCGGCCAATGCTCTCGACAACCAGCCGGTTGCCGCCCTGGATCTCGTTGACCAGGGTGGCGACCGTGGCGTTGTCGCGCGACCACTTGAAGGTCGCGGTGGCCTGCGGGCCGCCACGATGGATCTCGACGCGGTAGAGCTGGTTTTCGAGTCCCTTGTAGCCGGCCGCCGGCGGCACCTGGCAGGGATTGGGATCGCCGGGCACGTCGCCGGTCGAGTTGGTGAGCCGGGCGCCGGAGGACTGGGTGATCGCCGCCCAGCCGGGTATGTCCTCGTCCGGCGTCGCGCAGGTGGCGCCGCCGATGTTCGACAGCACCTTCACCTGCCAAACCGTCTGCAGCCGACCGGTGGTATCGACGCCGACGGCCTTCTCGACCAGATCCGGCGCCTGGAGATAAGTCAATTCGCGCTGCCAGACATCGAGATAGACCAGATGCGGCCCGCCGGTGACGGTCGGCGGGTTGAAGATGTCCGCCGGCGCCGCCTGGTTGGTATCGTTGTAGGGCAGGTAGGGCTGTTCGAGCACCGGCACGGCGGTGGTGCCGGTCAGCTCCGCCAGGCTGGCATCCCATTGCAGCGGCGGCGCGCCATGATTCTCGGCCAGCAGCCCGTCGACGTACATGCGCCCGACGCCGATGGTCACGACCCCGCCGCTGGCGAGGATATGGAAACCCTCGGGCGTGGTGCGCGGCACCACCGCCCGACCGACGGTATCCAGGGTGCCGGCCTGGAGCCGGCGGCCGAGCTCGGCCACCCACTCGTTCCAGTCGGAATCCAGTTGCACCCTGCCCTGCTGCATGACCACGCCGAAGTAGTCGTGCCACGGGTGGAAACTGAAACGGCTCGTGTCGAAGCTCATGATGCGCTCCTCAAGTTTCGTAAGTGATGCCGGCCGCCAGGCCCACGCGCAGGAACTCGCGCAACCGGATCTGGAGGTTGGTTTCCCGTTGTGCCGGGAACAGGGAATGGAAGGCGCCCATTTCGCTTTCGTCGTCGGCGCCGCGCCGGATCAGGTCGGTCGTGGCACGCGCCAGTTGGCAGTACGCGGCGACGCCATACCTCAGCGACGTGAGGCGAGGCGCCACCCGCGCCGTGTCGGTCGCCGATTCAGGCTGGCAGCGATAGCGGCGCGGCACGGCCGAGTCGAACGGCAGGAAGCTGAAGCGCACGCAGCCGGTCTGGCGCCGAACGACGAACACCGCCGGCAGGATGTCGCCACCGGCGGGGCGGGCCAGCAGCAGGCTGTTCGTTATCGTGGCGACTTCGGCGGTACGAATTCGCCCGATCACCGTGCAGGCATCGAGAGAGATCCTGCCGCCCGGCGCCACGGCGTCTGGCGCGGCGTGGGCCATTCCGTCGGCCGCCGTGGCATCGATGATGGAATCGCTGGCCACGAGACTGGCTCCCTCGTGGAGGCGCAAGGCGCCGACGATGGCATGATCGATCTCGACCGTCACGTCGGCCAGCTCGACCGCCAGGCTTTCGGCGGTCGGCGCCACCGGGTCGCCCCGCGCGTCGAGCGCCCTGCCCGGTATCAGCGTGGCATGGGCGATGCGCAGCCGCGCAAGCGCGTTGCCGGCGCCGGCCGCGACGCGCAGGCGCTCGCCCGCCACCCGGAATCCTTCCAGAGTGAACGCGCCATCCGTGCCGCCCGCTACCGCCAGTTCACCACCGAGGACCAAGGTCGGGAAGCACTGCTCCGCCGCGCGCAGAATCACGTGGCCATCGGCAATGACGGCGACCGAGAGCGTCTCTTCGTAGCGCCCGCTGTCGGTGATTTCGACCACGCCGTTGCCGCCCAGCGCGGCCAGGGCGGCGGCGATGGTGGCGTGATCGGTCGGCACGCGCAGTATCGCGGTGGTCGCGGCGTCGGCCTGGCGCGGCCGGCTGTACTCGCCGCCGCCCAGGTCGGCGGAGAAACCGTGGTGATAGGTCGCTGCCACCGTGGCCGGGACGGGCAGATCGGCCGCCACCGCCACGCGGCCGAGCACGGGATCGATGGCGTAGCAACCCGCCGGCGCCTCGTGTGCCCAACCCGCGCCGACGTCCGACAGGTTGCAGACGACGACGTCGGTTCGCGGGACTTCGGCACCGTTGACATACAGCACGATGCTCGGATCGGCATTGTCGACCGGCGCCGGCGGCGGTGCCGCGCGGGTGCCATAGTAGAGCGCCAGCCGGTCCGACATCACCCGGCGCCGGATCGGGTCGGGCACGTTGATGGGGTCCGCCAGGTGGGTGATCTCGTCCTCCGTCCGCGGATTGGTGAACAACTGGAGCGGATGCCCGAGCGGGCTGACCAGATAGCGGCGGTCATCGACGCGCACCGCCGGACTGGCGGTGTGGCGATAGGCGTTCAAGCGCCACAGGAAGATCCCGACGTTGGGAATGTTGAAGCGCCCTCGCCCGCTTTCGATGCGCCGCACGTCGGCGGTGTGGGTGATCGACTCGAAGGCGCCGCCAATTCGGTCCAGCGGCTCCCGGCGGCGCAGATCGGGCGCGTAGTGGTTCGCCGGCCGCAAGTGGTTCATGTACTGCGTGGTACCGAGCAACTGGAAGATACTCCACCGCCCGGGCATTCCAGCCGGTGACGTCGCGCGCCAGTTGCTCCAGCACCGCCGCCGTGCCCTTGCGCCGGCGCAGGGCGATGGTATGCGCGACTTCCGCCCGGGCCAGACCGCGCGCCTGGCCGAGCGCGTGCAGCGACTCGTAACCGATCAGGTCGCCAATATACGGAATCGCCCAGTCGGCGCAGGTCTCGATGAACAGGTCGTCGTAGAGCTGGTCGAGGTTTTCCTCCAGCACCGCGAACTGGTCGGCGAACGCCGCCAGCAGCGCCTTGAGGGCGCCGGGTGGCACCCGCTCGTCGTCGCGGATGCGATGGATGGCCGGCAGCAGCCGGTACAGCGTGTCGGCGTCGAACGTCATGGCATCGGCTCCAGCGTCAGGGCCGCTTCGTCCAGCACCAGCAGTTCGGCGGCCGGCGGCACGGCGGTCAGCGTAGCCACCGGCACGGTGGCGAAGATTCGCGGCACGAAGGGCGGCGTCGGCGCATCGCGGCGATGCAGTTCCACCACCTGCACGGCCTCGACGCCGGGAACGCCGTGGGCGACCGCCGCCACCTCGTCGACCGACACCCCCTGGCCGAAACTGCGCGCGCCAAAGCCGAACGCCGTCTTCAAAGCCCCCTCAATGGCGGGCAACACCAGCGCGGCATCTGCATCCGCCGCCACCTTGACGGTCAAGCGCAGCGCGAAACGAGCGTCGCGATAACTGACCACGCGCAGCGGCAGCAGGGGATCGCCATAGGCGCGCAGGGCTTCCTGGAGATGACGAAGGGTGTCGCCGCCCTCGGCCACCGCCGCGCCCTCCTCGCCCGCCACGGTGAGGAACACGCCACGCGCCGGGCCGCTGGCGATCCAAAGCGCGTGCGCCTTGGCGATGCCGGCAAAGGCCTGCGCGAAGTCGCGATAGTCGCGAATCGATACCGCTCGGTCGAGGGTCAGCACCGTCAGAGGCGCGTTCTCGCGCGCCTTCGCCTCGCGCTCGGCGTCTTCGCCACCGCTGGCCGCCTCGGGGTTGCTGGCCGCCGCCACGCCGAGCGGCCGTGACAGCAGCGTCGTGAGCTTCCCCGCGCCGACGTTGCCGGCCAAGCCGAGCCCCTTGCGGTACCTGGCCCGGATGTTGTGGTCGCCCGAGGGCGGGCGGGCGCCTTCGACGCCGTCGCCGAACAGCACCGTGGACCGCGCCGCATCGTCGTTGCGGACTTCATAGACGCGTTCGGCGCCGGCGCGGCCGTAGAGGCTGGCCACCCCGGTCCACAGCATGTCGTTGGCGCGCAGTTCCAGCGTCGACTGGCGGCCGCTGGGCGTCGCGGCGCCGACATGGGTCAGGGGCGACTGGCGCAGCAGGTAGCGTGCGTTGGACTGCCGGGCGTCGCCGCTGCCGAGAATTTCGCTCACCGTCTCGCCGTGCGTCGCCCGGGCGACGTTGGCATTGACGCGCGTCGTTTCGCGGTCATAGCAATACTTGAGGGCGGCCGCGAGGGTGAAGGTGGTCCGGTCGCGATCATGCATTACCGCCGTCGGCAGGTCGTCAATGAAGACGATTTCCTGGACCAGCGCGTCCGCTTCCTCGGCCGGTACCTGCTCGATGGACGCGGCCGCGACGGTCAGCGTGCCGCGCTTGCCGTCGCGATCCAGCAGGGCCAGACGCAACAGCTTGCCACTGGCATGATCGATGAGCAGCGCAAATGCAGCCGGCGCCAGCGCCACCCAGGTGCCGCCGATCCGCTCTTCGGGCGCGGCGGCGAGGCGCAGCGAATCACCCTCGAACAGCGTAACGGTGCCGCCCGCGTCGAGCGACAGGGCTACTTCAGGCTTGCCCTTGCGCAAACGGATGCGGGCCAACCTGCCACTGACGGCCAGGGCGCGGCCGGGCGCGATGTCGACGGCAAGGCGCGCCAGGGCCAGCTTCTCGCCGAACAGCGGATAGCCGAGTGGCGGCGCGGCGACAGCCAGTTGCTCGGACTGGGCCAGCACGGTGTTCTCGCGCAGGCGCGGGCGGAAGATGTTCAGGTTCTCGTCGGTGTCCGGTTCGATGCGCGTCGTCTTGCCGGACAGCCCGAAATCCAGACGGGCCGGGAAACTCACCGACTTGGCCCGGTAGAGTTCGACATAGCCGGAAAGACCGCTCGGATCCGACCCCGCCGCGTTGGAAACCAGGGCGATCCAGCTTCCCGGGGTGATCTTCGGGTAGGCGGCGTCCAGGTCGATCTGCTTGCCCTGGATCGCGAAGCCCTTCCAGACCCGGCTGGCGTTGGTGCCGGAAATCAGGTCCTCGAGCTCGGAGCCCCCCGAGGTGCCCATCAGGCGAGGATCGGGCGCATTGTGGCCAAACAGCGCGGCCCGTTGCCGAAACACGTACGCCGTCGCGCCGGCGGCGGCCGGATCGACGTGGGGAAATCCGTGACCCAGGCCGGCCTGCCAGCCGATCCGCGTGCGCTGGCCGATCTTGTCTTCGACCACCTCGGTCAGAAGACGGATATCCCAACGCTCGGAGGTTGGATCGTCGAGCCGTTCCTGGCCGACCACGAGAATGACGTCGCCCGGCTGAATGGCGGTGCCGATGCCGGCCAGCCACAGGCGCTTGTCACCGTATCGCGGGCGCCAGGCCAGCGTCGTCTGCACCGGAATGGCATTCCACTCGGCCCGCGCCTCGACAGCCTCGACGGTCTCGAAGGTCTGCGGCAGTTCGTCCGGCCCGGGTACGCTCTGCACCTTGGCGCCGATCGGGATGGTGACCGGTCCGGCGGCCAGCGCCGGGCTGCCTGGTACCTCCTGCAAGCCGAAGGCCAGCCAGGTTGACGCGGCGACGCCCGGCGCCAGTTCATAGCCGATCAGGCGAGCGAGTTCCAGAATCGAGCGTCGTTCCGTCGCGGTACGCAGGAAGTTCTCGTTGGCGATCCGTTCCTGGTAGAAGCTGAGCACGTCGAGCGTGGTCGCCAGCCCGTCGCACAAAGCGATGGTGAAATCGCCGTCCTCGCGCGTCGTCAGGCCCGCCAGGGAGGGCAACTCGGCGCTCGACAGGCGGGCGAGCAGGGATTCCTTGAATTTGGCATGGATGCCGGCGCGATAGGCGATCACGCCCTGCCCGGGCGGGTTGTCGATGCGTTGCGGCGTTTCCGCGTCGAGGCCGGCGCAGCAGCCACAGGTGTTCAGGGCCGGATCGCTCATGGTTATTTGCCTCCGAACAGGTTGAAGCGGAACACGCCGTGCTCGGGAAAATTGGCGTCGTTGTCCAGTCGCGCGATTTCCAGTCGGGCGAGCTTCATGAAGCCGTCGCTCAGGTATTGCGCGTCGTCGATGTCCTGGCGCTGGAAGAGCGTGGCGCTCACCGAACCGACGCCCGGCACCTGGCGCGCGGCGGCATAGACCTGGCTGAGGTAGATGGTCTGGCCGAAGGAAAGGTTGTCGGGGTGGAACAGTCCGCGCCGACCATCCGCAAGCACGCGGCTGCCCAGCATATCGAGCAGACCGGCCTGCACATCGGCGCGAAAATAGCTCGGCAACACGCAGACCAGCAGCTCTATTTCGAGCGCGACATAGATCGGATCGTTGAATTCGGTATCGTGGCCGGCCATGCGGTAGCGGTCGACGTGGGCCGTGATCTCCTCCTCGAAGGTGGCATCGACCGGCAGACCGCCCACCCTGTCGACGGTGACGAACACCGTGTGCCAGCTTCCCGTCCACCGCAAAGTGGCCGCGGCCCGTTGCACGCCGGCATGCCGCTCGGTGACTTCGGCGTAGTCCTCCGGCGTGACGGCCCGTTCCTGGCGCCGGAACGCCCGCGGCGCGCGCCGCCGTACGGTGGCCGCATCCTCGAGGTCGGTGCCGCCCGTCGCCGGCAGCGGATTCCTGACGCCCAGGATGTCCGTATCGATCTGGATCACGTGAGCGATGGCCTCCGCGCCGACATTGCCGGCACGGCCGTTGCCAACCCGATAGCGGGCGGTGAACGCCGTATCCTTTTCCGGCCGCCGCCCATGCCTATCGTCGCCGAAGCGCAGCCGTGCGCTGCCGTCATGCTCGACTTCGACGACGAAGTCCGGCGCATCGGCGTCGCTGCTGAGCAGGTCGCGCCGCGCCGTCCACGATTGGCTGACGGAGCCCAGCGTGCTGTCGAGCTCGATCTGTGGCAGGGTGTCTTCCATGCGCCAGGAGAGCGCCGCCGCCGCCGATGCCTCGGGATCGAACGCCAACCGCTGGCTGGTGCCGGCACCGGCCACCTTCGTCATCTTCACAACCGTGCCGGCAAAGGTCAGCGGCGCGTCCGCCAGCATGGGGTTGAAGCGCGGCGGCACCTCAAGGGCTGGCGCACCCTGGCAGCGATCGCGGTCCCGATCGGCGGGATAGGCCAGCCTGGGCGACGGGACGCGGCCCAGGTTCTCGTTGGCGGAAATGGTGTGACCATGATCGGCCAGCACCATGTTGCCACGCGCGACGCTGACCTGGTCAAGGATGACCTCGCCGTGGGCCGGGTCGGTGACCGAGGAAACGCAGAGCGGGAAAGGCAGCGCGTCTTCGGCGGCCCAGGCGATCTCGGTGATTTCGGCGCCAGTCAGCGGGTCGGTCAGCGGCAGCGCCGGATCGTCCGGCGAGAAGGCGCGTACCGAGGTCAGTCGCAGGACGTGGCGATGGGCGGGATCGGCATCTCCCGTCGCGCCGGTCGCGGGGCCGATGACCTCCTCGAACAAGAGCACGTCGCCGCTGGCGAGGGCCGCCCGATGCCCGGTCAGCGTCGCCCTGACGGCGCCCTTCGGCAGGCAGCAGCGCCGATTGCCCCAGGCGTGGAAATGGATCTGGTTGTGCGCCGCGTGCAAGGTGGCGTCGTGCAGGGGCTCGAAGATCACCGGCCGCGCCCGCAGCGCCAGCTCTTCGTCGCGCGAAGCCGGCACGAGGCGCGGCGGCAGGCCGGCGACGCGAGTGCAGAAGCGGGTCGTCGTCCGGTCCAGGAAGACGGTGGCGGCGGCCACCGGCACGTGCAGCCAGACCCGGGCATTGCAGCCATCGTGCAAGTGGTAGTCGACCAGCAAGGCGTGGCGACGCAAGGAAGTACGCCGCCGCGCCGTTTCCAGATAGGCTTCGGTGGCGACGGCATCCTGCTGGTAGGAGAGCTGGTCGCCCGCGTAGGCGATCAGCTCGGCCAGGGTGACGCCGAGATCGGCGGCGCTGCGCTCGTGCCAGCCGGGCACCAGTTGCGTGACGCGATCCAGGACCAGGCGCCGGAAGCTGGCGTAGTCCTTGGCCAGGTAGTCGATTGCCGGCGCCGGTGTCGGGTCCTCGGGGCAGACCACGACCGGCTTGCAGTCGAAGTCGCTCGGACATTCGACCTTGAACGAAAACGGGATTTCGGCCAGGACCGGATCGAAGCCCGCCGGCGGCGTGGCATCGACCGGCGAGCGCACCAGACGCAAGGTGTAGCTCGAGTGATCGCCGTAGCGGTCGGTGCGGATCACCAGTACATGATCCGCCCCGGGCAGGGCCGCGAGATAGGTCTGCTCGGCGGCGGTCGCCGCGGCCGGCGGCGGCGACGCGGCGCCCACCCATTCGATGGCCACGTTGCGCACCCGCTCGCCGCCTTCGATGCGCGCCTGCCCGGCGCCAAAGCCCGCCGGTACCGGCTTCAGCAAGCGCAGGAGCAGCGTGCGCTGACGCAGGTCGCTCTCCGGCGAGTCGTTGTCCAGCACCTCCAGGTAGTCGATGCCGTTGAGTGTCGGGTGGGCGGCGACGGCGTTGCGGCGCAGTGGTTCGCAGCAATGGTAGATCATGGCAAGCCCCCTTCCCGGGTGAACACCGCCACCTCGCTGGCTCCGGAGCGACGGACGGCGTAGCGGACCACGACACGCAGGGTCGAGTCTTCGGCCTCGACTTCCACGCCTTCCAGCGAGATCAGATTGCCCAACCATTGCTGCAAGGCGGAATGGACCAGGAATTGCGTGGTCGCCGCCAGTTCGTTGCTGTTCGGGGCGAACACCAGTTGCATCACGCCGCTGCCGAAGTCCGGGCGCATGACGCGTTCGCCCGGCGAGGTAAAGAGGACCTGCTCGATCAGGCCGCGAATGTAGTCGTCCTCATCGCTCTCGGCGGTACGGCCGCGACCGTCAAACTGGTAGGGATGGCGCAGGTTCGTCATGATGGCCTCCGCATCGTTTAGCTGCCGATGACCCGCATCTGGGCAACGACCGGCAGCAGCGGCGTGCCGTTGGGCGCGCACACTGCCTGGCTGTCCATCAGCACCAGCGGCTGGCCGTTGGAGAAGACCCGTGTCGCCGCCACCACCCACTGCCCGGTGACGCACGGCACCGGCGCGCCGCTGACATTGAACGGGCAGCCGACAATCGCATAGGGTGCCGCCATGGTGGCCGTCGGTTGGCCGCTCACCAGCACGCGCGGATTGGGCGCGGTCGGCGCCGCCGTGCCGCCGTGGGCACAAAGGACGGTGGCGCCGACATGGAGGAGCGGTCCGGGCATGGTCAGATCACCGTCAGCGCGCCGTTGTTGATCGTGATGGTCGGACCGACCATGGTGATCATCGCGCCCTTGCCGTTCTGGATGTAGATGCCGGTGTCGTTGACGATCAGCGTAGCCCCGGTGGCACTTTTCAGCATGATGCCGCCGGTCGGGCCCGGCAGGTCGGAGATCGTGATGCCGTTCTGCAAGGGCGTTTGCAGCGTGATGGCCGGCACCAGCGGCGGCGTCAGCAACGCCAGCGCCGGCACCTCGGCGGCGCTGCCCCAGAAGCAGCCGACCCAGATCGGATGATCCGGATCGCCCTGTTCGAACTCGACCCAGACACCGGAACCGATGGTGGGCAGCGCGAACATGCCACTTTGCAGGCCGGCCATCGGCACACAGGGCATCGCCCAGGTGGTGGGAATCAGCCCGGCCACGTCCGGCACCTGAACCAGAAGGCGGCCCTGTTGCATGGGATCGACATTGCCGATCACCATGCCGCGATACTTGCCGAAGTAGCGCTCCTGGCCGCTCATACCGGCACCCTCGGGGTGATGGAAATCAAGCCGTTGCGCGTCAGACTGAAGCTCTGCTTGAACTCGCCGCGCTTGAGCGTGCTGGTGACGCTCTGGACATAGTAGAGCCCGTCGTAGGCCAGTCCCGCTCCGCGCACGCCGACCAGCTGGCGCGCCTTGAGCGGCCGGCCGTAGCGCAGCACGTCAAGGCTGCCGCGCGCCGTCACCGAGTCCTGCGACTTCTTCGCTTCGGCCAGGCCGGTCTTGATGGCGGCCATGGGCGTCATCTTGGCCGTGTCCTTGAGCATGGTGATCCGGGCGATCGGCGTCGGCAGCAGACCCAGCGGCGGTTGCAGCGGATTCAGGTTGGGAATCGGGATCGGGATCGGTACCCGGGTGAGCTGGTTCTGGATGAAGACCACCGGCAGCACGCCCTTGGTCGGATCGAAACTGAAGCTCAGCGACTCGACGTTGGTCAGCGCGTCCATGTCGACGTTGAGCGCCGGTTGCGGTACGCCGACCTTGATCTCGGGACCGAAGTAGGCGATGTTGGTTCCGGCGACCGGCCCCGGCTCGATGTAGAAGACGTAGCCGATCTTCCCGGCCAGCAGCCGGATGTAGGCGAGATCCGTGCCCTGCTG
>CAVTQQ010000008.1:0-121019 GCA_963736865.1 uncultured beta proteobacterium | reverse complement strand
GGGCGGCCGGGGGATCAAGGACCCGAAAAACTTCGCGCTGATCGAGTCACTCGCCTTGGCCGCGGGCGGCGCCGTCGGGGCATCGCGCGCCGCGGTCGACGCGGGCTGGATTCCCTACTCGCATCAGGTCGGGCAGACAGGCAAGACCGTGAAGCCGAAGGTCTACATCGCCTGCGGGATCAGCGGCGCCATCCAGCACCTCGCCGGCATGAAAGGCTCGGACATGATCGTGGCGATCAACTCCGACCCCCTTGCGCCCATCTTCGACGTTGCCCACTACGGAATCGTGGGCGACCTGTTCCAGGTCATCCCCGAGCTGGTGCGCAGGCTGGAGAACGGGGAGTAGGGACGGGGGATCGCTCCCTCTCCGCTTCCTCTCCTTGACGGGAGCGGTAGGAATTCATACTCTCAAAGTATGAAAGCGATCGTTTCGGAAAAGGGTCAGGTCACCATCCCCAAGAACATTCGCGAGAGGCTGGGTATCCGACCCGGAACGGTCCTGGAGTTCGAGGCGTCTGCCGGCAAGCTCGTCGCGAGCAAGACGGGCGGTGAGGACGGGTTCTCCCAGTGGCGTGGAAAGGGGAGGATCCCCGGCGGCCTCGGCGTGGACGCGTACCTGAAGAGGGCGCGCGAATGATCTCCGCGGTCGACAGCTCGGTCATTCTCGACGTGCTTGCCGACTCGCGCGCGTTCGCCGATGCCAGCATCTCAGCACTCCGCCTGGGTGCGCGGGAAGGAAAGCTCATAGTCTGCGAATGCGTCTGCGCTGAAGTCTATCCAGCCATCGCCGATCGGGAACGGTTTCGGAAGTTTCTCTCCGAGTGGCAGCTCCAGTTCGTGCCGTCGACCGAGGAGACCGCGGTGCGGGCAGGGGAAATGTTTACCGAGTTGCGGGTTGTTCGCCTCGGCGAGCGCCAAGGCGATCGGGTGACCGTCTTGTCCGGTCTGCAAACCGGCGAGAAGGTGGTCACCACGCCACCGCAGAACATGCGCTCGGGCGACCCGGTTTCCGGCGAACGTGCGCAGCAGTGACGGCCTGATCAAGGGATTGGAGGGGGAGAAGGATGGCCGAGAATAACAAGCAAGAAGCGGCATCGGGGCAGGGCGAAGCATCGGCGATGCCTCACAAGGACGGTTTTGCCGGCTGGCTTGGCGCGCAAGTTCATCGACTCGCCACTGACGCCCCTGCTGCTGATCGCCAGCTTCATCATCGGCCTGATGGGGATGGTCATCACCCCCCGCGAGGAGGATCCGCAGATTTCCGTGCCGATGGTTGACATCTTTGTCGGCTACCCCGGCGCGCTCCGCCGAACAGGTGAAGAATCTGGTGTCGGAGCCGCTCGAGCGGTTGATGAGCGAGATCAGCGGTGTCAAGCACGTCTATTCCATGTCCCAGGACGGGCGCTCCATGGTCACGGTGCGCTTCGATGTCGGACAGCAGATGGAACCGTCGCTCGTCAAGCTCTACGACAAGCTGTACTCGCACATGGATGCGATCCCGAAGGGTGTCACCGAGCCGCTGGTCAAGCCCAAGGGTATCGATGATGTCCCGGTCGTCACGCTGACGTTGTCGTCGAAGGTCAATGACATTGTTGCGTTGCGCAAGCTGGGCCTCGACGTCCAGCAGAAGATCAAGTCCTTGCCCAACACCGGGCAAAGCTTTGTGGTGGGCGGTAGTCCGGAGCAAGTGCGAGTCGAGGTCGATCCAGGTCGGCTGACTGCCTACAACGTCACGCTTTCCCAGGTCGCGCACGCGATTACGGCCGCCAATCAGCGTACTCAGGCGGGCGATGTGGTCGATGGCAACAAGGCCTTCACCGTTTACTCCGGCGAGTTCCTGCACGATGCCCGGCAGGTGGGCAACCTCCTTGTCACCGTTCGCGACAACCGGCCGGTCATGCTGCGCGATGTGGCGGCGATCAGCCAAGGGGAAAGCGAAACCAAGACCATCGTCACCCATAGCCAGCGGCTTGCCGCCGGAGGATTTTCCAATCATCCCGCGGTAACCATCGCGGTCGCCAAGAAACGCGGCACCAACGGTGTCGAGGTGGCCCGCAGCGTGCTGGCCGAGGTCGATGCGCTCAAGGGGACGTTGATTCCGGACAGCGTGCAGGTCGATGTCACTCGTAACTACGGTGAAACCGCCGACGAGAAGGTATCGGGCCTGATCTTCAAGCTGTTCATCGTCACGGTGATCGTGACGCTGCTGATGTTGCTGACCATGGGCAAGGAGACTGCGGTGATCGTCGTGGTCACCATTCCCATCGTCTTGCTGATGACCCTGGCGGTTGCCTACGTGCTTGGCTTCACCATCAACCGGGTCAGCATGTTCGCGCTCGTGTTCGCCATTGGCATCCTTGTCGATGATGCCATCGTTGTTGTGGAGAACATCTACCGACGCTGGCTGGAGAAGAAGTCCACCGATACGGAACTGACGATCACGGCGGTGGACGAAGTGGGCAATCCGACGGTTCTGGCCACCTTCACCGTGGTCGCTGCCTTGCTGCCGATGGCTTTCGTCAGCGACATGATGGGACCGTTCATGCTGCCCATCCCCGTCCTGGCCTCGGCGGCCATGGTGTTCTCGCTTTTTGCGGCGTTCATTTTTGTACCCTGGCTGTCGGCGCGCATCAAGCCGAGCATGCATCAGCTGGATACCGCTGCGAAGCGCGAGCATCAGCAGAGCCAGACGATCGGCAAGTACTACGAGAAACTGATTTCGCCGATCATGAGCAATCGTCTGCTGGGCCTGCTGACCTTGTTCATCATCATCTTTGCCATGCTGGCGGCGGTCTCGCTGTTCTATTTCAAGGCGGTTGCTTTCAAGATGCTGCCGATGGACAACAAGTCCGAGCTCAACGTCGTCATCGACATGCCCGAGGGGACCGATCTGTTCGTGTCCTCGAACCTGGCCCAGCGGCTTGCCACGAGCCTGAATACGGTTCCGGAGATCGTTACTTACCAGAGCTATATCGGCACGGCATCGCCGTTCAATTTCAACGGACTGGTGCGCCACTATTTCCTGCGTGCGCAACCCTGGCAGGCCGACATTGCGATTCAATTGTTGCCCAAGCACGAGCGCAAGCGCTCCAGCCATGAGGTGGCGATGGAGGTGCGTGACATGCTGACGCCCGTCGCGAAGGCGGCTGGCGCGCGGCTGACGGTGGCTGAAACGCCACCGGGGCCGCCGGTGCTGGCGTCGATGGTCGCCGAAGTGTATGGCCCGACGGCCGAGATCCGCCGCCAGTTTGCCGGCGATCTGATGCGCATCATGCAGGACACGCCAGATCTTGCGGATATCAATACTTTCATCGTGCGGCCATACAAGGAAATCGCCTTCGAGGTCGATCGGATGCATGCCGCGATGCACGGTATCAGCGTCGAGGATATCAATCGCGAAGTGACGATGGCCATGGGCGGCTTCGTGGTAGGCCCGGTCAAGCTGGTACATGAGCTGGAACAGACCACGATCATCCTGCAGTTGCCGTTGGCGGTACGCGCCCATCCGGGCAACCTGCTCGACCTGCCGGTGCGCACCCAGGCCGGCGTGACCATTCCACTCGGGGAACTGGGTCGCTTTACGCATCGGCAAGTCAGTCCGACCATCTTCCACAAGGACTTGCGGGCGGTGGAGTACGTCACCGCCGACGTGATCGGGCCATTGGGCGCGCCGCTGTACGGCATGATGAATGTCGATGCGAAGCTTGCGAACTACCCGACGCCGGATGGCAAGTCCATTGGCGGTACCTATTTCGGCAAGCCAAAGGATCTGAACGCCCTGGGTTTCAAGTGGGATGGCGAGTGGGAGGTCACCTTCGTCACCTTCCGCGACATGGGCTTGGCGTTCGGCGCGGCCCTGGTGCTGATCTACATGTTGGTGGTGGCCGAATTCCGCAACTTCATGTTGCCGCTCGTGGTCATGGCCCCGATTCCGCTCACCTTGATCGGCATCATCCCGGGTCACTGGATGCTGGGTGCGGACTTCACCGCCACCTCGATGATCGGCTTCATTGCCTTGGCCGGCATCATCGTTCGCAACTCGATCCTGCTGGTCGACTTTGCCAAAGGCAAGGTCGCCGAGGGTATGTCGGTACGGGATGCCGTGGTGTTGGCGGCCGAGGTGCGTATGCGCCCGATCATGATCACCGCGTTGGCGCTTGTGGTCGGTTCGACGGTTCTGCTTACCGACCCCATCTTCCAGGGTATGGCGGTTTCCTTGCTATTCGGCTCCATCGTCGCGACCTTCCTGACATTGGTGGTGATTCCCCTCGGCTGCTTCTCGGCGCATAAGGCGTTCAAGTGTCAAGATGGCGGACCGTGTCCGCCAAGTTCGATCGATCCTACTCCGCCCGGTGGTCCGTCGGCGGGCGGTCCATTCGACGGTGGAGATTCGAGTGCTGACAATTCAGGTGGCAGTGTCGGCGGCAGGCCGCCACGCCTGGCGAAGCGTATCGAACCCGCCGTTGGCGCGCCCGCTGGTGTAGCGCCGGCCGCCGAGCCGGCGTCGAGTGGCGGGCGGCCACCGAGGCTTGCCAGGAAGAGCGAGGTGGATGCTCAGCCACCTGTCGAGGCAAGCGCGCCGCCTGTGGTTTCGGGTCGTCCGCCACGGCTGGCAAAGAAGACGGAGACCGAGCCTCCGGTTGCCACCAAGCAGGTCGAGTCGTCGTCGGCAAGCGTTCGACCACCGCGTCTCCAGAAGCGGGTCGAAGCGGTTTCCGCCGCCGTGCCGCCACCCGGGCCCCAAACCAGTGGCCGCCCGGCGCGCCTGGAAAAGCGGCCGGCTGATGTCTCGGTGGCCAAGGTCGTGCCCGAGCCGCTTTCGGCCGCCACCCAGATCAGGGATGAGGCGGAGCCCACGCCTGTGATTACCTCGGACAGCGCCGCCGTGCCGACAGCCAGGGAACCGGCGTCGTTCAACAAGAGAAAGCTGCGCGGCATTCGCATCAAGATGATGGACGAGGGCCCGGACGAGAAGTGAGGAGACATACGTGCGAACGATAAGAGCGATTAGCCTGATTTCCGTCTTGCTGCTGGCATCCTCCGCAGTGTTGGCGGCCACCTATCCGGAACTCGCGGAGCGTTCTTCGCGCCGGCCGGTAGGTCCATATGGCAACGGCAACGGCAACGTCAACAGTGCCATGCCCGCGTACGGTGCCGCCACGGCGTATCCGGCCTACGGCAACACGGCGATGTACATGCTGCCGGCGAGCGGCAATGGCTTGCCCGATTCCCGGCAGGTGCGCTGGAGCTATGGTCAGGTGAATGCGGCAAGCGATCCCTTCTTCATCTGGGGCCTTCGTACGCAAGGGATGTACGTGCCGTGGAGCACGCCGATGTCCGGCTGGACCAACGCGCAGAACTGGAACTGGTGGCGTGGTCGCGCCGGTGATAGCGGTCCGCCGCCGCCGTTGTGGTAGGGTCGTCGGCAACCCATAGGATCCGAGTTTTCAGCCGCATTGAAACATCGAAGAAGAGGTGCATAAGCCGATCGATGCCTCACGGCAGCTGTTTTTGCAGCAGAAAGTTGTACTCACTTAATGGAGGAGCACCCAATGCGTATCCCTATCAATCTGAAGGCAGGCACCCTGGCCGCCATGCTTAGTCTTGGCGCTGCTGGCGTAGCATCGGCTGCGTCCCAGCCTCCGCCCGGCCCGTATATGTCGCCGAACGCCTATCAGGCCAATCCTTACCAGAATCAGCCGCAGGCGCCACGTGGCAACCAAAACCAGAATGCCAATCAGGGCCCTGGTGGCTACTACGGTGGCCCGGGCTACGGTGGTCCCGCTTACGGCGGCCCCGGCTATGGTTACGGCGGTCCTGGCTATGGTTACGGCGGCCCCGGCTACTATGGTGGTCCTGGCTATGGCGGTGGCGATGGCTACGGCTACGGCGATGGCTACGGTCGCGGCTATGGCCGCGGCAATGCCCGCGGCAGCGGTCGTGGTTCCGGTCGCGGCAACTTTGGCTTCAACATGGGTGGCGACATGGACAGCGATGTCGATGGCTGGGGCAACAACAGCTACGACGGGCGCGGCGGCGGCTGGGGTAACGACCGTTGGGGTGGCGGCAACCGCGGCTGGGGTTGGTAAGCACACTGGATAGCGCCGACCGCGGACTTTCCACGGAGCCGACTCCGGCCGCGGTTGGGCGTGCGCCACTTGTCTCGACATCTCCCGCTAAGAGGGGTTTTTCCGATAAGCGCATTGATCCGTTACGTTACTAGATACCGAAGGAGGTAATTTGACATGAGTTTGATCACCAAGCGTTTGCTGATGGTCTCGGCGGTTGCGGCGGCCATTGCTCTTCCCAGCATTTCCTCCGCCCAGTGGGGCGGCTATCCTGGTGGTTGGGGTGGCAATCCCGGGTGGGGCGGCTATCCTGGCTACGGAGGTGGCTATCCCGGCTATGGCGGCTGGGGGAATGACGGCTACGGTTATGGGCGCGGCGACGGTTACGGCCGTGGCTATGGCTATGGCCGTGGCACGGGTCGTGGCACCGGTCGCGGTCATTTCGGATTTAATATGGATAGCGACATGAACGGCTGGACCGACGACTTCTTCAACGGCAACGGCTGGGGCAACAACGGTTGGAACAACGGTTGGGGCAACAATGGCTGGGGCAACAACGGCTGGAGTCCTTGGCGCCGCGGTTGGTGGTAATGGGCGCAAGCGTCGGGCAGGCGGCCGCGCCGCCTACCCGGTTGCTGCACTTGACGGCGTTCTTGCAGGTTTGCCGCGGGGAACCTTGCCGGATATCGTAGGGCTGTGAGACGCAGCGACAACAACTGACTTCTGGAGACACTTCATGATTAGCAAGATTGCAAACTGGGTGGTATGGACAGCCCTGACAGTGGTCGTTCTGGTGCTCGTTTATCGCAACACCGAATGGTTCAAGCCGGCGGCCGACCGGGCGATGGAGAGCGTGAAGACGGTGGTCTCGAAGGTGCCGACCGGGCCGTTTGGCAAGGGTTCCTCGGAAGAGAAGATCAGCAGCGCCCGCGAAGCATTTTCGCGCGGCGACATGGATGGCGCGGTGACGCTGTACAACGAATACATCAAGAGCAACGCCAACGATCCCGACGCCCGGGGCGAACTGGGCAACGTCTATTACATGACGGGTCGCCTGCCCGAGGCGGCGCAAGCGTACTACGACGCCGCCAAGCTGTTGCTCGAGAAGAAGGAACTGGAGCGCGTCGATGCGCTGCTGCCGGTGATTGCCGAGGCCAATCCGATGCTGGCCGACGAACTGGTGCAGAAGCTGCATGAAGCGATGGGCGCGCAGATGATGGCGCCGCCCCCGGCCGGCGAGATGCCGCGCCAGGCACCGCAAAGCGCGCTTACCCGGTACTGATTGAAGTGCTCGTTGTTTGTCCCGGTAGTCCGGAACGACATAGATAGGTGAAGCCCATGCAAAGCACTCGATGTAAAGCCCGGCAATGGATCGGCTTGTTGTTGTTGGGCGCGGTGGCACAGGCGCAGTCGGGCCAGACGCCCGGGCTGCCGAGCCCATGGAATGGGCCGTGGGGTGGCGGCTTTCTCAATGGCGAGTCCTACAGCCCCTTGGCGAATCCCTATATCGGCGCCGGCTACCCCGTTGCCGGTCCGGTACCGTATGGCGGTGCGGGCCAGGGTGGTGCTCCGGTGCGGGTATTGCCGCAGGCGCAACCAAGATACCTGCCCGGCGGTGGCTACCTGCTTCCCCCAGGCGCCGGTGGCGGAATGATGCCAGGTGCCTATGCGAACCACTAGATGCCCTTGCATTGCCATGCTTGTCGATGCAGTAGCTGTCCCGACGCCGGAACGATTCGACGTCTAGCCAATTTCACCTAAATGCTGGAGCGATAATGAAAAAGTTCATGGTGGTCGCATCGATGCTGGTCGGCGCAACTCTGCTGGCATCCGCACAACTCGCCGAGGCCCAGATGAGCCCGCTGGGATTTGGTAGCCCGATGGGTATGGGCAGTCCGATGGGCATGGGTAGCCCGATGGGATGGGTAGCCCGATGGGTATGGGTAGCCCGATGGGCGGTAGTCCGTGGGGTGGCAGTCCGTGGGGTGGCAGTCCGTGGGGTGGCAGTCCGTGGGGTGGCAGTCCCTGGGGCGGTGGTGGCAGTCCTTGGGGTGGTGGTAGTCCCTGGGGCGGTGGTAGTCCCTGGGGCGGTGGTGGCAGTCCTTGGGGTGGTGGTAGTCCCTGGGGCGGTGGTGGCAGTCCTTGGGGTGGTGGTAGTCCCTGGGGCGGCGGTAGTCCCTGGGGTGGTGGTGGCAGTCCTTGGGGTGGTGGTAGTCCCTGGGGTGGTGGTGGTAGTCCTTGGGGTGGTGGTGGTAGTCCTTGGGGCGGTGGCAGTCCCTGGGGCGGTGGCAGTCCGTGGAGTGGCAGTGGCTTCGGGCCGTTCAACTGGTAATGGCGCCATAGCTTTCCCTTCCTTGTACTGCCGAGCTTTCGCGAGTTGAAAACATGATCACGGTCATTGGTAATCTGAAGGGTGGATCGGGCAAGAGCACGATCGCGTTCAATCTGGCTATCTGGCTTGCCTATCAGGAGTGTGATGTCAAGCTGCTCGACCTCGATCCGCAAAAGACACTGACCGATCTGGTCGGCGTCCGGGACGAGGAGGGTTTCGCGCCCGTCATCAAATTGCTGCCGTCCGACATGCCCCTTGAGAATCTTCGCCGGGAACGCGGCGACGTCATCGTGGACGTTGGCGCCGCGAACATGGTGGGCATGTTCGCGGCCATCAGCCAGGCGCACCGCTTGCTGATTCCCGTGGTTCCGGGGCAGGCCGATGTCTGGTCCACCCAGCGCTTCCTTAGCATGATCGGCAGTCACCGCCATCCGGAGTGCCAAGCGATCATGTTTCTGAATCGAACCGATCCCCTCGGTGGATCGAAGGAAACACGCGAGGCCGCCGAGGCGATCTCAATGCTCAAAACGGCAACCGCCCTTGGCGCGCGATTGAGCCAGAGAGTCTGGCTGTGCCGCACGTTGAGCGAGGGGCTTGCCGTCTTCGAGATGGAGCCGCGCGACAAGGGGAGCATCGAATTCCTCAATCTGTCTCAGGCGCTCTATCCGCATTTGCCTATCAAGAAAACCTGGTTTTAGGAGCTGATCCGCATGGCCGAGTCGTACCCCCAAGATTCTGGCGCCACGTACGGCACCACGTATGGTGCCAAGACGGGTGGCGGTGCCGGTCAAACTCGCCGCATCTGGCTGTGGCTATTGGTCCTGGTGCTGATCGTGGTACTTTTTACCTACGACCAAGGGGCAATTAGGGGTTACGGCGAGAAGGCGTACTCGCAAACGGAAACCTTTCTGGGCAAGGCGACCCGGCGGGCGAAGGAACTCTATGCCTGCGGCTTGCCCGGCTGCAAGCCAACTCCAACAAGCGGCGTGCCGACGGCCCCAATAGCGGCGGAATCAAACAAGCCAGTCGACGTAGCCATCGCCGCCCAGAATCCCCCCGCCGATCCCGCGCCGCTCGGTGGCGGCGCCTCGGCTCCGCAACCAGTTGCCGGCGATGGGGCGGATGCGCCGCCGGCACTGCCGGCTGCCAATGACCAAGATTCCGAAGCGAAGGGTCAGACGATGGCCGCGACGGGATCCAGTCCCCCGCCGTATCCCGCGTACCCTCCCTATCCGGCCTACCCACCCTATGCGGCCTTTGGCGCCGCCGGCTCCGAGGGCGCGGGGAACGAGTCGGCGAGCACGACGTCGTCCGCCCCGGCTCAGACGCCGGGGGGCACGGCGCCCCAGTCATCGCAAGCTCCTCAGCCCGTGAGGCCACCAACGCCGGAAGCCGCGCCCGGCAAGCCCGCGTATCCTGACTATCCCGCCTATCCGCCGGTCGCGGCATCCGCGCCCCCCGCGCCTGCCGTCCAGATCGCGCCGCAATCACAGCGAACGACGCCCTATCTGCTGCCGGTGCCGCGCGTTGCCAGGCCTGACCAGCAGTCCAGCCCGGCGCAGGTTGCGGCGGCCCCCGCACCGGCCGCCGATAGCCTCGCGCCGGCTCGTCAGGCGGCGGCGGCGGGACGTTATCCCGAGTCGGTTCGCGAGTATCGTCAATACTTGGCCAAGCAGCCGAATGATGCAGACGCCTATGGTGAACTGGGGAATGTGTACGTCACGATCGGCCGTTTCCCGGAGGCTGCACAGAACTACTACGAGGCCGCAACGCGGCTGGTTGACGCTGGGCACATCAGTCCAGTGGCGCGCTTGATGCCGATTATGGAACGCTACGAGCCAATGTTGGCAGCCCTGATCAAGGAGAAGATTGCGCCATCCGGCAGACGCGGCGACCCGCGTTAGCGACGCGGAAACACAAAATAACTATTTCATATCGAGAACGGCAATGACAGATCAACAAGCACGAAAGCCACATTTGGAGAAAGGGGAGCTATATCCCAAGGAGGTCTACGATCCCCCACCCAAGGGAGAGGTTCCGCACTACGTTCGATACATGGACAAGGCCGAGGCCGGCCTGAAGACCCTCAAGCTGATCGTCTATGCGGGCATGACCGCATTTGTCATCCTGGCCATCTACGGCTACTACCTGATCTATCAACTCACCGACGACGCGGCGCGGATGGCGGTCACCATGGAACAGATGCAGAAGACCATGGAGCCCATGGGCCAGAACATGATGGTGATGACCCAGGCGCTGATGAACATGACCGAATCGGTGAATCGCATCCAGTACTCGGCCGGACATATGGATCGCAGTTTCTCGGGGCCGATGAATGTCATGAATCGCTTCATGCCCTTTGGCGGTGGTGGCGGTGATCGCGCCCAGTATCCGCCAACGCCCTTTGTGCCATTCAACTACACCGCGCCACCGGCCAACGCTTTTTCTTCGACCACGAACCGGTAGTAGCTGCCGCGACCAAGTCGCGAAGATTTCTAGAGGAGACAAAATTGAATTCCAGATCAAGAGTGCTGCTGCCGTTGGCTGTCAGCCTGGCGGTACTACAAGCATGCGGCACGGTGGACCAGCGAAACTGCGACACCCAGCCGGCGGCCAAGGTCGATACCGTCACACCAGTGGTGACGAAAGCGGCAGTCGAAACACCGATTGCGCCCATGCACGCTACCCCTGCCGTGGTTCCCGCCCCAGCCCCGACCGTGGTTCAGGTCGCCGCCGCCGCTCCCGAAGCCGCGCCAGTGGCAACCGCCGCACCGAAGGCAGACGCCAGCCCGGCCTTGGGGTCGGTCGACCGCTATACCGTGATGCCCGGCGATACACTGGCTACCATTGCGGCCAAGAAGGAGGTGTATGGCGACGCCCGATTGTGGCCGCTGCTGTATCGTGCCAATGTCCAATTGATCGGACCACAAGGCGTGATCTACCCGAATCAGGTCTTGGTCGTTGGTCGGGATCACACGCTCGAAGACATCAATGCCTTGATCGCTCGACCCAAGCGAGTCATTGTTCCGGCACCGGTCGGTGCCAAAGCCCCTGTCGCGCCGGCACCAGCCGCGACAGCTCCGGTCGAGGCAAAGGTTGCCGATCTGAAGCCGAGCGAATCGAAGCCGATTGAAAGCAAGCAGGCGATTCCACCGGCTGGCGAGGCGCCCAAGGGGGCGCCCGTCGTTGGCGGACCGGTGACGGTCAAACCGCCCGAATATCTCGTCAGTGCCCGGCGCGCTTTCGCCGCGGGCGACGCGCCGTGGGCGATCTATTACTACTCCGTCTACCTTGAACAGAAGAACGATGACGCGAATGCCTGGGGCGAGCTTGGTAACATCTATTACTTCGACGGCAACGTCCCCGATGCGGCCAAGGCTTACTACAACGCCGCCAATCTCCTGATCGACCGCGGACAGACCGCGCGTGCCATTGAGTTGCTCCCGGTGATCGAGGAAGGTGAGCCGGGGCTTTCCGAGGCTTTGTACCAGCGCCTGACCACCATCAGGCGCTGAACCCGGCCCTTCGACCCGTTCGTCGGCCCAGGCAGTCGCTTCTGCGCTGGGCCGTTTCCTTTCTGGCGCCATCGCGGGCCGATACGGCGAACTGCGGTGGCCGGCGTTTTCGGCACATTTGATGCGCTTATTGCAGTCGAGCCAACGGTTATAATGGCGCTTTTTCCAGGAGCGTATCGTGGGCCTTGATCGTGTTCCCTCCGGCAAGGATTTGCCGAACGATTTCAACGTCGTCATCGAAATCCCGATGCACGCCGAGCCGATCAAGTACGAAGTGGACAAGGAGTCCGGGGCAATCTTCGTCGATCGCTTCATGTCCACGGCGATGCACTACCCCTGCAACTACGGCTACATCCCGCACACCATCGCCGGCGATGGCGATCCCGTCGATGTGCTGGTGATGTCGCAGTTCGCACTGCCGCCGGGTGTGGTGGTGCGCTGCCGGCCGATCGGCATGCTGAAGATGGCCGACGAGGCCGGCGAAGACGCCAAGCTGCTGGCCGTGCCGGTCGACAAGCTGACCCCGATGTACCGCAGCGTCACATCTCCGCGCGACCTGCCGCAGATCATCCTCGATCAGATCTCCCACTTCTTCGAGCACTACAAGGATCTGGAGCCGGGCAAGTTCGTCAAGGTTCAGGGCTGGGGTGACATCGAGGACGCCAAGACGCGAGATCATGCAGGGCGTTGATCGCTTCAACGACGCCAAGGAAAAGCCCGCGTTCTGACGTTGCCGGGGCTGGTTCCTCGATCATGTCTTCCCTTCGGGTAGCCGTTGCCCAGATCAACTGCGTGGTTGGCGATCTGGCAGGAAATGCCAGGCGCATACTCGACGCCGCCGTCAGGGCTCACTCCGATGGTGCGAATCTGCTGCTGACGCCTGAACTGGCCTTGTGCGGCTATCCGCCGGAAGACCTGCTGCTACGGCCGGATTTCTACCGCGCCTGCGATCGCGGAACTGGCGGCAATGGCCGCCGCCGCGCCCCTGCCCATGGTTGTCGGTCATCCCGAGGCCAGCGCGGGCCGGCGCTATAACGCCGCATCCTTGCTGCGCGATGGCCGCGTCGCTTACACCTACCGCAAGCAGCGCCTGCCGAATTCGCGAGGTGTTCGACGAGGAACGCTATTTCGACACCGGCTGATTCCCCGGGGCTGATCGAGGTGGCGGGCGTCCGTGTTGGCCTGGCAATCTGCGAGGACGTCTGGCAGGCGGGCGCCGCCGAATCGGCCCGCGCGGCGGGTGCGGAGTTGCTGCTGACCCTCAATGCCTCGCCCTTCCACATGCACAAGCTGGCCCGTCGTCACGAAGTTCTGCGCGAGCGCGTCGCCGGGACCGGGATGCCGATCATCTATGCCAATCTGGTCGGTGGCCAGGACGAACTGGTTTTCGATGGCGCGTCTTTTGCGCTTGACGCGGTTGGACGCCTCACTCATCAGCTTGCCCGCCTTTGTGGAAGAAATCGGCTTGGTCGAGTACGCGGCTGGTCACTTGCTGCCTGGAGTCGTGTCACCATCGCTCTCCGCCGAGGCGGAGGTGTATGCCGCGCTGATGTCTGGGGGTGCGCGATTACCTCGGCAAGAATGGTTTTCCCGGCGCCATCATCGGTCTCTCCGGGCGGCATCGATTCGGCGCTGACGCTGTGCGATCGCGGTCGATGCGCTCGGTGCCGAACGCGTCCGCGCGGTCATGATGCCGTCGCCCTATACGGCGCAGATGAGCCTCGACGATTCGCGCGAAATGGTTCGGCGCTTGGGCGTGCCGCTACGACGAGATCGCCATCGAGCCGGCGATGAACACCTACGCTGCCACCGCTGGAGCCGCTGTTTGCCGATCTGCCGCCCGACTGCCTGGCCCGACACCACGCCGGAAAACATCCAGGCGCGCATCCGCGGCATGATGCTGATGGCGCTGTCCAATCGCACCGGCTGCCATCGTCCTGACCACCGGCAACAAGAGCGAGATGGCGGTCGGCTACGCCACGCTCTACGGCGACATGGCCGGCGGTTTCGCGGTCATCAAGGATGTGTTCAAGACCTTCGTCTATCGCCTGGCCCGTTATCGCAATACGCTCGGTCGGACGTCATTCCGGAAAACATCATCACACGGCCGCCGTCCGCCGAATTGAAGCCCGGCCAGACCGATCAGGACACCCTGCCGCCGTACGAGGTGCTCGATGCCATCATCGAGGCCTACATGGAACGCGACCATCAGCCCGCGCGAAATCGTCGCCGCTCGGTTACGGCGAGGCCGACGTGCGGCGCGTGGTCGGCATGCTCAAGACGCAACGAATACAAGCGCCGCCAGTCGCCGGTCGGCATTCGTGTGTCGCGGCGCGGCTTCGGCAAGGATTGGCGTTATCCGATAACATCACGCTATTCGGACGAATGGTAATGGAGACCGGAAAATGAAAAAAATCGAAGCCATCATCAAGCCCTTCAAGCTCGACGAAGTGCGCGAAGCGCTTTCTGAAGTCGGCGTTACCGGCCTGACGGTTACCGAGGTCAAGGGTTTCGGTCGCCAGAAGGGTCACACCGAGCTCTATCGCGGCGCGGAGTACGTGGTTGACTTCCTGCCCAAGATCAAGCTCGAAATCGTCGTTGCGGAGAATGCCGTTGATACCGCCATCGAGGCGATCGTCAAGGCGGCGCGTACCGGCAAGATCGGCGACGGCAAGATATTCGTCAGCTCGGTCGAGCAGATCGTGCGCATTCGCACCGGCGAAACGAACGAAGCCGCGATCTAACCGCTGCGACCCACGGGCAGTCAGCCCGTTGTTGCGAGCGGCCCATGTCTTGGAAACCCCGCCGCTCGTCTTGCCATTATTCAATGGCCTTGCCGGCGGCTGCCGGCTCTCTTGTCGTCCGATGACGACAATTGCCCCTGGCGTTATACGGGTTTTGAATAGGCGCTCCAAGACCGGCCTGCCGGTCTTTCAATATGCAGCGTTTTGGAGTCGCCCATGCCCAATTCATCCAGCGAAAAGAGAATCTACTCTCTGGTCACCGATCAGACGGTCGGCACCACCCGCAGCGGTTTTGACCAGATTGTCAGTTACATCTATGCCGACCCCGGGCTTGCCGGGGCCACGGACAGCCTGGATATCAAGGGCGGCGCGGCCGCCGCGGATCAGCTTAATCATCTGATTCTCAAGGCTGCACAGGCCACCGGTGCGGCCACTGACAAGGTGTTCACGGTCGATGAAGTCGTGGCCATGAACGCCTACATCCGGACCAACGCACTGCCCGAATGGACGGCGTTGCACGGTGATGACGAAGACACCGCCGAAACCGGCTACCACCTGGTTCAGAACGACGGCAGCAATCTCAACTACCGGGGCGAAAATCTCCTGAACACGGTTGTCAACGGCATCTATCACATGGGTTTCGAGATTCGCGATGGCCGCTTCCTCAACGAGGACGGCGATCCCAATGCGACCGTCGAATCGGTGGCCGATTGGCTCACGCAGTTCTACGTCGACCATTCGACCACCGGCACCAAGCTGGACAAGTTGACCGACCTCGTCATGGCCGATGCCGGCCTCGATTGCCGAATTTCCGACGCCGAGATCGCCACCGGGGCCGACGCCGTCAACGGCATGAACCAGATGCTGGCCGACGCCATGGCTGCCACGGGCGCCCTGAAGGACAACACGATCTCCGAACAGGATGTGGTGGCCATCAACACCTATCTGCGCGCCGACCCGGCTAGAGCGGCGGAGTGGGCGCGCCTGCACGGCGACGATGCGAAGAAGGTGGAAACCGGTTTTCACACGGTGCAAGGGGATGGCGCCAATACCAAGTTCTTCGGCGAGAACCTCATCAACACGGTGGCGGAAAGTATCTACGACCTTGGTTTTGCCATCCAGGACGGCAAGGTGACCAACGAAGACGGCGTCGCCGGCGCCAGCCTGACCAAGGTTGCCGACTGGCTCAACTATTTCGTCGCCGACCAGTCCACCACGGGTACCGGCCTGGACCACATGGTCGATCTGATCAAGGAAGACCGGGGGCTGGCCCGCAACACCAGCGCGGCCGACATCAACGCCGGAGTACAGATTGCCGATACCTTCAATCACAAGATCGCCGACCTGATCGGAAAGACCGGTGCCAACGCCGATCATTGGATCACCCCGGAAGAAGTTCGGGCGATGAACGCGCTGATCCGTGGCGATGCGGCCGCACTCCAGCAATGGACCGATCTCCACGGTGACGACGAGAACGGCGCCGAGACCGGCTATCACCTGATCCAGAACGATGGCGCCAACACCAATTTCTTCGATCGCAACCTCGTCAACACCGTGGTAGACGGCATCTATCACATGGGTTTCGAGATCCGCGACGGCCGTTTCCTCAATGAGGACGGCGATCCGAATGCCAGCGTGTTCGACGTCGCCACTTGGCTAAACTACTTCCACGGCGAAGCCACGATTGTCATGGGCGACGGCAACGCCAACACTTTGACCGGTGACGCCCGAAGCGAGCAGATCAATGCCGGCGGCGGCGACGACATCGTGGCGGCCGGGGCCGGCAACGACTTGCTGTACGGCAGTTGGGGCAACGACAGCCTGTCCGGAGATGACGGCAACGATCTCATCTACGGTGGCAGCGGCAACGACACATTGGCCGGCGGCGCCGGCGACGATACCTTCCGTGTCACGGGCAACAAGGCGGCCGGCTTCGAGGGTTACGACAGCTATGATGGCGGCGCCGGCCAGGACGGCATCGTTGCCTTTGGCGACCAGGTGGACATCGGCATGGCGGCATTCGGGCCGGCCAACGGCGTCGAAACCATCGACGCTTCGGCCGTTGCTGGTGGCGTGCGACTGCTCGGCGATTGGAAGGACAACGTCCTCGACTTCAGCGGCGTCGCCTTCGTCGGCAACGTCACCATCGACGCCGGCGGTGGCAAGGACACGGTGATCGGCACGGCCGGCAACGACATCATCGACGGTGGTAGCTGGGGCGAGCAGTCCCTGTCCGGTGGTGCCGGAAACGATGTCATCCACGGTGGTGGCGGCAACGACGTACTCTCGGGCGACATCGGCGACGACACCTTCCGTGTCACCGGCAACAAGGCAACCGGTTTCGAAGGCTACGACAGCTATGACGGCGGTGCCGGCAAGGACAGCATCGTCGCCTACGGTGAAAGCGTCGACATCGGCATGGCGGCGTTCGGGCCTGCCAACGGCATGGACGTGATCGATCTATCGGCCGTCACCGGCGCGTCGCGCATCCTCGGCGACTGGAACGACAACGTGCTCGACTTCAGTGGCGTCGCCTTCCTCGGCAAGGCGACCATCGACGGTGGCGGCGGCAAGGACACCATCATCGGCAGCGCCGGCGACGACACCATCGAGGGCGGTAGCTGGGGCGACCAGTCGCTGTCGGGCGGCGCGGGCAACGACGTGTTGCACGGCGGCAGCGGCAACGACACGCTTTCCGGCGGCGCGGGCGACGACGTCTTCCTGGCTGGCGGCGCCAAAGGTGCGGGCTTCGAGGGCTACGACAGTTACGACGGCGGCATTGGCAAGGACAGCATCGTCGCCAGCGGCCAGAATGTCGATATCGGTATGACCGCGTTCGGGCCGGCCAATGGTCTGGACGTCATCGATCTATCAGGCGTCACCGGCGCGGCGCGCATCCTCGGTGACTGGAACGACAACGTGCTCGATTTCAGCGCCGCAACCTTCCTCGGCAAGGCCACCATCGATGGCGGTGGCGGCAGCGACAAGTTGACCGGCGGCGCCGGCAGCGACACGATTCTGGGCGACTCCGGCAACGACCTGCTGAATGGCCTCAACGGCAACGATCTGCTGACTGGCGGTAGCGGCTATGACGTCTTTGCCTTCGGTAGTGGCTGGGGTCACGACGTGGTCACCGACTTCAAGCACGGTGTCGACAAGCTCAACTTCCACGATGCCGGCGTGACCGACAAGGCCGGGCTGGGCATCGCCATGGTCGGCGCCGACACGGTGATCTCGTTCGGCGACAACGACATCGTCCTGCAGGCCGTGCAGATGGCCAAGCTGACGGCCAGCGACTTTGTCTTTTGAGTACTGCTCCGGGCCGGCTCAGTGGCCGGCCCGGAGCAGTATCGTCACCGCGCCGGCGCCGCCTTCCGCCGGCCGCGCCTGGCAAAAGGCCAGCACCTCCTGTCGCTGGCCGAGCCAGCCCAGCACCAGCTTCTTCAGCACGGGTTCGCGCCGCGGCGACCCCAGGCCCTTGCCGTGAACGATGCGTACGCAGCGTTGCTCGCGTGCCAGACACTCGCGCAGGAACAGGGCAACGTGGTGTCGGGCCTCGTCCCGGGTCATGCCGTGCAGGTCGAGATGGGCCTGCACCACCCAGCGGCCGCGGCGCAAGTCGCGCAGTACGTTCGGCGACATGCCGGGATGCAGACCAGGCGGCCTCGTCGCCGCCCTCTAGGTGCAGGTCGAGCAAGACGGGGGCGGTGATCGATTCGGTCAGCGCGGCCCGTTCGTCGCGTTGTCGCTGGCGCGGCAATGGGTGGCGGCGGTGGCGGTTCGTGGTGGATGCGATCAGCGGCGATCGGCGTGGCGTCGGCCACCGCCGCCCGGAACAGGGCGCTGGCGTCATCGTCCGCCGGCGCGCCGCGCGACATCTCATCCGCCGAAGCTGTCGAGGTACTTCTCGGCGTCGAGCGCGGCCTGGCAGCCGGTGGCGGCCGTGGTGATCGCCTGCTTGTAGATCATGATCCTGCACGTCGCCGGCGGCGAACACGCCGGGAATGGAGGTGGCGGTGGCATTGCCTTCGCGGCCGCCCTTGGTGACGATATAGCCGTTCTCCATGTCGAGCTGGCCGACGAAGAGATCGGTGTTGGGCTTGTGGCCGATGGCGATGAATACGCCCATGAGCTTGATATCCTCGCTGGCGCCGCTCTTGACGTTCTTGATGCGCATGCCGGTGACGCCGGTCTTGTCGCCCAGCACCTCGTCGAGCGTCGGAATCCCACTTGATGGTGACCTTGCCGGCCTTTTCCTTCTCGAACAGATGTCCTGCATGATCTTTTCGGCGCGGAACTTGTCGCGGCGATGTACCACCGTGACATGGCTGGCGATGTTGGCCAGGTACAGCGCCTCTTCCACGGCCGTATTGCCGCCGCCGATCACGGCGACCGGCTGGTTGCGGTAGAAGAAACCGTCGCAAGTGGCGCAGGCGGACACGCCCTTGCCGGAGAAGGCTTGCTCGGACGGCAGGCCGAGGTACTGGGCGGAGGCGCCGGTGGCGATGATCAGCGCGTCGCAGGTGTATTCGCCGGCATCGCCGATCAGGCGCATCGGCTTGTCGGTCAGCTTGGCGGTATGGATATGATCGAAGATGATCTCGGTGTTGAAGCGCTCGGCATGTTTCTGGAAGCGCGCCATCAGGTCCGGCCCCTGCACGCCGTCGGCATCGGCCGGCCAGTTGTCGACTTCGGTGGTGGTCATCAACTGGCCGCCCTGGGCCATGCCGGTGATCAGCACCGGCTTGAGGTTGGCGCGGGCGGCATAGACGGCGGCGGTGTAACCGGCCGGGCCGGAGCCGAGAATGAGCAGGGGAGCGTGGCGGGTGGTGGCAGCGGACATGGTGGCAATTTCCTGGAGGTTCGGGTCTGTGGTTGATTATAAACGGAGCCCGTGCTCTTCCCCATTGGCGCGGCCTATCGTGGCAATAGGGCCGAAAAACCGCCGCCTTCCCGCCGATTGGCCGGCAAGTCGTGGCGGCAGAATCGATACGTTTCCGTTCGAGCGTCCACCGCCATGTCCATTGCCTTGACACAGCGAAATCCCTCCCTCCCGCTTCCCGAAAAGATCGCCGCCCTGGTGCATGAGGTGCGCTGGCTAGTGGTGGCCGCGCTCGGCGTCTACCTGGCGCTGATTCTCTGGGGATTCAATGGCGCCGACCCGGGTTGGTCGCATGCCGCGCATGCTGATGGCGTAAGCAATCCGGGTGGTCGCTTCGGCGCCTGGCTGGCCGATCTGCTGCTCTTTCTGTTTGGCGTATCCGCCTGGTGGTGGGTCGGCTTCCTGGCGTTTCTGGTTGCCTGGGGCTATCGTCGGCTGAACGTGTTGTTCGGCGGCGACCGCCGGCCGCTGTTCATCGCCGCCTTTGGCTTCGTGGTTCTGTTGCTCGCCAGCAGCGGCATCGAGGCGATGCGTTTCTGGAGCCTGAAGGCCGCGCTGCCGCTGGCACCGGGTGGCATGCTCGGCGTGGAGATCAGCCGATTCGCGGCGAAGTTCCTCGGTTTCACCGGCGGCACATTGGCTTTGCTGACGCTCTGCCTGGCCGGGGTGACCTTGTTTCTGGGCGTATCGTGGCTTGGCGTCGCCGAGCGCGTCGGAAGCCTCCTGGAGGCCGGTTGGTTCGGCGTCATCCAATTGTGGCAACGCTGGCAGGACCGCCGCTATGGCCGCATCGTGGCCGAAAAGCGCGAGGCGACCGTCGAGGTGGTACGCCGGCGCAACGAAGTAACGCCGCCGGTCAAGATCGAACCGCTCGAGCTGGAGATTCCGCGCGCGCCCAAGGCCGAGGCGCGCCTCGAAAAGGAGCGGCAGGCGCCGCTGTTCTTCGACGCGCCGGGCGGCGCCTTGCCGCCTCTGCACCTGCTCGACGAGCCGACCCACAAGCCCGAGGATCTGCCCGCCACCGAAACCCTGGAATTCACGTCGCGCCTCATCGAACGCAAGCTCGGTGATTTCGGCGTCGAGGTGAAGGTTCTGTCCGCGCATCCCGGGCCGGTGGTGACACGCTACGAGATGGAACCGGCGACCGGCATCAAGGGTTCGCTGGTGGTCGGTCTGGCCAAGGACCTGGCGCGCGCGCTGTCGCTGGTCAGCATCCGCGTCGTCGAGACCGTGCCCGGCAAATCCTGCATGGCGCTCGAACTGCCGAATCCGCGCCGGCAGACGGTGCGGCTCTCCGAGATTCTCGGCTCGCGCGCCTACCACGACCTGCATTCGCCGCTGGCCATCGGCCTGGGCAAGGACATCGCCGGGGGGCCGGTGGTCGCCGACCTGGCCAAGATGCCGCACCTGCTGGTGGCCGGTACCACCGGTTCGGGCAAGTCGGTGGGCATCAACGCCATGATCCTGTCGCTGGTCTACAAGTCCGAGCCGCGCGACGTGCGAATGATCATGGTCGATCCGAAGATGCTGGAGCTGTCGATCTACGAGGGCATTCCGCACCTGCTGGCGCCGGTCGTCACGGACATGAACAAGGCGGCCAATGCCTTGCACTGGTGCGTCGGCGAAATGGAACGCCGCTACAAACTGCTGTCGGCCCTGGGCGTGCGCAATCTCGCCGGTTTCAACAACAAGATCCGCGATGCGGAGAAGGCCGGTGAGCATGTGGCCAATCCCTTCCCGCTGGTGCCGGAGTCTCCGGAGCCGCTGACCACGCTGCCGCACATCGTGGTGGTGATCGACGAGCTGGCCGACCTGATGATGGTGGTCGGCAAGAAGGTCGAGGAACTCATTGCCCGCCTGGCGCAAAAGGCGCGCGCCGCCGGCATCCACCTGATCCTGGCCACCCAGCGGCCGAGCGTCGACGTCATCACCGGCCTGATCAAGGCCAACATTCCGACCCGCATCGCCTTCCAGGTTTCCAGCAAGATCGACTCGCGCACCATCCTCGACCAGATGGGCGCCGAAGCACTGCTCGGCCAGGGCGACATGCTGTATCTGGCGCCCGGCACCGGCTTGCCGACCCGTGTCCATGGCGCTTTCGTCGCCGACGACGAAGTGCATCGCATCGTCGACTATCTGCGCAAGGTCGGTACGCCCGAGTACATTGCCGAGATTGTTTCGCCGCCGGCGACCGAGGCTGGAGACGGCGTTTCGGGTGAGGGGGGCGACGCCGAGGCCGACCCCATGTACGACCAGGCGGTCGAGGTGGTGATGAAGACGCGCCGGCCGTCGATCTCGCTGGTGCAGCGGCATCTGCGCATCGGCTACAACCGCGCCGCGCGGCTGATCGAGGCGATGGAGCAGGCTGGCCTCGTCTCGGCCATGAACGGCGCCGGCAATCGCGAGGTGCTGGTGCCGGAAACCAACGCGTAGTCGCCCGTACCGGGGCGATGCCGCCGCAGGCGATCTCGCCGGAGGGGCTGGAAACCTTTTGTCGGTCGGCCACGCAAGTCAGGCAAGAATAGTGACGATGAAGACCACCGACACAGGGAGTCTCGGCCCACCACGATTGGCGCAGCGGCCCCGCTCCGCCCTGTGGCCCGCCCGCCTCGATGTGCTGCAAAGCCTCACAGGCCTGGCCCTGGCGCTGTTCATGTGGGCGCACATGTTCCTGGTGTCGTCCATTCTCCTGGGCAAGGATGCGATGTGGGCGGTTACCAAGTTCTTCGAGGGCTACTTCATCTTCGGCCGCTCCCTTCCCCTGCTCGTGTCAGTGGTGGTCGCGGGGATCGCCGTCCTGTTTGTCGGCCATGCCGCCCTGGCGCTGCGGAAGTTCCCCGCCGGCTATCGCCAGTTCCGTACCTTTCGCCGTCACATGGGCGGCATGCGCCACGAAGACACCACGCTGTGGCTGTGGCAGGTGGTCTCGGGGTTCGCGCTGTTCTTTCTCGCCTCGGTCCATCTCTACATCATGCTGACACGACCGGATCGCATCGGACCCTACGCCTCGGCCGATCGCGTCTGGACCGAGCACCTGTGGCCGCTGTACCTGGTGCTCTTGTTCGCAGTCGAGATCCATGCCGGAATCGGGCTCTATCGCCTGGCCATGAAGTGGGGCTGGCCCGCCAGCGCCGATCCGGCCCGTACGCGCCGCAGCCTGAAGCGGCTGAAGTGGATTCTTACCGTGTTCTTCCTCTCCGTCGGCTTGGCCACGCTGGCCGCCTACGTCAAGATCGGCATCGAACACCAGGGCCGCTACGGCGAGCGTTACGTTCCCGCCAGCATGATCCCGGCGCCTGCGCGGGGAGACCAACGATGAAAGTCGTCTATACCGACGTGCTGGTGATCGGCGGCGGACTGGCCGGATTGCGGGTCGCGATCGGCGTCAAGCGCCGCGGCCAGGATGTGATCGTGCTATCGCTGGTGCCGCCCAAGCGCTCACACTCTGCCGCCGCACAGGGCGGCATGCAGGCCAGCCTGGGCAATGTCATCAAGGGTCAGGGCGACAGCGAGGACGTCCACTTCGAGGACACCGTGCGCGGTGGCGACTGGGGCGCCGATCAGCGTGTGGTGCGCATGTTTGTCGATGCGGCACCCAAGGCGGTGCGCGAACTGGCGGCCTGGGGCGTTCCGTGGAGCCGCGTGCGCACCGGTGAGCACCAGGTCGTGATCAACGGCCAGAAGGTGGCTCTGGCCGAGCGCGCCGAGGCCCATGGTCTGGTGGCGCAGCGCGATTTCGGTGGAACCAAGAAGTGGCGCACCTGTTACGTCTCCGACGGTACCGGCCACGCCATGCTGTTCGCCGTGAGCGACCAGGCGATTGCCCGCGACATTCCGGTGCGCGAGCGCACCGAGGCGCTGGCGCTGATTCACGAAGGCGGTCGTTGCTACGGCGCGGTGGTGCGCGACCTGATAACCGGCGAGCTGACGGCTTACGTCGCCAAGGCCACGTGCGTTGCCGCCGGCGGCGCCGGCCGGCTCTACCGTGTGACGACCAACGCCGTCATATCCGAGGGCATCGGCGCCGCCATCGCACTGGAAACGGGCGTTGCCAGCCTTGGCAATATGGAAGCGGTGCAGTTTCACCCGACGGGCATTTTCCCCGCCGGGATTCTCGTCACCGAGGGCTGTCGAGGCGATGGTGGATTGCTGCGCGACGCCCATGGCACCCGCTTCATGCCCGACTACGAGCCGGAAAGGAAGGAGCTGGCGTCGCGCGACGTGGTGTCGCGGCGCATGGAAGAGCACATTCGCAAAGGCAACGCGGCACGTTCGCGGTTCGGCGAGCACCTGTGGCTCGATATCACCCTGCTGGGACGGGAACATATCGAACGCAACCTGCGCGAGGTACAGGAGATCTGTCGCTACTTCCTGGGTATCGATCCGGTCGAGGACTGGATTCCGGTGCGCCCGGCGCAACACTACACCATGGGTGGAATTCGCACCGACCACCGAGGGGAAAGCCCGACGCTGAAGGGCCTTTTTGCCGCGGGCGAAGCTGCCTGCTGGGACCTGCATGGCTTTAACCGTTTGGGTGGCAATTCGGTGGCCGAAACGGTGGTGGCGGGAATGATCGTGGGGGATTTCATTGCCGACTTCTGCGAACAGTCGTGCAACGACATCGATATCTCCACGAGCCTGGTGCGGGAGTTCCTGGACGCGGAGCAGGCGAAACTGAGCGGGTTGCTGGGCAGCACCGGCGGCGAAGACGCCAACACGCTGCGTGTGGCAATGCAGGAAATCATGACCGCCAAGGTGAGCATTTTCCGCACCGGTGCCGATCTCGAAGCGGCGGTTCAGGGACTACAGGCGCTGCTGATTCGCAGCCGCGATATCGGGCTGCGCTGCAAGGCCCCTAACGCCAACCCGGAATTGGTTGCCGCCTATCGAGTACAGAAAATGCTCAAACTGGCGTTGTGCGTGGCGTATGGCGCGCTGATGCGCACCGAGAGTCGCGGCGCCCACTATCGCGAAGACTATCCGCGGCGCAACGACGCGGATTGGCTCAAGCGCACCTTGGCGGTGTGGGCCGAGGCGGACGATACCCTGCCGACCCTGAGCTACGAAACGGTCGACGTGATGCGCATGGAACTGCCGCCCGGCTGGCGTGGCTACGGAGCCCAGGACTTCATTTCCCACCCGGACGGCGCGCGGCGCACCGCCGAGATCGACGCCATCAAGGCGCAACTTGCCGGTGCCGACCGGTTCGCCCTTCAGGCGGCACTGATGCCCTACCAGGAGCTGCTGCCGCCGCGGCTGCGCTGCCGCAACGAACGCATCGACCAGAGATTGCCATGACCGCCGCTTCGATCGAGCGGCACCGCCGCCTGTCCATTCGCATCCTGCGCTGCAACCCGTGTCTGCCCGCGGATCTTCCCCAGATTCAGACCTATGAACTGGAAGAAGCCGAAGGCATGACGCTGTACATCGCGTTGAACGAGATCCGCGAGCGTCTGGATCCGTCGCTGCAATTCGATTTCGTCTGCCGCGCCGGCATCTGTGGCAGTTGCGCCATGATCATCGACGGCCGGCCGGGTCTGGCCTGTCGCACGCTCACCAAGACGCTTGGGCCCGTCATCACGCTGGCGCCGCTGCCCGGCTTCGAGCTGATCGCCGACTTGTCGGTGAATACCGGCAAGTGGATGCGGGCCATGAGCGAACGACTTCGGACCTGGCTGCATATGAAGGAGCCGGAGCCCGACCTGTGCCACATGGAAGAGCGGATGGACCCGGACCTGGCCCAGGAGATCTACGAGCTCGACCGCTGTATCGAATGCGGCTGTTGCGTCGCCGGTTGCGGTACCGCCCAGATGCGGCCGGATTTTGTCGGCGCCGTCGCATTGAACAAGATCGCCCGCTTCCGCCTCGACCCGCGCGACAGCCGGGGCGATGCCGATTATTACGAGCTGGTGGGTGAGGACGACGGCGTGTTCGGCTGCATGTCGCTGCTTGGCTGCCACGACGTCTGCCCGAAGAATCTGCCGCTAGCCACCCAGATTGCCTTCCTGCGCCGCCGCATGGCGGCTCTGGGCTGGAAGTAGTAGCCCGCCGACCTCGGATCGGCCATGAACGGCGCGGGCAATCGCCAGTTGCTGGCGCTGGCAACCGCCGACCGAGGTCGATAGCCTGCTTCCGGCAAGTCGGGGATAATCCCCACTATTCCTTCAGCGGCTGCTAAGTCGTAAGAGCGTAGAAATGACTGTTGACATTGCAATCATCACGGGGGAGGTGCGGAAGGAATGCGCCTTTGTCCAGCGGATCACAACGGAAATCGAGACCACGATCGTCGGTCAGAAGTTCCTCCTGGAGCGAATTCTCGTCGCGCTGCTGACCAACGGCCACATCCTGATCGAAGGTGTACCTGGTCTGGCCAAGACCCTGGTAGTCAAGACGCTGGCCAATCTGATCGATGCTCGCTTCCAGAGAATCCAGTTCACTCCCGACTTGCTGCCAGCCGACTTGATCGGCACGCTTATCTACAACCCCCACGAGGGAGCCTTCACAACCCGGAAAGGGCCGATCTTCGCCAACATCGTCCTGGCGGATGAGATCAATCGTGCTCCGGCCAAGGTGCACAGCGCCCTCCTGGAAGCCATGGAAGAGCGACAGGTAACGATAGGCGATGCTTCCTATCCGCTTGAAGAGTTGTTCCTGGTGCTGGCCACGCAGAATCCCATCGAGCAGGAGGGAACCTACCCGCTCCCTGAAGCTCAGATGGACCGGTTCATGTTGAAGATTGCCGTCACCTATCCGTCTCGTGACGAAGAGCGAGAGATCATGCGCCGCGCCGGGCATACTGCTCGGCCGAAAGCGCTCAAGCCGCTGATCCACCCCGATGACATCGTTCGAATGCGCGCGTTGGTCAACGCCATCTACCTCGATGAAAAGATTGAGAAATACATCGTCGACCTTGTATTCGCGACCAGGGAGCCGGCGAACTACGGATTCGTAGACCTGGGGCGATTCATCACCTACGGCGCTTCGCCGCGGGCGAGCATCAATTTGGTGCTCGCCTCTCGCGCCATGGCATTTCTGCGCGGACGTGGCTATGTTGTCCCGCAGGATGTCAAGGATATCGCTCCGGACGTCCTGCGCCACAGGATTATCCCCAGCTATGAAGCCGATGCGGAAGGAATAACGGTGGATTGGATTGTCCGTCGCCTACTAGCCGAGACCGAGGTGCCGTGATTTATGATTTCGGGCGAGCAACCGAAGACGCCTTCCCCATTGGCCGAAGACTTCCGCCGCCTGCGAATACGGTCGTCCCGCCAGGTGACCAGCACGTTCGCCGGCGAGTATCGCAGCGCTTTTCGCGGGCGCGGCATCGAGTTCGAAGAAGTGCGGGCCTACCAACCCGGCGATGACATCCGGGCCATCGACTGGAATGTTACTGCCCGTAGCGGACATCCATTCGTCAAGCAGTTCGTCGAGGAGCGGGAAATGACCCTTCTGCTTCTCCTTGATCAATCCGCTTCGTTGTGCCTGGACACGCCGTGCGACACCAAGTCTCGTGTGGCTGCCGAGATATGCGCCCTCCTGGCATTGGCGGCGGTACGCAGCAACGACCGGGTCGGGCTCATCACGTTTACCGACCGGATCGAATGTTACATTCCGCCAGCGAAGGGATCCCGCCATGCGCAGTGCCTCTTGGCCGAATTGCAGCGCTCGCCCGGCGGACAGGGTACGGATCTGGCCGGTGCGCTGCGCTATCTTGAACGAGTCCAGCGGCGTGATGGCATTGTTGTCATCGTCTCAGATTTCCTTGCGGCGGATTTTCGTCTCCCCCTGTATGCCGCGGCCAGACGGCACGATGTCGTTGCGATTTCGGTGACCGATCTGATCGACTGCCAACTACCGGATGTCGGCCTCGTCCATGTGGCTGATGCGGAAACCGGCCGCCGACGCCTTATCGATACCAGTCATGCCAAGGTACGTCTCGCCTATCGTGAACACGCGGCCAACACGCAGACCGAGGCTGGGAAGCTCTTTGCGGCGGTAGGTGTCGAGCACTTGGCGGTTGCCACCGATTCTTCACCAGCCGAGGTCTTGACCCGATTCTTTCTGGGCCGCCAACGGCGTCGGAGTCGCTGACCATGGGTTGGCGAGTCGCGCTCCCTATCTTCCTTGTGACCTTCGGCCAGCATGCGCCATGGACTTGGGCAGCGGAACTCGCGCCAGCCACGGCACCGATAGATATCCGCGATATCCGTGGGCCGTTTGTGGCGGAGGGGCTGCCCCCGTTTGCTCTTACTGGCGGTGCATTGCTCTTGGTCGGAGGATTGCTCATTGTTCGCCGGCGCACCCGGTCCGGCGTGCCCCCACCACCCGGGGTGTCGCGCCACGATGATCGCAACCTGCTGGCACGGCTCGTCGCCGACCACCGCCAAGGCGCATGTCGGGGTGACCAGATCGTTGTTCGGCTCGATGGAATTTTGCGCGGCAGCTTGGCCGAAGCCACCGGAATCCCCGCGCCAATGCGCACATCGGTAGAGCTTCGGGCCGAGGCCATGACTGGTCTGAACGCAGAACAGCGAGCGTGGCTCGACGACCTGCTGGTGCTTTGCGATCGAGTCAAGTTTGCCGGGCATCAGCCCGACCGGGCCGAGGTTGATTGGGCATTGAGCGTTGCGGCAAGCTTCCTTGATGACTTGCCGACAGGAGGGCCATAGTGAGATTCCATGACCCGCAATTCCTGCTGTTGCTGATCTTGTTGCTGCCCTGGGTGCTACAGCGTCGCAATCGGGAGCGGCGCTCGCTGGCGCTGCATTTGGCTCATGACGCACAGATCATGTCCTTGCCGGATACGCTCCGGTCCCGAAGTGCCCGCCATCTTCACCTCTTGCGCCTCTTGCTCCTCGCGCTGGCAATCCTGGCATTGGCTAGGCCTCAGGCAATGGAACGTGAAACCAAGGTACAAAGCGAGGGGGTTGACTTGGTCGTGGCAATCGACCTCTCGACCAGCATGCTCGCGGAAGAGCTTCAGGCAAGCCAGCCACGGAAGAGCCGGCTGACCATGGCCAAGGAGGTTCTGGCCGACTTTCTTCGTGGTCGCCGCGGTGACCGGATCGGACTGGTCGCCTTCGCCGCCCACCCCTACCCGGCGGCGCCACTTACCCTGGATCATGAGTGGCTTCAGGACGCGGTCGCCCGGTTGCAGACAGGGGCCATTGAAGACGGTACCGCTCTGGGCGATGCCATCCTTGCCGCACTGAACCGCTTGCGCGGTCGGTCTCGGTCCGCCAGGAGTGGGGCCATCATCCTCGTTACGGATGGCCGCAGCAACGCCGGCGGCACCGAACCCCGGTTGGCGGCGGCGGCGGCCAAGGCGCTGGGCATTCGGATTCATGCCATTGGTATCGGCGCGCGCGGTCCGGTGGTCATCCCGATCGAGGATCCTTTGGGCGGAACCCTGTTGCGGCGTGTGGACGCCGATCTCGACGAAGCCGTGCTACGGGACATCGCCACTACTACCGGGGGTAGCTATTCCCGGGCCGACGATAGCAGCGTGCTGGCGCGGGTCTTTCAGGAAATCGACCGGCTCGAAAAGCGCCCGATGGAAGAGACGGTCTATTTCTCATATGCGGAGTTGTTCCCCTTGCTTCTGTTAGGTGTACTGGCGCTCGCCATGGCCGAACTGACGCTGCGCGCCACCCTTTTGCGGAGACTTCCGTGAGATGAACTGGGCAGCTCCCGCCTACGCCTGGCTGGTGTTGCTGGGTCTTCCGGCCACACTCCTGGCCCGTCGGATGGTCCTGTGGAGGCGACAAGGTCTGCTCCGGGTGGCCGGGAACCGGCCCGGCGAGTCGCAGTCCCGATTCGCCACCCTGTCGATGGCCGCCATCTTTCTGCTGATTGTCATCGCCCTGTGTTGACCCCAGTGGGGGTTGGAGATGCCGCCGCAAGAAAGCAGGGGGCTGGATATCCTGATTGCATTGGACGTTTCCCGCAGCATGCTGGCCAATGATGTTCGGCCTACCCGCCTGGCCGCCGCCAAAGAGGCCATCGCCGGGCTGCTGCGGAGATTGCAGGGAGAGCGCATTGGCCTGATTGCCTTTGCCGGCAGCGCGTTTCTCATCTGCCCGCTTACCACCGACTACGACACCTTTGCGTCCGTGCTGGACGAGACCGTCAGCGACTCGCTTCCCTTGGGCGGTACCTCCCTGGCCGGAGCCCTGGCCGAGGCCAGGCGGGCGTTTGTAGCCACGGAAGCGCACCGCAAGGTGCTGGTCGTCATCAGTGACGGAGAAGACCACGGTAGCGATGTCGCCGCCGGAGCGATGACCCTGCGTGGCGCCGGGATCACTGTGCACAGCATCGTCGCTGGAACTGCCGCCGGAGGGCCTATTCAACTGTCTGGCGGAGAATTCCTCAAGAACCGCCAGGGTGCCGTGGTCAGAAGCAGGTCGCGGCCAGAATCGCTACAGGCACTGGCCAAGGCTGGTGGCGGCAGCCAGTTTGATCTTGCCACCGATCCCAAAGCACTGGAAAGACTTTACGCCGCTGGGCTGCCCTCTCAGGACAACCAGGAAATTCCAGGCACCCGACAACAACTGGCTGAACGCTTCCAACTCCCGCTGGCCATGGCCCTGTTACTGCTGCTGATCGAACCTTTCATCAGCCGGCGCCGAACAACATGAGACGCCATTGGCTAGCGAAGGCCGTGATCCTTCTGGCGCTGGCCGGTTTGGCTGTCGCTGTGCGCCGGGATATCGCCGAGTTGGCCGTGTATCAGGGGCGGGCGCTGCTCCGGGCTGGGGATGTCGTTGGTGCCGAGACGGCGTTCGGCCGGGCGCTTGCGCTTGGTGGCACCGATACGTCGCTCGCCTACGATCTCGGGGTTGGCCTGTATCGCCAAGGCGAGTTCGGCAAGGCACAGCAGCGGTTTACCGCGGCCTTGGCGGCGGCCGAAGGGGAGCTGGCCGTGGCCAGTTACTACAACCGGGGTAACTGTTGGTTCCGCCAGGCGGAGCGCTTGGCTACCAGCGATCGCGAAGCGGCCCGGCGTTTCTTTGAAGATGCCGTTGCCGACTATGGCCGGGCGCTAACCATGGCGCCTGAAGCTATGGATGCGGGTGACAACCTGAATCTGGCCCGGGCCAGGCTGGCGGCTCTGGGTCATTCACTTGCCCCCGGTCCCAGCCAGCGTGCGGTCGGCGCTGAGGAATCCCAACGACAGGAAGCAGCCAACGGTAGTCACGCGAAGGCTGAATCGAAGCAGGCGCTGCCGGGTACCCATCGCGGGGCGTCCGATAGTGCCCGCCAGGCCGTGGACCAAGCGGATGCGATCGGAAAGCCCGGGGAAACCCGCCGGGATCTGACTCCGGACGAGGTCGAACGTCTCCTGAACGACGCGCGCGGCCGCGAGAGAGTGGCTGGCCCACTGCATGGCGGAACAAGAAGTGCCAGGCTGGCCGAACCGGAGAAGAACTGGTGAACCGATGAGGCGACGCGGTCTCCGACGAATGATCCGGGCCATGCTTGCAGTGTTTCCGCTCGGCGCCTGTTTCGCACCCCCCTGCGCGGCGGCGGAACCTTTGAACGACGCGGCCGATGATGTCCCAATCTTGGTGGTTCATCCGGAAAAGAGTCGTGCCTACGTGGGTGAAGCGGTTAAGGTAACCGTTACCCTTTGGGCCGATCCGGCGACGATTCGTAATATCCAGTACCCTCGACTGGGCGGTGAGGGCTTTCGCGGCCCTGACTTTGGGCCGCCGCGCCAGACCAGCGTTACCCGAAACGGCCAAGAGTACGCCGCCTACGAATTTGTCACGATCCTCTACCCACGACAGACAGGCGAGATAGACCTCGGCCCGGCGGAACTCCGATACGACCTACTTTCCCCGGCCGGCGGGGCGGATGCATTTTTTGGCGGAAGAGAGCCACGTTCCGTGGTGGCGCGGTCCGAGCCGGTCAGATTCACCGTCCGACCGCTACCAACGCGTGGCCGGCCCCCCGATTTTACTGGGGCCATTGGCCGCTTCGCTATTTCGAGAAGTGTCGCGCCGACGGTTTTCCAGAGCGGCGAGCCGATTACCGTGACAACGCGCATTCAGGGTGTCGGAAATCTTGACAGTCTTTCTTGCCCCTCAATCTCGTTGGTCGCCGTACAGAGCTATCCACCGAGTGCGCAACGCACTGGGAGCCGGCTGTCTTGTGAGCAGGTCCTCGTTCCGGAGGCGACAGTCACTGGCATCGAAATACCTGGCGCCAGTATCAGCTTCTTCGATACCCGGCGAGAGCACTACCAAACAGTCGGCACCAAGCCCATCAGCTTCGCCGTGGCCGCGGCGGCCAAACCAGCCGGCATCACTTCCTTACCGCCTATCCGGGATCTGCCATTGGATCAGTCCGAAAGCTCCGTCGCGGCAAGGCCTGTTCTATACATGGCGGGGGTGCTCGCTCTTCTGCTCGTAGTAGCCATCATCCCGGCTATCCGCCGCAAGCGAGCAAGGGGAAGTCAACCAGCCGCCGCCGCATTGGCGGCCGGCCCGCTGCTTGGTATTCAGGTGGCCGAAGCGCAACAGGCGCTTGCGGCAAACGACGCGGCCGGTTTCTACACCGCGGTGTTCCGGGCGCTCCAGACCCATCTGGGAGCGCGCCACAGTTTGCACGCGGCAGCGATTACGGGAGACGTTGTCTCGAAGGTACTACGCCCGGCTGGTGTCGATGCCGGCAAGATGGCTGCCTACACGGAGCTTTTCAGCACCTGTGATCGCGCGCGCTATGGGCGGCTCCGGGGCGTGGAAAACGGAAAAATGACTGAAATGCTTTGCCTGCTGCGGGAAGTCATCGACGATTCTTCGCCGGTGGCTTGACCCCCACCGCAGTCCGGCTGCCCTAGCTCGAAGGATGTATGGAATTTCTTACACATTCCGCTCCTGACTGACCAACGAGTAGTCCAATTCCATGAAAAAAAAGAACAAGTTTTGTCTGGCGCAATTTATGCATTGGACCCGTTAGTCGAATTTCCGATGTGTATTGGGTTCATCGGCGACCATTACTGAATGGGAGGGTTTGTTATGTTCCAGAGACAAAAATGGTTAACGCTTCCGCTTGTTGGTGGGATCGCCTTAATCGCGGCGGGTACGGCGTCGGCTGCTGTGGATAAGGTCATCTGCGTACCTTGGCAGGGGGATGTCAACAAGCAACACACGGCGATCAGCGGCCAAGCGGCACAATTGAAATGCGTGGTAAAGACCACCGACACTACGGCCGTATATGTCAAGTGGGTCTTCGGTGATGGTGCGGAGTCGGCGGTTACGACCCTGAGCGGCTCAACGAAACACAATGTGGCCACGACACACGTTTACACGGCAGCGACCGACACCCCGTTTACCGCCAAACTCCAAGTCTCCAATACGACGCCCTTTGCGTTGGTGAAGGAGGATCCCTATCTGCTGAAGATTCAATCCGACGAGATCAACGCCAGGATCAACATCGGTATCGACAAGGGGTTGTGGTGGTTGTACACGACAGGCAGCAGCGGGTTGGCTGGAACCTATGACGGTTCGCCGGATTTGGCCTGGAGTGAGTTGACATATGTCTCTACCTTGGTGTCGCCAACGGCCTCGGCCGTTCATGCCTTTGGCATCAACAACCATAAGGTCAAGGGCAATCCGGACGAGGACCCTTATGTAGAGGCTGTGCAACAGGGTATGAACTACCTGGTCAAGGGCTATACCGGGTCCAGTGCTTCATGCCCTGCGCTTCAGGCGGTTGCCATCAGCACTGTCAGCCATGGCGCGGATGGCAGTCACAATCCTGACGTGAACGTCAACGGCTACGGCATACAGGCGTATGGGTGCAGTGGTGACCCACCCTATCAGACCGGACAGGTCATGGACGCGATCGTCGCGTCCGGGTATCTCCCTTCGGACTCGACGGGTCGCGACTTCGCTTCGTCAAGTGGCCATATTTGGACCTATCAGGAGCTTCTTCAGGACTTGGCTGACATGCATTCCTGGGGGCAATGGGATGGAGCGGGATGCACCACGGCGGTACCGGGGAATAGTGGTATCTGCGGCTCCTGGTGGTACGGTTGGAACTATGCATTTCCAGGTGACAACTCGGCGAGCCAATGGGCCGCCATAGGTATGTTGCCCGCCCAGGAGGCGCCGTGGAACGTGGTTGTTCCGAGTTGGGTGAAGACCTATAACGCCAACTGGCTCCAGTACAGCAACTTTGCCTATGGCGCCAATCGCGCGTTCGGCTATAACGGTCCCAATAGCTGTGCCGGCGACCTTTGCCTCTCCACCACGACGTCTGGCATGGTACAGATGATCTTCGATGGTCAAACCACTGGTGATGTTAAGTGGGCACCAGCGCAGAAGCATCTTGCCGACAACTGGTATCACCTGTTGCACAATGGTTCAACTTGGGGGGGGAACATTACCTACGGTTGGTATTCCTTCGCGAAGGCCATGCGGCTTGCGATACCCGATCCAGTAACGCAGATTACCAAGGCTGGTGATACACCCTTCGATTGGTACTATGGCGATTCGAGCGCGCCAACTTGTACCAATCAGTCCAATTGCCGAAAGGGTCTGGCCACTCGCATCTTGGAAACCCAGGCGGCCGCCGGTTCCTGGACGAATGGGCAGATGACCAGTCCGCCGCTGACCACCGCCTGGATGATCATCACCTTGCGGCCGACAGTTTTTGCGGCGGCGCCTATTGCATGCTTCGGCGCGACGCCGAACCCGTCGTTTGCCAATCTGGACGTTGCGTTCAATCCGTCGTGTTCGGGTCATTCGGAATCCGGCAAGACCATCGCCAACCTCACCAAGTTCGAGTGGGACTGGAACAACGACGGCGTCTATGACGAGTTCTCGACGTCTCCCGACACGGCATTGCATCAGTTCGCCTGTGCGTCGCTGCCCTGTCACTATCCGGTCAAGCTGAAAGTGACGGACGACAACAATCCGGCGCTGACCGCGACGACGGTGGTCACCATTGATATTACCGAGCCCCCGCATCCGCCGGTGGCCAACAGCGGCGGTCCGTACATGGCGTCGATGTGTATCAATGACAGCCTGACGCTGGACGGTTCGGCTTCATTCGACCAGGACGAGGGACAGCATCAAGCGGGCTGTACCACCTGCCAGGGTGACACCATAACCGCCTGGGACTGGGATCTCGAAGCGCCGACGACCTTTGATGCGATTGACGCGGTGGGTTCGAAGCCGTCGGTCAATATCGGGTCCTTCTTCCCGGTGGGTAGCCATACCATTGGCCTGCGGGTCACCGACAATACGCTCAATGCATATCCGTCGAGCGGCAGCCCCAACCTGACCAATGCGGCCTTCGATACGGTGGATGTAAAGGGCGCCTGCATGTGCAACTTGGCGGCCCGTGCCAAGAGCGGCAAGATTCAGCTAACTTGGGCGGCGGTAGCGGGTGCCACCTACGACATCTATCGCAGTATTCTTGGACCGAACAACGGCTTCGCCAAGATCGCCAGTAATGTCGTGACCAGCTACGCAACTTATCTCGATTCGACGGTGGTCAATGGCACCAAGTACTATTACCGGGTAGTTGCCAGCACCGGTTGCGGCTCGCAAGCCGCCGCCGCCACGGCCAGTGCCAGATAGTCAGCAGCAAGACCATTTGTCAATGAACAGGTGGCGGCCCTTTCCCGGGCCGCCACACCGAAAAGGAGTAAGAAATGAAGAAGCTATCTATTACGCTGCTGGCCTTGTTGGCAAACGCGATCTGCGTTTCGGGGGTGTCGGCCACCGATTTCACTTTGTACGATTTGGCGAAGTACGAAGATGGCGCGGTGGCAAGTCTCGGTTCTTCAACGCTAACCCCGGGCGGCACCAGCATACTCACTTTGAATTTTTCCGGTTCGGGCTCTCATGCTGCCCGAGCTTTCGTCAACGTCGAGATCGATCAGGTCGTTAACACCTACTTCAATGAGTACGGCGCACAATCGGGCAATGCCAATCCGGGACTCACTTGGGAGATCGATGAGCCAGGGTACTTCTTTGGAGATATCTGGACCAATTTCAAAGGTGTCGGTCTAGACAACACGAACGCAGTTCCTAGTACCGCTCCCGAGGATGTGTCCATGGCGCTGGGCTGGGACTTCTCTCTGGTGTCCGGAGAAACTGCGATGGTCAAGTTCTTCCTTGACGCGGTGGCACCGACGAGTGGATTCTATCTTTCCCAAACAGATCCCGACAGCAACGCCACAGTTTACTTCTACAGTACGCTGACGATTACTCCGGTGTGCACAGGGGACAATTGCAATCCGGTTCCGGAACCCTCGACGGCCCTGCTTTTTGGGCCTGCGCTGGCTGGACTGTTGCTGTTCCGCAGAAAATCCGCCAAGACCGCTTAGACCCGTAGCCTGCTCTTCCTCGCCTGGGGGAGACTTAAGGAAGAGCGAACCGTGGGTTCGCTCTTCTCTTGTGGTGTCGGGCCGGGCGAAATTGGCAACCCAATAAGGATCATCATGGAATCTCGTTTCTTGCGCGGCGCCTTCGCAATGGCGGCGTTGTTCGTTGGTGTCGCGGCCATTGCCCAAGATGCGCGGTCCCCATTTCCACCGGCGATCTCGGTAGATGAGCTTGACCGGCACAGACTCACGATTTCGCCGCCGGAACGGATCGGCCCGGGCCGATATCGGATTGGCGAAATCCTGTTGAACAAGGCCGACAGGTCGGTCACCTTTCCGGCTACGGTCAATATGAACAAGGGCCTGCTGGAATACCTGCTGGTAAGTACCGGCGGCAAGGCTCACGAGAGCTTGCTCCGGACCACTATCGAGCCCTATAACCTGCACGTGGCCTGTCTGCTGGTTGGTATCGAGGGCACGAGCACACCCCTGGCTTTTCAGGGTGACCCGGCCACGCCGAAGGGCGAGGCGGTCGAAATTGTGCTGAAGACCAAGGGCGCCGGTGGACAAGATCAGACCATCGGTCCCGAGACCTGGATGATGCAAGTCATTGGCGAGCAGAAGCGGGATGTCACCAAGGTGCACTGGGTGTACACCGGTTCCGTGGTTCACAACGGACGTTTTGTTGCCCAGATTGGCGGTTCTATCGTGGCTCTGTATCACGACCCGGTCGCCATGATCGACAACGCCTCGCCAGGTGGGGAAAGCGACAAGATCTGGTTTGTGAAAGAAGGCGCCACGCCGCCGGTTGGCACCCCGGTGACCGTCACCATCCGGCCGATCAAGTGATCTTTCGAGGAAACGATATATGAAGAAGTTCAGTTCTTGCCTGGCTGCGTCGTTGTTGCTGCTTGTTTCGTCCGCAAGTGTTGCCGAGCAGCCAGTCGTCGCCAAATCGAAAAGCGATCTGTCGTTGAAATTGGAGTTGGAGACCGCCATCGGCAAGGGGCTGACTTGGCTGGCAGGGCAACAGAAGGCGGACGGTACCTGGGGCGAATCCGAGTACCCGGCGCTGTCGGCGTTGGCGCTCACCGCCTTCCAGGGCGATCCCTCCGGTTCGTACAAGCGCAAGTACGAGGCGAACATCCGGAAGGGTTACGATCAGTTGGTCAAGAACGCCAGGCCGGATGGCGGCATCTACGTCGAGAAACTGGCGAACTACAACACCTCGATATCGTTGATGGCGCTGGTCGTGGCCAACAATCGGGGCTACGAGCCGATCATGAAGAAGGCGCGCAATTTTTTGGTCGGCCTACAAGATAACCTCGGCGACGATGTTGCCGTCAATGGCGGTGTCGGCTACGGTGGCCGATATAAGCATTCCGACCTTAACAACACACTGAACTCTCTGGAGGCGTTGCACTACACGCGCTTCCTGAAGAGCGACGTCGCTAATGACCCGGATGCCAAGGATCTCAACTGGAGCGCCGTGACCCAGTTCATCAGCCGCACCCAGAACCTGCCTGGCTCCAATGACCAGAAATGGGCCAGCGACGATCCAGACAACAAGGGCGGGTTCATCTATTTCCCGGGCCACAGCATGGCGGGCGAACAGAAACTGAGCGACGACAAGACTGCGCTTCGTTCCTACGGCAGCATGAGTTACGCCGGTTTGCTCAGCTTCATCTACGCCCAGGTGGACAAGAAGGATCCAAGGGTGAGGGCCGTCATCGACTGGCTCTCCAGGAACTACACTCTGGACGAGAACCCCGGGATGAAGCAAGAGGGCCTCTATTACTACTACCACACGATGGCCAAGGGACTCTCCGCCGCGGGTATCGACACCCTGACGCTGAAGGATGGCACCAAGGTCAACTGGCGTCAGGATCTGGCCAAGCGCCTACTGAATCTACAGAAGGCCGACGGCTCCTGGGCCAATGAAAATGGCCGCTGGATGGAGAAGGATCCCATCCTGGTGACCAGCTACGGCACTATAACCATGGAGATTCTGCATCGGGGGCTGTAAGGCTTCCGGCGAAAAGGGGCAATCATGCACGTTCTCCAACAGCAATTCAGGGTCAACTACACCTTTCCGGTCATCTTTACGCGAGACGTTTTTGACGTACAGAACACGGCGCTGGCCGATGTCATGTGCCAGGGCGGCCATGGGCACAATCGAGCCCTGGTGGCTGTTCGACAGCGAGGTGGTGCGCTTGAACCCGGGTTTGCTGGAAAGAATCAGCCAGTACGGCGAGGCTCACAAGGCGGTGATATCGTTCGTCGCGCCACCGTTTCAGGTTCGTGGCGGTGAAGTCTGCAAGCACGAGCCCTCCGAGGTGGCGGCGATTCATGCGCTGGTCGAGCGATACGGGATTTGTCGCCATTCCTTCATTGTCGCCATTGGCGGTGGCGCGGTACTCGACGCGGTGGGTTACGCCGCGGCAACGGCTCATCGGGGGGTACGGCTCATCCGCTTGCCGACGACCGTGCTGGCCCAGAACGATGCCGGCATCGGCGTCAAGAACGGCATCAACGCGTTCGGCCGGAAGAATTTTCTCGGCACGTTTTGCCCGCCCTTCGCGGTCATCAACGACGCCACCTTTCTCCAGAGCCTGCCGGTTCGCGACCAGCGCGCCGGCATCGCCGAAGCGGTCAAGGTCGCCCTGATTCGGGACCGGGACTTCTTTGACTTTCTCTACGAGGAACGTGCCAGCCTGTCCCGCTTCACCCCCGCGCCAATGCACAAGATGATCGCCCGTTGCGCCGAGTTGCACCTCGAACATATTGGCGCGGGTGGCGACGCTTTCGAGAGCGGCTCGTCGCGGCCACTTGATTTCGGCCACTGGGTGGCGCACCGGCTGGAGGAGTTGTCGGCCAGCGAGGTCAAGCATGGCGAGGCCGTTGCCATTGGTATGGCGCTCGATTCGTTGTATTCGCATCATCTCGGTATGCTCGGCGAAATGGATCTTTACCGGATCCTGACGCTGCTGGAGACCTTGGGCTTTGCTCTCAGCCATCCGGCGTTGTCCTGGCTCGATGTGGAGGGGGCGCTGGCGGAATTTCGCGAACATCTCGGCGGCGAACTCTCGATTCCGCTGCTGGAGGGGATCGGCCGGAAGTTCGAAGCCCACGAAATCGACATTTCCCTGATGAAGCGCTGCATCGCGTTACTGGCTGAGCGGGCGGCCAAGGCGGGCGAATCGGCTAGGAGGGCCTTGCCGGCGAATACGCTCGAACCGGCATTGCCCGAACGTCAGGCTTCCTGAACATCGACGTGGCAACGATGGCGGGAGAGACAGCGCGGGTCATCGCGGCGGGGTTGCTTCGCGAGTGGTTGTTCCAGCGGGTTGACGCCGCCAACCAGGATTGGCTGACCGGCCAACTCGCGTTGTTGACCGGCCAGCGGTGTGCGCATGGCGATAGGTCGCTCCACATCGCATTTGGCATGGTGCCCCGACGCTTCGGCAAGGCGGGACTGGTGTTGTCAACGGAGGATTTGGCAGCGGCCGACGGCTGTATTCCCGGTTGGTCGCCCGGTACGTGGAGCCTGGCCGATGCCGGACGCATCCTGTTGCTCGCGACCTTGCCCGGCAAGGCCCCGGACTTCGCACCACGCTTTCGAGCACTCTGCCAGACGGCCGAACTGGCAGAGGCGATTTCACTCTATCGCGGCCTGCCCTTGTATCCGGAGCCGGAGACGCTCGAGCCTCTGGTCGGCGAAGGGCTGCGCAGCAACATGCGCTCCGTCTTCGAGGCTATCGCGTACGACAATCCCTATCCACGACGCTTCTTCGAGACCCATCGTTGGAACCATATGGTGTTGAAGGCACTCTTCATCGGCAGCCGACTGGCCCCGATCCAGGGGCTGGACGAGCGCGCCAACAGCGAGCTGGCGCGGATCATGCTCGACTTCGCCCATGAACGTTGGGCCGCCGGGCGCGAGGTCCCTTACGAAATCTGGCGCTGCATCGGTCCCTTCGCCCAGAGCATCATGCTGCCCGACCTGGAACGGGCGCTGTCGTCCGGCACGCCGATCGAACAGCGGGCGGTCGCCTTGGCCCTGTCAGCCAGTTCCGATCCGGCCGCCGCGGAACTGTTGCGACGGGTTCCCGCCCTTGCGGCGGACATTGCTTCCGGCGAACTCAGTTGGGCGCTGCTTCGGTAGACTGCGGCTTTCCTTCACCCGAACGAGTGACTTCACGATGATGCTCATCGATCCCCATGCGCACATGATTTCCCGTACCACGGACGACTACGAGGCGATGGCCGCCTCAGGGGTCGTGGCGGTGATCGAGCCCGCCTTCTGGCTGGGGCAGCCGCGTACCAATGCCGGTTCCTATCTTGACTATCTGTCGTCGATCGTCGGCTTCGAGCGTTTTCGTGCCGGCCAGTTCGGCATTCGCCACTACTGCACGATTGGCCTCAATTCCAAGGAGGCGAACAACGAGGAGCTGGCCGAAGCGGTCATGGAACTGATTCCGCGCTTCGCGCTGAAGGAGGGCGTGGTTGCCATTGGCGAGATCGGCTATGACGAACAGACTGAACTGGAAGATAAGTATTTCCGGCTGCAACTGGAGCTCGCCAAGGAACTTGGACTCCCGGTCATGATTCACACGCCGCACCGCGACAAGAAGAACGGCACCGCCCGTTCAATGGATGTGTGTATTGAGCATGGGCTCGACCCTGGCATGGTGGTGATCGACCACAACAACGAGGAAACGGTCAAGGAGGTCCTGGATCGCGGCTTCTGGGCCGCGTTCTCGATTTACCCGAGCACCAAAATGGGCAACGCGCGGATGGTCGAAATCCTGCGCCAGTATGGTGCCCGGCGGGTGATCGTCGATTCGGCCTGCGATTGGGGGATTTCGGAGCCGCTTGCCGTGGCCAAGACCGCCCGGCTGGCGCTGCAAAGCGGGATCGCCGAAGATCAGGTCAGGTTGGCGTGCTATCAAAATGCGCTGGATGCGTACGGCCAAAGCGGCCAGATGCGGGAAACAGATTGGCTGGTATCGCCGCCGATCGATCAACGTGCCTTGTTCGAGGGAAACTCGATTCTGCGCGGTGGTCGAGATCCGCTGGTCGAGCCGCCGAAGGACCGCCGATCGATGGATGACTTGATCATCAAGTAGTGTTCTGTCAATGCGCACGGCGCCTGTATTCCCGGGCAACCGCGGCCGCCGATTCAGGTTAGAATTTTTGCCGGTGATCCGTCGTATGCCGACCGCGTTGGCCTACCGTTGATCGACTTCGTCCCGCGGGGACCTGTCCAAGGAGCAGCGCAATGAATGCCCCCTACCGCCCAATGCGGGCGATGGATGTTCTGGAACTCTATTTCGTCGAGAACCGGTCGAGGATTCTCGATATAGCCTCGTTTCTGGATCGTATTGACCGTTACGAAGGCGCGGCTGAAGCCAAGGCTGATTATCGCTACCAAGCGTTCATGACTGTCATCGGCTTGCTCGGCGAACCCTCTGGCGATCGAACCAAAGCCATTCAATTGGCGCTGAGCGACCCAACGAAGGAGCCGCTCGGCAGCGCGGTGGGCTTGAAGGCATGGGGTGCCTGGAATGGAGGGCAGCGGCCATGAAGGTCATCGACCCCCACATCCACATGATTTCGCGAACCACCGACGACTATCTGAAGATGGCCATCAGTGGCATTCATACCGTTGCCGAACCCGCCTTCTGGGCAGGATTCGATCGAAGTTCAGGCAATTGTTTCCGCGACTATTTCCACCAGCTTACGGTGGTCGAACCGGCGCGGGCGGCGCGTTTTGGTGTCAAGCACTATTGCTGGATCGGCCTAAATTCCAAAGAGGCCGAGGATCTCGGGCTCGCCGAGGAGGTGCTGGCCTTCATTCCCGAGTTTCTCGATCGGCCGACGGTACTTGGCTTCGGCGAGATCGGCCTGAACAAGAACAGCCGCAACGAGATCGCGGTGCTGGAGAAGCACCTGGAAATCGCGGTCGCGCGCAACGAGCTGATCCTGATCCATACGCCACATCTGGAAGACAAGCTGAAGGGGACTCGGATCATCATGGACATGATCCGTTCCGAACCCCGGATCGATCCCTCCCGCGTGCTGATCGACCATGCCGAGGAGCACACCATCGGTGAGATCAAGGACAACGGCTTCTGGTTCGGCATGACCCTCTATCCGAATTCCAAGGGGAGTCCGGAGCGGGCGATCGATGCCGTCGAGATCTACGGCATCGACAAGCTCTGCATCAATTCCTCCGCCGACTGGAGCGTCAGCGATCCTCTGTCGACCCTGAAATGCGCCAACGAAATGCGGCGGCGCGGTCATCCGGAGCAGGCGATCGAGCAGGTCTTCTACGAGAACCCGAAGCGCTTCCTCAGCCAATGCCCGAAATTCCAGGCCGGCTGATCACCTACTGCACGAACATCCACCCAGGCGAGGGCTGGGCGGAACACTTCGCCGCCCTGCGTCACCACATTCCGGCCGTCAAAGCGGCCATTTCCCCGCACCACCGATTTCCCATCGGCCTGCGCCTGTCGCGGCGCGCCGCGGATGAGTTGAGTGGCCCGGCGAACGAGTGCTTCGTTTCCTGGCTGCGGGACAACGACTGTTTCGTGCCGACGATCAACGGCTTTCCCTACGGTTCTTTCCACGGCGAGCGGATCAAGGAGCAGGTCTACCTGCCCGACTGGCGTAGCCCGGAACGAGCGGTCTACACCAAGCGTCTCGCCGACTTGCTGGCCGGTTGGCTTCCCGAGGGTGTGGTCGGATCGATCTCGACCGTTCCGATCGGCTTCAAGGGGGTGGTCGGTACGGACGATCTGCCGGTGGTACGGCAACAACTCATCGACGTTCTCGGCCACCTCGGATTCTTGCGTGACACGCGGGGCAGGGAAATTATTCTGGCATTGGAGCCGGAGCCGGGCTGTCTGCTGGAGACGACGGAGGAGGTGTGCCGCTTCTTCACGGACCTGCCGCTGCCCCCGGGACTGCAAGGCCTGCTTGGCATCTGCTATGACTGCTGCCATCAGGCAGTCCAGTTCGAGGAGCCGGCCGACTCACTGGCCCGGTTGGTGGCCGCTGGCATCCGCATCGCCAAGGCCCAGGTATCTTCGGCCTTGAATCTGGTTGCACCGAGCGCGGAACTGCTGTGCCGCTTCGATGAGCCTTGCTATCTGCATCAGGTTTCTGTGCGACGACGCGACGGCACAGTCCGCCGCTACCGCGACCTGCCGGACGCCCTTGTCGAGCACGACAATGCGGCAGACACGGAATGGCGCTGTCATTTTCATGTTCCTATTTTCAGCGCCGGCACCGGCGACTATGGAACCACCCGTTTCTTCTTGGCGGAGATACTGCCTCTCTTGCCACCGGATGTGCTCCTGGAGGTGGAAACCTACACGTTTGACGTCCTCCCGCCGGAGCTGCGCCGCGAGTCGGTGACAAGTTCCATCGTTCGAGAAATTCAGTGGCTGGAGGCACAACTAAGTGCAACGCACGGTTGTCATTAACGTTGTTGGCCTGAGTCGCGCCTTGCTCGGCGGGCCGCATACGCCACGCCTGAACACGCTGCTGCCAAACAGCATTCCAATTCAGACGATTACCCCGGCCGTGACCTGTTCGGTGCAGGCGACCTACCTGACCGGGCGGCTCCCGACTAGCCATGGCATCGTCGGCAACGGCTGGTATTTTCGCGACCTCGGCGAGGTCTTCTTCTGGCGCCAATCGAACGGTCTGGTTCAAGGCGACAAGCTATGGGATGCGGCGCGGCGCCGCGACCCGGCCTTTACGGTGGCCAACACCTTTTGGTGGTATGCCATGAACACCGGCGCCGATATTACGCTGACGCCGCGCCCGCTCTACTGTGCCGATGGTAGAAAGCTGCCCGACTGCTACAGTGCGCCGTTGGGCCTGCGTGATCGCTTCAATCGCGAATTCGGCCAGTTTCCCCTATTTCAGTTCTGGGGGCCGGCTACCTCGATTGTCGCCAGCGAGTGGATCGGCAAAGCGGCGATGGCCATCGAGGAGCAGTTCCGGCCAACACTGCAATTGGTCTATCTGCCGCATCTGGACTATTGCTTGCAGAAATTCGGGCCACAAGGAGAAATCGGCCAGGATCTCGCCGAGATCGATAGCCTCTGCGGTCGGCTGCTCGACTACTTCCAGGGGCGGAGCTGCCGTGTCGTCGTTCTTTCGGAGTATGGCATCACCCCGGTCAGCCGGCCGATACATCCCAATCGGATTCTGCGCGAGGCCGGTCTGCTCTCGTTGAAAGTTGACCTGGGTCGGGAGTACTTGGATCCCGCAACCAGTCGATCGTTTGCCGTGGCCGACCACCAGATCTGCCACATCTACGTCCGCGATCCGAACGATATTCCGGCAATCAAGTCACTGTTCGCTGAGCGGCCCGGAGTAGAGCGGATTCTCGATCAAAATGGGAAACGGGCCTACGGACTGGACCACGAGCGCTCCGGCGAACTGGTGCTGATCGCCGCTGCGAATTCCTGGTTCACCTACTACTGGTGGTTGAACGATGCCAATTGCCCGGACTATGCCCGGACGGTGAACATCCATGCCAAGCCGGGCTACGACCCATGCGAGTTGTTCCTCGACCCAGCCATCACATTCCCCAAGCTGAAGATCGCCACGATTTTGGCCAAGAAGATACTCGGCTTCCGCTACCTGATGGACGTTATTCCGCTGGATGCCGAGTTGGTCAAGGGATCCCATGGTCGTGCGACGGATAGCCCTGTGGACGGTCCGCTGCTAATGACGAGCGCTCCCCACCTTCTTGAGACAGATGCCTTGGAGGCCGCCGATGTCTGTAACCTACTTATGCGCCACGTCTTTTCCGACTAGTCTATGACAACGATCAAGCCCTATCTGGACCTTTGCCGCGTCAGCAATCTCCCCACCGTATGGACCAACGTCCTTGCCAGTTGTTTGCTGGCAAGCGGCCAGTTCGTGCTCCCGACGTATGCCCTCTTGGCCCTGGCGTTATCTTGCTTCTATGTGGCGGGAATGAGTCTCAACGATGTTTGCGACGTCGAGCATGACCGGTTGAATCGGCCTGCGCGACCGATACCGGCAGGCCGGGTGTCCCTGAGAGCGGCAACGATACTTACGACAGCGCTGTTTACCGCTGGAATGTTGATTCTGGCCGCCGCGCCGCATCTCGGCGGGGCGGCCGCAGGGATCCTGCTCCTGCTTGCGATTGTCGCGTACGACTTTCACCACAAAGGTAACCCCTTCAGCGTGTTGCTCATGGCTGCCTGCCGTCTCTTGGTCTTCATTGTTGTGTCGTTGGCTGTTAGCGGACAGGTTTCCAAATGGGTTCTCGTGGCTGGCGGCGTCCAGTTCTTCTACGTTGTCACGATTAGCTTGGTCGCGCGCTACGAAAACAGCCGAGCAACACATTTCTCGTTCCCGGTTATTCCCGCTATGTTGGCCGGCATATCCCTGCTGGATGGCATCTTGATGGCTGTGTTGTTCGCGTTTCCCTGGCTGCTGGCGGGAGTGGCCGGTGCGCTGCTTACCTGGGCCGGACAGCGCTATGTTCGGGGAGATTGACCGTGGTTGCCAGACTCAAAGGTACTTTCGGGATATGCCTGTCGAGTTTCTTGCACGCGCCATGCGTACCCTCCTGACTATTCTCTGCGGGTTGCTGCCCGCCGTCCTTCCTGTTTCCGGCTGGGCTTCCGGTATAGACCAGTTCAAGGGCTTCCTCGAAACGACCAGGAATGCCCGCGGCAGCTTTGCCCAGAGCGTGGCCGGCAAGTCCGGCCGCAAGCCCCAGCAGTCGGCCGGCTTCTTTGCCTTCGCCCGGCCGGGCAAGTTTCGCTGGAGCTACGAGAAGCCCTACCAGCAGCTATTGGTCAGCGATGGTCGCAAGCTCTGGAGCTTCGACCCCGACCTCGAATCAGGTCACGGTGAGGAAGGTCGGCCAGGCGCTGGGTTCCAGCCCGGCCGGGCTGCTCGCCGGCGATGCCCTCGAGGATAATTTCGTGCTCAAGGAGGGCGGTACCGTCGATGGCTTCGAGTTCGTCGAAGCGACCCCCAGGGCGGCGGACGGTACCTTCGAGCGTGTTCGCATCGGCTTCAAGGACAAGTTGCCGCGCCTGATGGAGGTGCGCGACAACTTCGGACAGACCACCACGCTGCTGCTCGATCAGTTCGAGGTCAATGCCGCGCTGCCGGCGGATGTGTTCCGCTTCACGCCGCCCAAAGGCGCGGACGTGGTGGGCGATTAGGCTTGCATTTGTTGATTGACGCAATAATAATGCAGGCAAGCAGTTCGCTTTCCGCACCCAGAAATCGCTAACCGGCTCGCCCGCCATGTTCCCGCGCCTTGCTTCCGATCGTCTGCGCGCCCTTGCCGCGCAATTTCCCGCCGTGCTCATTCTGGGCGCGCGTCAGGTGGGCAAGACGACGCTGGCGCGGGCGGCGTTTCCCGATCATGTCTATGCGGACCTCGAAACACCGCGCCTGCGCGAGTTGTTCGCCGAGGATGCCGCCTTCCAGATACGCTCAGCGCGCCGATAACGGCCTGATTCTCGACGAGGCCCAGGCAGTCCCGCAGGTATTCGCCGCGCTGCGCGGCATCATCGATGAACGGCGACCGGGCGGCGGCGGCTTCGTCCTGCTCGGATCGGCCCAGCCCGATCTGGTGCGCGGCGTCGCGGAAACCCTGGCCGGGCGGGTCGGTATCCTGGAGTTGGAGCCCTTGATGGCTGTCGAGGCGGCTGGCGGGCCGGCGCCGCTCCCGTGGCAACGGCTGTGGTTGGCCGGTGGCTTTCCCGACGCGGTGACCGGTGATTTCCGGGAATGGCAGGAAGCCTACCTGCGTACCTACATCGAGCGCGATCTGCCCCGCCTGGGCATCGAGGCGGAGCCGCTGTTTACCCGGCGGCTGCTTACCATGCTGGCCCATCAGCAGGGCGGGTTGCTCAACGTTGCCGCGCTGGCCGGCGCCCTGGGTGTCAGCCATGGCCGGGTCAGCCGCGCCCTGGATATCTTCGAGCAGACTTTTCTGCTGCGCCGCCTGTCTCCCTACTTTCGCAACGTCGGCAAGCGGCTGACCAAGGCGCCCAAAGCCTATCTGCGCGATACGGGCCTGTTGCACCATCTGCTCAATATCGGCTCGATGGCCGAACTGGACGCCCATCCGGTACGCGGCGCCAGTTGGGAAACCTTTGTCATTGAAAACCTACTGCGCCGGGAGCGCCTGACCCGGCCGTTCAGCCAGCCATTCTTCTGGCGCACCGCCGCCGGAGCGGAGGTCGACTTGCTGTTCCAGCGCGGCGATACGATGAGCGCTGTTGAAGTCAAGGCGGGTATCGGCACCCTGCGCCAGGCCCGTACTCTCGCCGAGGCGCTGCCGGACATCGGCGGGTCGGCGGGATGGATCGTCGACCAGGGTGAGGGCGAGGAAGCGCTCAATGCCGCCGTGCGTCGCCGGGGCTTCGCCACCGACATTGACTGGTCGCCATGATGAGCGATCTCTTTCCACCCTCCACCCACGCGCCGCTGGCCGAACGGCTGCGCCCGACGACGCTCGACGAGGTGATCGGCCAGCAGCACCTGCTCGGCCCGGGCAAGCCGCTGCGCCTGGCGTTCGAGTCGCGGACGCCGCATTCGATGATCCTCTGGGGGCCGCCGGGCGTCGGCAAGACCACGCTGGCGCGCCTGATGGCCGACGGCTTCGATGCCGAGTTCATCGCGCTGTCGGCGGTGTTTTCCGGCGTCAAGGACATCCGCGAGGCGATGGAGCAGGCGCGAACTGACGCTGGCGCAATCGGGCCGGCGCACGATCCTGTTCGTCGACGAGGTGCATCGCTTCAACAAGGCGCAGCAGGATGCCTTCCTGCCCTACGTCGAGCAGCGGCCTGGTGACCTTCATCGGCGCCACCACCGAGAATCCGTCGTTCGAAGTGAACTCGGCGCTGCTGTCGCGCGCCGCGGTGTATGTGCTGCAAGGCGCTCGCCGAGGAAGAACTGGGCGAGCTGTTCGAGCGCGCGCCGGCCGCGCGCTTTGCCGGAGCTGGAGTTCGACGACGAGGCCCGGCGAGCGGCTGATCGGCTATGCCGACGGCGATGCGCGCCGCCTGCTCAACGTGCTGGAGACAGCTGCAGACCGCGGCGCTAGCCGCCGACGTGACCAGCTGATCGATGCCGCCTTTCTCGAAGCGACGCTGGCGCAGCGACCTGCGCCGCTTCGACAAGGGCGGCGACGCCTTCTACGACCAGATCTCGGCGCTGCACAAATCGGTGCGCGGCTCCAATCCGGATGCCGCGCTGTACTGGCTGGTGCGCATGCTCGACGGCGGCGCCGATCCGCGCTATCTGGGCGCGGCGCATCGTGCGCATGGCGATCGGAGGACATCGGCCTGGCCGATCCGCGCGCGCTGCGACTGGCGCTGGATGCCGTGCGAAACCTACGAGCGGCTGGGCTCGCCCGGAAGGCGAACTGGCGCTGGCGGAGGCGGTGATCTACCTGGCCGTGGCGGCCGAAGTCGAACGCCGTCTACGTCGCGTATAATGCGGCCCGCGCCGTTTCGTCGACCAGGACAAGTCGCGGCCGGTGCCGGAGCACCTGCGCAACGCGCCGACCAAGCTGATGAAGGAACTGGGCTTACGGCGCCGATTACCGCTACGCGCACGACGAGCCCGAAGGCTATGCCGCCGGCGAGAACTACTTCCCCGAGGGCATGCCGCGGTCGAGTGGTACCAGCCGACGCGCGCGCGGGCTGGAACAGAAGATCGCCGAAAAGCTCGCGCACCTGCGCGAACTGGACGCGCAAGGCCAAGAAGTAGTGGTCAACGAAGATAGGACTATCGACATGCTGGACATTCAACTGCTGCGCACGCAACCTTGCCCTGAGTCGCCGAACGCCTCGCCACGCGCGGCTACGACGCTCGACACCGCCGCCTTCGAGGCGCTGGAAGCCGAGCGCAAGACGCTTGCAGACGCGCACCCAGGATCTGCAGGCGAAGCGCAATACGCCTGTCGAAGCAGATCGGCATGCTCAAGGGCAAGGGCGAGGATGTCTCGCGCGGTGATGGCCGAGGTGGCCGGCCTCGGGCGACGAGCTGAAGGCCAACGAAGACGCAGCTGGCGGCGCTGCCAGGCAGCGCTCGACGCCTTCGTCGCGGTGATCCCCAACCTGCCGCACGAGAGCGTGCCGGTGGGCAGCGATGAAACCGGCAACGTCGAAGTGCGGCGCTGGGGCACGCCGCGCAGCTTCGACTTTCGCGGTCAAGGACCACGTCGACCTCGGCGAAGCGCTGGGCGGGCTGGATTTCGAGACCGGCGTCAAGATCGCCGGCGCGCGCTTCTCGCTGATGAAAGGCGGCGATGGCGCGCCTGCATCGCGCGCTGGCGCAGTTCATGCTCGACATGCATACCGGCGAGCACGGCTACACCGAAGTCTATGTGCCCTATCTGGTCAATGCCGGACAGCATGTTCGGCACCGGCCAGTTGCCGAAGTTCGAGGAAGATCTGTTCCGCGTGCCGCGTTCGCGACGGCAGCCGGCTCTACCTGATTCCCACCGCCGAAGTGCCGGTGACCAACATCGTGCGCGACGAGATCCTCGCCGCCGAGACGCTGCCGCTGAAGTTCGTCTGCCACACGCCCTGTTTCCGCTCCGAGGCCGGCAGCTACGGCAGCGACACGCGCGGCATGATCCGCCAGCATCAGTTCGACAAGGTGGAACTGGTGCAGATCGTGCGCCCCGACCAGTCCTGGGAGGCGCTGGAAGAGCTGACCGGCCATGCCGAAACCATCCTGCAGAAGCTGGAGCTGCCCTACCGCGTGATGGCGCTGTGCACCGGCGACATGGGCTTCTCCGCGGCCAAGACCTACGACCTCGAAGTCTGGCTGCCGGCGCAGAACACCTACCGCGAGATTTCCTCCTGCTCCAACTTCGAGGCCTTCCAGGCGCGGCGCATGCAGGCGCGCTTCCGCAACGAGAAGGGCAAGCCGGAACTGGTGCACACCCTGAACGGCTCCGGCCTGGCGGTCGGCCGCACGCTGGTGGCGGTGCTGGAGAACTACCAGAACGCCGACGGCAGCGTCACCGTGCCGGCGGTGCTGCGCCCCTACATGGGCGGTCTGGACAAGGCTCAGCGCTGCATTGAGCCAGGCCGGTTTCCGCCGAGTGCGGCGAGGCTGCGGCGTGGCGGCTCGAAGCGGACGAGGATGTCGTAGTAGGTGCGAATGTTCTCGACCATGATCACCGCCTCGCCGCCGCGCGCGCGGCCGATCTTCAGGCGCGTCGTAGTACTCGGGCCGCGCCAGCAGCGGCAGCACTTTCTTCATGTCGTACCACGAGTCCGGATCGCGCTTCAGGCTGGTGCGCGAAATGCGCGCGCGCCGTTCAGATGGCCCATGCCGAGGTTGTAGGCGGCCAGCGCCAGCCAGAGCCGGTCGGGTTGCTGCACGTTGGCCGGCAGCTGTTCCATCAGGTCGGCCAGATAGCGCGCGCCGGCGCGGATGCTTTCGGCGGCGTCGAGGCGGTTGCTCGACGCCCAGGTGGTCGGCGGTTTCCTCGGTCAGCATCATCATGCCGCGCACGCCGGTGGACGAGGTGGCCAGCGGGTCCCACTTCGATTCCTGATAGGCCAGCGCCGCCAGCAGGCGCCAGTCGATGCCGGTCAGGTCGCCTGGGCCCGTTGGAACGCGCTGGCGATAGCGCGGCAGCAGGGTGCGCATGTCCTCGATGAATTGGGTGGCGCCGATCGGATTGATGCGCTTGATGTGGCCGAAGTAGCGGTCTTCCAGCCGCGCCAGCCGGCCGTCCTTGCGCCACTCGGCGATGAAGGCATCCGCCGCGGCCCGCAAGGCGTCGTCCTCGACGCGAAATGCCCAGGCGTAGGCGACCTTGCCCGGCAGTTCCTGTGCCACCGCCAGATCGGGATAGAAGTTCACCGCGACGTCGAAATGGACGGAGTCGGTGGCCGCCAATTCGGCGTGGTACTCGGAAACCCGGGCGAGCAACTCGATGGCGTTGACGACCAGGGGGCGCTCGATGTTGATGGCCGGGTCCGTCACCACCTGCTTGAGAGCGGTTTCCTCGATGGTGCCGGGCAATACCTCTATGGCATGGCCGGCCAGGCGCATCGGCATCGTCCACCGGCAGCGAGTCGCCATGCTGGACGATCAGCGGCCGCGCTTCGCGCAAGGGTTTCGTATAGCGAAGATCCGGCACCTGCTGGGTCGGCGCCGCCGCCACGAAATCCACCGCGCCGTCCTTCAATAGGCTCAGCAACGCCCCGGGATTGGCCGCCGGAACGACCCGCAGCTTCCTTTGCTGTGATTCGGCGAAAGCGGCCAGCAGATCGTACTCGAAGCCGCTCGGCGCGCCGTCGGCCGGCGCCGGCTGGTAGAAGACCGGGTCGTCGAGCACCGCCACCAGCAACTCGTCCGGCTGTCTGGCGACCTTGCCCGGACCGCACGCGGCCAGCAGCAATAGCCCGATCAGCAAGCAAGCCCAAGACAGATGGAACCGCGTCATCGGAGCAGAGTCGCCATGACATGAAAGCGCCATTTTGCCACGGCGCTGGCGGTGGCCGCGCCACCGGTGCTAGAATCCGCGTCCCGGAGAGGTGGCAGAGTGGTCGAATGTACCTGACTCGAAATCAGGCGTAGGCAATAGCCTACCGTGGGTTCGAATCCCACCCTCTCCGCCAAGCAATGGCAGCAAACCAGTCCCTGACTGGACGACAACCCCGCCGAGCCCCGCGCCCCGCGGGGTTTTTCGTTTCTGCAGGTTGACCTCGTCAGCTCGCTACTTGCTTAGAAAGTCGCGATGCCTCTTGGTTGAGCCCATGATATGCCCTGCCCACCAGAGGGCCAGGAAGGTCTGAAGTTCCGACCTGTCGAAATTCTCCGTCGTGATGATCTCCGCCGCCAGGAACCCGTACTCCTCCTGCTCGCTCCTGTGATCATCGAGGTCGGGGTAGCCGCAATGGCTGAGCAGCGCCTCCTCGGCGGCGAAATGCTCGCGTGCGCGGGTCATCAGATCGACGAAGATTTCATCGAACTTCCCCTCGTTTCCCTCGCTGGCGTCGTCGAGACAATCGGCCAGCGCATTGCATTGCGCCAGGATGTCCCTGTGCTGACCGTCGAGGGTTTCGTTCCCGACACTGTGGCGGGGGGTCCATTCCACCCGGTTTGGCATGGCCTTGTTCCTCGAAAGTCAGAAGCCCAGCGACTCGACGACGGCGACCAGATCGGCGAAGCTGGCCGATTCGAGCTTCGCGGCCAATGCGACCTTGTCGAGGCCCGCGCATTCGAACCTGGTCAGGCCGACTTCAAACGCCAGTTCGCGGATCTCGAGCGGTGACATGAAGCCGATGTTGCAGATGTGGGCGATGCACTGACGCTCCGGCTCCGTGAGTTCCAGGCCATGATGCCGCTGAATTTCCAGGTAGCGCTCGGCGGTGCGGTTGAGCTTGCCGCTGATCTCCATGGTGTTCTTCTGGCCATCGGTGAGAATCGCCAGTGGTGGGCCGAAGAAGACCGGGGTCTTGCCGACGTTGCGCGATTTTTCTTCTCGCGTCAGCGCCGGGGCGACCCACGTGGGATCGCCCCGTGCCGGACCAGGTTTTTCAGTCGAATCAGCCATCAATGGGTGCGGAATCGGATGCACTTTTTCGTGATCAGCGTTCGCCATGCCCCTTGGCAACTGGGGCGACGGCTCGGGTTGCAGCTGGATGAAGCCCTTGTTCCGATGGCCATCCTGCACGTTGTGCGGGTTGTGGCACTCGGTACAGGTGAACCAGCGCTTCTTGCCATTGCTGGCGAATTCGCCGATGCGCTTGCCATGGATGCCGTCGCGCCAGTCGCGCAGCTTGTCGCCGTGACACTTGCCGCACAGCAGCTGCGGCTCGTCGAAGCTGATCGGATCGCCGAAGTGATCGACCAGTTTGTTGCGCTTGGTCGTGTGGTGGCAGTCCAGACACCAGATGCGGCCGCGACCGTGCTGTAGATCCTTGACATCGGGCACCAGGCCTTCCATGGTCGGGATCGGCGTTGGCTTCTTGTCCTTCGGCAACGTCGGCGGGTTGAACTGGGGTCCGACGCCGTTATGGCAGGCGGTGCCGCACATCGGCAGGATGGACAGCTTCTCCGAGCGCGGCTTGACGAGCGCGTGGCCTTCGGGAATCTTCTCCAGCCCCGGCATCTTGCCCATCGGCACCGTGCCGTCGAAAGGATCGCCGTACCACAGCGCCGCGCCGGTCTTGGGTGAGCACTTGACGTTGGGCCAGCCGGGCTTGATCTCGCGCTGGGTGACTTCGGAAGCGCCCTTGCGGCTTTCGAAGCAGACAACCGGTTCGGCCGGGGCGGCAGCTTCCGCTTGTGCCGGCGGTTCGGCCGCATTTTCCGCGGCGATGACGGCGTAAAGCCCGCCGCCGCACAGTGCGAGAATCATCGTGTAGGTTGCAATTTTTTTCATGATCGTCGCCTCACTTCGCAGCGGCGGCCTTGGCGCCGCCGAACTTGATCTCGCCCAGCAGGATGCCGATGGCGCCCTTGAGCAGGATGGTCAGGATGAAGAAGCCGAACGCCCAGATGCCGATGGTCAGCAACACCTCGACGAAGCTCGGGTAATACTCGGTTACTTCACCGATCGGCGTCGGGATGAAACCGGGGACGATCAGGCCCATGCCTTTTTCGATCCAGATGCCGGCGAAAGTCGTCGCACACAGGATTGGCAGTACCTTGTAGTCGAGGCGGTAGGCGGGGAAGATCAGGAACAGGAACGATCCGATCATCAGGATCACCGATGTCCAGAACCACGGCACCAGCTTGGTCAGCCCGTGCAGGCCGAACATCAGGTAGTACAGACCGTTGGCGTGCTCGGTGCGGGCATAGAGCTCGACCACGACTTCCGACATGGTCAGGAAGATGGCGATGCCGAGGCACCAGGTAACGATGGTGGACAGCAGCTTGATCGCGCTGTCATCGATCCAGAACTTGGTGTTGTTGCGGATGATCAGGAAGATCAGGATGATCAGGGCCGGGCCGGCGGCAAACGCCGTCGAGATGAAGCGGATCGGCATCATGCTGTGGAACCACATCGGACGCGCCGGCATGGTCGGCCATCAGGAAGGCCGTGACGGTGTGGATCGACAGCGCCCAGACGATGGCGACATAACACCAGCGGGATGAACCATTTCCTGTTGATCGGGTTGCCGGTGTACTTGCACCACAGGTAGTAGAAGCCGCAGATGGCGTTCAGGATCAGGTAGCCGTTGAGCACCATCACATCCCAGCCCAGCATCGAGGAGAAGCTGTAGATGCCCCAGGGCGGGACCATGTGCCAGAGGCGATCGGGCCGGCCCATGTGGGCGAACACGAACATCATCACCATGATCACGGCGGTGATCGCCAGCATCTCGCCGAGCACGGCCACCTTGTGCATGCCCTCGTGGTGATAGACATAGGCCGGGAAGACGATGGTCACCGCCCCGGCGGCCACGCCGACCAGGAAGACCAGGTTGGCAAGGTACAAACCGTCGCTGGATTTGGCTGGTCATGCCGGTGACGATCAGGCCGTCGGTGTTTTGCAGATAGAAGACATACATCATGCCGACCATCAGCACGGCGAGCGAGCCCATCCAGGCATAGAACTTCGTGCCGCCCTTGAGGACGTAGCGCGTGTAGTCGGTAGTGAAGCTGATCAGTTGTTGCACGGTCCGGCTCCTCAATCGTAGAAGTAGAAGAATTTCGGGAAGGTGTTGAGCTCGGCCTTGAGGCGGAACACGTTCTTCCGCGCCAGGATCTTGCTCACTTCGCTTTCCGGGTCGAGCAGGTTGCCGAACTTGCGGGCGCCCACCGGGCAGACCTCGACGCAGGCCGGGTAGCGGCCGTGGCGACTGCGCTGCAGGCACCAGTGGCACTTCTCGACGACGCCGCGCATGCGCGGCCGGTTGCCCAGGTAGTGCGTCACCGGGTTCATCTCTTCCTTCGGCAGCACCGGCGTTGGTGACGTTGAAGCGGCGCGCCCAGTAGGGGCAGGCGTCCATGCACATGCTGCAGCCGATACACCAGTTGTAGTCGATGACGACCACGCCGTCCGGCTTCGCGGTAGGTGGTGCGCACCGGACAAACCTTGACGCAGGGGGGCTTTTCGCACTGCATGCAGGCGATCGGCATGTAGGTGGCGTCTTCTTCCGGCACTTTTTCGGGGTTGTAGTGGTACTGGCCTTCGAGCACCTGTCCGGCGGGCGTGTAGGCATTGCCGCCGACCTGGATACCCAGCCCTTCCGGGTAGCCGTGATTCATCTTGTCTTCTTCGAACTTGCCGCGCTCCATGCGCAGCACCTGGATCCATTCGATCTTTTCGCCGGGGCGACCTTTGCCACGCGTCTGGTTATTCTCGGCGACGCAGGCATGCACGCAGCGGCGGCAGCCAATGCACTTGCGGATGTTCAGTGCGTAGCCCATCAGGACGCCGGGCTGGGCGTCGGTGGTATCGACGCTGACCTGCTTGCCGTATTCGGCTGAATAGCGCCTTTCGAGCCGCGCGCGCGCCTCGGCCTTCTCCTCCGCCGTCATCAGGCGGTAGTTCTTCTGGAAGTGCTCGGCCCATTCGGCGGCGGCTTCGGCATCGTCGGACTGGGTCATCAGCGCCGCCGTGCCCATCAGCGACGACAGGCTCAGCGTTCCGCCGGCTCTCAGGAAGTCGCGGCGCGAGGTTTTCAGGACGGGCTTGGCGGGGTCTGCCGATGCCGGTGGCACCGAGCACGCGGGTGATTGCTCCATGGCCGGACTGGACGAGGGAGTCTCGTTGGGGGTCACAATGCGGTCCTCCTGTAGGGGTGAATTGTCGTTGGCTTGTTAGAGGCCGAGAAAAACTTGGCGCCGAATGTTTGCACGCATTTCCCGCGCCGCTTTTGACTCTCGTCAACACATGCTTTCTTGAATGGCGGGCTGCCTAAGCGGGCTACTGGCGCACTGCCTGACTCGGCGGCTTGCTCGATACGCGGGCCAGAACCCGCCCGTTCGCGGCATCGTAGAACAGGACTTCTTCCAGGGTGCCGATGAGGTAACGTTTCTTCAGGGTGAAGTCCACCGGGTTGCTGAAGGTCGCCTTCCAGAACGTGGTACTGTCCGAGAGGCAGTGCCGGGTCAGTCGACCGCGCAGGGCCATGCGCAGGCCACCGTTCGTTAGCCGTTCGGCTTCACTCGGCGTGACCGTTACCTCGGCGGCAAAGCCGGCGTCGTCGTCGGTGCCGCGCGGATAGAAGTCGTAAAGGTTCTCGAAGGCGAAGAAGTAGTCGTAGCGCCAGCGGACCCGCATGTCCTGCGGTTCGCCGATCTTGTCTTCGAAACGGTAGCCTGGTCGCTCCTCGGTGACCGACTGGATCGGCAGAAACTTGAAGCGGTAGTAGTCGTCGTTGGCGGCGTTCGCCTCGGGATGCCAGTTCCAGCCTTCGGTGAGCTGGTTGAAAGCCATCCGGTAAAGGATGCGCAGGCGCCCGCTGGCGTGGTCGAATGCCGCCTCCACGCCGGCCCCGGGCATGAGGTCCACTGGCAACATCAGCCCCTCGCTCGCTGTGCAGCGAGAATTCTCGGGGGCGGCGGCACGGTGAACGAACTCGGTGGCGGGGTCCGCCAGCGAGGGCAGGGTGGTGGTGGGTGCCGGCCAGGCGGCATTCATCGCCAGCAGCGTCGTGGTGGCAAGGGCCAGTCTGGTGATTGAAAACATCAAGCGTCTTTCCCGTGACGTAGTCGGCCTGGAGCAGCCGGAGCAGCCCACAATCATTCCGTCGGGTTCTCGAGTTCGAGCAATGATCGGGATCAAGTGTCGGCGCTCTTTCTGTATTACGCTTAGCATCCGTGCGGTGATCACTACTAGAAATCATGAGACTGATAGGGAGAACGAAAATGATGGGCCGACTAGTCGTTCGGTCGGTGTTGGCAACGCTGGCCGTGTTGGCGTTTGCAATCGGCGCGGCAGGTGGCGCGTCCGCAGCACCCCGCGGCGGTGAAGCGCCGCGCGTGAAGGAACATCGCGTCGCCTTGGTGATCGGCAATGCCAAGTATCCCAAGAATGAACTGCGCAACCCGGTCAACGATGCGCGCGCCATGGCTCGTACCTTGCGCGCACTGGGCTTCGACGTCATTGAGCGGACGGACGTCAGCCAAAAGGATTTCAACCGGTCGATCACCCAATTTCGCAGCAAGATCGGCTCGGATAGCGTGGCATTGTTCTACTACGCGGGCCACGGCATGCAGGTCCGCGGCAACAACTATCTGATTCCCGTCGATGCGCAGATCAGTACCGAGGCGACGGTCGGCAGCGAAGCGGTGAACATGGACACTGTGCTCCAGCAACTGACCGAGGCGGGCAGTCGGGTCAATCTGGTGATCCTCGACGCCTGCCGCAACAATCCGTACGAGCGGCGGTTCCGCGGCGGTAGCGGCGGCTTGGCCAGCATGGACGCGCCGAAGGGAACGCTGATCGCCTATGCCACGGCGCCGGGCAAGGTGGCCATGGATGGTGAGGGCAGCAATGGGCTCTACACCTCCGAATTGCTCAAGGCTATTCGCAAGCCGGGCTGGCAGGTGGAAGAGGTATTCAAGGAGGTACGCAATCAGGTGAATCGCGGCAGCGGCGATTCGCAAACACCGTGGGAAAGTTCGTCGCTGACCGGCAGGTTCTATTTCTCGGCGCCTGTGGAAGCCACGCCAGCCCCCGCCGTGGCTGCTCCAGCGCCGGCGACGGCACCGTCGGACGACATGGCTGGCGACATCGAAGCCTGGCGCGGCGCTCAGCGTCTGGATACCGACGAAGCGTATCGCGCCTATCTCCAGCAATATCCGCAAGGGCGATTTGCCGGGCTGGCAAAGGCGGCACTCTCCAAGCTCAAGCAGCAACAACAGGAAAAGGCGGCGCTAGCGGCGGCGGCCAAGGCGAAGGCGGAACCCGCGCAGCCGGCCAAGACGACGCAACAGGAGCAAAAAGGTCCAACCAAGGACGCAGCCAAGCAATCTGATCGGATTGCCATGGCCAAGCCGGCGGCGGTGCCCGCGCCGGTGCCGCAAACCACGCCGCCTCCCGCGCCTGCCGTTGTTCGTGATCCCGATTCCTATCGGCCCACCAGCAGGCCGGTCTGCCGGGCTCGTGACGACTTGGCGAGTTTCTTCAAGGACGAGGCACTGAGCGTCAAACTCAGCACCAGCCTGCAATTCAACAAGGCATTGATGCGCGAGAAGATACAGGTGAGGGTGAGCGGTGGCGTGGCAACGCTGACAGGTTCGGTGATGAACGAGGAGCATGCCGTCCTGGCCGGCCGGCTTGCGGCGGAAGCGAATGGCATTGGTTGCGTTAACAACTTATTGCAGGTAGGTGCCGGCGAGCGCGAGGTGTCAACCAGCCCATTCGGTGGCCGGTGAGAAGACGTAAACCAAGGGCCACTCGCTGTTCGTCCTCTTTCAGGCTGTTTTTCGTCATGCCTCTTGACAGGGTTAAATACCCGACTAAAATAGTCAGCAATGAAATCCCAACCCTAAGAGAGAGGCAATAAACCATGATCAACATCAATGGAAGAGAAATTGAGACCGACGCCGAGGGCTACCTGGCTAATCTGGACGATTGGTCCGAGGAGGTTGCCGAGTACCTGTCGAAGCAGGACGAATTGGAACTGACCGACCGGCATTGGCAATTGGTCAATTGGATCCGGAACTATTATCAGGAAAACGGTACGGCGCCCAACCTGCGCGTGATGACCAAGACCATCGGTGGCGATCTGGGCGACGAGTGGTCCGACAAGAAGTTCCTGTTCGACCTGTTCCCGTACGGTCCGGCGAAGCAGGCGGCGCGTTACGCCGGCATGCCCAAGCCGACCGGCTGCGTCTGAATCTTCCGCCCCGCAATCGACCGCCAGTCCGGACCGACGACCGCAGCGGCCAGAGTGTGCCGCCTTCCGGTCCGGACTGGTGGGGTTCGTCGGTCAGTGGTTGTCGTAGGCGTTGTTGCGCGGCGTGTAGTTTGACATACCGCGGTTGAGCGAGGTGCCGCTGCGCTGGAAGAAGCAGGTCGCGTAGCTGGATGCGGCGCAAATCGCCCAGAACGCGAAGAATCCCATCGAGTAGGTGGCCAAGGCGGAGAAGTGGACGGGTTGCCCGAAGAGGTACAGGTCTTTCGGGTCGATGATGGTGAAGAAAGCGATCTCAGCCAAGCCGGCCACCAGAAATGATGGCCAAAGGATAAAGTACAGCGCGCCCATCGGTTGTCTCCTCGTGGAATAGTTATAGGGTCCGCACCGCTTTCGGTGGCGACGACCCGCGTCATCATAGACGATTTTTCAATCCGATCAACGTCTTGTCGTTGTGCGGCGCGGCGTGATTCGATCAACCGCCTTGGTGCCAGCCGGTTGCCACGCCGGCACCAGATGTTTTTTGCCGTTGCCGATCAGGTCGGCCCGGCCCATCTGCTTGAGCGCCTCGCGCAGCAGTGGCCAGTTCTCGGCGTCGTGATAGCGCAGGAAGGCCTTGTGCAGCCTGCGTTGCCGACTGCCGCGCACCACCGCCACCTTCTCCGAATCGGCCGATACCCGTCTGAGCGGATTCTTCTCGGTGTGCCACATGGCAGTGGCCAGCGCCAGTGGGGTCGGCAGGAAGGTCTGCACCTGGTCGAGACGGAATCCATTGCGCTTCAGCCAGAGCGACAGCTCGAGCATGTCCTCGTCGGTGGTGCCAGGATGCGCGGCAATGAAATAGGGAATCAGGTACTGCTCCTTGCCCGCCGCCTTGGACGCGGCGTCGAACATGCGCTTGAACTTCTCGTAGCTGTCCAAGCCGGGCTTCATCATCTTCGACAGTGGGCCCGCCTCCGTATGTTCAGGGGCAATCTTCAGGTAGCCGCCAACGTGGTGGCTGACCAGTTCCTTGATGTACTCCGGCGAGCGCACGGCCAGGTCGTAGCGAAGCCCGGAACCAATCAATATCCGCTTGACGCCCGGCACCTGCCTCGCTTCGCGATACAGATGGATCAGCGGTGCGTGGTCGGTGTCCATGTTCGGGCAAATGTCCGGATAGACGCAGGACAGGCGTCGGCATGCCGCCTCGATGGCCTCGTCCTTGCAGGCCATGCGGTACATGTTGGCCGTCGGACCGCCGAGATCGGAGATCACGCCGGTAAAGCCGGGCGTCTTGTCGCGGATCTCCTCGATCTCGTGCAGGATCGAGGCTTCGGAACGGCTCTGAATGATGCGACCTTCGTGTTCGGTGATCGAGCAGAAGGTACAGCCGCCAAAGCAGCCACGCATGATGTTGATGGAAAAGCGGATCATCTCCCAAGCCGGAATCCTGGCGTCGCCATAGGCGGGATGCGGGGCACGGGCATAGGGCAGGCCGAACACGTGGTCCATTTCCCCGGTAGTCAGGGGGATCGGCGGGGGATTGAGCCAGAGGTCGCGCAGCCCGGCACGTTCGCCATGCGCCTGCACCAGTGCGCGGGCGTTGCCGGGATTCGATTCGAGATGGAACATCCGGGAGGCTTCGGCATAGTGCGTCGGGTTGTCCTTGACCTCTTCATAGGCGGGCAGGCGGACGAAAGTCGTCTCCCTGATGCTGGCGGCGTCGCGCGCGTTGGCTTCGCACCACTCCTCGTGCGGCTTCCAGCCTGACGGCACCATGAAGGCTGTGCCGCGCAGGTCGCGGATGTCGGCGATCTTTTCGCCCTTGGCCAGCCGATGCGTCAGGTCGACCAGCGCCCGCTCGGCGTTACCGAACAGCAGCAAGTCGGCCTTGCTGTCGGGCAGTATGGAGCGACGCACCTTGTCCGACCAATAGTCGTAGTGGGCGATGCGACGCAGGGAAGCCTCAATGCCGCCGATGACGACGGGGACGTCGCTGAAGGCCTCCCGGCAGCGCTGGGCATAGACGACGGCGGCGCGATCGGGGCGCCGGTCGGGTGCGGCATCGGGCGTATAGGCGTCGTCCGAGCGGATCTTACGGTCGGTGGTATAGCGATTGACCATCGAATCCATGTTGCCGGCGGTGACGCCGAAGTAGAGATTCGGCCGGCCCATAGCGCGGAAGGCGTCGGCGGAGTGCCAGTCGGGCTGGGCAATGATACCGACGCGAAAACCCTGTGCTTCCAGCAACCGGCCAATCAGGGCCATGCCGAAACTCGGGTGGTCGATGTAGGCGTCGCCGGTGACGATGATGACGTCGCACGAATCCCAGCCCAATTGATCCATCTCGGCGCGCGACATGGGCAGGAAGGGCGCCGTGCCGAAGCGCCGCGCCCAATACTTGCGGTAGGAGGTCAACGCCTTGGGTGTGGTCATGCCATTCTCGTCCGTTGCCCTGCGCGGTGGAGACTTGGCCGCATCAAACGCGTATTCGGCTCACGCTAGGCACGTGGCGGGCGAGGAAGTCCATCTGGTCGACGAGAATCAGACGATTGCAGAGAATCAGGTATTCGGCCTTGTTCGGCACGTAGGGAGCGTAGAGCAGTTCCATCCCGGCCTGTTCGGGGGTGCGGCCGCTCTTCACCTGATTGCAGCTCCGGCAGGCAGTGACGACGTTCATCCACGTGTCCCGGCCGCCCTGTACCACCGGTACGATGTGGTCGCGTGTCAAACGCTGGCCCGGAAGTTCGTCGCCGCAGTAGGCGCAGACATGGCGATCTCGATGGAACAGCTCGCGGTTGGACAGTGGCGGGACCTTGTGCAGCGACTTGCCGGCCAGGGCCTTGCCCTTGATGGCGATGATGCTGTTGGTGCTGATGGCTGAACGCTCGCCGGTGGCGCGGTTGGTGCCGCCGTGAAAAACGAAACTGTGGTCGCCGATAGCCCAGGCGACCAAGTCCTTGGCGTAGTAGAAGCACGCATGCTGCCAGCTCACCCAGCGGTGAGGCGCGCCATGCTGGTCAAGCGTGAGAATCAGCGGGTGTATGCTCATACCGTAGAATCCACAAGTTGCATCAATCTAGCAGAGCCCTGCGACTTTGCCTATCGTGACCTTGCCAGCCGAGCAGCGCCTCGGTCTCGTCCGGGCGCTGGCTATTTCACTCGTTGCCCATCTACTTCTGCTGTGGCCGTCGACGCCCGCCTGGCGCGGCCACGTCGTTGCCACGCCGTTGCAGGCTACCCTCAGACCGGTCCTGCCTCCAGAGACCGTGGTCGAAGCGATCGCGCCGACCACTTCCACGATCGTGCCGAACCCGGGCGCGCTGAAAAGGTCGGCGCAGAACGATATTTCAACTTCTGCGCAATCCTTGGTTTTGGCGTCGACCGAACCTCGGGATACCACGAACTTCGATTGGACCCCGACAGCGGCAAGTCGTTCGGCCGGCGCGCAGCTTGCCCCGGCGACATCAGCTGCGCTGCCCCCGTCAAGGGTCGTTGCTTCATCGCTGGAGGCAAGCGAGGGCGCCGACCCGGAAGGTCTGCGCAGTTACCGGTTGGCGCTCGCCCGCGCGGCGGGACGCCATAAGCGCTATCCGGTCCAGGCGATCGAGGCGGGGTGGGCGGGGACGGTCGAAGTGCGGGTGGCGGCACGAGCCGACGGCGTCACCCAGGCGGCGGAGCTCGCCAAATCAAGCGGTCACGCGGTGCTCGACGAGGCGGCGTTGGATATGCTGCGTCGGGCAGTACCGGCGACGCCTTTGCCACCCACACTTCAGGGAAAGGCGTTCGCCGTCAATTTACCGGTGCTCTTCGAGCTCCCCGACTGACCTATTCGAGCGAGGCAGCTTGGCTCGACGCTGGTTGCTCGGCCACCTCGAAAATGAGCTTGATCTTGCCGTCGGGGCCCTCGTCATCCAGGTCGATGGTCACGCGGCCACCGTGCAACAGCCGGCCGAACAGCAGTTCGTCGGCAAGCGCCGAGCGGATCGAATCCTGGATCAGTCGTGCCATCGGCCGGGCACCCATCAGCGGGTCGAAGCCCTTTTCCGCCAACCAGGCGCGCAGGGTGTCCGTGAAGATGGCTTCCACCTTCTTTTCGTGCAACTGGCCTTCGAGCTGCATCAGGAACTTGTCCACCACACGCAGGATAACTTCGGTGTCGAGCGCCTTGAAGGAGATGATACTGTCAAGGCGGTTGCGGAACTCGGGCGTGAACATGCGCTTGATGTCGGCCATCTCATCGCCGGCCTCCTTGCTGTTAGTGAAGCCGATCGACGTCTTTTGCAGCGCCTCGGCCCCAGCATTGGTGGTCATGACAATCACCACGTTGCGGAAGTCGGCCTTGCGGCCATTGTTGTCCGTCAGCGTGCCGTGGTCCATGACCTGCAGCAAGATGTTGAAGACATCCGGATGGGCTTTCTCAATCTCATCCAGAAGCAGCACGGCGTGGGGCTTCTTGGTCACGGCCTCGGTAAGCTGGCCACCTTGGTCGAAACCGACATAGCCGGGCGGCGCGCCGATCAGCCGGCTCACCGCATGGCGCTCCATGTACTCGGACATGTCGAAGCGGATCAACTCGATACCCATGCAGTAGGCGAGCTGCCGCGCCACCTCGGTCTTGCCCACGCCCGTGGGGCCTGAGAACAGGAAGCAGCCGATCGGCTTCTGGGGATTGCCCAGGCCGGAGCGGGACATCTTGATGGCGCGGGCCAGCGCGTCGATGGCCGGATCCTGGCCGAAGACCACAGTCTTCAGATCGCGCTCCAGATTCTTCAGGGCCGACCGGTCGTCGGCAGAAACATGTTGTGGCGGGATCCGGGCGATCTTGGCGACGATGTCCTCGATCTCCAGCTTTCCGATAACCTTCTTCTGTTTCGATTTCGGCAGGATGCGCTGCGCGGCGCCGGCCTCGTCGATAACGTCGATGGCCTTGTCCGGCAGGTGACGGTCGGTGATGTACTTGGCCGACAGTTCGGCCGCGTTGGTGATCGCCGCCGCCGAGTACTTGACCCCGTGATGATCCTCGAAGCGGCTCTTCAGGCCGCGCAGAATCGAAACGGTTTCCCCGACGCTCGGCTCATTGACATCGATCTTCTGGAAGCGGCGCGACAGCGCGTGATCCTTTTCGAAGACGCCGCGGAACTCATTGTAGGTGGTCGCGCCAATACACTTCAGCGCACCGGACGAAAGCGCCGGCTTGAGCAAGTTGGAGGCGTCGAGCGTACCGCCAGAGGCCGCGCCGGCACCGATCAAGGTGTGGATTTCGTCGATGAACAGGATGGCGTCGGGGTTGTCAGCCAGTTGCTTGAGCACGCCCTTAAGGCGCTGCTCGAAGTCGCCGCGATACTTGGTGCCGGCCAGCAGGGCGCCCATGTCGAGTGCATAGACGGTCGCCTTGGCCAGAATGTCCGGCACCCGGCCCTCGACGATGCGCTGGGCCAGGCCCTCGGCGATCGCGGTCTTGCCGACACCGGCTTCGCCGACCAGCAGCGGATTGTTCTTGCGGCGCCGGCAGAGCGTCTGGATAACGCGCTCCAGTTCCTTTTCACGGCCGATCAGGGGGTCGATCTTGCCGACCAGCGCCGACTGGTTGAGATTCATGGTGAAGTTTTCCAGGGCGCCCGCCTGTTGTTGGGTCTCGGCTTCCTGCTCGCTCGGCTCCTCGCCTTTGTGCGCTGGTTGCGGTGTCTTGGTGAGGCCATGGGAAATGAAGTTCACCACATCGAGCCGGGAGATCCCCTGCTTCTGCAAGAAGAAGACGGCATGCGAATCCTTCTCGCCGAAAATGGCGACCAGCACGTTGGCGCCAGTGACTTCCTTCTTGCCGGACGACTGCACGTGCAGGATGGCGCGCTGAATGACACGCTGAAAGCCGAGGGTGGGCTGGGTGTCGATCTCTTCGGTGCCGGCCACGGTGGGTGTGTGCTGGTCGATGAAGGCTGCCAGTTCCTGGCGCAACTCGTCGATGTTGGCCGCGCAGGCGCGCAGCACGTCGGCGGCGGAGGGATTGTCGAGCAGCGCCAACAGCAGGTGCTCGACGGTGATGAATTCATGGCGCTTCTGCCGTGCTTCGACAAAGGCCATGTGGAGGCTGACTTCCAGTTCCTGCGCGATCATCTAGTTCTCCTCCATCACACACGCCAGCGGATGCTGATACTGGCGCGCGAAAGCGCTAACCTGCTCCACCTTGGTGGCGGCGACGTCTCTGGGGAACACGCCACACACGCCCTTGCCCTCGCGATGCACCTTGAGCATCACCACACGTGGCTTGCTCACGGCTCATGCCAAAAAACTTCTGCAGCACGACAACGACGAAATCCATGGGGGTGAAATCATCGTTCAGCAAGCAGCACCTTGAAAAGTGGCGGCGGCTTGATGCGCGCCCGCTGTGGCTCAAGGATTGCGTTGCCTTCGTGCAACGGCTTCTGTGTGGCCATGATTTGATTCTAATGCCAATTTTCGGGTGTTCAACTGCGCGGCCAACAGGGGAATAGCGAGGTTATCGCCAACCAGATCGATTTGCCCGTTGCGTCGAGACTCAGCGGTCGATGTTGTTGTGCAGCATACGAATCCCCTTGACGCTGTCTGGAGAATTGCGTAAAAGGCAAACGTGTTTGGTTCAAGCCTCACTGCTGCTGTGTTGTCACGGGAATGCCCCCGCTGTCCTTCAGTCCTCTGATTCACCGCTTGGCGTCCTAGGCTGTCGAGAACTTGCAACACAAACATGTTCCGGCGCGTTTCACGCGTCGGTGTGTTCTTCGTTATTATGGGAAGAGGTTTATGGCAACTGGTACCGTCAAGTGGTTCAACGACGCCAAGGGTTTCGGTTTCATTACCCCGGATGATGGCAGCGAAGATCTGTTCGCGCATTTCTCCGCCATCAACATGGCGGGCTTCAAGACCCTGAAGGAAGGCGAAAAAGTTTCCTTCGATGTCGTGCAAGGCCCCAAGGGCAAGCAGGCGTCGAACATTCAGAAGGCCTGAGTCGTGATTCGAGGCCGTGACATCGTACAAAAGCCTGCCAGGCCGATATTGCCTGGCAGGCTTTTTTTTGTTGCGGCGGTGGCTGACGAATTACATGCGTGTCGATCATCGCCTGGCCGAAAGCCGAGCACTTCACTTCGGTGGCGCCTTCCATCAGTCGCGCGAAGTCGTAGGTGACGATCTTGTCGGCGATGGCGGCTTCCATGGCCTTGATGATCAGGTCGGCGGCTTCCTTCCAGCCCATGTGGCGCAGCATCATCTCGGCCGAGAGGATCAGCGAGCCCGGGTTGACGTTGTCCTTGCCGGCGTACTTTGGCGCCGTGCCGTGGGTGGCCTCGAAACAGGCGTAGTCGTCGGAAATGTTGGCGCCCGGGCGCGATGCCGATGCCGCCGACCTGCGCGGCCAGCGCGTCGGAAATGTAGTCGCCGTTGAGGTTGAGCGTGGCGATCACGTCGTACTCGGCCGGGCGCAGCAGGATCTGCTGCAGGAAGGCGTCGGCGATGGCGTCCTTGACGACGATCTCGCGGCCCGTATTGGGGTTCTTGAACGAGCACCACGGTCCGCCGTCGATCAGTTGCGCGCCGAATTCGTTCTGCGCCAGGGCATAGCGCCCAGTCGCGGAAGCCGCCTTCGGTGAACTTCATGATGTTGCCCTTGTGCACGATCGTCACCGACTTGCGGTCGTTGGCGATGGCGTACTTGATGGCGGCGCGCACCAGGCGCTCGGTGCCTTCCCGCGACACCGGCTTGATGCCGATGCCGGAGGTTGCCGGGAAGCGGATCTTCTTCACGCCCATCTCGTCCTGCAGGAACTTGATGACCTTTTTCGCGTTGTCGCTCTCGGCCTCCCATTCGATGCCGGCGTAGATGTCTTCGGTGTTCTCGCGGAAGATCACCATGTCGGTCTTGGTCGGATCCTTCAGCGGCGACGGCACGCCCTTGAAGTAGCGCACCGGGCGCACGCACTGGTAGAGGTCGAGTTCCTGGCGCAGGGCGACGTTCAGCGAGCGGATGCCGCCGCCGACCGGCGTGGTCATCGGGCCCTTGATCGACACCGAGTATTCCTTGAGCAGGCGCAGAGTCTCTTCCGGCAGCCAGACGTCGGGGCCGTACAGGCGGGTCGCCTTTTCGCCGGCGATAGACCTCCATCCAGGAAATCTTCCGCTTGCCGCCGTAGGCCTTGGCCACGGCGGCATCGACCACCGCCTTCATCACCGGCGTGATGTCGACGCCGATGCCGTCGCCTTCGATGAAGGGATGATGGGGTTGTCCGGAGTGGGTTGACCGGGAATGATTTTCTGGCCTGGCGGGAATCGTGACGGGTGAATTGCTCATGCCTGCTCCGGTTTTGAGTAGGGGTTGATCGGGATGCTGGTCGATTATCGTCCCAAAGTCCGCCGTCGTCCGCAATTCGGCGCCATGAGCGCTCGCTGCTAGAATTCCCGAAACCAGGCGATACGGTGGCGAGATACGATGGAATCCGGGCAACCGAGCAGATTCAGGATGCTGGCCGCGCGACTCGCGATCGCGCAAGGCCTGATCGACGGCTTCAACAAGCACTATCGACTGTTCCGCGAATGTTCCGCCGGTGCCAAGCAGCGTTTCGAGGCGGCGCGACTGGCAGGCAGTGCAGCAGGCGGTGAAGGAGCGCATCCAGTTCTACGACGATCGTGTCCTGGAAACCATCGAGCGCCTGCACCGTGAGTTCCATCGGGGGCATCGATGACGCGATCTGGCAGCAGGCCAAGCTCTTCTACATCGGGCTGCTGATCAATCACAAGCAGCCGGAGCTGGCCGAGACATTCTTCAATTCGGTGTTCTGCCGCATGCTGCACCGCACCTACTTCCACAACGATTTCATCTTCGTGCGGCCGGCGATCTCGACCGAATACATCGAATCCGATCCGCCCACCTACCGTTGCTACTACCCGAAGCGAAGTCGGTTTTCGCGAGGCCGTGCGTCAGATGTTTCTCGATTTCGACTGGAGCCGGCCATTCGACGACCTGGATCGCGACGTCGACTGCATCGTTCGCATGGCATCGACGGCACATCGGCGATTGGCCGGAAGCGCGAGGCCAACCTGCAGATTCAGGTCCTCCACTCGGCCTTCTATCGCAACAAGGGCGCCTACGTCATCGGCAAGGCTGGTCAATGGCGCTGACGAGTATCCGTTCGCCGTTCCGGTGCTGCACACGCCGACGGCACGCTCTGTACCTCGACACCGTCCTGCTCGACCCGTCGCGCATCGCCGTCCTGTTCTCGCTGTCGCGCGCCTACTTCATGGTCGACATGGACGTGCCGTCGGCCTACGTCCAGTTCCTGCGCTGGCCTCATGCCCAACAAGCCGCGTTCCGAGATCTACACCATGCTGGGTCTGGGCAAGCAGGGCAAGACCATGTTCTTCCGCGACCTGCTTTCACCACCTGCACCATTCCGCAGGACCAGTTCGTCGATCGCGCCCGGCATTCCCGGCCTGGTCATGCTGGTGTTCACCCTGCCGTCCTATCCGTACGTGTTCAAGGTCATCAAGGACGTTTTCGGTAGTCACCAAGGAAGTCGATCACGCCACGGTGCGGCGCAAGTACCAGCTGGTGAAAGCAGGTCGATCGCGTCGGCCGCATGGCGGATACCCTGGAGTTCTCCAACGTCGCGCTGCCGCAAGGCCCGCTTCGCGCCGGAGCTGATCGACGAGCTGTACGCCGGGTGCCCTCGCTGTTGGAAGAGGATGGCGACGACCTGGTGATCAAGCACCTCTACATCGAGCGACGCATGGAGCCGCTCAACCTCTATCTCGATCGGGTGGAAAAGGCGGGGCGTGACGACCTCATCGATCAGGCGGTGCAGGAATACGGCAATGCCATTCGGCGAACTGGCGATCGCCAACATCTTTCCCGGGCGATATGCTGTGGAAGAACTTCGGCGTCACCCGCTATCGGTCGCGTCGTCTTCTACGACTACGACGAAATCGAGTACATGACCGACTGCAACTTCCGCCGCATCCCGCCGGCGCCGAATCCCGAGACGGAAATGTCGGGCGAGCCTTGGTACTCGGTCGGCCGCAACGACGTGTTCCCGGAGGAGTTCGCCACCTTCCTGCTGGTATCGCCGAAGATCCGGCAATCGTTCATGAAGTATCACGCCGATCTGCTCGATGCGACTTTCTGGCAACAAACGCAGGAGTCGATCCGCCGTGGCGAGGTGCGGGACTTCTTTCCCTATCCCGAGTCGTTTCGCTTTTGTAACGCTTTTGGCGACGGTTGCCGATGAGCCGGGTCATTCTGTTCAACAAGCCCTATGGCGTGCTGACCCAGTTCATCTCGGCCGAAGGCCGGCCGACCCTCAAGGACCTCGTCCCCGTCGCCGGCGTTTACGCCGCCGGGCGACTCGATGTCGACAGCGAGGGGCTGGTGGTGCTGACCGACGACGGCGCCCTGCAGGCGCGTATCAGCCATCCCCGGCACAAGCTGGAAAAGACCTACTGGGCACAGGTGGAAGGCGTCCCGGATTCGGCGGCATTGGCGTGGTTGCAGGATGGTGTCGATCTTGGTGACTTCGTCACCCGCCCCTGTCGGGCATCGCTAATGGCCGAGCCGGTCGCCTTGTGGCCGCGCAATCCCCCGATTCGCTATCGCGCCACCATTCCCACCTCCTGGGTGGAATTGAACATTGCTGAAGGCAAGAACCGCCAAGTGCGCCGCATGACCGCCAAGATCGGCTATCCGACCCTGCGGCTGATTCGCTGGGCGGTCGGGCCCTGGACTCTCGATGGCCTGGCGCCGGGCCAATGGCGCGAGGTGGCGGACCGCCCCGGTTAGCCCTCGGCGACGCGCTGCGCAATATGCGCCAGCGCCTCCTCGATCTGGTCAATGAGGATAAGGCAGAGGTCGCCCTCCCGTAGCTTGGCCAACGCCGTATCGATGGCGACGAACTCGCCCCGGACTTCCTCGATGACCCCGGTTCGGCTGGCGTCGGTCAGCCCCTCGCGGAGCAGTCCGATCACCTCGCCGTCGGCGCGGCCGCGCTGGCAGGCATCCTGATACAGAATCACCTCGTCGAAGGCGTCGCCAAGCAGCTCGGTCTGTTGCCGGATATCCTCGTCGCGACGGTCGCCGGCGCCGCTGATCACCACCAGACGCCGGCGCGCCGGCAGGCTCTCGACCGCCTGCACCAGTGCCTGGATCGCGTCCGGGTTGTGCCCGTAGTCGGCGATTACGGTGGCGCCGCGGTACGCAAACAGGTTGAAGCGGCCCGGTGCCGTCCGCGCATCATTGATGAAGCTGGCCAGGCCGGCGTGGATCGAGTCCCAGTCGAGTCCCAAGGCCCAGGCGGCCGCCGTCGCGGCCATGGCGTTTTCCACTTGAAAGCCGATCCCGCCGTTGCGCGTGATGGGGATGGTCGCCAGGTCGATCCGGTGTTCGATCTTGCCCTCCGCGGCGACGATGGCGTCGCCGTCACGGAATACCACCCGCTTGCCCTGAGCGCGGTGGGTCGCCATGACGGGGTGGTGGCGGTCGCTGGCAAAGTAGGTTACGGCGCCGGGGCAGGCGTCGGCCATGCGCGCGACGATCGGATCCGCGGCGTTGAGTACGGCAACGCCACCGGGAGTGACGTTTTCGACAATCACCCGTTTGACCACGGCCAGATCCTCGACCGTGCTGATGTAACTGAGTCCGAGGTGGTCGCCCATGCCGATGTTGGTGACGACCGCGACATCGCAATGGTCGAAGGCCAGTCCCTCGCGGAGGACGCCGCCGCGCGCGGTTTCCAGGACAGCGGCGTCGACATCCGGATGCAGCAGTACATTGCGGGCACTCTTGGGGCCGCTGCAATCGCCGGTATCGATGCGCCGCCCTTCGACATAGACACCATCCGTGGTCGTCATGCCGACGCGCATGCCCTGGCGCGACAGAATGTTCGCGATCAGGCGCACCGTGGTGGTCTTGCCATTGGTGCCGGCGACCGCCACCACTGGAATGCGGGCCTGCTCGCCCGCCTTGAAGATCGTCGAAACGATCGCCTCGCCGACCGCGCGGCCCTTGCCGTAGGACGGGCTGAGATGCATGCGCAGGCCCGGTGCGGCATTGACTTCGACGACCCCTCCCCCTTGCTCCTCCAGCGGCTTCAGGACGCTGTCGCAGACGACGTCGATGCCGCAAACGTCCAGCCCGACCATTTGTGCTGCGGCTACCGCGGCGGCCGCCATGTCGGGATGCACGTCGTCCGTGACATCCGTGGCGGTACCGCCGGTGGATAGATTGGCGTTGTTACGCAGTACCACGCGGGCACCCTTGGGGGGCACAGAGTTCGCTTGGAAACCCTGCTTGGCGAGCGTCGCCAGGGCGATATCGTCGAAGCGGATCCTGGTCAGCGAGGTGGCGTGGCCGGTACCTCGACGCGGGTCGCTGTTCACCAGATCGACCAGTTCGCGGACGGTGTGCCTACCGTCGCCGAATACCTGCGGCGGGTCGCGCCGGGCCGCCGCGATCAGACGATTGCCGACGACGAGCATTCGGTAGTCCTGACCCGGCAGGTAGCGCTCGACCAGGACCGACGAACTGATCTCGGCAGCGACGGTATAGGCGGCCAGAACCTGTTCCCGTGTTTCCAGATTGACGGCAACCCCCTTGCCCTGGTTGCCGTCCTGGGGCTTGACCACGACGGGTCCGCCGAGCTCCTGGGCCGCCCGCCAGGCATCCTCGCCATCGGCGACCGGGCGGCCATTCGGCACAGGGACGCCGGCGGCGCTCAGCAGTCGCTTGGTGAGTTCCTTGTCCTGGGCGATGGATTCGCCAATGGCGCTGCTGCGATCAGTTTCCGCCGCCTGGATGCGCCGTTGGCGACTACCCCAACCGAACTGTACCAGGCTGCCCTCGGTGAGGCGTCGATACGGAATACCCCGCGCCACGGCGGCCTGAACGATGGAACCGGTGCTCGGTCCGAGGCGGACGTCCTCATCGAGTTCACGCAGGTTGGCCAGGGCGGTGTCGAGATCAAAGGGCCGGTCTTCGGCGGCGGCTTGGCACAAGGCCTCGGCCAATTCAAAGGCGGAACGACCAACCGCTTCCTCGCTGTACTCGACGACTACCTGATAGACGCAAGGCTCGAGGGTCGCCGTGGTGCGACTGAAGGTGACCGGACAACCCGCCTGGGCCTGAAGGCCCAGGGCTGCGAACTCCAGCGCGTGAGCCATGGAAATGGCTTCGGCATGGTTGGTCGGAGTCAAGAAGCCGATCTCCGGAAAGCGGGCCCGTAGTCGCTCTTCGAAGCCCGGGATGTTGCCTATTGTTTGTTCCGTGTCGGTGCAAGACACGATAGCTTCAATGGCGGTATGCCGACTCCAGAGATTGGGGCCACGCAAGGCTCGGATGCGGGAGACTTCCATGAACTGTTTTCCTGTTATGCCTGGCTCAATCCTGCAGCCGACTATCCATGTGAGCCGATCTGGTCGACCGTGTTCTGATCAGCGTCGGGTCCCCGCCTTGGCCCATGTTGCGCTCGGTGAAGTGAGTCTTGATGCCCGCCTGGATCAGCTCCGGCACGATCCCCAACGCCCAGGCCGCGGCGGCTGCGGCAAGCGTGTTCTCGGCCAAGGCGCCGTACCCGCCTGTCGCCTGGATGCTCATCAGCCGTGGCAGTGGTGTCTCGATTTCGCCGTGGCGCAGCACCAGGGCTCCGTCCCGCATGTAGACGGCGCGCCGGCCCTGCGCGCAATGCTCGGCGATCACTGAGTTCCCACCATCGAGGCCGAAGAAAATGACTTCGCCGTCGCAAAGCGACGCCAGCGGCGCGACCAGCGGATCCGCCGCGTTGAGGACGGCGACGCCGTCGGCCAGGACCACATCCACCAGGGTACGCAGCACGTTGGTCATCTGTTCCGGCGTTTCGATGTAGTGATCGGCGACCTGGGCCGCGGGGTCGATGTTGGTCACCACGGCCACTTGGCAGCGGTCATAGGCCAGTCCCTCGGCAACGATGCTGCGCGCGCCGGTTTCCAGCACCGCGACCTCGAGGGCGCGGTTGATGAGCGCCCGGTGGGCGCCTTGCCAGTTGGCGCCATCGGTCTTATCGACACGCCGCGGGCCGACGAAGGAACCTTCGCTGCACGCCAGGCCGGTCAGTTTGCCGCTCAACTGGATCAGCCCGGCAAGCAGCCTGGCGACAGTTGTCTTTCCCTTGGTGCCGCTGATGCCGACGATCGGAATGCGCCCGCTTTCGCCTTCGGGGAACAAGTGGCTGACAATCGCCTGGCCAACCGGACGCGGCTGGCCCTCGGCGGGTTTCAAGTGCATCAGAAGGCCTGGTCCGGCATTGACTTCGACGATGGCGCCGCGCTGCGGCATGAGCGGCTGCGAGATATCTTCGGCCACCAGGTCGATGCCCGCGATGTCGAGACCGACGACGCGGGCGGCCAAGGTCGCGGCGGCGGCGACATCGGGATGGACCTCGTCGGTTTCGTCGTAGGCGAGGTCGCCCTGACGCTTGAGCAGCACGTCCCGGCCGGCCTCCGGTACGGAATCCGGCGTATAGCCCTGCCGGGCCAATTCGAGCAGGGCGATGGGTTCTTCCGCCAGCACCATGGGCTCGAGTGGAAACTCCTCTTCGACGCCACAGCGCGGGTCGCTGTTGATTTGGCGCTCCACCAAGTCGGCAACCGTGGCACGGCCATCGCCAACGATCGACAGTGGCTTGCCCCGGATGGCGGCGACCAGGCGGTTGCCGACCACCAGCAGGCGATGGGCGTCGCCACGCACGAACCGCTCGACGATGACGCCGCTGCCTTCCTCGACAGCCGCCGCGTACGCGGTCTCGATTTCATCGCGAGTGGTCAGGTTCGTGAATACGCCACGACCGTGGTTGGCATCGGTCGGCTTGACCACAACCGGCGGGCCGATGTCCTCCGCCGCCTCCCAGGCATCGGCCGCGCTAGTCACCTCGCGACCTTCGGGAACCGGTACGCCGCAAGAAGCCAGCAGCCGTTTGGTCAGGTCCTTGTCGCTGGCGATGTTCTCGGCGATGGCGCTGGTACGGTCGGTTTCAGCGGTCCAGATGCGTCGGCTGCGGGCACCGTAGCCGAGCTGGACCAGATTGCCGTCGGTCAGCCGGATGGCGGGGATGCGCCGCTCGGTGGCGGCATCGACGATACAGGCGGTGCTCGGGCCGAGGCAATGGGTGTCGGCAATACCGCGGAGCCGCGCCACCGTGGCGGCGACATCGAACGGACCGGTCGTCGATGGCCGCCAGAATCAATTGCCGGCCGGCTTCCAGGCAGGCACGGGTGACCTCTTCCTGCCGCGAGCGGACCACCACCTTGTAGATGCCCCGCGCGGAAGTGCTGCGCGCTTTGCCGAAGCCGGTGCGCTGGCCGGTCAGGTTCTGTAGTTCCAGGGTCACGTGCTCGAGGATGTGGGCGGCCCACGTACCTTCGCGCAGCCGCCGCACGAAGCCGCCGCGCTCGCCGATGCTGCAATGGTGTTCGACCAGCGACGGCAGCCAGCCGATCAGCCGGTCGACGAAACCGGGCAAGGTATTCGAAGGGAAGTCCTCGAGGTCGCCGATGTTGACCCAGGCCTCGAGTGCCGGGCGGTACGTCCAGACGTTCGGCCCCCGCAACGGGACGATGCGAAGAATTTCTATTTTTTTCATGTCACGGTCGTCTGAAGAAGCCCTGGGGCATGACGGAGCCAGCCCCCACCGGTAAACGCGCTATGTGCCGCTTAGTTTACAGGACGGCCGGCACAGGCGCGAGCACCGCGCCTGGATGGGGACTTTCGGCGGCGCTTGACGATAATTGACGATCGGGCCGTCCGGGCCTTGTCCCGGCACCGGTATACTTCGTCGCCATGACGGAAGCTGACACAACCAGCCCAATTCCCCCGCAAGTCGATACCACCGCGCTACCCGAGCCTTGGCGTACCGAGTTGCGCGGCCAACTTGGCAAGGGCGAAACGCCGGTGGCCTGGTTCATGACGGACCTGAATGAGCAGCTCAATTTTGTCCCCGGCCTGGTTGTTCTTACCGACCGGCGCTTGATCGCTTGGGCGGGCCCCGGCGGCGAGCCTCGGGAATGGGCGTATCGACCCGGCCTTGCGCTCCATGGCTCGGACCACGCCGGCGTCGGGAGCCTGGAATTGTCCGACGGCACCGCGCGTCTGGCCTGCTGGCGCTATACGCTGGCCCACGACATTTCGGCACATCGCCTGATCGAACAATTCGGCCGGCAATCGGCGCGCCGGTTGACTGGTCGGCCGGTTGAGCGAGAGACCGAACCGGTCTGCCCGCAATGCAAGGCGCCGCTGGAGCCGGGACAGGAGGAATGCCCGATCTGCAGCCGTGAAATCCACACGCCACCTTCGACCTGGACACTGTTGCGTCTCTGGCGCTTCGCCAAGCCCTACCAAGGCCAGTTGCTGGCCGGCTTCCTCTTGACCCTGGCCGCCACGGCGGCGACGCTGGTGCCACCCTATCTGACCATGCCGATCATGGACAAGGTGCTGATCCCCTACCAGAACGGCACGCCGATCGATGCCGGGCTGGTCGCGCTCTACATGGGCGGCCTGCTTGGCTCGGCGCTGCTGGCCTGGGGCCTGGGCTGGGCCCGCACCTATATTCTGGCGCTGGTGTCGGAACGAATCGGCGCCGATCTGCGCACCACCACCTATGAGCACCTGTTGCGCCTGTCGCTTGAATACTTCGGCGGCAAGCGCACCGGCGACCTGATGGCGCGCATCGGCTCCGAGACCGACCGCATCAACGTCTTCATCTCGCTGCACCTGCTCGACTTCGCCACCGACGTGTTGATGATCCTGATGACCGCGGTGATTCTGTTCTCGATCAACCCCTGGCTGGCCTTGGTGACGCTGGTGCCGCTACCTTTCATCGCCTGGATGATCCATGTCGTCCGCGACAAGCTGCGTACCGGCTTCGAGAAGATCGACCGGGTCTGGTCCCAAGTGACCAATGTGCTGGCCGACACCATTCCCGGCATACGCGTCGTCAAGGCATTCGCCCAGGAAAGCCGCGAGGCCGAGCGCTTCCGCGAGGCCAATCGACACAACCTGGCGGTCAATGACAAGCTGAACCGGGTCTGGTCGTTGTTCTCGCCGACGGTTTCGCTGCTCACCGAAATCGGCCTGCTGGTCGTCTGGGCGTTTGGCATCTGGCAGATTTCCCGCGATGAAATCACGGTCGGCGTCCTGTCGGCTTTTCTCGCTTACATCAGCCGCTTTTACACGCGGCTCGATTCCATGAGTCGCATCGTTTCGGTGACGCAGAAGGCGGCGGCCGGCGCCAAGCGCATCTTCGACATTCTCGACCACGTTTCCAGCGTGCCCGAACCGGCCAATCCGGTGCATCTGGCACGCATCAGCGGCCAGATCGAGGTCCGCGACGCCGGTTTTCGCTACGGCAATCGGGCCATCATCCGCGGCGTCAGCCTGAATATCCAGCCGGGCGAGATGATTGGTCTGGTCGGTCACAGCGGCTCGGGCAAGAGCACCATGGTCAACCTGATCTGTCGCTTTTACGACGTCAGCGAGGGTTCCATTCGCGTCGACGGTGTCGATATCCGCTCGCTGCCGGTGGCGGAGTATCGACGCCATATCGGTCTGGTGTTGCAGGAGCCCTTCCTGTTCTTCGGCACCATCGCGGAAAACATCGCCTACGGCAAGCCGGATGCCACGCGCGAGGAAATCGTTGCCGCCGCGAGGGCCGCGCATGCCCACGAATTCATCCTGCGCCTGACCCATGGCTACGATTCGCTGGTCGGCGAGCGGGGGCAGGGCCTTTCCGGGGGCGAGCGTCAGCGCATCTCCATTGCCCGCGCGCTGCTGATTGATCCGCGCATCCTCATTCTCGACGAGGCGACCTCGTCGGTGGATACCGAAACCGAGAAGGAAATCCAGAAGGCCCTGGACAACCTGGTTCGTGGTCGCACGACCATCGCCATCGCCCACCGCCTGTCCACCTTGCGCAAGGCCGACCGCCTGGTCGTCATGGATCGGGGTCAGGTGGTCGAGACCGGCAATCACGACGAGCTGATGGCGCGCGAAGGACATTACTATCGGCTCTATCAGGCCCAGGCGCGCAACGTCGATACCGAGATGATCGAGCGCCGGCTGCCGACGGAGGAGAGAACCCATGCCGTCCTGTAACTTCCAATTGGCGCGCAACAGTTTCGGCCGTCTGGTGTTCACCGACGCCGGCGGCAAGGTCGAGGAGGGTGTCCTGCCGGTGCGGGCCTTTCCGCTGGCCGCGCCCGACGAGGGCATTGCCCTGGTCGGGGTGGATGGCCATGAAGTCGCCTGGATCGACCGGCTGGCCGACCTGCCGGCGGACAGCCGTGTCCTGATCGACGAGGAACTGGCCAGCCGCGAATTCATGCCGGAAATCCGGCGCATTGCCGACGTTTCGAGTTTCGCCACGCCCAGCACCTGGCGGGTGACCACGGACCGCGGCGACACCGCGCTGGTGCTCAAGGGCGAGGAGGACATCCGCCGGCTGGGTGGTTCCGCGTTGGTGATCGCCGACAGCAATGGCATCCATTTCCTGATTCGCGACGTCCAGGCCCTAGATCGGACCAGTCGGCGGATTCTCGATCGTTTCCTCTAGATCCCCGGAGCCAGATGATGCATTTCCACTGTACGTTGCTGGTTGCCATGGCGGCCGTGGCGCCGCTGATCGCGATGGCTCAGGACTTGCCTGTGCTGGAACTGACCGCCGGCATGCACCGTATCGAGGCCGAGGTGGTCAATACCCAGGAGGCGCGCATGCGCGGCCTGATGATGCGCCGGTCGATGCCGACGCATCGCGGCATGCTGTTTGTCTTCGAAGACTATGCGCGGCACTGCATGTGGATGAAGAACACGCTGCTACCACTTTCGGTGGCGTTCATGGACGAGCAGGGTCGCATCATCAACGTCGAGGAAATGCGGCCCCAGAGCGAGGACAACCACTGCGCCGCCAAGCCGGCACGTTATGCCCTGGAGATGAACGCGGGTTGGTTCAAGAAGCGTGGTCTGGGCCCCGGCGCGGCGTTGGCGGGAATCGACCGAGCGCCGCCGCCCCGCTAGGGGTGGGCGTCAACCGTCGCAATACCCCGACATCCTCGGCGTGGCCGGCGAAGCGCTACCATGGCGTCCGTGAGGCAGTTCTATCCGCGTTCCCTGTTGCGACTGATCCTGCTCGGCAATGTCCTGGTGGCATTGCCGTTGCTGGTTGCGATCGTCTTTGTGTTTTTTGGCATCGGGGAGTTGACCGACCGCAGCGAAACGCTGACTCGCGAGGCTTCGCTGGCGTCACGCCATGGTCACGAGTTGCTCGAGGAAATGAGCGCCATGGAGCGCATCCTCAGGCAGTACGAGGTACTCGGCGACGCGTCGCTGCGCGACGACTACGGGGCGGCGCGCAACGGGTGGCTGGTCGTCTGTCGGGAATATGCGGCAATTCCGTTGCTGGCCGAGCTTCGCGAGCGGGTTCTGGCCATTCTGGATGTCGAGGCGGCGGCCTTTGCCGAGTTTCAGACGGCACGCAAGTCGGGCCATGATCTACTCGGCGAGTTGGTCGAGTTGAATGGACGCTTTGTCAAGCTGACCGAAGAAGCCGGACACATCGCCGATCGGGAATTGAGTGCGTTTCGCGCCACGGTCAACGCATTGCGTCAGCGTTTGCTCCTGGCCATGGCCCTGGGGCTGACGGTGGTGCTGCTGCTGGTGGTGTTTGCCCGGCCGCGGCTGGCCCGCGTGTTGTGGGGTTTCGAGAACGCGGTTCAGGCGCTGGGCGAAGGCAAGCTGGACAACGAAATCCACTTGACGGGGCCCGAGGACATCCGCGAGGTGGGGCGGCGCCTGGACTGGCTGCGTCGTCGGCTTCTGGCGTTGGAGGAACAGCGGACCCTGGTCTCTGCGCCACGTCTCCCACGAACTCAAGACGCCGCTGGCCGCCTTGCGCGAGGGGTCGAGCCTGCTGACGGAACGGGCCGCCGGACCGCTCAACGAGGGACAGGAAAAGATCGTCGGTATCATGAGCAGCAATGCCCTGCGGCTACAGGGTTTGATCGACAGCTTGCTGAAACTCCAGCAGGTTGGTCATGCCGGCGAGCGTATCGAATCGGTGCGCCTGCGCTTTGACGAATTGGTTCAACAGGTGGTGACGACGCACCAGTTGGCGGCACGCAGCAAACGCCTGCGCTTCGCCGGCGCGCTGGCGCCGCTCACGGTTTCCGGAGGACGCGAGGAATTGACGACGGTGGTTGACAATCTGGTATCGAACGCGATCAAGTTTTCGCCCGAGGGTGGGGCGGTGGAGATTTCCCTGGTACGCCAGCAAAGGCAGGCGGTACTCGACGTCATGGATCAGGGGCCGGGCATTCCGGCGAACGAGCGTGGGCAGGTCTTCGAGCCCTTCTATCGCAGTGCCAATGCTCGCGGCGTGGCCGGTGTCGGCCTGGGCTTGGCCATTGCCCGTGAGTTTGCCGCCGCCCATCGCGGTACCCTGGAATTGATGGACGTACCAGTCGGTACTCATTTTCGTTTGACGCTACCGGTGGCCGGGGGGGCGTCATGATTCGCGCGTCCGCATCGCGGCTTGGCGGAGCTTTGGTCTGCGTGTACCTGGCCGCCTGTGGCAGCGTGCCGCCCGTGGAGGTGACGACGAGTCCCGCGCCGGTCGAGGAGGTTCCCGTTTCCCCGCCGCCGGAAGATCCGGTGGTCAAGGAACTGCGGCTAAGGGTAGACAAGCTTTCGGCACAGTTGAACGATGCACATCGTCGCTACAACCTGCTTAACGACGAGTTCCGTCGCACTGAAACCGCCTTGCACGAAAGTCAGAAGAAACTCGACGAGTTGCAGCAGAAGCTCGATGCCCTGCGGGCCATCGACCGTGACACCCGCCGCCAGCCCAGACGCTGATATGACCGACAAAACTCGCCCGAAAATTCTGGTGGTCGACGACGACCCGGACTTGCTGCACCTGATCGGGGTTCGCCTGACTGTGGGTGGCTATGCCGTGACCCAGGCGGCCTCCGGTACTGAAGCACTCGAGCGCTTCCACGCCGATCATCCCCAGGCCGTGATTACAGACTTGCGCATGGAGGGCATGGATGGTCATGCCCTCTTCGCCCGCCTGCATGCCGAAGCGCCCAGTCTGCCCGTCATCATTCTTACCGCGCACGGCACGATTCCCGACGCCGTCGCCGCGACCCAGCGTGGCGCATTCGGCTTCCTGACCAAACCCTTTGACGGCCGCGAGTTGCTGGATCGGGTGGCCGCCGCCGTAGCCCTGTCGCCGCCCGTCTTGTCCGACGGCGCCAATAGCCGCTGGCGGGAAGAGATCGTTTCGCGCAGCGCCATCATGGATGAGTTGTTGCGCCAGGCGAGTCGAGTGGCCGACGACCCGGGGCCATTGCTGATCGCGGGGCCTGCCGGTGCCGGCAAGGCTACCCTGGCCAGAGCGGTGCATCGCGCCAGCCCGCGGTCGAAGAAGGCCATTGTGACGTTGTCTTGCGGCGCGCTAGCCGAGGCCGAACTGGAAAAGCAGTTGTTCGGCGGCGGTAACGCGCTGCGTGAGGCGCAAGGCGGCACCCTGTTCATCGACGAGGTGGGAATCCTCTCGCCGGCAACTCAGGCCCGATTGTTGCCGCTCGTCCATGGTGGAACCCAGCTATTTGGCCGATCGCGCTCCGGCCTGCCCGATGTACGGGTGATGGCCGCCAGCACGATGGCGCTCGACCGGGCCATCCGCGACGGTGGTTTCCGGCCGGACCTCTACTACGCCTTGGCGGCCACAACCCTTCGGGTACCCTCCCTGGCGGAAAGGCCCGAGGATATTCCGGTGCTGGCTGCCCATTTCGTCGAGCGTCACGGCGGCGACCGGCGCCTGTCGCCGGAAGCGTTTGCACTGGTGCAGGAGGCCTCCTGGCCGGGCAACGTGCGGCAACTGGAGAATGTGCTGGAGCAGGCGCTGCGCCTGTCGGTAACGCCACTGGTACCCGCTTCGCTCGTTCAGCGCCTGTTGCAGGAGGAAACCGCCGATGCTCTGGCGGGATTCGACGAGGCGCGGCGCTCTTTCGAGCGCGATTACCTCGAACGGCTGCTGCAAAGCACGGGCGGCAATGTCGCACGGGCCGCCCGTATCGCCGAACGCAACCGTACCGAGTTCTACAAATTGCTCGCCCGGCACGGGCTGGACCCATCGTCCTTCAAATAGACGGGGCCTGGCGTCCCGATTGCGGAGGGGTCAGGCGGCCACTTGCACCGGAATCCGGCGGCTGTGGCGCGTGATGCGGTTGCGGGCATCCACGTACACCAGGTCCGGTTCGAACTTGGTTAGTTCGAGTTCGTTGTACGCGGCAAAGGTGGCGATGATGATCAGGTCGCCCGGAGCGGCCTTGCGGGCGGCGGCGCCGTTCACCGAAATAGTGCCGGTGCCTCGCTCGGCCTTGATGGCGTAGGTGGTGAAGCGTTCGCCGTTATTGACGTTCCAGATCTCGATCTGCTGGTATTCCTTGATATCGGCGGCATCGAGCAGGTCTTCGTCGATGGCGCAGGAACCCTCGTAATGCAGTTCGGCCTGCGTCACGGTGACGCGGTGCAGCTTGGATTTCAGCATCGTGCGTTGCATTGTCGGCTCTTTCTCAGGCAAAGGCGGCAATCACCGGATGTGCCAAGAGGCGCATCCCCTAGTCCTGCTACTGGCGCACCACCGGCCTGAGCGCATCGTGGTGCCCTAGACTTCCAGGTTGTCGATGAGGCGCGTGCTGCCTAGACGCGCCGCTGCCAACACCACCAATCCGGAATCGTGAGCGGTCGGTAATTGTAGATCAATCTTTTTGCGGATTGCAACATAGTCCGGCGACCAGCCCGCAGAGGCCAGTTCAGCCGTGGCCTGCCTTTCGAGCGCCTCGCAGTCGGGGTTTCCGGCGTGGAGTTGCTCTACTACTTTCGTCAGAGTCCGGAACAGGCGCGGCGCTTCCGCCCGCTCAGTACCGGTCAGGTAGCCGTTGCGCGACGAGAGCGCCAGGCCATCGGGCGCCCGAACCGTCTCGCCGGCGATGATGTCGATGGCCAGATTGAGGTCGGTGACCATGTTGCGAATCACCATCAACTGCTGGTAGTCCTTCTTGCCGAACAGCGCCGCGTCGGGCCGGACGATCTGGAACAGCTTCATGACCACCGTGGCGACACCGCGAAAATGCCCGGGGCGGAATTCGCCGTCGAGTATGCTGGCCTGGTCCGCCGGCGGCTCGACATGGTAGGTCTGCGGCCGCGGGTACATCTCGTCTTCCGCGGGCGCGAACAGGTGATCGACCCCGGCGGCTGTCAAGCTTCTCGCAGTCCGCCTGAAAGGTGCGCGGATACTTTTCGAAGTCCTCGCCGGGACGGAATTGCAGCCGATTGACGAAGATGCGTTGCCACCACGGAGTCGCCATGTCCGCGCGCCTGTCGCATCAGCGCGATGTGGCCATCGTGCAGGTTGCCCATGGTCGGCACCAGCGCGACGCGCCCGGCGTCTTTCAGCGCGGCCCGCAGGCCGGCGATGGTTCGAGTGGATCTGCTGGCATCAGTAACAATGCTCCGGCGCGGGGAAGGAGCCGTCCTTGACGGCTTCGACATAGGCCTTGACGGCGCCCTCGATGCTTTGCGCTTCGGCCATGAAGTCCTTGACGAAGCGGCCCTTCTTGCCCGGATAGAGCCCCAGCATGTCATACAGCACCAGCACCTGGCCGTCGCAATCCGGCCCGGCGCCGATGCCGATGGTGGCGCAGGCCTTGAGCGAGCGGGTGATCTCCGCCGCCAAGGGCGACGGCACCATTTCCAGCACCATCAGCGCCGCGCCGGCCTGCTCCAGGGCCACGGCGTCGGCTCGCATGCGGGCGGCGCCCGCCTCGTCGCGGCCCTGGACGCGGTAGCCGCCCAGCGCATGCACCGACTGGGGCGTCAGGCCGATGTGGGCACAGACCGGTACCCCGCGCTCGACCATGAAGTGCACCGTTTCGGCCATCACTTCGCCGCCTTCGAGCTTCACCATTTCGGCGCCGACGGCGAGCAGCCGCCCGGCATTGCGGATCGCCTGCTCCTTCGACTCGTGGTAAGCGCCGAACGGCAGGTCGGCGACCACCATCGGGCGATTGGCCATGGTGGCCGACGCATTCCGTGTGATAGACCATCTGCTCCATGGTCACCGGCAGTGTCGATGTCTTGCCCTGGATGACGTTGCCGAGCGAATCGCCGACCAGGATCACGTCCACCCCGCAGCGGTCTTCCAGGGCGGCAAAGCTGGCGTCGTAGCCGGTCAGCATGGCGATCTTCTCGCCTTCCCGCTTCATGCGGGCCAGCTCGGGCAGCGTGATGGGCTTGTTGCTGGCCAGATAGGTCATCAGGGTCCCCGGAAGATGAAGTAGACGGCGCCCAGAATACACAACCCCGCCCACAGGTAGTCAAGCTTCAAGGGTTGTTCCATGTAAAGGATTGCAAACGGCACGAAGATGGTCAGCGTGATGGCTTCCTGGAGGATCTTCAGTTGGCCGAGGTCGAGTTCCTGGTGGCCGATGCGGTTGGCCGGCACCTGGATCAGGTATTCGAACAGGGCGATGCCCCACGAGGCCAGCGCCGCGATCCACCAGGGGCGGTCGTTGAGATTCTTCAGGTGGGCGTACCAGGCGAATGTCATGAAGACGTTCGATGCCGCCAGCAGCAGCGCCGTCTGAAAGACGACGGGCAATCCGTTCACGGTCGTGTCAGTGGATGGATGCGTTGGTCGGCGCAGGCCGCCAGCAGGTGAAGCGATCCGACCATGGCCAGGTATCACCAGATCGGGGGCGATTTCGGCCAGCGGCGCCAGCACGAAGGCGCGTTCGTGCATGCGCGGGTGGGGCAGGGTCAGCGCCGCGGTTTGCCGTGTCACCTCACCGTAGCAGCAGCAGGTCGAGGTCGAGCGTGCGCGGGGCGTTCTTGATGCTGCCGGCGGCGCGGACACGGCCGAATTTTGCCTCGAGGGCGAACAACTCGTCGAGCAATTCACCCGGATCGAGCCGGGTGTCGAGCGCCACCACGGCGTTGATGAAATCCGGCTGGCGCTTCAGTCCGACCGGCGCCGTGCGATAGAGCGACGAGATGGCCTTGAGCAGCGAGCCGCGCAAGGCGGCCAGGGCTTCGATGGCGTCTTCGATGGTCGATACGGGGTTGCCGAGGTTGGAACCCAGGGCAACGTAGGCGCGAATCACTCGATCACTCCGCCACGCCGGGGGCGCTGCCGGCTTCCTCGGACTCTTTGCGACCGCTGCCCCGTCCGCGGCGGCGCTTCTTGGCGGTATCGGGCAGCAGCATCTCCTCGCGCCGCTCGAAGCCGGCATGCTGGAACTCGCCCCACCAGTCGGCCAGTTCCTTGCGGCGCTTCGCCGCTCTCGGCGCGCAGCACCAGGAAATCCCAGGCGGCGCGGAAGCGCGGTTGCTCGATGAGGCGGAGCGGGCGCGCGACCGGCGCGCTTCTCGAAGCGCGGCTGCAGCGACCAGATGTCCTTGATGTCGCCGACGATGCGCTTGGTGATGGCCAGCTTCTCGCCTTGCTGGTCGAGTACCTCGTCCATCGCGGCGTACATGGCCGGCATGGCTGGTTCGCCGGTCTTCTTGCGCGCTTCCCAGGCGGCCAGCACTTCGTGCCAGAGCAGGGTGGCGAACAGGAAACCGGGCGACACCGGCTTGTCGGCCCGGATCCGCTCGTCGGTGCTGGCCAGGGAGAGCATGACGAACTTCTCGCCCATCGGTTGTTCGAGGATGACGTCCAGCAGCGGCAGCAGACCGTGATGCAGGCCCTCGTTCGCGCAGCCGCTTGACGCACGCGACGGCATGGCCGGAAAACAGCAGCTTGAGCATCTCGTCGAACAGCCGTGCCGCCGGCACGTTGTCCATCAGGTCGGCCATTTCGCGGATCGGCGCCTGCACCATCGGGTCGAGGCGCAGGTCGAGCTTGGCGGCCAGGCGGACGGCGCGCAGCATGCGCACCGGATCCTCGCGGTAGCGCGCGCGCGGGTCGCCGATCATGCGCAGCGTCTTGTGCTGGATGTCCTCGACGCCGTGGTGATAGTCGAGCACTGTTTCGCTGGTTGGATCGTAGTAGAGCGCGTTGATGGTGAAATCGCGTCGCGCGGCGTCTTCCTCGATGCTGCCCCAGACGTTGTCGCGCAACACGCGGCCATGCTCGTCCTTGAGCGTGTCGCCGTCGTGGGCGGCGCGAAAGGTCGAGACCTCCAGCGTTTCCGGCCCCTGCATGACGTGCACGATCTGGAAGCGCCGACCGATGACGCGGCTGCGCCGGAACAGGCCGCGCACCTGGTCGGGCGTGGCGTCGGTGGCGAGGTCGTAGTCCTTGGGCGGAATGCCGGCGATCAGGTCGCGCACCGCGCCGCCGACCACGTAGGCCTTGAAACCGGCCTGCTGAAGGGCTTCGCAGGTGCGCCGGGCGCCGGGCGACACCTGCTGGCGACGAATGCCATGGCGAGACGCCGGGATGGTCTCGGCCTTGCGTTTGGCGGGTTCGCCGCGCAGAAATACGCGGCGCAACAGCTTGCGGATCATTCGTATGGGGTGAGGCTCGAAAAGGCGGTAATGATACCTGAATCAAGCCCTTAGGCTGATAGCCGGCCAACCGTGCCTTTCGGCATGGCGGCGCAGTGTCTCGTCGGGATCGACCGCCACCGGGTGGCTGACCTTGGACATCAAGGGCAGGTCGTTGTGGGAATCGCTGTAGAACCAGCTCTGTCCGAAGGATCCCCACCACAGGCCGAGCGATTCCAGCCAGGCTTCGACACGCTCGATCTTGCCGTCCTTGAAGCTCGGCGTGCCGCGTGGCTTGCCGGTGAAGCGGCCGTTCTCGTGCGCCGGAATGGTGGCGACCAGGTGCGCGATGCCGAATTCGCGGGCAATGGGACCGGTGACGAAGCTGTTGGTGGCGGTGACGATGGCGCACCAGGTCGTCGGCGCCGAGATGGCGTCGAACCAGTTCACGCGCCGGCAAACCGATCAGCGGTCGGATGCGGGTCACCATGAACTCCCGGTGCCAGGCATCCAGCTCCTCCCGCGCATGCCGCGCCAGCGGCGCGAGCTGGAAATCGAGAAAGGCGCCGATGTCCAGCGTGCCCGCCTGGTAGTGCTCGTAGAACTCCAGGTTCTTCGCCTCGTGAACTTCCCGGTCCACCACGCCCTGGGCGATGAGAAACTGCGCCCACTCGAAATCCGAGTCGCCCGCAAGCAGGGTGTTGTCCAAATCAAACAGTACCAGGTTCATCGTCTGGATTCGTCTTGCTCGAGTTGCAGTTGCATGACTTCCTTCAACAACGGCAGCGTCGCCGGCCGCTGTCGTTCCAGGGTGGCCCGATCCAGGCTGTCGAGGACCGCCATCAGCGAGTTGAGGTCGCGGCGGCCGCGCGAGAGCAGATACTGCACGAGGCCATCATCCACGCGCATGCCGCGCAACAACGCGTGGCGGCGCAGCGCGGCCGACTTGTCGTCGTCGGTGAGCGGCTTGACTTCGAACACCAGCATCTGGCCGATGCGCGTGCGCAGGTCTTCGCGCAGCGGCAGGCGCGACGGTGGCTGGGGGCCGGACAGCAGCAGCGCCAGCCCGGCCAGACGGGCGGCGTTGAAGGTACGGAAGAGCGCGACTTGCGCAACGTCGTTGAGGGCCTGCACGTCGTCGACAGCCAGCAGGGCACCCGGTGTCGCCGCCATCTCGGCGGTCATGTCCGCCCCGGCCAGCAGGCTGGTCGGTCTGCGGCTGGCCGCCTCGTTGATCGTCGCCGCCAGCAGGTGGCTCTTGCCACAGCCGGCCGCTCCCCAAAGGTAGATGGCGTCGAAGCTGCCGCGGTCGGCGAGCCCCCGCAGCCGGCTGATCAGTTCCGTGTTGCCGCCGGGAACGTAGCCTTCCAAGGACGGCGGCTGGTCCGGCTTCAGATTCAACAAGAGCTGCGTCACGCCGGGTCTCCGCCATTGCCCCGATAGAAGTGGCTTGCCAGGTAGGTGGTGCGCAGTTCGCGCAAGGCGACCAGCAGGACCGCCGAGGCGGGCAGGGCCAGCAGTATGCCGACGAAGCCAAACAGTTGGCCAAAGGCCATCAAGGCGAAGATGACCGCCAGCGGATGCAGGCCGATGCGGTCGCCAACGAGGAAGGGCGTGAGGAGAAAGCTTTCCAGCAATTGGCCGATGCCGAACACCGCCAGCACGGCGACGATGGGGCCCAGGCCATCGAATTGCAGTACGGCGACCAGCAGCGCGAGCACAAAGCCGGTCGCGAAGCCCAGGTAGGGGACAAAGATCAGAAAACCGGTCAGGAGGCCAATGGCCAGCGCCGAGGGCAGATCGGCGATCCAGAGCGCGCCGCTGTAATAGATGGCCAGGGTGACCATGACCAGGAGTTGGCCGCGCAGGAATTGTGAGAGCACGGTATCCGCGTCACGGGCGAAGGCGGCCGTCCCGCCGTGCCAGGCGCGCGGAATGGCGTTTTCCAGCCGCGTCACCAGCGCGTTCCAGTCCATGAGCAGATAGAACATCACCACCGGCGTGAGCAGCAGATTGATCAGCAGGCCGAACACCGCGATGCCACCGATCTTGAGCGACTGGAAGACATGCTGGGCCACGGTCTGCAAGCTGTCCATGTTTTCCGCCGCCAGCTTCTTGAGCGCGACCGGATCGAACCGCAAGCGAATGCCGAAGTGGGCGCGCAGCCAGGGCAGCAGCTTCTCGTTGGCCAGTGTCACCACTTCGGGCAGGCGTTCGGCGATCACGGCCGCTTCCTCGGTCAGCAGCGGAATCATGATCAGCACCAGTCCGGCCAGCACTGCCAAGACCAGGAGCATGACCGCGAGTACCGCCAGCACTCTTGGCACACGCAGCCTCTGAAGCCGGTCGACCAGCGGATTGCAGACGTAGGCAAGCATGCCGGCGAGCAGGAACGGGGTCAGGATCGGCCCCAGCAGGTAGAGCAGCCCCAGCACAAGCAGACCCACGCCAATCCAGAGCGCGGTTTGCAAACGGGGCGACAATTGGCTGATCGGGGGCTCGGGGCTGGAGGACATTTCCGGTAAAATCTCGTCGATTCGCGGCGCGCGGGAAAGAGTACCAACAAGCGGAAACCGCTCTTCCGCGCGACAAAGACAGCACTTTATCCGGCCCACCTGAGGACTTCAACTTGAGCGACGCCCTTACCTATCGCGATGCCGGTGTCGATATCGATGCCGGCGATGCCCTTGTCGAACGCATCAAACCCGCCGCCAAGCGCACTATGCGTCCCGAAGTGCTGGCCGGTATCGGCGGTTTTGGCGCCCTGTTCGAGATATCCAAGAAGTTCCGCGAGCCGGTGCTCGTCGCCGGCACCGATGGCGTCGGCACCAAGCTCAAGCTGGCTTTTCAATTGAACAAGCATGACACCATCGGCCAGGACCTGGTGGCCATGAGTGTCAATGACATCCTGGTGCAGGGCGCCGAGCCCCTCTTCTTTCTCGACTATTTCGCCTGTGGCAAGCTCAATGTGAATGTGGCGGCGCAGGTCGTCGAAGGCATCGCCAAGGGCTGCGAATTGGCCGGTTGTGCGCTGATCGGTGGCGAAACCGCGGAAATGCCCGGCATGTATCCCGATGGTGAATACGATCTGGCGGGGTTTGCCGTTGGCGCGGTGGAGAAGTCTGCGATCATCGACGGCACCAGTATCCGACCGGGTGACGTCGTTCTCGGGCTGGCCTCGTCCGGTGCCCACTCCAACGGCTATTCGCTGATCCGCCGCATCATCGAGCGGGCCAAGCCCGATCTGGCCGCCAATTTTCATGGCAAGACGCTGGCCCAGGCGGTGCTCGCGCCGACCCGCATCTACGTCAAGCCCTTGCTGGCGCTGATGCAGTCCCTGCCGGTCAAGGGGCTGGCGCACATCACCGGTGGCGGCCTTCTGGACAACATTCCGCGCATTCTGCAACCGAGCCTGACCGCCGTACTCGACCGCGACGCCTGGCCGCTGCCGCCGCTCTTCCAGTGGCTGCAACGGGAAGGCAATGTCGCAGATGCAGAGATGCATCGCGTCTTCAACTGCGGCATCGGCATGGTGGTCGTGGTGGCGCCGGAGCATGAGCGCCAGGCGGTCGAACTGCTCGGCGCCGCTGGCGAGCAGGTATTCCGCATTGGCCGCATCGAAACCAGCAAGCCGGGGCAGGCTCAGACACTGGTGATCTAGGCGAGCCAGCGAGCGATTCGCGCCAGCGTCCGCCCGGTTGTCTCCGGATCAAGCGCGTCCAGCGTTTCGAGGTCCTTGGTGGTCTTCAGCCAGGTGAGTTGCCGCTTGGCGAACTGGCGGGTGGCGAAGATGCCGCGGTCGCGCAGTTCCGCCTTGGGCATTTCCCCTTCGAGCATGGACCAGACCTGTCGATAGCCGACACAGCGCATCGACGGCAAGCCCGCATGCAGCCGATACCGCTCCCGCAGCATCTCCACCTCGGCGACCAGACCGGCAACAAGCATGTCATCGAAGCGGTGAGCGATTCGCTCATGCAGCACGGCCCGATCGGAGGGTACGAGGGCCAAGGACAACGTGCGATAGGGCAGCGTGGTGTTCCGCTGGGCGGCAAAGTATTCGCCGAGTGGCTTGCCGGTTGCCCGCACGACTTCGATGGCGCGCTGGATGCGCTGGGCGTCGGTCGGTGCCAGTCGTGCCGCCGTCGCCGGGTCGATGCCCACCAACTCCGCGTGCAGTGCCGGCCAGCCGTGTGTGGCGGCCTCGGCGTCGATGGTGGCGCGCAAGGCCGGATCGGCCTCGGGCAGATCGGCAAGGCCTTCGCGCAGCGCCTTGAAGTAGAGCATGGTACCGCCGACCAGCAGCGGGATGCGGCCAGCGGCGGAGATGCTGGCCATCTCGCGCAGGGCGTCGGTACGGAAGCGCGCGGCAGAGTAGCTTTCCTCCGGGGCGATGAGGTCGACCAGGCGGTGCGGATGGCGCGCCAGCGTCGCCGGGTCGGGCTTGGCGGTGCCAATGTTCATGTCGCGGAAGACCTGGGCCGAGTCCACGCTGACCAGGTCGACCGGGAACCGTTCGGCGATGGCCATGGCCAGCGCCGTCTTGCCACTGGCCGTGGGACCCATCAACAAGATCGCGGGAGGCAGGGCGGTCATTGGCCGCGCAGAAAAAGCTTGTCGATCTCGGCGAGGCTGATCTGCCGCCAGGTTGGCCGGCCGTGGTTGCATTGGTCGGCACGGTCGGTGGCCTCCATGTCGCGCAGCAGGGCGTTCATCTCCGGCATGGTCAGCGAACGCCGGCCACGCACCGCGCCGTGGCAGGCCATGGTCGCCAGAAGCTCGTTGCGGCGCGCGGCAATGACCTGGCTGGCCGGATGCTCGGCCAGTTCCGCCAACAGGGAGCGGACCAATGCTGCGACATCGCCGCCGGCGAGCAGTGCCGGCACCGCGCGTACCGCAAGTTCACATGGACCGGCCGGTGATATCTGCAAGCCCAGTTGCGCGAGCGTTTCGGCCTCCTCGGCGGCAAGCGCCATTTCCTTGGCGCTGGCGGCGATCAGCGCCGGCACCAGCAATGACTGCGTGGGTGGCGGCCCGGCATCGAGCGTCATCTTCAGTCGCTCGTAGAGAATGCGTTCATGCGCGGCATGCTGATCGACCAGCACCAGCCCCGCCTCGTTCTGGGCCAGGATGTAGAGGCCATGCAACTGGGCGATGGCGTAGCCGAGGGGGGGCGTTGCGCCTTGCGGCGTGGCGGGTGGCGGGGCCCCGGCAAAGGCCACGCGAGCGAACTCCAGATAGGTGGCGGTTGCGCTCGGTTCCTCGACGGCGAACGCGTGCTGGCGCTGTGGCGGGAAGGTAAATGTCGGCGCGGTGGCCGGGGGGGCGGAATCTTGGGCGGCAATGGGTGCGGCAATGGGCGCCGCCAGCGCCCGCGTCAGCGCGTGGAAGACGAACTGGTGCACGCCTCGCGCGTCGCGGAAGCGTACTTCCGTCTTGGCCGGATGGACATTGACGTCGACTGCGGCGGGATCGATGCTCAGAAACAGCACGTAGGCAGGGTGGCGCGAGCCGTGCAGGACGTCGGCGTAAGCCTCGCGGGCGGCATGGGCGAGCAGCTTGTCGCGGACGAAACGGCCATTGACGAAGAAGAACTGTTCGTCGCGCGACGCCTTCGAATAGGCGGGCAGGGCGGCGTAGCCGGTCAGCAAGAGCGGTCCCGCCGCTGCTTCCACCGTGCGCATGCGCGCGGGGAAGTCCGCGCCGAATAGTTCGGTCAGCCGCCTGGTGCTGCTGGCGACCGGCAGGCGACGCCGGACGTTGCGATTATGCGCAAGACTGAAGGCGACGTCCGGCCTGGCCAGCGCCATGCGGCGCAAGACGTCGTCGCAGTGGGCATACTCGGTCGCCTCGGCCTTCAGGAACTTGCGTCGCGCCGGCGTATTGAAGTACAGATCGGCCACCTCGACCACCGTGCCACTCTCCAGCGCGGCTGGTTCGAGCACGCTCGCGTCGCGCACGCGCCAGGCGTGGTCGCCGGAGGGTGTTCGGCTGGTCAGCACGACCCGCGCCACCGAGGCGATCGAGGCCAGCGCCTCGCCACGAAAGCCGTAGCTGCCAACCCGTTCCAGATCGGCCAGGCTGGCGATCTTGCTGGTGGCATGGCGGGCCAGGGCCAGGAGCAGATCGTCCGGTTCGATGCCGCCGCCGTCGTCGGCGACCCGGATGAGCTTGACGCCGCCTTCTTCCAATTGGATATCGATGCGGCTGGCGCCGGCGTCCAGGCTATTCTCGACCAGTTCCTTGAGTACCGATGCCGGTCGTTCGACCACCTCGCCCGCGGCGATCTGGCTGATCAGGAGGTCGGGCAAAGGCTGGATTCGTGGCATGGCCGGGCATTATAGGGGTTGGGTTACACTACGCGCCCCCATGGAATTCCTGAGCCAATTCATAGATATCGTCCTGCACCTGGACCGCCATCTGGCGGTCTTGGTGGCGCAGTACGGCACCTGGATCTACGCGATCCTGTTCGCGATCATCTTCTGCGAGACGGGCCTGGTGGTGATGCCGTTCCTGCCCGGCGATTCGTTGCTGTTCGTGGCGGGGGCGCTGGCCGCCACCAGCGGCGGCGGCATGGACATCGGCATCCTGATCGGCGTGCTGCTGGCGGCGGCGGTGCTGGGCGACAACACCAACTACTGGGTCGGCCGCTGGTTCGGACTCAAGGTGCTGCACTGGGGCGGCGGTTCGCCGCGGTTCTTCAATCGTGCCGCGTATGACAAGGCCCATGGCTTCTACGAGCGCTGGGGGGGGCTGACCATGACGCTGGCCCGCTTCATTCCGCTGGTGCGTACCTTTGCTCCGTTTGTCGCCGGCGTGGCGCGCATGACTTATCCGCGCTATTTCGCCTTCGACCTGCTCGGCGGCGTCATCTGGGTCTGTTCCCTGACCCTGGCCGGGTACTGGTTCGGCAACCTGCCGGTGGTGAAGAACAATCTTTCCGTGGTCATTCTGGCCATCGTCGGTATCTCCGTCCTGCCGATCGTCGTCGGCTGGCTGCGGCAGCGCCTGGCCAGCCCGTCCCGCTGAGTTGGCGCCGTGGGGATGACTCGCCGCCTTGCGCTAAGATGCGATATGCGTGCCTTGCTGCTCTTGGCTGTTCTCTTCCTCGGGGCGTGCGCGAGAGATGGCACGCTGGCGCCGAGCCAGCTGGCGAAGACGGAAATCGACCGCGTGGTCGAAGTCCATCGGCGCGACACCTTTGCCAGTCTCAAGCTGTTGGCCGAGAAGCTGTACCGGCGCAATCCGCGTGAGTGGAAAAAGGGCGGCCACCCCGGCCAGGATGTCGCCATCGCGAAACTGTTCGATCCGCAACTGGCCTGGCGGCTGCCGGCGCTCGACGGCAAGCGCGGCGTCGACGCCATTCTGGCGGGCTTGCGCGAGGACTATGCGGGCGACCGGGTGGCGGCCTTCGTCGGCGGTCTGGGCGGCATGCTCCATGCAGCCTACAACGAGAAGGCCGAGTTCTTCGTGCTCGATGACATCGATCCGCAACGGCTTTACAACAGTGCCCGCAACATCGAAATTGCGGTCTGGAAGCTCGCCAACACCCGCGACGGCGAAGGCAAACCGCTGCTGCTGACCAATGAAATGCAGGGGATACAAAACCTCAGCTTCGAGCGCGAATTCGGCAAGATGATCGGCAATCTGGACCTGTTGTCGAAAGTCGTCTCCGACAAGACCAATCGGACGGTCGTCAAGGTGATTCAGAACATGGCGACGGCGGTCTTCCTGCCGGTGCCGGGGCTGAAATGAAACGATATGTCATTCTGATTTCCGGACGCGGTAGCAACATGGACGCCATTCTGGCCGCCCAGGTGCCGGGGCACTGTGCCGCCGTGATCAGCAACCGGCCGGACGCCGCGGGACTGGCCTTCGCCGCCGAGCATGGCGTGGCGACCGCCGTGGTCGATCACAAGGCGTATGCCGATCGTGCCGCGTTCGACGCCGCGCTGGCGAGGGAAATCGACCACCACAGCCCGGATCTGATCGTGTTGGCGGGTTTCATGCGTGTGCTGGGCGAGCGATTTGTGCGGGGCTACGAAGGCCGCCTGCTCAATATTCACCCGTCGCTGCTGCCCGCCTTTCCGGGCCTGCATACCCATGCCGCGGCACTGGCGATGGGTGTGAAACTGCATGGTGCGACGGTCCATTTCGTCACGCCGTCACTGGATGCCGGCCCCATCGTCATCCAGGCGGCTGTGCCGGTCCTGGCCGACGACACGGAAGCCAGGCTGGCGGCGCGGGTGCTGGCCCAGGAGCACCTGATCTATCCGCGCGCCGTGCGCTGGTTTCTCGAAGGGCGACTGCGCCTGATCGATGGCCGCGTTCGGCTGGCCGGCGAGTCGGTGCCCGCCGGGGCATTCATCGCGCCGGTGGAATGAAGCCGCGCCGTCGGTATTTACTTGCGCTGATGGCCTCGCTGGCTCTGCATCTGGGTGTTCTGACATCGCCATCGTGGCGCGTACCGATATTCGACAATCTCCCATCTCACGAAACGCCGGTGACGATAGAAGCCCGCCTGATGTCTCCGACGAGAACTGATCGGTTCCGACGCTGGCTCGACCGAAGCCGGACACGCGGCGACCCGTCCGGAAGAGCTAGCGCCGACCTTGCCGGTCGCGGCGAGCCCTGCGCCGGCACTTCCCGTGCCAGTCGCGGCGGACGAGCCGGCCCCGGAACCGGTTCCCGATTCGGTAGTCGAGCCCGAGCCGGAAGCCAGCCCGCGCGCCGCCGCCTGCCGAAATTGCCCTGCCGCGTCGCGTGCGTATTCGTTACCAGGTCAGCATGGGCGAAGGCGGCTTTGTCATTGGCGAGGCGATCCAGGAATTGCGGCATGATGGCCTTACCTACGAAATGCGCAGCAGCGCCGCGACCACCGGCCTGGCCGGTCTGTTCAAGCCGGTGCGGGTGGTCAATGTCTCGCAGGGCGACGTGGTGGTCGGTGGTCTGCGGCCGCGCGAGTTTCGCATCGAGCGCGACAAGGGCGGCGCGGAATCGGCACGTTTCGACTGGCCGGGTGCACGGGTCGTGCTTTCCAACGGCCGCGACTTCCCGCTGGAGCCGGGGGCTCAGGACATGTTGTCGATGTTCGGCCAACTGCCGATGATGGTCGGTGCCGTAGAGCGTGGTGTCGTTGCCGATCGTCACCGGCAAGAAGGTCGAGCGCTACGATTTCGTGGTGCTGGGGCAGGAGGCTGTAATCACCCCGCGCGGCGAGCGGGCGACCGTGCGTCTCCGCAGCAGTCAGGAGCACAGCAAGGAGTCCACGGAGATCTGGCTGGGTCTGGAAGATGGGCTGTTGCCGGTCAAGATTCGCTACGTGGATCGGCGGGGCGATGTCTATGAACAGATTGCCGACAGTCTCGAATTTGATTCGAACATGGAAGGGGCGCCCTGATGCGCATCAACGCAAAACTGCTGATCGAGGCGGTTACCGCGACTGCAGAGATGTTGCGGTTCAACCAACCGGCCGACGGCGTATTGTCGGCCTACTTTCGCGCGCAGCGGACGGGCGGGCGCGAGCGCGCCTTCATCGCCGAAACCGCCTATGCCGTGTTGCGGCGCAAGCGCCTGATCGAGCGACTGATCGGTGGCGAGGCGACACCGCGCCAGCGGGTGCTGGCGACGCTGGTGCGGCTGCAGGGTTTCAGTCAGCGCCAACTGGCCGAGGCTGTCGACGAACAGACCATGGCCTGGCTGGCGGAAATCAAGGCCCGGCCGGACCCGGAGCTTTCCCTGGCCGAGCAGTGCGACCTTCCGGACTGGCTGGTCGAACGGCTGTCGGCCAACATGACCGCCGGCGATCTGCTGGCGCTGGCGCGCGGCCTCAACCAGCCGGCGCCGCTCGACCTGCGCGTCAACACCCTCAAGACCAGCCGCGAGGAGGTGCTGGCGCAACTGGCCGCCGAGGGCCTGGAGGCCGAGCGCCTGCCGCTACGCGCCGACGGGCATTCGCCTGAAGGGCAAGCCCTCGCTGGCCCGACATCCCCTCTATCTCGACGGCAGGATCGAAGTGCAGGACGAGGGCAGCCAGTTGCTTGGCTACCTGCTGGCGCCGAAGCGCGGCGAGATGGTGGTCGATTTCTGCGCCGGCGCCGGCGGCAAGACCCTGCTGCTCGGCGCGCTGATGCGCTCCACCGGCCGGCTCTACGCGTTCGACGTGGCCGAAAAGCGGCTGGCCAAGATGAAGCCGCGCCTGGCCCGGGCGGGTCTGTCGAACGTTCATCCGATGCTGCATCAGCGGCGAGAACGACATCCACGTCAAGCGCCTGGCGGGCAAGATCGACCGCGTGCTGGTCGATGCGCCGTGCTCGGGGCTGGGCACCCTGCGGCGCAACCCCGACCTCAAGTGGCGCCAGACGCCGGAGTCGGTGGCCGAACTGACGCGCAAACAGGCGCGACATTCTGGCCGGGGCCGCGCGGCTGGTGAAGGCGGGCGGTCGCCTGGTCTATGCGACGTGCAGCATTCTGCCGGAGGAGAACGACGCCATCGTCGATGCCTTCCTCGCCAGCGCATGCCGATTTCCAGCGGCTGTCCGCCGCCGAGGTGCTGGCCAGACAGGGCATCGACATCGATGTCGGCGAGAACCTGCGTCTGCTGCCGCACACCCACGGCACGGATGGCTTCTTCGCGGCGGTGCTGGAAAGGCGCAAGTGAGACGGCTCGCCCTTCTGTTGCTGGCCTTGGCGATGGTGGCCGCCGCGCAGGCCACCGGGCCGGTGCCGGCCACCGGGACGGTGGAGGTGCTGTTCACGCCCTGGGACGATGCCGAGGGCGCGCTGCTGCGGCGTGATACAACAAGCCCGGCGGACCATTCATGTGCAGGCCTATGCGTTCACCAGCCGCAACATCGGCTGGGCGCTGGGCGAGGCCCGACGGCGCGGCGTGCGGGTCGAAGTGCTTGCCGACAAGGAGCAGACCGCGCGCAACCCGCGCAGCTTGCTGCATACCCTGCACAGCAGTCGGTGTCCCGGTCTGGTTCGAGGTGCGCTACGCTAGCGCCCACAACAAGGTCGTTCTTGTCGATGCGGAGGACAGCGATCCCGTGGTGGTCACCGGCAGCTACAACTTCACCTTCTCGGCGCAGGCCCGCAACGCGGAGAATCTGGTCATCCTGCGCGGCAACCCGCCGCTGGCGCGAGCCTACCTGGACAACTGGCGCCGCCACCGGGCCGAGGCCGTTTCTCATGCCGAGGCGTTTCCCTGATGAATACCAATGGACCGCTGGGTAGCCTGCTGGCCGACCTCTGGGGCGATTTGCAGCAGCCCGACGTCATCTGGCAGGTGGCCGTGCTGGCCTGCTGCCTGGGAGTCGCCTGGCTGGTCGGCCATGTGGTCCGTCGCCGGGAGGTTGGCGAAGGTGCCATGGCATGGCAGTTGAGCCAGCGCGGCCTGAAGCGTCTGGCCTTCCCCCTGTCGGCGCTGGCTCTGGTGCTGCTGGCGCGGGCCGTCATGGCGCAGTGGCACCACGTCAACCTGCTCTCGCTGGCGATCCCTTTGCTGGCCTCGCTGGCCGTCATCCGCGCGGTGTTCTTCGTGCTGCGCCACAGCTTTCGCGGCCCCATGGCTGGCCAGTTTCGAGCGCAGTTTCGCCTTGCTGGCCTGGAGCGTGGTTGCCTTGCACATCACCGGCTTGTTGCCGGACCTGATCGATCTGCTGGAAGGAATCGGCTTCACGGTCGGCAAGCAGCGACTCAATCTGTGGCTCATCTTGCAGGGCCTGTTCACGGTACTCGTCACCTTGCTGGTCGCGCTCTGGCTGGGCAGTGCCGCTCGAGGCGCGCCTGATGGCGACGCCGGGCCTCGACTCCAATCTGCGCACGGTGCTCGGCCGCCTGATCAAGGCGGTGCTGATCGTGCTGGCCGTGCTGATCGGCTTGCCCATGGTCGGCATCGACCTGACCACGCTTTCGGTCTTCGGCGGCGCGCTGGGCGTCGGTCTCGGCTTGGGCCTGCAAAAGATCGCCGCCAACTACATTTCGGGCTTCATCATCCTGCTCGACCGCTCGATCCGCATCGGCGACCTGATCGCCGTCGGCCAGGAGCGCGGTCGAAGTGACGCGCATCACCACGCGCTATACGGTGCTGAAGGGCATGACGGGCGTCGAGGCCATCGTGCCGAACGAAGTGCTGGTCGGCTCGGTGGTGCAGAACGAATCGTTCTCCGATACCCGAGGTGCGCCTGGCCTTGCCGGTGCAGGTGGCCTACGGCAGCGACCTCGAGCGGCGATGGCGATCATGGTCGAGGCGGCCACGGCGCAACCGCGCGTGCTGGCCGATCCGCCGGCCAAGGCGTTCGTCATGGCCTTTGCCGACTCCGGCATCAATCTCGAACTCGGCTTCTGGGTCGGCGATCCGGAGGAAGGCGTCCAGCAACTCCGCTCGGACATCAATCTGTCCATCTGGCGCGGCTTCCAGGTCGGCCGGCATCCAGATTCCCTTCCCGCAGCGCGAAGTCCGGGTCATCGGCGGCAACTGACTGGCAACAAAAAACCCGCCGCGGCGGGTTCTTTGTTGGAACGAAGCCGAACTGCCTCGCCCATTACTTCAGCTTGACTTCCTTGTAGAGCGACGTGCTTGCGCGCCTTGGGATCGTACTTCATGAACTCCAGCTTTTCCGGGCGTGGTGCGCTTGTTCTTGTTGGTGGTGTAGAAATGGCCGGTACCGGCCGTGGATTCCAGCTTGATCTTTTCGCGACCGCCTTTGGCCATGTTCGTTCTCCTTGGACGCTCAGATTAGATCTCGCCGCGCGCGCGCAGTTCGGCGAGGACGACGTCGATGCCCTTCTTGTCGATGGTGCGCAGGCCGGCATTGGATACGCGCAGGCGCACCCAGCGGTTTTCGCTTTCGACCCAGAAGCGGCGGCTTTGCAGGTTGGGCAGGAAGCGGCGCTTGGTTTTGTTGTTGGCGTGGGAAACGTTGTTCCCGACCATCGGGGCCTTGCCCGTCACTTGGCAGACGCGAGACATGGTCTTGCTCCAGTCGAGTCGAATTCGGTAAAGCCGCGCAGTATACCCGGAGAAGGCGACACTGTTCAAGCCTTTTTCAATGGTTTCCCCTATACCAAGCCGCGTTCGGCGAAGGACAAGCGGCTGGCTGTGCCGGCGACGATGAAGTGGTCGAGCACGCGCACATCGACCAGCGCCAGCGCCTGCTTGAGGTTGCGGGTCAGCAGCTCGTCGGCGCGCGGAGGGTTCGGCGACACCGGATGGGATGGTTGTGGGCGAGGATCACGGCGGCGGCATTGTGGGCCAGGGCCCGCTTGACGACCTCGCGCGGATAAACGCTGGTCTGGGTCAGCGTGCCGCGGAACAGTTCCTCGCCGGCGATCAGGCGGTTCTGGGCGTCGAGCCAGAGCGCGACGAAGACTTCGTGCGGCAGGCCGCGCCAGTTTCAGGCGCAGCCAGTCGCGTACCGCGCCGGGCGAGCCGAGCAGATCGCGGCGCTGCATGTTCTTCGCGCAGCGCCGCGGCGAGCCAGTTCCAGCGTCGCCGCGAGTTGCGCCGCCTTGGCCGGGCCGATGCCGGGTGACGCTTGGCGAGTTCCGTCGGCTGGCGCGCCGGCCAGGCGGGCCAGGCTGCCGTCGAAGTGGCCGAGCAGGTCGCGCGCCAGATCGACCGCGCTCTTGCCGCTTGATGCCGACGCGCAGGAAGATCGCCAGCAGTTCGGCGTCGGAGAGCGCTTGCGCGCCCTGCGCCAGCAGGCGTTCGCGCGGGCGTTCGTCCTCGGGCCAGTCGGTGATTGCCATTGCAGTTAGAATTTCATCATCGTCTCCGAGACGCTGATTCTACCTGTCATGACCGAACTGCGACGGCAAGCGTATCGTCCTCGGCGTCACCGGCGGCATCGCGGCCTACAAGGCGGCCGAACTGGCGCGCCTGCTGGTCAAGGCCGGCGCGACGGTCGACGTGGTGATGACCGAGGCGGCGCACGCGTTTCGTCAGCGCCGCTGACCTTCCAGGCCCTGTCCGGCCGGCCGGTGTGGACCAGCCTGTGGGATGGTCCGCATGCGACAATCGGCATGGCGCATATCGACCTGACGCGCGGCGCGGATGCGGTGCTGATCGCGCCGGCAACCGCCGATTTTCTGGCCAAGCTGGCGCATGGGCTGGCCGACGACCTGCTGTCCACGCTCTGCCTGGCCCGCGACTGCCCGCTGCTGGTCGCGCCGGCGATGAACCGCCAGATGTGGGAGCACCCGGCGACGCAGCGCAATGTGGCGCAACTGCGCGGCCGACGGCGTGACGCATCCTCGGCCCGGCCGCCGGCGAGCAGGCCTGCGGCGAGGTGGGCGAAGGCCGCATGCTGGAAGCGCACGAACTGTTCGATGCGCTGGCTGCGTTTCTGCAACCCAAGCGCTCTGGCCGGCAAGCACGTGTTGCTGACCGCCGGCCCGACCTTCGAGGCGCTCGATCCGGTGCGCGGCTTGACCAACACCAGTTCCGGCAAGATGGGCTTCGCGCTGGCGCGTGCCTGCGCCGAAGCAGGTGCCGAAGTGACCCTGGTGGCCGGGCCGGTGAGCCTGCCGACACCGGACGGTGTCCGCGCGTCGACGTGACAGAGTGCCTTGCAGATGCGTGACGCGGTCCTGGCGGAGCTGCCCGGGCCGGATGTATTCATCGCCGTCGCCGCCGTGGCGGATTATCGGCCGGCGACGCATGGCCGCACACAAGATCAAGAAGGGTGACGACGCATCTGACGATCGAACTGGTCGCCAACCCGGACATCCTGGCCGAGGTGGCGGCGCGGCCGGATGCGCCGTTCTGCGTCGGCTTCGCCGCCGAGAGCCGCAATCTTGCGGAATACGCCGAAGGCAAGCGCAAGTCGCAAGAAATTGCCGCTGGTGGTCGGCAATCTGGTGCAGGACGGTCTGGGCGGTGACAGCAATCGGGTGACCCTGTTCGACGACGCCGGCGCGCACCCGCTGCCGCCGGGCGACAAGCCGGCAGTGGCGCGCGGCATCGTCGCGCACATTGCGCGAGGTTGATGAAATGCAGCCGACATAGACGTCAAGATTCTCGATCCGCGCCTGCGGGAGAAGCCCTGCCCGCACTATGCGACGCCCGGTTCGCGCCGGGCTCGACCTGCGCGCCTGCATCGAAGTGCCGATAAGTGTCCATCCGGGCGAGACGCATCTGATACCGACCGGCATCGCCATTCATCTCGCCGATCCGGGTCTCGCGGCGATGATCCTGCCGCGCTCGGGTCTGGGCCACAAGCACGGCATCGTGCTCGGCAACCTGGTCGGACTGATCGACTCCGACTACCAGGGCGAGATCTTCGTCTCCACCTGGAATCGCGGCAATGAAACCTTCACGCTGAACCCGCTCGATCGCCTGGCGCAACTGGTGGTGGTGCCGGTGCTGCAGGTCGCGTTCAATGTCGTCGATGACTTTGCGGCCAGCCATCGCGGCGAAGGCGGTTTCGGCAGTACCGGCCACGGCTGAGCACAAATGACAAACCCCGCCGGAGCGGGGTTTGTGTTGTTTCAACAGCAGCCGAACCTAGGTTGAACATCTCGGTGAGAACGTTCTTCAGCCAGCTCTCGCCGTAGGCATGCTCCATCTTGGTCATCGAGAAGTCCACCGGGGAAATGCCGCCTGAATTGGGCACCGCGATGATCTTGCCTTCCTTGACCGCATAGACGCCGGCGACGCTGATCGACTCGTGGTCGGAGACAGCGCTGTAGCAGACGTTGATGCCCGACAGGTCGATCAGTTCCCGGCCGTTCATCAGGTTGACCACGTTGGTGGCGCAGACCTTGGCCTGGGAGTTGGCGGAGTAGCCGGACTTGGGCATCGCGCCGGCGATGCAGGCGTCGCCGATGACATGGACGCTCTTCTGCAAGGTCGATTCGAAGGTGATCGGGTTCACCGGGCACCACTTCTTGTCCTCACCGACCAGGCCGGCCTTGACGGCGATGGCCGCGGCGCGTTGCGGCGGGATGAAGTTCACCACGTCGCCCTTGTGATCCTCGATGCCTTCGACGATCAGGGTCTTCTTGGCGGCGTCGATGCCGGTGACCTTCTTGGCGGGCACATACTCGAAGATGCCTTGGTAGTAGTCCTTCCAGGCCTTCATGAACAGCGGCTTCTTGGCGACCACGTCGGCGTTGGCGTCCAGCAGGATGACTTTCGACTTGGGCTTGTGCTTCTTCAGGTAGTAGGCGATCAGGCTGGAACGCTCGTAAGGCCCGGGCGGGCAGCGGTAGGGCACCAGCGGCATGCTGATGATCACCTTGCCGCCGTCGGGCATTGCCTGAAGCTGGTTGCGCAGCAGAGTCGACTGCTCGCCGGCCTTCCAGGCGTGAGGAATCATGTGGGGCGTCTGGTCGTTGTAGCCCTCCACCTCCTCGGTGCGGAAGTCGATGCCCGGCGAGACGATCAAATGATCATACTTGACCGTGCCAGCCGAGGTGACAACGGTCTTGGCGGCCGGGTCGATTGTCGTGACTTCGGCGTAGACCATCTTGATGCCGTGATTGGCGGCCAGCTTGTCGTAGTTGATGGTCAGACGTTGACATGTCATTCATCAGTCCGGCGATGTAGAAATTGCTGAACGGGCAGGAGATGAACTGCTTGTTGCGCTCGATCAGCACGACCTCGATCGACTTGTCGAGCATGCGGACGTACTTGGCGGCAATGGTGCCGCCGTAGCCGCCGCCAACGACGACGACGCGCCGGCCGCTCTTGGGCATGATTTCGGCGGCCGAACCGGCGGCCACCCCGGGTGCGCCTGACGTTGCGCAGCCCGCCAGGGCGATGCCCGAGGCGCTGCCCAGCAGCTTGATGAAGTTTCTGCGATCCAATGTCATTCTCGTGTCCCCCTTATTTGACGCTGGCATAGAAGTGAAGAAGCGCGTCCAGGTCTTCCTTGGACAGCGGCTTGACCTTCTCGGCCATCTTCTCCGGCATCTTGCGCTTGCCCGACTGGTAGAGCTCCATCTGCATCTTCAGGTAGTCGCAGCCACTGGCTGGCCATCACCGGCGTGTCGTCCTTGCCGTCCTTGCCATCGTCCAGGTGGCAGCGCGAGCAGTTCGCCTCCTGCAGGTCGGCGCCCTTCGCGACCTTCGTCTTGTCAACCACCTGGGTGGTCGGGTGGAATTTCTGCTTGGAGAAGAAACTGCCCATGGCGTCGAAATCGGCGTCCGTATAACCCTTGGCCAGGCGACCCATGACGGTGGAGGGGCGCTCGCCGCTCTTGAATTTCTTCATGGCGTCGACGATCGCCGTCTTGGATTGGCTGGCCAGGCTGGGCATGGACAGGCCAGCGCTGCCGCCGTTAGTGCCGTGGCAACCGGCGCAGGCGAGCGACAGCATTTCGGCCGTCGGTGGCGCGGCCAGAGCCGTCGTCGAGAACGCCAGGGCACCTGCGAGCAAGGCCCAACCAGTCCTTCGTTGTTTCATTATTGTCTCCTCCTGTAGATGGCAATGAACTGTTTGCAACTGCTTTCCCGCTTACTGCTTGGTGACGTTGTAGTAGTTCTTGACGCCTTCCACGGTCTTGTCGAGGCCGAACTGGTAGCCGAGCGAGACATAGTGATAGCGCGCTTCGGTGAAGTCTTCGTGGATCGCGAAGCCGAAGTTGTAGATCTTGTCGGCCTTGATGGCATGGTCACCCTTGCCGCCACCGGCCAGGTTGCGCTCGAAGGTGACGACCCACTTGTTGCCTTCCTTGACGCCCTCGGCCTTGATCAGCCCCTTGCCGCCTTCCATGTAGCGCTTGTCGGTAACGTAGCCGTCAACCGGTTTTTCGCCCTTGCCGCTGCGGAACTGGATGAGGTCGTAGAACTTGCCGCTGGCGAGATCGCCGTCCTTGATGTACTTGGTCTTCTTGTCGTCCTTGGCGTCTTTCATGGTGCGCAGGTCGGTATGGCAAGTCGCCCAGCAGCCATTCAGTTCGGCGCCCGCGACCGTGCCGCCGCCATCGAACAGCATGGTCACCTTGACCTCGTTCTTCTTGTCCATCTTGAGGTCACCGTTCTTCGGCGGCACCCATTCGACGCGGAAGTAGATCTTCTCGCCGTCATGCGCGGCCTTGAAGGTGACCGGAATGAAACCGACCTTGCCAGCGGGCGGCTTTGGCTCGAGAACCGACTTCGACTGGCCGACCGGCTTGCCGGTGACGATCTTTTCGCCGATCTCGTTGGCATCGCCCTCGTGGCACTTCGCACAGGGGCGCTTCTTGTCGACGATGTCGGGCACGGCGGAGTGATCGGCCTTGTTCATCACCCATTCCAGAGACGACTGTCCCGGGTAGAACAGCTTGACCTTGCGTTCGGTGACCTTGCTCCAATCGGGCGCGCCCGCGTAGGCACCTCCTGCCACCAGGGCACTCATCACAGCCAATGCAGTCTTCTTCATCGATCAACTCCTGAAAATAATTGGAAACGGTGAAACCCAGAACCAGCAGCCTGGCCCGCGAAAGCCTGTCAGCCTTCCGTCTTCGCGGCCCCGGCCTCTTTTTCCAGCGCTTGGTGAACCGCCTTGTGGGCGATGCCCTTGTGGCAATCGATGCATGTCTTGCCATCCTCGATGGCGCCCTCATGCTTGACCACCGAACGATCCTTCTGCTTTTCCGGGTCCATGGTCTTGAAGTCGTGGCAGTTGCGGCATTCCTTGGAGTCACGGTCCTTCATGCGTTCCCAGACGCGCTTGGCCATCGTCAGACGATGGGCGTCGAACTTTTCCGGCGTGTCGACCGTGCCCTTGATGTGGCCGATCACGTCACGCGCCGCCATGAGCTTCTGGAACGACTTGAACATGTAGTCATTGGGCGTCTTGCTGCTCGCGACGTGACAGTCGGCACATTGCACCGTGGTGCCGCTGCGGTTCTTGTAGTGGACCGTCTTCTTGAGTTCCTCGAGCGGAATGGTCATTTCGTGGCACGAGGTACAAAACGTCGAATGGTTGGTCCATTCCATGCCCATGTTGAGGCCACCCCAAATGATGATGCCGCAAATGGTGCCGATGGTCAGCATACGCAGCATTGAGCACTTGGGCGGATTGAGCAGGCGGTGCAGCCAGCCACCTTGTGCTTGGTTGCCAGAGCCTTCGGCGGGCGTTTGGTTGCTATCGGCCATTCGGTTGTCTCCTCTTAAATGCCGCAGGGTAACTATGGGCGATCGTCTGCGGCGTCGCGACATGTTCCCACAGCTCTAAACTATTCTTTGAGTGAGGGATTATTGCAGGACTACGGATGGATGGACAAGGGCTTGGGAGCAAATTTTTTATTGAAGAGCGTGATTTTGGCTTCAATGAAACTAATGGGCCACCAAAGCATAGGAGATAGAGTTGTTTTCGGGTGTCGAAACGGGTCAACGATGCGTCACAACAAGCCATGGAAATCACAATAAAACAACGGGATTAGCATTAGCAAATGCTAATAGACGATCTGCTAATGTACTACCCATCAATACCCGTTCTCTTTCATCAGATATCAGGATTTGCCCCTTATCCCTGCTTTCGGTCGGGTTGGCTGATGCATAATCCCGCTCCATGAATCAGGATTCCACGCCTTTGACCGGTGCCGCCGCCGTCCATCTCGGCGATGGTTTGCGGGAAGACCTGCTTCACCATGATCCCTTGCTGGATTGCCTGGTGGAGATGACGCGCATCCATGGCCGACCCAGCACTCGGGCCGCGCTGACCGCTGGCCTGCCGATGCCGAAAGCCGGACTGACGCCCTCGCTGTTTGCCCGTGCCGCGTCGCGGGCCGGCTTTTCCAGCAAGGTCGTGCGGCGCTCTCTGGACAGGATCGATGCCACGCTCCTGCCGGTGATCCTGCTTCTGGATGGCAACGAGGCGTGCGTACTCCTGGGCTGGGAAGCTGGCGGAGCCGAGGCGCACCTGTTATTCCCGGAAACAGGCCAAGGCGGGGTGACGCTCAGGCGTGAGGATCTGGCCGGCCGTTACGTCGGGATAGCCATCTTTGCCCGGCCGCATTTCCGCTTCGACCAGCGTACGCCGGAACTCGGTCAGGTTGTCCAGCGCCATTGGTTCTGGGGCGCGCTGGTCGAACAATGGCCGGTCTATCGCGACATCCTCGCGGCGGCGCTGCTGATCAACCTCTTTGCGATCGCCATGCCCCTGTTCACGATGAACGTGTACGACCGCGTGGTGCCCAACTACGGGGTCGAGACGCTCTGGATGCTGGCGGCCAGCATGCTGCTGATACTCGGGCTGGACTACATATTGCGTCTGCTGCGCGGCCATTTCATCGATCTGGCCAGTGCCCGCATCGACATCAAGTTGTCGGCGCTGATCATGGAGCGTGTGCTCGGCATGCGCTTGGCCAATCGACCGGCATCGGTCGGTTCGTTTGCCGCCAACCTGCGGTCCTTCGAGTCGATCCGCGACTTTGTCGCGTCCGCGACGGTCACGGCGCTGATCGACCTGCCCTTCGCGTTCCTGTTCATGTTGGTCATCCTGTGGATTTCCTGGCCACTGGTATTCATCCCGATCATCGTCTCGGTGGTTACGGTGATCTACAGCTACGCCATTCAGCACAAGATGCACGAACTGTCCGAGAGTACCTTCCGGGCAGCGGCGTTGCGCAATGCCACCCTGGTCGAGAGCCTGACGGCGCTGGAGACCATCAAGGCGCAGGGCGCCGAGGGGCAGATGCAGCAGAAGTGGGAAAAGACCGCCGCCTACCTCGCGCGCGTCAGCAGCCAGTTGCGCCTGCTGTCGTCTTCCGCGATCAACGGCACGGCGACGCTGCAACAGTTCACGACGCTCGTCACCCTCATCGCCGGGGTCTATCTCATTCACGCCAACATGCTGACCATGGGTGGCCTGATTGCCTGCACCATGCTCATGGGCCGGGCGCTGGCACCGCTGGCCCAGATCGTTGGCTTGCTGATGCAATACCAGAATGCCCGCCTGGCGCTCACCTCGCTGGAGACCACCATGACCCAGCCGACGGAGCGCAGCGGCGAAACCGCCTTCGTGCACCGTCCGGAGATCCGCGGCGAAATCGAGTTTCGCGACGTTACGTTCTCCTACGGCGAGAAAGCCGAACCGGCGCTGAAAGGTGTTTCGTTTCGCATTCAGCCCGGCGAGCGGGTGATCGTCATCGGTCGCGTCGGGTCAGGCAAGACCACCCTCCAGAAACTGATGATGGGCCTGTTCACGCCGACAACGGGCGCTGTACTGGTGGATGGCGTCGATCTGCGCCAACTCGATCCGGCCGACCTGCGGCGCAATGTCGGTTACGTCAGCCAGGATTCGATGCTCTTCTACGGCACCCTGCGCGAGAACATCGCCATCGGCGCGCCCTATGCCGACGATCGGGCGCTCATCGAGGCGGCCGAGATGGGCGGTCTGACCGAGTTCGTCAATCGTCATGCCGAGGGCTTCGACATGCTGATCGGCGAGCGGGGCGAGTCGCTGTCCGGCGGCCAGCGGCAGGGCGTGGCGATCGCCCGGGCCACGTTGCTCGATCCGCCGATCCTGTTGCTCGACGAACCGACCAGTTCGATGGATTTCAGCAGCGAAGCGCAGTTCAAGGAACGCCTGCGCCGATTTGCCGAACAGAAGACCGTCGTGGTGGTGACACATCGCACCAGCCTGATCGACCTGGCCAACCGCATCATCGTCGTTGACGCCGGCCGTATCGTCGCCGACGGGCCGCGCGATCAGGTTGTCGATGCCCTGCAAAGCGGTCGGGTGGGCCGGGCCTCGTGAAGAACCCGAACCGACTTGAAGATTTGGCCAAGGGCTTGCGGGTACCCGGCTGGCTGCGGGCCGTCAGCGGCTGGCTGCAACCGAAGATCGATCGCGGCTTGCGCAGCCTGCGTGAAGATCCCGATCGGCCCGAAGCCGATTTCGTCGCGGACGCCGACTATCACATGATTTACCAGGAGCCCCTGCGCGCGAAGATTCTGATCCGCACGGTCGGGGTCGTGGCGGCGCTGTTCATCCTGATGTCGGCGGTTACCGAGGTCGATGAAATCACGCGCGGCGAGGGCAAGGTCATTCCGTCGCGCCAACTCCAGGTATTGCAGAGCCTGGATGGCGGCATTGTCTCGGAGATTGCCGTCAGCGAGGGGCAGGTTGTCGAAGCCAACCAGTTGCTGCTGCAAATCGACTCGACGCGCTTCGAATCCTCCGCGCGCGAGGGCAAGGCCCAGTATTGGTCGCTGCTGGCGAAGGTGGCGCGATTGCGGGCTCTGGCCGAGGGCCGGCCCTTCGTTCCGCCACCGGAAGCGGTCAGGGAGGATCCGAAAACGGTCGAGGAGGAACGACGCCTTTACGAGGCGCGGACGAACGAGTTGGAGGCGCAGGTGTCCATTGCCCGCCAGCAACTGGCCCAGCGGCAACAGGAACTCACCGAAGTCCGCGCCAAACGCGACCAGGCCGGGCAGGCTTACGAGCTCTCCGCCCGCGAGCTGGCCGTGACCAAACCGTTGATTACGTCCGGCGCCGTTTCCGAGGTTGAGTTGCTGCGTTTGGAGCGCGATGTCTCGCGCTTCCGGGGCGAGCGGGAGATGGCCTTGGCGCAGACTTCCCGGGTCCAGGCGGCCATCGCCGAGGCGAGCCGAAAGATTCAGGAGGTGGAGCTGAACGTGCGTGGCGAAGCGCGCAAGGAGATGGCTGACACGCTTGGCAAGCTCAATGCCCTCACCGAAACCAACGTCGGCCTGGCCGACAAGGTCAAACACTCGGCAATACGCTCGCCGGTGCGGGGTACGGTGAAACGCCTGCTGGTCAATACGGTTGGCGGGGTTGTTCAGCCGGGCAAGGACATCGTCGAGGTGGTTCCGCTGGATGAGGCCTTGCTGCTCGAGGCCAAGGTGCTGCCAAAGGACATCGCCTTCCTGCGGCCGGCGCAGCGTGCGCTGGTCAAATTCACCGCCTATGATTTTTCGATATACGGCGGCCTCGATGCCAAGCTGGAGCAGATCGGCGCCGATTCGGTGACGGACGAAAAGGGGAACACCTTCTATATCGTCCGCGTGCGGACGAACAAGCCCACCCTGGGTGACAACCTGCCGATCATTCCCGGCATGGTGGCCGAGGTCGATATCGTCACCGGCCAGAAGAGCATCCTGGCTTACTTGCTGAAGCCGGTGCTCAGAGCAAAGCAGGCCGCGCTGACCGAGCGCTGATGTTCCGATGGCCCGCGACATGATCAAGGCAGTTCATTGTTTTGTCTCCGAGCAGGGCGATCTGCTACCGCGTTGGCGCGAGGCCTTTCCGGCCGCGCGGGCCTGCAAGCTCGGCCAAATGGCCGCGGACGCCGCGCCGGCTCCTCAACTGGTGTGGGTACGTCTCGTCAACGGTATCGCGCTGCCTAAGGCCTTCGAGTCGGTCCGCCGGGATATCGGCAATGTATCGATCATTGCTTTGAGCGACCAACCCGATGACGAAGAGGCGCTCGCCTGTTTCTCGGCCGGTGCCCGGGGCTACTGCAATGCCCATGCCGTTCCGGCACTGCTGCGGAACGTGGCCGATGTCGCATTGCAGGGCGGCTTGTGGATTGGCGAATCGCTGATGCGGCGCCTGCTGCAAGGCACCGCCCACATCGCCATGCCGGCGCCGAAGGGCGCTCCGGCAGACTGGGCGGCCCTGCTCACGGCACGTGAGCTCCAAGTTGCGCTCGCTGTCGCGGCAGGAGCCAGCAACAAGGAAATTGCGCGGCAGCTCAATATCACCGAGCGCACCATCAAAGCCCACACCAGCGCCATCTTTGGCAAGCTGAACGTGCGCGACCGCTTGCAGCTCTCGCTCATCGTGCATGGTCGGCAGGTGAATTAGCGTTCCCTAATTCAGCACCTGTACTTCGGTCCAATGGTTTCCTTCCGCTCGGTGGCCTAAAGTGCCGCCACTACGGGTAATCCATTGGGAGTTTGGTCATGGCAAACGCTGGCAACATCATCGGCAAAGTCGCAGTCCTCCAGGGTCAAGCCTTCGCCCGCACCGCGGACGGCAAACTGCGCGCCCTCAGGGTCGGCGATGTCGTGCACGAGGGCGAAGTGCTTGTCACCGGACCGAACAGCCATGTGGAACTGGCCTTCGATGGTGGCAAGACCTATCTCGTTCGCGAGCAGGAAACGGTTACGCTGGACAACACCGTGTTCGGCACCGACCTCCCGGGAAGCCGCGACGCCGCATTGCTCGACAGCGCCAAGGCAACCGACGAGATTGCCCGGGCCATCGCCCAAGGCGGCAGCCTGGACGACTTGCTCGAAGAAACCGCCCTGACGCTGAGTGGTAGCGGCGCCGACGACGGCAGCACCTTCGTCCAGTTGCTCCGCATCGTCGAAGCGTTGCCGCCCGCCGGCTACGACTACGGCACCGATCGGACCAGTCCGACGGCCGAGCTCGTCGGTGGCGGAGCCCTTAACAATGCGCCGCCAGTAGCCGTCGACGATGCGGTAATGACCGACGAAGACACGTCGATCAATGTGGCCGTGCGCGGCAATGACAGCGATCCGGAAAACGACGTCCTCACGGTGACGGCGGTGACCAACGGTGCCCACGGTACCGTCGCGATCGACCCCGTGAGCGGCAATCCCGTCTATACGCCGAACCGGAACTGGAACGGAATCGATACCTTCACCTACACGATCGATGACGGTCACGGTGGCACGGCAACGGCGGCCGTCACGGTGACTGTCAATCCGGTCAACGACGCCCCGGTGGCCGGCACCATCGCCGTCACCGCGGATGGCACCACGACGGCCGATCCGAATTCAGTCGGGTCCGGCAACTATCTCCACACGATTCCCGAAGACACCGCGGTTTCCGGCCAGGTGCGCGCCACCGACGTCGATGGCGATGCGCTCGTCTATGCGCAGGCCAGCAACCCGGCGCACGGTTCGGCAATCGTCAATCCGGATGGCAGCTACACGTACACGCCGAACGCGAACTACAACGGCAACGATTCCTTCACGGTGCTCGTCAGCGATGGCCATGGTGGGACGGCCGTATCGACCGTCAGCATCGTCATATCCCCGATGCCGGACCCGTCCGTCATCACGGCGGGTTTCGGCAGCGTGGTCGAGGACACGGTTCTGTCAACATCCGGGCGCCTTGCCATCACTGATGTCGATGGTCCGCAGGACGAGCATTTCACGCCCCTGACCAACGTGGCGGGCGCGCATGGCTTCTTCTCCATCGATGCCAATGGCAATTGGACCTACAGCCTCAACAATGGCGATCCGGCGGTTCAGGCTTTGAACGCCGGTCAGACCATGACCGAGGTGTTCAACGTCACGGGTGTGGACGGCACGCCTTCGACGGTAACGGTGGTGATCAATGGTGTGAACGAGAATGCCGCGCCGGGCGCTCAGGACGACTCGGCCTCGACGGCGCCGAATGTTCCCGTCACGATCAATGTCCTCGCCAACGACCATGATCCCGATGGCGATCCCCTGACCGTCGCGGGCTTCGGTCAGGGCGGCAACGGTACCGTGGCGCTGGTCGGCGGCCAGTTGGTCTACACGCCGAATCCGGGATTTTCGGGTACGGATTCGTTTACCTACGCGGTCAGCGATGGCCGGGGCGGCACCAGTTCAGCGACGGTGACCGTAACGGTGGGTGTCGGCGGTCCGTTGAATCAACCGCCGGTGGCCAATCCGGACAGCACGACCACGCCGGCCAACACGGCGGTGACGATCGCGGTCTTGGCGAACGACACCGATCCGGAAAGCGATCCGCTGACGGTGACGACGGCCAGTGTGCCGGCGGCGCAAGGCACGGTGGTGGTCAATGCCGACAATACGGTGACCTTTACCCCGGCGGCCGGATTTACCGGCAATGCGACGATCAGCTACACGATCAGCGATGGCACTGGCACGGCCAGCAGCACGGCGACGGTCGGTGTGGCGGCGCCGGTCAATCAACCGCCGGTGGCCAATCCGGACAGCACGACCACGCCGGCCAACACGGCGGTGACGATCGCGGTCTTGGCGAACGACACCGATCCGGAAAGCGATCCGCTGACGGTGACGACGGCGAGTGTGCCGGCGGCGCAAGGCACGGTGGTGGTCAATGCGGACAATACGGTGACCTTTACCCCGGCGGCCGGATTTACCGGCAATGCGACGATCAGCTACACGATCAGCGATGGCACCGGCACGGCCAGCAGTACCGCGACGGTCGGTGTATCGGCACCTGTAAACCAAGCTCCGGACGCGGTGGACGACGGCGTGCTGGCGGCGGTGGAAGACGTGGCGCTGACCATTGTGCCGGCGACGCTGCTCGGCAACGACAGCGACCCGGACGGCAACCCGCTGACCATAGCCAGCGTGCAAGGGGCGGTCAATGGGGCGGTGGCGCTGGTTGGCGGCAACGTGGTGTTCACGCCGACGGCGGGCTACAACGGCCCGGCCAGCTTCACCTACACGATTTCGGATGGCCAGGGCGGCACGGACACGGCGACGGTGACGCTCAACGTCGGCGCCGTCAATGACAACCCGGACGCGGTGGACGACGGCGTGCTGGCGGCGGTGGAAGACGTGGCGCTGACCATTGTGCCGGCGACGCTGCTCGGCAACGACAGCGACCCGGACGGCAACCCGCTGACCATAGCCAGCGTGCAAGGGGCGGTCAATGGGGCGGTGGCGCTGGTTGGCGGCAACGTGGTGTTCACGCCGACGGCGGGCTACAACGGCCCGGCCAGCTTCACCTACACGATTTCGGATGGCCAGGGCGGCACGGACACGGCGACGGTGACGCTCAACGTCGGCGCCGTCAATGACAACCCGGACGCGGTGGACGACGGCGTGCTGGCGGCGGTGGAAGACGTGGCGCTGACCATTGTGCCGGCGACGCTGCTCGGCAACGACAGCGACCCGGACGGCAACCCGCTGACCATAGCCAGCGTGCAAGGGGCGGTCAATGGGGCGGTGGCGCTGGTTGGCGGCAACGTGGTGTTCACGCCGACGGCGGGCTACAACGGCCCGGCCAGCTTCACCTACACGGCCGCGCGCTGCCGGCAACGACAGCGACCCGGACGGCGACCTAGCATCCAGCTGCGCAGCGTCAACGGCCGCTGCGCTGGTTGGCGGCACGTTGTCACGCCACGCAACTCCGGCCCGCTTCACCTACCATTTCGGATGGCCAGGGCGGCACGGACACGGCGACGGTGACGCTCAACGTCGGCGCCGTCAATGACAACCCGGACGCGGTGGACGACGGCGTGCTGGCGGCGGTGGAAGACGTGGCGCTGACCATTGTGCCGGCGACGCTGCTCGGCAACGACAGCGACCCGGACGGCAACCCGCTGACCATAGCCAGCGTGCAAGGGGCGGTCAATGGGGCGGTGGCGCTGGTTGGCGGCAACGTGGTGTTCACGCCGACGGCGGGCTACAACGGCCCGGCCAGCTTCACCTACACGATTTCGGATGGCCAGGGCGGCACGGACACGGCGACGGTGACGCTCAACGTCGGCGCCGTCAATGACAACCCGGACGCGGTGGACGACGGCGTGCTGGCGGCGGTGGAAGACGTGGCGCTGACCATTGTGCCGGCGACGCTGCTCGGCAACGACAGCGACCCGGACGGCAACCCGCTGACCATAGCCAGCGTGCAAGGGGCGGTCAATGGGGCGGTGGCGCTGGTTGGCGGCAACGTGGTGTTCACGCCGACGGCGGGCTACAACGGCCCGGCCAGCTTCACCTACACGATTTCGGATGGCCAGGGCGGCACGGACACGGCGACGGTGACGCTCAACGTCGGCGCCGTCAATGACAACCCGGACGCGGTGGACGACGGCGTGCTGGCGGCGGTGGAAGACGTGGCGCTGACCATTGTGCCGGCGACGCTGCTCGGCAACGACAGCGACCCGGACGGCAACCCGCTGACCATAGCCAGCGTGCAAGGGGCGGTCAATGGGGCGGTGGCGCTGGTTGGCGGCAACGTGGTGTTCACGCCGACGGCGGGCTACAACGGCCCGGCCAGCTTCACCTACACGATTTCGGATGGCCAGGGCGGCACGGACACGGCGACGGTGACGCTCAACGTCGGCGCCGTCAATGACAACCCGGACGCGGTGGACGACGGCGTGCTGGCGGCGGTGGAAGACGTGGCGCTGACCATTGTGCCGGCGACGCTGCTCGGCAACGACAGCGACCCGGACGGCAACCCGCTGACCATAGCCAGCGTGCAAGGGGCGGTCAATGGGGCGGTGGCGCTGGTTGGCGGCAACGTGGTGTTCACGCCGACGGCGGGCTACAACGGCCCGGCCAGCTTCACCTACACGATTTCGGATGGCCAGGGCGGCACGGACACGGCGACGGTGACGCTCAACGTCGGCGCCGTCAATGACAACCCGGACGCGGTGGACGACGGCGTGCTGGCGGCGGTGGAAGACGTGGCGCTGACCATTGTGCCGGCGACGCTGCTCGGCAACGACAGCGACCCGGACGGCAACCCGCTGACCATAGCCAGCGTGCAAGGGGCGGTCAATGGGGCGGTGGCGCTGGTTGGCGGCAACGTGGTGTTCACGCCGACGGCGGGCTACAACGGCCCGGCCAGCTTCACCTACACGATTTCGGATGGCCAGGGCGGCACGGACACGGCGACGGTGACGCTCAACGTCGGCGCCGTCAATGACAACCCGGACGCGGTGGACGACGGCGTGCTGGCGGCGGTGGAAGACGTGGCGCTGACCATTGTGCCGGCGACGCTGCTCGGCAACGACAGCGACCCGGACGGCAACCCGCTGACCATAGCCAGCGTGCAAGGGGCGGTCAATGGGGCGGTGGCGCTGGTTGGCGGCAACGTGGTGTTCACGCCGACGGCGGGCTACAACGGCCCGGCCAGCTTCACCTACACGATTTCGGATGGCCAGGGCGGCACGGACACGGCGACGGTGACGCTCAACGTCGGCGCCGTCAATGACAACCCGGACGCGGTGGACGACGGCGTGCTGGCGGCGGTGGAAGACGTGGCGCTGACCATTGTGCCGGCGACGCTGCTCGGCAACGACAGCGACCCGGACGGCAACCCGCTGACCATAGCCAGCGTGCAAGGGGCGGTCAATGGGGCGGTGGCGCTGGTTGGCGGCAACGTGGTGTTCACGCCGACGGCGGGCTACAACGGCCCGGCCAGCTTCACCTACACGATTTCGGATGGCCAGGGCGGCACGGACACGGCGACGGTGACGCTCAACGTCGGCGCCGTCAATGACAACCCGGACGCGGTGGACGACGGCGTGCTGGCGGCGGTGGAAGACGTGGCGCTGACCATTGTGCCGGCGACGCTGCTCGGCAACGACAGCGACCCGGACGGCAACCCGCTGACCATAGCCAGCGTGCAAGGGGCGGTCAATGGGGCGGTGGCGCTGGTTGGCGGCAACGTGGTGTTCACGCCGACGGCGGGCTACAACGGCCCGGCCAGCTTCACCTACACGATTTCGGATGGCCAGGGCGGCACGGACACGGCGACGGTGACGCTCAACGTCGGCGCCGTCAATGACAACCCGGACGCGGTGGACGACGGCGTGCTGGCGGCGGTGGAAGACGTGGCGCTGACCATTGTGCCGGCGACGCTGCTCGGCAACGACAGCGACCCGGACGGCAACCCGCTGACCATAGCCAGCGTGCAAGGGGCGGTCAATGGGGCGGTGGCGCTGGTTGGCGGCAACGTGGTGTTCACGCCGACGGCGGGCTACAACGGCCCGGCCAGCTTCACCTACACGATTTCGGATGGCCAGGGCGGCACGGACACGGCGACGGTGACGCTCAACGTCGGCGCCGTCAATGACAACCCGGACGCGGTGGACGACGGCGTGCTGGCGGCGGTGGAAGACGTGGCGCTGACCATTGTGCCGGCGACGCTGCTCGGCAACGACAGCGACCCGGACGGCAACCCGCTGACCATAGCCAGCGTGCAAGGGGCGGTCAATGGGGCGGTGGCGCTGGTTGGCGGCAACGTGGTGTTCACGCCGACGGCGGGCTACAACGGCCCGGCCAGCTTCACCTACACGATTTCGGATGGCCAGGGCGGCACGGACACGGCGACGGTGACGCTCAACGTCGGCGCCGTCAATGACAACCCGGACGCGGTGGACGACGGCGTGCTGGCGGCGGTGGAAGACGTGGCGCTGACCATTGTGCCGGCGACGCTGCTCGGCAACGACAGCGACCCGGACGGCAACCCGCTGACCATAGCCAGCGTGCAAGGGGCGGTCAATGGGGCGGTGGCGCTGGTTGGCGGCAACGTGGTGTTCACGCCGACGGCGGGCTACAACGGCCCGGCCAGCTTCACCTACACGATTTCGGATGGCCAGGGCGGCACGGACACGGCGACGGTGACGCTCAACGTCGGCGCCGTCAATGACAACCCGGACGCGGTGGACGACGGCGTGCTGGCGGCGGTGGAAGACGTGGCGCTGACCATTGTGCCGGCGACGCTGCTCGGCAACGACAGCGACCCGGACGGCAACCCGCTGACCATAGCCAGCGTGCAAGGGGCGGTCAATGGGGCGGTGGCGCTGGTTGGCGGCAACGTGGTGTTCACGCCGACGGCGGGCTACAACGGCCCGGCCAGCTTCACCTACACGATTTCGGATGGCCAGGGCGGCACGGACACGGCGACGGTGACGCTCAACGTCGGCGCCGTCAATGACAACCCGGACGCGGTGGACGACGGCGTGCTGGCGGCGGTGGAAGACGTGGCGCTGACCATTGTGCCGGCGACGCTGCTCGGCAACGACAGCGACCCGGACGGCAACCCGCTGACCATAGCCAGCGTGCAAGGGGCGGTCAATGGGGCGGTGGCGCTGGTTGGCGGCAACGTGGTGTTCACGCCGACGGCGGGCTACAACGGCCCGGCCAGCTTCACCTACACGATTTCGGATGGCCAGGGCGGCACGGACACGGCGACGGTGACGCTCAACGTCGGCGCCGTCAATGACAACCCGGACGCGGTGGACGACGGCGTGCTGGCGGCGGTGGAAGACGTGGCGCTGACCATTGTGCCGGCGACGCTGCTCGGCAACGACAGCGACCCGGACGGCAACCCGCTGACCATAGCCAGCGTGCAAGGGGCGGTCAATGGGGCGGTGGCGCTGGTTGGCGGCAACGTGGTGTTCACGCCGACGGCGGGCTACAACGGCCCGGCCAGCTTCACCTACACGATTTCGGATGGCCAGGGCGGCACGGACACGGCGACGGTGACGCTCAACGTCGGCGCCGTCAATGACAACCCGGACGCGGTGGACGACGGCGTGCTGGCGGCGGTGGAAGACGTGGCGCTGACCATTGTGCCGGCGACGCTGCTCGGCAACGACAGCGACCCGGACGGCAACCCGCTGACCATAGCCAGCGTGCAAGGGGCGGTCAATGGGGCGGTGGCGCTGGTTGGCGGCAACGTGGTGTTCACGCCGACGGCGGGCTACAACGGCCCGGCCAGCTTCACCTACACGATTTCGGATGGCCAGGGCGGCACGGACACGGCGACGGTGACGCTCAACGTCGGCGCCGTCAATGACAACCCGGACGCGGTGGACGACGGCGTGCTGGCGGCGGTGGAAGACGTGGCGCTGACCATTGTGCCGGCGACGCTGCTCGGCAACGACAGCGACCCGGACGGCAACCCGCTGACCATAGCCAGCGTGCAAGGGGCGGTCAATGGGGCGGTGGCGCTGGTTGGCGGCAACGTGGTGTTCACGCCGACGGCGGGCTACAACGGCCCGGCCAGCTTCACCTACACGATTTCGGATGGCCAGGGCGGCACGGACACGGCGACGGTGACGCTCAACGTCGGCGCCGTCAATGACAACCCGGACGCGGTGGACGACGGCGTGCTGGCGGCGGTGGAAGACGTGGCGCTGACCATTGTGCCGGCGACGCTGCTCGGCAACGACAGCGACCCGGACGGCAACCCGCTGACCATAGCCAGCGTGCAAGGGGCGGTCAATGGGGCGGTGGCGCTGGTTGGCGGCAACGTGGTGTTCACGCCGACGGCGGGCTACAACGGCCCGGCCAGCTTCACCTACACGATTTCGGATGGCCAGGGCGGCACGGACACGGCGACGGTGACGCTCAACGTCGGCGCCGTCAATGACAACCCGGACGCGGTGGACGACGGCGTGCTGGCGGCGGTGGAAGACGTGGCGCTGACCATTGTGCCGGCGACGCTGCTCGGCAACGACAGCGACCCGGACGGCAACCCGCTGACCATAGCCAGCGTGCAAGGGGCGGTCAATGGGGCGGTGGCGCTGGTTGGCGGCAACGTGGTGTTCACGCCGACGGCGGGCTACAACGGCCCGGCCAGCTTCACCTACACGATTTCGGATGGCCAGGGCGGCACGGACACGGCGACGGTGACGCTCAACGTCGGCGCCGTCAATGACAACCCGGACGCGGTGGACGACGGCGTGCTGGCGGCGGTGGAAGACGTGGCGCTGACCATCGTGCCGGCGACGCTGCTCGGCAACGACAGCGACCCGGACGGCAACCCGCTGACCATAGCCAGCGTGCAAGGGGCGGTCAATGGGGCGGTGGCGCTGGTTGGCGGCAACGTGGCGTTCACGCCGACGGCGGGCTACAACGGCCCGGCCAGCTTCACCTACACGATTTCGGATGGCCAGGGCGGCACGGACACGGCGACGGTGACGCTCAACGTCGGCGCCGTCAATGACAACCCGGACGCGGTGGACGACGGCGTGCTGGCGGCGGTGGAAGACGTGGCGCTGACCATTGTGCCGGCGACGCTGCTCGGCAACGACAGCGACCCGGACGGCAACCCGCTGACCATAGCCAGCGTGCAAGGGGCGGTCAATGGGGCGGTGGCGCTGGTTGGCGGCAACGTCGTGTTCACCCCGACGGCGGGCTACAACGGCCCGGCCAGCTTCACCTACACGATCACCGATGGCCAAGGCGGCACGGACACGGCGACGGTGACGCTCAACGTCGGCGCGGTCAATGACACCCCGGTGGCGGTCGACGACGGCGTGCTGGCGGCGGTGGAAGACGTGGCGCTGACCATCGTGCCGGCGACGCTGCTCGGCAACGACAGCGACCCGGACGGCAACCCGCTGACCATAACCAGCGTGCAAGGGGCCGTCAATGGGGCGGTGGCGCTGGTTGGCGGCAACGTGGTGTTCACGCCGACGGCGGGCTACAACGGCCCGGCCAGCTTCACCTACACGATCACCGATGGCCAGGGCGGCACGGACACGGCGACGGTGACGCTCAACGTCGGCGCGGTCAATGACGCGCCGGTCGCGATGGACGACGGCGTGCTGGCCGCGGAAGACGTGGCGCTGACCATCGCGCCGGCGACGCTGCTGGGCAACGACAGCGACCCGGACGGCAACCCGCTGACCATCACCAGCGTGCAGGGCGCGGTCAATGGGGCGGTGGCCCTCGTTGGCGGCAACGTCGTGTTCACGCCGACGGCGGGCTACAACGGTCCGGCCAGCTTCACCTACACGATCACCGACGGCCAGGGCGGCACGGCCACGGCGACCGTGACCCTGAACGTCGGCGCCGTCAATGACGCGCCGGTGGCCGTCGACGACGGCGTGCTGGCCGCCACGGAAGACGTGGCGCTGACCATCGCGCCGGTGACGCTGCTCGGCAACGACAGCGACCCGGACGGCGACCCGCTGACCATCACCAGCGTGCAAGGCGCCGTCAATGGCCGGTGGCCCTGGTTGGCGGCAACGTCGTGTTCACGCCGGCGGCGGGCTACAACGGCCCGGCCAGCTTCACCTACACGATCAGCGACGGACAAGGCGGCACGGACACGGCGACGGTGACGCTCAACGTCGGCGCCGTCAATGACGCCCCGGTCGCGGTCGACGACGGCGTGCTTGCCGCGACGGAAGACGTGGCGCTGACCATCGCGCCGGTGACGCTGCTGGGCAACGACAGCGACCCGGACGGCGACCCGCTGACCATCACCAGCGTGCAGGGCGCCGTCAATGGCACGGTGGCGCTGGTCGGCGGCAACGTCGTGTTCACCCCGACGGCCGGCTACAACGGCCCGGCCAGCTTCACCTACACCATCAGCGACGGACAAGGCGGCACCGACACGGCGACCGTGACCCTGAACGTCGGCGCCGTCAATGACGCGCCGGTGGCCATCGACGACGGCATCCTGGCGGCCACCGAAGACGTGGCGCTGACCATCGCGCCGCTGACGCTGCTGGGCAACGACAGCGACCCGGACGGCGACCCGCTGACCATCACCAGCGTGCAAGGCGCGGTCAATGGCACGGTGGCCCTGGTCGGCGGCAACGTCGTGTTCACGCCGACGGCCGGCTACAACGGCCCGGCCAGCTTCACCTACACCATCAGCGACGGCCAAGGCGGCAGCGACACGGCGACCGTGACGCTGAACGTCGGCGCCGTCAATGACGCCGCCGGACGCGATCGACGACGGCATCCTTGCCGCGTGAAGACGTGGCGCTGACCATCGCGCCGCTGACGCTGCTCGGCAACGACACCGACCCGGACGGCAACCCGCTGACCATCACCAGCGTGCAAGGCGCCGTCAATGGCACGGTGGCCCTGGTGGGCGGCAACGTCGTGTTCACGCCGACGGCGGGCTACAACGGCCCGGCCAGCTTCACCTACACGATTCGGACGGCCAGGGCGGCACCGACACGGCGACGGTGACGCTCAACGTCGGCGCCGTCAATGACCCCGGTCGCCGTCGACGACGGCGTGCTGGCGGCGACCGAAGACGTGGCGCTGACCATTGCGCCGGCGACGCTGCTGGGCAACGACAGCGACCCGGACGGCAACCCGCTGACCATCACCAGCGTGCAGGGCGCCGTCAATGGCACGGTGGCGCTGGTCGGCGGCAACGTCGTGTTCACCCCGACGGCCGGCTACAACGGCCCGGCCAGCTTCACCTACACGATCCGGATGGCCAAGGCGGCACCGACACGGCGACGGTGACGCTCAACGTCGGCGCCGTCAATGACGCGCCGGTCGCCGTCGACGACGGCGTGCTAGCGGCCACCGAAGACGTGGCGCTGACCATCGCGCCGGCGACGCTGCTCGGCAACGACAGCGACCCGGACGGCAACCCGCTGACCATCACCAGCGTGCAAGGTGCCGTCAATGGCACGGTGGCGCTGGTGGGCGGCAACGTCGTGTTCACGCCGACGGCCGGCTACAACGGCCCGGCCAGCTTCACCTACACGATCCGGATGGCCAAGGCGGCACGGACACGGCGACGGTGACGCTCAACGTCGGCGCCGTCAATGACGCGCCGGTCGCGGTCGACGACGGCGTCCTCGCGGCGCGAAGACGTGGCGCTGACCATCGCGCCGGCGACGCTGCTCGGCAACGACAGCGACCCGGACGGCAACCCGCTGACCATCACCAGCGTGCAAGGTGCCGTCAATGGTACGGTGGCGCTGGTCGGCGGCAACGTCGTGTTCACGCCGACGGCGGGCTACAACGGCCCGGCCAGCTTCACCTACACGATCCGGACGGCCAGGGCGGCACGGACACGGCGACGGTGACGCTGAACGTCGGCGCGGTCAATGACGCCCCGGCGCGGTCGACGACGGCGTCCTGCGGCGACCGAAGACGTGGCGCTGACCATCGCGCCGGCGACGCTGCTGGGCAACGACAGCGACCCGGACGGCAACCCGCTGACCATAACCAGCGTGCAAGGCGCGGTCAATGGCACGGTGGCGCTGGTCGGCGGCAACGTCGTGTTCACCCCGACGGCGGGCTACAACGGCCCGGCCAGCTTCACCTACACGATCACCGACGGCCAAGGCGGCACCGACACGGCGACCGTGACGCTCAACGTCGGCGCGGTCAATGACAACCC
>CAVTQQ010000007.1:0-401343 GCA_963736865.1 uncultured beta proteobacterium | reverse complement strand
GATAACTGCGGCGCCGGACATGCCGGCGGCTGTCAAGGGCATGGTGTCCCTGCGCGGCGTCCTGGTGCCGGTGGTCGACCTGGCCGAGTACGCCGGTGTTCAGCCGGATTCGCCGCGCGACATCATGATCGTCACCGAATACAACGGCCATACCCAGGGCTTCCTGGTCGAGGCGGTCGATACCATCCTGCGCCTCGACTGGGCCCAGATGCGCGTGCCGCCCGAGATGCTGATTCGCCCATTGGGCGGTCTGGTGACGGCGGTGACCGAGTTGCCCGATGGCCGTCTGGTGATGATGCTGGACGTCGAGCGCGTCCTGGCCGAAACCACCAAGATCGATGACGAATTCCTGTTCACCAGCATTCAGCCGCTTGGCCGCGAGGATATGACCGTCCTGTTCGCCGACGATTCCTCCGTCGCCCGCAGCCAGATCGAGCGGACCCTGAAGGCGCTGGGCTTCGCTACATCGCGGCGGTCAATGGGCGCAGGGCTTGGGAAGAGCTGCAGAAGATTGCCGACTACGCGGAGTCCAATGGCCGCAAGGTCAAGGACGTGGTTCAGCTCGTCCTGACCGACGTCGAGATGCCGGAAATGGATGGTTACATCCTCACCAAGAACATCAAGTCCGATCCGCGTTTTGCCGGTATACCGGTGATCATGCATTCGTCGCTGTCCTCCATGTCGAACCAGCAACTGGGCAAATCGGTCGGTGTCGACGAGTATGTGCCGAAATTCGAGCCGCAGCGTCTGGCCGAGACGCTGAGTCGCCTGCTGCTCGGCACAGTCGCACCATTGCCCGCGGCCTCCTGAGAGCGAGAGAACATGCCATGAACGCAACCGCGTCAGACAAGATGGCCAGTCAGGCTTCGCTGATGGAAAGCGTCGATGCCCGCACCAAGCTGGCCGGGTCGAACCGCATGGAGATTCTGCTGTTCTCGCTGGGCACCAACGAGATTTTCGGCATCAACGTGTTCAAGGTGCGCGAAGTCAGCAAGACGCCGACGATCACCAAGGCGCCCAACATGCCGGCGGGCGTCGAAGGTCTGATCAGCTTGCGCGGCAACGTCATCCCCGTCCTGTCGCTGTCCAAGGTCATGCAGCTGGCCGATGCGCCGGAGCAGTTGGGCGGATCGATGATGGTGACCGAGTACAGCAAGCGCACGCTGGGCTTCCTGGTGCATGGCGTCGACCGCATCATTCGCGTCGATTGGGAGAGGGTCCGGGCGCCGGAGGCCGTGGTGAGTTCAGCGGCTGCATGCTTACATCACCGCCATTACCGAGTTGCCCGATGGCAAGCTGGTGTCGATCGTCGATGTCGAGCAGATTCTTGCCAACACCTTCGGTGAGTCGATGATCGGTCAGATCGAGCGTATCGAGGCGGGTGAGGAATACAACGTGTTCTTCGTCGATGATTCGGTGGTGGCGCGCAAGAAGATCGCCGAGGTGCTCGACAAACTGGGCGTCAAGCACAAGCACGCCCTCAACGGCCTGGAGGCCTGGACACGTTTGTCCGGCATGGCGGCGCATTGCCAGCAGCTCGGACAGCAGCCTGCGCGACGAAGTGAACCTGATCCTGGTCGATGCCGAAATGCCCGAAATGGACGGCTACGTACTGACCAAGAACATCAAGTCCGATCCGCGTTTCGACGGCATTCCGGTCGTCATGCATTCGTCGCTGTCGTCCGAGGCCAATCGGGCGATGGGCAAGAGCGTCGGTGTTGATGCCTATGTCGCCAAGTTCGACGCCGAGGTCCTGGCCGACACGATTGCGCCCACTGCTGCGCCGAGCCGCGCGAGATTGATTTCCGGAGAAAAACTGATGCCCGCAGACCCCAGCAAGATCAAGTTGCTGGTCGTTGACGATTTCTCGACGATGCGCCGCATTGTCCGCAACCTGCTCAAGGAACTTGGCTTCACCAATGTCGACGAGGCCGAAGACGGCGCCGTGGCCCTGCAGAAACTCAAGGGCGGCGGCTTCGATTTCGTCGTGACCGACTGGAACATGCCCAACATGGACGGCCTGACGCTCCTGCAGATCGGTGCGCGCCGATGCCGCGCTGAAACACTTGCCGGTGCTGATGATCACGGCCGAAGCGAAGAAGGAGAACATCATCGCCGCCGCGCAGGCCGGTGCCTCCGGCTACATCGTCAAGCCGTTCACCGCCGCGACCCTGAACGAGAAGCTGACCAAGATCTTCGAAAAGATGGGAATGTGAGCATGGTGAAGCCCGCCAACTTCGACGAATCCGGCGATTCCCAGGACCTGCAGGCCCTGTTCGACAGCATTGCCGCCTCGGGCGGGGCTACCCGAGCCGACACCCGTCGCCATGCCCGACGGATCGGGCGATTCGGATGACTTGCAGGCTTTGTTCGACAGTGTGTCGGCCCAGGCTGCCGAGCCGGGCGACACCGCCGCGTCGATACACGCGGCCGATGCCGAGGGCGACCAGGAGGTCTATAACCGCCTTGGCCACATGGCGCGCCAACTGCACGATAGCCTGCGCGAGCTGGGCTATGACAAGCATGCTTGAGGATACCGCCCGGCAGATCCCGGATGCCCGGCAGCGCCTGACCTACATCGTCCAGATGACCGAACAGGCGGCTGCCAAGGTACTCAACGCCACCGACATCGCCAAGCCCTTGCAGGATGAATTGCTGGCCGGCGCCCAGGCGATGAGCAGCCGCTGGGATCGCATGTTCGCCAACCAGTTGTCGGTGGAGGAGTTCAAGTCGCTGGCGGCCGATACCCGTGCCTACTTTCAACAGGCTCCGGCCAAGATCACCAAGACCAACGACCAATTGACGGAGATCATGATGGCGCAGGATTTCCAGGATCTGACCGGCCAGGTGATTCGCAAGGTGGTCGATATGGTGCAGAACCTGGAGGCGCAATTGCTTCAGGTACTGATCGAAACGATGCCGGAGGAGCGCAAGGTCGAGGTGTCAACCGGTCTGATGAATGGTCCCGGTGATCAGCGCCGACGGGCGTCAGACGTGGTGACTTCCCAGGAGCAGGTCGACGAGTTGCTGGAGAGCCTTGGCTTCTAGCGCATTGAACGGGGAGCGAACGATGAGCGACTTTCAAGGAATGGAAGACCTGCTGCAGGATTTCCTGGTGGAAGCCACCGATCTGCTGTCCGGCGTCGACAACAAGCTGGTGGACCTGGAAAAGAATCCGCAAGACAAAGGCTTGCTCAACGACATCTTCCGTGGCTTCCACACCATCAAGGGTGGCGCCGGTTTCCTGAACGCCACGGAGCTGGTGACCCTGTGCCACCTGACCGAGAACCTGTTCGACAAGCTGCGCAATGGCCAGATGGAGATCAGCAACGAGGCCATGGATGTGATCATGGCCGCGACCGGCACAGTGCGTGACATGTTCGGTTCGCTTGAGCGCGGCGTCCAGCCGTCGCCGGCCGACCCGTCACTGCTGGCCAGTCTGCGCGCGGCGATTGCCGGCGAACTGGCGCAGCGGGCGGGGTAGCGCCGCCGCGCCGCCGAACCTGCCGGCCACCGTGGTCTCTTCGGCCACCGTACCCGCCGCGACCGGCTCCGATCCGGATTGGGGCGAGTTGTTTCAGGCCGTGACCGGCACGCCCGGCGCCGCCGCGGTTTCGCCCGCCGCCCCCGCTGTACCGACCGCGACCGATGCGCATCCTCGCCGTCGTTGCCGCACCCGAGCAGATCATTCAGGCCGCCATCGGCCGCCGCGCTTCGGACAAGCCGGGTTATCAGGGACCCGGTCGGTCGCCGCGACAACGAAAAGACGCGCGACAACTCGATTCGCGTCGATACCTCCCGCCTCGATCAGGTGCTGAATCTCTCGGGTGAAATTGGCCTGACCAAGAATCGCCTGAATTCGCTGCGCTCGGACATCCTCAACGGTCGCTCCGATTCCGAGACCCTGCACGCGCTCGATCAGGCGGTCAGCCAGCTCGACCTGCTGGTGTCGGATCTGCAGAACGCGGTCATGAAGACCCGCATGCAGCCGATCGGCCGGTTGTTCCAGAAGTACCCGCGCATTGCCCGTGATCTGGCGCGCAGCCTGGGCAAGGACGTCGAACTGGTGCTCGCCGGCGAAGAAACCGAAATCGACAAGACGATGATCGAGGACTTGTCCGATCCGCATCATCCACCTGATTCGCAACGCCGTCGATCATGGCGTCGAGCCGCCCGAGGAACGCCGGGCCAACGGCAAGCCGGAAAAGTCGGAAGTCCGTCTCGAGGCGCGTCAGGAGGGCGACCACATCGTTCTGATCGTTGCCGACGACGGTCGGGGCATGAGTCCCGAACGTTTGCGCGCCAAGGCGCTCGAGAAGGGCATCATCACCGACGAAGAAGCCAACACCATGGACGAGCGGCAGAGCCTGAATCTGGTCTTCCTGCCCGGCTTCTCGACCAAGGATGTCGCGTCCGACGTATCCGGCCGCGGTGTCGGCATGGATGTGGTCAAGACCAACATCCAGAAGCTCAACGGCTCGATCGAAATCCGTTCCGATGCCGGGCAAGGGGACGACCTTCATCATTTCGCTGCCGCTGACGCTGGCCATCCTGCCGGTGCTGCTGGTGCAGCTGGGCGATCAGCCGTTCGCCGTGCCGCTGTCGATGGTGCGCGAAATCCTGCCGATCGACATCGAGCGCGGTCCAGGAAGTCGGCGGCCGCGCCACCATGGTCGTGCGCGGCGAGGTGATGCCGGTCTATCCGCTCGTCGCTACCTGCTCGGCTGGCCGCCCGAGCGGGTGCCGGAGTACGGCGTGCTGATGCAGACGGCCGAACATGCCTTCATTCTGGCCATCGATGGCTTCATGGGCCGCGAAGATGCCGTGATCAAGTCGCTGGACGATTTCCGGCCCAAGGGTGTCGCCGGCGTCACCACCCTGTCGAACGGCCAGATCGTTCTGATTCTCGACATGAAGGAACTCCTTGGCGCGCTGGGCGACGGGCGCGGTGTGCCGCGTTCCGTCTTCGCGCCGCGCCGATGTGCTGGCCGCTTGACCGACGGGTCGATTCGCCGCCGGCGCAGCGCGAATTAGAACGCTAATTCGGCTCTAATCCTGAAATGGTCCCCGACCATGCCGGCAATAATTGCCGGCATGGAGGATACCGTCATTGGCTGAAGAGAGCGATCTCGAACGAACAGAACCGCCATCCGGCGCGACGGATAGAGAAGGCGCGCGAGGAAGGACAGATTCCGCAATCGCGGGAGCTGATGGCTTTCCTGGTCATGGCCATGGCCGTGCGGCGGTTTCTGGGTGTTGGGTGGCTGGCTGACGCAGACAGGCCGGCGGCATTTTGCGGCATGGTCTGGCCTTCGATCGCAATGCCGCCTTCGATGTCGATGCCATGGGCCGATTCCTTCGTCGCGCTCTCCTGGGAAGCCGTCGCTGCTGCTGGCGCCATTCTTCTGCGCTGACCATCGCCGCGCGTCCTGGCTGACGCCGGTCGCGGTTGGCGGCTGGATCTTCGCGCCCAAGGCGCTGACGCTCGAATCTCGACGCGCATCGATCCGCTCAAGGGCATCAAGCGGATGTTCTCCTGGCAGAGCCTGGGCGAACTGGTCAAGGCGGTCGCTGAAGGCCCTGCTGATCGGCGGCGTCATCTATCTGGGTGGTGCGACACCGAGCAGGACCAGTCTCTTCGCGCTGATCATGCCAGCCGCTCGACACGGCGCTGACCTCGTTCGGTCACATGATCTGATATTCGCCTTCGATCGCCATGGTCGTCGGGCTGGCGCTGATCGCCGCCGATCGACGTGCCCTTCCAGCTCTGGCAGCTACTACGCGGCTTGCGCATGACCAAGGAAGAACTGCGCCAGGAATTCAAGGAAATCGAAGGCGACCCGCAGGTCAAGGCGCGCATCCGCAGCCAGCAGCGCGAGATGGCGCGCCGCCGCATGATGGCCGAAGTGCCCAAGGCCGACGTGGTGGTGACCAACCCGACGCACTTCGCCGTGGCGCTGAAATACGACACGCGAGCGCATGGGGGCGCCGCAGGTGGTGGCCAAGGGCATGAACCTGGTGGCCGCACAGGATTCGCGAGCTGGCCGCCGAGAACCAGGTGCCGGTGCTCGAAGCGCCGCCGCTGGCGCGCGCCCTGCATCGCCATGCCGAGATCGGCGACCAGATTCCCGCGCCGCTCTATACCGCCGTGGCCGAGGTGCTGGCCTACGTCTATCAGCTCGAACCAATTACGCCGCCGGCGGCGCACCGGTCTGGCCGCCGATGCCGCCCGCCAGCATCGCCGTCCCCGAAGACCTGGATCCCGGTGAGATTGCCGAGGTTGGCGGCATGAACGCGCACGCTGGCCCTGACGGCGTTGTTCGATCGCGGCAATCTGCAAGGCGCTGGCCGCGCCGGTGCTGATCATCATCATCCTGTCGATGATGGTGCTGCCGCTGCCGCCCTTCGTGCTCGACCTGTTCTTCACCTTCAACATCGCGCTGTCGATCATGGTGCTGCTGGTCGCCATGTACACCCATGAAGCCGCTGGACTTCTCGGTCTTCCCGACCGTGCTGCTGGTCACCACGCTGCTGCGCCTGTCGCTGAACGTCGCCTCGACCCGGGTCGTGCTGCTCGAAGGGCATACCGGCCCGGATGCGGCGGGCAAGGTGATCGAGGCCTTCGGCCATTTCCTGGTCGGCGGCAACTACGCGGTCGGCATCGTCGTGTTCGTCATCCTGATGGTGATCAACTTCGTCGTCATCACCAAGGGTGCCGGGCGCATCGCCGAAGTGTCGGCGCGCTTCACCCTGGACGCGATGCCGGGCAAGCAGATGGCCATCGACGCCGACCTCAACGCCGGCCTGATCGGCGAGGACGAGGCGCGGCGGCGCCGCGCGGAGATCGCCCAGGAAGCCGACTTCTACGGCTCCATGGACGGTGCCTCGAAGTTCGTGCGCGGCGACGCGGTCGCCGGCATCCTGATCCTGGTCATCAACATCATCGGCGGCCTGATCGTCGGCATGCTCCAGCACGACATGGAGGCCGGCGAGGCGGCGAAGATCTACACCCTGCTGACCATCGGCGACGGCCTGGTGGCGCAGATTCCCGCGCTGATCATCTCCACCGCCGCCGGCCTGGTGGTGACGCGCGTCGGTGACGACGAAGGAGATATCGGCACGCAGTTCGCTCGGCCAGTTGTTCGGCAATCCCATGGTCCTGATCCTCACCGCCGGCATCCTCGGCGTGCTGGGCCTGATTCCGGGCATGCCGCATTTCGTCTTCCTGCTGCTGGCTGCCGCGATCTGGCGTGGCTGGCCTGGTGGACCGTGCGGAAGCAGCAAGCCGAACTGGCGCGCAGACGGCCGCCGTGCCGCCGCCGGTGGCGCCGGCCGGCGGAGGCGCTGGAAGCCAGCTGGGCCGATGTGGCGCCGGTCGACGTGCTCGGCCTGGAAGTCGGCTATCGCCTGATCCCGCTGGTGGACAAGGCCAGGATGGCGAGCTGCTCAAGCGCATTCGCGGCCTGCGCAAGAAATTCGCGCAGGAGGTCGGCTTCCTGTCGGCGCCGGTGCATATCCGCGACAATCTGGAACTGAAGCCGAATGCCTATCGCATCACGCTCAAGGGTGTCGAAATCGGTGCCGGCGAGGCCTATCCGGGCATGTATCTCGCCATCAATCCCGGGCGGGTCAGCGGCACCTTGCCCGGCACGCCGACCAAGGATCCGGCCTTCGGCCTGCCGGCGGTCTGGATCGACGCCGCGCTGCGCGATCAGGCGCACGTCATGGGCTATACGGTGGTCGATGCCGGCACCGTCGTCGCCACCCACCTCAATCACCTGATCCTTTCCCACGCCGCCGAACTGCTCGGGCGGCAGGAAACCCAGCAGCTGCTCGATCACATCGCCAAGGATGCCCCCAAGCTGATCGAAGACCTGGTGCCCAAGCCGTTGCCGCTCGCCACCGTGCAGCGGGTCCTGCAGAACCTGCTGGAAGAGGGCGTCAGCATCCGCGACATGCGCACCATCATCGAGACGCTGGCCGAGCATGCGCGCGCGGAGCCAGGATCCGCTGGAGCTAACCGCGCAGGTGCGCATCGCGCTGGGCCGCGCCATCGTCCAGCAGCTCTATCCCGCGGGCAGCGAAATGCAGGTGATGGCCCTCGATCCGGGCCTGGAGCGCCTGCTTGGTCAGGCGGTGCACGGTGGCGGCGACGCCTCGGGCATCGAGCCCGGCCTCGCCGATACCCTGTTGCGGGAAACCGCCAGTGCCGCGCAGCGACAGGAGGAGATGGGCCTGCCGGCCGTGTTGCTGGTGCCCGGTGCGCTGCGCTGGCTGCTGTCGCGTTTCCTGCGCCGCGCCTGGCCGGCGCTGAAGGTGCTGGCCAACGCCGAAATTCCAGAAACCAAGACCATCAAGGTGACGACCGTGATCGGAGCTAGAGCATGACTGTAAAACGCTTTGTGGCGCCCACTGCCCGGGAGGCACTGCGCCGCGTAAAAGAGGAATTGGGCCCCGACGCCATTGTGATCGCCAACAAGGCGGTTGCCGGCGGCGTCGAGATTACGGCGATGTCGGCGGATAGTCTGGATGCGCTCTCCGCCCAGGCGGCCACTCGTCCCGCGCCGCAAGTCGCGGCGCCATCGGTTCCGCTGCCTGCCAGCCGGCCCGTGCCGCCGGCCCCCGCGACGGTGGATTCAAGATCGATGGACGACGAAAGCGACTATACGGTCAGCCTGTCGGCGAAGGCGCATGCCCAGACGCCATTTCGTGCCTGGCAACCACCGGTCGTCGAGGCGCCGCCAACGGCTCCGATGGCTTCTGCGGCGCTGGCGCGACCCATCGAGCCGCCGCGTCAAACCGCGGAAACACGACCGCCGCTACGCCCATTGCCGCCGCGCGCCCCGATGGCGGCACAATCCGCTGACCAACTGCCGCCGGGCGGCAGGACCGCCGGGCCGGCCGAACCAGCGCCGTATCGGTCGTTCGGCGGCGCCGCGGAACCTCAAGTGTCCCAGTTGATGGGCGAGATGCAGGCCATCAAGAGCCTGCTCGAGCGGCAACTCGCGGGCTTTGCCTGGGGCGAGATGTCGCGGCAGAATCCGGTTCAGGCCATGCTGCTGGCCGAGATGCTCGATGCCGGGTTTTCCAGCCTGCTGGCGCGCCGCATGGTGGACGAACTGCCGGCAACGCTGGCCATCGGCGAAGGCCGCAAGTGGCTGGTGAGCGCCATCAACCGACGCTTGCGGACGTTGACAGGCGAAAACGACATCATCGACCGCGGTGGTGTCTTCGCCCTGGTTGGGCCGACCGGAGTCGGCAAGACGACCACGACCGCGAAACTCGCCGCGCGCTGCGTGGTGCGCTACGGCGCCGACAAACTGGCGCTGCTGACCACCGACGGCTATCGGATCGGCGCCCACGAACAATTGCGCATCTATGGCCGCATTCTCGGTGTGCCCGTGCATGTGGTCCGCGACAGCGAAGACTTGCGGCGCACGCTGGTCGATCTGCGCGACAAGCACATGGTGCTGATCGACACCGTCGGCATGAGCCAGCGCGATCGCATGGTCGCCGAACAGGCCGCGATGCTGACGCGGGCCGGCGAAGTCAAGCGGCTGCTGCTGCTCAATGCCGGCAGTCGCGGTGACACGCTGGACGACGTGGTGCGCGCCTACGCCGGCGAGGATCTGGCGGGTTGCATCCTCACCAAGGTCGACGAGGCGCCGTCGCTGGCGCCGGCGCTGGACGCGGTCGTACGCCATGGTCTGCTGCTCGCCTATGTCGCCAACGGCCAGCGGGTACCCGAGGATCTGCATCTGCCGAATCGCAACTACCTGCTGCATCGCGCCTTCAAGTTGCCGGCCGACACGTCGCCGCACCGCCTGCGGGAAAACGAGGTCGGTTTGGTGATGGCGCCACGCTCGGCGGCGTCCGCTACCCTGGGAGCCACTCTTGGCTGAGCGCGCCGCCTGGGGCGGCGACCAGGCCGACGGGCTACGCCGGCTGTTCGGCAATCGGGTGCCGCAGGTGGTGGCTTTCGCCTCTGGGCGCGAAGCCTGTGGCCGGACCACGCTGGTGGTGCAGACGGCCGCCGCGCTTGCGGCCTCCGGCCATGGCGTGGTGATCGTCGATGAGAACCCGGCGCCGGACAATGCGTTGGCCGCGTTCGGCCTGGCCGCGCGCCAGGACTTCTTCCATGTGGTGCGTGGCGAACGAACCCTGACCCAGGTGGCGTTGGCCGCCGCGCCCCTGGTGCGCGTGGTGCCGGCGGCCCGAGCGGCCCGTGAACTCGACCGCTTGAGCACGGTCGGCCAGCAAAGGCTGGAGGCCGCGCTGCGGCAGATGCAGCAAGGAGCAAGTTTCATCCTGATCGATTGCGCCAATCGGCGTGGCGGTCATCTGTCGGCCGTCGCGGCCGCGGCGCGTCACATGGCCGTGGTGGTGGCCGCGCAGGGTGTGGCTATCACGCATGCCTACGCGCTGATCAAGCGGATAGCCCAGGATCATGGCCGCGATAACTTCCAGATCGCCATTACGCGCGCCCGCTCGCGCGAAGAGGCCCGGGCCATCTTCGACAACATGCGCCGGGTTGCCCATGAGCACCTCGATGTGCGCCTCGATTACCTGGGCGCCTCGGCGGTGCCGGTGACCGACCATCTGGCCGATGCGCTGATTCAACGCCTGCCGCCAACGCTCGATGTTGGCGATGCCGACGGCTTCTTGCCGATGCGACGGGGGGCGAGGCAGCGTCCGGAGCTGTTGGATTCGGTGGTATAGTTGGTCGCACTCAAGCCGCCGATTCCGCCCATGTACACCGCCCAGGGCGCACCCGACAAAGAACACCTCGTTCGTCAGTACGCCCCACTGGTCAAGCGGCTCGCCTTCCAGTTGATGGCCAAGCTGCCGGCCAGCGTGCAGGTCGACGACCTGATCCAGAACGGCATGATCGGCCTGCTCGATGCCATCAACCGCTTCGAGGAAGGGTTGGGCGCACAGTTCGAAACCTATGCCGTGCAGCGCATTCGCGGCGCGATGCTCGATGGGCTGCGCGAAAACGACTGGGTGCCGCGCGGTGTGCGCCGCGAAATGCGCCGGGTCGAAGACGCGATCAGCAAACTCGAACAGCAGATCGGTCGGCCGCCCAGCGAGGGCGAGCTGGCCGATTCGCTGGGCATGGCGCTGGCGGACTACCAGAAGCTGCTGCAGGAGGCGCGCGGCCATCAGTTGATTTATCTGGAGGATCTGGCGGGCGATCAGGGTGATGGCTACCTGGAGCGCAACCTGGCCGGATCGGGCCTCGATCCGCTCGGGCTCCTGGAAGATCAGGACATGCGACAGGTACTGGTACGGAGCATCGAGAGCCTGCCGGAGCGGGAAAAGATGGTCATGGCGCTCTACTATGATGAAGACATGAACCTGCAAGGAGATCGGTGAAGTGCTGGGCGTGACCGAGTCGCGTGTCTGCCAATTGCACAGCCAGGCGATCGCGCGCCTGCGCGCGGCCACCCAGCTCGGCGGGGCGGCGCCGGTGGCCAAGCGTCGCGGTCGGCCGCCGAAGGCCGTCCAGAGGGCTTGAACGAGAATGGACAAGATCAGCGTCGTTGGTTTGTTGCTGGGCTTTCTGGCAATCGTGCTCGGCCAGGTGCTCGAGGGCGGTCACGTCGGCTCGCTGGTCCAGCCGACGGCTTTTTTCATCGTCATCGGCGGCACGCTGGGTGCGGTCATGTTGCAGAGCCCCCTGCCGACCTTTCTGTTGGGTGCGCGCATGGCGCGCTGGGTGATCTTTCCCGCCGCGCGTGGTGCCGGCCCAGCTTATCGGCCAGGTGGTCCAATGGAGCATGATCGCCCGCAAGGAGGGACTGCTGGCGCTGGAGGCGCAGATGTCGACCCTGCGTGACCCGTTCGTGCGACGTGGCTTGCAGTTGCTGGTCGATGGCGCCGAGCCGGAGGGTTTGCGGGACGTGCTGGAAGTGGACATCGGGTCCTATGAATCGCAGATGAAACTGGCGGCCAAGGTCTGGGAATCCGCCGGCGGCTACGCGCCGACCATCGGCATTCTCGGCGCCGTGATGGGGCTGATTCATGTCATGGAGAACCTTTCCGACCCCGCCAAGCTGGGGAGCGGCATCGCGGTTGCCTTCGTCGCCACCATTTACGGCGTGGGCTCGGCGAACCTCGTCTTTCTGCCGATCGCGAAGAAGCTGCTGGCCAACATCCAGCAACTGGTCGCCGTGCGCGAGATGTATGTCGATGGCCTGGTCGGCATCGCCAACGGCGACAATCCGCGCATCATCGAAAGCCGTTTGCAGGGCTACTTCGTCTGAGCATGGCCCGGCGCAAGCACGGCGAGGACGAGCACGAAAACCACGAACGCTGGCTGGTCTCCTACGCCGACTTCATCACCCTGCTGTTCGCTTTCTTCGTGGTGATGTATGCGATTTCCCAGGTCAACGAGGGCAAGTACCGGGTGCTCTCCGACACCCTTTCCTCCGCGTTCCGTCACATTCCCGGCAGTGCTTCCGGTGCCCAGGTCGCCATCAACCCAAATGCGCCGATGCCCTTGGCGATTCCCATGCGGAAGCCGAACCCGAACATCCGGACCGATGAAACGCAGCGGGTGAAGAAGGAGAAGATGCGCAATATGGCCAGGGAGATCAATCAGGCTCTGGCGCCTCTGGTCAAGGAAGGACAGGTACGCATCACCGAAGGCGCGCTGGGCATCACCGTCGATATCAATGCCAGCGTACTGTTCGCGCCCGGTGATGCCCGCCTGGATATCGGCGCCGTTCAGGCGCTGATCGCGGTGGCCCAAATTCTGGCTCCGACCGACTTTCCCGTCACGGTCGAAGGGCATACCGACAACACGCCGATCAATACGGCACAGTTTCCGTCCAATTGGGAACTGTCGGGCATGCGCGCTTCGAGTGTCGTGCGGCTGTTCGTCGATAGCGGTGTCGATCCGCGCCGCCTGACCGCCACCGGCTATGCCGATCAGCGGCCGGTCGACGACAACGCCACGCCCGAAGGTCGTGGCCGCAATCGGCGGGTGGCGATCACCATCGAATCGAAGACACCGGACAATCCGGTAGAGGTCAGGCTGCCCTGAGCGAGGCAGCAGTCGAAGACCGGAAGCTTCAGGCGGAGCCGAGCGAACGGCCGCCAGAGCCGGCCTTCTGCTGACCATCCGGGCCGTAGGTAACGGCCTGATCCGCGGCCGCCATGAGCACGCTCAAGGCCTGCTGGTTGTCTTGCATGTGGAGGCCGATCAGTTTGCCGTTGGTTTCGTTCAACGCGCGCGCCTCGGTGGCCAGCGCCAGTACCTGGTTCCAGTCGGCCTGGCAGCTTGTGTCCGCCTTCCCGCCTACCCAGGCAGCCATGCCGGCTCGGCCGGCAGGCAAGCCCAGTTGAGCCAGTTCGACATCACGTGCAGCCGCCAACCGGGTCAGACTCGCGACGAGCATGGACTTCTCCGCCGCCAACGCGGATAGCGGCTCGACCGCACCCTGGCCGAGTAGATCCTGCTCACGACCAAGCAAGGCGACGAAAGTCCGGAGCGATTGCAACTCCTGGTCAATCAGCCCGGCGAGGAGGCCTCGCGGCATCGGTCCGGCGCGGCCAGACTAGCGTTGCTTGGCCAGCATCTGCCTGACGCTCTCCAGCAGGCCGTCGGCAATCCGTTCGGGATTGACCTGGAAGCGCCCTTCGGTAATCGCCTGCTTGATTTCGGCGACCCGGGCGACATCGACCACCGGCGTATCCGCCATGGCGATGCTTGCTTGCTGCAACCGTGCCGACAAGGACGACAGCGCGACTTGTTCGCCGGACTGAGCAGGAGTTGCCTGCGGCGCGTGGGCCGTGGATTTGGCCCGATTGCCCGCAGGGCTGGTTCCGACCGAGGTGATGGCACTATTGATCTTCACGATATTTCCTTTTTACCTTCCAGCGATTGTCTGATTTATCGGCTTACCCCGGAAAAACTTAAGCAAGCAGTTAATGCAATGATTTTACGCTAGAAATTGATTGCCACAATGCCGCCCGTGCGGGCAACGCCGCTAACGATCTGCCCGCTCTGCAAGCGCACCTGAACGACCTGACCCTCGGTGCCGTTATTCAAGGCGCGGCCTTCGTTCGCCACCTGGAAGCCCGGACCTTGCGAGACGACCTTGACCGACTGGTTCTGCTGTACCACGATCGGCTGGCGCAATAGATCGGCACGCAGGGGGCGCCCGGCGGCAAGCGACATGGTGACCGTACGGCCGATCGCCTGGCGTTCATCGGTCAGGACACCGGTGGGCAGGTCGGAGAGATCACCCTCCCGACGCGCCAGATCCCCGGCGGCAACCGTCTGCCCCAGGGACAGCGGCAGCGCCGTCACCAGATAATCCGTAACGACGCGGATATGGACGGGCAGGAAGATGCTCCAGCTCTGTTCGACCTGGCAGCGCACCGCGACATTGGTTCGTCCCCAGGGTTTCGCCCCGGGGGGCATGCTGACCTGTAGTCCCGCGCACGGCGCCAGTTGGTTTGCGGGGTCGAGGTTGCCGACCGTGAAGCTCACCCGGCCGGGCAACCCATCGGTCTGGACGCGCAGAAAGTCTTCCACGGCCTTCTTTACCGGTAGCGGATCCTGATAGGCGAAGGCGCCACCCGCCAGCATTGCGACCAGCGTCGCCGCACAACCAATCAACGACGGTAGTTTCTTCATGGGCTCGATTCAAGCATGGGGTGGGCGCCGAGGCAAGGGCGCGGGAAATTCGTGGAATCACGGTGGTTGCCAACGGCAAGAATTGCCGCGCGGGCTCCGCCTTGCCGGCAAGTCCGTCCGGCCAAGCGCCAAGGCCTATCGCTTGTTTTCCGGGCCAATGCGGCCCTGTCGGTTCATTCGGCGCCTGGCACGCTTGCTGCATATCGGTTCTCGCAGACATTCTTTGAGACCGGAAATGCTCGACCGTATAGACCAACAGCTGGCAACACTGACCAAGGCGACGAACCTGCGTGGCTATCGTCAGGAGTTGCTGGCCTCGAACATCGCCAATGCCGACACACCCAACTACAAGGCCCGCGACATCGACTTCAAGGCGGCGCTCTCCGGCGCGATCTCGGGGCGCGCCAGTGGCGCGCTGGCCATGAGTCGGACGGCGGAAAAGCATCTCGGCGGCGAGGGTGGCGCGGTTCCCTCCGCCCCCTATGGCGCCCAAGCGCTCTATCGCACCGAGTTCCAGGCGGCCGTTGACGGCAACACGGTCAATATGGACGTCGAACGCAGCGCCTTTGCCGAGAACGCCGTGCAACTCGAATCTTCGCTGACCTTCATCCGCGAAGAGTTCCGTCGCCTCCAGACCGCCATCCAGGGACAGTGACATGAGCCTGTTCAACGTCTTCTCCATCGCCGGTTCGGCGCTTACCGCCCAGTCGGCGCGATTGAACGCCACGGCCAGCAATCTGGCCAACGCCGACAGCCTCGTCGGCGCCGACGGCAAGCCATACCGGGCCAAGCAGGTGGTGTTCAAGGCGATGCCCGTGACAGCCGACGGCGGCGTCGGCGTGCGGGTGACCGGCGTCGTCGATAGCGCCGCCCCGGGCCGCCTGATCTACGACCCGAAGAACCCGGTCGCCAACGAACAGGGCTATGTCGAGATGCCGAACGTGAACGTGGTCGAGGAAATGACCAACATGATCTCGGCCTCCCGCGCTTATCAAACCAATGCCGAGATCATGAGCACGGCGAAGTCGCTGCTGCTCAAGACACTCGCCATTGCCCAATAAAGGAAGAGGTCATGGCCACCACCGCCACCAGCGCCGCCAACGGGAACCAGGCATTGCTCGACTATGCCAACAACAAGAAGTCGGCAAACCAGAGCCAGATATCGGAGGCCCAGGATCGCTTCCTGAAGCTCCTGACGACCCAACTGAAGAATCAGGACCCGCTCAACCCGCTGGATAACGCCCAAGTGACCTCGCAGTTGGCGCAGATCAGCACGGTCAGCGGCATCGAGAAGCTCAATGCCACCCTGCAGACGCTTCTGCAGGATAGCCTGGATACGCAAACCACCCAGGCCGCCAGCCTGGTGGGCCATGCGGTGTTGGTCCCTGGCGGTGGTCTGCAACTGGCCAGCAGCGCCGGGGTGGGTGGTATCGAACTCGCCGGCGCCGCCGACGAGGTGACGGTGACCATTTCGGACGCCAACGGACTGCCGATGAAGACGCTGGCCTTGGGCGCTCTCGCCGCCGGCGTACACAATTTCAGTTGGGACGGCAAGACCGACAGCGGTGCGCAGGCGGCGGACGGCAACTACCAGGTCGCCATCGCCGCCAAGCAGGGCGGCGAGAAAGTCGAGGCCACGGCCCTCAATCTGGCCATGGTGAGAAGCGTGATTCGGACCAGCCAGGGCTTTTCGCTGGATCTTGGCACGCTTGGTGCCTTCACCATGGACGAAGTGAAACAGATCCTCTAACAGGAGACGGAAATGAGTTTTCAACAAGGTTTGAGCGGCCTGAGCGCCTCCTCCAAGGCCCTGGACACCATCGGCAACAACATCGCCAACTCCAGTACCGTGGGCTACAAGCTGTCCACGGCCCAGTTCGCGGACGTGTTTGCCGCCTCGCTGGCCGGTGCCGGCGCCTCGCCCATCGGCCTGGGCGTCAAGGTGGCCTCGGTGGCACAGCAATTCACCCAGGGCAATGTCTCCATTACCAACAATCCCCTCGACCTGGCCATCAACGGCGGCGGCTTCTTCCGGCTGCAGAATGCGATCGGCGACCCGGTCTATAGCCGCAACGGCCAGTTCCAGTTGGACAAGGATGGCTATATCGTCAATGCCAAGGCGCAGCAGCTGATGGGCTATGCGGCCGATGCCAACGGCGTGGTGAACCCGCCGCTGGTGCCGTTGCGCATGTTCGACCCGGCCCTCAGTTCCGATGCGACGCCCCAGGCCACCGGCGCCAGCACCGCCGCTTCCGGTATCCAGGCCAACGTGAACCTGGATTCCCGCGAAGCCGCCCCCGCCGTGGCGCCCTTCGATCGCCTCAACGCCCAGACCTACAACAAGTCGACCGCGGTGACCGCCTACGACAGCCTCGGCAACCCGCACGTCTACACGATGTATTTCGTCAAGGACAACGCGGCCGTGAATACCTGGAGTGTCTACACCACGGTAGCCAACCCGGCCGGCGCGTCGCCCACTTTCACGGACCTGTCGGGCACGGCGTTGACCACCCTGGTCTTCAACCCTGACGGTACCATTCTGTCCGGCGGCACCCCCAGCCAAACGATCTCGGATACCGATCTCGGCTATGCCGGCGGTGTCGATCCAATGACGTTCCCGGTGAACTTCAGCGGCTCCACCCAATTTGGCGCCCAGTTCACCGTTAATTCACTGGTCCAGGACGGCTTCGCCTCGGGCAAACTGGCCGGGTTCAATATCGGCTCCGACGGCATCATTCTCGGCCGCTACACCAACGGCCAATCCAAGAATCTCGGCCAGGTGGTGCTCTCCAACTTCCGAAATCCGCAGGGGCTACAGCCTCTGGGCGACAATACCTGGACCGCCTCCTCGGTGTCAGGCGCCGAGATGACCGGGGCGCCAGGCTCCAGCGGTCAGTATGGTCCCCTACAGTCGTCCGCCCTGGAAGATTCCAACGTCGACCTGACCGCCGAACTGGTGAACATGATCACCCAGCAGCGGGTCTACCAGGCCAACGCCCAGACCATCAAGACGCAGGACCAGATTCTGCAAACCCTGGTCAACCTGCGCTGACCGGCGCTAGACCATGGATCGTCTGATCTACACCGCAATGACCGGCGCGGCCCAGACCATGGGCCGGCAGGCGGCGGTCGCGCACAACCTGGCCAACGTCACCTCCACCGGCTATCGCGCCGAGGAACATCGCTTGCGCGCGGTGCCGGTGCAATCGCGCAATACCCCCGCGCCCTGGCGACGCGCGCCTTTGTGGTCGACGCCAGCACCCATGCCGACTTCACGTCCGGGCCGATGCAGCACACCGGGCGCTCCCTCGATGTCGCGGTGCAGGGCGAGGGCTGGATCGCGCTGGCCATGCCCGACGGCAGCGAAGCCTATACGCGCAACGGCAGCCTGGAAACCTCGGTGCAACGGCGTGCTGCAAACGCGTACCGGCATCCCCGTGCAGGGCGATGGCGGCCCGATCACCATTCCGCCGGACGTGAAGGTCATCGATCGGCAAGGACGGCACGGTCTCGGTGATTCCCGAGACCGGCGCCCAGAACACACGTCAATGTCGATCGGCCGCATCAAGCTGGTCAATCCGCCGAGAGGCCGAACTGGTGCGCGGCGACGACGGGCTGTTCCGCACTGAAGAGCGGCGATCCGGCGCCCATGGACGAGAACGACGCAGATTGCCGGCGGATATCTGGAAGGCAGCAACGTCAATCCGGTCGATCAGATGGTCAGCATGATTTCGCTGGCCCGCCAGTTCGAAATGCAGATGAAGATGCTGCAGACTGCCGACCAGAACGACCGTGCGGCCACGCAAGTCATCAACGCCCGATAGGAAAGACCGCCCCATGATCCGTTCCCTCTGGATTGCCAAGACCGGCCTCGACGCGCAGCAGACCCAGCTCGACGTCATTTCCAACAACCTGGCCAACGTCAGCACCAACGGCTTCAAGCGCCAGCGCGCGGTGTTCGAGGATTTGCTCTACCAGACGCTGCGCCAGCCGGGCGCAGCCTCCTCGCAGCAGACGACAGATTCCATCCGGGCTGATGCTCGGTACCGGGGTGCGGCCGATCGCCACCGAGCGCATCTTCACCCAGGGCAGTTTGCAGCAGACCGAAAATTCGCTGGACGTGGCCATCAACGGCCAGGGCTTCTTTCAGATCCAGATGCCCGACGGCACCCTGGCCTACACCCGCGACGGCTCCTTCCAGATGGACAGCACCGGCCAATTGGTCACCTCCAGCGGCTACCCGGTGTCGCCGGCAATCACCATCCCGTCGAACGCTACCTCCATCACCATCGGCCGCGACGGCATCGTCTCGGTGTTGCTGGCCGGTACGGCCACCCCGACACAATTGGGCAACATCCAGCTGGCCAGCTTCGTCAATCCGGGTGGTTTGCAGAGCGTCGGCGAAAATCTGTTCGTCGAAACCGCGTCATCGGGCACGCCGACACCCAATACTCCCGGCAGCAACGGCACCGGACTGCTCAACCAGGCCTACGTCGAAACCTCCAACGTGAATGTCGTCGAGGAACTGGTGACCATGATCCAGACCCAGCGCGCCTACGAACTCAACTCGAAGGCGATCCAGACTTCCGACTCCATGCTGGGCCGCCTGACCCAGCTCTGATGGGTGATGCCATGAAAAGGGCCTTGCTGCTTCTGATCGCCGCCAACGTGCTGGCCGGCTGCGTGACCACCACGCCATCGACCTCGATCCATCAACCGATGACGGTACGGCCCGAGCCCAAGGCGGTGGTGGCCCCCGCCAACGGCGCGATCTTCAATATCGCCAGCAGCCGGCCCTTGTTCGAGGACCGCCGTGCCCGTTTCGTCGGCGACACCTTGACCATCAATATCGTCGAGAAGACGCAGGCCTCGAAGAAGTCCGACACCAAGGCCGAGCGCAGCCAGAGCATGGACCTGTCGGTACCGACCATCGTCGGGTTGCCGCTGAAGGGCTTCCAGGGCATGTCGGCGTCCGCCGACAGCGCCAACAAGTTTGGCGGCAAGGGCGAAAACAGTTCCACCAACGACTTTACCGGCATCATCACGGTGACCGTCATCGAGGTCTATCCAAACGGCAATCTGCTCGTCTCCGGCGAAAAGCAGATGGGCCTCAAGGAGGGCGAGGAATTCATCCGCTTCTCCGGCGTCGTCAATCCCAACAACATCACCGGCGCCAACACCGTCCAATCGACCCAGGTGGCCGATGCGCGCATCGAATTCAAGGCCAACGGCTTTATCGACACCGCCCAGGTGATGGGCTGGCTGAGCCGGTTTTTCCTGACCTTCCTGCCGTTCTGAGGGGCGAGCGATGAGCAAGATCCAGAAAGTCCTGATCACGGTGATGTGGCTGTTCGCAGGCCTGATGGTGGCGGACGCCGCGCGGGCGGAGCGCATCAAGGACCTGGCCTCGATCGCCGGCGTGCGCAACAACCAGCTGGTCGGCTACGGCCTGGTGGTCGGTCTCGATGGTTCCGGCGACCAGACCACGCAGACGCCTTTCACGGTGCAGAGCATCATCAACATGCTGTCCGGCATGGGCGTCAATCTGCCGCCGGGCCAGTCCCTGCAACTCAAGAACGTCGCGGCGGTCATGGTCACGGCGACGCTGCCGCCCTTTGCCCGTGCCGGCCAGCAGATCGACATCACCGTTTCGTCGATCGGCAACGCCAAGTCCCTGAAGGGCGGCACCCTGGTGCTGACGCCGTTGAAAGGCGCCGATGGCCAGGTGTACGCCATGGCCCAGGGCAACATCGTGGTGGTCGGCGCGGGGGCCTCGGGCGGCGGCTCGAAGGTCACCGTGAATCACCTCTCGGTCGGCCGCATCGCCGGCGGGGCCACGGTGGAACGGGAGGTGCCGACGGCGGTCGGGCAAGGCGAGTTTGTCCATTACGAGCTGAACGCCACCGATTTCGCCACCGTCCAACGCGTGGTGGAGGCGATCAATCGCGACCAGCCCGGTACCGCGGTGGCGGTCGATGGCCGCCAGATTCGCGTGCTGGCCCCGGTAGATGCCAACCAGCGGGTGGCCTTCCTCGGCCGCGTCGGTGACCTGGAAATCACGCCGGCGCAGGTGGCGGCCAAGGTCATCGTGAACTCCCGAACCGGCTCGGTGGTCATGAATCAGACGGTCAAGATCGAGAATTGCGCCGTGGCACACGGCAATCTTTCCGTCGCCGTGACCGCCGATAACGCGGTCAGTCAGCCCGGCGCCTTCTCCGGCGGCCAGACGGCTGGCGTCACCAACGCCCAGATCGACATCAAACAGGAGGGCGGCGGACTCTCGAACGTCAAGACTGGTGCCAGTCTCGCCGATGTGGTCAAGGCGCTCAACGCCATCGGCGCCAATCCGCAGGACCTGATCGCCATCCTTCAGGCCATGAAGACCGCGGGCGCGCTGCGGGCCGAGCTGGAAATCATCTAAAGGGCAGGGTTTGCCGCCATGTTTCGTCGATTGCCGGCAAGCCACCAATGCAATGCTCAGGGCGGACCAGAATCATGACAGCCCCGACGATTACCCCCTCCATTTTCGATGCCAGCGGCCTGGCGGCCTTGAAGCGCCAGGCCAAGGCCAACGATCCGGCCGCGTTGAAGGCGGCGGCGCAGCAATTCGAGGCGCTGTTTCTGCAAATGGTGCTGAAGTCGATGCGCGACGCCTCACCCCGCGAGGGCTTGTTCGATAGCGAACAGACGCGACTCTACGAATCCCTCCTGGATCAACAGATGGGCCAGGTCATGGCCACCAAAGGCGGCACCGGCCTGGCGGCGGTGATCGAGAAGCAGTTGTCCCGCAATACCGCCAGCGATCCGGTCAGCTTCGAAGCGGGCTTGCCGCTGCAAGCGCCGGCGATGCCCTATCCCTTGAACCGGGCGGTCCGGGGCTTGCCGCTACCGACCGGCGATGCGACGGCCTTGCCTTTGCCGGTAGTGCCCACCGTTCCGCCACAGCCGGCCACTTCGTCGGGGCCGGTCAGCTCATCCGGCACAACGCCGGCCGCCCGGGAGTTCGTCGGCAAGATCTGGCCCCAGGCGCTGGAAGTCTCGCGCGCCACCGGTATACCGGCCGGGTTTCTGGTGGCCCAGGCGGCTTTGGAAACCGGTTGGGGCCGCGCCGAACCGCGTCTAGCGGACGGGCAGCCTTCGTATAACGTCTTCGGTATCAAGGCCGGCCGCAGCTGGACCGGCGCGACCGTGGAGGCGGCAACCACCGAGTATGTGGACGGCGTCGCCCAGCAACGCGTCGAACGTTTTCGCGCCTATGGCTCCTATGCCGACGCCTTTCGGGACTACGCCAATCTGCTGGCCTCGAATCCTCGCTACACGGCAGTGCTCGGATCGGCCGACGCGAGCCATTTTGCCCAGGGACTTCAGCGGGCCGGTTATGCCACCGATCCGGCCTACGCCGCCAAGCTCGAGCGCATCATCAATGGCCAGACGCTGAAAGCCGCCCTGCTGGCATAGGCATTGCTGTTCTTTCCGTAAGCCCTTAACCGACGGCAGTTTTTGCCGATAACGGCAACTGGATACGGAGCCACCATGAGCACCCTGAGTATCGGCGTCACCGGCCTTACCGCGGCCAGCATCGGGCTGACCACCACCAGCCACAACATTGCCAACGCCTCGACCGCCGGCTACAACCGCCAGTTGGTCGTGCAGGGCACCAATACGCCGGTCTTGTCCGGCGCCGGCTTCATTGGCCAGGGCACCAACGTGCAGACCGTGAAGCGCATCTACGACCAGTTTCTCTCCCGGCAAGTGCTCTCGGCCCAAACCAGCGCGTCGGAGATGGACGGCTACTTGAGCCAGATCCAGCAGATCGACAACCTGTTGGCCGACCCCGCCGCGGGCCTCAGCCCCGCGCTCGCGGACTTCTTCAAGGGCACGCAGGAGGTCGCGGCCAATCCGGCCTCGGTGCCGGCCCGCCAGTCGATGCTTTCCGCCGCGCAGGCCCTGGCGTCCCGCTTCCAGTCCCTCGATCAACGCATGACCGAGATCCGCGACGGCATCAATTCCCAGATCACCAGCGAGATTTCTCTCATCAACAGCTATTCCAAAGAAATCGCCGATATCAATCAACGCATCATCCTGGCCGGGGCGGGCAGCCTCGCCCATGAACCGAACGACCTCCTCGACCAGCGGGACCAGTTGATCGCCGACCTCAACAAGGAAGTTCGTGTCACGACGGTCGTTCAGGGCGACGGCGCCTTCAACGTCTTCATCGGCAGCGGGCAGCCGTTGGTCATTGGCACCGAGAGCTATACCCTGGCGGCGAAGGCGGCGGCCGACGACCCGCAGCGCCTCGTCGTGGCCATGCGGATGCCTGGCGGCAGCACCACCGAACTGCCGGAGTCCCAGATCACCGGCGGCACGTTGGGAGGTCTGGTGGCCTTCCGCAGCGGCTCTCTGGATAGTGCCCAGAACGCGCTGGGCCGGGTCGCCATTGCGCTCTCGCAGAACTTCAACGCGCAACACCAGTTGGGGCAGGATCTCACCGGCGCGCTGGGCGGCAACTTCTTCAGCGTCGCGTCGCCCACCGCCTATGGCAGCACGAACAATTCCGGTACCGGCGTACTGACAGCGAGCTTTTCGGCCACTGCCGCCGCCGACCTGACCAGCAGCGACTACCAGTTGAGCTACACGGCCGCGGGGTATGTGTTGACCCGTCTCGCCGACAACTTTTCCTGGCCCCCCGGCGCGAGTCCGGCAGCCGTGGCGACCGCCAGCGGGCAAGGTTTCAACCTGGCCCTGAGCGGAGCGCCAGCGATCGGCGATACCTTCAAGATCGAACCCACGCGAACCGGTGCGCAAAGCCTGCGGGTGGTGATCGGCGATCCGCGCAATATCGCCGCCGCGGCGCCAATCCGAAGTGCGGCCGACGCTGAACAATACCGGTACCGGCGAGATCGGGGCCGGCAGCGTCAACGCGCCGCCACCGCCGAATGCCAACCTTCAGCAGACGGTGACCATCACGTTCAACAACCCGCCAACGACGTTCAACGTGAACGGTACGGGCACCGGCAATCCGGCGCGGTGTCCCTTATCATCACGGCCGGCGGCAACATCACCTACAACGGCTGGACCGTGCAGATTTCCGGAACGCCGGCCAGCGGCGATGTCTTCACCATCGCGAGCAACGTGAATGGTGTCTCGGACAACCGCAATGCCGTCGCCCTGGCCGGCCTGCAGACCACCACCACCATGATGGGAGGAACCGCCAGCTACCAGTCGGCCTACTCGCAACTGGTCAGCGAAGTGGGCAACAAGACGCGGCAAGTGCAAACGATAGGCGAGGCCCAGCAGAACCTGGTGGATCAGGCGGTGGCCGCTCAGCAAAGCATGTCCGGAGTCAACCTCGACGAAGAAGCCGCCAACCTGCTGCGCTACCAGCAGGCTTATCAGGCATCGGCGAAGGTCATACAGATCGCCGGCACGCTGTTCGACGAACTGCTGGGCATCATGAGATAGGAAGGGAAGCAGGCCATGAGAATCAGCACCAGCATGATCTACGACGCCGGCGTCGGCTCGATCAACCGGCAGACAGCCCAAATGCTCCACTTGCAGCAGCAGGTGGCCAGCGGCCGGCGCATCCTGACGGCCTCTGACGATCCCGTGGCGGCGGCGCGCGCGCTGGAAGTGCAGCAGGCCAAGGACGTGACGGACCAGTACGGCACGAATCAAAGCAATGCCAAATCGGCCCTTGGTCTGGAAGAGGCCCAACTGGGCAGCGCGACCGACATGTTCGGCCGGTTGCACGAGCTTGCCGTCACGGCCGGCAATAGCACTCTTTCCGCCAGCAACCGCAAGGGTATCGCCGTGGAACTGCGCGCCCGTTTCGAAGAGATGATGGGGCTCGCCAACTCGACCGACGGCACGGGTCAATACCAGTTCTCCGGCTACATGGGTAGCACCAAGCCGTTCGGTGGCAACGTCGATGCCCTGGTGAACGGGACGACGCCGGACGTCACCTATTCCGGTGATGACGGCCAGCGCACGCTTCAGGTCGCGGCCACCCGCCACCTCGAAGTAAGCGACGCGGGCAACGACGTCTTCATGCGCATCAAGAACGGCAACGGCCAATTCACCACCAACTATGCCGCCGGCAATACGGGTACCGGCATCGCCGATGCGGGCAGCGTGACCAATCCAGCCGCATGGGTCGCGCCGAGCAGCGGCACGTACTACGATTCAGTTTTCTGTCGCGGCCGGCGTCACGACCTACCAGAATCTACGATGGCGCCACGGCCCTGCTGGCGGCGCCGGCGACCTACAACAGCGGGCAGCCGATTGCCTTGCAGAAGACCACCGCGCCGCCGGCTGACTTTGGTGCTTCCGTGACCATCAGCGGCAGTCCCGCGGCGGGTGACAGCTTTTCGGTGGCGCCGAGTTCCAGCCAGAGTGTCTTCAAAACGATCGCGAAGCTGATCGGTACCCTTGAAAGTACCGTCGTCAGCGCCGCCGACCAGGCGAAATACTCCGGGGACATCCGTTCGGCTCTCACCAACCTTGGTCAGGCGCAAGAGAACATCCTCGCGGTGCGGGCAGCCGTTGGCTCGCGCCTGAACGAGCTGGATTCTCTGTCGAGCTTGAACACGGACCTTGACCTGCAATACCAGCAGACATTGTCCAAGCTGCAAGACCTCGACTACGCCCAGGCGATTACGGACCTCACTCGCAAGCAGGTGGATCTGGAAGCCGCTCAGAAGTCGTTCGCGATGACAACCAAGCTGTCCTTGTTCGACTACCTATGAGCCGCGGCGCTCTCCCGGCTCTGGCGCTGGCCCTGCTGGTCGGCAATATCGGTCAGCCCGCACCGGCCTGGGCCCTGGGCAGTTCGGTGCCGAAGACCGGCTCGATCATTCCCAATACGACGTTCAGGCTGTCACCCTCGTACAGCATCGCCTTGGAGAAGATCGTCGGTTGGGGCCTCTATCTCGGTGTCGCCTACCTCGTGCTCGATCCCCTGGCGCCCAACTGGCACATCGAGGAAGCGCCGCTGGGCGACAACCACGTGCACTTCTCGCTGAAGATGAAGCGATTCCACAACGGTGGCGCCGGCGAGGCGCGGGCCTTGTTCCATCGCCGGGCCAAGGAGCTGATGCGTCTCAACGACTGCGATGGCTACCAGGTGCTCGAGTACAGCGAAGGCCTCGAATCCTCCATGCTCGGCTCGCAGCGTACCGCGGAAGGCGTTGTCCTTCTGACCCGGAAGGCCGCCTAAATACTCCCCGCTGCCCGCATGACCGTGTGCAGCGCCGTGAAGCTCTGATCGAACAGCCTTTCCAGCGCCGCGCCGAAATAGGGTAGCGACACCATCAGCACCGCAAAGCCGGCCATCATGGTGACGGGGAAGCCGATGGCGAAAAGATTGAGTTGCGGGGCCACCCGGGACAGCACCCCCATGCCGATGTTGGCGATCAACAGCGCCGCGACCAGCGGCAGCGACAGCAGCACCCCGGCGGAGAACAAGGTCGCCGTCCAGGCGAGCAAGGCCTTGAAGCCGCCGGCGGCGATGGGGGTGGCGCTGACCGGCAGGAGTTTGAAGCTTTCGGCCAGCACCGACAGCGCCAGCAGATGGCCGTTCATGGCCAGGAAGATCAGCGTGGCCAGCAAGCCCAGAATTTCGCTCAGCACCGGGGTCTGCGCCGCGTTCTGCGGGTCGTAGAAGACGGCGAACGACAGGCCCATTTGCAGGCCGATCAACTCGCCGGCGAGGTCGACGGCCGAGAACGCCAGGCGCAACGTGAAACCGAGCAGGACGCCGATCAGGGTTTGTTGCGCCAGTATGGCCAACCCGACCCAGGAACCGGCCGGGATGGCGGGCATGGGCGGCAGCGCCGGCGCCAGGGCCAGGCCGATCGCCAGACCGATCAGCAGGCGTGCCTGTCGTGGCAGTGCGGCATTGTTGAAGACCGGCGCGGTGGCCATCAGGCCGAGAATCCGCGCCAATGGGAACATGAACGCCGCCAGCCAGGCGTCCAGTTGCGCGGACGTGACCGTGATCATCAGCCGATCAGGCTCGGGATGGCCTCATAGAGGCGGCGCATGTAGTCCGTCATCAAGGTGATCATCCAGGGGCCGGCCAGAATCAGGGTCATGAAGATGACAATCAGCTTGGGCACGAATGACAGCGTCGCTTCGTTGATCTGGGTGGCCGCTTGAAAGATGCTGACCAGAAGGCCGGTGACCAGGGCGGCGATGAACAGCGGCGCCGAAACCAGCAACGCGACTTCCAGGGCCTGGCGGCCGATTTCGACAACGGTGGTGGGCGTCATCGCGTCATTGCTACCCGAAGCTGCCGACCAGCGAGGCGATCAGCAGATCCCAGCCGTCGACCAGGACGAAGAGCATGATCTTGAATGGCAGAGCGACGATCACCGGGGACATCATCATCATGCCCATCGACATCAGCACCGAGGCCACCACCATGTCGATGATCAGGAAGGGAATGAAGACGATGAAGCCGATCTGGAACGCGGTCTTCAACTCGGAGGTGACGAAGGCCGGTACCAGTACCCGCATCGGTATCTGTTCGGCCGAGGCCGGTTGCGGTTGATTGGCGATCTTGGTGAACAGGGCCAGATCGCCCTGCCGGACCTGCTTGAGCATGAACACCCGCAGTGGTACCGCGCCCCGGTCGAGCGCCTCGACGAAGGTGATCTTGTTCTCGGCGAGTGGCAGGTAGGCTTCCGTATAGATCTTGTCGCCCACCGGCGCCATGATGAAAAAGGTCAGGAACAGGGCCAGGCCGATCAGAACCTGATTGGGTGGCGATGTCTGGGTCCCGAGCGCGTGCCGCAGCAGGGAGAGGACGATGACAATCCGGGTGAAGCTGGTCATCATCAAGAGCAACGCCGGCAGGAAGGTCAGGCTGGTCAGCAGCAGCAGGGTCTGGATCGACAGGGACCACTGGGTGCCACCGCCCGGAACCGGCGTGCTGGTGACCGCCGGCAGGGCCTGGGCCAGGGCCAGGCCCGGCAGCAGGACCAGCAGGAGGAGGAGGGGTCGGCCGAGACGCATTCCTACGGCTTGCCGTTTCGGTTCAGCATGTGTCGCAGGCGGTCGGCAAAGTCCGGCCTGGGACCGGTGGAATCGCTGGGCAGGTCGGCGCGCGGCAGCTCCGCCAGCGCCGTGACACTGCCTGGTGCCACGCCGAGCACCAGCCAGGTGGCGCCAATTTCCAGTACGACCACGCGTTCCCGGGCACCCACCGCCGTACCGGCCACAACACGCATGAGGCGACTGGCCTCGCCGCGTGGCGCCGAGAGCCGCTTCAAGAGCCACAGGCTGGCAAACAACAAGGCCAGGACGGCCAGCAACCCGAACAGCAACTGCAAGGCACTGCCGCCGAGATCCTGCGTTGGCGGGGTTTGCGCGTGGGCAAGAACCGGCAGCAGCGCGGCCGACAGTACCGTCGAGGCTCTGGAGGCAAGCTGGGAGGACAATCGCGAAACTACTGAAGGTACGGCGACCATGGCACCGCAAGCTTACGAAGGCGGGCCTTCCGGGAAACGGTGGAGCAGAGGGGGAAAGCGAGGGCTTTCCCGGCGGTCAGTGGTTCAGTTTGCGGATGCGCTCCTGGGGCGTAATGATGTCGGTGAGACGGATGCCGAATTTGTCATTGACGACCACGACCTCGCCTTGGGCGATCAAGGTTCCATTCACCAGTACGTCCATCGGTTCCCCGGCCAGACCATCGAGCTCCACGACCGAGCCGTGGGCCAGTTGCAGCAGGTTGCGGATCGAAATCTTGGTGCGGCCCAACTCGACCGTGATGCGCACCGGAATGTCCAGGATCATGTCAAAGCCGTGGGGCGTGGCCGGCTTTTCCTGGCCGCCGCCAAACTGCTCGAAGATTTGTGCCGGAGGCGGGGCTGGCGTGGCCGCCGCCGGTTCCGATACCGCCTGCTCGTTCATCGCCGCCGCCCAATCGTCGTCGGAAACCTGGTTCTCTTCGACTTCGTCGCTCATTTGCCGCTCCTATCCCTGCTCGGCCTCTTCCTGGGCCAGGAAACGTTCCACCTTCAAGGCATATTGACCGTTGCGGATGCCATAACGGCACGCCATGACCGGCACGCCATCGACCGCGGCCTCGATGCTGTCGTCGATGCTGATGGGCAGGACGTCGCCCACCTTCATGTTGACGATGTCGCCCAGAGTCACCGTACTGGTGGCAAGGGGTGCCACCAGTTCCAGGTCGGCCAGTTGCAGTTGCCGGGTCAAGGTGCTGGTCCAGCGCTTGTCGGAGCCGGCCTGTTCGCTGTGCATGGTGCTGTAGAGCACGTCGCGGATCGGCTCGACCATGGAGTAGGGCAGGCACAGATGCATCTCCGCCGAATTGCCGCCCAACTCAAGCGTGAAAGCAATCGACACGACGATCTCCGAGGGCGTCGCGATGTTGGCGAACTGAGTGTTCATTTCCGAGCGTACATACTCGAACTTGACCTCGTATACCGGTTTCCACGCTTTCTCGTATTCGGCGAAAAATACGCCGAGCAAGCCCTGGATGATGCGCTGTTCGGTTGGCGTGAAGTCGCGGCCTTCGACGCGAGTGTGAAAGCGGCCATCGCCGCCGAACATGCTGTCGACGACCAGAAACACCAGGTTGGGGTCGAACACCACCAGCGCCGTACCCCTCAGTGGCTTGACGGTCACGAGGTTGAGATTGGTCGGCACCACCAGGTTGCGGATGAACTCGCTGTACTTCTGCACCTTGATCGGGCCAACCGACACTTCGGTGCTCTTGTGCATGTAATTGAACAGGCCGATGCGCAACAGCCGGGCGAAGCGCTCGTTGATGAGCTCCATGGTCGGCATGCGACCGCGGACGATGCGCTCCTGCCGTCCCAGATCGTAGGCCTTGACTCCGCCACCGGTATCCTCGACGGCGGCTTCGTCGGATTCACCGGTCACGCCCTTCAGCAGGGCATCGACCTCTTCCTGGGAGAGAAAGTCCTGGCTCATGAGGGCAAGAGGGCGATCGGCATGCTACTGAACAATGAACGAGGTAAATAGCACCGCCTGAACCGGTTCATCCGCCTTCGCCTGATCGCCGGGTTCCTCCGGTTCCTTGCTGCCCTTCTTGCGTGGTGGCGGTGGCTCGATGATCGCGTTGATGGCCACGCGCATTTCATTGGAGAGTTTTTGCACGCCTTCCGGCGTGTTCAGGTCCGATGCTTTCTTGCCGGAGAGAATCAGCAGCACTTTGTGGCGGATTTCCGGGTTGTACTGTTTGATCGTGTCGCCGATATGCGCGTCGAGAACGCGCAACTCGGGCACCGCCTGCAAGTAGGCATCCTGGTTTTCGGTCTGCAGCTTGACCGTGAAGGCGTCGAGCTTGACGAACACGGGCGGCGCACCCTGGTCCTTCTTGGCTTTCTTGGCCTTTTGTTCCTTGGCCGGGACTTCGTCGCCTTCCTCGTCGTCGTGGACGGCATTCTTCTTCAACATGAAGAATGCGCCACCGCCAATCAGCGCCAGTGCCACCACGGCGGCGACGATGATCAGCAACAGCTTGCTCTTTTTCTTGGGTGGCTGTTCGCTGTCCGCGCTTTCAGCCTTCTTGGCTTCCGCCATGCCTTATCTCCCCTGGAATATCTGTCGCGCTCAGGCGAATGTGTCGACCATTCCGCGTCCCGCAGTGCTCCACGAGGCGCCGACATTGGCAGCCATACGTGTTGAACATCGCATCGCCGATGAATCCGGCATTCGAGCCACGCTGGGAATTATCGCCGTTTTCACGCTTGTTTGCCGATTGGCCTGGCGATTCCGAGCCCACTTGGGCTTGGCCCAGCGTGATCCCGGCATCGGCCAGGATTTCGCGCAATCGTGGCAGGGCGCCTTCCAGGGTTTCGCGCACGGCCGGGTTGGCCGAGACAAAAAGCGCGCTCGCCTGATCGCCGCTCACCGACAGCGAAATCTCGATACGACCGAGTTGTGGCGGCGTGAGTACGAGTTCGGCACGGCCTTGCTGATGGCTGGCCATCCAGGAAACATGGTTGCCGACTTCGGTGGCCCAGCCTGTCGCGCCGACGGGGGTGGCGATATGCTGGGTGCCGGAGGCCGCGCGGGTACCCGGGGCTGCCTGGGCCAATGCGGCGACCGCCGCGGCGATGTTCGGGTCGCGGTTGGCGGTGGGCGACTCGAAGTTGCTCAACGGGATGGTGTCGGCATTGGCCGTGGTGGCCAAAGTGTCCCGCGTTGCGGCAACAATTGCCGGCGAAGTTGCCGTCCGCGTGGTGCCGGGCACGTTGTCGCGGGCAGCTTTGGCCGCCGAGTCGGCGAACGCCGCGAAATTACCTGGAAGCGTGGCGCCGTCCTCGGCTGTCGAGTTGCCCACGGCGGCGCTGACTGTCGCCTTTGCTTGAGTCGACAAGCCGCCCAATGTATCGCTGATATCGCTGGTCAATGTGGCGACGTCGCTCGCCCCCCCCGCGACGCGACTGGCCGGCGCGGAATTGCCGGCCGTATTGGCCACGCCGGCGAGCGGTATGGCCGCCAGGCCGAGCAACGGGTCGGTCGGTGTTGGTTCCTGTTCATCGCCAGTCTGCGCGGCCTTCACGGCGTCTTCCTGGGCGATCCGGGCGGCTATCCACTCGGCCAGTTCCGGCGAACCCAACAGTAGGGGCAACAGGGCGGCTTGGCTGAGATCCGGCACGGCCGCTCCGTCCGCGGCAGCGGTATGCGGGTCGGTCATTTGTTGCTGAAGTACCGTTGCGAACGGGGTGCCTATCGTTCCTTCAGTGGTGGCAATAACCGCCGTGGCGGCCGGGGGGCTAGTCGAAGCAGCGGGACTGGCGGCGACATTCAGTGCGGGCATTTGAGCGTCCTTGATTCCTCGGGGTTCCTGATGCGACTCTGCGGGGAAGAATGCAAGCAGTGTGCCATCCTCGAGGCTGCCGGGGTCCGTCTGAGACGGCGGGTTAACTCTCTTCGCGCCTCTTGGCCCCAAACAGGCGAGCACTGTGCTCGTCGAGGTTCTTTTGTTCCAGGCGGGATTCCGTGTAGTTCTCACGCACCTGATGGCGATGAGCGAGGGTGTCGAAGGCCTTCACCCTGCCTCGCTTGTCGAGCCAGTCCTGCTGGCCGGCTTCGGTCTGCTGCCGCGAGCGGGCAACCATTTCCCTGGCTTGGTCGATCGCGCCATCGAGCCGTTCCAGGAAGGACTGGTAATTCCGCCATTGCTCACGGTTCAAACCCTCGCGCGCGGCGGCCAGAAAACGAGCCTGATACTCATCACGGTATTGGATCAACACTTCCATGCGTTCCGCAGCCTGTTGCTGGCCGGCGATCAATTCACCCAAGTGACGCGTTGCCTCCTCCAACTTCATTTGGGACAGGTCGAGGATGGTCTGTAAGGGGAACTTGTTTGCCATGGCCAGAAGCCGCTCAGTAGGCTGGATGCGAAAGCGCCAAATTCATTGTAGCTCAGGCGAACAAGGCCGCCAGGGCGGTCAGGCTGTTCTGGCTGTTGGAGCGTTCATGGATCGCCTGCTGCAGAAAGTCTTCCATCCGTGGATAGAGGGCAATGGCCTGATCGAGCAGGGGGTCGGAGCCGCGCGCATAGGCGCCGACCGCCAGGAGGTCGCGGGCTCGCTGATAGCGCGAGTAGAGCTGCTTGAAGCGACGCACCAGTTCCAACTGGCGGGGATCGATCAGGCTGGTCATGACCCGGGAAATCGATTGTTCCATGTCGACCGCCGGATAGTGCCCGGCATCGGCCAGCGATCGGGACAGGACGATGTGCCCGTCAAGGATTGCGCGGGCGGCGTCGGCGATCGGATCCTGCTGATCGTCGCCTTCGACCAGGACCGTGTAGAAGGCGGTGATCGAGCCACCGCCTTCTGGTCCGTTGCCGGCCCGCTCGACCAACTGCGGCAGGCGGGCGAAGACGGAAGGGGGGTAGCCGCGCGTGACCGGCGGTTCGCCCACCGCCAGGGCGATTTCCCGCTGGGCCATGGCGTAGCGGGTCAGGGAATCCATGATCAGCAGCACGTGGCGGCCCTGACTGCGAAAGTATTCCGCGATGGACGTCGCATACGCCGCGCCCTGCAGGCGCATCAGAGGACTGACGTCGGCGGGGCAGGCGACCACGGCCGAGCGCGCCAAGCCCTCTTCGCCGAGGTTCTGCTCGATGAACTCCTTCACTTCGCGGCCGCGCTCGCCGATCAGCCCGACAACGATGATCTCCGCGGCTGTATATCGCGCCATCATGCCGAGCAGCACGCTCTTGCCGACACCGGAACCGGCGAACAGGCCGAGACGCTGGCCGCGGCCGACGGTGAGCAGACCGTTAATGGCGCGGATGCCGACGTCCAGGGTCTGGTCGATCGGAGCGCGCTGCAGGGGGTTGAACGGCCGGCTGATCAGAGATCGCGCGGGTTTGCTCTCCAGTGGGCCAAGTTTGTCGAGTGGCCGGCCATTGCCATCGACGACGCGCCCGAGCAACTGATCGCCGACCGGGAGATGCTTGGCGCGGTCGAAGGCGCGCCGGGTCGGCAGGGATGACTGGCCAATCTTGGGCGCCGGGGGCGGTATTTCCAGTGGTGTCACGCTGCAACCGGGCGCGAGACCGAAGACATCCTCGGTCGGCATCATGAATAGTCGCTCGCCGGCAAAACCGACCACCTCGGCCTCCACGGTGCCGTCGCCCGGTACCTGGACGCGGCAACTGGACCCCAGCGCCAGTTTCAGCCCGGAAGCTTCCATGACGAGACCGCTGATGCGAGTCAGCCGGCCGCTGGTCTGGAAGGGCACGATGCCCGGCAGTTGCTCGCGGCAGTCGGCAAGCAGGTTGCGCCACGCCTGGCAGTGGAGATTCACGGCTCCCCCGGTTCCTTCCAGGCCGATTCGATACCCAGGCTCTCTACCACCCGCCGCCAGCGGGTGGCTACCTTGGCGTCGATCTGGCTGCCGCCGACTTCCACCAGACAATCGCCCGGCATCAGGTGGGGTGCTTCGAGTATCCGGTGGCCGGCATGGGTCAGCGAATCGCCGAGGTGGGATCGCACCAGAGAGGAATCGTCGGGATTCAGATAGATCGTCGCATGCTGGTGGGGCAATTGTTCCAGCGCTTCGTGCACCACGCCAAGAATCGCCTCGGGATGGGCCGAAATCTCCCGCCGCACCACCTGACGGGCAATCTCCACGGCCAGCGCCAATAGTTCATCGGCGACCTGCTGGTCGAGCTCGGCCAGCGCCTGTTCGAGACCCTCCACGGCTCGCTGGAGACGGACGGCTTCCTCCCGCGCCGCCGCCTGGCCGGCCGCGTAGCCGACTTGGCGGCCTTCATCGGCCGCCCGCTGGCGTATTGCCGCCAACTCGTCGACGGCGGGTTCCTCCGCCCCTTCGTGACCGGCCGCAAGCACCGCCGGTGGCGGCGCCTGGTCGAAACTGGCCAGTTGCCAACGTTCCCAGGCCGTCTGGCTGTTCATACCATTTGATCCTCGCCACCCTTGCCGCCGAGCACGATTTGTCCTTCGTCGGCCAGGCGTCGGGCGATCTTGAGAATCTCCTTCTGTTCGCCCTCGACCTCGGACAGGCGCACCGGTCCTTTGGATTCGAGGTCTTCCTTGAGCATTTCGGCGGCGCGCTGTGACATGTTCTTGAATATCTTATCGCGCAATTCAGGTGAGGATCCCTTCAGCGCCAGAATCAGCGAATCGGACTGAATCTCGCGCAGCAGCAACTGGATGCCCCGGTCGTCCACGTCGAGCAGATTTTCGAAGACGAACATCTCGTCGAGTATCTTCTGCGCCAGATCCGGATCGTATTCGCGGACGTTATCGACGATCGACGTTTCCGCCGCCTGGCCGACGAAGTTGAGTATCTCCGCGGCGTGGCGAATGCCGCCCATGGCCGCCTTCTTGACGTTGGTCGAGGCACCCGCGAGCAGCCGCTTCATGGTGTCGTTCAGTTCGTGCAGAGCGATCGGCTGAACGCCGTCGAGCGTGGCGATGCGCAACAGCACGTCGTTGCGCAGGCGCTCGGTGAACTGCTTGAGAATTTCGCCAGCGTGATCGAACTCCAGATGCACCAGGATGGTGGCGATAATCTGCGGGTGCTCGTTCTTGATCAGGTCGGCGACCGTGGTGGCGTCCATCCACTTGAGGCCTTCGATGCCGGCCGTGTCGCCCCCCTGCAGGATGCGTGAAATCAGGTTGGCGGCGCGGTCGTCGCCGAGCGCCTTGGTCAGCATGGAGCGGATCATGCCCTCGTCAACGGAGAGCGGCGACCCCTTGGCGGTGAGTTCCTCCAGTTCGTCGAGCACCGGCTCGATCTTTTCGCGCGGCACGGCCTTGATCTGCGCCATGGCGTGGCCGAGCTTCTGGACCTCCTTTGGCCCGAGATGCTTCAGTATTTCGGCGGCCTCGTCCTCGCCCAACGACAAGAGCAACATGGCGCTCTTTTCCAGCCCCTCATCGGGATTCGCCACCGACCCACTCCTTGATCAGTCCGGCTACCAGTTTGGGGTCCTGCTTGGCCAGGTCGCGCGCGCTTTGCAGCTTGTGTTCGTAGCCACGCACGTTGCCGTGGGCATGGTGCGCCTCGTCGGCAACTTCGGCGGCCGCCGCCTCCTCGGCCTCGACGCGATGGGCGGTGGCGGCGAACATCGCGAACAGGGGTTTGAATAGCTTGGTCCAGAGCAGCCAGGCGAGAATCGCGAACAACAGCCACTTGCCGAGTTCCTTGGCGGTGGCGATCAGCCAGGGGTCTTTCCAGATCGGCGTCTCCGGCACGACTTCGCGTTCCACTGGCGCAAAGGAAACATTGGCGATATTGACCGTGTCGCCGCGTTCCTTGTTGAATCCCACCGCTTCCTGGGCCAGCGCGGTCGCCTGTTTCAACTCCGCTTCCGTCAGCGGCGCGGCCTTGCCCTTGGTGGCATCCTGCTTGTGATTGATGATCACCGCCACCGCCAGGCGGCGCACCAGGCCGGGCGCGCCCTTGGTGTGGCTGACCGTCTTGTCAACCTCGTAGTTCACCGTGGCGTTCTTGCTGAAATTGCCCGCCGTTTGCGCGCCACCGGCATTCGCGGCAGCACCGGGAACCGCTGGGCTGGTTATCGGCGCGGTAGCGGGTACGGGCGGCTGGTTGGTCAGGGCTCCGGGCACGCCAACGGCGCCAGCGCCGGATGGCGAACCGGTTTCGGCTGTTTGCTGACTCCGAATGGCGGTGCCGGGCGGCGGGTTGGGTTTGTAGCTCTCCGCCACTTGCTCGGTTTGCGAGAAGTCCACATCGGCGGTTACTTGCGCCCTGACGTTGTGGGGGCCAACCATCGGTGCCAGGATGGCTTCGACGCGCTTGCGGTAATCCTGTTCGAGATCGCGCAGGTACTTGAGCTGGCTGGGATCGAGTCCGGCGTTCTTGCCCGCGTCACCCTGCTGGGAGATCAGGTTGCCGTCCTGGTCAACGACGCTGACCTGGGCCGGGTTCAGTTGTGGCACGGAGGACGACACCAGATGAATGATGCCGGCGACCTGGGCCGGTTCCAGCGTCCGGCCGGCGTGCAACGCCACCAGCACCGAGGCCGTGGGTTTCTGCTCGTCGCGCAGGAAAGCGGTCTGTTTCGGGATGGCCAAATGGACGCGCGCCCCCTTGACGGCGGCCAGCGACTGGATGGAGCGCGCCAGTTCGCCTTCCAGCGCACGCTGGTAATTGATTTGTTCGGCGAACTGGCTGATACCGAGTTTCTGGTTTTCCATCACCTCGAAGCCCACCAGCCCGCCCTTGGGCAGGCCTTGCGAGGCCAGGCGGAGACGGACGTCGTGCACCTGGCCGACCGGCACCAGGATCGCGCTGCCTCCTTCCGAGATTCGGTAGGGTACGTTCTGCTGTTCGAGCGCGGCGACAATCTGACCGCCGTCCTTTTCGGCCAGATTGGCGAAAACCACGCCGTAGGGCGGCTCCCTGGCCCAGAGCAGACCGCCGATCAGCAGCGAGATGGCCAAGGCGATCGCGGCCATCACTCCCAGCTTCTGACCGGCGCTCAGGCGATTGAACGCGTCGAAGTTCAGAGGTAGGGCTTGTTCCGCAATGGCCATCGGGTGTTCTTCTCGGATTTGCCGGCCAATTTAGCCGCTGCCGGATTGTTCGACTGCCAAAGCAAGTCGGGTTCCAGCAAGAAGCGGCAACTTTTGCCGGCAATTCGGAAGTTGTTGCAGGGGGGCGATTCTGCCATGATGGCCGTGCCATGGACACTGCCTCCGCCGGTTTCGACACCGCACGCCTCGCCGAGGCTTTCAATATATTTAATCAGGCTTCGGAGGAACTGGCGTCCGCCTATGGGGCCCTTGAACGGCAAGTCGAATCGCTGACGGCCGAACTGGCGGCGGCCAACGCGGAGGCGGATCGACTTCGGGAGGAGGCAGAACGCAACAAGCGGCTGGCGGCGATGGGCGAAATGGCCGCCCAACTGGCGCATCAGTTGCGCACGCCACTTGCCGCCGCGCTGCTGTATGCCGGCAACCTGGAAAATCCAGAGTTGCCGGAAGCCAGCCGGCTATCGATTGCCCAGAAGACCGTCGGGCGTCTCAAACATCTGGAACGGCTGATCCAGGACACATTGCTCTTCGCCCGTGGCGAAGTGCTGGGCCGGGAGACCTTTCCCGTCGCGGATCTCTTCACCGAGCTTGCCCACACCTTTGAGCCGCTGGCGCGCAGGCGCGGCGTCGAGTTCCAGATCGAGGCCACCGCGGGCGATGTCGTGTTGACGGGTAACCGCAAGGCGCTGACCGGCGCCTTGACCAACCTGCTGGAGAACGCCCTTCAGGCTGTCGATGCGGTCGACGGCGGTCGGGTGGCCCTCGCTGCCCGCCACGGTGGCGAGCTAATCGCGCTGACAGTGGCCGACAACGGCGGTGGCATGCCGCCGGACGTGGTAGCGCGCCTCTTCGAGCCGTTCTTCACCACGCGTAGCGATGGCACCGGCCTGGGTCTGGCGATCGCCCGGGGCGTTGCCCGCGCCCATGGCGGCGGTATCGATGTGCGCTCCGAGCCCGGAGTGGGTACTGAATTCATCATCACGCTGCCGCTGGTGGAACTGCCATGTCCGAAAGCCTGAAGATTCTGGTCGTCGAGGATGACGAGGCCCTGCGGGATGCCTTGCTGGTGACGCTGGAGGCGGCCGGACATCGACCTCTCGGAGCACCTGGCGGGCGCGAGGGGCTTGAACTTCTCGGGCGCGAGCAGTTCAGCATGGTCGTCTCCGACCTGCGCATGGCGCCAATGGATGGCCTGCAACTGCTGGGCGAGATCCGCGCTCGCCAGCCCAGTCTGCCGGTGATGCTGATGACGGCCTTCGGTGACGTCGACAAGGCGGTGGCAGCCATGCGTGGTGGTGCCTGCGACTTCATGCTCAAGCCCTTCGAACCGAAGGCGCTGCTGGAGCAGATTGCCCGCTACGCCACCCCGCCGCGGGCGGAGGGTGTGATTGGTGCGGACGCGCGGACCCGCGAGATCCTTCTGCTCGCCTCGCGCGTCGCGCGTACTGACGCAACGGTATTGCTGACCGGCGAATCCGGTACCGGCAAGGAGGTTTTCGCCCGTTATATTCACGACCAGTCGGCACGGGCCAAGGGCCCGTTCGTCGCCATCAACTGCGCGGCAATACCGGATAACTTGCTGGAAGCGACCCTGTTTGGCCATGAGAAGGGTGCATTCACCGGCGCCCAGGCAGCCCAGGCCGGCAAGTTCGAGCAGGCCAATGGCGGTACGCTGCTGCTTGACGAAATTTCTGAAATGCCCCTTGCCCTGCAGGTCAAGTTGTTGCGCGTATTGCAGGAAAGGGAGGTCGAGCGTGTGGGGGGCAAGAAGCCGGTACCGCTCGATATCCGTATCCTGGCGACCTCGAATCGGGACATGGCGGCGGAGGTTGCGGCTGGCCGGTTCCGGGAAGATCTGTTCTACCGGCTCAATGTCTTCCCATTGGCGATTTCCGGCCTGCGCGAGCGACCGAGCGATATCCTGCCCTTGGCCCGATATTTCCTGGCACTGCATGGCAGCCGTCTGGGATGCATGGCTCGCCTGTCGGCCGGCGCGGAGGCAAAACTTGCCGCTTACTCCTGGCCGGGCAACGTGCGGGAACTGGAAAATGTCATCCAGCGAGCCCTGATCATGGCGTCTGGCGAGGTCATCGACGCCGATACCCTGCCAATCTCCGGGCCGGTGGCGGTTGCCGCAGGTGCCCCGCCGAGCGGGGCGCCCCCAGTTGTCGTCGAGCCACCACACCCCCCGGCGAATGGCGTCTCCCCAGCCAACATGCGGGATCTGGAGCGCCAGCATATTCTGGATACCCTGGCCAAGGTCGGCGGCTCGCGGAAGAGGGCCGTCGAACTTCTCGGTATTTCCGAGCGCACCTTGCGCTACAAGCTCGCCCAGTATCGCCAGGAAGAGGATGCCGCCGATCAGCCCTGAGCCGCGTGGGCACGGGGTTTGCTAATAAAATCGGGACAGATGAACGATCGAATGGAATGACCATGGCTATCGACACGCAAAATATCGACAAGATGCTTCTCGAACTGCGTTCGGCGGCGGGTGTTGCACACGGCAAGCCGGCCGGCCAGGCAGCCGGCACCGGGGGTGCCGATTTCTCTCAGGCGCTGACCGCCGCCATCAACCAGGTCAGTCAGGTTCAACAGCAGGCCCAGCAGATGACCGAGAACTTTGTCGCCGGCGAAGGCAACGTCAATCTTCAGGATGTGATGGTCAATCTGCAGAAGGCCAACCTTTCCTTCCAGCAGATGGTGCAGGTGCGGAACAAGCTGGTTACCGCCTACAACGACATCATGAACATGCAGGTCTAGACCTGCTCTACGCCATTCCCGTTTCGCGGGCCTTGCGTTCCCGTTCCACCTTGATGATATAGCGCTGCACCAGCGTCAGCATCGGCCCGGGCAGATTGAGAAACTGGCAGCCGGCCCTTGTGACCTGGGCGCCTGTGCGCAGAGTGACCTCAAAGACGCTGCGCACCTGCAAGGTGGCCATCAGGATGCCCACTTCGGGGAGTTCGATGCGGCAATTGGCGAACTGCATTCCCGGTGCGAAGAGAATGCCTGGGGGTGGCGCCATGACGGCCAGGCCACCGCCGCTGATGTCGATGACATTGACTTCGGCGATCGAAGACACGGCGCCATCGGCGGACGTGACCGGCATCTGGCACTTGAGCGGGCGAGCGATCGGCGCGGTCAGGCGGTAGTACTCGCGCCGCTGCAAACGCAGCACCGTGTCGGGTAGTGCCGCACGGAACGCCGGACGACCCTCGAAAGCGACTTCGCGGACTCCCCGCAGCAGAAACTGGATGCGCACCCGGTCATGGCTGGCGACACAGAAGAGCCTGTCCGCCGCCAGGGCGCGCTGGTTCATCTCGGCACTGCCGCCATAGTCCAGCGTCAGTTCGTCGTTGTTGACCGCTATCACCGTGGTAAGGAAGAAATCCCTGCCTTCGTGGAAGTAAACGGTAATGTGATCGCTGTTGGCGAGCAGGCCGCGCAGCACGAACAGAATTTCGCCATTGCCGCGCAGAAGATATTGAGTGTAATCCGACGGTTCGAGCAGCGGTCCGATCGCTGCTTGCGGAGGCGAACCGGCGGTGCCGGTGGAGTGATCGCTGGGTGATGTCATGACGGGGAAATTCTAACTGGAATGCCCCGTGCGAGGTTGTGGCATGGACTCAACTCCGGGTGTTCGGCTGAGTATTTGCCCCTTCCTGCTCAACCCGATAGAGCCATGCCAGCAATTCCGCCACGGCGAGATAGAGCTGTGGGGGAATGCGGTCGTCGAGATCGACCTGCATCAGCAGGGCGACCATCTCTGCCGACTGGTGCACGTAGATCTCGCTTTCGCGGGCCCTGGCGATGATGGCTTCGGCGACCAGCCCTCGGCCCTTGGCCACGACCTTGGGCGCCGCATCGCCCGGCGCATAGGCCAGCGCCACCGCCAGTGCGCGCCTATCCTCCCGATCCTGCGGTTGGTCAGGCTTCATGACGGATTTCCAGTGATTGCAGGACGACCCCCGCGTCGGCCAGGGCCTGGGCAAGCGTCGGCGCCTGTTGGCGCAGACTGTCGGCGGCATGGTCGCTGGACGAGGCCATGTTCAGGCGCAGGGTGTTGCCTGCCAGTTGCAGCGTGGCATCAACCGTTCCCAGTCGCGGCATGGTCAGACGCAACGTGGTGCTCCAGTGTGTCGCGCCATCGGCTGTCCCGGCCGCGCCGTCGCGCTCTTCAGCGCGGTCGCGCTCGATTTGCCAGTCCATCACCTGGCCTGGCCATACCTCGCCGTGCCAGCTCAGGCGCTGGGTAGCTACGGCATCCAGTTGCTGCTGGACGATGGGCCGCACCTCATCCGGTATGGTTTGAGGACTTGGGACCGTCTGCGTCGAAGAACTATTTGCCGGCCGGTCGGCCGTTGGTGTCACACCGGTGGGTGCGAGGCGGGCCGCGACCTGGGGTTGGCCCGCTTCGGTCCTGCCGGTTGTCGCCAGTTGCGCCTGGCCGTCGGCGTTTGCCGCGCCAGGAAGGGCCGGCTTCTGTTCCGGACCGACTTGCCTGGCGGCGGGCGGCAGTTGTCCTTGGGGTTCGGCGCGCAGGGATTCCAGGGGCCGCTGGCCGGCCAGCCATTGCGCCTGGTGGGCTTCATAAAAGAGTCCGCTCTGGCTGACCGCCTTCGCGAGCGTCGGGGCCAATTCCCCAGCGTCGGCCGGTGGCTGCGACAACAACGGTTGCCCACGGTTGAGCGGTGCCGGCTGGGGCGCTTCCCCCTCCGGTAGCAACAACTGGCCGATCATGTGCCCAGCGTTGGAAATCTTGGTGTAAGGGTAGGGCTGATTTCCCGACGAAGCCGGAGTCTGAGTTTCTGCGCGCTGCGCGATCAAGGTCTTCGGCGTCCGGTCGATCAGCACCAACTCCAGGGTATCGCCGGCCGCCGCCCCCTCGGGCAACTGCAAGGTCAATTGCTTGCCAGCCACCAAGGCCTTGTAGGTGTTTTCCGGCAGGGCTTCCAGGATGCGGGCGGTAAACGCCTGTCCAGGCTGCAAGTCGGGCAAATCGGGAGAAATGGCCTTGACCGGCGCCAGTGGTTGAAGGAGGCTGGACTCGGTCTGCATCCGCATGCGGACGCCGGCATCGGGCGGAATCAGCGCCATGGTCAACTCATGGCAAGGACGATGCTGTGAATGGTGGGAACGGCAGCCATGCGGGCCACCGGAGAATCAGGCCGACGCGCCGTAAGCGCTTTCGACGTATCGGCGTCGCGCACCATCGCCGAGAAACTTGCGCACCTGTTCCATCCACGGCTCGGTGTGCCGCCGGATTTCCGCGTCATCATCGAGGATGCGCTGGATCAATGCCCGCTTCATCTCGATTTCCGCGGCGGACAGCAAACCAGAGTCATCATCGGTCATCAAGGTATTGCGCAGGGCGATCACTGAGCGCTCCAACTCGACCAGCCTCTCCCAGTCGTTACCCTGCGCCGCCGCCACCATGCGGGCGGAGAGGGCGCTCATTTCTTCGAAAAGCTCAATCTGGGATGCCATTGGCAGCATGGTAAGTCTCGGGCGGTGGCCTCGTTCGCGGAAAGAACGGCGGGATCGCTGGCTAATTCTGGCATGGCGAGTCAAGCGCGATACTCCTTAAGCAAGCGTAGTTCTTGAACACTGCTTTGCATGGTGAGCCGGAACTGATCCATCCAGGCTTGGGTGAGATTGCGGATCTCTGCATCGGCCGCAAGAATTTCGGTTATCAGCGCATTCTTGCGCTGTCGTGTGGCCTCATCGAGCCTGGCCTGGCTATCCAGTGGCTTCATGGCGGCGACGACCTTGCCGCGTTGGCGCTCGATTGCGATGAGTTCATCCCACTCGCCGCGGATGGCTGCGTCACGCATTTTCCCCGTCAGTGTCAAAAGCGCTTCGTAGTTGGCAATGACCTGGGCTGTGCTCATGACTTGTTGCCCGCGGCGGGAAGCGCCTCTGCCAATCCGTCGGGCTAGGCAGCCGCGGCTTGAACCACCTGCGGGCGGATGCTGTTCCATGCGTCCTGCAGTTCCGCCAGCAGCCGGGTAACTTCGTCCAAGGCCGCCGGGTCGTTGTTCAGGTTGCCTTCCGTCAGGCGCTTGATCATGTAGCTGTACAGCGCGGACAGGTTCTGCGCGATGTCGCCGCCGGCCTTCATGTCCAGGCTGGGGTGCAGTCCTTCGCCGATGATGGCCATGGCTTTTGAAATGGCTTTGCCCTTCGCTTCCATCCGCCGGTTCAGCATCTCGTACTTGGCCTCGGAGATCGCCAGGAGCGCGCCCTGGAACAGTAGCGAGACAAGCTGGTGCGGGTCGGCGTTCATGACGCTGGTTTCCAGGCCGACATCCTTGTAAGCATTGATTCCGATAGAGGTATTCATGTTGTTTCCTTTGCTTAGCCGAACTGGGATGTCAGATAGTTGCTGGTGTCGTTCATCATGCTCAACATCATGTTGAGGTTTGTGTACGTGGTCGTGTACTGCTTCTTCAATGCGGTCATCCGCAGTTCCAACTTGCCGATCTGGTCGTTGTAGCTCTCTACTGAATCTTTCAGACTCTGGGTGCGTTGGTCGATCAGGCCACTCGCTTGGGTCACCGAGGTGGTCCATTCCATCAACCGAGTCGCAAACCCGGTTGGCCCATTGAAGAGGTTGGTGACATCGGCGAAATCACTGGTCAGTGCCGAACTCAATTTGCTGCTGGAAAGTTTCAGAGTGCCGCCCGCCTGAGTGGTAATGCCGATCTCGGCAAGGTGGTTCAGCGTTCCGCCGCTCGCCGGCGTCATGAAGATGCCGCGCAATTGATCGAGCATGTGGCGAACTGTGCCGTCACCAGACAAAGCACCGGCGGTCGATGTTGCGGTGCCATAGGCAGAGCGGGACTTCAGTTGCGAAACCAGGGCGTTGTAGTTTTCGACGAACTTGGCGGCGGCCGTGTCGACGGCGGCCGGATCCCGCGCCACGTTCAGGGTGGTCGGGGTGTTCGTCAGGCTCTTGAGCGTCAGCGTGACACCCTGGATGGCGTCGGTGTAGGTATTCGACGCGCTGGTAATGACGATGCCATTTACCGTGAAGCTGGCATTCTGAGCGGCGGCGGACTGGGACAGCGCAGGGGAGGCGGGGTTGGGATTGGCGGAACTGAATGTCAATAAGGTGCTTAACGCACTTCCTCCACCGGAAACAGAGATGTTGCTGACGCCTTTGCTCTCGCCACTCTCGTTTGCCGTCAGCACGAGCCGGTAGGGTGTGCTGCTGCCATCGTTGATGATGGTGGCTGTCACGCCCAAATCGGCCGCGTTGATCGCGGTGCGAATATCCTGCAGCGACGCGCCTGACGCGATTGCGACGGTCTGGTCGACGCCGCCGATTCTGAGAGTCACTGTCGCGTCGCTGGTGGCAATGGCCGCCGTGTCGGATGCCTGGCCGGCAGCCACCAGGCTTTGGGCTTGGGCCAATCGAGTGACGTTGATCGTATAAGTGCCCGCAGCGGCAGTGCTACTCGCGGCGGCTGACAGGATGGTTGGATCCGCCGGTGTGGCCCCATAGCCTTCGAGGCTATCTTTCAGACTCTGCAAGGACGTCTGCAGGCTCGATGCCAGACCTTTCAGCGTGCCGAAGGACGAAATCCGGCTTTGATAGTCGGTGACCTTGGCGTTGAGTTTGTCGATGGGCTGACGCTCAAGCGTCATCAACTGGGAAACCAGCGACTGAACGTCGAGGCTTGATATGCTCGATGTGGCCATGCCCTGTCTCCTTGCTTACGCTTCTTGCTTAACCAACAGACCCTTCTGGAATTCGCCGATGGACTCGGCAATCGCCAGTGCCGCGTCCGACGGAATCTGCCGGATCACTTCGCCTGAATCCTTGTCCACAATCTTGACGACGGTCGTTTTTGTACTCTGGTCGACTGTGAATTCGAGCGAAGTATTGCCTGAAAGTTTCCGGTTGATGGTTGACACCGCCTGTTGCAATTGCTGCGGCGCGGGTTCGGATTTTTGCGACGGTCGCGCCGGCGCCTGGGACACGGGCTTGCGCTCGGCATTGCCGGCTCGCAACTCCGGTTGCGGAGCCTGACCGAGACCGATTGTTTGGATGTCCATTTTCGTATCTCTTTCAGTCCGAAATGCCCGACCGGTCATACCGGCCGGGCCTCTATGCTATCGGTCCAGTGATTAACGCAGGAGCGAAAGCACCATGCTGGGGTTCTGGTTCGACTGAGCCAGGGCCGCGATACCCGCTTGTTGCAGAATCTGGTTGCGGGTCATGTTGGTGGTTTCGGCGGCGTAGTCGGTATCCATGATGCGGCTGTAGGCGGCCGACAGGTTCACCACGGCAACTTGCAGGGTGGCGACCTTGGAGGCTTCCGTTGCCATGGTGGCACCGTACCCTTCGCGGGCAGTGCCTACCACACCCAGATCTGTAGTAACGTTGGCGGCAGTGTCACTGGCAGCATCAATTGCGAGAAGTGCGGGTGCTGCCCCGATAAGGTTGCGAATGCGGACATTTTCTGCGGCAAGCGCGACGGTTTCCGCATTGCCGCCAGCGGTCGCCGTTAAGATTTCAGACATGCGCTGCAGGTTTTCGGTGATCTGGCCCAGATAGCCATCTCGGGTTTGCGCGGTCGAGATCGCGTCGTTGGCGTTGCGGATTTGCACGTTGGCGGTACGAATCTGTGTGTCGTAGCTGGTGGCGATGGCCAGGCCGGACGAGTCGTCCTTGGCGCTGTTGATGCGCAGGCCGGAAGACAGGCGTTGCTGGGCGACTTGCAGGGCGTTGGCAGACTTGTTCAGGGCGGCACCGGCGAACAGCGATGCGACGTTGGTGTTGATGACTTGTGCCATTTTCAATCTCCTGGGTGGATTTTCCTTCGAAGCCCGGCCGGCCTCCGGTCGGGACTTCGGTCATCTCAAGACGGGGTTTAGCGCAGGAGCGAAAGCACCATGCTCGGGTTCTGGTTCGACTGAGCCAGGGCCGCGATACCCGCTTGTTGCAGAATCTGGTTGCGGGTCATGTTGGTGGTTTCGGCGGCGTAGTCGGTATCCATGATGCGGCTGTAGGCGGCCGACAGGTTCACCACGGCAACTTGCAGGGTGGCGACCTTGGAGGCTTCCGTCGCCATGGTGGCACCGAAGGCTTCGCGGGCGGTTCCGACCGCGGTGAGGTCGGCTGCTACCGATGCGATGGTACCCGTCAGGGTCGGCGCTCCAGCTGTAATGAGTCCATTGATTCGGGTATTTTCAGCGATCAGCGCGGTGGTCTCCGCATTGCCTGCGGGAGTCGCAACCAGGATTTCGTTCATGCGCTGCAGGTTTTCCGTGATCTGGCCCAGATAACCATCCCGGGTTTGCGCGGTCGAGATCGCGTCGTTGGCGTTGCGGATTTGCACGTTGGCGGTACGAATCTGTGTGTCGTAGCTGGTGGCGATGGCCAGGCCGGACGAGTCGTCCTTGGCGCTGTTGATGCGCAGGCCGGAAGACAGGCGTTGCTGGGCGACTTGCAGGGCATTGGCAGACTTGTTCAGGGCGGCGCCGGCGAAGAGCGATGCGACGTTGGTGTTGATGACTTGTGCCATTTTGTTGCTCCTTTGAGAGGTTAGCCTCGTTGGCCTGTCGGTTTCTCCTGGGGCCAACCTGGGGTTCGGTTGGTGCGGATTGCTCCGCGCACAGGAGTTTTATCGGAGGCCGGTGGAGAAACTTTAGCGTTGGTACAGTCGGCGCCAGAACATTGGCCGGGGATCTGGTGGCTACGGCATCAAAATGGCGCAATAACAATTGGTTAGGCGGCCAATACCCGGTTCTTGCCGGCCCGCTTGGCGAGATACATGGCTTGGTCGGCGCGCTTGATGGCGGCGGCGGCCTCTTCCTCCCTGGCGAGTTCGGCAACGCCGCAACTGAAGGTGATGAGCAGCTTGTCGTTGCGGTGGAGGAAGAACTTGCGGGTCAGTTCGCGCTGAACGCGCACCATTACCTGGACGCCGTTTTCCAGGCCGGTGTCCGACAGGATGACGACGAATTCCTCGCCACCGTAGCGCGCCAGGGTGTCCTGCGGCCGCAGGGTCTCGCGCACGACCTGGGTCAGGTGCACCAGGGCCTGCGTCGCCGGTGTCGTGGCCGTAGGTGTCGTTGAGCTTCTTGAAGTTGTCGATGTCGAGCATCGCCACGCAAAGGGGTGCTTCCTTGCGCCGGGTGCGCGCCGACCTCGCGTTCCAGCGCTTCGTCCATGCCCTTGCGGTTGAGCGCGCCGGTCAGCGGCATCGTGGCGGACCATGTCGCTGGCCTGCTCGAGTTCGGCGTGCAGGCGCGCCACTTCCTGCTCGGCCTCCTGCACCCGGGCGCGCATGGCCATCAGTTCGTCGCGCGAACGCTGGGCGGCCAGTTGGACGGCGCGGGTCTCGTGCATCACCACGTCGAGCACGTCGGAAAGCTCGGTGATGTCATGGGCCTTGCTGATCTTGTCGGCGCAGACGCCGATCCGGTCGTGATACTCGCCGGTGGTCGAGGCAAAGTCGGCCAGCCGGTCCACGAAGTTGGCCAGCATGCTTTTCAGCCGCTCTTGCGCGTCGCTGAGGTTCTTCTTGAGCGTGCTCTGCTTGTAGATCAAGTCCTTGAGCCGCCGCTCGACGTCGTCGATCTGGCGCAAGCTGAGTGGTTGACCGACCAGGTCGCGCACCAGCGCGACCTGACCGCTCATCCATTGGTCGTCGATGACCAGTTCGCTGATGTTCTCGATAATCAGCTGCAACAGGTGGAGCAAGGCCGTGCGCAGCTCCATCTGGTCTTCGGCGACGAACTGCAGGCGGTAACTGAACTTCTTCAGCTTCGCGGTAAAGCCGGCAATCTGCTCGGCGGTTCCGGCGGCACGGATGTCGGCCGCCAGGCCGGTGGCTTCCTTGGCCAGTTCCGGCGTATCGACCAACAGCACGCTGAGCGTGTTGTCGAGCAGCTTGGCCAGCAACTCCTGAAGTTCGACATTCATCGAAGGTCGCCGGGCCGGCCGGTTCCGCGGTGCTCGATGCCGCACTGTCCGCACTGCCCGCGTCGACCAGGCTGCCGTCGGCGGCGCTGCCCTGAGCCCAGTTCCGGGTCAGCGATTGCAGGCGGGGGAACAGGACATCCGGTGTGCCGGATGCGGCAAGGACGTGCTCGAGCGCTTCACGCTTCTTGGCGGGCGTAATGCCCGAGTGGCGAGCTTCGATCTGCGCCAGCAGGTCGCGAATGAGCGCACCCCAGTTGGGTGGCGCCGCCGCGGTCTTGTTGAGCAGATCACCCAGGGTTGTCTTGATCCCGTCCCAGTTGCCCTCGCCAATTGCGCCCTCCAGTTGCCGGGCGAAGCGCGCCTGCTCCGGCGTTGCGCGCGGCAGGCCGCTGACCAGGGCCTTCAGCGAACGCTCGGGAAAGGTTTCCGCCGCCGTGGTGCCGGCGATCTCGTGGTAGAGCGCGCGATAGTTGTCGGGCGTCGGTGCGACCCTGCGCATGGCCAGTTGGCGCAGGGTCTCGCGCGCGAGTTCGGAGGGGTTCTGGGCGTCTGCCATGTCGGGGCTCAGGCCAGGCTGTGTTCGAGGCCGTAACGGATCAGCTCGGCCGTGCTGCCCAGGCCGAGCTTGGCGAGGATGCGGGCGCGAAAGGTGCTGATGGTGGCGACGGCAAGGTTCAGCTCCTCGGCAATCTGCGTCAGCGTCTTGCCGGCGGCAATCAGCTTCAGTACTTCGTATTCGCGGTCGGAGAGCAGTTCGTGGGGCGGTTGCTCGGAATCGTTGGCGATGGCGTCGGCCAACTGCATGGCCACGGTTGGGCTGACATACTTCTTGCCGCGCGCCACCTGGCGAATCGCCGTCACCAGTTGTTCCGGGGCGCTCTGCTTGGTCAGGTAGCCCGACGCGCCGGCCTTCAGGGCGCGCATGGCGTACTGCTCTTCCGGGTGCATGGACAGGATCAACACCGGCAGGCGGGGGAACTCCTTCTTCAACTGCTTGAGCGTATCGATACCGTTGCGGTTGGGCATCGAGACGTCGAGCAGGAACACGTTCCAAACCTGTTGGCGGGCCAGTTGCATGGCCTCGACACCGTCGTCGGCCTCCCCCGCGACGACCAGATCCTCGGTTTCCGAGAGGATCTGCTTCAGCCCCTGACGCACGATGGCGTGGTCGTCGGCGATGAGAACGTGGATCTTTTCGGCCATGGTCAGAATAACTTGTGCTGGATGTCTTCCGCTTCATCGGCCGCGCCGGGTTCGACGCCGCGTTGTTCCGGCACCCGCAACCTGATGTGGGTGCCGCCGTGCTCGCCCGACGCGATGACGAATTCACCGGCCAGACTGTGCACCCGTTCGCGGATACCGCGCAGACCGAACGATTTGGGCTTCATCATGTCGGCCTCCGAGATGCCGCGTCCGTTGTCGCGCAATTCGAGCGCAATGCTACCTTTTTCCCGCTTCAGACGCACGACTACCAGCGACGCATGGGCGTGTTTTGCAACATTGGTGAGCGTTTCCTGCACGATGCGGAACAAAGCCAGCGAGGTGTCCGCGTCCGGTTCCAGATCGTCGTCGCACTGCACGCGACACGTGATGTTCGAAATGTTGAGAAAAGTCCTCGGCCAGTGATTCGATGGCCGCCGGCAGGCCGAACTCCTTCAGAATGCCCGGGCGCAATTCGCGCGCGACGCGGCTGGCGGCGCCCATGGCCTGGTCGAGCAGGCCTTCGATGGAGTGCGCCTTCTCGCGCAGCGCCGGTGGTTCGTTGGGCAGTTTTCCCGCCAGCAGCGCGGCCTCGATCTTCAGGCGGACGAGGATGCTGCCCAGTTCGTCGTGGATGTCGCGGGCGATGCGCTCCCGTTCCTGCTCGCGCGCCGCCTCGAGGTGGAAGGATAGTTCGGCGAGTTGTTCGCGGGAGGCGCGCAGGGCCGCCTCGGTATCCTTGATCGCGGTGATGTTGGTCGCGATGCCCTGCCACGTGACGCTGCCCCCCGAGCCCTCCTCGCCGCGTCGCGGTGTCGAGCGCAGGTCGATCCACTTGCCGCGGCCACGCCCGCGCAGCCGGCCGGCCCAGTCGAGCGGCGCGCCGGTGACCGCCGACTCGGACAGCGCCGTTTCGAGGGCGCGCCGATCATCGGCCTCGATGGTGTCGAAGAACTTCTTGGGCGAGGCCAGCAGCTCGTGCTGCTTGACACCGAACAAACGGTGGCTGCCTTCGCTGACGTAGAGAAAACGATAGCCGCCGTCCGAACCCCGTTGCAGGTGGAAGACCATGCCCGGCAGGCTGGAAGCCAAGCCGCGAAAGCGGGCGTCGCTGTCGTGGACCATGGCCAAGGCCGCGCGATGGTCGGCCCGCTGACGCGCCTCGCGTACCTCGCGCTCGACGGCCGGCACCAACCGGCTCGGACGGTCACGAAAGACAACATCGTGGGCGCCGGCGCGCATCGCCCTGACGGCTGCCTTTTCATCGGCGGGGTCGGCGACGACAATGAAGGGAAGATCCAGGTCCAGACCGTGCAAGACTTTCAGAGCGGCGGGCGCGGTCAATCCGGGCAACCCGAACAAATAGAGCGCCGCGTCCCAAGGCTGGGCGCGAAGCGCCCCCCGCAGGCTCGTCGCATCGCTGACTTGCTGAAACTTGCCGCGATCCTCGCCGCTGCCGAAACGTGCAGCCAACCCCGCCGCCTCATCCGCGTCGGCGGCGAGGATCAGGAGACTCAAGAGCGCGTTCTGGGAGGACGCCGGATCGGACATGAGCGACGGGGAAATGCGAGGCGCTCATTCTAACCCCGCCCACCGACGCCCCTTGCCCATCAGCCCACCCCGCGTTCGACAAGATATCGACGATCCGCATCAAACGTCTACTTCGCCTGTAGCCGGTGCAGGTAGTCAATCAAGCTGATGATGCGGCTCCGCACATACATTTCCATATCGTAGGGCATGTTGACATAGTACTCACCAGCTTTCACGGTCTCGGTGCTGTAGCGATCACCCCAGATCGGCATCTCGCGGCTGCCGTGTCCTTTCACCGTCTCCCGTCCGTCAATGACGGCATAGACGCGCTCAAACGGGAAAACGCCGCCATTCCGCTTCGACAAAGTTCGACAAATCTCCGGGCATCGTCTTCAGAAACTCGACGCCCGGGCTATCGCCCTTGCCGCCCCCGCCATGACACACCGCGCAACTGTTCGTGTACCCGTACTTGCCCGCATCGACTCTCGCCTTGCCGCCCGCCGCCGATGCCACACCGCTCGCGGCCATGAGTACTGCCGCCGCGAACAACAACCGCAATGCGTTCCGTTTCATCATGTACCCCTTTTCGGCTTTAGCAGGACCAGAAGTTCTTCCTGCTTTCACTATAGCCAAGAGCGGAGAATGCTCAAGCCGGGCGGCGTACCACGACCGGAGGTTGCAGTGCCGCGGCGGCGTCAGCCGATCAACTCTGCCGTGTGCCTGGCGATCATCCACTCCTCGTTGGTGGGCAGCACCAGGACGTCGACGCGGCTGGCGGCGTCGCTGATGCGGCTGGCGTCGCGGTTGTTGGCGGTGATGTTGACCGCAATGCCCAGCCAGTCGAGCGCGGCGCATATGCGCTGCCGCACCGGCGCAGCGTGTTCGCCGATGCCGCCGGTGAACACCAGCGCATCGAGACCGCCGAGGGCGGCGGCCAGGGATCCGACTTCCCGAACGATGCGGTAGCAAAACAGGTCGACCGCCTCGTGCGCCTCGGGGCGGTCGGAGGCCAGCAGCTCGCGCATGTCCTGGGAGATTCCGGACACACCGAGCAGGCCCGATTCCTTGTAGAGCAGCTTCTCCAGGGCCTTGGCGTCCATGCCCTGATAGTCCATCAGGTAGAGCAGCACGCCTGGGTCGAGGCTGCCGCAGCGGGTGCCCATCATCAGGCCCTCGACGGCGGTGAAGCCCATGGTGGTGGCCACGCTGCGCAATCCCTTCATCGCGCACATCGAAGCACCGTTGCCCAAGTGGGCGACGATGACGCGGCCCTCGGCGCAATCGGGCAAATGGCTGGGCAGCGCCTCGGCGATGTATTCGTAGGAGAGGCCGTGAAAGCCGTAGCGGCGTACGCCCTGGGCGGTGATGTGACGGGGCAGGGCAAAGCGCTGCGCCACTTCCGGCTGGCTGCGGTGGAAGGCCGTGTCGAAGCAGGCCACCTGGGGTACTCCGGGCAGTGCGCCGGTCATGGCCTCGATGCCGGCCAGGTTGTGCGGCTGGTGCAGTGGCGCCAACGGAATGAAGCCGCGCAGGGTGTCGAGGGCCGCCGCGTCGAGCACCAGCGGCCTGGAGTAACGTTCGGCGCCGTGTACGACGCGATGGCCGACGCCGGCAATCCGGCGGCCGTCGTCGTGGCTGTGCAGCCAGTCGACCAGGAAGGCCAGCGCGGCCCGGTGCGCGGCTTCGCCGGCGAGGGGAAGGTCGCTGTCGTCGATGACCTGGCCCGCCCCATCCTTGGCCTTCAGGTGGGGGTGGGCACCGATGCCGTCGATCTGGCCGACCAGTTCCGGCTTGGCGGGCACGGATTCGCCGCCGTGGTCGAACAGGGCGAACTTGATCGACGAGGAACCGGCGTTGAGGGTGAGGATGGCGTCGGCCATGGTCAGGCCTTCTTTCGTTTGGCGTGGGCCATCACGACGGCAATGGCCGTCGAGGCGGTACGCGATTCGGCCGAGTCGGCGCGCGAGGTGAGCACGATCGGTACCCGGGCGCCGAGCACGATGCCGGCGGAGAGCGCGTCGGCGAGGTATTCGAGCTGCTTGGCGAGCATGTTGCCCGACTCGATGTCCGGCACCAGCAGGATGTCGGCCTGGCCGGCCACGGCCGACTTGATGCCTTTGGTGCGGGCGGCGACCACCGAGATGGCGTTGTCGAAGGCCAGTGGCCCGTCGAGCAGGCCACCCGTGATCTGTCCCCGGTCGGCCATCTTGCACAACGCCGCCGCGTCCAGCGTGGCCTGCATCTTCGGGTTGACGGTTTCGACAGCGGCGAGGATCGCCACCTTGGGTTCGGCAATGTGCAGCATGAGGCCGAGATCGATGGCGTTCTGGACGATGTCGATCTTGTCTTCCAGGGTCGGCTGGATATTGACGGCGGCGTCGGTGATCAGGAGCGGTCGCGGATAGGTGGGCACGTCCATCATGAAGACATGGCTGATGCGCCGTTCGGTGCGCAGTCCGGTGGCCTTGTCGATCACCGCGACCATCAGTTCGTCCGTGTGCAGCGAGCCCTTCATCAGCGCCGCCACCTCACCCTCGCGGGCCAGCGCCACTCCGGATTCCGCGGCGGCATGGCTGTGCGGCACGTTGAGCAGCCGGCATCCGGAGAGGTCGAGGCCGAGTTGTTCGGCCAGCGCCCGGATCTTTGCTTCCGGACCCACCAGGGTGGGCAGGATCAGGCCACGGTCGCGCGCCTGGAGCGCGCCCTTGAGCGACTCGGGGTCGCAGGGATGCACCACCGCCATGGCAATCGGGCTCAAGCCCCGCGTAATTTCCAGCACATGTTCGTAGCGGGTGTTCTTCGTCGCCGAGAGTTTCACCTCCGGCAGGTTGACCTTGGGCCGCTTGATCTTTTCCGTCGGCGCCAGCACCTCGGCGGAGCCATGGATGACCGTCTCGCCGTCCTGGTTGGCGCAGCCGCAGTCGAAGACGATGTGATGGTTGTGTTCGAATTTGCGCCGACAGGTCACGGTGACCGTGATGGTGTCGCCGACCCGTACCTGGCGCGGGAAGTTGAGCGTCTGATCGACATATACCGTGCCCGGTCCGGGAAACTGGGTGCCCAGGACGGTCGAGATCAGCGCGCCGCCCCACATGCCGTGCGCCACCACCTCGCGAAAGTCCGAGGAGCGCGCGTATTCCGGGTCAACGTGGGTGGGATTGAAGTCTCCAGACATGATGGCGAACATCTGGATGTCTTCGGGCCGCAAGGTTCGCACCAAGGTTGCGCTGTCACCGACGGCGATTTCGTCGAAGGTCCGGTTTTCGATGAACTCAAGGATTTCGCTGCTGGCCATGACCTGTCGCCCTGGGATCGCCCCCGAGGCCCTCATTCTGACGCGGGATTTGCCGCGTCGCAATATGGGCGACACAGCCACGCGGCCATGATGTTACGCGATGACGCGTCGACAACCGACACCCGCGCGGAACGGGCTCAGGTGTTTGTGTTGGCGCGTGGCAGGCGGATCCCGAAAGTCGAACCGGTGCCCAGGTGGCTGTCGACCGACACGCAACCACCATGACGCTCGACAATGGTCTTGACGATCACCAGGCCGAGACCGACGCCCGGTTGCTTCGGCTGGTCCGGACGGTCGATGCGGCCATAGCGGGCGAACAGACGGCCCAGGTCTTCCGGGGCGATGCCGCAGCCCTGGTCGACGATGGTGATCTCATGCCAGTCGTCGGCGTCGCGCAGGGTCATGTGCACGGTGGTATCGGCGGGACTGTACTTGATGGCATTGTTGAGCAGGTTGGCCAGCGCCCGCCTCAGCAACGAGTGGTCGCCGCGAATCACCGGATCGCGACCACCCTCGTCGCGCACCAGGATCAGGATGTGCTTCGCCTCGGCGAGTGGCCAGACCTCGTCGGCTGCTTCCTGCGCCAGCGACGACAAGTCGATTTCGACGAACTTGCGCGTGTCGATGGCTTCGGCCTTGGCCAGCCGGAAGAAGTCGTCCGCCAGATCAAGCGCGGTTTGGGCATAGTGCCTCACCTTGTGCAGGCGGCTGAAATGGTCGGCGACCGCCGGTCGGCTGGCGCCGTCGACCAGAGTGATGATCGAGGCCAGCGGTGAGCGAATGTCATGCGAAATGAAGCGCATGGTGTCTTCACGGGCCTTCTGGATGGCGCGCTGCCGTTCGGTGGCGGCGCGGACGATGCCGATGCGATTTTCCAGCGGATCGATGCTTCGTTCCTCGGGCTGGTCGGCGGTGGTTCCCGGCTCGATTTCGTGGAGCAGTTGCAGTTCGGCATCCATGAAGCGTTGCGCCGCCTCCAGGCGGCGCCAACTCCAGAGCGGATAGGCCAGCGCCGCGCCGATCAGCAGCGCGCTCGGTGGCAACCAGACCTTGCCCCACCGGAGCATGACCAGCACGCCGACCACGGACGCCAAGGCCACGGCGGCCGACAGCAACAAGCCGTCGCGCGGCGACAGGAACAGCAGTCCAAGCATGAGCAGCAGCATGACGGCCGTGGTGACCGCGACCACGCGGTCATGCGGTAGCCACGTGATGGTTGTCCCACTGCGCAGCGCATCGAGCACCGTGGCGTGGATCTCCACGCCCGGCATGGATCGGCCGAGGCTGGACATCGGTGTCGGCAGTACATCCCCGAGCCCGGCGGCGGTGGCGCCGACCAGAACCCGCTTGCCGCGCAATTCTTGGCCGCCGACGGTACCGGTCAGTACATCCACGTAGGAAATCGTGCGGTAAGTGCCGGGCGGCCCGGCGAACTGCGGGTGCACCCATTGCTCGCGCGACCAGGTCGTGGATTCAGTCGGACTGTTGTCCTGGCTGGAGGTCTGCCGTACATGGCGCGCCGCAACTCCGGGGTCGGAGACCTGGAGCATGGCCAGGGCGAGCTGAGGGTGGCGAGCTTCGCCCACGCCACCCCAAAGGTAGATGCTGCGTGAAATGCCGTCGGTGTCCAGCTGACTTTCGATGTGCCCGAGCCGCGCAGCCGCCTGGCTGAACTGCTTGATGGGCCTTCCTTCGGCGATCAGGCCGGGGCCAAGGCCAAGCTGTATCACCGGCAGAACCACCCGACCGTTCTTTCGAATCGCCTCGGCAAGTACCCGGTCACCCTCAGGGTCGTTGGCGTCGGCTTCGCTGAGAATGATGTCCAGGCCCACCACCGCCGCCTCGGCCTGGCGCAGCTTGTCCAGCAAGGTGGCATGTATGGCGCGGCGCCACGGCCACCGACCGATACGGGCCAGGCTTTCGTCATCGACGGCAACTATGACGATATCCGCGGGCGCCGGCCGAGCGGCGAGCGACAAGCCGACGTCGTAGAGCAGATAATCAGCCCGCCACAACCAGCCCTGCCAGGCCGCCGTGGCCGCGACCAGCACCAGAACAGCGGTCAGCAGTATCCATTCCGCCAGGGTGCGCCGGCGCAGTCGCAGCATCGGCTATGCCGCACGAGGCCGCTGGACGGCTGTCTGGAGCATCCACCAAGGCTGCCACTGGGTGGGAATTTCGATCCGCTGAGGGCTGGTGAATGGCCCGACGAAACCGTCCGGGTCGGTGGCGCGGACACGCATGAAGTAGGTGCCGCCCTCCGGTCGGGGCAGCTTGGTCAAGGGCTGGTCGAGTCGCTGCTCGACCACCAGATCGGCAAATTTCGCGTCCCGGGCGAACTGGAACAGGAAGGTCTGGCCGGGCTCGCCGGACCAGGCGAAGGCGATCTGGTCGTCGCTCACCAGCGGCGGCTCCGGGTCGGCAGGGCAGGGGTTTCAGGGTAAAGCGCTGGGCGTCGCCCCACGGGCCGGGCTCGCCGTTGGCCCGGAGGCTGCGGGCCCGCCAGTAATAATCGCCCGGCGCCAGTTTCTGCGCCGGCATGATGACCGTGCCGTCGACGCCGTCGACATCGGTGACCGGGTTGGCGAACTTGGCATCGCTGGCCAACTGGATGCGGTAGCGGGCGGCCTCGGCATTGGCGGACCACTTCAATTCGGCCGACTCGCCGCGCAGTTTGGTGCCGGCCACCGGCGCCACGGCAAACGGCGGCTCCGGTCGTGCCTTGAGCGTGAAGGCGAAGTCGGCGTCGCGCCCTTCGAGTCCCCGCGCATCGATGCCGCGCACGCGCAGCGTGTAACCGCCGTCGGCCAGTTCGGCGAACTTCGCCTCCGGCCTGGCGCCGATGCTTTCGGCCAGCACGTTGCGCATTTCGGCGTCCGTGCCGACCTGGAAACGATAGGCGCTGGCGCCGCCGATCGACGGCACGGCGAGACGGACAATAGTCCGTTCCTGGAGCTTGGGCAGGCCGGCCAATTCCGGCGCCGGCAACAAGGCGACCGGTGCCGAGAGCCTGCCGCCGGCCTCCGCCACCAGGCCGTAACCGGCGGGTACGCTGGCGGGCTTGCCCCGGCCCTGGCCGTCGAGCACGCCGACCGCGCCGTCCGTGACCTCGGTGCGGCTGGTCGCGCCGGTATCGTCGGCGCCGACACGGAACTGGGTGCCCCGCACGCCGATGGTGGCGGTGGGGGTGACGACGATGTATTGCGGACGGGGCGCCGACATCCTGGTGACGACCGACTCGATGCGGCCGGTGTCCAGTCGCAGGCGTGTTTCCGGCAGGGTGCTGTTGCGATACCGGGACATCTCCTCGACCTTCAGCCGGCTGCTCGGCTGGAGAACCAGCCGCGAGCCGTCGACCAGTTCGACGGTGGCGAAGCTTTGCGGGCCTGTGGTCAGTTGCGAGCCGCGTTCGACCGTGCCGCCAACCGTCAGGGGCTTGCCGCCGGCGCTGACATCGCCCCGAATCGCGGTGACCCGGGCCGTGACCGGCTCCCGGCGAAGCAGGGTCAGCGGGATGCGCAGGACCGTGCCGGGGCGCAACAGACGCGGATCGGCCACCTTGTTCAGCCGTTGCAGCCGGGTCCAGTCGCGGGGGTTCTCCAGCAAGTCGCGGCTGATGCCGATCAGCGTTTCGCCCGGACGCATCACATGCTGGTAGTCCTCGGCGGCGCAGGCGGCGCCGAACCCGAACAGGCAGGCGATGGCGACCAGGGTCGTCGTCCGATCAGGCAGCGCGGAAGCAATGAGGTTCTTTGGCGGGCTTGCGGGGAATCGTCATGGCACGTCTCTCGATGGGCTAGGGGATGGCCGCTTTGCCAATATTAGGCCGCGCGCGGCGGAGGATGCTGTGTGTAACAAAGCTTTGCCTTCCGGCATCGGGTCTTGGGGTGACTGGCATCCGCGCACACCGGCGGGAAGCATTCACTCGCCCATGCCGACCCGCTCCAGCCGGTAGCCGTAGTTGTAGGCCGGAACCAGACGAAAGCCGTTGGCCGAATGCAGTTCAAGCTTCTTTCGAACCCGGCTGATGTGCGTGTCCAGCGTACGGGTGGGAACCGAGGCATTCAATCCCCACAGGGCTTCCAGCAGGTGGCCGCGCGACAGCAGTCGACCAAGATTCTGGAACAGGAATACCACCAGGTTGAATTCCTTCTCCGTCAAGGTCTCGACCTCGTGGCCGCCTCGCAGGATGCGTCGGGTGGTCAGTTCGATGCGATAGGGCGGCAGGTCGATGATGCTCTGGTTGTCGTCTTTCGGACGCGTGCGGCGCCAGATGGCTTCCAGGCGCGAGAGCAATTCGAGTCGCCGCACGGGCTTGACGATGTAGTCGTCGGCACCGCTGTTGAGCCCGGCGACGATGTCCTCCTCGGCATCGCGGCTGGTGACGAAGATCACCGGCGCCGTCTCGCCGCGTTCGTGCCGCAGCCAGCGCAATACCTCGTGGCCGGACTGGTCGGGCAGCATCCAGTCGATCAGGAAAGTGTCGAAACTCTCCCGGCTGGCATGGCGGAGGAGATCCCGGCCGAGGCCGAACACATGCATGTCGTGGCCGGCGGCTGCCAGCCAGGACGCCAGGGTTTCGGCCTGCGCCGGATCGTCTTCGAGGAGTGCGATTCTCACGCTTCAGGTTCCTGAGCGGGCGACGGGCCATGGATGGTCGCGATTCGAGGTACCGATGATTTGGTTGGCATGTTCGCCGAACGGGGGAAACCCCTTGAAATTGTTAACTAATGTTACACCCGTCCGTTCGTCGCTGGCTCGTCGAGCCGGCCCAGTTAGTCCGCACAGGCCTGACGCAATGAGCATTTCATGTAATTTATTCAGGAGATGGACAGCCAGTCGATGGCCCAGGCCAGCGCGGCCTCGATATTCCTCGCCGCATTGCCCGACAAAGGTTCGCCCAATTCGAATCGCTCGCCGCGAATGGCCAGCAGCCAACTGGGTGGTGGCGGCGCGTCGTTAAGGTCGCTGTACACCTGGAGGACCGACTGTGGCGACATCGCATGGCTGGTGAAACTGGCGTCCTGGAGCGGGCCGATGACGGAGACGGCGAAAGGAGCCGCGACATCGACGCTGGCATCGACAAACAAAGCGCACCGTCGGTCCTGGAGATCCAGCGCATGCTCCACCTGGAGTTGAAAGTCGGTGATGCACTCGACGCCGGGCAGCGCCAGCTCGGTCAGTCGATCGACGAACAGCGGCCCGAGCGCGTCGTCGCCTCGGCTCGGGTTGCCCCAGCCGAAAACCAGTATCGGTGCCGTCACGCGTCGCCGGTGTGTCGTGCGCGAGCGTCGAGAACGGTGCCAGCCGCGTCCACCAGCGTGACTTCCAGTGGCATCCGCCCGAGGGCGTGGGTAGCGCAGGACAGACAGGGGTCGAAGGCGCGGATGGCGACTTCGATGTGATTGAGCAGGCCCTCGGTGACTTCGTGGCCATCCAGGTACTGAATCGCCACACGGCGGATCGCCTCGTTCATGGCCTGGTTGTTGTGGGTGGTCGAGACGATCAGGTTGGCGCGTATCACCTCGTCGTTCTCGTTGACCCGGTAGTGGTGGATCAGCGTGCCACGCGGCGCCTCGATGACGCCGACCCCGCGCTCCTGGCGCTCGCCGGTGGCCATCAGATCGTGGCCGAGCAGGTCGTCGTCGTGCAGCAGGTCCTTGATCGCTTCGGCGGCATGGAGCATTTCGATCATCCGCGCCCAGTGGTAGCCCAGGGTGGCGCCGGTGGCGCTACCATCGTCGAAGGCCAGGAACTCCTGGCGTTCGCGGTCGGCCAGCGGCGTCGAAATGAAGTCGCAATTCGTCACCCGCGTCAGCGGCCCGACCCGATACCAGCCGTCGTCCGGACCTTGAGTCTTGAAGTAGGGGAACTTCATGTAGGACCAGGGCTTGACGTCTTCGCCGATCACCTCCCAATAGCGGCTGTAGTCGAAGTGATCGAACAGTATCTTGCCGTTGGCATCGCGCGCCCTGAGGCCGCCGTGGTAGAGGTCCATGGCGCCATCGGCACCGACCAGACCCATGCCCTGGGATGGGAAGCGGCCGAACGCGTTGTACTCGACCAGGTTCTTTTCGAACAGGGCGCGGATCAGATGCACCGCCTCGCGGCTCCAGGCGACCATCTGGTAGGCATCCTTCTTCAGCAGGTCGCGTTCCTCGGCGGTCAGCGACTTGTTGACACCACCGGGCACCGCACCGGTGCCATGCACCCGCTTGCCGGCGGTGTGGCGAATCACCTCCTGACCGTACTTCCTGAGCAGCACGCCCTTCTTGGCCGTGACCGGGTCGGCGCCGATCACGCCGACGATGTTGCGCTTCGCCATGTCCGATCCGAAACCGAACAGCAGGTCGGGCGACGACAGGTGGAAGAAGTGCAGGGCGTGGGATTGCAGGATCTGCCCATAGTGCATCAGGCGGCGAATCTTCTCCGCCGTTGGCGTCAGCGTGACGCCGAGCATCATGTCCAGCGCCTTCGATGCGGCCAGGTGGTGCGATACCGGGCAGATGCCGCACAGGCGCTGCACCATCACCGGCACTTCCCAGTAAGGACGGCCCTGGATGAACTTCTCGAAGCCCCGGAACTCGACGATGTGCAGTCGGACCTGATGCACCTTGTTGTCGGCATCGAGCAGGATGGTGACCTTGCCGTGGCCTTCGACCCGGGATACCGGGTCGATGGCGATGCGGCGCAGCAGGTCGGGGTCGGTGGCGGTTTCCAGTGCGAAGCTCATGATGGCTACCTCGTGGGTTGCTCGATGGTTGCTCAGTCGTAGTGCAGCAGGCCATGCCCCATGGCGGGCGTGCGGCCGGCGATCAGGTCGGTGAGGAACTTCCAGATCGCGTCGGCCGGGGGCGGGCAGCCGGGCAGGAAGTAGTCCACTTTCACCACTTCATGGATCGGGTGCACCTTGTCCAGGGGCAGGGGCAGCTCCGGGTCGTTGGGGATCCGGCTGCCGCTCGCCAGGCCGCCCTCGGTCTCGTAGACCTCTTCGAGAATGTCGCGCAGGTCGAGGTGGTTGCGCTGGGCCGGCAGGCCGCCGTTGACCGCGCAGGCCCCGATGGCGACGAGGATCTTGCAGTTCTGGCGGAACTCCCGCAGCACATGAACATTTTCCGCGTTGCAGACACCGCCTTCGATCAGCCCCAGGTCACAAGGGCCGCAGTGCTTGATGTCGGTGAGCGGCGAGCGGTCGAACTCCACCAGTTCCAGCAATTGCAGGATGCGTTCGTCGATATCCAGGAAGGACATGTGGCAGCCGAAGCAGCCGGCCAGGCTGGTGGTGGCGACACGCAGTTTCCGTTTGGGCGCGCTCATGTCAGCTCCCCTCCTTCGCGGTGGCCGGCTTGACCGGTTTGAAGCGTTCGGCCTGCGCGTTGATCGGCTTCTCGTCGTAGGTCCGCTGGCCGATCGGCACCGTGAAGCCGCGGCGTTTCCGCAGGATGACACCCACCGGGCAGACCTGGGCCGCCTTGTCGTCGGGTGAAAAGTTCGTATCGGCCAAGCGGCCGGATTCCGCATTGACGATCAGGTGCTTCTTGAGGCCGCGCCCCGAGAGGGCGAAGACCCCCTTCTTGTCCACCTCGGTGCTGGCGCGGATGCACAGTTCGCATAGGATGCAGCGATTGAAGTCGAGCAGCATCTCCGGGTGGGAGGCATCAACGGGACGGTCGGGGAAGAAATGGGTGAAGTGCGGCGTCATCACCCCCAGCGCGTAGCCCAGGGCCTGGAGCTTGCAGTGGCCGCTCTTTTCGCACGAGGGGCAGAAGTGGTTGCCCTCGACGAGCAGCATCTGGACCAGCATGCGCCGCTTGTCGCGGATTTCCGGTGTTTCGCTCTCCACGTTCATGCCCGCCGCGGCCGGCAGGGTGCATGAGGTCGCCGGCCGGCCGTTGATCTTGACGGTGCACAGTTTGCAGCTGCCATGCGGCCGGAACTCCGGGTGGTAGCAGAGGTGGGGGATGAACACGCCGGCGGTCAGGGCGGCCTGCATCACGCTCTGGCCGGGTTCGAAGGGAATCTCCTGGCCGTCCAGGAGGAAGGTGGTTTGGTCGCTCATTCCGCGTTCTCCAGGTGGGCCGCCTTGTCGTCGCGGCCGGTCATCTGCCGGGCCTGGGCCAGGGCGCCGTCGAGGTCGAAGGCCGGTTCGAAGTCGAGCGACTTGAGTCGTCGCTCGTAGGCGGGCCGGAACTTTTCCAGGGTGTCGAGCAGGGGATGGGGTGCCGTGTGGCCGAGGCCGCAGTGGCTGGCCATCTGCAGCAGGCGCGACAACTGGAATATCTCGTTGATGTCGACCTGGGTGCCATGGCCCTCGCCGATCTTGTCCATCAGGTTCCGGAGCAGGGTGGTGCCCACCCGGCAGGGGGTGCAGAAGCCGCAGGACTCATGCGCGAAGAACTGGGCGAAGTTGCGCGCCACCTCGAACATGTCGCGGCTCCGGTCGAAAACCATGAAGGCGCCGGCGGTGGGAATGTCCTCGAAGGCGATGCGCCGCTCGAATTCATTGTCCGCGACGCAGATACCCGACGGTCCGGAAATCTGGACCGCCTGGGTATCGGTCGCCCCGCGTCCGCCAGCACCTGGCGAACGCTGACGCCGAACGGATATTCGTAGATGCCGGGCCGGGCCACGTCGCCGGAGACGGACAAGAGCTTGGTGCCGGCCGACTTGGCGGTGCCGATGCTCCGATACCACTCACCGCCCTTGGCGGCGATCAGCGCCGCGGCGGCGAAGGTCTCGACGTTGTTCACGACCGTCGGCTTGTTCAGGAAGCCGTTGGTCACCGGGTAGGGCGGCCGGTTGCGCGGCACGCCGCGCTTGCCTTCCAGCGATTCGATCAGCGCCGACTCCTCGCCGCAGACATAGGCGCCGGCGCCGAGATGTATCTCGATGTCGAAATCGAGGCCCTGGCGGCCGAGAATCTTCGTGCCGAGCAGGTTCATGTCGCGGCGGCGCGCCAACGCTTCGTTGAGCGGTTCCAGCAGATAGCGGTATTCGCCGCGCAGGTAGACATAGCCTTTGCGGGCGCCGATGGCGTAGGCCGCCACCGTCATGCCCTCGAAGACCAGGTCCGCCTGACGGGTCAGCAGAACCCGATCCTTGAACGTGCCGGGCTCGCCCTCGTCGGCATTGCAGACCACATAGCGTTCATCGCCGGCCGCGTGGCGGCAGGCCTCCCACTTGATGCCGGTGGTGAAGCCGGCGCCGCCCCGGCCGCGCAGGTTGGACTTCTTGATCTCCTCGAGTACCGCCGAGGGGCCCTGGGTGTGGGCCGCCACGCCCTCGCGCCAGGAGCGGGCGTTGGAAGCGGTCTCCACGTCGGCCTCGGCCTCGCGGGCCAGCGCCGCCTTGAGGGCCTCACCCGGGCGCAGGCCATTGTTCAGCAGCAGATCGGCGCGGCGCACGTTGTCCTCGACGCGGAACCACTCGGCCGGCCATTCGGCCAGCGGCGTCTCGCCGCGGATCAGTTCCGCCATCTGCTCGACGCGCTCGGCGGTCATGCGGGTGATGGCCCGGTAGTTGACCAGCACCGCCGGACCCTGGTCGCACATGCCGGTGCAGGAGGTGGTGTCGACGCTGACCAGACCATCCTCGGAGACTCGGCCAGGTTCGAGCCAGAGCTTCTGGCACAGGGCCAGCATCAGGTCGCGGTTGCCGAGCAGACGGTCGGTGATGTTGTCGCTCCAAAGCACCCGGTAGCGGCCCATCGGTTGGGTATGAAAGAAGCTGTAGAAGCCGGCGGTGCCTTCGACCTTGGCGCGCGGCCAGCCGACGGCGGTGGCGATCCCGGTGATGGCCGCCGGCGGCAGCCAGCCGACGGCTTCCTGGACTTCCCGCAATATCTGCATCAGTCGCGTGCCATCGCTGTGGTGCCTGGTCAGCACCTGGTCCAGGACAGACGCCAGTTCGACCTTTTCCATGACCTGCCTCCCGTTACTGTGCACCGCAAAGGATATTGCAGATTGCCTGAGGATTGTTGCACTGCGGCAAATTGTTGGATCATGACTGTTGATCCAGCTCAAACGAGATGCTCTTAATCTGGATGGTGACATGATTTCCCGGGCGGCGGTGAAGTCGCTCACGGCCCGGGCGAAATGAGGTAGATTCGACAGCCGGGCAGGCAGGGCGCCGCCCCATCATCTCCAGCCAAATGAGCCAAACCATGCGCACCGTCGTTCTCGGTATCGGCAACATCATTCTCTCCGACGAGGCCGCCGGCGTCCGCGCCGCCGAGGCGCTGCAAGCCGGCTACGAGTTGCCCGACGGCGTCGAAGTGATCGACGGCGGCACCTCGGGCATGGAACTGCTCGGCCCCCTGTCGGGAACCGACCTGCTGGTGATCCTCGACGCCGTCAAGGCCAACCGGCCGCCCGGCACGGTGGTCCGGTTGGTCGGCGGCGAAGTGCCGGTGTTCTTTCGCGCCCGGCTTTCGCCGCACCAGATCAGCGTCTGCGATGTGCTGGCGGGGCTCGAGTTTTCCGGCGATCCACCCGGCGACCTGGTGCTGATCGGTGTCGAGCCCGAAAGCCTCGAGCTGGGCCTGGAATTGACGCCGGTGGTCGCCGCGCGCATTCCCGAGATGGTGCGCATGGCCGCCGCCGAACTCGCGGCGCGCGGCGTCGCGATTCGGCCGAAGGCGGCCGAGGTCGTCTGAGGTCGCCGGATCGTGTGCCTTGCCGTACCCTCCAGAGTGATTTCCGTCGATGGGCTGCTGGCCACCATCGAGGCCTTCGGCGAGCGGCGCCAGGTCAGCCTGATGCTGATGCGGGAGGATGTGGCGGTGGGCGACTATCTGCTGGTCCAGGCCGGTGGCTTCGCCTTCGAGCGCGTCGATGCCGCCCGGGCGGAAGACTCGTTGCGCCTGATGCGGGAACTGATCGCCCAGGGCGGCGGCGACGGGTCGGCGTGTTAGCCGGATGAGCGGGCGAGCCCGGAACTCCGCGCCGCCCGTCGTGCTGGTGGTCGACGACGAAGTGCGTTCGCAAGAGGCGCTGCGGCGCACCCTGGAAGAGGACTTCACCGTGCTCACCGCCGGTTCCGCCGAGGAGGCGGCCGCCGCGATGGAGCGCGAGTTCGTGCACATCCTGTTGTGCGACCAGCGCATGCCGGGCACGTCGGGCGTCGACTTTCTCAAACAGGTGCGGGTGCAGTGGCCCGACACGGTCCGCATCATCATCTCGGGCTTCACCGAGGCCGAGGACATCATCGCCGGCATCAATGAAGCGGGCATCTGGCAGTACATCCTCAAGCCCTGGCATCCCGAGCAACTGCTCCTGACGTTGCGTGGCGCCGCCGACCTGTGGCGCTTGCAGCAAGCCAATCAGCGCCTGACCCTGGAACTCCGCGCCAGTCCGGAAGTGCTGAAGACACGGGTGCGCGAGAAGCAGCGGCGGGCTTCGGCCGATGCCGCCTTCAGCCGCATGGCGCGGTCGGCGCAGAGTCCGCTCAACGATGTCTGCGTCATGGCGGAACGGGTCGCGCCGCACGACCTGTCGATCCTGATCACCGGCGAATCGGGTACCGGCAAGGAACTGCTGGCGCGCGCCGTGCACTACGCCAGCCGTCGCGCCGACGGCGCCTTCGTGGTCGAAAACTGCGGCGCCCTGCCGGACACCCTGCTCGAGTCGGAGCTGTTCGGCCACAAGCGCGGCGCCTACACCGGCGCCTTCGAGGATCGCATCGGCCTGTTCCAGCAGGCCGATGGCGGCACTATCTTCCTCGACGAGATCGGCGAGACCTCGCCGGCCTTCCAGGTGAAGCTGCTGCGCGCCCTCCAGGAAGGGGAGATCCGCCCGCTGGGCAGCCCGCGGCCGATCTCGGTCGATGTGCGCGTCATCGCCGCGACCAACCGCGACCTGGAGACGGATGTCACCGCCGGCCGTTTCCGCGAGGACCTCTACTACCGGCTGGCCGGCATGACGTTGCATCTGCCGCCGCTGCGCGAGCGGCCGATGGACATCGCGCTGATCGCCGCCGGATTGCTCGAACAGGGCCGCCGGCGGATGGGCAAAGGCGGCGCGGTCTTTGCCCCGGAGACGCTGCGTTGCCTGGAAAGCTATCGCTGGCCCGGCAATGTCCGCGAGTTGCAGAACGAAATCATGCGCATGCTGGCGCTGGCCCACGGTGACTGGCTGGGCGCCGAGTCTGCTGTCGCCGCGCGTCGTGCGCGATGCCGCCGGCGACGACCAGAACCGCGATCTGGCGCTGCTGGCGGGTCTCGACGGCAGCCTCAAGGAGCGCATCGAACAGCTCGAGGCCAGGGTGATCAGGGAAACCCTGATCCGGCTGCGCTGGAACAAGAGCCACGCCGCCGAGGAACTGGGCCTGTCGCGCGTCGGCCTGCGCTCCAAGCTCGCCCGCTACGGGCTGGAGCGCCAGGAATGAACCTGCTCTGGCTGCAATCCGGCGGTTGCGGCGGCTGCACGCTCTCCTGGCTGGGCAGCGAGTGGGGCTCGCTGTTCGCCACGCTGGCCGATGCCGGCATCGAGGTGCTTTGGCATCCGAGCGTTTCCGAGGCGAGCGGTGCCGAATCGCTGGCCATTCTCGAAGACTGCGCCGAGGGGCGACTGGCGCTGGACATTCTTTGCGTCGAGGGTTCGCTGCTGCTCGGCCCGCAGCGGCAGCGGCCGCTTCCACATCCTCGCCGGCACCGAACGGCCGATGATCGAGTGGGTGCGCCGGCTGGCCGCCCGGGCGCGCCATGTCGTCGCAGTGGGCACCTGCGCGGCCTACGGCGGCGTCACCGCGGCGGGCAGCAACCCCACCGACGCCTGCGGCCTGCAATACGACGGCGACGCCATCGGCGGCCTGCTGGGCGCCGCTTTCCGCGCCGCGGCGGGGCTGCCGGTGATCAATGTCGCCGGCTGTCCGACGCATCCCGACTGGGTGACCGAGACGCTGCTCGGTCTGGCCCGTGGCGAGCTCAAGGCGGCCGATCTCGACGAACTGGCTCGGCCGCGCTTCTACACCGACATGCTGGTGCACCACGGCTGCGCCCGCAACGAGTTCTACGAGTTCAAGGCCAGCGCGGAAAAGAACGGCGACCAGGGCTGCCTGATGGAGCACATGGGCTGCAAGGGCACCCAGGCGCATGCCGACTGCAACCTGCGTCCCTGGAACGGCGTCGGTTCCTGCACCGACGGCGGCTACGCCTGCATCAGTTGCACCGAGCCCGGCTTCGAGGAGCCGGGGCACTCGTTCGCCGAGACGCCGAAGGTCGCTGGCATTCCCATCGGCCTGCCGCTCGACATGCCCAAGGCCTGGTTCGTGGCGCTGGCGGCGCTGTCGAAGTCGGCCACGCCGGCGCGCGTGCGCCAGAACGCCAGGTCCGACCACGTCATCCGCTGGCCGCGGCCGGCGAAGAAGCCGTGAGGTAGCCATGAGTCGGTTGGTTGTCGGCCCGTTCAACCGCGTCGAGGGCGATCTCGAAGTCATTCTCGAGGTCGCCGACGGCCGCGTCGACGCGGCCCGGGTGCGCTCCTCGCTCTACCGTGGCTTCGAGCAGATCCTGCAAGGCAAGGCGCCGCTGGACGCGCTGGTGTTCGTGCCGCGCATCTGCGGCATCTGCTCGGTCGCGCAGTCGGCCGCCGCCGCTGGCGCGCTGGCGGCGGTCATGGGCATCCGGCCGCCCGACAACGGCCGGCTGGCGGCCAATCTGATCCAGGCGGTGGAAAATGTCGCCGATCATGTCACGCACTTCTATCTCTTCTTCATGCCGGATTTCGCCCGGTCCTGCTATCGGGGCCAGCCATGGCACGGCGCCGCCGTGGCGCGTTTCAAGGCGGTGACCGGCACGGCGGCGGGCGAGTTCCTGCCGGCGCGCACCGGGCTGATGCGCGCCATGGGCCTCCTGGCCGGCAAGTGGCCACACACGCTGTCGCTGCAACCGGGCGGCTCGGCGCATCCGCTGCCGGCATCGGAACGCCTGCGCCTGCTGCGGGTGTTGCGCGAGTTCCGCCAGTTTCTCGAACGCGCGCTGTTCGGTGATTCGCTGGAGACGGTGGCGACCCTGGCCTCCGCCGACCAGTTGGCGGCCTGGGCCGGCCGCCATGTCGACAGCGACTTCGGCCGTTTCCTGCTGTTTTCGGACAGCCTCAAGCTGCGCGCCCTGGGCCGGGCCGATGTCGCCTTCATGAGTTACGGCGCCTATGACGAGGCGGCCGGCCGCTGGTGGCCGGCGGGCGTCTGGGCTGGCGGCCCGTCCTTGCTGGATGCCGCCCAGATCGCCGAGGACGTCAGCCATGCCTGGTATGCCGAGGCCGAGGCGCCGCTGCCGCCACTGTTGGGCTCGACGGTGCCGCTGGCCGACAAGGAGACCGCCTACACCTGGTGCAAGGCGCCGCGTCTGGGTGGCGAAGTCGTCGAAACGGGCGCCCTCGCGCGGCAGGTGGTCGCCGGCCAGCCGCTGCTGCGCGACCTCGTGGCCCGCGACGGTGGCAACGTCGAAAGCCGGGTCGTCGCACGCCTTCTGGAAGTCGCCCGCCTGCTGCCGGCGATGGAAGCCTGGGCGGACCGGTTGCGCCCGGGCGAACCCTTCTCGGTGGCCGGCGAACTACCGGCCGAAGGCGAGGGCATCGGTCTCGTCGAAGCCGCGCGCGGCTCGCTTGGCCACTGGCTGACCATCCGCCGCGGCCGCATCCACAACTACCAGATCATCGCTCCCACCACCTGGAACTTCTCTCCGCGCGACAGTCGCGGCCGCCCCGGCGCGCTAGAACAAGCCCTGGTCGGCGCGCCGGTCGGCGAGGGCGACACCGCGCCGGCGGCGGTACAGCACATCGTCCGCTCGTTCGATCCTTGCATGGTCTGTACGGTGCACTGAGACCGATTCGCGCCATATGAATGACCGTTGGTGGCGCGAAAATGCGATTTCCGCCAAATAATGTGGCGCATATACTTGCGATTGTGCGGCGAATGCCGGCTTGCTCCAGTACATGAAATAGACCAGAATCAGGTGCCAATTAAGGTTCCCTTGCGAGGTCTCCCATGGAACAGGTTTTTGCCACTCGGTCGGTGAGCATCACCGAACTCAAGCGCAGTCCCAGCGCAGTGCTGGAAAAGGCCGGTAGTGAGCCGGTGGCCGTGCTCAACCACAATCGGCCCGCCGCCTATCTGCTGTCGCCACGTGTTTATGAGGCGATGCTGGAACGGCTGAATGCCGATCTGCGGCAGGCAATACAGGAAGGCATAGCCAGCGGCCCGGCCATTCCCGCCGAAGACGTGATCGTGGAACTGAACGCCAGGTACACCGAACCCGGTACCAAGCCTGCCACCAAGCCTCGCGGCAAGCGCAAGGCTTGATGGTTCCGATCGTTCTTCGTTATCGGCGTCCCGCCATGGCTGACTTTCTGCGGAGCGGGCCCACTACCTGTCTGACTTGCGATTGAAATACTCGGCCCGCTGGTGAATGACACGGGCGATGATTACCTTGGCCGGTGTCGATAGATAGACCAGCGTATAGGGGTAGCGCGTCATCACGCATTCGCGTGTCCCCGTACGGATGCCTGGGCGGTACTCCACGGGCAGGGCGGAGATTTTTACCGCCTGGGCGATGATGGCATCGACGATCTTGTCGGCGACTGCTTCCCCGGCTTCGTCGAGGTAGTAGCTTTCTATGGCCTCGATGTCCCGCCAGGCGCGGCGGGCAAACTCAAGCTGCCTTTTTGCCACGACGGGCTGAGCGGCGCTTGTCGAGCATTGCCATCGCGTGCGTGTGAGTCAGCGTGCGGCCGGCTTTGACGTCGGCGATTCCTTCGTTCACCGCCTTGACGACGTACTCGCAGTATTCGAGACCGTCGCGGATCACGTAGCGAAGCATGACTTCGGACGTCCGTCCGGCGGCGTGCGCCAGCTTCTCGATACGGCGCGAAAGGTGCGCCGACAGGATGAGGGGTGAGCTTGCCATGTTCCGCTCCGTTGGCCGACTGAGTTGAGATGGTTCGATCATAGCGCGAGTTGCGGGCGTCGTTGCAACCGCATTGGACGAGAGGGGCCTGGTACCTCTCCGTGCGGTGAATCGCCGCCATATTCTCCGCAATAAGAGCGTCGAATAACTTGCCCGTGCGGCAAATGGGTGCCACAATCGCCGCATGAATAGCGGAGAAAAGCGGTATATCTGGCAAGTGGCCGCTTGGCCGGCGATGCGCTACGACCTTGCCGCGCTGGCGAGTCCGCTGGCCGAGGTCAGCCGCGCCCAAGGTCAGTTGACGGGCAGGCTGGCCGACGTCGGCATGCCGCTGCGCGACCAGGCCAGCCTGGCGGTGCTGACCGAGGACGTGGTCAAGACCAGCGAGATCGAGGGCGACCAGCTCGATGTCGAATCGGTGCGTTCATCTCTTGCCCGCCACCTCGGCATGGACATCGGAGCGCTTGCCCCGGTGGATCGACATGTCGAGGGTGTGGTCGAGATGGTGCTCGACGCCACCGCTCTTTGTGCCGAGCCGCTGACGCCGGAACGGCTGTTCGGCTGGCACGCGGCCCTGTTCCCGACCGGGTACAGCGGTCTGGCGCAAATCCGTGTCGGCGCCTGGCGCGACGATGCCGCCGGGCCGATGCAGGTGGTGTCGGGGCCGGCGGGCCGTCAGCGTGTCCACTACGAGGCACCACCCGCCGCGCGTCTGGCGGCGGAGACGGCCAATTTCCTGGCCTGGGCGAACGCCAACACTCCCGAGCCTGCGCTGATCAAGGCCGGTCTGGCGCATTTGTGGCTGGTCACGCTGCACCCCTTCGACGACGGCAACGGGCGCATCGCCCGGGCGGTGGGCGATCTGTTTCTGGCTCGTGCCCATGGCGGCGCCCAGCGCTTCTACAGCCTGTCGGCGCAGATCCAGCGCGAGCGGAAGGCCTATTACGACATCCTGGAACGCACCCAGCAGGGGACGCTCGATGTCACCGAATGGCTGGCCTGGTTCCTCTGTGCGCTTTTGCGCGCGGTCGATAGTGCGCAGGCGACGCTCGATGCGGTATTCGCAAAATCACGCTTCTGGCATCGCTGGGCGGGTACGCCGCTGAACGAGCGGCAGATGAAACTGCTCAACCGGCTACTCGATGGTCTTGACGGCAAGCTCACCAGCAGCAAATGGGCGGCCATTGCCAAGTGCTCGGCCGATACGGCGCTGCGTGACATCAGCCAGTTGATCTCCCTGGGCATTCTGCGCAAGATGGACGCCGGCGGGCGCAGTTCGGCCTATGAACTTGTTGTGTGGACGGGGCACTGATGACCGACAGCACCAAACCCGACGGTATCGAGCAACTGGTCGCGGCGGCGCGGGCCGGGGCCAGCGAGGACGTGTGGCTCGACGTCATCCAGAAGATGGACGAGGTCTATAGCGACCTGCTCCAGTACGAGGTGGCGCTGGAGGACAAGAACACCGCGCTGGAAGAATCGCAGCAGTTCATCGTCTCGGTGCTGACCTCGATGTCCGACGTGCTGGTCGTCTGCAACCGCGCCGGGGTCATCCAGGACGTCAACCAGTCGCTGCTGCGACTGACCGGCCGGGACGAGGCGACGCTCAAGGGCGCCAATATTTTCGACCTGTTCGCCGACGAGGCATCGCGGCAGCATGCCCAGCATTTCTTCGCCGGCCATGCCGGCGAGACCCTGCACGATTGCGAGATGCAGTTGCGCGCCGCCGATGGCAGCGCCATTCCGGCCTCGCTCAATTGCACGCCGCGCTACAGCGCCGCCGGCAAGATGCTCGGCGTGGTCATCACCGGCCGGCCGGTGGGCGAGCTGCGGCGCGCCTACCACGCCTTGCGCCAGGCGCACGAGGATCTCAAGCGCACCCAGCAGCAACTGCTGCACGCGGAGAAGATGGCATCGTTGGGCCGCCTGGTGGCGGGCGTCGCCCACGAGCTGAACAATCCGATCAGCTTCGTGTTCGGCAATGTCGTGGCGCTGAAGCGCTACTCGAAGCGCCTGGGCGAATACCTCGACGCCATCCGGCGCAAGGAATCCTGGGAGCGCATCGACGCGCTGCGCGTCGAGCTGGGTATCGACCGTCTGCTTGCCGATCTGCCGTCGCTGATCGAAGGCACGGCCGAGGGGGCGGAGCGCACGCGCGACATCGTCGATGGCCTGAAGCGCTTTTCGGCGGTCGACCGCAACCTGCTCGAGCCGATGGACCTGATCCCCGTGGTCGAGCGCGCCGTGCATTGGGTCAGCAAGGCCGCTCCGAGCAGCTTTGCGGTCGAGATGCGTTTGCCCGCGTCGGTGCTGGTCAATGGCTCGGCGGGTCAGTTGCAGCAGGTGATGATGAATCTGGTGCAGAACGCCTGCGACGCCACCAGTGGCCAGACCGACGCCCATCTGGAAGTGTCCGGCGAGGTCGAAGGGGACCAGGTGCGTCTGTGCTTCGCCGACAACGGTCCGGGCATCGCGGCGGAAAACCTGCCACGCGTGTTCGATCCGTTCTTCACCACCAAGCCGGTCGGCAAGGGCACCGGCCTGGGCCTGGCGATCAGCTTCGGCATGGTCGAGCGCCACGGCGGTCGCCTGGAAGCCACCAACGACAAGGACGGCGGCGCCCTCTTCACCCTGGTTCTGCCGGTGCTGAAGCCTTAGGCGGAATCACTGGAAACATAGTTTCCAGTTTTATCCGATTGCTGAAAGGCATTGTTTCGGCTGGTGGCCGCTCGGCCATACGGTAATATATTGCAACGCATTGAACTGAAACAGATTATTCTATTTCAGTGTCCCTGGTACGAAACTTGATGTAGTCCCCTCACCACGACCGTGACGAGGAGGGGGACATGATCGAAACCTTTTACGACGTGATGCGCCGACAGGGCGTCACGCGCCGCAGCTTCCTGAAGTTCTGCAGCCTGACGGCCACCTCGCTGGGTCTCGGCTCGGCGGCGGTGCCGCAGATCGCCGAGGCCATGGAAACCAAGCCGCGCACGCCGGTGATCTGGCTGGAAGGGCTGGAGTGCACCTGCTGCTCCGAGTCCTTCATCCGTTCCGCCCACCCGCTGGCCAAGGACGTGGTGCTGTCGATGCTCTCGCTCGACTACCACGACACGCTGATGGCCGCCGCCGGCCACCAGGCCGAAGCAGCAGCTCGAAGAGATCATGAAGAAGTACAAGGGCAACTACATCCTGGCCGTCGAGGGCAATCCGCCGCTCAACGAAGACGGCATGTTCTGCATCGAGGGCGGCCGGCCCTTCGTCGAGATGCTCAAGGAAACGGCGGCCGACGCCAAGGCGGTGATCGCCTGGGGCGCCTGCGCTTCCTGGGGCTGCGTGCAGGCGGCCAAGCCGAACCCGACGCACGCCACGCCGATCGACAAGGTGATCACCGACAAGCCCATCATCAAGGTGCCGGGCTGCCCGCCGATCGCCGAGGTGATGACCGGCGTGGTCACCTACATGCTGACCTTCGACCGCATCCCCGAGCTGGACCGCCAGGGCCGGCCGAAGATGTTCTACGGCCAGCGCATCCACGACAAGTGCTACCGCCGGCCGCACTTCGACGCCGGCCAGTTCGTCGAGCACTGGGACGACGAAGCGGCGCGCAAGGGCTACTGCCTCTACAAGATGGGCTGCAAGGGCCCGACCACCTACAACGCCTGCTCGACGATGCGCTGGAACGACGGCGTCTCCTTCCCGATCCAGTCCGGCCACGGCTGCATCGGCTGCTCGGAAGACGGCTTCTGGGACAAGGGCAGCTTCTACGACCGCGTCACCGACATCAAGCAGTTCGGCATCGAGGCCAATGCCGACAAGGTGGGCGGCACGGCGGCCGCCGTCGTCGGCGCCGCGGTGGCGGCCCACGCGGCGGTCAGCGCGCTGGCGCGGGCGCGCAACCAGACCGGCATCGATGTTCCGAAGGGAGGGGAAAAATCATGGGCGCTTACGAAACCCAGGGCTTCAAGCTGGACAACTCCGGCAAGCGCGTGGTCGTCGATCCGGTCTGCCGCATCGAGGGCCACCTGCGCGTCGAGGTCAACCTCGACAACAACAACGTCATCCGCAACGCCGTGTCCACCGGCACCATGTGGCGCGGTCTGGAAGTCATCCTCAAGGGCCGCGATCCGCGCGACGCCTGGGCCTTCACCGAGCGCATCTGCGGCGTCTGCACCGGCACCCACGCGCTCACCTCGGTGCGCGCGGTGGAAGACGCGCTGGCGATCAAGATTCCCGAGAACGCCAACACCATCCGCAACCTGATGCAGTTGAAGCTGTAGGTGCACGACCATCTGGTGCACTTCTACCACCTGCACGCGCTCGACTGGGTCGACGTGGTGTCGGCGCTGAAGGCCGACCCGAAGAAGACCTCCGAGCTGGCCCAGAGCATCTCCTCCTGGCCGCTGTCGTCGCCGGGCTATTTCCGCGACGTGCAGAACCGGCTGAAGAAGTTCGTCGAGTCCGGCCAGCTCGGGCCCTTCGCCAACGGCTACTGGGGCAACCCGGCCTACAAGCTGCCGCCGGAAGCCAACCTGATGGCGGTGACGCACTACCTCGAAGCGCTCGATTTCCAGAAGGAGATCGTCAAGATCCACACCATCTTCGGCGGCAAGAACCCGCACCCGAACTGGCTGGTCGGCGGCGTGCCCTGCGCGATCAACGTCGACGACACCGGCGCGGTCGGCGCGATCAACATGGAGCGCCTGAACCTGGTGAAGAGCATCATCGACCGCACCATGGAGTTCGTCGAGAAGGTCTACATCCCCGACCTGCTGGCCATCGCCTCGTTCTACAAGGGCTGGCTGCTACGGCGGCGGCCTCTCGTCGCAGAACGTGCTCTCCTACGGCGACATGCCCGACAAGGCCAACGACGACACGCCGGCCAACCTGCTGCTGCCGCGCGGCGCCATCATCAACGGCGACCTGGCCAAGATCCATGCCGTCGACCTGCACGATCCCGAGCAGATCCAGGAGTTCGTCACCCACTCCTGGTACAAGTACGCCGACGAGACCAAGGGCCTGCATCCCTGCGACGGCGTCACCGAGCCGAACTACGAGCCGGAAGGCCCGAACTTCAAGGGCACGCGGACGCAAGATCGAGAAGCTCGACGAGACGGCCAAGTACTCCTGGATCAAGGCGCCGCGCTGGCGCGGCCACGCGATGGAGGTCGGCCCGCTGTCGCGCATGGTCCTCGGCTACGTGCAGGGCAAACAGTACCCCGTCATCAAGGAGACCATCGACGGGGTGCTGAAGAAGCTCGATGTGCCGCTCACCGCGCTGTTCTCCACCCTCGGCCGCACCGCGGCGCGCGGCTCGAGACGCCTGTACTGCGCCGACATGAAGCTGCAGCACTTCGACAAGCTGATCGCCAACATCAAGGCCGGCGACACCGCCACCGCCAACGTCGACAAGTGGGACCCGGCCACCTGGCCGAAGGAAGCCAAGGGCGTCGGCTTCACCGAGGCGCCGCGCGGCGCGCTGGGCCACTGGATCAAGATCAAGGACGGCAAGATCGACAACTACCAGTGCGTGGTGCCCACCACCTGGAACGGCAGCCCGCGCGACGCCAAGGGCCAGATCGGCGCCTTCGAGGCCTCGCTGATGAACACGCCGATGGCCAAGCCCGACCAGCCGCTGGAGATCCTGCGCACGCTGCACAGCTTCGACCCCTGCCTGGCCTGCTCCACCCACGTGATGAGGCCCGAAGGCCAGGAGATGACCCGCGTCACGGTCCGCTGACGCGCACAAGGAGACTGACATGCTGGCTCAACAAGACGCCTTCGAGGCGGAACGCGATAGCGCGGCTGGTCAAGGCGGTCTACGTCTACGAGGCGCCGGTGCGCATCTGGCACTGGGTCAATGCGCTGGCCATCATCGTGCTGGCCATCACCGGCTACCTGATCGGCACCCCGCTGCCGACCCAGCCGGGCGAGGCGAGCGACAACTTCCTGATGGGCTACATCCGCTTCGCCCACTTCGCCGCCGCCTACGTCTTCGCCGTCGGCTTCCTGGGCCGCGTCTACTGGGCCTTCGTCGGCAACCACCATGCGCGGCAGATCTTCCTGCTGCCGGTGTGGAGCGGCAAGTGGTGGAGCGAGGTGTTGTACGAGCTGAAGTGGTACCTGTTCCTGGTCAAGGAGCCCAACAAGTACGTCGGCCACAACCCGCTGGCCCAGTTGATGATGTTCCTGTTCTTCACCATCGGCGCCGTGTTCATGATCTGCACCGGCTTCGCGCTGTACGGCGAAGGCCTGGGGCTGGGCAGCTGGGCGTCGAACGCTGTTCGGCTGGGTGATCGCCGCTGTCGGCGGCAACAGCCAGAACGTGCACACGCTGGCACCACCTGGGCATGTGGGTGACGCTGATCTTCGTCATGGTCCACGTCTACGCCGCGATCCGCGAGGACATCATGAGTCCGCCAGAGCCTGATCTCAGCACCATGATCTCCGGCTGGCGGATGTTCAAGGACTGATGTCGTGACCGACAATCCGCAATACGCTGGTGCTCGGCATCGGCAACCTGCTGTGGGCCGACGAGGGCTTCGGCGTGCGCTGCGTCGAGGCGCTGGCCGAGCGCTGGGCGCTGCCGTCCGAGGTTCGTGTCATGGACGGCGGCACGCAGGGCCTCTACCTGCTGCCCTATGTGCAGGCGGCGCGGCGCTGATCGTCTTCGACGCGATCGACTACGGGCTGCCGCCGGGCACGCTGAAGCGGGTCGAGAACGACGAAGTGCCGCGCTTCATGGGTGCCAAGAAGATGAGCCTGCACCAGACCGGCTTCCAGGAAGTGCTGCCGCCGCCGCGCTGACCGGCCGCTGCCCGGAGGAGATGCTGCTGATCGGCGTGCAGCCGGAGGAGCTCGACGACTACGGCGGCAGCCTGACGCCGCTGGTGCGGGCGCGTATCGGCGCCTGCGGTGGACATCGCCCTGGCGCGGCTGCACGACTGGGGCTACCCGGCCCGGCGGCGCGGCCAGAGTCCGCGCCTCAACGCGCCGGCGTTGGCCATGGGCAGCTACGAAGCCGGACGACCCTCGGCCGAAGCGGCCTGTCGCTTCGGCGACGCGCGCTTCCTGGCGGCCTGAGCATGTGCATAGGGCTGCCCATGGAAGTCGTTTCCGCCGGCGCGCACCAGGCGGTCTGCCGTGGCCGCAACGGCCTGGAGCAGGTCGACACCCTGATCACCGGGCCGCTCGAACCCGGCCAGTGGGTGCTCTGCTTCCTCGGTGCCGCGCGAGAGATCATCGACGCCGAGCGCGCCCGGCTGGTGGAGGCCGCGCTCGCGGTACTCGACGCCCTCGCCAGTGGCCAGGGCGACACGGCGGCCCTGATCGACAACCATTTCGCCGACCTGGTCGGGCGCGAACCGCAACTGCCCGATTTCCTGCGTCCGCCATCCGCCACGGAGCATTCATCATGAGCGACTACAGCAATCCCACCCTGGCGCGACTCGACGAACGTCTCGCCCGGATTCCAGCGCCGCATCGCTACAGCCGCCTCGACGGGGCCGGTTTCGAAGAGTTCCTGGCCCAGCCCGGCGCCGCCCTGGTCCTGTTCGCGGAGGATCCGCAGCGGGTGCCCGAGACCTGGGATCTGGCCGTGATCCTTGCCGATATCCTGAAGAGCGTCGCCCAACCGGTGCGCGTGGCGCTGCTGCCGCCCGAAGTGGCGGTGCCGACTGGCAGGCGCTATGGCGTCTCGCTGTGGCCGACGCTGGTCGGCCTGCGCGATGGCGGCTATGTCGGCAGCATCGAAGGCATGATGGACTGGGAAGTCTTCCGGCGCCGTCTCGAGCAATTGCTGGAAGCGCCCGCGCGCCGGCCGCCGGGGGTCGGCATCCCGGTCCAGACCGCCAACGCGCCCCACGCCTGTCATTGAAAGGAACCGCCATGCACTCCTTCCCGATTCCCGTCGTCGCCATCGGCCCTGGCTCCCAGCCGGTGGACGAGGTACTCGAGACCATGGGTCTGCCATCCGACATGGCCACCTTCCGCATGCCGATCAACGATTCGGCGGCACCGGCCGGCGTGTACCGGGCGGCGCTCGATGTGCTGCGCGACTTGCACGCCGGCATGGCGGCGGTACCCTACGGCCACGAACCGCCGTTCATGCGTTCCTGTGTGGACATGAACGGCGCGGTGCTGCGCGAGGCCAACGAGATGCTCGGCCAGGGCGAAGTCGGCGTGCTGGCGCCGGCGCAGGAACTCACGGCCCAGGAGACCGCCTTCACCGGCATCTGGCGCGTGCGCGGTCCTGGCATCGACATCGTCGAGGCCAGTGCTTTTCCCAGCGTGATGCGCGATCTGGTCCTGGCCCGGCGCGCGCCACGGAGGCCGGGCGACCAGCCGCCGGGCGGCCTGATGAATGCGCCGGCGCTGCTCGCCGAAGTGTGCGACCTGTCGGCGCGCTACCGGGTCGGCGACGCGGCGACGGTGATCAACCTGTCGCTGTTGCCGGTGACGCCGGAAGACCTGAGCTTCCTGGACGAGACGCTCGGTCGTACCGGTTTTTCCATTCTGTCACGCGGCTTCGGCAACTGCCGGATCACCGCCACCGCCTATCCGCACGTCTGGTGGGTTCAGTACTTCAACAGCATGGAGAAGCTAATCCTCAACTCCATCGAAGTGGTCGATCTACCCATCGTCGCGCTGGCCGCCGAGGAGGACTATCGGGACAGCCGCGAGCGCCTGGCCGAATGGATCGACTCGCTGGCGAGCGCTCGGTGAACTTTCCAGTCGGCGCTTTCGAACAGAACGGCACCAGCGTGACGGCCGATCCGGCCGCCCGCTTCGAGTGCGGTGTCTGCTGGCAGGTGTATGACCCCGCCGAGGGCGATTCCGTCTGGCAGATTCCGCCGGGAACGCCGTTCGCGGCGCTGCCGGCGCACTGGACCTGCCCCAACTGCGAGGCGGCCCGTTCCCGGTTCCTGAAGCTCGGCGAGTCGTGAGCAATACCGAAGCGTCCGGCATGGCGGCGCGCGTCGAGTCGTTCTACCGGCGCATTGGCGAACGCATGGCCGGCCTGCCGGCCTGCAACGGCGCGCTCGCTGTTCAGTTGGTGGGCCTGCGCGCCTGGCGGGAGCGCTGGCTCGGTGTGCTGGTGACGCCCTGGACGGTGAGCCTGATTCTGCTGCCCGACGCGGCGGAGGTGCGCCGGCTCGGGGTCGACGAACGGCAGTGCTGGCGCTTTCCCTCCGGCGAGTACGACTTCATGGGTGGCGGCGAAGGCGATTTGTGTTTTCAGACCTGCTCGCTGTTCTCGCCGCCGGCCGATTTCTCCTGTCAGGAAGAGGCCCGTACGGTTGCCCTGGCGGCGCTGGACGCCCTGTTCGAAGCAGCGGACAATACGTCTCGCCAGCAGGAGGCCGCGCGCCTGGAGGGACGCTCGGTCGCCCGGCAACCCCTGTCCCGGCGCGGGTTTCTCAAGGCCGGCGGACTCTTCTCCGCCCCTCGTTAGCAGGAAGAATCGCGATGCACGAAATGTCCCTCGCCGAGGGCATCATTCAATTGGTCGAGGACGCGGCACGCGACCAGGGCTTTGCCCACGTGCGCGCCATCTGGCTGGAGATCGGCCGCCTGTCGAGCGTCGAGCCGGAAGCGCTGCGCTTCTGCTTCGATGTGGTGACGCGGGGTACGCTGGCGGATGGCGCGCGGCTGGAGATTGTGGACGTGCCGGGCACCGCCTGGTGCATGCAATGCAGTGCGAGCGTGGCGGTGCCGGCGCTGTACGAACCGTGTCCCCGCTGCGGCGGCTATCAGGTGCAGGTGACTGGCGGCACGGAGATGCGGGTCAAGGAACTGGAAGTCGATTAGGAGATAACCCACCAATGTGCACCACTTGCGGCTGCGGCCACGGCGAAACGAGCGTCGACGGGCATGCCCACGACCACGACCACCCCCACGATCATCCCCATGGCTATGCCTGGCGGCCCAGCCAGGGCCATGGCCATGCGCACTCCCACGCCCCCGGTGTCGGCGCCAGGCGCATGGTCCAGATCGAACAGGACATCCTGGCCAAGAACGACGCCTATGCGCGCGAAAATCGCCGCTATCTCGCCGAGCGCGGCATCTTCGCCCTCAACCTGGTCTCCAGCCCCGGCTCGGGCAAGACGACGCTGCTGGTGAAGACCATCGAGGCGCTGCGCGGCGAATTGCCGATGGCGGTGATCGAAGGTGACCAGCAGACCTCGCAGGACGCCGACCGCATCCGCGCCACCGGCGCGCCGGCGGTGCAGATCAATACCGGCAAGGGCTGCCACCTGGATGCGCACATGGTCGGCCACGCCTTCGAGCGCCTGACCCTGGCCGAAAAGTCGCTGTTGTTCATCGAGAACGTCGGCAACCTGGTCTGTCCGGCGGCCTTCGACCTGGGCGAGGCGCACAAGGTGGTCATCCTTTCCGTAACCGAGGGCGAGGACAAGCCGATCAAATATCCGGACATGTTCCACGCGGCGGCGGTGATGGTACTGAACAAGATCGACCTGCTGCCCTACCTGTCGTTCGACGTCGAGCAGGCCGTCGCCTATGCCCGGCGCGTCAATCCCGACATCCGGGTGCTGCGCCTGTCGGCCACCACCGGCGAAGGCATGGCCGACTGGCTGGAGTTCCTGCGCCAGGGACTTGCCGGCGCGAAATGATCGCCGCCCGTCGCATCCGCGTCACCGGCCTGGTGCAGGGTGTCGGCTATCGTCCGCATGTCTGGCGCCTGGCGCGCGAGCTCGGCCTGGCCGGCTGGGTGCGCAACGATGCCGCCGGCGTGGACATCGCCGCCGAGGGCAATGAGGAAAGTCTGATCGCGCTGCTGTCCCGCCTGCGCGCCGAAGCGCCGCCGCTGGCGCGCGTGGACGCCGTCGAGGCGCACACCGTCACGGCCGAGGGCATGCATGAGTTCGTCATCGCCGAGAGCGGTGGCGGCCAGGTGGCCACGGCCATCGGCCACGACACCGCCATCTGCGCCGACTGTCTGGACGAGCTGTTCGATCCCGCCGGGCGGCGCTGGCGCCACGCCTTTATCACCTGCACCCACTGCGGCCCGCGCTACACGGTGACGCGCGCTCTTCCCTACGACCGGCCGCAAACCAGCCTGGCGCCGTTTCCGCTCTGCCCGGCCTGCGAGCGCGAATACCGCGATCCCGCCGATCGCCGCTTTCATGCCGAAACCACCTGTTGTCCGGCCTGCGGCCCGCGTCTGCGGCTTGTCGGCGCCGACGGTCGGGCCCTGGTCGGCGAGCCGATTGCCGAGACCCTGCGCCTGCTGATTTCTGGCGCCATCGTCGCCATCAAGGGGCTGGGCGGATTTCACCTGGTATGCGATGCGCACAACGCCGACGCCGTGGCACGGCTGCGCAGCCGCAAGAAGCGCGAGGAAAAGCCCTTTGCCGTCATGTGTGCGAACCTCGCCAGCGTCGCCACGCTGGCCAACCCGGGCGGCGCGGACGCGGCCTTGCTGCAATCACGCGAGCGCCCCATCGTGCTGTTGCCGAAGCGGGCGGATACGGACGCGGTCCTGCCGGGCGTGGCGCCCGGCCTGTCCTGGCTGGGCGCGATGCTGCCCTACACGCCGATTCACTACCTGCTGTTTCACGAAGCGGCGGGCCGCCCGGCCGGTACAGCCTGGCTGGCGCGAGGCGCAGCCGCTGGTACTGGTGATGACCAGCGCCAATCCCGGCGGCGAGCCTCTGGTGATCGGCAACGACGAGGCCCTGACGCGCTTGTCCGGCATTGCCGACGCCTGGTTGATGCACGACCGCGCCATACTCATCCGCTGTGACGACAGCGTCGCCCGGACCGCCCCGGATGCTTTCCAGTTCCTGCGTCGGGCCCGCGGCTATACGCCCAGCCCGATCCGCCTCGCTCGCGCCGGACCGCCGGTGCTGGCGCTCGGTGGCTGGTTCAAGAACACGGTCTGCCTGACGCGCGAGCGCGAGGCGTTCGTCTCCCAGCATATCGGCGACCTCGACAACGCAGCGACCGCCACTTTCCTCGAGGAGATCGTCGCGCACCTGCTCGGCATCCTCGCCGTCGAACCGCGCGTCGTGGCCCACGACCTGCATCCCGATTTTCACTCGACACGCCTGGCGGCGGCCCTGGCGGCTGAGCGGGGCCTGCCGCTGGTCGGCGTCCAGCATCATCATGCCCACATCGCCGCCGTGCTGGCCGAACATGGCCACAATGGCCCGGCCCTGGGTCTCGCGCTGGACGGTGTCGGGCTCGGCGACGACGGTGGTGCCTGGGGCGGCGAACTGTTGCGCGTCGATGGCGCGACCTGCCGGCGGCTTGCCCACCTTGCCGAGCTGCCGCTGCCGGGCGGCGACCGCGCGGCGCGCGAGCCCTGGCGGATGGCGGCGGCGGCGTTGCACCGCCTCGGCCGGGGCGACGCGATTGCCCGGCGCTGGCCCGGGTTGCCGGCGGCGGCCGGCTTGCGGCAACTGCTGGACAAGTCGATCAACTGCCCGTTTACCTCCAGCGCCGGTCGCTGGTTCGATGCGGCCGCCGGGCTGCTCGGTGTCAAGCCGGTGATGGCCTTCGAGGGGCAGGCGGCCATGCTGCTGGAAGGGCTGGCCGCCGCGCATGGTCCGGTAGCGCCCATGGCGGACGGCTGGCGCATCGGTGCCGCCGGTGATCTCGACTTCTTGCCGTTGCTGGCGAGCCTGGTTGACGCCGCCGATATCGGCGCGGCGGCGGCTTGCTTCCATGCCACGCTGGCCGCCGGGCTGGCCGAATGGACCATCGCGGCGGCCCGCACGGAAGACGTCGGCACCGTCGCGCTGGGCGGTGGTTGCTTCCTCAACTCGATCCTGACCCGGGACTTGCGCCGCGGATTGGCGGCGGCTGGCTTGCGCGTGCTCGAAGCGCGACAATTGTCGCCCAACGACGGCGGCCTGAGCCTCGGCCAGGCCTGGGTCGCCCGTCATTCTCTGGAGAACTGATATGTGTCTAGCCATGCCCGCCCGGGTTGTCGAAGCCGGTCCCGACGATCGGGCCGTGGTCGATCTCGATGGTGTCCGGAAGCAGATTTCGCTCGCTCTGGTTCGACGACGTTGCCGTTGGCGACTACGTGATCGTTCATGTCGGCTATGCGCTGCAAAAGCTCGATACCGACGAAGCACAAAAGACACTGGAAATGTTTGCCCAGATGGCGCAACAACAGCAATGAAGTACATAGACGAATACCGCGATGGCGAGCTGGCGAAAGGCATCGCCGCGGCCATTGCTGCCGAAGCCCGGCCCGACCGCGAGTACCGCCTGATGGAATTCTGTGGCGGCCATACGCACGCGATTTCCCGCTACGGCATCGCCGACCTGCTGCCGGACAACGTGCGCATGATCCACGGCCCCGGCTGCCCGGTCTGTGTCTTGCCGATCGGCCGCGTCGATCAGGCGATCCGCCTGGCGCGCGAGCAGGGCGCGATCCTCTGCACTTATGCCGATTGCCTGCGCGTGCCGGCCTCTGACCACCTGTCCCTGTTGAAGGCCAAGGCGCTTGGTGCCAACGTGCGCATGGTCTATTCGACGCAGGACGCGTTGAAGATCGCCCGCGACAACCCCGACCGGCAGGTGGTGTTCCTGGCCATCGGTTTCGAGACCACCACGCCGCCGACCGCGGTGGCCGTCAAGCAGGCGGCGGCCGAGGATCTGAAGAATTTCAGCGTCCTTTGCAATCACGTGCTGACGCCGGCGGCGATGCACGCGATCCTGGCGGTTCCGGGTGGCATTCCGATCGACGGTTTCGTCGGTCCCGCGCATGTGTCGACGGTGATCGGTTCCGCACCTTACGAAGTCTTTGCCAGCGACTACGGCAAGCCTGTCGTCATCGCCGGCTTCGAGCCGCTGGATGTGATGCAGGCGATCCTGATGCTGGTGCGGCAGGTCAATGACGGCCGCTCGGTGGTCGAGAATGAGTTCATTCGCGCCGTCAGCCGGGAAGGCAACCGCAAGGCGCAGGGACTGGTCGACGAGGTCTTCGAGTTGCGCGAGTCCTTCGAATGGCGTGGCCTGGGTAGTGTGCCGGCCAGCGCCCTGCGCCTGCGGCCGGCCTATGCCGCCTTCGACGCCGAAGCGCGCTTCGCCGTGCCCTACGCGGCGGTGCCGGACAACAAGGCCTGCGAATGCGGCGCCATCCTGCGCGGCGAGAAGCGCCCGGAACAGTGCGCGATATTCGGTACCGTTTGCACGCCCGAGAATCCGGTCGGCTCCTGCATGGTCTCTTCCGAGGGAGCTTGCGCGGCGCACTACACCTACGGTCGCTTCAGGAGCGCGGCATGAAGCCAAGCTACGTCCGCCCACTGGATATCAGGCACGGCCGAGTTGATCTGTCCCACGGCTCCGGCGGTCGGGCCATGGCGCAACTCATCGAGGATCTGTTTGCCAGCCGCCTCGGCAACGAATATCTGGCCCAAGGCGATGACGGGGCGCGCCTGCCGGCGGTAAATGGTCGTCTGGTGATGAGCACCGACGCCCACGTGGTGTCGCCCTTGTTCTTCCCGGGCGGCGATATCGGTTGCCTGTCGGTGCATGGCACCATCAACGACGTCGCCGTGATGGGCGCGCGGCCGCTCTATCTGGCAGCCGGTTTCGTTCTCGAAGAGGGTTTTCCGCTCGCCGACCTGGCGCGCATCGTCGATTCGATGGCGGCGGCGAGTCGCGAGGCCGGCGTCCCCGTGGTGACCGGCGACACCAAGGTGGTCGAGCGCGGCAAGGCCGACGGCGTCTTCATCACCACCTGTGGCGTCGGCGTGCTGCGGGAAGGTATCGACCTGTCCGGCGCCAATGCCCAGCCGGGCGACGCGGTGCTGGTGTCCGGGCTGATCGGCGACCACGGCACCGCCATCATGTCGGTGCGCGAAGGGCTGGACTTCGCCACCAGCATCCGATCCGATACGGCCGCCCTCCACGGCCTGATCGAGGCGATGTTGAGCTCCGTTCCAACGCTGCGCGTGCTGCGCGATCCGACCCGGGGCGGCGTGGCCACGACGCTGAACGAAATTGCCAGACAGTCGCGGGTCGGCGTCGTGCTCGACGAGACCGCCTTGCCGGTGCGGCCCGAAGTGGCCGCCGCCTGCGAACTGCTGGGTCTCGATCCACTGTATGTCGCCAACGAAGGCAAGCTGGTGGCCGTCTGTCCGGCCGATCAGGCCGAGCGCCTGCTCGGTGCCATGCGCGCCCATCCGCTGGGACGGGCGGCCGCCCGGGTCGGCGAGGTGGTCGCCGACAACCATCACTTCGTGCAGATGCGCACGCGGCTGGGCGGCCGGCGGGTGGTCGATTGGCTCACCGGCGAGCAACTGCCGCGCATCTGCTAACATCGCCGGCAAACCAGCAACGGAGGGGAAGATGACCTGTCATGTCGCGGTGGTGTTCGCCGATGGCGAACGACTTGAGTATGAAGTCTCCGATGCCGATATCGCCCGGTTCGACCACCGGTCCGCGCACGACTGGCTGGGGCGCGAATTCGAGGACGCCGGTTGCGTGCCCAGCAACCCGGTCGGCAAGCTGCTGGCGGCCGACAAGATCATCAGCCTGGCCAAGAGCCGCCCGCGGTTCGCGTTCGAGAACCCCACGCCGTGGACGCGCGACTATCTGGCGGCCACCGCCGCCGCGCTGGGCCGGCCGATGGTGACCATCGACCTGGGCGCCCACTCGCTCGGGTACTGAGGCCGTGGAACGCTTCACCATTTCCATCGACGAGGACCTGGCGACGGCCTTCGACGAACTGATCGCCCGCCGTGGCTACCGCAACCGCTCCGAGGCGATTCGCGACCTGCTGCGCGGTCACCTGGAATCGGCGCGGCAGGTCGAGCCGGAGGGCACCTACTGCGTGGCCAACCTGTCCTATGTCTACAACCATCACGAGCGCGACCTGGCCGAGCGGCTGACCGAGCTCCAGCACGGCCATCACGACCTGACCGTGGCGACGCTGCACGCTCACCTGGACCACGACAATTGCCTGGAGAGCGTCATTCTCAAGGGGCCCGCCGGAGCGGTGCGTTCCTTCGCCGATGCCCTGATGGCCGAGCGTGGCGTGCGCCACGGCAGTCTGAATGTTGTTTCCGTGGAGGTCGATCAGGGCCGCCACAGTCACGGTTACACGCCGCGCGGCAAGGCCGTTCCCCATCTGCACCTGAAGCCCCGCAACTGAATCGCGGCGTCCCGCCGGGCGCGGCAACGGCTGCGCTTTTCGCTCCTATTGCACAATTAGGGGCGTTTCCGGCCGTGTTATTGCCGGTACCCGCGCGAGGCGCCGGCGTAGCATTGGTCGCCAACATGCGTCGGGTGCCGCTTTCGCCGGTCAGTCCCAGCGCTCCTCTGAGGGACTGAGTACTTGAGTGAAAACCTGCTGGTTCGCCTTTGGTCCCGCCTGACGTTCGCGGCGCGCTTGATGCTGAGTGCCGCCGTCGTCCTGGGCGCGTCGGCCGGCATCCTGCTGGTGACCTCGACGGTGCGGGATGCGCTGGGCATGAGCGCCGAGCTCGAACGACAGCTCCAGAGCGAACTGGCCACGCAAACGCCGCTGCTGTCCGAGCCGGCTGTCGCCGGCGACCTCGCCGCCATCGGCCGGATTCTCGACAGCCGCGCCGGCAACCCCAACATCCGCCGGCTGGCCTGGCGCGCCAAGGACGGGACGCTGGTCGAGGCCTTGGGCCAGGCGAGCCCGGCGCGGGCGCCTTCCTGGTTCGTTGCCGGAGCCGGCATCGTCGATCCGCTGGGCTCCCGGCTGGTCAGCGTCGGTGGGCGCGACTACGGCTCGCTGGTTGTGACCATGGCGCCGGGGGCGAGCATCGAGCGTCTGTGGGTGGGATTCCTCAGCCATCTCAACTTGCTGGCCCTGGCGGTTGGGTTGGAGTTTCTCGGCATCGTCCTGATTCTGCGCTATGGCTTGCGGCCGCTCGATGCCCTGGTCGCCGGCGCCCGCCGTTTCGGCGGCGGAGACCTGGCGGCGCGCATCCCGCTGAGCGGCGGGCCGGAGATGCGGCAGACTATTGCCGCCTTCAACGACATGGCGGAAAACCTGAGCCGGACGCTGAGCGATCTCCACCTCAGCCACGAGGAGCTCCGCATCGCCGCCACGGCCTTCGAGTCGGAAGAGGCCATGGTGGTCACCGATGCCAGTCACGTCATCCTGCGCGTCAATCGCGCTTTCGTCGAAATCACCGGCTACGAAGCCGAGGACGTGCTGGGCCGAACGCCGCATATGCTGCATTCGAGCGACCATGGCGAAGCCTTCTTCCGCCAGACCTGGCAGATGGTGGAACGCGAAAAGTTCTGGCAGGGCGAGATATGGAACCGGCATGCCAGCGGCCGTGTTTATCCGGTCTGGCAAAGCATTTCCGCGGTGGTTGCTCCCGACGGCCATGTCAGCCACTATGTGCTGGCGTTCAGCGACATTTCACAGCGCAAGGATGCCGAGGAGCAGATACGCAACCTCGCTTTCTTCGATTCGCTCACCCAGTTGCCCAACCGGCGGCTGTTGATCGACCGCCTGGGCCTGGCGCTGGCGGCGGCCGCGCGCCACCACCTGCACGGGGCGCTGCTCTTCCTCGATCTCGACTATTTCAAGGTTCTCAACGACACCGAGGGTCACGACGCCGGCGATCAATTGCTGGTCGAGGTGGCCCGGCGCTTGCGCGGCTGCGTGCGCGAAGGCGATACCGTGGCGCGACTGGGCGGCGACGAGTTCGTCGTGATGCTCGAGGACCTGAGCGAAGACGAAGCCGACGCCGCGGCACAGGCGGAGACCGTCGGCGAGAAGATCCTCTACGCGGTGGCACAGCCGTTCAGCCTCAAGGGCCGGGATTACCACGGCACGCTGAGCATCGGCGTCTGCCTCTTCAACGACGCCCATCCGGGTGTCGAAGAGCTGCTCAAGCGGGCCGATGTGGCCATGTACCAGGCGAAGTCCGGTGGCCGCAATGCCCTGTGCTTCTTCGATCCACGCATGCAGGAAGCCCTGGTGGTGCGCGCGGCGATGGAGAACGACCTGCGCCGGGCCGTTGCCCGCGGGCAACTGGTGCTCTATTACCAGCCGCAACTGGATGAGAACAATCGCGTGCTGGGAGCCGAGGCGCTGCTGCGCTGGCAGCACCCCCTGCGCGGCCTGATCCCGCCGGCCGACTTCATTCCGCTGGCCGAGGAGAATGGCCTGATCGTGCCGATCGGCACCTGGGTGCTGGAGACCGCCTGCGCGCAACTGCGGACCTGGCAGGATGATCCCCTCACGCGCGGGTTGTTGTTGGCCGTGAACGTCAGCGCCCGGCAGTTCCACCAGCCCGACTTCGTCGCCGACGTGCACCGGATCATCGAGCGTACCGGCGCCAATCCTGCCCTGCTGAAGCTGGAGCTGACCGAGAGCGTCGTCGTCGACGACATCGCCGATACGGTCGAAAAGATGAAGACGCTCAAGTCCCTCGGCATCGGCTTCTCGATGGACGACTTCGGCACCGGCTATTCGTCGCTGTCCTACCTGCGGCGGCTGCCGCTCGACCAGTTGAAGATCGACCGTTCCTTCATCAACGAGGTGGAGACCAATTCCGGGGATGCCGCGATCGTCCAGACCATCATCGGCATGGCCCGCAGCCTGGGCCTCGGCGTCATCGCCGAGGGCGTCGAAAGCGAGGGCCAGCGGCAGTTTCTCTACCGCAACGACTGTCCGACCTTCCAGGGCTTCCTGTTCAGCCAGCCGGTGCCGGTGTCGGTTTTCGAAACGCTGCTCCGGCCGGACTTGACGCCGCTGCGCGATTGATCCCATGATGCGGCTCGCGACCGCGCCGCAATGGCGCGGGCCCGCCGACGTCGTCGAGAGGAGCGCTCATGCCAGTCACCGCGGGGGAGATCCGGCAAGCACTGCACCGGGATGAATTTCGCTTCTTCTACCAGCCGAAGGCTTCCTTCCTGTCCGGACGGGTGAGCGGAGCCGAGGCGCTCATCCGCTGGCAGCGCGACGAGCGGACCATCGTCTCGCCCGACGAGTTCATCCCGATCGCCCACGCCCACGGCCTGGTGCCGGAGATCACCCAGGCCATGTTTCCGCGTCTGGTCGAGGATTTCCAGCGCATCCGGCTCGAGGACGACGCGACCACCGTCGCGCTCAACATCACCGCCCAGGACCTCGATACGCCGCGCCTGCTGGCGCTGGTGCACGAGGCCGTCGCCCGCGGCGCGATCAGCAGCAACCAACTTGAAATCGAGATCACCGAAACCGAGACCGTTTCCGGAAGCGAAGCAACCACCACCAGTCTCTGCGCGCTGATCGGCGAGGGCGTGCAGTTGTCGATGGACGACTACGGCACCGGCTACTCGTCGCTGGACAGCCTCAATCGCCTGCCCTTCGGCGCGATCAAGATGGACCAGAGTTTCGTGCTGCGCATGCTCAGCTCGCCGAAGAGCGCCACCCTGGTCAAGGCCAGCGTGGCCATGGCGCAGATGCTGGGCCTGAAGACCGTCATCGAAGGCATCGAGACCGAGGGCGTCTACAACACGCTGCTCCATTGCGGCTGTCATGAAGGGCAGGGCTACTGGATCAGTCGGCCGCTGCCGTCCGACGACTACCTGGCCTTCCTGAAGGCGGATCATCGCTGGCCCGCTTCGCCGGTGGGCATGCTGCGCATGGCCCAGCTCAGCCACACCTGGCAGAAGACGCTGCTGGTGGACGCGGTGTTCGCCCATGTGAAGAGCGTCAGCAAGGGCGACCTGGACCTGAAGGGGCTGCACACCGGACATACCGAATGTTCGCTCGGCCGCTGGTATTGCGGATTGGGCAAGTCGTTCGCCGGCGATCCGGACTTCGATGCCCTCGATGTTCCCCATCGCGCCATGCATGATGTCTGCAAGGCGATCTTCGCCGCTGTCGACTCCCGCGTCGGCCTCGTGGCCCTGAAGGGCATGCTCGACGAACTGACCGACAATTCGAATCGCGTCACCGCCTCCCTCCAGCGACTGGAGGCGCGACTGCTCATCGAGGAACTGTCCTGACGGGGTGGGCGACCGCCACGCCGGAGGCGATGGCGGGCGGGTATCAACGCGGTGAATAGCCGCAGAGGCATGCTTGTTTTCAAAGCGGCGCCGCGACGTTTATCCTTCGCCCTTGCCTCCGAACGCGCGAATCCGACAACGACCATGAACCAGAACAAGAACCCCAACCGCCTCAAGCCGTTGCGTGCCAGCAAACCCACCCAGGAACTCTTCCAGTTGCCGCCGCTGGGCATGGACGAAGAGGCGCTGGCCCTCGATGTCCGCCGTTACTTCGGCAACTTTCTCGGCCGCGACAAATATTGTCGTTCGTCCCACTATCCCTATCAGTCGCTGGTGCTCGCCTTGCGCGACCGCCTGATGGAACGCTGGAAGCACACCCGCTATGCCTACGAGGAGGAGGGCGCCAAACACGCCTACTACCTGTCGCTGGAATTCCTGATGGGTCGCACGCTCAACAACGCGCTGCTCAATCTCGGCCTGGGCGAGGCTGCCGAGGCGGTGTTGCGCCGGCTGGGCCTGGAACTGGAAGAGCTGATCGACAACGAGCACGACGCCGGTCTCGGCAACGGCGGCCTCGGCCGGCTGGCGGCCTGCTTCCTCGATAGTTGCGCCACCCTGCAGCTGCCGGTGATGGGCTACGGCATCCGCTACGAGTACGGCATGTTCCGCCAGCGCATCGAGAACGGCCGCCAGGTCGAGGAGCCCGATCACTGGCTGCGCGAGGGCAACCCCTGGGAGCTGGAACGGCCCGAGCATACCCGCCGCATCCAGTTCGACGGCCGCACCGAGTTCTACCGGGATGCCAAAGGCATTGCCGCGGGCGCGCTGGGTCGATACCAAGGACGTGCTGGCCGTGCCCTTCGACATGCCGATGCCCGGCTACCGCAACGACACCGTCAATATCCTGCGCCTGTGGAGCGCGGCGGCCACCGACGAATTCGACCTCGGCGAATTCAACGCCGGCTCCTACACCGAGTCGGTGGCGGCGAAGAACGCCGCCGAGAACATCACCATGGTGCTCTACCCCAACGACGCCAGCGAGAACGGCAAGGAACTGCGCCTGCGCCAGCAGTACTTCCTGGCCTCGGCCAGTCTGCAGGACGTGCTGGCGCGCTGGGAGCTGCATCACGGCAACGACTTCAGCCAGTTCGCCGAGAAGAACTGCTTCCAGCTCAACGACACCCATCCGAGCTGCGCGGTGCCCGAGCTGATGCGCCTGCTGATCGACGAGCACGGCCTGGACTGGGACGAGGCCTGGCGACATCACCAGCCGGACCATGGCCTACACCAACCACACCCTGCTGCCCGAGGCGCTGGAGAGATGGTCGGTGCGCCTGTTCGGCCAGCTGCTGCCGCGCCTGCTCGAGATCATCTACGAGATCAACGCCCGCTTCCTGACCGAGGTGGCGCGCCGCTGGCCGGGCGATACCGACCGGCTGGCGCGCATGTCGCTGATCGAGGAAGGGCCCGAGCCGCAGGTGCGCATGGCCTATCTGGCCATCGTCGGCAGCTTCTCGGTCAACGGCGTGGCCGCGCTGCATTCCGAGCTGCTGCAAGCAGGGCCTGTTCCGCGACTTCTACGAGCTGTGGCCGCGCAAGTTCAACAACAAGACCAACGGCGTCACCCCGCGCCGCTGGCTGGCCGCCGCCAATCCCGGCCTGGCGCGGCCTGATCACCGAGACCATCGGCGACGGCTGGATCACCGACCTGGACGAGCTGCGCAAGTCTCGCCGCGCATGCCGACGACGCCGCCTTCCGGGCGCGCTGGCGCGCGGTCAAGCGGGCCAACAAGGAGCGCCTGGCCGAGCTGGTGCGGCGCGACTGCGGCGTGGACTTCGATCCGGACGCCCTGTTCGACGTGCAGGTCAAGCGCATCCACGAATACAAGCGCCAGCTGCTCAACGTGCTGCACGTCATCCACCTCTATGACCGCATCAAGCGACGGCGACGACGGCCGACTGGACGCCGCGCTGCGTGCTGATCGGCGGCAAGGCCGCGCCGGGCTACTTCATGGCCAAGCGCATCATCACGCTGGTCAGCAAGGTGGCGGACAGTGGTCAACGGCGACGCCGAGGTCGACGGCCGGCTCAAGGTGGCCTTCCTGCCCAACTACCGCGTCTCGGCCATGGAGATCATCGCCCCCGGCACCGACCTCTCCGAGCAGATCTCCACCGCCGGCAAGGAAGCCTCGGGCACCGGCAACATGAAGTTCATGATGAACGGCGCGGTGACCATCGGCACGCTGGACGGCGCCAACATCGAGATCCGCGAAGAGGTGGGCGACGAGAACTTCTTCCTGTTCGGCCTGACCGCCGCGGAAGTGGAGGAGGCACGCCGCGGCTACGATCCCAACGCCATCATCGAAGCGGACGCCGACCTGAGGCGGGTCATGGAGCTGCTCGAGTCCGGCCACTTCAACCAGTTCGAGCCCGGCCTGTTCGACGCCATCGTCGCCGCCATCCGCAGCCCGCACGATCCCTGGCTGATGGCGGCGGATTTCCGCGGCTTCGTCGACGCCCAGGAGCGCGCCGCCGCCGCCTACCGCGACACCGGGCGCTGGACGCGCATGAGCATCCTCAACACCGCGGCGAGCGGCAAGTTCTCCACCGACCGCACCATGGCCGAATACAACGCCGAGATCTGGCACCTGACGCCCGTGGCGCCTATACCGCAGGCCGCCGGCCAGTGAGCTCCACCGCCGCGCCAGCGCCGCGCTCGGCGCTCGAACAGGAGCGGGTGGATGCCTTGCTGCGGGACATCTTCGAGCGGCGCATTCACTTCAACGAACTGCTCGGCCTCAAGGTCGCCTCGCTGGCGCCGGACCGGCCGCAACTGAGCTTCGCCATGCGCCGCGACCTGGTCGGCAACTTCGTCCAGGGCCGCCTGCACGGCGGCATGATCGCCGCCAGCCTCGACGTGGCGGGCGCGCTGGCCGTGTCGCTGGCGGTCGCCGCCAAGCATGGCCACGAGACCGCCGAACAGATCAGCCATCGCTTCAATCGTCTGGGCACCATCGACCTGCGCGTCGACTACCTGCGCCCGGGCATGGGCGAGCGCTTCGTGGCGACCGGCAAGGTCATCCGCCTTGGCGGCCGCATCGCCTCCGTGCAGATGACCCTGGAAAGCGATACCGGCGAGACCATCGCCACCGGCGCGGCCGCCTACGTCATTACCTGAGCGTGGTTGGGTGCGGCGAGTAACGGGGCCGATCGGCTAAGCCGCGCGCTCCGCGAGATCGGTCGCGATCAGCCGGAACTGTTCCAGCGCCGCCTCCAGGTCGTCCACGATTTCCTGGGCAATGATCTCGGGGGCCGGCAGCTTGTCCGAGTCCGCCAGGGCGTCGTCCTTGAGCCAGAAGATGTCCAGGCTCGCCTTGTCGCGTGCCGCCAGTTCCTCGTAGTCGTAGGCGCGCCAGCGGCCTTCCGGATTCTCCGCTGTTCCAGGTCGGCTGTGCGCTCGTGGCGATTCTCCGGGTTGTAGCAGCTGCGACGAACTCCATCAAGTCGTCGACCTTCAGCGGATTGGTCTTCAGCGTGAAATGCTGGTTGGTGCGCAGATCGTAGATCCACAGCTTCTTCGTCCACGGCGTCTCGGAAGCCGGCTTCTTGTCGAAGAAGATCACGTTGGCCTTCACGCCCTGGGCGTAGAAGATGCCCGTCGGCAGCCGCAGCAGCGTATGCACGTCGCACTCGTGCAGCAGCTTCCGGCGGATCGTCTCGCCGGCGCCGCCCTCGAACAGCACGTTGTCCGGCACCACCACCGCCGCGCGGCCGTGGATGTCGAGCAGGGTCTTGATGTGCTGCACGAAGTTGAGCTGCTTGTTCGACGTCGTCGCCCAGAAGTCGTCGCGCTCGATGATGTCCTTTTCCGTCGTCGTCTTGCCGTCCTCGCCGACGATGACCGTGCTGCTCTTCTTGCCGAAGGGCGGATTCGCCAGCACCACCTGGAAGCGCTCGCCCGGATCGGCGGCCAGCGCGTCGGCGACACGCACCGGCACGCTCTCTTCGGAGCCGATGCCATGCAGCATCAGGTTCATCGCGCACACCCGCGCCGTCGCCTGCACCAGCTCCCAGCCCATGAAGGCATCGTTCTTCAGACGGCGCAATTCGGCGCGCTCCAGGTGCGGGTTCTCGTGGGTGATGTAGTGGTTGGCCGCCAACAGGAAGCCGCCCGTGCCGCAGGCCGGGTCGCAAATGCGCTCGCCAGGCTTGGGCGCGACGCAGGTCACCATTGCCTGGATCAAGGCGCGCGGCTCGGGGTCGAGGCCATTGGTGAAGTGGGTCTCGACGCCGGTGGATTCATAGAGGAAGGGCAGTGGCCGGCGCCAGGCGGGCAGGCTGGCGGGTAAACCGGCGGCGTACCGCGACGACTGACTTTCGACGCCTATCAGCGTGGCGCCGGCTTTCTTGGCTTCGATGACGCCGGCCGCCTTGCCATCGACGTAGAGGAGATAGTCGGCGAAGCCGAAGCCGGATTCGAGCGGGAACTCGCGCAGGGCGACGCCACGAGCGGCGTGGAGGTTGGCGTCGGCAAGATCCTGAACCCGCCAGCCGGCGGCGGCGAGCAGTTGGTCGATCTCCTGCCGGGCTTGTTCTTCGGCCTTCATGACCGCAGGATTCTACAGACTTCCCCGCCGCGATCGGATTGTCATAGTCCGTGGCGCCAGGCGCCACCGGCCGTCCGATGATGGCCCCGGGCCAGATTGCTATCTCGACACATAGCAGGTGGATGTCACCGTCCCATATCGACAGGCGGGATTGCCGGTGTCCAGTCGGTAGCCCCGGCCGGACAGGCAGGCATCGATGTCCCGCGCCCGCTCGGCGGCATCGGCCGCGGATCGGCCAGCATTGCCCTTTTGCACCGCGAGCTGGCAGTCCCACATCACGGCATCCGGATTCTTCCCGCAGCCGGCCAGGGCAAGAAACGCAACGGCGATGAGCGTGTTGTCGGCAAAGGTCATCGTGGAGTCCTCCCGGGACAGATCCTGGCGCATAGCCGTTGACGAGGCGGTCTGGCCTGAGGCCAGTCGCGGCCCAGCGCGCACCGACCGCGCTGAATGGATTATCGACCGATCAGCGATATGGATACCATTTCCGGAAATCTCTACCATAATTTTGATTGAAGGCTCCAATCAACCGAATGCGAGCCAAGCGTCATCGACGCGTTGAGGTAGCAAGAGATGGAAGACCATCTGAGACGTCTTCTGGAAGCGGAAGCCCGCGCGCAGGGCATCATCGATGCGGCCAGCGCCGAGCGCGAGCAGATGTTGGGCGAGACGCTCGCCACAGTGAGGGAGGCCGAGGCGCGCTTCGCGGCGGGGCGCGCGGAATTGCGGGCGCCCTACCTGAAGGATGCGCAAAGCCGCGCGGACGACGCGGTGGCCGAACTGACCCGGAAATACGAAGAGCGGCAGCGCAACTTGCGTGAGCGGGCCGCGCGTCATGAACAGGAGGCGGTCGACGCCGCATTGAATCTGTTGCTCGATCCGGCGTCCTGAGTCCGGGTCGGTCGCGCATGCCTGACCGGAAAATTCCGTGTCCGCTTATCTGAACACCCGTGTCACCCTGTTCTCCAGCCGGCTCTGGGCGGTCGAGAATTTCAGCAAGCTCATCGACACGCCCGCCGAAGACATGGCCGCCGCGCTCGACGCGCGCGGTTTGCCGCAACTGGCCGCCGGCTTCGACAGCCTGGACAATCGTTCTCTGGAACAGCGCATCATTGCCCGGTTGTTGGAGGAGACGACGGTGCTGATCCGTCCGCTGACCGGCGTCGAGCGTGATTTTCTGACCTACTGGACCGAACGCTTCGAGGTGACCAACGTCAAGACCCTGCTGCGCGGCAAGATGACCGGCGAGCGCCCGGCGACGCTGCTGAGCCGGCTGACGCCCATGGGCAGCTTCGGGCGGCTGGACGTGCAGGATCTGGCCCATGCCGAGGACGTCAATGAGCTGTTGCGGCGCCTGGAGGCCGGACCGTATGTCGCCATCGTGCGCCATGCCCGGCGGGCCTTCGAGGAGAGCCACGATCCGTTCATCCTCGATGCCGCGCTCGATCGCGGCTACTACGAAGGCCTGGCGCAGCGCGCCCTGCCGCTGGAAGCGGCGGCGGGCGCGTCGTTCCGGCGCCTGATGGGCGCGCTGATCGACCGCATCAATCTGGTCTGGCTGCTGCGCTACCGCTTCAACTACAGCCTGCCGCCCGCGCAAGTTTACTTCCTGCTGGTGGGTTCCCACTACAGCCTGTCCTCCGCGCGCCTGCGCGAGCTGGCGGCGCTGGCCAGTCTCGAGGACGTGCTCGCCGCGCTGCCATCGCCGCTGCGCGAGTCGATGGAGGGGATTCATGAGATTCCCCGGGTCTTCGCGCGCATGGAGCGGGCCGCCGCCGCCAGCGCCGACCAGGTGTTGCGCTCCGGCGCGCCGGCGATCGCGCGCGCGTTCGCCTACCTCCTGTTGCGGGAACGCGACCTGCGCGCGGTGCGCGCCGTGCTGCGCGGCCGGCTGCTTGGCCTGCCGGTGGCCGACATCCGGCTCGCCATGTATCAATCGAACGGCGGGAGCACCTGATGTTTCGCGCCGAGCCCCTGGTCAAGATTCGCCTGCTCATGCTGGCCTCCGAAGCGGCGGATGCCGCGCTGGAACTGGCGCGCTTCGGCATCTACAGTCCCGCCCAGCACGCGCCGGCGGCGCTCGCCGAGAAGCCCGCCGAGGCCTATCGCGAAGCCTGGCTGGACGCCGAGTCGCGCGTGTCCAAGCTGGTCGAGCGCTGCGGCGGGCTGCCCGAGCTGACCATCCCGCCCGGAGTGGCGGCGCCGACCCTGGCCGATCTCGAGGAACTCAACGCCTGGCTCAAGGAGGTATGGAACGCCTGCCTGGCCGCCCACGAGGGCGAAGCGCGCATCCAGGAAGAAGTGCGCCATGTCGAGGCGCTACAGGAAACGCTGGACAAACTGGATCACCTCAACGTGGACCTGGCGCGACTGCTGCGCCCCGGCAGCCTGCTGGCGGTGAACATCGGCAGCCTGCCTGCGGCCAGCGTCAAGCGCATGGGCGAAGCGCTGTCCATGACCGGGTCGCTCCTCTACACGTTCGACACCGTCGGCGATCAGGCCTATGCCGTCATCGCCGGTCCGCGCGACCGCCATGAGGAAGTGAGCGGGCTCCTCGCCCAGGCCGGCTGGCGTGAACTGCCGGTACCGAAGGAACTGTGCGCGCACCCCGACGCGGCACGCACCTGCCTGCTCGAGGAGCGCAAGCGGGTCGAGGCGCGCGTCAGTGCCGAGTGCGCCGTCATGGACACCCTGCGTGGCGAGTATCGTTCCGGTCTCGAGGAAGCGCGTCTGCGCGTCACGCTCGGCCGGCCGCTGGCCGAGGCGGCCGTCGTCGGCGTGCGCGGCCACGGCAGCCTGGCCAGCCTGTCGGGCTGGATACCGCGGCGCCGGATCAAGGAATTGAAGACGGCCCTGGAAGCACGTTTTCATGGCCACTACTGGCTGAGCATGGAGGAACCCAAGGCCAGCGAAGCCAGGCAGGTTCCGTCCCTGGTGCGCTATCCAGGCTGGTTGTCGCCCTTCGTGCCGCTGGTCAAGAGCTATGGCATTCCGCGCTACGGCGAGTTCGATCCCTCGTTGTTGTTCGCGCTGACCTACCTTCTGCTGTTCGGCGCGATGTTCGGCGACGTCGGCCACGGCGGCGTGATTCTGGTGTTGGCCGCTGTTCCTGTATCGCAGGCTGGGACGTGCCGCCTGGGTCGGCATCGCGGCGGGCGTGGTATCGATGGGCTTCGGCCTGCTGTACGGCAGCATCTTCGGTTACGAAGACATGATCGCGCCGATCTGGCTGTCGCCGCTGCATGATCCGACCCGCATCCTCACCGTGGCCATCCTGTTCGGTGTCGGTTTCATCGCCTTTACCCTGCTGGCGAACATCTACAACCAGTTGAATGCCGGTCATCCCGGCGAGGCGCTGTTCGATTCCACCGGCCTGGCCGGCCTGCTGTTCTATCTGGGAGCGGCGGCCGGCATCATGGGCTTGGCCGGGGTGAGCGGATTCGGCGATTTCGGCCGACCGGCATGGGGCATGGCCATGCTCGGCATCACTGCGGTCGCCGTGTTCAAGTGGGTGGAAACCCGTGCCAGCCTGGGCGAACGCGCCCTGGTGACCGCCATCGAAACGCTGGAAACCGGCATCAACCTGTTCGCCAACACCCTGTCGTTCATGCGTGTGGCGGCCTTCAGCCTCAACCACGTGGCGCTCGCTCTGGCCGTGTTCACCATTGCCAACGGTCTTGGCACGGCGGGCCACTGGCTGACGATCGTGCTGGGCAATGTCATCATCATCGTGCTGGAAGGCGGCATCGTCGCCATCCAGGCGCTGCGTCTGATGTACTACGAAGGCTTTTCCCGCTTCTTCAGCGGCGACGGCACCGAGTTCGTGCCGCTGAAACTGGCGGGTGCAAAGTGAAGTTTCGACGAGTCGCGTCATTTGGGAGAGCAACATGAGCTGGTTGATCGCATTGATGGCTTGTTCCGTCGCCGCCATGATCGGTATTGGAGTTTGGCTGGAACTCAAACCGCGTCCGCTCCCCGCGCCGCGCTGGCTGCAGGGCGGGGTGCTGGGGAATTTCCTGGTCTTCGGCCTGGCGCTGGCCGGCACGTTGCTGCTGGGCGTGCAGGAGGTCCTCGCCGCCGAACCCGCTACCGCGACGCTGGCGGAAATTTCGCTCGGCAAGGGGCTGGCCCTGATCGGTATCGGCCTGCCCACAGCCGTGGCGGCCATCGGCGCCGGCATCGCGCTGGGCCCGGTCGGTTCCGCCGCACTGGCGGTGATCGCCGAGAAGCCGGAGATGTTCGGCCGCACCCTGATCTACATGGGGCTGGCCGAGGGGGTGGCGATCTACGGCCTGGTGATGTCCATCCTTCTGCTGGGCAAGCTGTAGGGGCACGGCGCAATGCATGAGGCGGAAACTCCTTTTGTCGGCGCGCGGCTGGTCGTGCTCGGCAGCGCAGGCCTGACCGAGGGCTTCAGCCTGATCGGCGCCGAGGTTCATCCGGATGCCGATCCGGCCAAGGTCGAGGAAGTCCTGGCACAACTGGTCCAGGAGGGCAGCCAGGCTCTGGTGCTGCTCGAGACCGGCTTGGCGCACGCCGGCGGCGCCTGGCTCAATCGCCTGCGTAACGAGGGGGGGCGCATCGTGGTCACCGAGTTGCCGCCACTCGCGGCGCCGCGTGATTACGCGCCGGCCGTGGACGACGTGGTGCGCGCGGTACTGGGGCCGGAGGCGCTCACATGAAGCAGGGGGTCTGGAGAAGCACATGGATGCGGACGCACAAGTAAGCCAACTGGAAGCGGCACTGTTGCACCAGGCCGAAACCCTGGTGCGCGAGCAGCGCCAGAACACCGAGGCGGCCAGGGCGCGAATCCTCAAGGAGATGGCCGATGGGCTGAGGCTTGCCGGGGAACGCGAGGTGGCTTTAGCCAAGGCCGAAGCGGAACGCAAGGTACTGCGTCAGGTGCAGGCGGCGGAAGCCCGACAGGCGGCGGAAGTGGACCGGCTGCGCTGGGCGCTCACCGAGGCGGCTCTGGCGGGGGTGCGCTCGGCGTTTCAGCAATTGGTGGGCGACGACAAGCGCTATCCGGCTGTGCTCGAAGCGTGGCTTGCCGATGCCGCCCGGGCCTTGCCGTCCGGCGATCTGGTGGCTGAAGTGCGGCCGGCCGACCAGCAGCGCCTGGCACTGGAGTGGGCGAACATCGTCGCGCGCGCCGCGCCGGGTCGCCGTATCGAGTTGCAGTCGCATGGCCAGATCAGCGAAGGCGGCGTGCGCGTGCGGCTGGCGGACAACCGGGCGCAGATCGACCATACCTTCGAGGGTCGCCAGTCCAGGCTGGCCGATGAACTGGCCCGCGTGGCGATGGAACGCCTGTTCCGCCGGACTTGAGAAGCCTGGCGCGCGGCTAGCGAAAAAAACGGGAATTCAAATGGGCAAAATCCTCGAAATCAACGGTCCCCTGGTCAAGCTGCAATTGCCGGAAACGGTGCTCGGCGAACAGGTTCGGGTCGGCGCCATCGGACTGGTGGGCGAAGTGATCGGCCGCACGGGCGATACCGCGCTGGCGCAGCTCTATGAAGACACCGCCGGCCTGCGGCCCGGCGAGGTGGCGGAAGGTCTGGGCTGGCCGCTGTCGGTGGAACTCGGCCCCGGACTGCTGAACGCCATCTTCGACGGCGTGCAACGGCCGCTGAACGCGGTGCGGGAAAAGAGCGGCGATCGCATCGCCCGGGGTGTCTCGGTGCCTTCCCTGTCGCGTGAGCGCCGCTGGCATTTCGTGCCCGATCCACGTTGGCGCGATGCGCCGCATGTCGCGGGTGGCGACGTGCTCGGCACGGTGCGGGAAACCGAATCCATCCTGCATCGCATCCTGACGCCACCGTCGATCGCCGGCGAATTGATGGAGCTGGCCCCGGAAGGCGACTACACGATCGACGAGGTGATCGGCCGGGTCAAGCGACACGACGGCCGCATCGAGAAGCTGCACCTGTTCCACCGCTGGCCGGTGCGGACGCCGCGACCGTTCAAGCGGCGCGACCACGCGGTGAAGCCGCTGATCACCGGGCAGCGCATTCTGGACACCTTCTACCCCTTGCTCAAGGGCGGCAAGGCGGCCATTCCCGGGCCGTTCGGCGCCGGCAAGACGATGTTGCAGCAGCAGATCGCGCGCTGGTGCAACGCCGAGATCGTCATCTACGTGGGCTGCGGCGAGCGCGGCAACGAACTGACCGACGTGCTGGAGTTCATGCCCGAACTGAAGGACCCGCATACCGGCCGCCCGCTGATGGAACGCACCCTGCTGATTGCCAACACCTCCAACATGCCGGTGGTGGCGCGCGAGGCATCGATCTACGTCGGCATCACCCTGGCCGAATATTTCCGCGACCAGGGCTATGACGTGGTGATGGTCGCCGACTCGACCAGCCGCTGGGCCGAGGCGCTGCGCGAGGTGGCCGGCCGGCTGGGGCAGATGCCGGTGGAAGAGGGCTACCCGGCCTATCTCGGTTCGCGCCTCGCGGCCTTCTACGAGCGGGCGGGGCGGGTGGAAACGCTGGCCGGTGACCATGGTTCCGTGACCCTGATCGGCGCCGTTTCACCGCCGGGCGGCGATTTCTCCGAGCCCGTCACCAGCCACACCAAGGAGATCATCCAGACCTTCTGGGCGCTCTCCAAGGAACTCGCCGATGCCCGCCACTACCCGGCGGTGGATTGGCTGGAAAGCTTCTCCGGCTACGTGCCCTCGGCCGCCAGGTGGTGGGCCGAGAACGTCGATCCGGGCTGGGCCGCCGCGCGCGGCGAAGCGCTCGATCTGCTCGCCGCGTCGGAAGAGTTGCAGCGCATCGTCAATCTGGTGGGCGTCGAAGCGCTGTCGAGCGAACAACGCTGGACCCTGGAAGCCTCGGGCCTGCTCAAGGAAGGCCTGCTGCAACAGGCGGCCACCGATGACATCGACAGTTTCTCGTCGCCGGAAAAGCAGTACGCGCTGCTCGCCGCCCTGCTGGAGATCTACCGCCAGGGCATGAAGCTGGTGAAGCTGGGCGCGCCGGCCAGGCGGCTGATCCAGATGCCCCTGCTGTCGCAGGCGCGCCGCTGGAAGAGCCAGCACAAGTCCGAAGACCTCGCCGCGCTGCAAGCGAAGATCGCCCGGATTCCCGCCGAATTCGAACAGATCGCGGTGGACTACGAACCGGTTGCAAGCGCTGCCGCTACGAGCGAAGACAAGGCAAGGCCATGAAAAACGTCGAATTCCGTACCGCCAGTTCCGCCCAGGGCGGCCTCGTGGTGATGGGCGCAATGCCCGGCATGACCGGTGTGACGGCCGGTTCGCGCGTGCAGTTGCGGGATCACGCCGGCCGCCTGCGTTCCGGCCTGGTGATCCGCTCGGCCGCCGATGCGGTACTGGTCGAAGTCTTCGAGGGGACCGATGAGCTGGATCTGGAACGCACCTGGGTCCGCTTCCTCGACGAGCCGTTCAAGCTGCCGGTGTCGCGCGACATCCTGGGCCGTGTCTTCAACGGCGCAGGCTTGCCGCGCGATGGCCGGCCACCGATCATTTCCGCCGACCGCCGCGACGTCAATGGCGAGCCGCTCAACCCGGCCGCCCGCGCCTACCCGCGCGAGTTCATCCAGACCGGCATTTCCGCCATCGACGGCATGAACTCGCTGACCCGCGGCCAGAAGCTGCCGATCTTCTCGGGCGGCGGCTTGCCGCACAATCGCGTCGCGGCGCAGATCGTGCGCCAGGCCAAGCTGCTCGGCGAGGCTTCGTCCGGGTTCGTGGTGGTGTTCGCCGCCTTCGGCGCCTCGCACGCCGACGCCCGCTTCTTCCAGGAAAGCTTCGAGGAGAGCGGCGTCCTCAACAAGGTGGTGATGTTCCTCAACCTGGCCGACGAGCCGGTCATCGAGCGCCTGCTCACCCCCCGCGCCGCGCTGACCGCCGCCGAGTATCTCGCCTTCGACCTGGACAATCACGTGCTGGTGGTGATGACCGACATGACCGCCTACGCCGAAGCGCTGCGGGAAGTGGCGGTGCTGCGCGGCGACGTGCCGGCGCGCAAGGGCTATCCGGGCTACCTTTATTCCGATCTGGCCGAAATCTACGAACGCGCCGGGCGCATCAAGAACCGGCGTGGTTCCATCACGATGATTCCCGTGCTGTCGATGCCTTCCGACGATATCACCCACCCGATTCCCGACCTGACCGGCTACATCACCGAAGGCCAGATCGTGCTCGGGCGCGAACTGTTCAACCAGGGCGTCTATCCGCCGGTCACCGTGCTGCCGTCCCTGTCGCGCCTGATGAAGGATGGCATCGGCAAGAACTTCACGCGTGAGGATCACCCCCACGTCGCCAGCCAGTTATTCGCCAGCTACGCCAAGGCGCTCGAAGTGCGTGGCCTGGCGGCCATCATCGGCGCCGAGGAACTGGGCGACGCCGACCGTCGTTACCTGCGCTTCGCCGAAGCCTTCGAACACCGCTTCATCGGCCAGGGCGAGGACGAGGAGCGCAGCGTGGCCGACACCCTCGACCTCGCCTGGCAACTGCTCTCCATGCTGCCGGCAGATGCGCTGATCCGCGTATCGGAAGAGGAACTGGCGAAGTATTACAAGGAGACCAAGGAGGCGGCCGTTGTTTAGGGCTTGCTAGCCGGCACTGGCCGACCATGAAAAAGCGCCTTCCCGTTCCGCCCACCAAGAGCGCCCTGCTACAGGTTGACCGTCAGGTGCGTTTTCTCGAGCAGGGGCGGGAGATGCTGGAAAAGAAGCGCGACCTGCTGACCCGCCTGGTCTACGAGCGCCTGGCCCAGTATCGCCAGTTGCGCGCCCAGACCGTCGAGGAGCTGGCCGAGGCGTATCACTGGCTGGGCATCGTCCAGATGCGCATGGGCGGGCAGATGCTGCGCCAGTCGGCGGTGGGCCTCAAACCCGCCGTGGCGCTGAAGGTGGTGGCCCGCTCCAGCGTCGGCGTCGAATACCCGAGCGTCTCGGCGGAACCCTTGCCCCTGCAACCGGTGGGCCTGATGTGGACCGATGTCAGCTTCGACGAGGCGCGCCTGCGCCTGCGCGACCTGACCATCACCCTCGCGCGCCTGGGCGAGGCGGAAAACGCCCTCTGGCGCCTGCTCGCCGCCAGCCGCAAGACCCAGAAGCGGGTCAACGCGCTCAAGTACAACATCATTCCCCGCTACCAGGCCACCGTGCACCACATCCGCGCCGCGCTGGAAGAAGACGAACGCAACACCCTGTTCCAGATCAAGGTGCTGCGGGCCCGGGTCGAAGCCTGACCTGACGCTATTCGATCGCGGTCGCTTCGTGCGCGCGGCGAAAACCGAATGTCATGGCCAGCGGGTCGGCCGGAAGCCCATGGGGCCAAGATTCAGGACAAATCCCGCATGGTGATGGAAGTCGGGCTTGCCGGGCGGATGGGTCAGCGCCCAGTAGGCAAGGGTGCCGTCATTGGCCTGGAGGATGACGTTGACCGCCAGGCGCAGGCTGGCGGCCCGGGGAAAGGCGGACTTGGGCAGTTTGACATCCAGTTGCAGCCGCGACTTTTCCCGCTTGGCCTTGATCTCCGGCGCGGCGCAACCAGGCGCCGTCGGCGCGGGCTTGCGGATGTCGAGAAAGTCGTGGGCCGCCCACTGGCCCGACGGGGAGAAATTGAATTCGCGGTAGCCGGTCTGCTCGACTGGATTGACGAAGAGTTCGCAGCAGGTCGTTTGCCATAGCGAACCCTCCGGCGCCGGCGTGTCCGGCGTCGGCACGCGGATATCCGAGCTGATGTCGTTGATGACGTAGCTGATGGCAATGGCGCCATCGGCCTCCTGCGTCAGCGTGACCTCGACGCGCTCGCGGAAATACGCCCGATTGTCGTGGTGGGCGGCGAGTACCGTGTGTACAGAGTGTGTCATGTGCCATCCGCCGATCAGGCCGCCGCGACCTTCCGCCATCGCCAGCCTTGTCCCTGATCGGACAGCCTTTCACGTTCATACAAACACCATCCCCCACTTGAACCATAGCACTCTTGCCGGCGTCGGCAATGGCGATTTCACTTTGAACGATCTTCTGCCGATGCGGAGAGACGAGAAGGGCCGGATTGTCGGTATCCGTTGTGCTCATGGCGCCCTCAGTTCATCCTCAACTGTGAAGAAGTCTGGTGGTCGCGCCGGATACCGTTACGCTCGACCAGTCCCAAGCCTGCCGCGGTTACTGCCGGGCCAATGTGGTCAGCGCGGGTTTCGGCTGCGTTCATGCGTAGGCCACGACGACGTTCTCCTCGCGTGTCAGCAACCGCATCAGTTTCGGATGGATGAAAAGCTTTTCGCGGCCCACCGTCACTTCTTGCAGGACGCCGATGTCCACCAGTTGCTTGAGATGGCGCGAAGCGGCTTGGCGCCCCGCAAGCCCCTTGTCGACCACGTTCTGGATGCGGCAATACGGCAAGTCGAAAATCAGATCCACCAGTTCGCGGCTGTATATCTTCGGCGCGGCTTGCCGCACATGCGCAATCGTCAGCGCAGACAGCGAGCGGATCGCAGATATCTTGGCGGTCGTCCAGCGCGCCGTGTCCTCGACCCCCCGGAGCAGAAAGATGACCCATGGCTCCCAAGCGTTGCCGCGCGTTACATCGAGCAGAAGTCGGTAATAGTCTGCCTTGTTGTTGATGATGTAGCGGCTGAGATAAAGAATCGGCAGCGTCAGCAACTCTTCCTGAATCAGATACAAGCTGTTCAACACGCGCCCTGTGCGACCGTTGCCGTCGGTAAACGGGTGGATGGCCTCGAACTGATAGTGCCCCACCGCCATGCGGATCAACGGATCGACATCGAGGGCTTCATGCAGGTAGCGCTCCCAGTTGGCCAATTTGGTTCGCAGCAGGTCTTCCCCGACCGGCGGGGTATAAATGACTTCGCCCGTCGCCTGGTTGGCCAGTGCCGTGCCGGGGACCCGCCGTACCTGCATTTGCACGCCCTTGATTCGTGTGCACACTTGTTCCGCCGTGCCTGTGTTAAGCGGATGCTGCTTCAATGCCCGAAACCCTTCCAGCAGCGCGCTGCTGTGACGCAAGGCTTCACGCGTGGCCGGATCGGCGCGCTCGTCCGCATGCTGAAACTGGAACAGGCGATCCGTCGTCGTCACGATGTTTTCGATTTCGGAGCTCGCCTGCGCTTCCAGCAGCGGCAGCGCATTGATCAGTACGCCTTGGTTGGGAATCAGCTCAGCGGCCTGCTTCAACTCGGCCAGGGCCGCCCGCGCGGTGATGCACTGTTTGAGAACCGAGCGTGTCTCCAGCTCCGATACCGGGGGCAAGGGTGGCAGCTCGTTGTAAGGCAAGTCGGGACGCCAACCGCTCATGATTGATATTTTCTGTTTTTGCGACACGTTTGCAGTTTATGTCGCACCCAACGACTCGTCAATGAAACGTGTCGCAAATTTACATGTTTTGCAACGTATATTGGCATCATGTCGCCAACGACAACAGATTGCCGGAAGGACGAACGGGCACCTGCGGTGCCCGTTCACGTTACGACTTTATTTCGGGGTGGTCCCCGAAAATTTACGACTTAATTTCGAGTGTTACGACTTTATTCTCAAGAAATAGCTCCGCTGGTACTCAGCCGAAGTTCTTCGCCGCGAAGTCCCAGTTCACCAGATTGTTGAGGAAGGTCTCGACGAACTTGGGACGCAGGTTGCGGTAGTCGATGTAGTAGGCGTGTTCCCAGACGTCGACGCACAGCAGGGCGCTTGTCGCCGGTGGTCAGCGGGGTGCCGGCGGCGCCCATGTTGACGATGTCGACCGATGCCGTCGGCCTTCTTCACCAGCCAGGTCCAGCCGGAACCGAAGTTGCCGACGGCGGAGGTCTGGAAGGCCTTCTTGAACTCGTCGAACGAGCCCCACTTCTTGTTGATGGCCGTCGGCCAGCGCGCCGGTGGGCGCGCCGCCGCCATTCGGCTTCAGGCAGTTCCAGAAGAAGGTGTGGTTCCAGACCTGGGCGGCGTTGTTGTAGATGCCGCCGGCGGGCGCGGTCTTGACGATGTCTTCCAGCGACTTGCTCTCGAAGTCGGTGCCCTTGATCAGGTTGTTCAGGTTGGTGACGTAGGCCTGATGGTGCTTGGCGTAGTGGTACTCGAAGGTTTCCTTCGACATGTGCGGCGCGAGGGCGTCCATGGCAAAAGGCAGGGCGGGCAGGGTGTGTTCCATGAGGACTCTCCGGATGATGGTTGTCGTAAAGCGGTGGTCGATAAGCCCGACAATTCTAGTCGGGAATTATTTTGCTGACAAGGGCCTCGGCTCCGCCCTCGGCGAACTGCAATGAAATGGTCACACCCGGTGCCAGTTGCCGATCGCTGCGCACGAGCTGGCCATGCGGATCGCGCACCCAGGCGTAGCCGCGTGCCAGGGCTGCTTTCGGGTTGAGCGCCGTCAGGCTGGCGGCAAGGTGGGCCAGGCGGGTGCGGCGCGGTTCGAGCGCCGGTCGGGCACGGCTAAGCCGCAGGCGCAGGGCGGCGAGACGCTGGTCGCGCCGCGCCACCAGCCGTTCGCCGGTGCCGGCGAGCCGCGTTGCGAGGTGCGCGAGCCGCTGGCGGGCGCGGGCCAGGCGTTCGGCGGGATGCGCCAGTTGCCGCGCCAGCAGGTCGATCCTTTGCATGCGCCTTTCCAGGGTGGCGCGCATGGCCAGGCGCAGCGCCGCGGCCAAGCCGGCTGTTTCGTTGGCGGCGTCGAACCAGCCGGCGCTGGCCAGTTCGGCGGCGGCGGTGGGGGTGGCGGCACGCCGGTCGGCGACAAGGTCGGCGATAGTGATGTCTGTCTCGTGGCCGATGCCGGCAATGACCGGGATCGGGCTGGCGGCGATGGCGCGGGCCACGAACTCCTCGTTGAAGGGCCAAAGGTCTTCCAGGCTGCCGCCGCCGCGCGTCACCAGCAGCAGATCGCATTCCGAGCGCTCGGCCGCCCGGCGCAGCGCGTCGGCGATCTGGCCGGCGGCTTCGCCGCCCTGAACCAGGGTCGGATAGACGACGATCGGGACATGCGGCGCGCGCCGGGCCAGGGCGGCGACCACATCGCGCAAGGCAGCGGCCCTGGGCGAGGTGATGATGCCGATGCGGCGGGGAAAACGCGGCAAGTCGCGCTTGCGCCCTTCGGCGAACAGGCCTTCGGTGGCGAGCTTTTCCTTGAGGCGCAGGAATGCCTCGTAGAGCCGGCCCAGGCCGGCCCGGCGCAGGCCTTCGACGTTCAGTTGGAAATCGCCGCGCGCCTCGTAGAGCGTCACCAGCGCCCTGGCCTCCACTTGTTGGCCGTTCTCCAATCGCCATGGCAGGGTTTGGGCGCGGGAGCGGAACATGGCGCAACGAATTTGCGCTCCGGCATCCTTCAGCGTGAAGTACAGGTGACCGGAGGGTGCCCGCGTCAGGTTCGAGATTTCGCCGGCGACCCAGAGCAAGGGAAATTCGCGCTCCAGCGCGGTGCGCGCGAGGCGGTTCAGTTCGGTAACGGTCAGGATTTCGGGGAGCAAGGCGGGGCGCGGGCGGGCGGGTGGCACTGGCTGGGGAGCGGCATTGATTCTACCTCATCCACAGGCCCTGCCCTTGACGCGGTCATGGTCTTGAAACCCGCATGGGATCAGGCGTTGTCGTTCAAGTGTTTGATTTTTATGGGTGTTGCTTCCGGTCAAAAAAGGTCGTTGGGCAACTTTCCCTTTTTTGTTCGCGACTTAGCGCAACTATGGACGCGGGATTCACAGACTTTTCCACAGTTTTTGTGGAAAACCAGCTGGCCGATCTTGGCTAATCTGGCTATCGACATGACGACATCCCCCATATTGCCCACTTCCCTGGTGCCGCTGCGCCCCGCCGCGCTGCTTGGCATGTTTCGCGACGTGCTGGAAAGCAGTCTGATCGAGCGTGGTGCTGTTCAGGGGCTCGAGCTACTGGGGCCGGCGGACGGCTTCTGGCGGCAGGTGGGCCTGGCCGAGCTGAAACGGATGGCCGAAGGCGGTAACGTCTCGGCGCAGGCCGAACTGGCCTGGCGCTCGGCGGTCGGCGAGGGTGTCGCCAAGTCTCACGCACAGGCGGTGCACTGGTCGGCAAAGAGCGCGGAACACGGCTGCGCCGCCGGCGAAGCCGTGTTGGGCTGGTTGCTCTATCACGGTTTTGGCCTGCCCCGCGACCATGCCGAGGCGGCACGCCTGCTCAGACGCGCCGCCGACAAGGGCCATGCGCGCGCGTTCGATCTTCTGGGCCGTTGCCATTTCTTTGCTCGCGGTGTTCCCGAGGACCGCGCCGAGGCCGTCAAATGCTGGCGTGAGGCGGCTCGCCACGATGTCGGCGCGGCCATGTTCTCCTTGGGGCTTTGTCTCTACGCCGGCGAAGGCGGCGTGGCGAATCGTACCGAAGCGGTCGCCTGGTTTCATGCCGCCGCCGCCAAGCGCATCAGCGGCGCCATGTTTCTGCTCGGCCAGTGCTACACATTCGGCATGGGAGTTGGCGCCGACGCGGCGGCCGGTCTCGACTGGTACCGCCAGGCGGCCGAACTGGGCTACCGGGAAGCCGAGTTCGAGTTGGGCGAGGCGTACGCCGCGGGCCGGCTGGGCAACGGCCCCAACCTGCTCGAGGCGCTGCGCTGGTGGCGGGCGGCCGCCCGGCAGGGCCATGGCCGCGCCTGCCTGAAGGTGGCCCACTGCTATCGCTGGGGTGACGCGGTGGCCGAAAACAAGTCGCTGGCCGTGTCCTGGTACCGGCGCGCCGTCGAGGCGGGCGACCCGCAGGCCAATGTCTGGCTTGGAGAATGCCACGAGCATGGCGAGGGCGTGCCGGCGGATGCCCGGTATGCGGTTGCCTACTACCGGCTGGCCGCCGAGGCCGGCGAAGCGCACGGTCAGGCCGAGTTGGGTCGCTGCCTTCTGCATGGCAAGGGCATCGCCGCCGATCGGCGGCGCGGTGAAGCCTTGCTGCGGGCCGCCGCCGAAGGTGGCTGGCCGTCGGCGCTCGGCGAGCTGGAGCGTTACTGGTTCGCCGAGGGCGAGCGCCTGCTGCATGGCCGCCCGGCCGACCCGGCCGGCGCTGCCCGCCACTACCGCAAGGCCGCCGAACTGGGCCACCGGCGGGCGGCGCTGATGCTCGCCGAGTGTCTGCGCCACGGTGTCGGCGGCGAGCCGGACTTGCCGCAGGCCATGGTCTGGTACCGCAAGGCGGCGTCGCTCTTCGACGCGAAGATTGCCCTGGGCGACATGTACTACTTCGGCTGGGGCGTCGAGCGCAACGCGCGCGAGGCGGTCCGCTGGTACGAACAGGCCGTGGCCCAGCACGAAGACGCCTATGCCATGTACAGCCTCGGCTACTGTCTGCTGCACGGCGAAGGGACGCGCTGCGACGCGCGCGCCGGCTTGCGCTGGTTGCGGCAGTCGGCGCTGCTGGGCGAGGTGGATGCCCAGTACGAACTGGGCACTGCCTACTATCGTGGCACGGGTACCGCCACCAATTCCCGGCTGGCGATGAGGTGGCTGCGTTCGGCGGCCCAACTTGGCCACGCCCAGGCGCTGGCGTTTCTGGAGCGGGTCGAGCGCGGCAGCAAGCTCAACTAGCCAGGTCGGCGCGAACGGCGGCGATGTCGGCGTCGAGGCGTGCGGCCATTTCCAGCAACAGGTCGCGGCCGGCCCGGCGGGCGATGTTGGCGGCGGTGAACAGTTCGTAGAGCTTGGAGCCGAACAGCCGGTTCAGTTCGCCCTCGATCTCGGCGATACGGCGCTTCAGGCGCGCCAGTTGCGCGGACAGACTGTCGCTGTTGCCCGCTGTTTCGGCCAGCGATTCCCGCCAGGCGCCTTCCTGCCAGAGCGCCAGCACTTCACGCAAGGCGGGTTCGTCGCCGGCCCGGTAGGCGCGGTTGGCCTCGGCCATCAGTTGCGTGCGCCAGGCGCGGTCGCTGTCGTCGCGGGCGCGATCCGGGTGAATCTTTTGCGCCAGTTGGCGGTAGAGCTTCTTGATGTCGCCGCTCGGGGCGAAGGGCTTTGCCTCGCCGCGATCGAGCTCGGCGAAGCGCCGGTTTTCGCGCTGCGATTGTTCGGCCCGCGACTGGGCGGCCTCGGCGGCACGCCCGGCATCGGGATCCTCGGGGTGAGCGGCGGCGCGGCGCGCGGCCAGTTCCGCCCGAAGGGCGTCGAGCGTGCCCATGCGGGTACCGATCGCCCCATGGTAGCGGCGGGTGAAGTCGGCGATCTCGGCCTGAGCGGTGGCCAGCTCGAGTTCGAGTTCCGACAGTTCCTGGGTCAATACTTCGAGTTCGGCCCGCTGGCGGCTGGTCGGGTCGGCCCGGACCAGCGCGCCGGCAAAGCCGCCGACCGGTTCGTCGAGCAGCAGCGTGCGCGCGGCACCGGGCCAGGGCCCGCGAGCGTCGTCGGGCAGCCGGGCCGCGTCGACCAGCACCACCCATTCGGAAGGCACTGTCAGGCGCCGTGCCAGGGAGACCGGCAGGACGCGCACCGGGAACAGCCGCTCGACCTGGTTCGGCCAGGGTTCGTCGTCCAGACCGCGCCGGCTCCAGGCCTGGCTATCGCGCCACAAGCCGGCGCAAGCGTCCAACTGGCGGCGCTGGGTGACCCAGGCCGGGCCGTCGGCATCGTCGCCGGCGCGGGACAGCCGGCTCTTGAGCAGCGACAGGGTGGCGCGCAGGGCGATGCGGCAGGCATAGTCGGTGGCCGGCAACACCAGGCACAGCGGCCGCAGGTTCAGATCGAGGGCGTTGGATATCTCGGGCAGCGACAAGTCGTCGGCCGTGACCAGCAGCAGGGTCTGGTCGCGGGCCAATGCCTCGGCGGCCAAGGCGGCCAGGGCGGCGGCCAGCGCCGGCGCGGCCGCGCCGCGCAGCGGCAGTGTCGTGACGGCGGGGCTGCCCGGGGCAAGCAGGCTGGCCAGCCAAGCCTGCGCCGCCACGGCGCCGTCGTCGGTTTCATTCATGGTGGGCGATTCTAGCAGCGGCGCCGGGCCACGGCCGGCCACGCACCAGTCGCGCGCCTTGCCGATTTCATGATGGGACGCTAAAGTGCGCGCTTGTTCGAATTCCCGGGAGCGCGCGTGTTTTCCATTATTCAGGCTGCCGGTTGGCCGATCTATTTCCTGCTGCTGACCTCCATCATTGCCGTCGCGCTGATCATCGAGCGCGCCGTCGCCTTGCGTCGGGCCAAGATCGTTCCCGCCGGCCTGCTGACTGCCGTCGTCGGCGGACTATCGGCAGAACGGGGTCAACGAGGAGACGCTGAAGCGCCTCGATGCCCACTCGCCGCTGGGGCGCGTGCTCGCGGCCGGCTTGCGCAATGTCAAGGCTTCGCGCGAGGTCATGAAGGAATCGATCGAGGAGGCCGGCCGCGGCGCGGCGCACGATCTGGAGCGCTTCCTGACCAGCCTGGGCACCATCGCCTCGATCAGCCCGCTGATGGGCCTGTTCGGCACGGTGGTCGGCATGATCGAGATCTTCGGCTCGGCGACCGGCGTCCGGCAACAATCCGCAGCAGTTGGCCCACGGCATTTCGGTGGCGCTCTACAACACCGGCTTCGGCCTGATCATCGCCATTCCGGCCATGATCTTCTATCGCCACTTCCGGGCGCAGGTCGATAGCTTCGTGGTCGAAATGGAGCAGCAGGCGGTGAAGCTGGTCGAGCTGGTGCACGGAGAAGCAGCGCGTGAACTTCCAGCGCGGCCGCGCGCGCGAGGAGCCGGAGATCAACCTGATCCCGATGATCGACGTGCTGCTGGTGATCCTGATCTTCCTCATGATCACCACCACCTATTCGAAGTTCGCCGGCCTGGAAATCAACCTGCCGACCGCCGATGCCGCAGGCGCAGAAGGAGCAGCCCAACGAAATCAATGTGGTGGTCACCGCCAGCGGCGACGTCCTGGTGAACAAGGTGCCGGTGGCCGGTCGCGACGTCGAAGCGATCGGCGTCGCCCTGAAGCGCGCCGCCGGCGACGCGCAAGGAACCGGTGGTGATCATCAACGCCGATGCCAAGGCGACGCATCAGAGCGTCATCGACGTCATGCAGGCGGCGCAGCAGGCGGGGCTTTCGCATATCTCCTTTGCCACCCAGCAGGCGCAATCGTTGAGCGCGATTTGGCGGCGGCGCGGGCTGCCGGCCTGGCTGCTGCTTCCCGTCGGCATCGTCTTCTTCCTGGTCGTGGCCCTGCGCCGGCCTGCTGTATCGTGGCGGCCTCCTGGCTCGCGAGCGACTGCCGGTGCCGGTCATTGTCGTCGGCAACATCACCGTCGGCGGCACCGGCAAGACGCCGCTGATCCTCTGGCTGGTCGAAGCGTTGCACGCGGCGCGGCCGCCACCCCGGGGTCGTCAGTCGCGGCTACGGCGGCAATGTCGATGGTGTGGGCGAAGTCGGGCCGCGATGGCGTCGCCGAATTGGTTGGCGACGAACCGCTGCTGATCCGCCGCCGCGCCGGCTGCCCGGTCTTCGTCGGCCGGGATCGTGTCGCCGCCGGCAGGGCCCTGCTGGCGGCGCCATCCGGACTGCGACGTGATCCTCTGCGACGACGGCTTGCAGCACTACCGCCTTGCGCGCGACGTCGAGATCGCCGTGCTCGACCGGCGCGGCCTCTGGAACGGCTGGCCTCTGCCGGCCGGCCCGCTGCGCGAGCCGGCGTCGCGCCTGCGGTCGGTCGATGCGCTGGTGGCCAACGGACTGGTCGCGGTCCGGCGCGGCTTTCGCATGACCCTGGCGGGCGAGCGCTTCCAGCGTCTTGACGACTGCGCCGCCAGCCGTGCCAGCCGCCGAACTCGCGGGACTGCGCCTGCACGCCGTCGCCGGCATCGGCGAGCCGCAACGCTTCTTCGATCATCTGACCGGACTTGGCCTTGACTTCGAGGCGCATGCCTTTCCCGATCATCATCGCTATGTCGCGGCCGATCTGGCTTTCGACGGCGACGCGATCCTGACCACGGAAAAGGATGCGGTAAAATTCGGCCTGCTCGCCGCGCTGCCCGTCTGGGTGCTGCCGGTCGACGGCCGATCGTGATGCCCGATCTGGCGCAATTCGTATCTGGAGAAGATCGATGGACGCGCGCCTGCTTGAAATCCTCGTCTGCCCGCTCTGCAAGGGGCCGCTCGACTACCGCAAGGGCGAACGCGGAACTGGTCTGCAAGCCCTGCCGGCTGGCCTATCCGATCAAGGACGACATTCCGATCATGCTGGAGGACGAGGCGCGGCAGATGGCGGCCGGACGAAGCCGTGATGGCTTTCACGTCGTCGTTCCGGCCCGCTACGCTTCGACGCGGCTGCCGGGCAAGCCGCTGGCCGATATCGGCGGCAAGCCCATGGTGGTGCGGGTGGTCGAGGCGGCGCTGCGAGTCGGCGCCAGCGACGTCTGTGTCGCCACCGACGACGAGCGGGTATGCGCGGCGGTCGAGGCGCATGGCCATCGCGCCGTGATGACGCGCGCCGACCATGCCAGCGGCACCGATCGCATCGCCGAAGTGGCCGACGCGCTGGGCTGGGCGGACGACGACATCGTGGTCAACGTGCAGGGCGACGAGCCGCTGATCGAGCCGGCGCTTGATCGACGCCGTGGCGCGCGGCGCTGGCGATCGACCCGGAGGCGGCGATGGCCACCGCCGCGCATCCCATCGACGACCGCGGCGGACTTCTTCAACCCGAATGTCGTCAAGGTCGTGTGCGACGCCGCGGGTCGCGCCCTGTATTTCTCGCGCGCGCCGATTCCCTGGGCGCGCGATGCCTTTGCCGCCGACCGCGCGGCGCTGCCGTCGGATCTTGGCGCGCTGCGCCACATCGGCATCTACGCCTATCGCGTCGGTTTTCTGCGCCAGTACGGGAAGCTGGCGCCGGCGCCCGTCGAGCACACTGAAGCGCTGGAGCAACTGCGCGTGCTTGTGGCACGGGCATGCCATTCGGGTGGCGGTGGCCGATTGCCCGCCGGAGCCCGGTGTCGATACGGCCGACGATCTGGAACGGGTTCGAAGGAAATTTGATACCGCGATTCATTTCCGCGTTTGACCGCTCAGGGGAATGGGATTATGTTCGGTGGTTGGGAAGTGGACCATCAATAGAATAACTATTCACCGATTAGCGACAACACCAAGGGAGCTAGACATGCGACTGATTCTGTTGGGCCCCCCCGGCGCGGGCAAGGGCACCCAGGCCAACTTCATCAAGGAGAAGTTCGGCATCCCGCAGATTTCCACCGGCGACATGCTGCGCGCCGCCGTCAAGGCCGGCACCCCGCTGGGTCTGGAAGCCAAGAAGATCATGGATGCCGGCGGCCTGGTTCGCGACGACATCATCATCGGTCTGGTCAAGGATCGCCTCAAGGAAGCCGATTGCCAGCAGCGGTTACATGTTCGACGGCTTCCCGCGCACCATCCCGCAGGCCGAAGCCATGAAGGATGCCGGCGTCGCGATCGACTTCGTGCTCGAGATCGACGTGCCCGACAGCGAGATCGTTGCTCGCATGAGCGGTCGCCGCGTGCACGTGGCCTCCGGCCGCACCTATCATGTCAAGTTCAATCCGCCCAAGGCCGAAGGCAAGGACGACGTGACCGGCGAGCCGCTGATCCAGCGCGACGACGACCAGGAAGAAACCGTGCTGAAGCGTCTGGAGGTCTACCACCAGCAGACCGAGGCCTTGGTCGATTACTACGGCAAGTGGGCGGCCAATGGTCAGGCCGGCGCGCCCAAGTACCGCAAGATCAATGGGCTGGGCAAGGTCGATGCCGTTCGTGACAGCGCGTTCGCGGCGCTGAAGTAAAGGGGAGACTGGCATGGCAGCAAAGAAGATGAACGCGTTCTACGCGCAGTCCGGCGGCGTGACGGCGGTGATCAACGCCTCCGCCTGCGGCGTGATCGAAACCGCGCGCAAGCACAAGGACAAGATCGGCAAGGTCTATGCCGGCCGCAACGGCATCATCGGTGCCCTGACCGAAGATCTGATCGACACGACGAAGGAATCGGCCACGGCCATCGCCGCGCTGCGCCACACGCCCTCGGGCGCGTTCGGCTCCTGCCGCTACAAGCTGAAGAGCCTGGAAGCCAACAAGCGCGAGTACGACCGTCTGATCGAGGTCTTCAAGGCCCACAACATCGGCTATTTCTTCTACAACGGTGGCGGCGACTCCGCCGACACCTGCCTGAAGGTTTCGCAACTCAGCAAGGCGACCGGCTATCCGCTGCAGGCCATCCATGTGCCGAAGACCGTGGACAACGATCTGCCGATCACCGACAACTGCCCGGGTTTCGGCTCGGTGGCCAAGTACATCGCGGTGTCCACGCTGGAGGCCACTTACGACGTGCGGTCGATGGCCAAGACCTCGACCAAGGTGTTTGTGCTCGAAGTGATGGGCCGTCATGCCGGCTGGATTGCGGCGGCCGGTGCCATGGCCTCGACCAAGGACACCGAATTGCCGATCGTGGTGCTGTTCCCCGAAGTGGTATTCGATCAGAAGAAGTTCCTGGCCAAGGTGGATAGCCTGGTCAAGAAGTTCGGCTACTGCACGGTGGTGGTTTCCGAGGGCTGCCATCATCCCGACGGCAAGTTCCTTGCCGAGCAGGGGACGCGCGACGCCTTCGGCCATGCGCAGCTGGGCGGCGCCGCGCCGGTGGTCGCCAACATGGTCAAGGATGCGCTGGGTCACAAGTTCCACTGGGGCGTCGCCGACTACCTGCAACGCGCCGCGCGTCACATCGCCTCCAAGAGCGACGTCGATCAGGCCTACGCCATGGGCAAGGCGGCCGTCGAATACGCCCTCAAGGGACACAACTCGGTGATGCCGACCATTGATCGTGTTTCCGACAAGCCCTACAAGTGGAAGATCGGCATGGCTTCATTGTCGAAGGTGGCCAACGTCGAGAAGATGATGCCCAAGAACTTCATCACCGCCGACGGCTTTGGCATCACCGAGAAGTGCCGCACCTACCTGGCGCCGCTCATGAAAGGAGAGGACTATCCGCCCTACCAGGATGGTCTGCCCAAGTATGTGACGTTGAAGAACGTTGCGGTACCGAAGAAATTGCCGGGCGAGTTCAAGCTGTAGCCGGCAGGGGAAATTGAAGGGCGCGCCGAACGACGCGCCCTTCGCATTTCTGGGCTCCATAAGGGCTTTGATGTAAGTCAACTTTGAAGGAGGAGGAACACACATGTCGTCAGGTCTATTGTTCGCCATCGTCTGTGCGCTTGCCGCACTCGCCTATGGCATCAAGTCAAGCAACTGGATCTTGTCACAACCGACCGGCAACGATCGCATGCGGGAGATTTCGGCGGCGGTGCAGGAAGGTGCCCAGGCTTATCTGAAGCGTCAATACACGACCATCGGCATGGTCGGCGCGGTTCTGGCCGTGCTGATTGGCTTCTTCCTTGGCATGTCGACCGCGGTCGGCTTCGTGATCGGCGCGGTGCTGTCCGGCGCGGCCGGTTTCATCGGCATGAACGTTTCGGTGCGCGCCAACGTGCGCACTGCGGAAGCTGCGCGCGCCGGCCTCAACGAAGCGCTCAACGTCGCCTTCAAGGGCGGTGCCATCACCGGCATGCTGGTGGTTGGCCTCGGCCTGCTGGGTGTCGCCGGCTACTACGCCTTCCTCAAGATGACGGCGGCCGAAGGCGTCACCATGGATCACATCCTGCATCCGCTGGTCGGCCTCGGCTTCGGTTCTTCGCTGATTTCCATCTTCGCGCGTCTTGGCGGCGGCATCTTCACCAAGGGTGCCGACGTCGGCGCCGACCTGGTCGGCAAGGTCGAAGCCGGCATTCCCGAGGACGATCCGCGCAATCCGGCGGTGATCGCCGACAACGTCGGTGACAACGTCGGCGACTGCGCCGGCATGGCGGCCGACCTGTTCGAGACCTACGCGGTGACCATCGTCGCCACCATGCTGCTGGGCGCGCTGCTGTGCAGGCTTTCGCCGAGCAGGCGGTCATCTATCCGCTGGTGCTGGGCGGCTTCTCGATCATCGCCTCGATCATCGGTGTCTTTTTCGTCAAGTACACGCCGGGCCAGAAGATCATGACCGCCCTGTACAAGGGCCTGGTCGTGGCCGGCGTGCTGGCGCTGATCGCCTTCTATCCGATCACGACGAGCTTCATCGACGATCATGTGCTCGATGCCGTCATGGGCATCAGCGGCGGCGCGCACATGCGCCTCTATGGTGCGGCGGTTGTCGGCTTGGTGCTGACCGGCTTGATGGTCTACATCACCGAGTACTACACGGCCACCGAGTTCGCCCCGGTGCGCCACATCGCCGAAGCGTCGACCACCGGTCACGGCACCAACATCATCGCCGGTCTCGGCGTGTCGATGAAGTCCACCGCCTGGCCGGTGCTGGCCGTGTGTGCGTCGATCTGGGCCGCCTATACCCTGGGCGGTCTGTACGGCATCGCCATCGCCGCCACCTCCATGCTGTCGATGGCCGGCATCATCGTCGCGCTCGACGCCTACGGTCCGATCACCGACAACGCCGGCGGTATCGCCGAAATGGCCGAGCTGCCGGAGTCCGTGCGCGCCATCACCGATCCGCTCGACGCCGTCGGCAACACCACCAAGGCGGTGACCAAGGGCTACGCCATCGGTTCCGCCGGCCTGGCCGCGCTGGTGCTGTTCGCCGACTTCACGCATGGTCTGGAAGCCACCAAGCCGGGTAGCCGAGTTCTTCTTCGATCTGTCCGATCCGGCGGTCATCATCGGCCTGTTCATCGGCGGCATGGTGCCCTATCTGTTCGCCGCCATGGGCATGGAAGCGGTCGGTCGCGCCGCCGGTTCCGTCGTGATCGAAGTGCGCCGCCAGTTCAACGAAATCAAGGGCATCATGGAAGGCACGGCCAAGCCGGAATACGGCACCTGCGTCGACATGCTGACCAAGGCGGCCATCAAGGAAATGATGATCCCGTCGCTGCTGCCGGTGCTGGTTCCGGTCGTCACGGCCGTGGGCATGAACGTCCTGATGGGGCCTGGCGCCGGTGTCACGGGCGCTGGGTGGCGTGCTGATGGGCACCATCGTGACCGGCCTGTTCGTCGCCATCTCGATGACCACTGGCGGCGGCGCCTGGGACAACGCCAAGAAGTACATCGAGGAAGGCAACTTCGGCGGCAAGGGTTCCGAGGCGCACAAGGCGGCGGTGACCGGCGACACCGTGGGCGATCCCGTACAAGGATACGGCCGGCCCGGCGGTGAACCCGCTGATCAAGATCATCAACATCGTTGCGCTGCTGATCGTGCCGCTGGTGGCCTGATCGTTTCGGCTTCACGCTTCACGACAACGGGCAGCTTCGGCTGCCCGTTTTCCTATGTGCTCCGGCGCCTGAAGTCGCGCAGCCGGAAACCGAGCAATGCCAGTGCCGCGAAGTAGGTGGCCAGGCCCGCCGCCACGGTCAGCGACAACCTGACGATGCGCTCGCCAAACGGCATGGCCAGCCACGCGGCCTCGCTGCCGCTGGCGAACCAGAGCACCGCGCCCAGCGCCGCCAATGCGACCGCGATTCGCGCGGAGAAGCCGGCCCATCCGTCCGCCGGGACGAATACACCGCGCTGCCGCAACCCGCGGTACAGCAGTCCGGCATTGACGCACGAGGCCAGACCCGTGGCCAGCGCGAGTCCGGCGTGCTTCAGCCAGCCAATCAGCGCCAGATTCAATAGCTGGGTCAGGGTGAGCGTGATCAAGGCGATCTTGACGGGCGTACGGATGTCCTGGCGGGCATAGAAGCCCGGGGCCAGAATCTTTACCAGAATGATGCCGGTCAGGCCGACGCTGTAGGCGAGCAGCGCTTCGCGCGTCCGCAATACGTCGTTTCCGGTGAAGGCGCCGTGTTGGAAGAGCGTCGCCAGGAGCGGCACGCCAAGGATGGCCAAGGCCAGCGCGGCTGGCAGGGTGAGCAGCAGCGTGAGGCGCAGACCCCAGTCGAGCAGAGCGGAGAACTCGGCGGGATTGTCGGCGGCGTGGCTGCGCGTCAGGCTGGGCAGCAGGATGGTGCCCAGCGCGGCGCCAAGCAGGCCGGCCGGGAATTCCATCAGGCGATCCGCGTAGTAGAGCCAGGAAACGCTGCCGCTGACGAGAAAGGAGGCGAAGATGGTGTTGATCAGGAGCGATATCTGCGACACCGAAACACCGAGTACCGCCGGTCCCATCAGCCGGAGAATCCGTCGGACGCCTTCATCCTTCAGCGCGAGATCGAAGCGCGGCAACATGCCGATCCTATTGAGCGCCGGCAATTGGATGGCCAATTGCAGCGCACCGCCGATGACGACGCTCCAGGCCAGGGCTTCGACCGGACGATCGAACCAGGGGGCGATGAACAGCGCGCCGGCGATCATCGACAGGTTGAGCATCACCGGCGTGAACGCCGGTACGGCAAAACGGCTCCAGGTATTCAGGATGCCGGCCGCCAGCGCCACCAGAGCCATGAACAGGATGTAGGGAAAAGTGATGCGGGTGAGATCGACCGTCAGGGCGAACTTGTCGGCGTCGGCGGCAAAGCCGGGCGCGGAGATGTAGATCAGCAGCGGCGCGCCGGCCATGCCCAGCATCGTTACGATCAGCACGACAAGGCTCAGCGCGGTGGCGGTCCGGTCGACCAGTCGTTTGGTCTCGACTTCGCCGCGGCGGCCGCGATACTCGCCGAGCAGCGGTACGAAGGCTTGCGAGAAGGCTCCCTCGGCGAACAGCCGGCGCAACAGGTTGGGCAGCCGGAACGCGACGAAGAACGCGTCGGTCAGCATGCCGGCGCCGAAGGTGCGGGCGATGACGAAGTCGCGAACGAAGCCGAGGATGCGGGACAGCAAGGTCATACCGCTGACCGTCGCCAGCGATCGGAGTAGGCTTCCGGTCGAATTCATGGGCGGCAATGGTAGCGGTTCACCGCTGTCGCAGGGGCCTTGCAATGGCGGAAAGTTCGCCCTATAATCGCGCCCTTTTCCAGACTCCCATCGGAAGACAACAGATATGGCCAATAGCGCCCAAGCACGCAAGCGTGCCCGTCAAGCCGTCAAGCAGCGTGCTCACAACATGAGCCTGCGTTCCACCCTGCGTACCGCCATGAAGAAGGTGCGCAAGGCCATCGGCCTCGGCGACAAGACTGCCGCCCAGGCGGTGTTCAACGAGTCCCAGAGCGTCATCGACTCGATCGCCGATAAGAAGATCATTCACAAGAACGCTGCGGCGCGCTACAAGAGCCGCCTGTCAGCCGCCATCAAGGCGATCTGACAGCGCTGGAGTTCCGCGTTCGCTGAACGGGCCACATCGCGGTTGCGATGTGGCCCGTTCTCATTGCTGTCGCCGTTATGGATAAGCGCCTGAAAACCGTCGCTGTTGGGCGCTAGGTTCTGGCCAGGAACAAGAAACAATCCATAGAATCAGATGGCGACCTTGAGCTCCTCAAGTGACGTGCATATAATCGACGAAACTTACTGATACGAAAGGGATTTTCATGCTGCCTCCTGTGCTGCCGAAATACGCCTTCCGTATCAAGACCCGCGTCGGTCTGGTGATCAACAACCTGATGATTCACGGCCGCGACCCGGCCGAGGCACACCGGAAACTGCGCCAGATGTATCGGGACTGCGAGGTGATCGAATGCGTCTGCCATCGCGGGGGCGTGCGCACACCCGTGGTGGGTTACGAGGACAAGGCGCCACTGCCGGCGGGATGACTCGAATCGCCGGATTCCTTACGTGTTCAGCCTGTACAGTGTTTTGTTTTTAACTTAAGATAGCCCTTTCCCAAGCACGGCGGCTGCCACGGTGGCCGCCGTCTGTTTTTCTGCGCGGAGAGTTTATGCCGCATTTGATGAATACCTATAACCGGCAGCCGGTCGCCTTCACCCACGGCCAGGGCTGCTATCTCTACGACGAACAGGGGCGGCGCTATCTCGATGCGCTGGCCGGCATCGCCGTCAATACGCTCGGCCATGCGCATCCGCGTTTGGTGGCGGCGCTGGCCGAACAGGCTGGCCGCCTGATCCACACTTCGAATGTGTATCAAGTGCGCGAGCAGGAGCGACTCTCGGATCGTCTAGCGTCGCTGGCGCGGATGGACGAGGTGTTCTTCTGCAATTCCGGTTGCGAAGCCAACGAGGCCGCGATCAAGTTGGCGCGCCTGTTCGGCCATCAGAAGGGCATCGACCAGCCGGCGATCATCGTCATGGAACATGCTTTCCATGGGCGTACCCTGGCCACGTTGTCCGCCACGGGTAATCGCAAGGTCCAGGCGGGCTTTGAACCCCTGGTTTCGGGCTTCGTGCGCGTGCCCTTCGACGATCTCCCCGCCATCGAGCAGGTCGCCGCGAATAATTCCAATGTCGTTGCCGTTTTGTTCGAGCCGATTCAGGGCGAAGGCGGCATCAATCTGGCCCACCCCGAATACATGCGGTCGCTGCGTAGCATTTGCGATCAGCACGGCTGGCTGTTCATGGTTGACGAAGTTCAGTGCGGTATCGGTCGAACCGGCGTCTGGTTCGCCCATCAGCATGCGGCCGTCAAGCCCGATGTCATGACACTGGCCAAGGGACTGGGTTCCGGCGTGCCGGTCGGTGCCTGCCTCGTGTCCGGTGCGGCGGCCGGCGTATTCAAGCCGGGCAATCACGGCTCCACCTTCGGCGGCAATCCCTTGGCCTGCGTGGCGGCGCTGACCACGCTCGACGTCATCGAGCAGGATGGCCTGTTGGCACGGGCCGCTGAACTCGGAACCGCGTTGCGTGGCGGTCTGCGGCAGGCAATGGCCGGAGTGGCGGGTGTGGTCGATATTCGGGGCGATGGTTTGATGATCGGCATCGAACTCGATCGGCCATGCGGCGAACTGGTTGGCCAGGCCCTGGAGGCGGGCTTGTTGATCAATGTCACGGCCGACAAAGTGGTCCGCCTGCTGCCGCCGCTGGTTTACTCGGACGCGGAATGCGCCCAACTGGTGGACATGCTGGCGGCGCTGCTGCGGAAGTTTCTTGGGGCCTGATCATGGCGATGCCGAGACATTTCCTTCAGTTCAGGGACTTGAGTCGTGCCGAACTCGATTACCTCTTCGAGCGCAGCCGCTGGATCAAGCAGCAGTTCAAGTCCTACCAGCAGTACTGGCCGTTGCAGGATCGCACCTTGGTGATGATTTTTGAAAAGGCCAGCACTCGTACTCGCCTGAGTTTCGAGGCCGGCATGCAGCAACTCGGTGGCAGCGCGATCTACCTCAATACCCGGGATTCGCAGCTTGGTCGCGGCGAGCCGGTCGAGGATGCGGCACAGGTGATCTCCCGCATGTCGGACGTGGTCATGATTCGTACCTACGAGCAGGAGATCATCGAGCGCTTTGCCCGCAATTCGCGCGTGCCGGTGATCAACGGCCTGACCAACGAGTACCACCCTTGCCAGATACTGGCCGACATCTTCACTTTCATTGAACATCGTGGCCCCATTCAAGGCAAGACGGTTGCCTGGATTGGCGACTCGAACAACGTGTGCAACACCTGGCTACAGGCGGCCGAGGTGCTGGATTTCAATGTGCACGTTTCGACGCCACCGGGCTACGAGGTCGAGCCCGAGCGTGCAGGCCTATATGGCACAGACCATTTCGAGCAGTTTGCGGACCCGATGAATGCGGCCCGCGACGCGGATCTGGTCACGACCGACGTGTGGACCTCCATGGGTTTCGAGGCGGAAAACGAGCAGCGCCTCAAGGCGTTCGCCGACTGGCAGGTTGACGGCGACATGATCAAGGTCGCCCGGCCGGATGCTCTGTTCATGCATTGCCTGCCGGCACATCGTGGTGAGGAGGTCGCGGCCGAGGTGATCGATGGCCCGCGTTCGGTGGTCTGGGACGAAGCGGAAAATCGACTGCATGTTCAGAAGGCACTGATGGAGTTCTTGTTGTTGGGCAGGGTCGAGTCTTGAACAGATCTGGATTGGTGCTCGCCGGAATCTTGTCTCTTGCCTGGTCTGCCCACGCCGCCGACGACACGCGCCAACTGATCAAGATGTCGCCCGAGGCGCGGGTCGAAATGCGCGCCGAAATGCTCGATTTTCAAACGGCGCTGCATTCGATCATCGCCGCGCTCGGTGACGGGAAGTTGGTGGAAGCCGGCGACACCGCCGAGCAGCAGATGGGCCTTTCGGCAATGGGTCGCCATCGCAACGCGCCCGCCAACGCGCGACCGGGCATGTTCATGCCAAATGACATGCATGCCATCGCCCGCGGCATGCATGCCGCCGCCAGCGATTTCGCCAAGGCGGCGCGAACGGGTGATATCGGCAAGGCGCTGACCGCCTTGCCCGCCGTAACAGGGGCCTGCGTGGCTTGCCATCGCGTCTACCGCACCCACTAACCGGCATATTTCAGGGAAAGTGAAATGAGCGAAGCAAAGAAAGTCGCCGCAGCGAAGGGCAACAAGGTCGTCCTGGCCTATTCGGGCGGCCTCGATACCTCTGTCATACTCAAGTGGCTACAGGATACGTATGACTGCGAGGTAATCACCTTCACGGCCGATCTCGGCCAGGGCGAAGAGTTGGAGCCTGCCCGCGCCAAGGCGCTGAAACTGGGCATCAAGGCGAAGAACATCTTCATCGACGACTTGCGCGAAGAGTTCGTCCGCGACTTCGTCTTCCCCATGTTTCGCTGCAACGCGGTCTATGAGGGTGAGTACCTGCTCGGGACCTCGATCGCCCGGCCGCTGATAGCCAAGCGCCTGGTGGAGATTGCCCGCAAGGCGGGTGCCAATGCCATTTCTCATGGCGCCACCGGCAAGGGCAACGACCAGGTACGTTTCGAGCTGGGTGCCTACGCGTTGATGCCCAACGTCAAGGTCATCGCGCCATGGCGCGAATGGGACCTGCTGTCGCGCGAGAAGTTGCTCGCCTATGCCGAGCAGCACGGCATTCCAATCGAAATGAAGCACAGGAAGGGCGGCTCTCCCTACTCGATGGATGCCAACCTCCTGCACATCTCCTACGAAGGTCGCCATCTGGAAGACCCCGCTGCCGAGGCTGAGGAATCAATGTGGCGCTGGACGGTGTCGCCCGAGAAGGCGCCGAACAAGGCCGAGTACCTCGATCTCGAGTTCAAGCAGGGGGATCTCGTTGCCATCAATGGCAAGAAGATGAAAGCGCACGAATTGCTCGCCACCCTCAACCAGCTGGGCGGCAAGCACGGCATTGGCCGTCTCGATCTGGTCGAGAACCGCTATGTCGGCATGAAGTCGCGCGGCTGCTACGAAACCCCGGGTGGCACAATTCTGTTGCGCGCGCACCGGGCCATCGAGTCCGTCTGCCTGGATCGCGAGGTGGCGCATCTCAAGGACGACCTGATGCCGCGCTACGCCAGCCTGGTCTACAACGGCTACTGGTGGAGTCCGGAACGGCGCGCGCTGCAAGTGCTGATCGACCACACGCAGCAGACCGTGAATGGCTGGGTTCGGGTCAAGCTCTACAAGGGCAACGTCATCGTCGTCGGCCGTGATTCCAAGACAGACTCCCTGTTCGATCCGACCATTGCCACCTTCGAGGACGATGCCGGGGCCTACGATCAAAAGGACGCTGGCGGGTTCATCAAGCTGAACGCCCTGCGCATGCGCATCGCCGAAAACGCGCGGGTGAAGCGCGCATCCGGTCCGGCCAAGGCGGGCAAGGGCAAGAAGTAGGGCATGTTCGGTTTCACCGAGGCGCAGGTCGCCGAGTTCGGCGTCACTTGGGGGCTGGGCGCCTTCATGCTCTACATGCTGTTCATCATCGGCGAGCTGGCCCACAAGTCGAAGGCCGGCAAGGTCGGCACCTTTGCCTTGTTCTTTGTGTTGGCGTTCGGCATGGTCGGCTTCGTCGCCAAGACGGTCATTCAGAAACTGTGGGGGATTTGATCCAATGAGTCAGTACGACAATGTTTCCGTGGTCAAGAAGGCCAATGTCTATTTTGACGGCAAGTGCGTCAGCCATACGGTGCAATTGGCCGATGGCACGAAGAAGAGCGTCGGCGTGATCCTGCCCGCCACGCTTACCTTCAACACCGGCGCGCCGGAAATCATGGAAACCGTCGCCGGCGCCTGCCGTTACCGACTCCAGGGTGGCGACTGGCAGACTGTTGTGACGGGGCAGAGCTTTAAGGTGCCGGGCAATTCCTCGTTCGATATCGAGGTGACCGGTGAGCCCTATCACTACGTTTGCCACTTCGGCTAAGGGGAGACCAACATGCCGTCGTTCGACATCAGTTCCGAAGCCGACATGGTGGCATTGAAGAATGCCGTGGATGTGGCCGGTCGCCAGGTCGGCAACCGCTACGACTTCAAGGGTACCTCCGCCTCGCTCGAATTGAACGAGAAGGACAAGGCCATCACGATTCATGGCGATTCCGAATTCCAGGTGGGGCAGGTCAAGGACATCCTGTTCCCCGAAATGGAAAAGAAGAGCCGGGAGAGCACCAAGCGTCTCGACGTCGGCCCGCTTCAGTCAGTCTCCGGCAACAAGGCCAAGCAGGAGTTGAAGGTCAAGTCCGGCATCGATCAGGAACTGGCCAAGCAGATCGTCAAGCTGATCAAGGACAGCAAGCTGAAAGTCCAGGCGACCATCCAGGGCGATGCCGTGCGCGTCACCGGCGCCAAGCGCGACTTGCTTCAGGAGGCGATCGCGCTGGTCAAGAAGACCGATCACCGACTATCCGCTTCAGTACGGCAACTTCCGCGACTGAACCTTAGCTGCCAAGTCCGGTGAGCCAGCGTTCGTAGAGCCGATCGGCGGCATTGCGCATGGCGGCGATGCGCGCCTCCATGCGCTCGTACATCTGCTCCGGTGTTTGCACCGAAGGGGAGGGCACCGCATTTTCCTCCGTCCAGGCGCGGTTCCAGAGGCGAATCATCGCTTCGGTCATCTCCACATGGCACTGCATGCCCAGATGCGGCCCCAGGACGAAAGCCTGGTTGTCGCACCAGGGGCTCTTGAGGACGCGTGTCGCGCCGGGCGGAATGGAAAAGGTCTCGCCGTGCCAATGAAAAGCCTCGAAACGCTCCAGATCGCCGAGCCAGTCGCGGGCCACGGGATCGGTGGTTGTGACTTCGCCCCAGCCGAGTTCCTTGACGGGGTTCTTCGTCACGGTGCCGCCGAGCGCCTTCGACATCAGTTGTCCGCCCAGACAGTGGCCGATGACCGGGATGCCCAGAGCCACGGCCTGCCGGATCGAGGCGAATGTCGGTGGCAACCAGGGCAGGTCGTCGTTCACGCTCATCGGGCCGCCCATGAAGCAGAGGCCGGAAAAATTCTTGATCGCCGGCACGGCAGCGCCTTCATCGATCTTGACGAGCCGCCACGGCACCGAGTGGCCGTCGAGGAATGTGGCAAAATAGCCGGGTCCTTCTCCGGGGTTATGACGAAAGATGGCGACGGGTTTCATGAGCTTGAACAGAGCGTTGCAACCATTTCATTTTATCCCCTTGCTGCTGGGGCTTGCCATTGCGGGTGCCGCCCAGGCGACCGAGGTTTCCCTGGTCGGTCTTTACTCCGGCAAGGCGTTGGTGGTGATCGATGGCGGCCGGCCCCGCTCGATTGCCGTTGGCGTCAAGACACCCGAGGGCGTGAAGTTGCTGGCGCTGGAGGAGGGGGCGGCGCAGATCGAAATCGATGGCCGCAAGCAACGGCTGATGGTCGGCCAGAATTCCGTTTCCGCCGGCAACGATACGCGTGAGGCGGCCATAGTTTCCTTGACCGCCGATTCCGCCGGCCACTTCTTCACCGTTGGCACGGTCAATGGCGTACCGGTGCGCTTTCTGGTCGATACCGGCGCCACCTTGATCGCCATGGGCAAGACCGACGCCAGTCGGGCAAACGTGGATTACCAGAAGGGCCAGCCGTCCACGGCGATGACGGCCAATGGGCCGACGCGCATCTGGAAGGTGACGCTCAACTCCGTGCGCGTCGGCGAAGTGATGTTGAATCAGGTCGACGCCGCCGTGCACGAGCAGGACCTGCCCATCGTGTTGCTTGGCATGAGCTTCCTCAACCGAATGGAAATGAAGCGCGACGGCCAGGCCATGACGCTGAAGAAGCGCTATTGATGCTGCCGCTCACGGCGGCCTGGCTGAGGCGGCGGTTTGCCGGATGCGCGGGGGAGCCGGAACCGTGGCCCTTCTCGGAAGAGCCCGGCGCGAACGGGCAAGCCTTGACGCCCGCGGCGGTTCTGGTGCCCATCGTGTTGCGTCCGGCCGCCCTGACGGTGCTGCTTACCCAGCGAACCGCCCATCTGCGCGATCATCCCGGACAGGTCAGCTTTCCGGGTGGACGCTGCGAGCCGGAAGACGCCTCGCCGCTGGCAACGGCCCTGCGGGAAGCGCGCGAGGAAGTCGGGCTGGACCCGGAACAGGTGGAAGTACTGGGAGCGCTCGCCGAGTACCGCACCGGCACCGGCTTCGCCGTGCGGCCGGTGATCGGTCTTGTCCAGCCACCCCTCAACCTGAAGCTCGACGACTTCGAAGTGGCCGATGTCTTCGAGCCGCCGCTGGAGTTCTTGCTTCAGCCGGCGAATTTCCGTCGCGAGCGGATCGAGTACCAGGGTGCCCTGCGCGAGTACTGGGCGGTGCCCTGGCAGGGCCGCTACATCTGGGGCGCGACCGCTGGCATGCTGGTGAACTTGCGGGAGTTTCTGCTGCGCGGCATGTGATATCTTCGCTGCAACGCATCAGGCCAAGGTCATGACCCTTATCTCCATCGTCGTCGCGCTTCTCATCGAACAGGCTCGGCCAGTTGCCGTGGCGCGCGTCGACGCCTGGCTGAAGGCATGGGCAGATCAGTTGGAAACCCGCTTCAACGCCGGGGAACGGCGCCACGGAGTCGCCGCCTGGCTGATCGGCGCCGCCTTGCCGTCGCTGCTGCTGTTGGGCGCCTATGCGCTTGCGGTCTGGAGCAACTGGTTGCTGGCCGTTCTGATTGGAGTCGGCGTGCTCTACCTGACGACCGGTTTTCGCCAGTTCAGTCATTACTTCACCGACATCCACTTGGCCCTGCGCATGGGCGAGCTCGATCGGGCCAGGCAGTTGCTGGGCGAGTGGCGCGGCGCCAGCGCCGAGCGGCTGAGTTCCAATGAAATATCCCGTCTGGCCATCGAAGAGGCGCTGCTGGCCTCGCACCGCCACGTCTTCGCGCCGCTGTTCTGGTTTGCCGTGCTCGGTCCGGCCGGCGCCTTGCTGTATCGCTTGGCGCGCCACTTCTGCTACGCCTGGGGCAACGACGGTCGGGGCGAGCCGGAGCCCAGCGAGTTCGGCAACTTTTCGCGACGTGCCTTCGCCGCTATCGACTGGCTGCCCGTCCGGCTGACGGCGGCTTCTTTTGCCGTGGTCGGTGATTTCGAGGATGCGATCTTCTGCTGGCGCAGCCAGGCGTCCGGCTGGCCGGAGGAGGCTAGCGGTATACTGCTGGCTGTTGGCGGCGGCGCGCTGGGTGTGCGATTGGGTATGCCGATCCACGCTGTGGGCGAAGTTGCCGAGCGCCCCGAGATGGGGGTGGGCGACGATGCCGATCCCGACCTGATGCAGAGCACCATTGGTTTGGTTTGGCGAACGTTGGTGATGGCTTTGTTGGTGTTGGCCCTGCTGAGCGTTGCCAGTTGGGCATAGATTTCATGAGTCGATTACATAACCGGGAGTTGGAAAATGGCAGATAAGAGGGAAGTGGTGGTACTTGAGCGCCGTGCGTAGCGCTGTCGGAACTTTCAATGGTTCTCTGAAGGACATCGAGCCGGCCGAGCTGGGCGGCCTCGTCGTCAAGGAAGCGATCGCCCGCGCCGGTGTCGATCCCAAGCAGGTTACGTTCGCCACCGTCGGCAACTGTATCCCGACCGAAGCGCGCTATGCCTATGTGGCCCGCGTGGCAACCATCCAGGGCGGCATGAGCATGGATTCCGTGGCCTTTGCCGTCAATCGCCTGTGCGGTTCGGCCCAGCAGGCCATCGTCAATTGTGCCCAGGCCATCATGCTGGGCGATGCCGATTTCGCCATCGGTGGTGGTGTCGAAGTGATGTCGCGCGGCGCCTACCTGCTGCCGGCGCTGCGTTCCGGCGCGCGCATGGGCGACACCAAGGCCATCGATGCCATGGTCGCCGTACTGACCGATCCGTTCGGCGTCGGCCACATGGGCATCACCGCCGAGAACCTGACTACCAAGTGGGGCATCACGCGCGAAGAGCAGGACGCCTTTGCCGTCGAATCGCAGAAGCGTGCCGCGACGGCGATCGCTGAAGGCCGCTTCAAGTCGCAGATCGTGCCGATCACCTTCAAGACCCGCAAGGGCGATGTCGTCTTCGACACCGACGAGCATCCGAAGGCCGGCACCACCATGGAAACCCTGGCCAAGATGAAGCCGGCGTTCAAGAAGGACGGTTCGGTGACGGCGGGTAACGCCTCCGGCATCAACGACGCCGCCGCCTTCCTGGTGCTCGCCGATGCCGCCAAGGCGGCCGCCGGTGGCCACAAGCCGATCGCGCGCCTGGTCGCCTACGCCATTGCCGGCGTGCCGAACGACGTCATGGGCGAAGGACCCGATCCCGTCAACCAAGGTGGCTTTGCAGAAGGCCGGGCTGACGCTCGACCAGATGGATGTGATCGAATCGAACGAAGCGTTTGCCGCCCAGTCGATCGCGGTCGGCCGCGGTCTCGGTCTCGATCCGGTCAAGACCAACCCGAACGGTGGCGCCATTGCGCTCGGTCACCCGGTGGGTGCCACCGGCAGCGTCATCGTCACCAAGCTGCTGCACGAGCTGATCCGCGTCAATGGCCGTTACGGCCTCGCCACCATGTGCATCGGCGGCGGGCAGGGCATCACCACGATCTGGGAACGCGTGTAATCCAGCACTCCGGGCTTCTGTGCCGAACGGGCCGGGTGACCGGCCCGTTTTCTTTCGTCAGTTCAATCTGTCTTCGGCAGCCACTTGAGCAGTGTTGCAAACAATGTGTCGGGATCGACAGGCTTGGCGATGAAGTCGTTCATGCCGGCATCAAGGCAGCGCCGTTTGTCTTCGGTGAAGGCGTTGGCGGTCATGGCCACGATGGGTAGGTGCCGCCGGTTCGGCAGCATGCGGATCAGGCGGGTCGTTGCGACGCCATCCATTCGCGGCATCTGCATGTCCATCAGGATCAGCGCATAGTCGTTCTTTTTGACCAGATCCAAGGCCACGACGCCATCCTCCGCGCCATCGACGGTCATGCCGGCGATCTGTAACAGTTCGATGGCGATCTCGCGGTTGATCATTTCATCTTCGACCAACAACAGCCGGCTCCCGTAGTGGTCGCGGATCAATACTTCTTCGGGCGACAGGCTCGTGGTCGGGCAGGTTTCGTCGGTCGTTCGCTGCTCGACCTTCCTCAGCCGGGCGGAGAACCAGAACGTGCTGCCACGGCCCGGCGCGCTGCTGACCCCGGCATCGCCCCCCATCAGTTCCGCCAGGCGTTTGGTTATCGCCAGGCCCAAGCCGGTGCCGCCATATTTGCGGGTGGTCGAGCTGTCCGCCTGCTCGAAGGGCTTGAATAGCGTCGGGATTATTTCCGGAGCGATGCCGATGCCAGTGTCGCGCACTTCAAAGCGAATCGTCGCGCTATCCGGGTCCTCTTCGACCAGCCGAGTGCTCAGGGTGATGCTGCCATGTTCGGTGAATTTGACGGCGTTGGCGGCGAAGTTGAGCATTGCCTGGGCGAGGCGCGTCGTGTCGCCCCGCAAGTTCTTCGGCATGGGTTCGGATTCCATGCGCAGGGCAATGCCTTTGGCCTTGGCGCGTTCCTGGAGCATGGCGACGACATTGTGGGTCAGCGCGTCGATGGCGACATCCGTCTCCTCCAGAACGATCATGTTGGCCTCGATCTTGGAGAAGTCGAGAATGTCGTTGATGACGGCGAGCAGATGCTGTGCGGCGTTATCGATCTTGTTCAGGCGCTCCAGTTGCCTGGGCACCATGCCATCGCGTCGAATCAGGTAGGCCATGCCGGTAATGGCGTTCATCGGCGTCCGCAGTTCGTGGCTCATGGTGGCCAGAAAGGCGCTCTTGGCGCGATTGGCGGCCTCGGCGGTATCGCGGGCGGCCGCGAGGCGGGTATTGGCTTCGATCAGGTCGCTGGTTCGTTCGGTGAGCAACTCCTCCAGGTGGTCGCGGTGTGCGCGCAACTCCTTCTCGGCGGCCACCAAAGCCTGTTCAGCGGCCTTGCGCTGCGTAACGTCTTGGAAGAGCACCACCGCGCCCGCCGGTTCTTCATCTTCGCGGATGGCGGCGGTGACGTACTCGACAGTGAAACTGCTGCCGTCGCGGCGCCAGAAAAGCTCATCGTCGACATGCCGCGTTTGGCCGTCCCGAATCGATAGCCAGGTCGGGCACTGGTCGATCGGGTAGGGCGTGCCATCGCGCCGGGTGTGATGTATCAGGCCGTGAGCCGCCTTGCCGACCAGATCGTCCGCGGAGGCGCCCAGAACGGCCAGCGCCGCCGGGTTGATGAAACTGATCTTGCCCGCGTTGTCGATGCCGAAAATCCCTTCTCCGGCTGCGTCGAGGAGCAACTTGTTGCGGTGGGCGAGCCTTTCAATTTCTTGCAGGGAGCGCTTGACGTCGTTCAGCGCGCCCCGCAGGCGCAGTTGGCCTTCCAGGTCGAAGAGGCGCAGCAGGTAGCCCGTCGCCAAGGCGGCCGTGATGGCGCATGCGGCGCGGAAGACCTGAATCGGCGCCGGGGCGCTGGCGAGGAAAACGTCCTGGTTGATGAACGAGGCCGGGAAGACCGGCGCGGCCGAGACCACCAACCCGCCCAGGACGCCATAGGCCAGGAAAGCGCCGCCCGCCAACTGACAGGCGATGCGGAATCGTGTGTACTCGGTGCCCGGAATCGCGCGGCGTATCCGCTTGCGCCAGTACTGCAGGAAGCCGATGCCGGCAAGCGTCGCGCCGAGAAAGCCGTAGAAATAGCGACCACCGAGTGCCAGCGACTGCCAGGGTGTCAGCGGGAGGAGCAGGCAGGCGAGCAAGCCCGCGGCCGGAATCACATGGGCCGCCGGGCCCAGCCAGAACTCGGTGCGCGGGTCGCCGGCAAGAGCCGATCCCAGCAGCCGCCGGCCAAATTCGAAAAGGACGACGAACGACACGATCAACAGAGCGACGCTCACCGCTTCCGGCGCCGTACCGGGGCCACGAATCAGGCGCCACATGTCCACAAACTCCAGCGCGCCGTGCACAAAGCCGAAGCCCGCCAGCAACCAGATGAATCGCGCCAGATCGAACTGGCTGTCGTTCTTCGGCTGCGCAACGATGGTGAAACCCAGGGCGCAAAACGACAGCCCGTAAATGAAGAACACCAGATCCATCGGCCAAACCATCGGAACCCCCCGGCAGCGCTGTCCGGATTATCGCAAGATAACCGGCCCCGAAGGGATCAGGATGTCTTGTTGACGAGGCCGACGATGGCGCGGAAGTGCGCGTAACGGCGCGCTTCTATGGTGCCGGCATCGACGCGGGCCTTGACTGCGCAGCCCGGCTCGGCCGCGTGCCGACAATCGTGGAAGCGACATTGGCCGAGCGTCGGCCGGAACTCCGGGAAGCCGTGTTCGATTTCGCCGAAACTCAAATGGGCGAGGCCGAATTCCTGCAACCCCGGGCTATCGATGATGGCCGCGCTCTCGTTCGACCTGGTACAGCGTTGCGTGGGTGGTGGTGTGCTTGCCGGAATCGAGCGCCGAGGAAATTTCTCGTGTCGCGGCACGTGCGCCGGGGACGAGGGCGTTGATGAGCGTGGACTTGCCCATGCCCGACTGCCCGACCAGAACCGTTGTTCGCCCGGCCAGCCAGGGTCTGCAGCGCGGCCGCGTCCCGATGGGCCGATAGCTCGAGCATCGGGTAGCCCAGGGCGGCGAAGGGACGCAATTGCTCCCGTGCCGCCGCCAGGGCCGCCGTCAGGTCGCACTTGTTCAGCACGATGACGGCGCGAATGCCTTCGTGCTCGGCCGCCACCAATGCACGGGAAAGCAGTTCGGCGCTGAAGGCCGGTTCGGTGGCGGTTACCAGGACGATCTGGTCGGCATTGGCGGCGATCAGCTTCTGTTTCCACGCGTCGCTGCGGTAGAGCAGGGTACGGCGCGGCAGGTGGTCGATGATGAGCGCGCCGTCGTCGCCCGTCGGCTCGATGGCGACGCGGTCGCCGCAGGCGCACAGGCTCTTCTTGCCACGCGGCACAGCTTGCCAGTGACGGCCGTCGGCGGTGACGACCTCGTAGTGTCGTCCGTGGGCGGCGACGACGGTGCCCTCAATGCTCAAAGGGAGAACAACATGTCGATCTTCGCGGCGCAGTCAAAGTCCCTGCGGCTGAGACCGCCGGCCGAGTGAGTCGTGTAGAACACGGTGCATTGGTTATAGCCGACCGTCAGGTCCGGGTGATGGTCGGCCCGATGGGAAATCCAGGCTGTGGCATTCACGAAGGCCATGGTCTCGTGGTAGTTGGCGAAGCGATAGGTCTTGACGATGGCGTCGCCCTCGCGCGACCAGCCTTCCAGGTTCCGCATCAGATCGGCAATCTCGGCGTCCAGCATGGGGGTCTCCCTGGTTCACTCCCCCCGCAAGCGGGCAACACGCAGGCTGGCCGGCGGATGGGAGTCGTAGAAAAGCGAATGGATGGGGTCGGGTGTAAGGGTGGCGGCGTTGTCTCGATACAGGCTGACCAGGGCCGAAACAAGATCGCTGGCATTCGCCTGCCGCGCGGCATAGGCGTCGGCCTCGTACTCGTGGCGCCGGGATAGTTGCGAGGCGACCGGCGACAGGGGAAACAGGAACGCCGGCAGCACCTGCGCGAACAGGATCAGGGCCATGGCCGTGCCTGGCGTGGCGACACCCAGACCCTGATAGAACCAGGGCTCGGCGATGAGCTGGCCAAGCAGCCAGAGTAGCGCCAGGCTGACGGCGGCCATTGCGCCGATGCGCTTCCAGACATGGCGGCGCTTGAAGTGGCCGAGTTCATGGGCCAGCACCGCTTCCACTTCGGCCGGGCTCAGCTTGTCGATCAAGGTGTCGAAGAAGACAATCCGTTTGGCGCGCCCCAGGCCGGTGAAGTAGGCATTGCCATGGGCCGAGCGCTTCGAGCCGTCCATGACGAACAATCCGGCGCTGGTGAAGCCGCAACGACCGAGCAGTTCTTCGATGCGCGTCTTCAACGTCCCGTCGGGCAGCGCCGAGAACTTGTTGAACAGTGGCGCGATCAGCGTCGGGTACAGGAGCATCGCCAGCAGGTTGAAGCCCAGCCAGAACAGCCAGACATGCAGCCACCAGTGGCTGCCCATGGCTGTCATCAGCCAGAGCACGGCCAAAAGCAGCGGCGCGCCGACAACGACGGCCAGCGCGGCCTGCCGGGCGAGATCGGCGACCAACAGGCCCGGCGTCATCTTGTTGAAGCCGAAGCGCGCTTCGATGACAAAGATGCGATAAAGGGTAAAGGGCAGATCGACGACAAAGCCGGTCAGCGCAACGCTGGCGAACAGCGCCAGGCCATGGCCATGGCCGCGGTCGCCGAGCAGGCCGAACCAGAACTGGTCGAGCCATTGCAACAGACCGCCGAGCGTGAGGGCGAGCAGCAGCAGCGTCTCCGCGGCCAGAATGACGAGCGAATGGCGGATCTTCGCCACGGTGTAGTCGGCGGCCTTGCGGTGGTCGGCGAGGGGGATGCTGGCGGCGAAGTCGAAGGGTACCCGTTCCCGGTGGGCGAGCACGTGCCGCAACTGGCGTCGCGCCAGCCAGAGACGCAGGCCGACACTGACGGTCAGCGCGATCAGGAAGACGAGGGAAAACAGCGTGGCGGTGGTCATCGGATGCGCGGAACTATGAGAAGATCAAATTTTTGCCGGTGGAAAAATTATGGCACAAGACCAGAATGCGCTCGTCTGGCTGGACATGGAAATGACGGGACTGAATCCGGACGCCGACCGCATCATCGAGATGGCCGTGGTCATCACCAACAGCCAGTTGGAAACCATTGCCGAAAGCGCCGTCTGGGTGGTGCATCAGGCCGATGCGGTACTCGACGGTATGGACGACTGGAACAAGAAGACCCACGGCAAGTCGGGTCTCATCGAGAAGGTGAAATCGTCGGTGCTGGCCGAGCCCGACGTCGAGGCCCAGTGCCTCGATTTTCTCAAGCGCCATGTGCCGGCCGGCAAGTCGCCGATGTGCGGCAACTCGATCTGCCAGGACCGCCGTTTCATGGTGCGCTGGATGCCCAAGCTGGAAGCCCATTTCCATTACCGGAATCTGGATGTTTCCACGCTAAAGGAATTGTGCAAGCGCTGGAAGCCGGAGCTGGCCAAGGGTTTTGAAAAGAAGTCGCGTCATCAGGCGCTGGCCGACATTCATGAATCCATCGATGAACTGAAGTACTACCGGGACCATTTCCTGAGGCTGTGAATCAGGCGCGCCGGTACAGCCGGAGCCACTCGTTCCGGTCGCCGGGACGGTGGCCTTCCCAGGCCTTGACCCACCCAGCGGGCGCCGTTTCCCGTGGCCCGCTCTGAACGATCAGCCATTGGCAGTCGCGGCTGGCGCGCTGGGTGCGTATGTCGCCAAAGTAGTCGAGTGCGGCCCGTTGCGGGGCGCCCAGGTCGCGCCGGCCTATGCAGCCCGCGTCGGCGGGCAGCGCCTGGCGCAGCGCCGCCACGACGGGCCGATAGGTCTTGCCATAGTCGATCCATGGCATCCAGAGCGCGGTGATCAGCGCCCAGACCACGGTGACGCCTCCGGCCCAGCGGCTGGCGACCCGCCAGGGCGAGCGGGGCAGTCGCCAAAGCATCGCGATCCAGGCGGCGGTGGCGACGAGCGCCACCGTCATGGCCGGCAGCGAGAACTGCGCGACGAAGCCGGGCTCCAGCTTGGCGAAGTTGTGGGCGATCTTTGGCGGCCAGCCGGTCAGCATGGCCACAGAGCCCAACCAGATCAAGGCGGCAACGATCGACAGGGTCATCATGCCGAACCAGTCCCATGCATTTGCCGCGCCACGCCGGAGCTCGGTGACGGCGGATGTGGCAAGCAGGATCAGTGGCGGCAGTAGCGGCAGTGCCGCCGGGGTTCTCGCTTCATGAGCGAGGAACCAGCCGGTGGCGAAGACGACGCCGAGCAGCGGCACGGCGGTTTGTGGCGCCGACCACTGCCGTCGGCCGCGCCAGAGCGCCCACGGGGCGATGAATACCACCGGCCAGGCGAACCAGCCCAGCCATTCGGCGTGATTGATGCTGAAACCGCCACGCGGGGCGATCGCCGCCCATTCGGCGCTCCACCACGCATGCAGGAAGGTTGGCTGCCGCCCGGCGAGCAGCAGCAGCCAAGCGGCGGCGATGGTTCCCGCCACCGATACCGCGATCGCGAAGGCCACCCAGCGTCGTTGCCAAAGTGGTATCAGAAGCAGGGGCAAGAGCGGCAGGCTGGCCGCCGCGCCGCCCGCCAGAAGGCTTGTGCCCAGGCCGCCGCCCATGAGCAGGCCACCCGCGAGCGGTCGTTCGGCGAGCAGGGCCGCGCCCCAGTAGATGCCACCCATCGTCGCCAGGATGGCCGCGGTTGGCTGGGCCTCATGGATGGGCACCAGCAGCCCGAGGGTGCCGATCGCGAGCAGCGGGGCGCCCCAGGCCGCATCCTTGCCGTAGAGGTGCCGCGCCGCGCCTGACAGCATGAACAGGAACAAACCGCCAAACATCGCCGACGCCAGTCGGGCGCCGTCGTGAAAGGGTAGCAGCGCCTGGAAAAGGCCCGCGCTCGTTGCCGCCAGCCAGTGGTAGAGCGGTTCGGCATCCGGCCAGGGCTCTCCGGCGATAGCGGGTGTCAGCCAATCGCTCCCGGAAAATAGATCGTGGGCGATGCCAAGGTGGATGGCATCCTCCGATTTCCACGGGTCGTGGCCGGTCAGGCCGGCCAGCAGATAGACGGCACATAGCGCGACGACCAGCCAGCCTTGCGGGCCGGGTTGGCGCATGTCGGTCGATCGGCGCGTATAGGCCATCGGATTCCGTTACGGTGTCAGAAACAAAAAAGGCAGCCGAGGCTGCCTTTCTGTGTGTCGCGATGCAACTCAGGCAGCCGCGCGCTTGCCATACTTCTGGCGGAAGCGCTCGACACGGCCCGCGGTGTCGACGATCTTCTGCTTGCCGGTGTAGAACGGGTGGCAGGACGAGCAGACTTCAATGTGAAGCGCCTTGCTGTTCGTGGAACGCGTCTTGAACGTGTTGCCGCAACTGCACGTCACGTCGATCTCGTTGTACTTCGGGTGGATGCCTTCTTTCATTGCCGTGTCCTCTGTGCTCTGTACGCTGCGCTGGGCCCGTGAATGTGGCGAGCCGGAAAAGGGGCGCATTATCCCTAAATTGCGGTCTGAAATCAACCGCGCCGCATGGCGTCGAAAAACTCCGCGTTGTTCTTGGTTGCCTTGACCTTATCGAGCAGGAATTCCGTTGCTTCCAGATCGTCCAGACCGTAGAGCAGCTTGCGCAGGATCCAGACCTTCTGCAGCACGTCGGGCTTGAGCAGCAGTTCCTCGCGACGCGTACCGGAACGGTTGACGTTGATCGACGGATAGACGCGCTTCTCGGCCATGCGTCGATCAAGGTGGATTTCCATGTTGCCGGTGCCCTTGAACTCTTCATAGATGACGTCATCCATGCGGCTGCCGGTGTCGATCAGGGCGGTGGCGATGATGGTCAGCGAGCCGCCCTCCTCGATGTTGCGAGCCGCGCCGAAGAAGCGCTTGGGTTTCTGGAGCGCGTTCGCGTCGACGCCGCCGGTCAGCACTTTGCCGGACGCGGGGACCACGGTGTTGTAGGCACGGGCGAGGCGGGTGATCGAGTCGAGCAGAATGACCACGTCCTTCTTGTGCTCGACCAGGCGCTTGGCCTTCTCGATGACCATTTCGGCGACCTGCACGTGGCGGGTGGCCGGTTCGTCGAAAGTGGAGGCGACGACTTCGCCTTTCACCGACCGGGTCATTTCGGTCACTTCTTCCGGGCGTTCGTCGATCAGCAGCACGATCAGCACCACATCGGGATGATTGACAGCCAGGGCATGGGCGATATGTTGCATCATCACGGTCTTGCCGCTTTTCGGCGAGGCGACCAGCAGGCCGCGCTGGCCTTTGCCGATGGGGGCGATGATGTCGATGACGCGGCTGGTGGTGTTTTCCTCCCCACGCATGTCGCGCTCGAGCTTCATGTGCTCGGTGGGGTGCAGCGGTGTCAGGTTCTCGAACAGGATCTTGTGCTTGCTGGCCTCGGGGCTTTCCCCGTTGACCTTGTCCAGTTTGACCAGAGCGAAGTAGCGTTCGCCCTCCTTCGGGGTACGTATCTCCCCTTCGATGGTGTCGCCTGTGTGGAGATTGAAACGGCGGATCTGCGATGGCGAGACGTAGATGTCGTCGGTGCCCGCGAGATAGGAGGTGTCCGGCGAGCGGAGAAACCCGAAACCGTCCGGCAGTACTTCCAGGGCGCCGTCGCCGAAAATGGATTCGCCCTTCTTGGCCTGATTCTTAAGCAGGGCGAAGATCAATTCCTGTTTGCGTAGCCGGTTGGCGCCTTCGATGCCATTTTCGTTGGCCATTTCCAGCAACTGGCTGACGTGATGGGCTTTGAGCTCCGAGAGATGCATGGGACAACCTATGGAGTGTCGTGGACCGAGGGGTCCGGGAGGGATGTGCTTATTGGGGACTTCTGATTGCGGCCGGATGGCTCCGGCGCAGGCCTGAATCCGCGGCGCTTGTTATTGGCGGGCGATGTGCGAGGATTCAGGCCGCGACTGTAGCGAGATCAGAGATTGCTGTCAATGAATGCGGTCAACTGGGACTTGGAGAGGGCGCCGATCTTGGTGGCCTCGACGTTGCCGCCCTTGAACAGGATGAGCGTCGGAATACCGCGGATGCCGAAGTCACCGGGGGTCTTGGGGTTCTCGTCGATGTTCAGTTTGGCTACCTTCAGCTTGCCGGCGTAGTCCTTGGCGATATCATCGAGGATCGGGGCGATCATCTTGCAGGGGCCGCACCATTCGGCCCAGTAATCGACCAGCACGGGAGTGCCGGACTCCAGTACTTCGCTCTTGAAGTTCGCATCGGTGACATGAAGAATGTGTTCGCTCATGGATTCCTCTGGGTGGTGTGGTCCAACAGGCAGGGAGTATGACGCGCCTGTTCGAGCCAAATTCGGGTGGGAAGTGTCGCGTGGCTTGGACGCGCCGGCATCCTAGCAAAAAATCGCCAGGCTAGGATAGTTGAGTCCTATACTAGGGCATAGTGGTATGGAGGCATGGCATGGCTTATGTTGTTACGGAAGCGTGCATCAAGTGCAAGTTCACGGATTGCGTGGATGTCTGCCCCGTCGATTGCTTCCGGGAGGGAAGGAATTTTCTCGTTATCGACCCGGAGGAGTGCATTGACTGCACCTTGTGCGTCCCCGAATGTCCGGTCGAGGCGATATTTGCCGAAGACGACGTGCCGGAGAATCAACGGGTGTTCATTGCCTTGAACGCCGAGTTGGCCAAGCAGTGGCCGGCGATCATCGAGCGCAAGGAGCCGCCGGCGGATGCCGACGACTGGAAGGGCGTCAGTGACAAATCGAGCCTTCTGGAGCGCTGAGGGATATCCGTGCGCCCACGGTGTCGGATCGCGTTCCCACTCCGACCGCTGCGCGGCCGCGTGGCCGTGTACGGCCGGAATCCAAGATCGGCCGTGATAAACTCCCCGGCAGTTGATCCGCTCAGCACCACCTCATGTCCGGCAATACCTTCGGCAGCTTGTTCCGCGTTACCTCGTTCGGTGAATCGCACGGTCCTGCAATTGGCTGTGTGGTCGATGGCTGCCCGCCCGGCATGGAAATATGCGCCGGCGACATTCAGGCCGAGTTGGACCGGCGTCGGCCCGGTACCTCGCGTCATGTCACGCAGCGCAAGGAACCCGATACGGTGGAGATTCTCTCCGGCGTCTTCGAGGGCCGCACAACAGGTACCCCGATTGCGTTGCTGATCCGCAATCAGGACCAGCGCAGCAAGGACTACGGCAACATCGCCAATACCTTTCGGCCCGGTCACGCCGATTACACGTATTGGCAAAAGTACGGCATTCGTGACCACCGTGGCGGCGGCCGTTCCAGCGCCCGTGAGACCGCCGTTCGCGTTGCCGCCGGCGCCATTGCCCGCAAGTGGTTGCGTGAGCGCTACGGGGTGTTGGTGCGCGGTTACCTTAGTCAGTTGGGGCCGATCGAGATTCCGCTGAACGACTGGTCGGCCGTCGACCAAAACCCCTTCTTCGTCCCCGATGCCGACATCGTGCCGCGGCTGGAGTCCTTCATGGATCAGTTGCGCAAGGATGGCGATTCCATAGGCGCTCGCGTTACCGTCATGGCCGAAAACGTGCCGGTGGGCTGGGGCGACCCGGTCTATGATCGCCTCGATGCCGATATCGCCTACGCCATGATGGGCATCAATGCCGTCAAGGGCGTCGAGGTCGGCGCGGGCTTTCGCAGCGTCGTTCAGCGGGGCAGCGAGCATGGCGACGAGATGACGCCGCACGGTTTTCTGAGCAACCATGCCGGTGGCGTGCTGGGTGGCATTTCCACCGGCCAGGACATCATCGTCAATGTCGCCATCAAGCCGACTTCCAGTATCCGTCTGCCCCGGCGCTCCATCGATCTTCAGGGGCAGCCGGTGGTGGTGGAGACTCACGGACGCCACGACCCGTGCGTTGGCATTCGCGCCACGCCGATCGCCGAGGCCATGCTCGCCCTGGTGCTCATCGATGCCGCCATGCGCCATCGCGCCCAATGCGCCGATGTGCAATGCCCGACGCCGAAGCTTCCGGGCTCGCTGATAGAATGAATCAACAACTGAGACAGGGGAGAATACCGATGCATGTGGATCATCACGACATCTATGTCGACTTTCCGGAAATGCGCGACGCCATCGACGTCTTGAAGGCGAACAATGCCTATTTCGCGCGCACCGTGGGTCAGTACAGTCGCTTGACCGGCAAGGTGGAGGATCTCGAAGTGCACGACATGCCGGTGGCCGATTTCACCATCGAAGACATGAAGAAGCAGCGGGTCAAGCTGAAGGACGAGCTCTACCATTTCCTGCTCGCCTTCCGCGCGGGCCAGAAGCACAAGTAATCCCTCCGGGGCAGGGGCGCGTGCGCCTGCCGCACGTCCATGCCGCCTTTGCCCCTCCCTTCGCTCCAGTCCGCACCGCCGTCCTGGCAGCACTGGCGCCTGTCCGCGTGGTACTTCTTCTACTTCGCATTCATCGGCGCCTTCGCACCTTATTTCACGCTGTACCTGCAATCGCTCGGCCTTGCCGCGCCGGCCATCGGCACCCTGATGTCGCTGATGCTGGCGATGCGCCTGGTGGCACCCAATCTCTGGGGATGCCTGTCCGATCGCCTCGGCCGCAAGGCGCTGATCGTGCAGGTGTCCGCCGTGCTGTCGGTCGCCGGTTTCCTGACCTTCTTCTTTGTCACCGGCTTCTGGGGGCTGTTCGCCGGCATGGCCCTGATGTCTTTCTTCTGGAGCGCCTCATTGCCCTTGGTCGAGGCGATGACGTTGCGCCATCTGGAGGGCCGCGCCGAGCAATACGGGCGGATTCGCTTGTGGGGGTCGGTCGGTTTCATCGCCGCCGTGCTTGGCACGGGTGCCTGGCTGGATCGCGCACCGCTGGTCAGCTTGTTGTGGGTCAATCTTGCCTTGTTGATCGGTATTGTTGTTTGCGCTTGGCTGCTCACCGATGTACACGTCAGCCGCTCTGGCGATACGTCGATTGACTTGCGCAGCGGATTGATGCGGCCCGAGGTGCTGGCGCTGCTGGCGGCCTGCTTCTTCATGTCCGCCGCGCATGGGCCGTTCTATGTCTTCTATTCCATTCATCTGGTCGGCCATGGTTACGGCAAGACCGCCGTGGGAGCGCTTTGGTCGCTGGGCGTACTGGCGGAGATCGCCGTGTTCATCGCCATGCCGCGGCTGGTACAGGCGTGGTCGGTACAAACCATCCTAAGGGCTAGCCTCCTTCTGGCCGTGATCCGTTTTCTGCTGATCGGCTGGGCGGCGGATTCTGCGGTGCTGCTGCTTGTCGCGCAGGTGATGCATGGTGCCACCTTCGGGGCCTATCACGCGGCGGCCGTGGCTGCGCTCAATCGCTGGTTCCCGGCCCGGCATCAGGCCCGGGTGCAGGCGCTTTATGGCAGCATTTCGTTCGGCGCCGGTGGCATGCTCGGCAATCTGGTCAGCGGCGCGGCATGGGAAAGTCTTGGTCACGGCCTGACCTTCTCGTTGGGTTCCGGGCTGGCTGCGGTCGGGCTGCTATTGACCTGGCGCGGCATGGCCCGGACAGGGTAATCATCAATCGGGAGACGCCATGCGTCCATCGCTCTTGTCGCTGTTCGCGACTCTTGTGCTCACTGCGTGCCAGAACGTGCCGATCACCGGTCGGCACCAGCTTCAGTTGCTCTCCGCGGGGCAGGAGGCGTCCATGGGGCTTGCGGCCTATCAGGACGTCCTCAAGAAGGAGAAGATATCCCATGATCCGGCGTTGAACGAGATGGTGACCCGCATCGGCGGTCGAATCGCCGCCGCCACCGGTCGCGGCGACTTCCAGTGGGAATTCAAGGTCATCGACGACGACAAGACCGCCAATGCCTTCTGTTTGCCAGGTGGCAAGGTTGCCGTCTACACCGGCCTGATGCCGATCGCAAAGGACGATGCCGGTCTCGCGGCGGTGATTGGTCACGAGGTGGCGCATGCCATTGCCCGCCATGGTGCCGAGCGGGTCAGTCAGCAATTGGTACTCGAGGGCGCAACGGTGGCCGCGGTGCTTGCCACCCGCGACTCGAGCAAGGGAAATCTATATGGCAGCTTGATCGGCGCCGGTGCCACGCTTGGAGTGTTGCTGCCCTATTCCCGCCTGCACGAGTCGGAGGCCGACCGGATGGGGTTGATCTACATGGCCAAGGCCGGCTACGACCCACATGCCGCGGCCGATCTGTGGAAGCGCATGGCGGCCCAAGACAAGGGCAAGACGCCGGAATTCTTCTCGACCCATCCCGCCGATGCCACGCGGATTCGCCAGATCGAGGGCTGGCTGCCCGAGGCCATGGGCTACTATCGGCCTGTGCGATAATTTACCTCCCTTGTCGCGGGAAGACCAAGGATCCGCCGAAGACATCTCGGCAATGCGTGGATTCCCCGAGTCCGTCAATTTGACTAGGAAAAGAAATGAAGATTTGTGTGCTGCCCGGTGACGGCATCGGGCCGGAAATCACCGCCGAAGCGGTTCGTGTCCTGAATGCCCTGGGGCTGAAATTGGAGTTGGAGGAGGCCTTGCTGGGTGGCTGCGCGGTGGATGCGACCGGCGATCCCTACCCGCCTGCGACCCAGAAGCTCGCCCAGGCCGCGGACGCGGTCCTGTTGGGCGCCGTCGGCGGACCGAAGTGGGACAGCAAGCCGCGCGAGCAGCGTCCGGAACGTGGCTTGCTGGGCATCCGCAAGCATCTCGGGTTGTTCGCCAACCTGCGTCCGGCCATCCTCTATCCGGAGCTCGCCAATGCTTCGACACTCAAGCCTGAAGTCGTTGCCGGCCTGGACATCCTGATCGTTCGAGAACTGACCGGCGACATCTACTTCGGCCAGCCGCGCGGCATTGAGGAACGCAATGGTGAGAAGGTTGGTTTCAACACCATGATTTACAGCGAGAGCGAGATACGTCGCATCGGTCGAGTCGCATTCGAGGCGGCGAAGAGGCGTGGCAGGAGGGTCTGCTCGGTAGACAAGATGAATGTGCTCGAATGCACGCAGCTCTGGCGAGATGTGATGATCGAAGTGGCGAAGGAATATCCCGATGTCGAACTGTCCCACATGCTTGTGGACAACGCCGCAATGCAACTGGTGAAGAATCCCAAGCAGTTCGATGTCATGGTCACCGGCAACATGTTTGGCGACATCCTGTCCGACGAGGCTTCGATGCTGACTGGCTCGATCGGCATGTTGCCATCCGCCTCGCTGGACGCCAACAACAAGGGTCTCTACGAGCCCAGCCATGGCTCGGCGCCGGACATCGCCGGCCAGGGTGTGGCCAACCCCCTGGCGACGATCCTGTCGGCGGCGATGATGTTGCGCTATACGTTCGGTCTGGAGGAGATGGCGACTCGTGTCGAGGGCGCGGTGAAGAAAGTTCTCGCCCTGGGCTATCGCACCGGCGATATCTTCGAACAGGGCATGAAGAGGGTAGGGACACGGGAAATGGGCGACGCCGTGCTGGCGGCGCTATGACGGTTTCGACAAGTCAAGGAAGACAGCAATGAAGCGAGTGGGTCTGGTGGGTTGGCGCGGCATGGTCGGCTCGGTGCTGATGCAACGCATGCGCGAGGAAAACGATTTCGCCCTGATCGAGCCGGTGTTCTTTACCACCTCGAATGTCGGCGGCAAGGGGCCGGCCGAGGGTGGCGGCGCGCCACTAAAGGACGCCAAGAGCATCGACGACCTGCGCCAGATGGACATCGTCATGACCTGCCAGGGCGGTGACTACACGACGGAGATCTTTCCGAAGCTGCGCGCGGTGGGCTGGCATGGCCACTGGATCGATGCGGCATCGAGTCTGCGCATGAAGGACGATGCGGTGATCATCCTTGACCCGGTGAACCTTCATGTGATCGAGGGTGCGTTGGCCAAGGGCGGCAGGAACTGGATCGGCGGCAACTGCACCGTGTCCCTGATGCTGATGGCGCTCGGCGGCCTCTTCAAGGCCGATCTGGTCGACTGGCTGACCTCGATGACCTACCAGGCGGCTTCCGGGGCCGGCGCGCAGAACATGCGCGAACTGCTCAATCAGATGGGCGAGGCGCATCGTGTCGCGAAGAATTTGCTCGACGATCCCGCCTCCGCGATTCTCGACATCGATCGCGAGGTGGCCGGGATACTGCGCGACGAGAAGTTTCCCACCACCAATTTCGGCGTGCCGTTGGCCGGTTCCCTCATTCCCTGGATCGACAAGGATCTCGGCAATGGACAGAGCCGCGAGGAGTGGAAGGGGCAGGCGGAAACCAACAAGATCCTCGGGCTTGGCGCCACGCCGATTCCTGTCGACGGTCTTTGTGTGCGCATCGGCGCCATGCGCTGCCACTCCCAGGCCCTCACAATCAAGCTCAAGAAGGACGTGCCGCTGGCCGATATAGAGGCCATGCTTGCGGCGCACAACGACTGGGTCAAGGTCATACCAAACGAGCGGGACGTCACCATCAGGGCACTGACGCCTGCCGCCGTGACGGGTACGTTGACAACGCCGGTCGGCCGCCTGCGCAAGATGAGCATGGGGCCGCAGTTCCTGTCCGCGTTCACGGTTGGCGACCAACTGCTATGGGGCGCCGCCGAACCCTTGCGCCGCATGCTGCGTATTTTGCTCAATTGACATTATTGCCACAGGTACTGCTTTTGAAGCGAAGGTTGAGCTTGCATCGCTAACTTCATGATGTTATTTTGAATGCTGGAGTGATATCCCTCCCGGGGAGGACATCGTGGCGAAATCAAAAGAGCGAAATATTTTCCAAAAATTCATCCCCGTATCCGCGCTGGCGGCGACGCTGTGTTTTTCCTCGGTCGGTGCTTCCGCGGCGGGTTTGGGCAAGATCACGGTCTTGTCGCCGTTGGGTCAGCCCTTGCGGGCCGAACTCGATATAACGGCTTCCCGCGAGGAGCTGGCTTCGATGGCGGCCAAGCTGGCGTCGGCGGAGGCGTTCAAACAAGCCGGTATCGAGTATGTGCCATCGATGGCCGGCATCCGGTTTGTGATCGACAAGCGCAAGGATGGCCGACCATTCCTGCGTGTCAGCACGGATCGCCCGGTCAATGACCCGTTTCTGGATATTTTAGTCGAACTGACCTGGTCTTCCGGGCGTCTGGTGCGTGAATACACCATGCTGCTGGACCCTCCCGAGGCACTGTCAATGAGTTCGCGGGCGACGGTGGTGACGCCTGAGGCTCAGCGCGCCCCGGTTGCGGCGCCTGTGGCGCCGGCCGAGTCGGGCAGCGCCATCCCCGAGCCTGCGGCTAGCAAGCAGCCTCCGAGCGCGCCAACACCGAGCAAGGCGGAGAAAGCTGCCGCCGACACGAGTAGCCAAACGGGTAGTCGCGTCGTCAAGACGGGCGACACATTGGCCAAGATCGCCGCCGCGACGAAGCCAGAAGGTGTCAGTCTCGATCAGATGCTCGTCGCGCTTTTTCGCAACAACGAGAGTGCCTTCTCCGGTGGCAACATGAATCGCTTGCGGGCGGGCAGGATTCTCAGTCTGCCTGACGCTGAAACGGTGGCCGCCATAGCACCGGCCGATGCTCGAAAGGTCGTAGTTGCCCAAGCCAATGATTTCAATAGCTATCGCAAGAGGCTGGCTGAGTCGGTAGCCGCCGCGCCTGCTGTCAAGGAAGAGGCGGCAAAACAGGCCGCGGAGGGCAAGATTGCCCCGAAGATCGAGGAAAAGGCTGCTGCACCGGCGCCGGGGAAGGACAAGCTGGAGGTTTCACGGACCGAGGCGGCAAAGGATGCCAAGGCGGTGCAAGGACGTATCACCGCGCTCGAAGAAGACTTGGTGGCGCGGGACCGTGCCCTCAAGGAGGCGAGTGGTCGTGTCGCCGAACTGGAAAAGAATCTCGCCGATCTGAAGAAACTTGCCGAACTGAAGAGCCAGTCCGGTGCGCAGCTCCAACAGCAGGCGCAAACCGCCCAGACCGCCAAGGTAGTGCCGGACACCAAGTCGACCATTCCTGAGCCGGCACCCGCGCCGGCACCGGTGGCGGCGCCGCAACCGGCCGAGGCCGTTGTGACCAAGCCGGCTGAAGAGGCCAAGCCGGCTGATAAGCCGGTGGAGGCGCCTCCCGTCGAGCAGGCAGCCAAGCCAGCGGCACCTGTGATCGAGAAGCCAAAAGCAGTCGTTGTTCCGGCGTCCGCCGTCGAGGAGCCAAGCTTCATTGACGAGAACTCGACGCTCGTCTATGGCGGTGGTGGCGCAATTGCTTTGCTGCTTGGCTATTTCGGATTCTCGGCCTGGCGTCGGAAGCGTCAAGGTGGCGATGAGACCAGTCCGCCGTCCACCGGCAGCCTGACCGGCAGCGAACTGATGGCGAATTCGGTGTTCGGTTCAACCGGTGGCCAATCGGTGGATACCGGGGCATCGATCCAGACTGACTTCAGTCAAGCCAACTTGACGGCCATCGACACCGACGAAGGTGTCGATCCCGTTGCCGAGGCCGACGTCTATATGGCCTATGGTCGTGACGCCCAGGCTGAAGAAATTCTCGTGGATGCGCTGAAGAATGATCCGTCGCGGCATGCCATTCACCTCAAACTGCTCGAAATCTACGCTGGGCGCAAGAGCGTCAAGCAGTTCGAAGGGGTGGCCAGCGATCTCCATGGCCAGACTGGCGGGGCTGGTCCGGATTGGCAGAAGGCGGCGGCCATGGGTCTGGCACTGGACCCCGGCAACACGCTCTATGCCGGCGGCACAGCCACAGCCGCACCCGAGGAGGAGCCAAAGCTCGCCGCACTGGCGGCCACGACGGTCATTATTCCACCCAGTGAGCTGGACAAGCTGCGGGATACGATGACGCTGCCTGGGCATTTTGCCCAGATTGCCTCCGCGGCCGACGAGGCGGGAGCGCCACCTCCGCCGCTCGACTTCGACCTGGATCAGACGGTGCCCGGGGGCATCTCCACCGCTTCGGCGGGCGAGGCGGCGCCGGAGGAGAGCATCGAGTTGGACTTCAATCTGGACCTTGACGCTCCCTCGGTCGCCGAATCGGCCCAGGGCACGGATGCAGCGGCGGGACCGGGTGAGCTGGATATCGATCTGTCCATGCCGGAACCGGATCTCGATTCTCCAGTGGCCCCCTCTACGCTGGCGACCCCAGCCAGCGAACAGACGTCGAACAATGTTGCCGACGGCTTGGATTTCGAATTTGATCTTGACTCTACGGTGGTTCAAGGCGAGCCGACGGTGGTGGCCTCGCCATCGTCGGTTGACTTGTCGGCCATCGACCTCGATCTCGATCTCGCACCTGCTGTGACGGCTGTCGCTGATGCGAAGACTGTGTCGTCTCAGGCCGAGACCCAGGTCATGGGTGCGATCGATGCTTCCGGTCGCGACGGCGAAGACAATCCCGACGTTGCCACCAAGTTCGAACTGGCTCAGGCCTATGAGGAAATGGGCGACAAGGAAGGTGCCAGGGAACTCCTGCAGGAAGTCCTGAACGAAGGCAGCGGCCGGCAGCAGGAGCTTGCGCGCGCCAAGTTGGCAACGCTGGACGTCTGATCACGATATTGCCGGCCGATTTGGCGGCCGGCAATCTCAATGGCGTCGTTTGTGCGCTGTGACCGTTCATCCCGCGACCGTGTTGCTATCCTGGGTCGCCGCGGTTGTCGCCTTGCAGTCTCTGACGGTCGTCGGCCTCGGCTGGGTAGCGCTGCTGTTGCTCCCCTTGCCACTCACATTTGCCCGCCGCCGGACCTTCGTCCTGGTTCGTCGGGCGCGCTGGCTGCTGGTATCGATCGCCGTCATGTTTGCGCTGGCCACGCCCGGCGAGCGCTTGCCCGGAATGGTGGGCGATTTGGGGGTTACCTATGACGGCCTTGTGTTGGCAACCGAGCATGTTCTTAGATTGACGTTGCTCCTTGCCACACTGGCGCTAGTGCACGAGCACCTTGGCACCACTGGCATGATGTCCGGCTTTCATTGGTTGCTGGCGCCCTTGGGGCGCTGGCAGACATTGCGTGAACGGATCGTGGTTCGCCTGATGCTGATACTTGACTACGTGGAAGTCGCCCCTTCTGGCAGTTGGCGTACCTGGCTGTCCGCGGACATTCCCGGTCCGGACAAGCTCAACCTCGTCATCCACCCCCTGCACCTTGCAGATCGGGCAGTGCTGGCTCTGCTGGGGGCACTGATGCTGACGCTCGCCTGGCTCGCATGAGAGTCGCACTCGGAGTCGAGTACGATGGTTCGTCTTTCGCGGGCTGGCAGTCGCAGGCCCACGGCAATACCGTGCAGGATGTCCTGGAGGCGGCGTTGAGCGTCGTTGCCGGTGCGTCGATCCGAACCGTATGTGCCGGTCGTACCGACGCGGGGGTGCATGCATTGGCGCAAGTCGTTCATTTCGATTCCGACGTGGATCGACCAATCAGCGCATGGGTTCGTGGTGTCAATGCCCATTTGCCACCCGCGGTTGCCGTGGGCTGGGCTCAGCCGATGCCCGAACAATTTCATGCCCGATTTTCCGCACAGGCGCGCAGCTATCGATACTTGCTGCTCAATCGACCGGTTCGTCCGGCGATCTTGCACAGCCGGGCGGGGTGGCACCATGCTCCGCTGGACACCGACGCCATGGCGTCGGCAGCTCCCCATCTTCTTGGCGAGCATGATTTTTCATCTTTTCGGGCTGCCCAGTGCCAAGCCAAGTCGGCAATCAAGACTATGCAACATGCGTCTATCGAGAGGCATCATGATCTGATCGTCTTTGATTTCACGGCCAATTCTTTTCTGCATCATATGGTTCGCAATCTTGTCGGTGCCTTGGTCGAGGTGGGGAAGGGAAGTCACGAACCGGATTGGCTGCGCGACTTGCTGGTCATTCGTGATCGAAGCCGTGCGGCACCGACGTTCGACGCGGCCGGTCTCTATTTTGTCGGGGTGAGCTATGGCCCAGGGTGGCGGTTGCCACAGGAGGGTCGTATCATGGCGCCCTTCATCCATTTCCCGTTCTGACCGTGCCACGAACACGCATCAAGATTTGCGGCATTACCCGCGAGCACGACCTTGACGCCGCAGTAAATGCGGGCGCCGACGCATTGGGGTTTGTCTTCTATCCTCCCAGCCCGCGTCATCTCGACCTGCGCAGAGCGGCCGAACTGGTGCGGCGAGTGCCTCCGTTCGTCACGCGAGTCGGCTTGTTCGTCAATCCGGATAGCGCGGTCCTGGCCAAGACACTTGCAGAGGTGGATCTGGATCTGATCCAGTTTCAGGGCGACGAGTCGCCGGCCTTTTGCGAGCAGTTCGGGCGCCCGTACCTCAAGGTGGCTCGGATGAGGCCGGGGATCGATCTGTTAGAATTTGGCCGAGCGTATCCTTCTGCCCGGGGTCTGCTGCTCGATACCTATGTCGAGGCCTATGGGGGTGCCGGTCGGAGCTTCGACTGGTCGCTGGTGCCGAAGGAGTTGCCGTTGCCGGTGGTGATTGCCGGTGGTCTGACAGCGGATAACGTCGGGAACGCGATTCGTCTGCTTCGTCCGTTCGGCGTGGATGTGAGTAGCGGCGTCGAAGCCGCGAAGGGAGTCAAGGATGCCGCCAAGATCGCTGCTTTCATCGCGGCCGTAAGAAATGCAGATACCTGACAATATGTACAACTTACCAGACGATCGCGGTCATTTCGGAAAGTTTGGCGGCGTCTTCGTCGCCGAAACCCTGATTCCGGCACTCGACGAGTTGCGCCGTGCCTATGAAATCGCGCAAGCCGATACGGCTTCCGGGCCGAGTACGAATATGAACTCAAGCATTACGTTGGCCGCCCGAGTCCGATCTATCACGCCAAGCGCTGGTCCGAATTGCTCGGTGGTGCGCAGATCTACCTCAAGCGGGAAGATCTCAACCACACCGGCGCCCACAAGGTGAACAACTGCATCGGCCAGGCCTTGCTGGCCCGGCGCATGGGCAAGCCGCGGGTGATCGCCGAAACCGGTGCTGGCCAGCACGGTGTAGCCACCGCGACGGTGGCGGCGCGCTACGGCATGGAATGCGTCGTTTACATGGGCAGCGAAGATATCAAGCGCCAAGCCGCCAATGTCTATCGCATGAAACTGCTTGGCGCCAGGGTGGTGCCGGTCGAGTCCGGCTCGAAAACGCTCAAAGACGCGTTGAACGAGGCCATGCGCGATTGGGTCACCAATGTCGCCAACACCTTCTACATCATTGGCACCGTTGCCGGGCCGCATCCGTATCCGATGATGGTGCGCGACTTTCAGAAGATCATTGGCGAGGAATGCTTGACCCAGATGCCGGAAATGGCGGGGCGGCAACCGGATGCGGTGATCGCCTGCGTCGGCGGCGGCTCCAACGCCATGGGTATCTTCTACCCCTACATTCCTGTCGAAGGCGTCAGGCTCATCGGCGTCGAAGCGGCCGGCCACGGCCTGGCGACCGGCAGGCATGCCGCTTCCCTGACAGCCGGCCGGCCAGGTGTCCTGCATGGCAATCGGACCTATCTGCTCCAGGATGAGAACGGGCAGATTATCGAAACCCATTCGGTTTCCGCCGGCCTCGACTATCCCGGCGTCGGCCCGGAGCATGCCTGGCTCAAGGATTCCGGTCGCGCCGAGTACGTCACCATCACCGACGACGAGGCGCTGAGGGCATTCCATGATCTGTGCCGATTCGAGGGGATCATCCCGGCCCTGGAATCGAGCCATGCCTTGGCCTACGCGGCCAAGCTGGCGCCGACGCTGGCGCGGGACAAGGTGTTGCTGGTCAATCTTTCCGGGCGCGGCGACAAGGACATGCATACCGTGGCGGAAAAGTCGGGGATACAGTTCTGATGTCGCGCATCGCCGCTACTTTTGCAAAGCTCAATGGCCAGGGTCGCAAGGCCCTGATTCCCTTCATCACCGCCGGCGACCCCGAACCGGGCGCAACGCTGCCGCTGATGCGCGCGCTGGTCGAGGGGGGTGCCGATATCATTGAACTGGGCGTGCCATTCTCCGATCCCATGGCTGACGGGCCGACCATCCAGCGTGCTTCCGAGCGCGCCCTGGCGTATGGCATGAGCCTGCGCACGGTACTGGCGCTGGTCCATGAGTTTCGCAAGCAGGATGCCGATACCCCGGTGGTGTTGATGGGTTATGCCAACCCGATCGAGGCCTATGGCGTCGCCGAGTTCGCCGCCGACGCCAGCGCGGTCGGGGTCGACGGGGTGCTGGTGGTGGACTATCCACCGGAGGAGAGTCTGGAGTTTTCCGCGACCCTCAAGCGGCATGGCATCGATCCGATCTTCTTGCTGGCGCCGACCTCGGACGAAAAGCGCTTCGCCGAAGTCGCCGCCGCCGGCAGCGGCTACCTTTACTACGTCTCTCTCAAGGGCGTCACCGGCGCTGGCAGCCTCGATCTGGACGAGGTGGCGCGACGGATTCCGCTTATCCGCGGCAAGGTCGGCATGCCGGTTGGCGTCGGCTTCGGCATCCGCGACGGCGCCACCGCCGCCCGTATCGCCGCGGTGGCCGACGCCGTGGTCATCGGCAGTCGCATCATCGAGGAAATCGAGCAGTCCCCGGCAGGGGAAGCACCGGGTCGCGTTACGGCGCTGCTCCGGGGCATACGAACGGCCATGGATGGAGGTGCGCCATGAGTTGGTTGCAGAAGCTGCTGCCACCCAAGATCAAGCGTAGCGAAGGTGGCCGCAAATCGGTTCCGGAAGGACTGTGGACCAAGTGCCCGGCCTGCGAATCGGTGCTCTACAGCACCGACCTGGAAAACAACCAGAACGTTTGTCCCAAGTGCGGCCACCACCATCGCCTGCGCGCCCGGGCACGCCTCGACCTGCTGCTCGATCCCGAAGGACGCTTCGAGATCGGCGCCGAAGTGGTGCCGCTGGATCCGCTCAAGTTCAAGGATAGCCGTCGTTATCCTGATCGCCTGGCGGCCGCCAATGAAGAGACCGGCGAGGCCGATGCGCTGGTCGTCATGCAGGGCGCCATCAAGACGGTGCCGGTGGTCGTGGCCTGCTTCGAATTCGAATTCATGGGTGGCTCAATGGGTTCGGTGGTCGGCGAGAAGTTCGTTCGCGGCGTGCGCGCCGCCCTCGAGCAACAGACGCCCTTCATCTGCATTACCGCCAGTGGCGGCGCGCGCATGCAGGAAGGCCTGTTCTCCCTGATGCAGATGGCCAAGACCACGGCCGCCGTCACTCTGCTGGCGGAGAAACAGTTGCCCTTCATCACGCTGCTGACCGACCCGACCATGGGTGGTGTGTCCGCCAGTTTTGCCTTTGTCGGCGATGTGGTGATCGCCGAACCGGGCGCCCTGATCGGTTTTGCCGGGCCGCGCGTGATCGAGCAAACAGTCCGCGAGACCTTGCCGGACGGGTTTCAGCGGGCCGAGTTCCTGCTGGACAAAGGCGCCATCGACATGATCGTCGACCGCCGCCAGTTGCGCGACAAACTCGCCTCGCTGATGACTCTGCTGCAGCGCATCCCGCGCAGTGCAATGACCCTCGACGAGTGGCTGGCGTTCATCGAGCGCCAGCACGTTCGGCCCATCGACCTCGGGCTGGATCGCCTGCGCGTCGTCCAGGCGGCGCTTGGTCAGCGCCAGACTTGCCCGGTGATTCTGGTCGGCGGCACCAATGGCAAGGGCTCCACCTGCGCCATGCTGGAGCGCATCCTGGCTTGCGCCGGCTATCGCGTCGGCCTCTACACCTCGCCGCATCTGCTTGCGCTACAACGAGCGTGTTCGCGTCGACGGCCAGGCCGTTGCCGACGAAGTCCTCTGCCAGAGCTTCGCCAGGGTGGAGACGGCGCGCGGCGATGTGCCGCTGACCTACTTCGAGTTCGGCACCCTGGCCGCCTGGGAGGTATTCGCGGCCGGTTCGGTCGACGCCATCATCCTCGAGGTGGGTCTGGGCGGGCGGCTCGATGCCACCAATCTCTACGAACCGGACGCGGCCATTGTCACCAGCGTCGATCTCGATCACATGGACTACCTGGGGCCGACCCGCGAGCACATCGGCTTCGAGAAGGCCGGCATCTTTCGCGCCGGCCGGCCCGCCATCTGCGGCGACCCGAACCCACCCGGTCGCCTCGTCGATCAGGCGCTCGCCATCGGTGCCGATCTGCAACTGCTCGGTCGGGATTTCGGCTTCCAGCGCCAGGAAGGCCAGTGGCAATATTGGGGCCGGCGGGGCAAGCGCGGCGGCCTGGCATTTCCCGCGTTGCGGGGAACCGGGCAGCTCGGCAACGCCTGCTGCGCGCTCGCCGCGCTGGATGCCCTGCATCATCGATTGCCCGTGGCAATGCAGGACATCCGGCGTGGTTTGCTGGAGGTGGATCTGCCAGCTCGCTTCCAGGTGTTGCCCGGGCGACCGACCATCGTGCTCGACGTGGCGCACAACCCGCAAGCGGCGCGGGTGCTGGCCGACAATCTCGGCGGCATGGCCTACCATCCGGCCACCTGGGCCGTGTTCGGCATGTTGCGCGACAAGGACATCGCCGGCGTGGTGAATGCCGTCCGCCACCGCATCGACCGCTGGCTGCCCGCCGAACTCGCGGGACCGCGGGCCGCCTCCGCGGCGGAACTGGCCGCGATACTGGCTGGCGCGGGTGTTCCGCGGACCCTTCCCGACCTTCGCTTCGCCGGCCGCGGCGCTCGCCCACGCGCGGGAGAGCGCAAACGAAGATGATAGAATCGTCGCCTTCGGATCGTTCCTCACCGTGGCCGATGTCCTGCGCTCCCTGGCGCGCACCCAGTCTGAATGAACATGCCGCAAATCCAAACCGACGCATCCCTCGATAGCGAACTGGACCTCAAAAAGCGTTCGCGGCGACGTCTGGTCGGCGCGGCGGCACTGGCGTTGCTGGCCGCCATCGTGTTGCCGATGGTCATGGATCGCGAACCGCGCCAACCGACGCAGGATGTCCAGGTCAAGATCCCCAGTCAGGATGGCGGCGGCTTCGCATCCCGCGTCTTGCCGACCAAGCCGACCGCCACGCCATTGCCTGTCCCCGAAGCCGAGCCCAAGGCACCACCCGCCGCGAAGCAGGAAACCAAACAGTCGGAGTCCGTCAAGGATGCCCCGCCGCCGGCGCCGCCGGCAGGGGAAAAGCCAGCCGCAAAGGTCGCGGAGAAAGCGGCCGACAAGCGAACGGAAAAGCCCACCGAGAAACCGGTGGAGAAAGCGGCCGAGAAGCCGGCGCCGGGCAAGGCGGAAGAGGCGAAGGCAATGGCGGCCCTGAGCGGCGCCGCCGCAGTGCCCGACCAATGGGTGGTCCAGCTCGGCGCCTACAGGGAAGCCGGCAACATCAAGATACTGCTCGCCAAGCTAAAGCAGATGGGCGTGCCGGCCTACACGGAGAATTTCGAGTCGCCGCAGGGTGAGCGGACACGCGTGCGCGCAGGCCCCTTCAAGACTCGTGAAGCCGCCGAAGCGGCCAAGACCAAGATACGTGTGATCGGCGTGGATGGGCCGGTGGCGCCGAAGTAAAGTGACGGTTTTCGACTATGCCGTATTGGCCGTAATCGCGGCTTCGTCATTGCTCGGGCTGTGGCGGGGCGTGGTCAGTGAGTTGTTGGCGCTGGCCGCCTGGGTGGTCGCATTCATTGCGGCCCGGACCTGGGCGGACACGGCCGGCGGTCATCTGGGCGGACTGGTGGCCGAGCCGACCTTGCGTTACGCTGCCGGCTTCGTTGCCGTTCTGGTCGCGGTGCTGGCGTTGTTTGCCATCGGCCGCCTTGTGTTGTCGTTGCTGCTGCGCGCCGTTGGCCTGGGACTTGCCGACCGATTGCTGGGCGCGGGTTTTGGAGTATTGCGGGGCGGCCTGATCGCCTTTGTTGCGGTGCTGGTGGCGGGTATGACGTCCTTGCCCAAGGCGGTCTGGTGGCGGGAGGCCGCGTTGGCGCCGCCGCTGGAGACGGCGGTGATCGCCGCCAAGCCGTGGCTGCCGGTGGAAGTGGCCAAGACGGATTCGCTACAGGTAGGGTGGTGCAAACATGTGCGGCATTCTGGGCGTGGTCGCGACCACGGCGGTAAATCAGCTTCTCTACGATGGCCTGCAGGTGCTTCAGCATCGTGGTCAGGATGCCGCCGGCATTGCCACCGCAGAGGTCGGCCGCTTCCACATGCACAAGGGCTCCGGGCATGGTGCGCGACGTGTTCCGCACCCGCAACATGCGCAACCTGATCGGCAACTGGGGCATCGGCCACTGCCGCTATCCGACCGCCGGTTCGGCCTACAACGCCGCCGAGGCGCAGCCCTTCTACGTCAATTCGCCGTTCGGCCTGATGCTGGCGCACAACGGCAACCTGACCAATGCCGACGAGCTGAAGCGCGACATGTTCCTGCAGGACCTGCGGCACATGAACACCAACTCCGACTCGGAGGTGCTGCTCAACGTGCTGGCGCATGAACTGCAGGCGGCGTCGACCAAGTATCAGGTCGATGCGGAAACCATCTTCAAGGCGGTGGCCGGCGTGCATCGGCGCATCAAGGGCGCCTACGCCGTGGTGGCGATGATCGCCGGCTACGGCCTGCTCGCTTTCCGCGATCCCTACGGCATCCGGCCGCTGGTCGATCGGGCGCAACGAGACGCCGGAAGGCATGGAATACCTGGTCGCGTCGGAGAGCGTCGCCGTCGATACGCTCGGTTTCAAGTTCCTGCGCGACGTCGAGCCGGGCGAAGCGGTGCTGATCGATCGTCAGGGCAACTTCATCAGCCGCCAGTGCGCCGAACGAACCATGCACGCGCCCTGCATGTTCGAATACGTCTACCTGGCGCGCCCCGATTCGCTGATGGACGGCATTTCCGTGTACGAAACACGGGTGAAGATGGGCGAGTTTCTGGCCGACAAGATCCACCACACCATGCCGCATCTGGCGATCGATTCGGTGATCCCGATTCCCGACTCCAGCCGCCACTCGGCGATGGAACTGGCCGCCCGTCTCAATCTCCCGTACCGCGAGGGCTTCGTCAAGAACCGCTACATCGGCCGCACCTTCATCATGCCCGGCCAGGCGGTGCGCCGGAAATCGGTGCGCCAGAAGCTCAACGCCATCGCCCAGGAGTTCCGCGGCAAGAACGTGCTGCTGGTCGACGACTCCATCGTGCGCGGCACCACCAGCCGGGAAATCATCATGATGGCGCGCGAAGCCGGCGCCAAGAAGGTCTATTTCGCCTCCGCCAGCCCGCCGGTGCGCTTCCCGAACGTCTATGGCATCGACATGCCGACCCGCTCGGAACTGATCGCCGCCTTCCGCACCGACGAGGAAATCTGCCGCGAGATCGGCGCCGACGCGCTGATCTATCAGGATCTGGATGCGCTGAAGGCCGCGGTGCGCGCGGTCAATCCGGCCGTCACGCACTTCGACACCTCCTGCTTCGACGGCAAGTACATCACCGGCGACGTTATCGCCCGAGTACCTGGAAAGCGTCGAAGCAGGCGCGTGACCGGCCCGTCAAGGGCCACCCCGACGATGGCGACGGCGGGCAACTCGATCTCAATCTGTCCCCGGCCAACGATTGACGCCTGGCTGGTGGCAAGGTAAGGTTTCATCCGCGCCGATTTGACTCAGCTTGCGGGCGCTTAACAAATTCAGCTAAAGCGAGGACGGAGAAACCCGGTCGTCCGCGCTAGCCGCCGACCGGGTTTTTGTTTTTGGAGACGTCAGCATGAAACAGTCTTATCACGCCGATACCCTCGCCGTACGGGCCGGGACGCACCGCAGTCAGTTCGGCGAGCATGCCGAAGCGCTGTACCTCACTTCCAGTTTCGTTTTCGAGAGCGCGGCCCAGGCGGCGGCGCGTTTTTCCGGCGCGGAAGAGGGCATGGTCTACGCCCGCTTCACCAATCCGACGGTATCGGCGATGCAGGAGCGCCTGGCCGCCCTGGAAGGCGCCGAGGGCTGTGTCGCCACGGCCAGCGGCATGTCGGCCATCCTGTCGATGGTGATGGCCCTGCTCAAGGCCGGCGACCATATCGTCGCCTCGCGCAGCCTGTTCGGCGCCACCCAGCAACTGTTCGGCACCATCCTGCCGCGCTTCGGCGTCGAAACCAGTTTCGTCGCCGGCACGCGGCCGGAAGCGTTCCGCGCCGCCATGAAGCCGAACACCAGGCTGGTGTTCATCGAGACGCCGTCCAATCCGCTGACCGAAGTCTTCGACATCGCCGCGCTGGCCGGCGTGGCGCACGACGGCTGGCGCGCTGCTGGTCGTCGACAACTGCTTCTGCACGCCGGTCCTGCAACGGCCGCTGCAACTCGGCGCCGACCTGGTGATTCATTCGGCCACCAAATACCTCGACGGCCAGGGCCGCGTGCTCGGTGGCGCCGTCTGCGGCGCCGAAGGCATTGACCGACGAGGTCTTCAAGTTCCTGCGCACCGCCGGCCCGACCCTGTCGCCCTTCAACGCCTGGGTGATCCTGAAAGGCCTGGAGACCCTGAAGATCCGCATGCAGGCGCAATCGGCCGCCACGCACTGGATCTGGCGCGCTGGCTGGAGGCGCATCCCAAGGTGACGCGGGTGTTCTATCCCGGTCTGCCGTCCCATCCGCAGCATGACCTGGCGCATGCGCCAGCAGGCCAGCGGTGGTGCCATCCTTTCGTTCGAGGTCAAGGGCGGGCGGGCCGAGGCCTGGCGTGTCGTCGACAACTGTCGGCTGTTGTCGATCACCGCCAATCTTGGCGACACCAAGACCACCATTACCCATCCGGCATCCACCACCCACGGTCGCATCACGCCGGAGGCGCGCGCCGAGGCGGGCATCGGCGATAGCCTGTTGCGCATCGCCGTCGGTCTCGAAGCGCTGGAGGACATCGAGGCCGACCTGAGCCGAGGCCTGGCGACAGTCTGAGAATAGTCGGGCGGGCGCGGGCGCAAGCTGATACACTGCGCGCCGCGCTGGCCCTTATCAGTCATTGCCGCGCGTCGCGATCAGATTTCCTTTCAGCTCCGCGCACTAATCCCCTTTAGAGTTTCTGCCTCGACTGGTTCGTGCCACATCGCACGCAGGGCCGAATCCAGGAGTATTCCATGCACTTTACCGACCTCGGCCTGCGCGCCGAGCTTCTGCGTTCCATTGCCGAGCAGGGTTACGACACGCCGACGCCCATCCAGGCCCAAGCGATTCCTGTCGTCCTCGAGGGCCGCGACCTGATGGCCGCCGCCCAGACCGGCACCGGCAAGACCGCCGGCTTCACCCTGCCCATTCTGCAACTGCTGTCTACCCGCGACGCCGGCCTGTCCATGAAGCGCTTCAAGCCGCGCGCCCTGGTACTGGTGCCGACGCGTGAACTGGCCGTCCAGGTCCACGACAGCGTGCGCACCTACGGCAAGCATCTGCGCCTCAAGTCCGCCGCCATCTACGGCGGCGTCGGCATGGGTCCGCAGCTCAGCGCGCTGAAGAGCGGCGTGGACATCATCGTCGCCACGCCCGGCCGCCTGCTCGACCATATCGAGCAGCGCAGCGCCGACCTCTCCGGCATCGAGATCCTGGTGCTCGACGAAGCCGACCGCATGCTCGACATGGGCTTCATCCGCGACATCCGGCGCATCATCGCCCTGCTGCCGAAGAAGAAGCAGAGCCTGTTGTTCTCGGCCACCTTCTCCGACGAGATTCGCGGCCTGGTCGCCGGTCTGCTCACCAATCCCGTCAGCGTCGAAGTGGCGCGCCGCAACGCGCCTGCCGAGGCGGTGACACAAGCCGTCTATCACGTTGACCGGGATCGCAAGCGAGATCTGTTGATCCAGTTGATCGGCGACCATGGCTGGCATCAGGTGCTGGTGTTCACCCGCACCAAGCATGGTGCCGATGCGCTTTCCGACCGCCTGGCCAAGGCCGGCATCCGCTCGGCGGCCCTGCATGGCAACAAGAGCCAGAGTCAGCGGCAGCGTGCGCTGGACGACTTCAAGCGGCTCAAGCTCAATGTTCTGGTGGCCACCGACATCGCCGCGCGCGGCATCGACATCGACGAGCTGCCGCATGTGGTGAACTACGAGCTGCCCAACATTCCCGAAGACTATGTGCACCGCATCGGCCGCACCGGACGCGCCGGCGCCTCGGGCCAGGCCGTATCGCTGGTCTGCGTGGACGAGCACCGGCTGCTGCGCGACATCGAGCGTCTGCTGAAGAAGGACATCGAGAAGCGTGTCGTGGTCGGTTTCGAACCCGATCCGCGCATCAAGCCCGAACCGATCCAGAAGCCGCGCGCTGCCCGCGGCAGCCCGGCGCCACGCGGCGCCGCGCCAGCCAGCCATGGCAAACCGCAGCGCTCGTCGCCGGGCGGCAAGCCGGCGCGCAGCGGCGACGGACAATGGCGCAGCGCCGCGAGCCACCATGCCGGATCGCGGCACCGCTGAGCGTCGCGCGCCACTGGCCGGCTGCCAATAGCATCCGGCCCGTGGCGTCGGCCGCTGGTCGCCGCCGGCGGCCTACGCGCATAGAATAGGGGCCGTCCATTGACGGCCCTTTTTCTTACCGATGCTAAAGAAGATCAGCGTTGAGTCCCTTCGCGTGGGCATGCACCTGCATGAAATGTGCGGTCCCTGGATGGATCACCCGTTCTGGCGGACCAAGTTCGTCATCACCGATCCGGATGACATCCGCCGGGTTGCCGAGAGCGGCATCCGGGAGGTCTGGATCGACGTCTCCAAGGGCCTCGACGTGGTCGCCGAGGAGACCACGGCCGAGGTCGCGGTAGCCGTCGATGTCGCGCTCACCGAGGTGGCGATCGGCGACGAGCCACCGAAGAAGACTTCGATGGCGGAAGAACTGAAGCGCGCCGCCCGCATCTGCGCCACCGGCAAGGAAGCGGTGGTCTCCATGTTTCAGGAAGTGCGCATGGGCAAGGCGATCAGTGCCGAAGCCGCTGGGGCGCTGGTCGAGGAAATATCGTCGTCCGTATCCCGCAATCCGGGTGCCCTGATCAGCCTCTCCCGGCTGAAGACGGCGGACGACTACACCTACCTACACTCGGTGGCGGTCTGCGCGCTGATGGTGGCGGTCGGCCGGCAGCTCGGCCTCGACGAGGCGGAAATCCGCGAGGTCGGCATGGCGGGCCTGCTGCACGACCTGGGCAAGGCGCTGATGCCGCTCGAAGTGCTGAACAAGCCCGGCAAGCTGACCGACGAGGAGTTCCGCATCATCAAGTCCCATCCGGTGGAAGGGCACCGCTTGCTGGTGGAAGGCGGCTCGGTGGGCGAGATTCCGCTCGACGTCTGTCTGCACCATCACGAAAAAGTGGACGGCAGCGGCTACCCGGATCGCCTCAAGGACGAACAGATCAGCCTGTTCGCCAAAATGGGCGCGGTCTGCGATGTCTATGACGCCATCACCTCCAACCGTCCCTACAAGGCGGGCTGGGACCCGGCCGAATCGATACGCAAGATGACCGAATGGCGCCAGGGCCACTTCGACGAGCGGGTGTTCCAGGCCTTCGTCAAGAGCATCGGCATCTACCCGATCGGCTCCCTGGTACGGCTGCATTCGGGGCGGCTGGGCGTGGTGGTCGACCAGACCGAAAAGTCCCTGCTGACGCCCAAGGTGAAGGTCTTCTTTTCCACCAGATCGAACCTGCGCATTACCCCCGCGGTGCTCGATCTCTCCAGCCCGGCCGCGCGCGACAGGATCGTTTCGATCGAGGAATCGGCCAAGTGGAATTTTGGCGACCTCAACGATCTCTGGGGCAGCGTCGATCTCTGGTAGGCACAGGGCGCGCCGCGCCGAACCGGCTGGAACGCGGTCCGGTAACAACCCGCAACACATTGCCGTCGTCGGCCGGCGATACCCAGGCGTTATTCGCTCCGGAACATCCGTTCCATTCGAGGAGCAAAACGATGAAAAGCAAACTCTGGGTTCCCGTACTTCTTGCCATAGCCACTTTCAGCGCCGGCGCCTTCGCCCATGGCGGGGACCACGACCGCTGGCGCCACGATCAATGGCGCGCGCATCGGCACCATCATCACGCCCACCTGCCGCCGCCCCCGCCCGCCCATTGGCGCCATGAACATGCGCAGTCCCACGTCTACCGCGACGGCGTCTACCACGAGCGCCCGGTGGCATACCGCGAGGTGCCCCTCCTGCTGCCCCCGCCGCCGCATGAAGTGCACCGCGCTATTCGGAATTCGCTGTTCGGGCACTGACATCGGAAGTCGCGTCGCCGCCGGCCCTCGCCGGTAGAATGGCTCTCCACAGTACTCGACATTGTTTTCAAGGGCGGAGAGTCCCACCCCATGCGCCACGTTACACGCCTGCTGTCCATCCTGGTTCTTGCGCTCTCGGGCGCACTGCTCCCCCCGGCGAATGCCGCCAATTTCCCGGTGACGGTGTTTACGGACACCGCTTCGGGCGGGTTGGCCGGCACGGGGCCCGGAGCGGCGGGTGATTTACGCGCGCAGATCCTCGCCGCCAATGCCTCGGCGGGTGCCGATACGATCACCTTCGTGTGCGGTGCGCCGCCGTGCACGATCACGCTCACCGGCCCCTTGCCGCCGATCGCGGAGAGCCTCGGTATCGACGGCGGTACGCTGGGCAATATCGTCATCAGCGGCGCCAGCGCCTACCGGGTCTTCTTCGTCGATACCGGCACGGTGACGCTGCAAAACCTGGTTATCCAGAACGGACTGGCCCGGGGCGGTGCCGGTGGCACGGGCGATGGCGGCGGCGGTGGTGGTGCCGGACTGGGTGGCGGTCTGTTCGTCAACCAGGCCTCGGCCGCGGTGACGCTGACGAACGTGCGGTTTCTCAATAACTCGGCGATCGGCGGCGCCGGCGGGAATTTCGTCAGCCAGGTTTTTGCCGGTGGCGGCGGCGGTGGCATGGCGTTCCGAGGCGGCAATAGCACGGGTAACACCGGAGGTGCCGGTGGCGGCGGGGTACAAGCCGCGGGAACCGACCTTCCTGTCGGCCAGGATGGTGGTGCCGGCGGCGCCGGTGGCGGTGGTGGTGGCGGAAGGATCGGTGCCGGAGCGGCGGGCGCTGGCAGTTCGGGTTACGGGACCAACGCGGGCGGCTCGGCCGCGGTTACCACCACAGCTGGAAATGGCGGATTTGGCGGGGGTGGCGGCGCGGCCGCGATCGGCATCGGCGGCAATGGCGGTTTTGGAGGCGGTGGCGGCGGCACCGGGTTTTCGACCCAGGCTGGCAACGGCGGCCCGGGTGGTGGTGGCGGTGGCAGCGACGGCGGCACGCGAGGCACGGGTGGCTCGCTGGGTGCCGGGATGAATGGCGGCGATGCCGGCGCGGGTACCGGCGGCGGCGGTGGTGGTGGAGCGGCCGTCGGCCCGGCAGTCTTTGTGAACGCGGGGTCCTTGACCCTCGCGAACACCATGGCAACAGGCTCAAGTGCGGCGGCCGGCGCCGGCGGCACCGGCCTGGCCGGTCACGGCGGCGCGGCGGGAACGGCGAACTCGGTCTCGCTGTTCAACTACGCGGGAACGGTCAACGGCTCCGCAGCGACCGGCCCGCTCAGTATCCTGGATCCGGCCGCCAGCGCCACGTCGGTGCCCACTTTGACCGAATGGATGCTGGCGATGCTGGTATTTCTGGTCTTGGGAATCGGCTGGCACGAGTTGCGCCGTCCAGGGAACAGGTCGGTGCTGTAAGACGGTCGTCCACTCTTCACTGCCTTTGCCATGCCCCTGTCCGCCCAAACCCTGACCGACGCGCAGCAGCTCCTCGAGTTCATCGACGCCAGCCCGACCCCCTGGCATGCCGTCGCCAGCGCCGAAGAGCGCCTGTGCGCGCGGGGCTTCACGCGGCTCGATGAGGGCGAGCGCTGGCAGCTCGCTGCCGGCGGGCGCTACTACGTGGTGCGCGGTGGCGCATCCCTGATCGCCTTCGTACTCGGTAACGCACCACTCGCGGAATCCGGATTCCGCATCGTCGGCGCCCACACCGACTCCCCCGGCCTGCGGCTGAAGCCGCGCCCCGAGCTGCCCGGCGACGGCCTGGCGCGCCTGGCGGTGGAGGTCTATGGCGGGCCGATACTGGCCAGCTTCGCCGATCGCGACCTGAGCCTGGCCGGCCGCGTGATCGTGCGCACCGCCGCAGGCGCGCAGACGCGTCTGGTGCGCTTCGACAAGCCGCTGGTGCGGCTGCCGAACCTGGCCATCCACATGAATCGCGAAGTCAATGAACAAGGCCTGAAGCTCAACAAGCAAACGGAGCTGCCCCTGATCCTGGCGATGCTCGATGATCGCGAAGATGCGGATGCCCACCTGCGCACGCTGCTGGCGACCCAGGCGCGGGCGGACGCGGCGGACCTGCTGAGCTGGGACCTGGCCGTGTATGACATGCAGAAAGGCTGCTTCTGGGGCGCGGACGACGAGTTCCTCGCCGCCGGCCGGCTCGACAACCTATCGTCCTGCCATGCGGCGCTACAGGCGCTGATCGCCACCGGCAAGCCGACCGCCACCTGCGTCGCTGCCTTCTTCGATCACGAAGAGGTGGGCAGCGAGAGCGCCACCGGCGCCAGCGGCAGCTTCGCCGCCGACGTGCTGAGCCGCCTGTGCCTGCACGCCGGACTGGACGGCGAGGATCGCCATCGCGCCATGGCGCGCAGCTTCTTCATCAGCGCCGACATGGCGCACGCCTACCAGCCCAGTTTCCCGGCGGCCTACGAGCCCGGCCACAAGGTCATGGTCAACAAAGGACCGGTCATCAAGACCAACTCGAACCAGCGCTACACGACCAGCGCCGAGACCGCCGCGCGCTTCATGTCGTTCTGCGACCAGGCCGGGGTGCCGTATCAGCAATACGCCCATCGCGCCGACCTGGGCTGCGGCAGCACCATCGGCCCGATCGTCGCGGCACGGCTCGGCATCCCCGGCGTCGATGTCGGCTCCGCCATGTGGGCGATGCACAGCATCCGCGAGAGCGCCGGTGCCCACGACCAGACCTACATGATCGCCGCGTTGGCGGCCGCGTTCGAGAGCTGATCGGCAAAGGGGCGACCGCCCCGATCCGTTGTCGAGTATTCCACTGCTGTCATGACGAATGGGCCACAGACGCCGGGCCGGGTGAGCCCGTAGGCTTCGGCCTATGGTTCCGGTGGCGGTCCGGACCTGCGTTCCGCAACCGATTCCCTTCCGCCGGCCCGAACGTTCATCCCTGGAGGTTTGAATCATGAACAAGCAGAAAAGACCGGCAAGAAAGCTGTTGTCATCCCTGATCATGGCAGCCCTGAGCCTGCCGCTGGGCGCCGCCCTGGCGGCGAGCACGGTCGCTGGCGGATTTGGCGACCTGTCCCTGGCGACCCTGGTGCCCAATACCCTGGTGGTGGTGGACCCTGAACTCGAAACGCCCGCCCTGGTCAGCTTCGACGCGGTGGGCGGCTTGCCGGTCAGCGCCCCGGATGCGGCGGGCCTCGGCCGCGCGGCCTTCTTCCATCCCATGGTAAGCAAGATGTACGGCACCTTGAAGCCCGACGACCACCTGCAATTGTGGTCGGCCATCAAGGATCACCGGGGTGACCAGCGGATCACCTTCGAGCAGCGGGAGAAGGGCGTGCGGGTCGAGGGGGCCTACGTCACCGTGACCGTCACGCCGAAGAGCCGGGTGCGGGAGATTCACAGCCGCTTCCTCTATTCCCCACAGGTGGACTGGAACACGATTCTGGACAGCCGCGACGGCGAAGGGAAGGCGCTGGCCGCCTACCGGGAGAGCGCCTGTGGCAAAAAGGGCGACTGCTGGCTGCCGGCGGATCGGGACGGGCAGCGACAGAACGTCGCCGCCGAACTCGTGGTGCTGTCCAGCCGTGTGCTGCAGGGTACCAGCCTGCCGCCCCGGACCGAGCGCCTCGCCTGGCGCTATGGCTATCCGCTGGCCGATGTCTATGTGGATGCCTCCGGCAAGGACGGCGTGCTGCTGACGGCCAGCAAGCTTCACGACGCCATGCCTCGCGATATCTACGATCAGCCGACCACGACCCTGCAAGTGACGACCGATCCGAACCAGGTCGCCGCGGCGAACCCGGTGGCGGATGCCCTGGCCACCCACATCATGATCGACGCGGTGGATACCTTCCTGCGCGATCAGGGGCGCGACGGCTACGACGGCGCGGGCGGCTTCCTGGAGGTTTGGGTGCAGTGGGAGCGCGACAACGCGGCGTTCCTGGCCAACGGCGATGGACCCGTGGCCCACCCGTGGCGCAAGGGCGCCACCTTGCCGCCGGCGCTGATGTTCATGGGTGAAAAATATGTCGGCGGGGATGTCGTGGCCCACGAGATCACCCACGGCGTAACGAGCTTCACCTCCGGCCTCGTCTACTCTGGCGAATCCGGCGCCTTGAACGAGTCCTACTCCGACGTCATGGGCAACCTCGTCTTTCCCGACAGCAACCAGAATCTCTGGCTGATGGGCGAAAACACGAAGCACGGCGCGATCAGGGACATGGTCAGTCCCTCGCAATCCGCCTTCCCGGGCGTCAGGTGGCAGCCGGACCACGTGATGAGCCTGCCCTATGCCTGCCTCACCGGTGGCGACCACTGCGTCCATACCTGGTCCGGGGTGCCCAACCTCGCGGCCGTGCTGATCGCCCAGGGGGGCTTCGTGCCGGCCTCCGGCATCACGGTCGGCCAGGGCATCGGCCGGGAGAAGCTGGCGGTGCTCTACATGCAGACCCTGACCAACATGCGCCTGGGGCCGAGTTCGAATTTCCTGAGTCAGCGCCTGGCGACCCTCAGCGAGTGCGCGGATCTGGTGGCGTCGGGATTTACCGCCGGTGGCAGCAAGCCCTTCACCGCCCAGGACTGCGCCATCGTCGCCGAGGCCTTCGACGCGGTCGGCGTGGAGGCGAAGCCCCAGTACGGCTGGATGCGCTTCCAGAACGGCCTGGGTACCGGCGGGGCGGACGTTTCCTTCTTCGCCGGCGAGCGCTATTTCAACGGTTGCACCGTCGCCGACCAGCGCCTGGCCCTGCGGGGCGACCGGGGCACGGTCCAGGCCTCCACCCTGGCCAGCGGCCTGAACGTGGACATGGGCGGCTGGGGCGCCTGGGTGTCGTCGCGCGGCGCCGCCACCGATCCCGCCGACCGCTCGGCGACGGTGCATCTCTGGGCGGACTGGACGGTGGCCAATCCCACCGTGTCCTTCACCGATACCCCCGCCGTGCCGGCCGGCCTTACCCCGGAGCAATGCCTGACGCCGCTGCCGCCGCCGGGATCGCCACCGGTGCATCTGCGCAGCCTCTACAGCACGCAGCGGGTGTCCCACTGGGCCAGCTTCTTCAACGGCGGCCGCTACGACGAGACCGTGAATGGCGGCGTCCAGTTGCCGGCGGGCTGCTCGGTGATCAACATTCGCGGCATCGCCATGAACCGCACCGCGCCGGTGGGTGGCCCGGTACCCGCGATGGACTTCGGCGACCACGGCTTCAGGGTATCCGCCGGCCAGCCGGGCGATCCGTCGGCCCTCGATGCCTTCGTCCATTCCTGGCACGACGGCCTCACCGCGGTGGCGCTGCGCGTCGCCTACGACGTGGTCGAGCCCGAAGGCACGGACTGTCTGGTGCCGGGCGCGCTTCAGGACACTCCGTAGGTTCAACTCCGGGGCGGCGCCGCGCCGCCCCGAGAGCGTCTTGCGCGGCACCCGGCTGGCCGGCCACGCCAGGGGCATATTCCCCGCTACCCCTTCAGCCTCGTGGTCAAACGGTCGGGCTAGGCGGGTGGCAGGCGGGCGAGTAGCTCCGCCTGGCGGAGCAAACCCTGAATGATCGGATCGCTCACCCGCGCGGGGAAATCGGCCGGCAGCGCCGCGCTGACCTTCGCTACCGCCGCTGGCACCGCCGCCAACACCTCGGCGATCGTCGGCTCGAAGTCCTGACCCGGTGCGTTGCGCTTCGCCGCCCCGTTCCAGTGCCGGCGCCGGATCTCGCCCAACAGGCAATGCCCGTTCTTGCCGGCGACCGCCATGGCGAGTTTGAGCTTCTTCGGATCGAAAAACTTCGGTCCGTTCCCGAGCACCGGCCAAGCCGACATCACGTCGTAGAGCGGGGTGAGGTGAAAGCGGCCGCCCGCCTCGAGGCGAATGCTGAAGTTCTTCGCGTGCCCGTCCGGCGCCGCCAGCAGCCAGAAGAGCAACTGGGCCTTGAGGAACCGTCGGCGGTCCAGGTCGGACTGATCGCTGCGGCGCAGGCCGTCGAGAATTCCGGCCATGCCCGGGCCGTCTTGGGCTTCGTACTTCAGCTCCGGCGGCATGCCGAAGACTTGGCAGAAATTCTCCTGGGGCAGTCTCGCCAGCCACTTCGGGTACCGCTCGCGGTCGAAACGTTCGACCACGAGGACCTTGTGGCGGCCAAACCGGGCGATGTCGCATGCGGCGATCGGCAGGCCGAAAGCGTCGAGCAACCGACTGCACAGCTACTCGTTCTCCACCGACGTCGGGAAATCGGCCTGAACGGCACCGACCCGGCCCAAGGGCAGCTTCAGGATACGGGTGGTCGGTGTTGGCTCGGGCGGGACGTACCAGAGATTGCCGTGCCACAGCAGCGCCGCCGTCTCCTGCGCGCCGGCGAGCGAGATGCGCAACTCATCTTCGTGGTCGAGGGGCGGGGTGGCGCTGATCATGTGGTCGAGTAGCGTCTCCACGCCGGCTTCGTCGATCGCGGTCGCGCGAATCCGCCGGACATCAGGGGCGGGAGCATCCACCGGCAGCAACTGCATGGCACCGGCGCAGTCGCGGCCGATCGCTTCCAGCAGGGCGAACGGCTGCGCGGTCACACCGAAGTGGCGGGCCAGTCGCTTGCGGATCGTGACGCTGTCGGGAAGAAGATTCTCGAAGTAGGCCGACACCACCGGGCTGATAGCAATCCAAACGAGAACTGATGACCGAATGGTTGACTGCAGTTGTCATCTGCATCTAACCTGAACTGGCATCAGTTGGAACGGTCATTGATCGCCGATCTTCATACTACGGATTCGATATGCCAGAGCGATGGTTGCAAATAAAGGGTGATGCCTCGGTTCGCGCGCAGCTTTTCGAGCAGCAGCGAACTCCAAGCCTGTTTGATCACGCCATCGACCAACTCCACGAGTTGGTGGTGGGATTGCTCACGCGAAAAGGGGTCTTTCACATCAAGGTTCACTATTCCTCCAGCCAGATTACTTGCTGGTTCGCAAGCGACCCCTTCTGCTATGAGAAGTTCGTACGCGAAACCGTACTTCGACCGGGATTTCTCGATCGTTTTATCGATCAAGACTACGCTGGACGAGTGCCGCGAATCAATGCCCATGAAATCCGTCGTTTGCTGGGAGAATTCAAGCGTCTGCGCTTGACGGACCAAACGATCTATTTGCGCAATGCGGCGGTGAATCTCATCAACGGCATGATCAATATGTCTTTCTCATGCGACGGCACGCATTACATCGACCACAAGACCTTTCTGGCCAAACTCGATAAGTTTGAAACCCCTGACTAGCAGCTCGTGCCGATGGACATTGGCCAGCGCTTCGCTCAAGTGGCGGTCTTCCGGTCCGCTATGCACTCCGTAGCCGGTCGCTTCCTCCGGCTAATCGCTGGGTGCCTTAGCGACCAGATACAGGCGGACCGGGTCATTGAGGCCGATGGCAGTACGCAGTCAGTTGCCAAGCCCTGTGAGTCTGAGTGGCAGCTTGATGGAAGCGACGGCTACAGGCGGTGGTGTGCTTGGCTTTCCCGGGCCATGTTCAGTGTTAGCTTTCGGCGCCAAGCAGTTCGAGCAGTGCCGCGCCGTAGCGTGCCGCCTTGGCTTCGCCGATGCCGGGGATGTCCAGCAGGTCGTCGGCCGATTGCGGCCGGCGGGTGGCGAGTTCGTTCAGGGTGCGGTCGTGGAGGATGACGTAGGCGGGGACGCCCTGTTCGCGGGCGGTTTGGCCGCGCCACTGGCGCAGCCGGTCGAACGAGGCTGGCGTCGGCGGGGCTTGAGGTCGCCGCGCGCGGGTTGAAGGGGTCGAAGGTCTTTGGCTTCGCGGCCTTCTTCTTCGCCAGGGTCTGGCGGCGCAGCATCAGCGCGGTTTCGTTCTTCAGCACCGGCTTGGCGGCCTCGGCAAGCTTCAGGGCGCCAAAGTGTTGGGCATCGGCGTAGAGCAGGCCGCCGGCCAGCAACTGGCGGGCGACGGTGCGCCAGGTGGCTTCGTCGAGGTCGGTGCCGACGCCGAAGGTGGGCAGGTGGTCGTGGCCGAACTGGGCGACCTTTTCGGTGGCCTTGCCGCGCAGGATGTCGATGAGGTGGCCGGCGCCGAAGCGCTGGCCGGTGCGCAGGGCGGCGGACATGAACTTCTGCGCGGCGATGGTGCCGTCCCAGAGTTCGGGCGGCGACTGGCAGGTGTCGCAGTTGCCGCACGGCCCGGTGGCTTCGCCGAAGTAGGTGAGCAGCACCGTGCGCCGGCAACTGGCGGCCTCGCAGTAGGCGAGCATGGCGTCGAGCTTCTGGCGTTCGACGCGCTTCTGTTCGTCGGGCGCGGCCGATTCGTCGATGCGTTGGCGATGGATGACGACGTCGTTGAGGCCGTAGGTCATCCAGGCCTCGGCGGGCTCGCCGTCGCGGCCGGCGCGGCCGGTCTCCTGGTAGTAGGCTTCCAGGCTCTTGGGCAGGTCGAGGTGGGCGACGAAGCGCACGTCGGGCTTGTCGATGCCCATGCCGAAGGCGATGGTGGCGACCATGACCACGGCCTCGTCGCGGACGAAGCGTTGCTGGTGGGCGCGGCGCGTGTCGGCGTCGAGGCCGGCGTGGTAGGGCAGGGCGGTGACGCCCTGGGTGTGCAGCCAGAGCGCGGTCTCGTCGACCTTCTTGCGCGACAGGCAATAGACGATGCCGGCCTCGCCGCGATGGTCGGCGAGGAAGGCGAGCAACTGCTTGCGCGGATTGTCCCGCTCGACGACGGTGTAGCGGATGTTCGGCCGGTCGAAGCTGGCGACGAAGATGCGCGCTTCATCCAGGCCGAGCCGATGGACGATTTCCTCGCGCGTCAGGCTGTCGGCGGTGGCGGTGAGGGCGACGCGCGGCACGGCGGGAAAGCGCTCGTGCAGGATGGAGAGCTGGATGTACTCCGGGCGGAAGTCGTGGCCCCATTGCGAGACGCAGTGCGCCTCGTCGATGGCGAACAGGGCGACGCGCCCCTGGCCATGCAGGTGTTCCAGTTGGCCGAGGAAGCGTTCGGTCAGCAGGCGTTCCGGCGCGACGTAGAGCAGGTCGAGCTCGCCGGCCAGCAGGCGTCGCTCGGTGGCCGAGGCCGTGGCGTAGTCCTGGCTGGAATTGAGGAAGGCGGCCTTGACGCCGGCTTGCAGCAGGGCATCCACCTGGTCCTGCATCAGGGCGATCAGCGGCGAGACGACGATGGCGACGCCCTCGCGCAGCAGGGCCGGCAACTGGTAGCAGAGCGACTTGCCGCCGCCGGTGGGCATCAACACCAGGGCGTCGCCGCCGGCGGTCACATGGTCGACGATCTCCGCCTGGGCGCCGCGAAAGCTGTCGTAGCCGAAGACGGCGCGCAACTGGCGCAGCGCTTCACTCACGGGGCGATGGTCAGCCAGTGCCAGTGGTCGCCTTCGCAGGCCAGGGCGTTGCCGGTGGCGCGCCAGTCGCCCAGCACCCAGCGCTGGCAGGTGCGGCCGTCGACCTCCAGCTCGTGGCGGGCCTGGCGGTGGGTGTGGCCGTGGATCATGTGGCTGACGCCGTACTCGTGAAAGGTGGCCGCCACCATGCCGGGGTTGACGTCCATCAGCTCGTCGGTCTTGCCGCTCTTGGCATCTTCGCTGCGCTGGCGCAATGCTTCGATGATGGCCCGGCGTTCCGCAAGGGGGCGACCGAGAAACTCGCGCTGCCACTGCGGATTGCGCACGCGGCCGCGAAAGGCGAGGTAGGCGTGGTCATCGGTGCACAGCGTGTCGCCGTGCAGCAGCAAGGTCGGCCGACCGGCGATGCGGTGCACGCTGATATCGGGCAGCAGCGTGATGCCGGCGGCGGCGGCGAAGGCGTCGCCGACCAGAAAGTCGCGGTTGCCGGGCAGGAAGTAGGCAGCGGTGCCGCCGGCGGTGAGAGCCGCCAGCGCGGCGCGGATGCGTTCGTTGAATGGATCGGCCAGATCGTCGTCGCCAAGCCAGTAGTCGAACAGGTCGCCCAGGATGTAGAGATCCTGGGCGTCGCGGGCCGGACCGGCGAGGAACTTGACGAACAGGTCGGCCGTTTCCGGCCCGCGGGGCGACAGGTGCAGGTCGGAAACGAACAGGCTTGGCACAGCGGGTTCAGCCGAACGAGGTCAGCAGACTTCGGCGCGCTCGATGATGACGTCCTCGACCGGCACGTCCTGATGGAAGCCGCTGCGGCCGGTCTTGACGGCCTTGATCTTGTCCACGACGTCCATGCCGTCGATGACCTTGCCGAAGACGCAGTAGCCCCAGCCGTCCTGGCCGGGGTAGTCGAGGAAGTCGTTGTCGCCGACGTTGATGAAGAACTGGGCGGTGGCCGAATGCGGGTCGCGAGGTGCGGGCCATGGCGATGGTGCCGCGCGCGTTCTTCAGGCCGTTCTTGGCTTCGTTCTCGATCGGTGTCGCGCGTCGGCTTTCTGCTTCATGCCGGGCGCGAAGCCGCCGCCCTGGATCATGAAGCCGTCGATGACGCGGTGGAAGATGGTGTTGTCGTAATGGCCGGCACTCGACGTAGGCGAGGAAGTTCGCGACCGTCTTGGGCGCCTTCTCGGCGTCGAGTTCGAGGGTGATGGTGCCGTGGTTGGTGTGCAGTTTGATCATGTGACTATTCCTTACTTGGTTTCGGTTGAGCTTGACGGACTCGATGACGACCGGCGTGGTCGGCACGTTCTGGTGGCCGCCGGCGTTGCCGGTCGGCACCTTGGCGATCTTGTTGACCACCTCCATGCCCTGGGTGACCTTGCCGAACACGGCGTAGCCCCAGCCGTCGCGGCCCGGGTAATCGAGGAAATCGTTGTTCTTCAGGTTGATGAAGAACTGGGCGGTGGCCGAGTGCGGGATCGGGCTGTGCGGGCCATGGCCAGCGTGCCGGTCTCGTTCTTCAGGCCGTTCTTGGCCTCGTTCTCGATCGGCGCGCGGGTGGCCTTCTCCTTCATGCCGGGCTCGAAGCCGCCGCCCTGGATCATGAAGCCGTCGATGACGCGATGGAAGACGGTGCCGTTGTAGAAACCGTCCTTGGCGTATTGCAGGAAGTTGTCGACGGTCTTGGGCGCCTTGTCGCGGTACAGCTCGATGACGATGGTGCCCTGGTTGGTCTTCACCTCGACCGTCGGGTTGGCGGACCAGGCCGATACGGAAAAAGCACAGGCGGCAAGCAGGGTTAACGCGCGAGCAAACAGTTTATTCATGGGGTGTGATCTCCGGAGTTGAAACGGGCAGGGGTTGACCAGCGACGGCGACCGAAGTTCAGCCGGCGCCCTCGTGGATGATCTTCCAGCGGCCGTCTTCCTTGATCCAGTACTGGCGCTTCTTCATCTGGTTGTTGAGGTTGTTGCTCCGGTAGTCCTGCTCGAAAGTGACGACGACGTGCTCTTCCTTGCCGGGGTTGCGGAACATGCTGATGTTGTCGGTGCCGACCTTGATCCAGGCCTTGCCGGCGTTGACCTTGCGCTTCTGCTCGATCCAGCCTCGATGGTCGAAGCTGTCCGACTGGAACTTCTTCGAGTAGTGGCGGGCGTAGCGGTCGGTGTCGCGGCTTTCCCAGTCCTGGCGCCATTCCTCGATCATGGCCAGCAGCGACTTGCGCTCGGTCTGCCAGTCGTCCAGCGACAGCCATTCGATGCTGTTGCTGATGATGACCGGCGTCAGGCCGACCTGCAGGTTCTTGGCCAGGGCGTCGAGATCCTGGTTGGCGAGCACGACGCAGCCATCGGACGCCTTCGGCGGCCGGGAAAAGGTGTTCGACGGCGTGCCGTGCAGCCAGATGCCATGGCCGTTGCGGCCCATGCGCCGGTCCCAGTCGTTGGGGTAGCTGATCGGGAAGGCGCCGCTGCCATAGAAGTCGGTCAGCTTCTGGCGCGGCAGGCTGGCGGTGACGTGGTAGACGCCGACGGGCGTGTGCTTGTCGCCTTCCTTGAACTTCTCGGCGCCCAGCTTGCCGTGGGTGATGTAGTAGTCGGCGACGAAGCGCGGCGTGCCGCCATTCGGCGCGTCGTTCTGGTACAGGTAGAGGCGCGACTTCTGGGTGTCGACGACGACGGCGAACTTCTGGTCGTCGCGCAGTTGCAGCAGGTAGCGCGGCACGTAGTTGCCGGTCGGTTTGTTCTTGTAGGCGCGCAGGCGGGCCACGGCCTCCTCGCGCAGGTCGGCCACCTTGTCCTTGGCGGCACCGCCCTCGCCGAAGGAACTGAGCGGCTTGCTGCGGGCCAGCAACAGGTCGCCTTTGATCAGGTGCGCGAGGCGGAAATTCGGATAGGCGCGGATCAGCGCATCGGTCTGCTGGAGAGCCGGTTCCCAGCGGTTCTGTTCGACCTGCTCGAACAACCGCGCCAACAGGGGCTCGGGCCCCGAGTCGGAATAGCGCGGCTGGGCGGCGCTCGACGCGACGAGCGACAGCGTCATGGCCGCCGCGAGGCAAGCCGCCCGGAGTCGGCGCGGGGCTTGCGGCGGAATGAGCATCGCTTGGGTCATCCTCAGTTGCCGACGCGCTCGTGCTGGATGAGCCACTTGCCATCCTGCCGGACCAGCGCCAGGGTCTTGGCACTGGAAGTTTTCAGGGTGGCCGACTTGTAGGACTGGCGGAAATGGGCGGTTGCCTTGTCGCTTCCCTCCGGCGTCACGCGCAGGCCCTCCACGCCGACGCTGATCGCGCCGGGTTTGTCGATTCGCTGGGCGCGCTCGGACTCCCACTTGGTGCGCGCTGCGCCATCCGGCGTCCTGAAGTCGCGGGCGTAGTAGGCCAGGTAAGCTTTGACGTCCTTTTTCGACCAGGCCCGGGCCCAGCCTTCGATGGTGCGCGTGACGTCGGCGGTGGCGTCGCCGGGCGCCTTGGTCGCCGGCGCGACGACGGGCTTGGCTTCGGCCGGCTTGATGTCCGTCGGCTTCGCTTCGACGTGCTTGGTCGGCTCGGTCTGCTTGTTGTCCGCCGGTTTCACGGGCTCGGGCCTGTTGTCGACAACCTTCGGTTCGGCCGCCGCCACGACCGTCGGCTTGGCCACCGCCACGGGCGGGGCGTGGCGGCCGCTGTTGCCCATCAGATCGCGGATCATGGACAGCTTGGTCTGGGCGCTGGTGTTGGAGGAATCGATCTGCAAGGCCTTGTCGTAGGCCTGACTGGCCATGCGCGCGTAAATGTCGCCGAGGTTTTCGTGGGCCGTGGCGTAGGAGGGATGGGTCCGAATCGCCATCTCCAGGGCCTGCTTGGCCTTCTCGTATTGTTTCTGCTGGGCGTAAATGACCGCCAGGTTGTTGTAGGGCTCGGGCAGTTCGGGGAAATCCTCGGTCAGCTTCTGGAAGACGGCGATGGCGTCGCCGGGCTTGTTCAGCTCCGTGAGCAGCAGGCCCTTGAGGAAGCGCCCCTGGGCATCCTTCGGCTTGCCGGCCAGGTATTTGTCCACCTGCTCGAGCGCCTGGGCCGACTGGCCCTGTTTCATCAGCTTGGTGACGTCGGCGAGCGTGCTGGCGTGGACACCGGCCGCCAGCGCCAGGGAAATGGTCAACACTACGGCGCGGAAAGAGAACTTCCGGGGGATCCGGCGGGGGAAAGCAGGGCGGAAAGGGCGGGAAACCGTCATGTTATACTGACCCGGTCGGTGTCGAATTTGACCGATGATTTTACCAATAAGCCACGTGCCGCGCCATGAGACGCCACTGTGCGCGAAGGGCGGATAACATGGCAATTCGTCCCCTTTTCCTTGATCTCCGATGCTGAAGCTATATAACTCCCTGGCCCGCGCGTCCCAGGACTTCGTGCCCATTGAGCCCGGCCACGTTCGCATGTATGTCTGCGGCATGACGGTTTACGACTATTGCCACCTCGGCCACGCCCGCGTCATGGTGGTGTTCGACATGGTGGCGCGCTGGCTGCGGGCCTCCGGCTACCGGGTCACCTATGTCCGCAACATCACCGATATCGACGACAAGATCATCAAGCGTGCGCGGGAAAACGGCGAGATCGCTGCGCGGCCTGACCGACCGCTTCATCGCCTACATGCACGAGGACGCCGCCGCGCTGGGCGTCCTGCAACCCGATGCCGAACCGCGCGCCACCGAATTCGTGCCGCAGATGCTCGACATGATCGGCCGGCTCGAGAGCAATGGCTACGCCTATGTCGCCGTCAATCGCGATGTCTGCTACTCGGTGCGCAAGTTTGCCGGCTACGGCAAGCTCTCCGGCAAGTCGCATCGAGGACCTGCGCGCCGGCGAGCGCGTCGATGTCGCGGCGGGCAAGCAGGATCCGCTCGATTTCGTGCTCTGGAAGCGCGCCAAGGAAGGCGAGCCCGACGAGGCGAAGTGGGAGTCGCCGTGGGGCAGTGGCCGGCCGGGCTGGCACATCGAATGCTCGGCGATGAGTTCGCAACTGCTCGGCCAGCATTTCGACATCCACGGCGGCGGCCAGGACCTGCAGTTTCCCGCACCACGAGAACGAGATCGCCCAGAGCGAGGGCGCCCACGCGGGCACTTTCGTCAATTACTGGATGCACAACGGCTTCGTCCGCGTCGACGACGAGAAGATGTCGAAGTCGCTGGGCAACTTCTTCACCATTCGCGAGGTGCTGAAGAAGTACGACGCCGAGGTGGTGCGCTTCTTCATCCTGCGCGCCCACTACCGCAGCCCGCTCAACTATTCCGACGCCCATCTCGACGACGCCAAGCAGGCGCTGACGCGGCTCTATACGGCGCTGAAGGGTTTCGCCGGCGAAGCGCGCGGTCGATTGGAACGAAGCCTATGCCGCGCGTTTCCGCGAGGCGATGGACGACGACTTCGGCACGCCGGAAGCGATGGCCGTGCTGTTCGATCTCGCCGACGAACTGAACCGTAGCGGCGATGCCCGAGCTGGCGCGGCAGCTGCAAGGCGCTGGGCGGCGTGCTGGGCCTGCTGCAGCGCGATGCCCAGGAGTTTCTGCAGGCGGCGCCGGCAGGACGGCGCGTTGACGCGGCGACGACATCGACGCACGCAGTCGCCGCCCGCGCCGCCGCCAAGAAGGCGAAGAACTACGCCGAGTCCGATCGCATCCGCGACGAGCTGAAGGCGGCCGGCATCGTGCTCGAGGACGGGCCGGCCGGCACAACCTGGCGAAGGGGCTAGCTCAGAGGCGCTTCGCCGGTCTTGCTGAGGCGTTGACGAAGCCAGTCGGGAAAAGCTTGCCATGGCATGGCCATATGCCCGCTTGGTAGCGCGCGCTCGGCTTCCGTCCGACAAACGAGAATGCCTTGCTGGGTCGCCTCCTCGCCCGCGACCGCGAGGAATCGATTGATCGGATCGACATGCCCGGCACCTGGCGTTGCCGTTAGCTTGATCTCCACAGGTTGCAACTTGCCGTCGATCACGATGAGCAGGTTAACCTCGAGCCCGTCGTGCGAGCGCCAGAAGTACAAGTCCGGTTTCCGTCCCCGCGCCATGAATGCCTTGGCGGCCTCGGTGACGACCCAGCCCTCCAATAGTGGGCCGCCCATCGGTCCTGCGAGCGCCGCGGTGGCGTCCGGCTGACGCGTGAGCAAGTTGACTAGCGCGGAGTCGTAGAAATAGAACTTGGGTGTCTTGATCACCCGTTTGCCATAGTTGCGAAACCAGGGCGACAGGAAATGCGCGACATAGGACGCTTCGAGCACACCTGCCCAGGACTTGACTGTCGGCTGCGCAATACCCAACTCGCGGGACAGGTCAGCCGGATGAAATTCCTGGCCATGCCGGGTGGCGGCGAGATTGAGAAACTGATTGAACACCCGGAGGTCTGGGATACTGCGGATCTGCCGGACGTCGCGCTCGAGGTAAGTCCCAACGTAACTGCGCAGCCAGATGTCGCGCCGATCCGGATAGAGCGCCGGAATCGGATAACCGCCATTCCACAACACGTCTGCCAATGCGGATCGGGGGAGTTCTGTCTGGGAGAATGGCGGTAGTTCCAGAACGGCGACCCGGCCGGCGAGTGATTCGCTGACATCACGCATCAGCCCGAATTGCTGCGAGCCGGTCAGCAGCCAGCGGCCACATCGACTGGGCGCACTGTCGATGCGCATCTTCAGATGCGACAACAGTGCCGGCACATACTGAATCTCATCGAGGATAACCGGGCGATCGGCGAACCGCCCAAGGAATCCGACAGGGTCAACAACGGCGAAGTCGCGCTCGAGTGGATCATCGAAGCTGATGTAGTCAACCTGCTCACCTGCCTCATGCCGAAGGAAAGTGGTCTTTCCCGATTGCCGCGGGCCTGTCAATAGGATCTGCGGGGAACCCGGCGAGGGCTTGGTGCAATGCAGGCGCAAGCTGGCGTTGTTGATACATTGGCCAATAATAAAAACCAATGTTAGTTTGGTCAAGAAATGGCTATTGCAGCAGTTTCGGCTGTATGGCCTCCTTGGTATCGCCGTCCGGGCCGACTTACTTGCCTAGCCTAGCCGCCACCTGGGCGACGCGCTGGCCGAACAAGCGGGCGGTCTCCAGGTCGCCGGGCAGCATTTCATCCGGGCTGCTGTCGGATGGCGACTGGGCCATGGCACCGCTGAACGAACCGACATAGTTGACGTCGTTGCGCTGCGCCGCCTTGGTGTTGGCCGGCATCATGCCGGTGCCCACCCAGAGACCGCCGTGCTGCATGGCCAGGGTAAAGAGATAGTGCAGGGTGGATAGTTTGTCGCCGTTCATGGTGGCGCTGTTGGTGAAGCCGGCGAACAGCTTGTCCTTCCAGGCCTGGGAAAACCAGGGCTTGCTCGAGGCGTCGGCGAACTTCTTGAACTGCCAGCTCACGGTGCCCATGTAGGTCGGGCTGCCCATGATGATCGCATCGGCCGCGTTGAGCGTGTCCCAAGCGCCGGCGGGCAGGTTGCCCTCGGTGTCGATGGCCACCAGTCCGGCGCCGGCGCCTTCGGCGACGGCTTGCGCCATGCGCAGGGTGTGGCCGTAGCCGGAATGAAAGACAACCGCGATATTCGTCATGACCAATCTCCTTCGTTGGTGGGGGTGAAAGTTCACGGCGCCAGATCGAAGACCAGCACCTCGGCATCATTGCCGCCGGACAGGACCAGGCCGCTTTCCCGCGCCAGCAGGGCCGCGTCGCCGCCCCGCAGGGCATGGCCGTTGACCTCGAGCGAGCCGCGGATCAGATGTACATAGGCTTTGCGCGCCGGGTCCAGAATCAGCGTGGCCGATTCGTCGCCATCGATCAGTCCGGCATAGAGCGCGGCGTCGGCGTGCAGGGTAAGCGAGCCGTCCGCGCCATCGGGCGACGCGACCAGCCGCAGCCGCCCCCGCTTGTCGGCGTCGGCATAAGTCTTTTGCTCGTAGCCGGGTGGAAGGCCGTTTTCACGCGGTAGCAGCCATATCTGGAAGAAGTGCGTGGTCTGGCCCGGCGCGCCGTTGAATTCGCTGTGCGTGACGCCACGGCCGGCGCTCATGCGCTGCACATCGCCGGGCGGAATGATGGTGCCGTTGCCCATATTGTCCTTGTGCGCCAGCGCGCCGGACACCACGTAGCTGACAATCTCCATGTCGCGATGGCCATGCGTGCCAAAGCCGGTGTCCGGCGCGATGCGGTCCTCGTTGATGACGCGCAGGCTGCCCCAGCCCATGTGGCGCCGGATCGTAATAGCCGGCGAACGAGAAGGAATGCCGGCTTTTCAGCCAGCCATGGTCGGCGTGGCCGCGGTCCTGTGAGTTTCGTAGGGTGATCATGTCGGGTCTCCTATCTGGCTCCACTGTAGGAGCGAAGCCCGAGCCCATGATCCAGCCGGTTTGATGGCATCATTCAAAAAAACTGAATGGAAAGGCCGTTCATGCCGCAACAGATTACCGGTGCCCGCGATATCCTGACGCCCGGCGCGCTGGCCATGCTGGCGCTGATCGCCGAGAGTGGCAGCTTCGCCGCCGCCGCCCGCGCGAGCGGCATGGTGCCCAGCGCCCTGACTTACCGGGTACGTCAGATCGAGGAGGCCCTGGACGTTCTGCTGTTTGACCGCGGTTCGCACCAGGCGCGTCCGACCGAAGCGGGTCGTGAGCTGCTGCGCGAAGGCGCGCGGCTGCTGGTCGAGGTCGATGCCGTCGCCAATCGGGTCCGGCGGGTCGCCACCGGCTGGGAGGCGCAATTCACCATCGCGGTCGACAGCATCGTCCACCGCACCACCGTGCTCGAGCTATGCGAGGCGTTCTTCGCGCTCAACCCGCCCACGCGCTTGAAGCTGCGCGACGAAACCCTGTCGGGGACACTGGAAGCATTGACCTCGGGGCAGGCCGACCTAGCGTTGGGTGTGGTGGCCGAATCGACCACCATGGCGGGCATGCGGACGCGCCCGCTGGGTAGCCAGCGCTTCATTTTCGCGGTGGCGCCGCACCATCCGCTGGCCGGCCATCCCGAGCCGCTGAGCGACGACCTGATCCGCCAGTACCGCGTGGTTGCCGTGGCCGACTCCGTGCAACGGGGCGGCGGTCTGACCATCGGTCTGCTCGGCGGGCAGGACGTGTTCACCGTGCCCGACATGCCGGCCAAGCTGGAAGCCCAGTTGCGCGGCCTGGGCGCCGGCTCGTTACCGGAGTGTCTGGCCCGGCCCTACCTCGATAGTGGTCGCCTGGTGGCGAAACGCGTGGAGCGCACCGAGCCGGTGGCGCACGTCAGCTACGCGTGGCGCAAAAGCTCGGCCGCGTCGCCCGGCCGGGCATTGCAGTGGTGGCTGGAACAACTCGACAGCCCGGTGACCCGCGGTGCCCTGCTGGGCGGTCATCTCGGCAAAGACAAATAAGCCGGCGCCGGCCGTCGGCCGCCGCAGAAGTCCTTCACCCGGTCAATCTAGCCAGGGGCGTTCGGGGCCGTAGCGGGCTCGACGTCGGCTCATGTCCCGCGTCGCCCGTCACTCGCTCCAACGACTCAGTAGAATGAAAAAGCAACATTTAGAATTCGATTATCTTGGTATACTGCAATCATGCTTGCCCGCCAGCGCATTCATGCCCAAATAGAAGCCGCCCTGGCGCGCAGCCCGGTGGTGGCGCTGGTGGGGCCGCGCCAGGTCGGCAAGACCACGCTGGCACGCGCCTTCGTTGCCGAGGTTTCGCCCAACTACTTCGATCTGGAGGATCCGATCAGCGTTGCGCGCCTAACCGAGCCAATGACGGCGCTGCGCGGTCTGAGCGGTCTGGTCGTGATCGACGAGATTCAACGGGCGTCCGATCTGTTTCCGGTCTTGCGCGTGCTGGTCGATCGAACCGACGCGCCAGCCCGGTTTCTGTTGCTGGGCAGTGCCTCGCCGGCGTTGCTGCGCCAATCCAGCGAGTCGCTCGCCGGGCGCATCGAAGTCATTGAAATAGGCGGCTTCAGTCTCGACGAGGTGGGGCTGGCCGCCGCCGCCGAGCTTTGGTTGCGCGGCGGGTTTCCGCGCGCCTTTTTGGCCGAAACGCTCGCCGATACTCAGGCTTGGCGACGGCAGTTCCTGCTTGCCTTGACCGAACGTGATCTTCCGCAGTTAGGCATTACGCTGGCGCCGGCGGCGATGATGCGATTCCTGACGATGCTTGGTCATTACCACGGCCAGACGTGGAATGCCGCCGATCCCGCCCGTTCGCTGGGAATTTCCGAGACCACGGTTCGTCGCTATCTCGATTTGCTGGCCGGAACGTACTTGGTTTGGGTGCTGCCGCCGTGGCATGCCAATATCGGCAAGCGTCAGGTCAAGGCGCCCAAGCTCTACTGGCGTGACAGTGGCTTGCTGCACCAGTTGCTGGGCATCAGCGACACGGACGCTTTGCTGTCGAGTCCGCGTTGCGGCGCATCCTGGGAGGGTTTCGTACTTGAGAGTCTGCACAATGCGTTGATGCCCGAGGAAGCCTATTTCTGGGCTACCCATACCGGTGCGGAGCTCGACGCCCTCTTTGTTCGCGATGGTCGTCGGCTCGGAATCGAAATCAAGCGTGCCGACGCGCCACGGCTGACACCATCGATGCGCCATGCCATGACGGATCTGCAACTGGATTTGCTTTGGGTGATCTATCCCGGCAACCGGGCCTATTCGCTGGCCGACCGGGTAGAGGCGCTACCGCTTGGACAGGCGATTGGACTGGCTTAGCGATTTTGAAGCTGCCCGCGCTTATCGCCCCGGCGCGTCTGCCGCGCGAATCGATCGATAGTCGGCCCTCACCCAGACGGCCTCGCCGTTCTTGCGTTTCATGTTGAGCACCTCGTGGCGCGGCAGGCCACTGATGTGGCGGGTGATGATGTCCATGACCCAGCCATGGGTAATTACCAGCAGTTGTTCGCCTGGATGGTCCATGGCCAGGTCGAGGATGGCGTCCAGGACCCGGGTCGCCACTTCGTCCATGGTCTCGCCGGATTCGAAGTGCGCCGCCGGATTGCGTTGCAGGATCTGCTGGAGCAGCAGGGGATTGTGTTCGGCCAGTTCCGCCTTGGGCACCCCCTGGAGGACGCCGAAGTTTCGTTCCTTCAAGCCTTCATGGATGGACGGTCGCGGCAGGCCGAGGCCGGCGGCGACGATCTCTGCGGTCTCCAGGGCGCGGATCAGCGGACTGCTATAGACGCGGTCAAAGCCCTGGCCGGCGAATGCCGTTGCCAGTTCCCGCGCCTGCCGCCGGCCCTGGTCGTTGATGGGCACGTCGACCCAGCCCTGGAGGATGCCGGCCAGGTTCCAGTCGGTCTCGCCGTGGCGGACCACGCACAAGCGCACCGGGGTGGTCACCTGGTCGTTACCGCTTTCAGCCGCCGAAGAAGTCCTTCACCCGGTCCATCCAGCCCTGCGCCTTCGGGTTGTGCCGCGCGGAGTTGCCCCGGCTGATCTCGTCGAATTCCTGCAGCAGTTCCTTCTGCCGGTCGGTGAGGTTGACCGGCGTTTCGACCACGACATGGCAGAGCAGGTCGCCGTGGCCGATGGAGCGCACGCCCTTGATGCCCTTGCCGCGCAGGCGGAACACCTTGCCGGTCTGGGTTTCGGCGGGCACCTTGAGCTTGGCGACGCCGTCGAGCGTGGGGATCTCGATCTCGCCGCCCAGCGCGGCGGTCGGTGAAGCTGATCGGCATCTCGCAGTGCAGGTCGTCGTGGTCGCGCTGGAAGACGGCGTGCGCCTTGAGGTGGATCTGCACGTAGAGATCGCCGGGCGGGCCGCCATTGACGCCGGGCTCGCCCTCGCCGGACAGGCGGATGCGATCGCCCTCGTCGATGCCGGCGGGAATCTTCACCGACAGCGTCTTGTGCTGCTTGACGCGGCCGGCGCCGTGGCAGCTGGCGCAGGGATCGGCGATGTAGCGGCCGGTGCCGTGGCACTTCGGGCAGGTTTGCTGGATCGAGAAGAAGCCCTGCTGCATGCGCACCTGGCCGTGGCCGCCGCAGGTGGGGCAGGTCTTGGGTTCGGTGCCGGGCTTGGCGCCGCTGCCGTGGCAGGTCTCGCACTCGGCCATGGTCGGAATGCGGATGCGCGTTTCGGTGCCGCGCGCGGCGTCTTCCAGGCGTGATTTCCAGGTTGTAGCGCAGGTCGGCGCCGCGATAGACGTTGGAACGGCCGCCGCCGCCACCGGCGCGACCGCCGCCGAAGATGTCGCCGAAGATGTCGGAGAAGGCGTCGGCGAAGCCGCCCATGCCGGCGCCGCCCATGCCGGCGCCGCCGGCGCTGCGGGTCGACGCCGGCGTGGCCGTACTGGTCGTAGGCGGCGCGCTTCTGCGCGTCGGACAGGATCTCGTAGGCTTCCTTGGCCTCCTTGAACTGCTCCTCGGCCTTGGGGTTGTCCGGATTGCGGTCCGGATGGTGCTTCATGGCCAGCTTGCGGTAGGCCTTCTTGATCTCGTCGTCGGCGGCGTCGCGATTGACGCCGAGAACTTCGTAGTAGTCGCGTTTTGCCATGTCTGTTCTTTGATCCGGCTGACTAGCGTAATGGCCGAGTCAAGGGATGCGATGGCATCCGCTCCGACTCGGCCAGCTAAAACGGCGCAACGTGGCCGGCTTACGCCTTCTTGTCCTTCACTTCGGTGAATTCGGCATCGACCACGTCGCCGTCGTCCTTCTTGCGCCTCGCCGCCATGGCTGGCACCGCCACCTTGCGGCGCCGGCCTCGGCTCCGCCGGCAGCCTGCTGCTGGGCATAGATCTTCTCGCCCAGCTTCTGCGAGGCCGTCGCCAGCGCCTGGGTCTTGGCTTCGATCGTCGTCCTTGTCGCTGCCCTTGATGGCTTCCTCGGCTTCCTTGATCGCCGGCTTCGATCTTGGCCTTCTCGTCGGCGTCGAGCTTGTCGCCGTGCTCGGTCAGCGCCTTCTTCACCGAATGGACCATCGCGTCGCACTGGTTGCGCGCGTCGACCAGTTCGTGCGCCTTCTTGTCTTCCTCGGCGTGCGCTTCGGCGTCCTGCACCATGCGCTGGATCTCGGCCTCGGACAGACCGGAGTTGGCCTTGATGGTGATCTTGTTTTCCTTGCCGGTGCCCTTGTCCTTGGCGGAGACGTGCAGGATGCCGTTGGCGTCGATGTCGAAGGTGACCTCGATCTGCGGCATGCCGCGCGGCGACGGCGGAATGTCGGACAGGTTGAACTGGCCCAGGCTCTTGTTGCCGGAAGCCATTTCGCGCTCGCCCTGCAGCACGTGGATGGTCACGGCGGTCTGGTTGTCGTCGGCGGTGGAGAACACCTGGCTGGTCTTGGTCGGGATGGTGGTGTTCTTCTTGATCAGCTTGGTCATCACGCCGCCCAGGGTCTCGATGCCCAGCGACAGCGGGGTGACGTCGAGCAGCAGCACGTCCTTGACTTCGCCCTGCAGCACGCCGCCCTGGATCGCGGCGCCGACGGCCACGGCTTCGTCGGGGTTCACGTCCGTGCGCGGTTCCTTGCCGAAGAATTCCTTGACCTTGTCCTGCACCTTGGGCATGCGCGTCATGCCGCCGACCAGGATCACGTCGGCGATGTCCTCGAGCTTGACGCCGGCATCCTTGATGGCGATGCGGCAGGGCGCGATGGTGCGCTCGATCAGCTCTTCCACCAGCGATTCGAACTTGGCGCGGGTGATCTTCATCGCCAGGTGCTTCGGGCCGGTGGCGTCGGCCGTGATGTAGGGCAGGTTGATTTCGGTCTGCTGGTTCGAGGACAGCTCGATCTTGGCCTTCTCGGCGGCTTCCTTGAGGCGCTGCAGGGCCAGCACGTCGTTCTTCAGGTCGATGCCCTGTTCCTTCTTGAACTCGTCGACGATGTAATCGATCATGCGCTGGTCGAAGTCCTCGCCGCCGAGGAAGGTGTCGCCGTTGGTGGACAGCACTTCGAACTGGTGCTCGCCGTCGATCTCGGCGATGTCGATGATGGAGATGTCGAAGGTGCCGCCGCCCAGGTCATACACCGCGATCTTGCGGTCGCCTTCCTGCTTGTCCATGCCGAAGGCCAGCGCGGCCGCGGTCGGCTCGTTGATGATGCGCTTGACTTCCAGACCGGCGATGCGGCCGGCGTCCTTGGTGGCCTGGCGCTGGCTGTCGTTGAAGTAGGCGGGCACGGTGATGACGGCCTCGGTGACTTCCTCGCCGAGGTAGTCCTCGGCGGTCTTCTTCATCTTGCGCAGCACTTCGGCGGAAACCTGCGGCGGCGCCATTTTCTTGTCGCGCACCTGCGACCCAGGCGTCGCCGTTGTCGGCCTTGACGATCTTGTAGGGCATCAGGTCGATGTCCTTCTGCACTTCCTTTTCCTCGAAGCGGCGGCCGATCAGGCGCTTGACCGCGTACAGCGTGTTCTTGGCGTTGGTGACGGCCTGGCGCTTGGCCGGGGCGCCGCACAGGATCTCGCCGTCCTCGGTGTAGGCGACGATGGACGGCGTGGTGCGCGCGCCTTCGGAGTTCTCGATGACCTTGGGCTTGCCGCCTTCCATGATGGCGACGCAGCTGTTGGTGGTGCCGAGGTCGATGCCGATGATCTTGCCCATGTTGGTGTCCTTATCTGAATTCGTGGAGAAGACTAACCTGCCTTCGATATGGGGGTATTGCCGCCGGGCTTCAAGCGGCGGGTGGCTCCGCGGCGGCGCGGGCTTTCGAAACCACCACCAGGGCCGGGCGCAGGATGCGGTCGTGCAGGGCGTAGCCCTTTTGCAGCACGTTGACGACGGTTGGGCTCGCCGTCGGCTTCGACCTGGCTGATGGCCTGGTGGCGGTGCGGATCGAACTTCTCGTCGAGCGGGTTGATCTCGCTGACGCTGGACTTCTCGAAGGCGGCGACCAGTTGCTTGAGGGTCAGTTCGACGCCGGCGCGCAGGGCCGCGGCATCCTGGTTCTCGCTGGCCAGCGCGGCTTCCAGGCTGTCCTTGACCGCCAGCAGTTCGCCGGCGAACTTCTCGACGGCGAACTTGCCGGCCTTGGCGATGTCGTCCTGGGCGCGGCGGCGGACGTTCTCGCGTCTCGGCCTTGGCGCGCAGCCAGGCGTCGTGGTGCTCCTCGGCCTTGAGTTCGGCGGCCTTGAGCAGTTCCTCGAGGCTGGGCATGGTCTCGCCCGGGGGCATGTCGTTGGTGCCATTGGTCGACGCCATCGAGGCTTCGGCCACTTCTTCAGGGGAAAGGGAATCGAGTTGTTTGTCTGTATCCTGCATGGCGATGGTGTTCCTGGACGATAAACCATGCAGACAATGGGGGTGGCAGAGGCAGTTTCAAGCCCCAGCGCCGTGAAAAATTTGATCAGGTGTTGAAGCGGCCGACGACATCCTGCAGATTGGCGGCCAGGTCTTCCAGGGTCTGGGCGCGCCTGGCCGTCTGCTCGATGGCGCTCGTTGTTTTCCTGCGCCATGCTGGCAATCGATTCGATGTTGGCGGCCACCTCGCCGCTGACCCGGCGCTGTTCCTCGGTGGCGTTGGCGATGGCGTCGAGCCCGTGGCCGACGCGGGTCGACCGACGCCGCTGGCCTCGCCGAGCACTTCGGCCACCGCCTCCAGGGAGTTCTGGCTGGAAGCCAGGTGGTCGAGGCCGCTTCTGGATCGAACGCTGGACGGCATCCGATTTCTGGGACAGCGCTGCGGGTGATGGCGTCGATTTCGCTGGCCGAGCCGGCTGATTTTTCGGCCAGTTTGCGCACTTCGTCGGCGACGACGGCAAAGCCGCGCCCCTGCTCGCCGGCCCGGGCGGCCTCGATGGCGGCATTGAGCGCCAGCAGGTTGGTCTGGTCGGCGATGTCCTTCACTTCCCGCGTCATGTGGGTAATGGCCACGGTGCTTGATCACGAATTCGCGGACCGATTCGGCGATGTCGCTGACCGTCGTTTCGACCGCGGCCGATCTCGCCGATCAGCCGCGACAGACTGACATTGCCTTCCTCAGAACGGCGCAGGCTGTCGCGCGACTGCTCATGGACCTCCTCGGTACTGTGGGCGATGGAGGTGATGGCGGAAACCATCTGCTCGACGGAGTTCGCCGCCGGCGCCGAGGTGTCGTTCTGGCGATGGGAACTGGTGGCCACCTGGTCGGCGCCGGCGACCAGGTGGCGCGCCGCCGCCGACACTTCGCTTGCCGAATCGCTGACCTGGCGTACCAGGCTGGCCATCTTTGCCATCATGTCGTTGAAAGCGGTGGCGGCCAGGCCGATCTCGTCGCTGCCGCGCACTTCCAGGCGCTGGGTCAGGTCGCCTTCGCCACGGGCGATGTTGCGCAGGCCGGCGACCATCTTGTCGATGGGCGTGGTCACCACGTTGCGGATGAACAGATAGATGAAGGCCAGCAGCGGGATGCTGAGCACGATGGCGGCCACCAGCGACTTGAGCCTTTGGGCGGCGACGGCGCTGTTAACCTGGTCGAGGGAAATCTTCATGCTCACGGCGCCGAGCACGGTGCCTTCGGGCACTTGGTGGCAGAGGATGCAATCCTTGCCCAGGTAGTTCTTGGACGCCTTGGCCGGACGAACGACCCGCAGGAACTCGCCCTGGGCGTCAGCCTGCACTTCGCTGAATTCCTCACCCGTGGCCAGAACGCGTTGCTCGACGCCGTCCCTGGGCTGGCCATCCTTGGCGTTGCCCGGGCCAAACACCTTGGTTACCGCTTCGCCGCGCAAGACGGACAGATCGCGGATGATCGAGAGCTGCTTGATCTGGTCCAGAAAGACCTCCCGCTGGCCGATGGTTCCCGTCAGCATCATGCCGGTCAGGCCGGCCAGCGTGGCTTCGTGCATCGAGAGGGAGAACCCCTTCGCCTGCTCGATGGCGGTCTGTCGATTGACGTGGCTTTCCCAGAAGATCAGGCCCGTCCAAAAGACCACCAGCATCAGCCAGATGGCGAACGTCAGCTTTACCCAAATCTTCAGATCCGCGATCTTGACCATGTAGGTTCCATTTCCCCGGTGTGCCCTGCCTGCCAGCTTGTCAACGCTAGTCTAACGCAAGGACGTGGCCCCGAAGGCCTTGGTGGTAGCGCGATTCGCCATCAGTCAGCGATGCCGGGCGGCTGTTCCCAAGGAAGTCGCAGATGGCTGGCCGCAGCCACGGAATCGGCGCCACCCGGGCCGCCCACCCAGGGCAACACGCCAAGCAGCGGTGCCGCCAGTCGTTGCCGCAAGGCGGCAATGTTGTCTTGCCAGCGCGGCATGTCCGGCTCGATCCGGTTGGCGATCCAGCCCGCCAGCGGCAGGCCGCGCACCGCAATGGCCTCGGCGGTCAGCAGGGCGTGATTGAGGCAGCCGAGGCGCAAGCCGACCACCAGGATGACCGGCAGCCCGAGATGGACCGCCAGGTCGGCGGTATCGAAGTCATCGCCCAGGGGTACGCGGAAGCCGCCGACACCCTCGACCAGCAGCAGGTCGGCTTTGCTTGGCCAACTGTCGGAATGCGGCGACGATGAGGTCGGCCTCGATCGTCCGCCGCTCCGCCGCCGCCGCGATGTGCGGCGCGATGGCGGCGCCGAAACAGTACGGATTGACCAGATCCCGGGCGGCCTTGACCGAACTGGCGGCAATCAGTTGCTCGACATCTTCGTTGCGCCCGTCGGCACCGACTCCGGCGGCGACGGGCTTCATCGCCAGTGTCGCCATGCCTTGGCGACGGGCCGCGTGGAGCAGGGCGCGGGTGACGAAGGTCTTGCCGACCTCCGTGTCGGTGCCGCTTATGAAATAGGTTTGCGGGCGGTGCACAGGATGACCTCGAAAGTGGCTGGCAATCCGGCGGCGTCGCGATGCGCTTCGTAGCGCGTCTCGACGGCTCGCCAGGTCTGGCGGCCCATCAGTCCGGGGCGGCGCGGGCCGCCGATCTGGTTGGCGCCGAGCGCTTTCAGTTCGCGCAGCAACGCCGCCAGGTCGCGATAGCGCAGGCGCACCGACCGCTGCTCGACGCGCGGTTCGAGCAGGCCGGCTCCGGCGCAGGCGGCGGTCAGGGTGCGGGCCGGGACGAACTCGAGTACGTGCCGGTGCCGGTCGGCGCCGGCGAAAGCCGCCGCCAGCTCGGCCAGCGTGCCGGGCCCGAGGCTGCTCACCGCCAGCGTGCCGCCCGGCGCGAGCACCCGCGCCGCTTCCGAAACCGCTCGACTCACGTCGCACCATTGCCAGGTCAGGCTCGACCAGTACAAGTCGAAAGACGCGGCGGGAAAGGGCAGCGCCTCGATGTCGGAGCAGACGCCGCCGCCGGCCGCCGCCAGCATGGCCGCGGCGAAGTCGGCGGCGACGAGGCGCGCTTGCGGCCAACGGTCGGTGAGCAGGCCGAGCCCGTAGCCGGTGCCGCAGCCGGCGTCGAGGATTGCGCTCGGCGCGGCGTCGGACAGTTCCGCCAGCAGCAGTTCGCAGACGCGGCGTTGCAGCGTGGCGGCCGCGTCGTAACTGGCGGCGGCGCGATTGAACGACTGGCGGATCGTCTGCCTACTCATCGGCAAACTCCGCCAGCAAGGTGGCGAACCGTTCCGGCTGGGCAAGGAAGGGCGCATGGGCGGCCCCGGCGACGACCGCCAGGCGGCCATTCGGCAACTGCTCCGCCAGCCAGCGCCCCGCCGCCAGCGGCATCAGCGGATCGTGCTCGCCGTGCACCACCAGCGTCGGCTGGCGGAGGCGGGCGACTGACTTCGCGCAGGTCGATGTCGCGCAACTGTTCCAGGCCGTCGGCCAGCGTGGCGGCGTCGGGCCAGTGCGCCGCGACCAGCGCCTGCATCTGGCGCGTCAACGCCCGGGCCTGATCGTCGCCCTGGTTGAGCAGCGCCGCGAAGCGGCGCAACGCGCCGGCTGGATCGGCGGCCACCGCGGCGGCGAAGCTGTCGAGCAACTCGGCCGGCTGCGCCGCGGGCCAGTCGGACGTCCGCACGAAACGGGGCGTGGCGCCGACCAGAACGATGCGGGCGACCCGGTCCGGATAACGCTCCGCCCACCGCAATGCCCGCAGGGCCCCCAGCGACCAGCCGCAGACGACGGCGCCCGGTGGCGGGACATCGGTGTCGAAATGAAGGCGAAAGTGTGCGGCCAGTGGATCGGCGACCGGCCGCCAGACGCGCTGGTCGAAGCCCCAGCCGGCCAGCAGCACCAGATCCTTCATGCCGACACCTTTGCCAGGGCCGCCACCAGCCGGTCCACCTGCGCTTCGCTGTGCGCGGCGGAGAGCGAAATGCGCAGTCGCGCCTGGCCGGCCGGCACGGTCGGCGGCCGGATGGCGGGCGCCCAGACGCCCTGGGCCAGCAGAGCCTCGGCAACGGTCAGGGTCTCCCGGTTGCCGCCGATGACCAGCGGCTGGATGGCGGTGTCCGATGGCAGCAGCCGCCAACCGTGTCGGGCGCATACGGGCGCCAGGCCGGTGCGCAAGCGGTCGATCAGGGCCCGCAGATGAATGCGGCGCAGATCGCCGGGATCGGCGGCTTCGATCAGCCTCAGGCTTTCCAGCAGGGCGACGGCCAGCAGTGGTGGCGCGGCGGTGGTGAACACGGCGGTGCGCGCCTTCTGCTCCAGCCAGTCGATGACCGACCGGTCGCCGGCGACGAAGGCACCCGCGACACCGGCCGCCTTGCCGAGGGTGCCCATGATCAGCAGGCGCTTCGACGCGGGCAGTTCGACAATGGGCTGCCGTGCCGCGTCCCTGGGGGCCAAGCACACCAAAGCCGTGCGCATCGTCAAGCACCAGCCAGGCGTCGAATCGCTCCGCCAACACCAGAAGTTCCGCCAGCGGCGCGATGTCGCCGTCCATGCTGAAAACTGCGTCGGTGAGGATGAGCTTTTGCCGGGCCGGACTGGCGGCGAGTTGCGCCGAAAGCGTCCGCCAGGTCGCCATGCGGGTAACGGTGATCATCGGCCAGCGACAAGCGCACCGCGTCAATCAGCGAGGCGTGGTTCAGCTTGTCGGCGAAGATGGCGTCGCCGCGCCCCGCCAGGGCCGGCACGATGCCCAGATTGGCCATGTAGCCGGTCGAGAAGAGCAGTGCCTTGCCCATGCCGACGAAGGCGGCGAGCCGCTCTTCGAGTTCCTGGTGGGCCGCGAAATGGCCGCCGAGAAAATGCGATGCGCCGGCGCCGACGCCCCAGCGCCGGGCGCCATCGGCGGCGGCGTCGATCAGTCGAGGGTCGGCGGCGAGACCCAGGTAGTCGTTGCTCGCGAAGGCCAGTACGGGCTGGCCATCGATGAGCATCTCGGGCCCGCAGGGGGAGCCGGCTATTCGGCGCCGGCGCAGCAGCGCCATGTCGGCGAGGGCGGCGAGTTCGCTGTCGAAATTCATGACACAAGCGCCGCGTCGAGCGCCGTGTCCACGACATGGCAGAGCTGCTCGATTTCGGCGTCGTCGATGACATAGGGTGGCATCAGATACACGGTGTTGCCGACGGGTCGCAGCAGGGCCTCCCGCGCCAGCGCGGCGCGGTGGAAGCGGCGTCCGAACCCAGGGTCGGCATCGACGTCGAAGGCGAAGATCATGCCGCGCCTTCGGTAGTGGCGGACTCGCGAATGCGCCACTACCGGCTGGAGCAGCGCGTCGATTCGCGCCGACCTGGCCGCGTTGGCGGCGAGCACGTCGTCCTGGACGAAGATCTCCAGCGTGGCCAGGGCCGCGCGGCAGGCGAGTGGATTGCCGGTATAGGAGTGCGAATGCAGGAAGCCGCGCGCCGCGCTATCGTCGAGGAAGGCCTGGTAGATCGCATCGCGCGTCATCACCACCGAAAGCGGCAGGTAGCCGCCGGTGATGCCCTTCGACAGGCAAAGAAAGTCGGGACGCCAGGGATGTTCCGTGGCGGCTTGTTCATGGGCGAAGAAAGTGCCGGTGCGGCCGAAGCCGACGGCGATCTCGTCGCAGATCAGGTGGACGTGGTACCGGTCGCACAGCGCGCGGGCCAGACGCAGGTATTCCGGGTCGTGCATGGCCATGCCGGCGGCGCACTGCACCAGCGGCTCGACGATCAGCGCGGCGACCCGGTCATGGTGTTCGGCGAGATGGGCCTCGAGCGCGGTGGCGGCATGGCGGGCGGCCGCCGCCGGACTGTCGGCGTTGCGGGCATCGGGCGAGGGCAGCACGGCGGCGGCGCGCAGTAGTGGTGCATAGGCGTCGCGGAAGAGGGGAATGTCGGTCACGCCCAGCGCGCCGACCGTTTCGCCGTGGTAGCCGCCGGCCAGGCAAAGAAAGCGGTTCTTCTCCGCTTGCCCGCTGTTGCGCCAGTAGTGCGCCGACATCTTGAGGGCGATCTCCGTCGCCGAGGCGCCGTCCGAGGCGTAGAAACAATGGCCGAGTTCATTCCCGGTAAGTGCGCTCAGCCGCTCGGAGAGCGCCACCACGGGTTCGTGGGTGGCACCGGCCAGGATGACATGTTCAAGACGTTCCAGTTGATCTCTGAGCGCCGCGTTGATGCGCGGATTGCAGTGGCCGAAAAGATTCACCCACCAGGAACTGATGCCGTCCAGGTAGCGCCTGCCTTCGGTGTCATAGAGCCAGGCGCCCTTGCCGTGGGCGATGGACAGCAGCGGCAATTCGCCAGTGTCGTGCTGGCGCATTTGCGTGCACGGGTGCCAGACGGCTTTGATGCTGCGCTGGAGCAGGGAGTCTTGCATGGGCGGCATTTTACCGCCCGGGCATGGTCGCTCAGCTATTGGTTGCGACCCAGCGGGTCAAGGTCGCGGCATCCATCGCGCCGGCCTGGCGGGCGATTTCGCGGCCATTCCTGAAGATGGCGATGGTCGGGATGCTGCGGATGCCGAAGCGGGCGGCCAGGTTTTGATGCGCCTCGGTATTGACCTTGGCCAGCCGGTAGCCGGGTTCCAGTGTCCGCGCCGCCAGCGCGAACGCCGGTGCCATCGCTCGACATGGGCCGCACCAGGGCGCCCAGAAATCGACCACGATCGGCAGGTCGGAGCGGCCGACATGGCTGTCGAATGAGGCTTCATCGAGTTCCACCGGTTCGCCGGCAAACAGCAGGCCTTTGCATTTGCCGCAGGTGCCGCCGCCGGCAAGGCGCTCCGTCGGCACCCGATTGGGCGCGTTGCAGTGGGGACAGACGACGATCATTGACTCGCTCATGCTCGGCTCCGGATGACGATATGCGTCGGATATGGGGCCGGGACAAGTCGATTCAAGGCGGTCGATTCAAGGCGAGTAGCCGGGGCGTCGGCCCGCCCCGGGTCAGACCCCGCCGCCGCGATGCACCGTTTCGTAGTAGAGCTTTTCCAGCTCCAGCTTGTGCTTGGTTTCTTCGCTGGCCAGGTACTTGAACAGGTCGCGGATCGGGCCGGGTGGCGTGGTTTCGGCCAACTCGCCGTAGTGCGTCATGGCGGCGTGCTCGCGGCCCATGGCGTATTGCAGCACCGCCTGGTCGTCCGGTTGCTCGCCCAGGTCCGGCAGGTGCAGGCAGTCCGAAAACTTGCTGTCGGTGGCCGTGCGGCCGATTTCGGCTTTGACCTGTTCGGCGATGTCCGCGCGCCGGGCGAGCGCGCCGAACAGGTCGAAGTGCGTCTGTTCTTCCGCCGCCAGTTCTTCGACCAGGTAACGGATGCGCTTGCTCACCTTCGGGATCAGCGCGGTGTAGAAGTCGCGCGCGCTTTCCTCGAAGCTGGTGGCGACTTCGAGGATTTCCCGCAGGGTGGTTTTGCCGCGCAGGCGCTCGACGCCATGGCTGCCTTCGGTCATGTTGTCTTCTCCACGGGAATCAGTACGGCGTGAATGCTGGCGGCGACGCGGTGGCCGTCGGCGACGGCGGTCACCACATCCGGGCCGCGCACCATGTCGCCTGCCGCCCACAGCCAGGATTCGCTGGTGCGCCCGCCGGTATCGACTTGAAGTCGGCCGCGATTCCAGGCCAACTTTTCGGTGAGCGCATCGCCCAGCAGGCTGGCATCCGTCATCTGGCCGATGGCTTCGACAACCATGCCGCCGGCGTGGAACTGCTCATCGGTTTCGTCGTAGCTGGGCGCGAAGCGGCCCTGCTCGTCGAAGATGGCCTTGACGCGCCAGGTCTTCAAGCCAGTCACCTGGCCGTTGTCGACGACGACCTGTTGCGGGCCGCGTGCATCGAGAATGACCACGCCCTCTTCGCCGGCCTCCTTGATTTCGTCGGGATCGGCGAGGAAATGCGCGAGATCTTCGAGCGCGGTCAGGGTCACCTTCACTTCGCCAAATGGCTTCTTTTGCAGTCGCGCCAGCGTGCGGGCGATGTCCATGGCGACGTTGCCGCCACCGATCACGACGGCCTGGCGCGGCGTGCCGAAGTCCTCGCCGGCGGTCGCCTGGCGCAGCAGATCGACGGCCTTGCGCACGTCGGGATGGTCGCTGCCGGGAATGCGCGTGGCACGGCCGAGTTGCAGGCCGAGGCCGAGCAGGACGGCGTCGTGCGTGTTGCGCAGCTCGTCGAGCGCGATGTCCTTGCCGATGCGCACGTTGCAGCGGATGTCGACGCCGACCGAGCGGATGATGTCGACGTCCTGGTCGATGATGTCGTAGGGCAGGCGGTATTCGGGAATGCCCCAGCGCGTCATGCCGCCGGGCTGGTCGAGCGCCTCGAAGACGGTGACCGCGTGGCCCAGCCGGGCGAGGTCGAAGGCGGCGGTGAGACCGGCCGGTCCGGCGCCGACGATGGCGACCTTCTTGCCGGTTGCGGCGGCCGGTTTGCCCACGACCCGCTTGATCTGGTCGACCGACACCTGGTCCATGATGTGGCGCTTGAGCCAGCGGATGGCGATGGGGTCGCCTTCGTGGCGGGCGGCGCAGGTGGTCTCGCACTTGTGCGTGCAGACGCGGCCGCAGATGCCGGAGAACGGGTTGGTGTCGTAGAGCAGCTTGACACCGCGTTCGTAGTCGCCGTCGCGCACCGCGGCGATGTAGTCGGGAATCGCCATGTGCGTCGGGCAGGTGGCGACGCACAGGCCGCAGGCGACGCAACGGTCGGCTTCGAAGCGGCCTTCCGCCACCGAGTAGCCGTCGACGATCTCGGCGAACGAATCGAGGCGTTGCCCGGGTGCCATTTCGCCCATGTGCTGGCGCGTCTCGGCCATCAGCCGGTGGCCCTCGGGGCGCCGGTAGCCGAGTTCGGCGTCGTCCCAGTGCTTCTTGTCGACGCCGGGGGTGAAGCGGAAGGCATCGGGGTCGCTCTCCACCCAGGTGTAGGCGTTGGACATGGTGAGCGACTTGGTCATGCAGACATCGACGCACAGCGCGCACCAGCAGCAGCGGCCGTAGTCGATGCGCGGGCGCAGGCCGGAGTCGCCCTGTTTCGTGGCGATGCCCTCGACCGGCACCATGTCGATGGCGCCGTTCTGGCAGATCGTTTCGCAGGTGCCGCAGCCGATGCACTTCTCGACATCGTTCTGGTGGAAGCCGCGGTAGCGCGGCGAGCCGGGCCGGTCGTTGAACGGGTCGCGGATCGTTACCGGATCGCGGAAGAGGTTCTTCCACGCGGTGAAGGGGGAGAGGACGTCACGTACGCTCATCGCTGGCTCTCGTTATCGTTCAATCTCGGGCGGATAGGTGTGCAGGGACACCATGAGCGCGGCGACGTCGGAAATGTTGACGTTCACGATCATGCGTTCCAGCAGGGCCATGGCGTGGGTATACGACGGGCCGCGCACGTTGACGCGGCGCGGGTAGCCACTGCCATCCGTCACCAGGTAGTAGCCGTACTCGCCGCGCGAGCATTCGCCGCGGATGTAGGTTTCGCCGCGCGGAATCTTCCAGTGCAGCACGTTGGGGGTCGGCGCCATCAGCGGGCCATCCTTGCGGCATCCTGGCGAGAATCTGGCGGATCAGATCGACGGAGACCAGCACGTCGCGGCGGCGCACGTCGGCGCGCGTGTAGATGTCGGAATCCGTGCCCGATCACCGGCTCGAAATCGAGCTGGGGATAGACCAGGTAGGGCTGATCCTTGCGCACGTCCTTCGCGACGCCGGCGGCGCGGGCGTTCGGCCCGGTGACGCCGTACTGGTCCAGCCAGGATGGATCGATCACGCCCACGCCGACGGTGCGCTTCTTGAACACGGCGTTGCAGAACATCACGTCGTACACATCCTGCAGCGTGCGTTTCGACTTCGCGCAGGGTTTCGTCCATGCGCCTTTCGAAACCTTCCGGCAGCCCGTCGCGCACGCCGCCGGGCAGGATGAACATGTGGTAGATGCGGGCGCCGGTCAGTTCCTCGAAGCGGTCGAGCATCAGGTCGCGGACATAGGTGGTCCATTGGCCGATCACGCCCTGGCCGAGCGCGCCGGCCTGGCCGCCGAGGTACATCATGTAGCTGTTCGATCGGCCCATTTCGAGGATCAGGGCGCGGATCCAGTTGGCCCGTTCCGGCGCCTGGATGCCGGCAAGTTCCTCGACGGCGGCCGCGTAGCAGTACTCGTTGAAGTCCGGTTCCGGCACGCAGATGCGGCAGACGATCGGGAAGCACTGGATGAAGGTGCGGCGCTCCATCAGCTTTTCGAAGCCGCGGTGCAGGTAGCCGACGTGGGTCCTGCCTTCCACCACTTCGTCGCCGCAGACCGTGAGTTCGACCGACATGTTGCCGGTGATGCCCGGGTGGTTCGGTCCCTGCCAGAGCTTCAGGTACTTGCCGGACGTCAGATCGATGTCGAGCGTGCCGTCGGCCTTCCTGGCCGGATACTGGCTGCGGTCGGGGGTGTAGGTCATCTCAACGCCCGCCCGGATAGAGTTGCTGCTTCATGTGTGTCGCCGGATCGCGCGTCTCGCGCCCCGGCCGCTGGTTGTAGCTGTCGTTGGCATACTTCAGCGTATCGAAATCGCGCCGGTAGGGCGGAATGTCGTTCCACCCTTCGAGGATGAAGTCGTCGTGCAGGCGGGGGCTGCCGGGGAAGTCGATGCCGAACATCTCGCGCAGTTCGCGCTGGTAGGTTGCCGCCGTCGGCCAGACTTCGTGGATGCTTTCCATGGCGGCGGCTTCACGCGGAATGAACACCCGCAAGCCGAGGTCGCGGCGCTTGCTTCGGTCGCAGAGCAGATAGGTGAGCTGGAACCGCCCGTCTTCGAGCCAGTCCACCGCAGTCAGCAGTACGAGGTGGGTAAACCCCTCGCGATCGCGCAGGTGCGCCAGCAGCGCGCGCAGATGTTCCTTCGGCACGGTCAGGAAGGCGAGATCGGGCCGCTGTTCGGTGAACTCGCCGAGCGGGAAGAGGTTCTTGAGTCTGGTGTGGAGTTCGCGCATCTTCGGTCGTCACCAGTTGTAGTCGGGCATGTCCCAGTCGTGGATCACCTTCTTCTGGTTGGCCTTGTACCAGTCGAAGTTCTCGGCGTATTGGTTGGCGCCTTCGCCCTTGCCGGCGCGGATGATCTTCTTCAGATCCTCGAAGCCGGCCAGCAGGGCCTCCGGGCGCGGCATGCAGCCGGCGATGTAGAGGTCGACCGGCAGGTAGTCGTCGAGCCGCTTGATGGTGTTGTAGGAATCCCAGTACATGCCGCCGTTGATGGTGCAGGAGCCGAGGCCGATCACGTATTTCGGGTTCTGCATCTGTTCATAGGAACGGATGGCGCGCTTGAGCGTCTTGACCGAGAGGTAGCCGGAGATGATGAACAGATTGGCCTGGCGGGGCGTCGGCCGCCACTGAACGCCGTAGCGGTAGGCGTCGAAGCGCGGCGTCATCAGCGGGCGCATCTCGATGGCGCCGCAGCCGGTGCCGAAGCCGAGAATCCATAGCGATTCGGAGCGCGCCCAGTTGAACAGGCTCTCGACGATCTTGCTGTAGGCCGCCGGCATCACCGTGGGCGGCGCCTCGCAGTAGTAGTCGCGCAGTGGCTCGACCTCGAACTCGACGCCGTCCGGGCCCTTCACCCACCGTTTGAGCAGTTCTTCTTTCATCTCACCCTCACACCACCACGACGGAAAGAACGCCGAGCGGCACCGCCCAGACGAGGAACCAGCGGATCGACTGCTCGACGCGGAAGCGCGGGAAGACCACGCCGACAAAGACCGAGACCATGTAGATCAGGAACACCTTGAGGAAGAAGACCGGCCAGTTGTCGGCGCCGCCGAAGAACAGGTTCATGTAGATCACGATCTTGGCGATCGGGAAGATCGCGCGATTGGTCTGCATGAGGGCGAGGTAGGACGAGTGATACTCGGTCGGCGGCCCGATCGGTATTTCCTGCGGAGCCAGCACCACGTCGAAGGGCGGGCGCATCATCGAGCCGAGGAAGGAAAGCATCGCCGCGGTGACCGCGAGCGGGTTGGTGAACAGGGTCCAGGTCAGGACGCCGCCCTGTTGTGCCGCGACGATATCGGTCACCGACAGGGTCTGATACTGGAGCGCCACCGAGAAGACGGCCAGGGCGAAGGGGAGTTCGGCGGCGGTCATCTGCGACAGGCCGCGCGTGATGCCGATCGCCGAGTAGGGATGTCCGCTCTCGGCGGCGCCGAGCGCCATGCCGAGGGTGCCGAAAAATACGAAGTACAGGGCGAGGATCAGGTCGCCGGCGAACGACAGGTTCGAGAACATCTCCGAACCGTGGATGGTCGGCACGAAGAGCAACAGGCCGACGCCACCCGACAAGCGGAACACCGGGCCGAGGTAGAACATCGTGCCGTGGGTGATCGAACTACGCAGGCCGTAGTTCTTGATCAGGTCGAGATAGTTCTGGTGGATTGGGATGCCGTAGCGCCGGCCGACCCGCGCACCGATCTTTTGCATGAAGGCGCCCAGTAACATGCCGAAGTTGACGACGATGAACAGGGTGAGCAGCGCGTAGGGAATCTTCATCCAGTCGAATTGCATGGCTAGATACCCATCCCCAAGGAAAAGACGATCACCACGAAGGCGAGGAAGTGCAAGGCGTAGGTCTGACCGTTGCCGTTGTATATCCGCCTGGCCATGTCGCCTGTCGTGTGCAGCACGTCGGTCACGGCGGTCCAGAAATTGGTGACGAACGGCTGGACGAGGAAACCCATCGCCTTGCGGTAGGGGGCGAAGAAGTTCCAGGCGAAGTGGGTGGTCTCGGGGCGGAAGGGGCGTTCGGCGGCAAAGGCGATGTTGAACTGCTTGACCGGTTGCGCCTTGCGATTGACGAACACGAGCCAGGCCAGCAGGGTGGCGAAGATCACGCCGACGACGATCATGATCGCGACGGGATTCCAGTAGCCGTACTCGCTGGTGATCCGGGTTGAAATGCCCGCGGTCGTCCAGCCCAGCCCGCCCTCGGGAAAGAACTGGTTGAGGTAGGTATCGACGTGGCGCAGCACCAGGCCGGGAACGACGGCGACCACCAGCAGGATGGCGACATAGATCATCTGTGGCAGGATGATCCAGAAGGGCGCTTCCTTGACGCGACGAAGTTCATCCTTCAACTGGCCGAGGAAGATGGTGTGGATCAGGCGGAACAGATACAGGAAGGCGATCGGCCCGGCGAGGAAGATGATGATCAGCGGCAACCGGGTTTCGGCGGTCATGATGGCGTTGTAGAAGATCCAGCGGCCACCGAAGCCCGACAGCGGCGGCACGCCCGAAACGGCGATGATGCCGATCATCACTGCGATGAACGAAAGCGGCATCAGGCGGATCAGGCCGCCCATGCGGTACATCTCGCGGGTGCCGGTGCGCTTGGCGATGCCGCCGACCGAAAGGAATAGCATCGACTTGTACACATAGTGGTTGATGACGAACATCAGCGCCATCAGCCAGCCGAGATGGTTCATCAGCGCCAGGCCGAACAGGGCGTAACCCATCTGGCCGATCGACGAATAGGCCAGCAGGCGCTTGGCGTCCTCCTGGAAGATCGCCATCAGGTTGCCCAGCAGGGCAGTCAGGGCGGCGATCCAGAGCAGCGCATGGGTCAGATCGATGCCGTACAGCTGTTGTCTGCCCATCGCCATGAGCAGCACGATCAGGCCGTAGAGCCCGGCCTTGAGCAGGATGCCCGACACCATCGGCGAGACGTCGGTCTCCGCTTCGGCGTGCGCGCCGGGCAGCCAGATGTGTACCCCGATGGCGGCGGTCTTGGTCATGAAGCCGATCGCCAGGAAGACGAAGACCCATGGTGCGAGCGGCTCGACCAGTTGGCCGAGCGATGCCACGGGGAACCGGGCCGCGCCATCGGCCGCCAGGGCGAAGCCGGCGAGGATCAGGAAGGCGCCGCCGAGCGAGAAGACGATGTAGGAAAGGGCGTGCGGCTCGGAGTGCTTGCCGCGCAGGATGAGGAAGTAGGAGCCGACCGTCAGTATCTCCCAGGCGGCGAAGAAGTCGAAGCTGTCGGTGGCGCGTATCAGCATCACCAGACCGGCATACATCAGCATGGCGGAGGGATAGAAGCCGATACGCCGGCCATGGGCGTCGTAACTGGCGAGCAGGGTCAAGGGTCCGCCAATGAGAAAGATGACGGCGAAGATCAGCCGCAGTGGGTCGTATTCCTGGTGGGTGGCATAGAAGAAAGCAACCATCCCGACCATGGCCAGGGTGTTCTTCACCCAGGCGGGCAGCCAGTCCAGCAGCAGAAAGGCCAGGGCGAAGAGCAGGGGCACGGCAAGCAGCAGGTTGCTCCGGCCGAACAGCGCGCCGGAGAGGTCGCCCCATACGTAGCCAAGCGCCCAGCCGGCCGCGGCGGCGGCAACGACCGCCGTGAGTCGGTGCGACGTGCAAACGGCTTCCTCGGCGGGCTTTTCGCGCTTGATGATGAAGCCGAACCAGCGGAAGAGATAGCCGGCCTCGATCAGAGCGCCAAACAATATCAGCGCCATCAGCACCAGGCGATCCTCGCTGGCAAGCATGCGCAGCAACTCCCATTTGGCGTAGAAGCCGGGGAACGGCGGCAAGCCGCTGAGCATGGCGATGAAGGTGGCGAAGGCGAAGACGAGCAGCGGCCGGTCGCGCAGGCTGGCCCAGTCCGTCAGGGCGCGCCCGGCGACCAGGCCCGAGAGCCAGTAGAGCCCGGCCTTGGCCACGGCGTGGGCGACCAGCAGGCCGAAAGCGATGAAAGATGTACTGTCGCCGAGGATGTCGCGCTGGCCGAGAACCACCAGAACAAGGCCGGTCTGGGCGACCGAGGAGTAGCCGAGCTGGCGACGGTCATTGGTCTGCGGCAGGGCGAGCAGGTTGGCGGCGACGAAGGTGACGATGCCGATGCCGGTCGCCATCGGGAACCAGGCCGGACCGCCGATCAGCAGGAGCTTGTCCAGGGCATAGAGGGCCGCCGTGCCCGACGCGGCGGAGAAGATCGCCGAAAAAGCCGGATGGGCCGACTCGTAGATGTCGAGCGCCCAGCCGTTGGCCGGGAAGGGCTTCAGCTCGGCGACGATGGCGATGAACATCAGAAAGAAGGCGATCGAGCCGCCATTCAACAGGCCCAGCGAGGCGGCCGCCATGCCGTCGATATTCAGCGTGCCGGTGGCGTGGTAGGCGAAGACGATGCCGATCAGCAGAAACATCGAGATCACCTGCGAGACGATGAGGTACTTGAAGCCGGCGGACAGTGCGCATTCGTTCTCGGAAAGCAGGACCAGCCCGCCGGTCGAGATCACCGCCAGTTCGAAGAAGACGAACAGGTTGAAGATGTCGCGGGTCAGGATGATGCCGCTCAGGGCCATGATGGCGACCAGCAATACCGCCATCGCGCGCCGGCCGTGCACAAGGAGGGCGCTCCGCATGTAGATCGCCGAGAGCAGGCCCGTCAGGTTGACGAGCAGCGTCAGGGCGGCTTCCGGAAGCGCCATGCGCAGATTGATGGCAAAGGGCGGAACGGCCCCGGCGGTCAATATGTCGACCGGGGCGGCGCCTTCCATCGCGAAGGCCCAGAGCCAGCTCGCCGACACCCAGGTCATGAAGGCGAAGGCGGAAAGCGTTATCGCGTAGGCGGTGCCACGTCGCTCTTCCTTCAGCACCCCGAGCAGGAATGCCGCGGCCAGCGCTGCCGAAATAATATGAATGGCGCTTACCATTTAAGCTCCGTGAACTTCGAGATATCGAGCGTGTGCTTCTTCTCGTAAAGCTTGTAGGCGTAGGCCAGCATCAGCGCCGTCACGCCGACGCCGATGACGATGGCGGTGAGCACCAGCGCCTGCGGCACCGGGTCGATGATGCGGGCCACGGTATCGGCGGCGGCAACCGCGGCATCGATGATCGGCGCCGTGCGCCCCCGCATGTAGCCAACCGCGATGATGACCAGGTTCACGCCGGTGTCGGCGACCGTGAAGGCGACGATCATGCGCAGGATGTTGCGGTTGGTCAGGGCGCCGAACAGGCCGATGAGGATCAGGATGAAGCCGGTCGCCAGGGCGATGTATTCCATCAGGGCTCCTCCGTTTCCGACAGGTCGACCAGCATGGAACTGAACTCGGCGCCGACCTTGAGGCCGATGAACGAATAGATGACCGGGATGGCGCCGGCCGAGAACAGCTCGCCCAGCGTGCCCAGCGGCAGGATGCGGTTGTCGAGGAAGCCGCCGGCGTACAGGATGCCGAGTCCGCCGATGCCGACGAAGATCAGCCCCGAAGTCGACTCGATGGCCGAGATCAAGCGGTGGCTGAACTGCGAACGGGGTCGGCCAGCAGCAACAGAAGGATCGCCGAGGCGAGAATGGCGCCGCCCTGGAAGCCGCCGCCGGGGGTCAGGTGGCCGTTGACGAAGACATAGACGCCCAGCAGCAGAATCAGCGGTACCAGCAGGCGCGTGCCGGTGACCAGCAGCTCGCCGGAGACCGGCACTTCGCGCCGGTGCGTGCCCTGGTGTTGACTGCCCGCCAGCACCAGGCCGACGATGGCGGCGGTCAGGAACAGCACGGTGACCTCGCCGAGGGTATCCAGGCCGCGATAGGTGACGACGATGGCGGTGACGATATTTGCCGCGCCGATGTCCCTGGCCGTGTTCTCGGCGTAGTAGCGGGCGGTCAGGTTCAGTTCGTGGTCGGGGACATAGCCAGCCAGCAGCGCGGCGAAGATCGCGCCAACGCCGGCGAGCAGTAGACAAGGCGAAGAAGCGCCTAATCATGGTGGGTGCCCCGGCGGACCCGGTTCAACACGAAGAAGAACAGGAAGGTGGTCAGGCCGCTGCCGATGGCCGCCTCGGTCATCGCCACGTCCGGCGCGGCGAGCAGCAGGAACAGGATCGAGGCCAGCAGGCTGACCAGTCCGGACGACAAGATCACGATCGGCAGGCTGCGCTTGGCCCAGACCGACATCAGCCCGGCCACGATCATCGCCGCCGCAGAGCAGCAGGCTCATGTAAGTGAAGATGTGGCTCATGAATTCTCTCGGAGATCGTCCGCCAACTGGTCGATCTGGGGCGCCGGCAACCTGCCCCGGCCGCTGCGATGGGCGGCGCGGGCGAGCACCTGGGACGACAGCGGGTTGGTGAAGAGCAGGAAGATGCCGATCAGCAGCAGCTTGAGCGACCACGCCGGCTGGAAGAAGGCGACGCCCAGCAGGGTCAGCAGGGTGCCCAGGGTGGTTGCCTTGGTGCCGGCCTGAATGCGGTTGAATACGTCCGGCATGCGCACCAGGCCAAGGCTGCCGAGCAGCAGGAAGCCGGTGCCGCAAACCAGCAGCAGGCCGCCGATGATGTCGAGGATCGATCCCATCACAGCCTCCGTTCCAGATAGCGGGCCACCACGATCACGCCGAGGAAGGAGAGCAGCCCATACACCAGGGCCACATCGAGGTAGATGACGCGTCCCTCGACCAGGGCGCTGCCGACGATGCCGGTGATGGAGACGATGGTCAGCACGTCGAAGGCGACGACCCGGTCGGCGGGCGTCGGCCCCTTGATGAAGCGCCAGAGGGCGAGCAGGAAGGCGATACCGGCCAGCAGCGGCGGCCAGTGTGATCAGGAAATCAACCATACATGACCTCGAGATACTTCTCGAAACCGGCGACGATGGCGGCGGTCGCCGCTTCGATATCGGCGGATTCCACAGTGACCCAGTGGATGTAGAGCCATTCGCCGTCGATCTTGACCGTGAGGGTGCCGGGCGTCAGGGTGATCGAATTGGCGAGCATCAGTCGTCCCATGCGGCTTTTCAGCCTGGTGCGCACCTTGACGATGCCGGGATTGATCGGCAGCGAGGGCGAAATGACGATGGCGGCGACCTTGAAGTTCGACTTGACCAGTTCCTTGAGGAAGTAGCCGTAGTAGATGAACCCGGCCGCAAACGCCGCCGGGGTGGCGCGAAACTCGGTGAAGAAGGAAAGCCCGTCCCGGTAGAGGAAGGCGATGGCAAACGACGCGACCACGCCCACCGTCAGTACATCGAGGGACAGCGAGCCCATCAACATCACCCAGAACAGCAACAGGGTCGCGAACATCACCGTGAATTCGCGTACCTTCATTTTCCCGCCTTTCGTCTCGTTGCAACCATCGCCATGAGGGGGCCACTGGCCAGCGGATTGCTGTGCCTCACGCTCGAGTTCATCAGCGTATTCTAATGCTGCAATGCGACATTTGTGCTGCAATTGAATTGATCTGAGTCAAAGGGCTATGAATAGCCCCGAGGGGATGCTCAGCGCCCGAGGCGATGCAACGCCATATGGGTCAGCGCGGCGATCCAGTCCGCGCGCTCGTTCAGGCACGGGATATAGCGGAATTCACCACCGCCGGCCTGAAGGTAGGCATCCCGGCATTCCAGGCCGATTTCCTCCAGGGTTTCGAGGCAGTCGCCGGCGAATCCCGGACAAATCACGTCGACGCGCTTGACGCCGGCGCGCGCGAACTCCTCGAGCGTCGGCTGGGTATACGGTTGCAGCCACTCGGCGGCGCCAAAGCGGGACTGGAAGGTAATGGCGTACTGCTGTTCCGTCAGGGTCGAGCGCCTGCGGCGAGCAGTCGGCCGGTGGCCAGGCACTCGCTCTGGTAGGGGTCGCCGAGGTCGGTGCAGCGTTTGGGCAGGCCGTGGAAGCTCATCACCAGCCGATAGCTGTCGTCCGGCCGGCCGTGGGCCATCCAGTGATCCAGGACGCTTTGCGCCAGCGCGCCGATGTAGCCGGCATGGTCGTGATAGCCGCGCATCAGTTGCAGTTCCGGCAGATCGCGCTTGGTCTTGAGCCAGGCGGCGACCGCGTCGAAGGTGCTGGCCGTGGTGCTGACGCGGCGTATTGCGGGTAAAGCGGCAACACCAGGATGCGCTTCGCGCCTTCGCGCCTGTAGCTTGTCCAGCATGGCAGGCACGGCCGGCTCGCCGTAGCGCATCGCCCAGGCCACCGCAATATCCGGGTGGCCGGCATGACCGAGCGCGCCGCGCAGCAGCTTGGCCTGGCGTTTCGGTATGCACCTTGAGCGGCGAGCCGTCCGGGCGTCCAGATCTGCGCGTACTTGCGCGCCGACTTCTTCGGCCGGATGTTGAGGATGATGCCGTTGAGGATCAGCCACCAGATCGGGCGCGGAATCTCGACCACGCGCGGGTCCGACAGGAACTGCTTGAGGTAGCGACGCAGCGCCGGCGCGGTCGGCGCTTCCGGCGTGCCGAGGTTGACCAGCAGGATCGCCGTGCTCATGGCGCATGGGCCAGAGCGCTGGACAGCAGCTTGGCGGTGATGTCGACGATGGGAATGACCCGCTCGTAGGCCATGCGCGTCGGGCCGATGACGCCGATGGTGCCGACCACCTGGCCATCCACTTCGTAGGGCGCGGCGACCACGCTGCATTCGTCGAGCGGCGCGATGCCGGATTCGCCGCCGATGAAGACCTGCACGCCTTCGGCGCGGCTGGAGAGGTCGAGCAGTTGCATCAGGCCGGTCTTCTGCTCGAACAGGTCGAACAGCCGGCGCAGCCGACCCATGTTGGAGGACAGATCCTCGACACCGAGCAGGTTCTTCTCGCCGCTGATGACGTACTGTGTCGAGGTCTCGGAGATCGCCTCGTTGCCGGCCTCGACGGCGGCGCTCATCAGCTCGGTCATGTCCGAGCGCAGCTGCCGCAGTTCGTCGCTGCAGGCGCGTGCGGATCTGCTGGAAATTCGAGGCCGGCGAAGTGCTCGTTGAGCATGTTGGCGGCGTCCGCCAGTTCGCTGGGCGAGTAGGAGCGCTGGGTGAACAGGATGCGGTTCTGCACGTCGCCGTCGGTGGTGACGATGATCAGCAGAATGCGCGTTTCGGAGAGACTGAGGAACTCGATCTGGCGGATGCGCGGCGACTGGCGGCGCGGCGCGACGACCACGCCGGCGAAATGGGTCAGTTCGGACAGCAGTTGCGAGGCATGGCTGATGACGCCGCTGCGGCTGGTCGGGCTGGATGACGCCGCGAATTTCGGACATGTCCTCGCTGCCCCAGTGGCCGGACCGTCAGCAGCGAATCGACGAACAGGCGGTAGCCCTTGGGCGTCGGAATGCGCCCGGCCGAGGTGTGCGGGCTGGCGATGAAGCCCATTTCCTCCAGATCGGACATGACGTTGCGGATGGTGGCCGGCGACAATTCGAGTCCCGAATGCCGGGACGAGCGTGCGCGAGCCGACCGGCTGGCCTTCGGCGATGTAGCGTTCGATCAGGGTCTTGAGCAGGGTCTGGGCGCGGCGGTCGAGCATGGCCCGATTCTAGCGGGAAAAAAGATATGGTTTAATCGAAGCCATGACCGCTCCGTTCCAGAAGACCATTCGTACCGCTGGTTTGATCGGCAAGTACCACAGCGCCGACGTGGCGGAATCCCTGCCGCTGCTGGCCGACTATCTGCGCCGGCAAGGGCGTGCGGGTGCTGATCGAGGAGGGCATCGCCGCGTCGGTGGGGGCGCGCGACGACGAAGCCGCCAGTTACGAGCGCATGGGTCGCTTGGCCGACGTCGCCGTTGTGCTGGGCGGCGACGGCACCATGCTCTACGCGGCGCGGCGGCTGGCCGAGTTCGGCGTGCCGCTGGTCGGGTGTCAATCAGGGCCGGCTCGGTTTCATGACCGACATCGCCCGTGACGAGATGCTGGCCGGCATGGGCGACCTGCTGGCCGGCCGGTTTGCCGCCGAATCGCGCGTGCTGCTCGAGGCGAGTCATCTGGCGCGCCGGCGAGGCGGTGTTTCGCAACCTGGCCCTGAACGAGGTGGTGGTCAACAAGGGCGACCTCGGCCGCATGATCGAGATGCGACGTCGAGGTCGATGGCGAGTTTCTCTATGTGCTGCGCGCCGACGGCCTGATCGTCGCCACGCCGACCGGCTCGACCGCCTACGCCCTGTCGGCCAACGGCCCGATTCTGCATCCGGGCGTTTCCGGCATCGCCATCGTGCCGCTTTGTCCGCATGCGCTGTCGAATCGGCCGATCACCATCGCCGACGACAGCCGGGTCGATATCACGCTGGTATCGTCCGCACGATGGCCGCGTCCATTTCGACGGCCAGGCGCGCTTCGATGTTCGCGCCGGCGACTGCGTGCGCATCGCCCGTTCCGCCGCTGGCAGTGACCCTGCTGCATCCGCCCGGCTACAGCTACTACGCCATGCTGCGCGAAAAGCTGCACTGGAGCGAAGTGCCCAAGCGTTGAGCCGGGCGAAAGACGATCCATGCTGCGCCGACTGTTCATCCGCGATTTCGTCATCGTCGACCGGCTCGAACTCGACTTCCAGCCGGGCTTCGGCGCGCTCACCGGCGAAACCGGCGCCGGCAAGTCCATCCTGGTCGATGCCCTGTCGCTGGCGCTGGGCGAGCGCGCCGACGCCGCCGTGGTGCGCGCCGGCGCCGAGCGGGCCGAAGTATCGGCCGAGTTCGACGTGGCCGCCGGCGGTGCGTCTGGAAGCGTGGCTGCGCGGCAACGATTTCGACGCCGAAGGCGGTTGCCTGCTGCGCCGGGTGATCGACGCCGGTGGTCGCTCGCGGGCAACGATCAATGGCGTCGCCGGCGACGCTGGCGCCAGTTGCGCCAGGCAGCGCGACTTCCTGGCCGACATTCATGGCCAGCACGCCTATCACGCCCTGTTGCGCGCCGATGCCCAGCGGGCGCTGCTCGATGGCCAGATCGGCGCCCTCGATCTGGCGACGAGCCACCGCCGAGCAGTTCCGCGTCTGGCGCGGCTTGCGCGAGGCGCGCGAACGCGCGCAACGCGATGTCTCAGCCGCCGTGCAGCGAAAAGGAAATGCTCGAGTGGCAGGTCAAGGAACTGCGGACGCTGGCTTTCGAGCCCGCGCGCTGGCTGGAGGACAACCAGGAGCATCGTCGTCTGGCCCATGCCGCCAGCCTGCTGGAGGGCGCGGCTGCGGCGCTGGCCATCCTGGACGAGAACGATGTGGCGGTCACGGCGCAGCTCGACGAGGCAATGACCCGCCTGCGGCCGTTGCTCGACTACGACCAGGCGCTCAAGGAACCGGCGGACCTGCTCGAGGCCGCGCCGTATTCAGCTCGGTGAGGCGACCCACGCCTTGTCGCGCTACCGCGATCGCCTGGAACTGGAGCCGGAGCGCCTGGCCGAACTGGAGGCGCGCATCGAGGCGGTGACGGCGGCGGCGCGCAAGCATCGGATGACGCCGGATGAATTGCCCGAGCTGCTGGCCCGGTTCGAGATCCGGCTGGCGGAGCTGGCCTTGGCGGCCGATCCGGCGGCGCTGGCCGCGAAGGAGGCCGCCGCGCGGGCCGACTATCTGGCGGTGGCGCAACGTCTGTCAAAGCGGCGCCGCCAGGGTGCCGCCGACCTTGTCCGCGGCCGTCACCGAGGGCATGCAGCAACTGGCCATGGCCGGCGGCCGTTTCGAGGTCGCCCTGGAGACCAACGCCGAGGGGACCGCCCACGGCCTCGAGGATGTCGCAGTTCCTGGTCGCCGCCAATCCCGGCCAGCCGCCCCGACCGCTTGCCAAGGTGGCTTCTGGCGGCGAACTGTCGCGCATCGGCCTGGCCATCCAGGTCATCGCCAGTTGCGCCGGCCAGGCGCCGACGCTGATCTTCGACGAAGTCGACGTCGGCATCGGCGGCCGCGTCGCCGAGATCGTCGGCCAGATGCTGCGTCAGCTCGGCAGCCAACGTCAGGTGCTGTGCGTCACCCATCTGCCGCAAGTCGCCGCGCAGGCCGATTGGCAATGGTCGATCACCAAGGAGACCGCCGGCGGCGCGACCGTCAGCCGCGTCAACGTTCTGGATCGCCCGGGCCGCGTCGAGGAAATCGCCCGCATGCTCGGCGGCATCGACATCACCGACACCACGCGCCGCCATGCGCGGGAGATGTTGGGGCGCTAGGGGCTGCTACACCCCGCTGCGCTGTAGCGGCGCCTTGAGCGCTTCGGTGAGGGTGTCCAGGCTTTCCGCCAGGTGGGCCCGGGTTTCCTTGTGCTTCTGTTTGCCAAGGGCGGCCTGGATACGGCGCACGAGCTGCCGGGCGTTCTCGCGTTGCAGGCTGCGCGCGTCGGCCGGCGTGGTCGCGGCGGGTCGCACCAGGGCCGTGGCAATGCGCTTCAGGTGTTCGCGTTGCAGGTTGCGGCGCAGGGGCGGGATTTCGCCGGCGGCGCTCAGTTCCGACCAGATGGCGCTCTGTAGCGTGTCGTAGAGTTCGGAGAGCTGCATGAGCGCCGCCGGGTTCGCCACCTTGTCTTGCGAGTCGAGCAGGCGCTGGGCGACGCTATCCGCCAGCAGATTGTCGAGAACCGCCTTTTGCAGGTTGAGTACGCTGTTGGCAATGGAGAAATCCGGGTTCGGGGTGCGGGCAAAGTGGTCGATGGCCAGCCGTGAGACCAGTTCGGGATCGAGGCGGAAGCTGGCCGGGCGGAACAGGGTGTCGGTTACCAGGGCCAGGGCTTCGCGCTGCTTGGCGACGTCGGTTGGCTGATAGAGCGGCCGCCCGGTGCCGGCGTGGTCGCGCAGATGGCGGACGCCGCCGACGTACTTCGCCACCAGCGGCGCGATCCGCGCCAACTGGCTGAAGCCCGAGGCGAAGGACCGGGTGAGTCTTTCGTAGCTTTCGTCCGGCCGCAGCTTGAGCGTTTCCAGGCGATCCCATAGTTCGCGGGTGATCCGCACGCGCTTGCGGTAGAACTCGATGGGGTCGGCGCCGAGGTCGAAACGATTGACCTCCGGGTCGATACCCAAAGCCAGGCTGCCGTTGCCGGCGTCTTCGTCGGTGGCGTAGGCGAGTTCCGGCTCGGTGGTGGCGCGGGCGGCTATTCGGGCCAGTTCGGCTGGCTCCGCGGCGGGGGCCAGCGGACGATAGGCGTACTCGATCGCCAGGTAGTCGTAGGGCCCGAGGCCGGTCATCACGTAGTCGCCCTGGGTTTCACCCTTGACGGCCAGATTGAAAGGCAGGTAGTCCATCACCGAGCCGGCGAGGCCTTGCGCCTGGGTGAAGGCGGGGTTGTTGATGCGCTGGAGCGGATGGGCGGTCGAGGAACGGAAGTTGTGGCGCAGGCCGAGGGTGTGGCCGACCTCGTGCATCACCACCTCCTTGACGTAGTCCTGGGCCAGCTTTTCGGCTTCCGGGCCTTCCATGTCCAGGCCGCGGGCTTCGAGGAGATCGATGGCGAAGTCGACTTCCTGGCCCTTCTCGGCGGCATAGTGGCAGGCGAGGTGGAGCTGCTGATGCGCGGGCGTCGCCATGGCCGCCGCGAGGCTGGTGTCGAAGGCGAGCGGCTTGCCGATATCCTCGGCGGCCAGGCGGCGGGCGCCGCGGGCGAAGGCATCGGACATGCCGACGTCGGCGTCGAGAATTTCGCCGCTGCGCGGATCGACGATCGACGGCCCGATGGCGAAGCCGACGTCTGTGCCGGCAAACCAGCGCACCGAGGCGTGGCGAGCATCCATGGTTTCGAAGTCGTCCTGGTCGGTCTGCTGGCGGACGACGATGGCGCCGCTGATGCCGATCTTCTCGAAGGCCTTGTTCCACTCCAGGATGCCTTCGGTCACCGCCCGGCGATATTTTTCGGGCACGTTGCGATCGACCCAGTAGGTGATGGGCGCCTTGGGCGGCGACAGCGGGGCGGCGGGGTCGAGCTTTTCCAGGCGCCAGCGATTCACATAGTGGACTTGCGGCTTCGGCGCGGTATCGGTCGTGTAGTCGCTGCGCGTCGTGACGAAGTGGCCGATGCGCTCGTCGGCGCGGCGTGGCGGCATCGGTGCTTCCGGCAACTGGACCAAACTGTAGTAGAAGCTGATGAAAAGGCTGCGCGGATCGGGTGTGGTGGCCGGCGGGGGAGGCGCGGACGGTGTCGGTGGTGCTGGTTGCGTCAGCGGTGGCGCACTGAGTTTGGGCACGCTGAAGTGGGCTTGCACCTGGATGCCGGTCAGGTCCTTCGTGTTGTTGACGCGCGCGATGCTGGTGTTGCGGGTGTCCAGGGTGAAGGGCATGCGGAACGCCGCTTCGAGACGCGTCAGGTAGCCGGGAATATCGCCGAAGAGCAGGCTGTTGGCCTCCACGAGAATGGCCTTGGTGTCCGGATGGGGCGCCGCAACGACACTGGTACTGGCCAGCAGGCTGTCAGAGAAGCTTTCGGCGACGAAGCGGGCCTGGGGCGTGCCCTGCTGGGCGAAATGCTTCGTGTTCTTGGCGACCAGTTGCACCTGGCCGCCGATCTTGCGCCAGACGGCCAACTGCGCGCCGCCCATCTGGCCGGCGTAGAGACCCTTTTCACCGATACTGTTCGGGATGTTGTGGGTGAACAGAAACGGCTTGTCGAACTGTTCGGGGGCGATGGCCAGCCAGACCTTGTCCTCCTTCTGGTAAAGGGTGAACAAGCCGGGAATCTCGCGCGCACCCTTGACGAAGTCCTTGAAGGGGCGGGGTGTCGCGGAGCTGGCGCTGGCGGCGGCCGGCGCCGCAGGCGGTGTCGGGAGGTCGCCGAAGCTTGCCTGGGCGGCGACGTGATCAATCGTCGAACAGACCGATGGTGGCGACCAGAATGGCCGCGCCGCAAACGTTGGAACGTGGCATTGACGGGAATCCTTTCGGGCAAGTCCGAAGGGAGCGCGTTCGGCCCTTAGGGGTTCTTCTTGTTGGGACAGTCGGTCTTGGTGCACTCGGCATAGAGGTACAGCGCGTGCTCGACCACCTTGAAACCGCGATCCTGAGCCACCTTGATCTGGCGCCGCTCGATTTCGGGATCGTAAAACTCTTCGACCCGGCCGCATTGCAGGCAGACCAGATGGTCGTGGTGGCCGCCTTCGTTGAGTTCGAACACGGCGCGGCCGGATTCGAAGTAGTGCCGGACCAGCAGGCCGGCCTGCTCGAACTGGGTCAGTACTCGATAGACGGTCGCCAGGCCGATGTCCATGTCATCGGTGGCCAATTGCTGGTGGACCTCTTCGGCGGTCAAGTGGCGGCTGGCCGAACTGTGGGCCTTCTGGAACAGGTCCAGTATCTTGACGCGGGGAATGGTGGCCTTGAGGCCGATGTTCCTGAGTTCTTGTGACTTGGACATGACTTGCGGGGCGCAGTGTATGGGGGCTGTCGGGACCGGCCCGATCGGACGCTTATGATATAGTTTTGCGCCAAATTGTGGCAGACCGATTCGCCTGTCGATTCCAGATGGTTTTCGTCTCATTCTTCTCCGCCGCCACCATGAAGCGCCTGCTTGCCCTGCTCGTCCCTCCACTGCTGATTGCCTGCTCCAGCACGCCGGAGATCACTTCCTACCTGACGCCGTACCGCATCGACGTGCGTCAGGGCAATATGGTGACCCAGGAAATGGTCGCGCAGTTGAAACCCGGTTTGAGCAGGGATCAGGTCCGTTTCATCCTTGGCACGCCGTTGGTGGCGGACATGTTCCATGCCGACCGCTGGGATTACGTGTACCGGTTCCGGCCCGGCCGCGATCACAACGACGTTCAGCAACGCCGCCTGATCGTGTATTTCGCCGATGGCAAGCTGGCCCGCCTCGATGGCGACGTGGTGGCCAATCAACCCGGCGCCGCCGCCGAGGCGCCCACCAAGCCGGCCAGCAGGGTTATCGATATCGCCCCGGCCGGCGAACCGACCAAGTAGCTAACTCAACAGAGCCATGGACACGATACGCTTTGCCGTCGCCGGCGCCAGCGGCCGCATGGGCCGCACCCTGATCGAAGCGATTCAGAAGACCACCGATGGGCGGTTGGCCGGCGCGCTGGACGTGCCGGGTAGCGCCTTCCTCGGCAAGGATGCCGGCGAACTGCTGGGCGCGCCTTGTGGCGTGGCCATCAGCGACGATCTGGAGAGCACGCTGGCCGCGGTCGATTGCCTGATTGACTTCACCCGTCCCGAGGGAACGATGCGGCACCTCGAGGCCTGTCGTCGGCGCGGGGTGCACATGATCATCGGCACCACGGGCCTGAATACCGAGCAAAAGCTGGCCATTCAGGATGCCTCGCGCGATATCCCCATCGTCTTTGCCCCGAACATGGCGGTTGGCGTGAATGTGGTGTTCAAGCTGCTCGAAACCGCCGCCCGCATTCTCGATGAGGGCTACGACGTCGAGATCGTCGAGGCTCATCACCGCCACAAAGTCGATGCGCCCTCGGGTACCGCGCTGCGCATGGGCGAGGTAGTCGCGGCCGCGCTCGGCCGCAATCTGGCGGAATGCGCCGTCTACGGTCGCGAAGGCCATACCGGCGAGCGGCCAGCAACCCAGATCGGTTTCGCCACCGTACGCGGCGGCGACATCGTCGGCGACCATACCGTGCTGTTCGCCGGCACTGGCGAACGGGTCGAGATCAGCCACAAGGCCGCCAGCCGGATGCCCTATGCCCTGGGCGCGGTGCGCGCGGCGCGTTTCCTGCGCGGCAAGACCAAGGGCCTCTTCGACATGCAGGACGTGCTCGGCCTGCGTTAAGTGGCATTGCCTGCTGCGGCGCAGCGGGCTATAATTCGAAAGTTTGCCAGGGGGCACTTCCCGTAGTTCGGGGTTGCCCTTTTCTGCGCGTCCATCCATGCCACGCCGACCCAGGAGCCCGATCGTGCCTCAGTTTCCGCCCGCCCTTCTTGCCCTGGCCGACGGAACGCTATTTCGGGGGCTTGGCATCGGAGCGGTCGGCGCCAGCGTCGGCGAGGTCGTGTTCAACACCGCCATGACCGGTTACCAGGAAATCCTTACCGATCCTTCCTACACGCGGCAGATCGTCACTCTCACCTATCCGCACATCGGCAACGTCGGCGTCAATCGCGAGGATTGCGAGGCGTCGCGCGTTTACGCCGCCGGTCTGGTGATTCGCGACCTGCCGCTGATCGCCTCCAATTTTCGCTCCGAACAAAGCCTCGACGCCTATCTGAAGGCCGAGAATATTGTCGCCATCGCCGACATCGACACCCGCAAGCTGACCCGCATCCTGCGCGAAAAGGGCGCCCAGGCCGGTTGTCTGGTCACGGGCGACAACCTGGACGCCGACGTGGCCGTCGCCAACGCGCGTGCCTTCCCCGGGTTGGCGGGCATGGATCTCGCCCAAGGTGGTCAGTGTCGACAAGGCTTATGACTGGACCGAGGGCGAGTGGCAGCTCGGCAAGGGCTACGTGACGCCGCAAGATTTCAAGTTTCATGTCGTCGCCTACGACTTCGGCGTCAAGCGCAACATCCTGCGCATGCTGGCCGAACGCGGCTGCAAGCTCACCGTGGTGCCGGCGCAGACATCGGCCGCGGACGTGCTGGCGTTGAAGCCGGATGGCGTGTTCCTGTCCAATGGCCCCGGCGATCCGGAGCCCTGCGACTACGCGATTGCCGCGATCCGCGAGTTTCTCGACCGCAAGCTGCCGACCTTCGGTATCTGCCTTGGCCACCAGTTGATGGGCCTGGCTGGCGGTGGCAGGACGATGAAAATGAAGTTCGGCCATCACGGTGCCAACCACCCGGTCAAGGACCTGGAGAGCGGCCAGGTGATGATCACCAGCCAGAACCACGGTTTTGCGGTCGATCCGGCCACGTTGCCGGCCAATGTCAAGGTGACTCACGTCTCGCTGTTCGACGGCAGCCTGCAGGGCATGGCCTGGACCGACCGGCCGGCCTTCTGCTTCCAGGGACACCCCGAGGCCAGCCCCGGCCCGCACGACGTTGGCTACTTGTTTGACCGCTTCATCAGGCAACTGATGAACACAAGAAAGCGAAAGCGCAATAGATGCCTAAGCGTACCGACATCCAGAGCATCCTCATCATCGGCGCCGGCCCGATCATCATCGGTCAGGCCTGCGAGTTCGACTATTCCGGCGCCCAGGCCTGCAAGGCGCTGCGCGAAGAGGGCTACAAGGTCATCCTGGTCAATTCGAATCCGGCCACGATCATGACCGACCCGAACATGGCCGACGTGACCTACATCGAGCCGATTACCTGGCAGGTGCTGGAAAACATCATCGCCAAGGAGCGGCCGGACGCGGTGCTGCCGACCATGGGCGGCCAGACGGCGCTGAACTGCGCGCTCGACCTGGCCAAGCATGGCGTGCTGGAGAAGTACGGCGTCGAGATGATCGGCGCCACGCAAGGAGGCCATCGACAAGGCCGAAGACCGCGAGAAGTTCAAGCAGGCGATGACCAGGATCGGCCTCGGCTCGCGCGCGCTCGGCCATCGCCCACAGCATGGAAGAGGCGCAGCAGGTGCAGGCGGCGCTGGGCTTCCCGGCCATCATCCGGCCGTCCTTCACCATGGGCGGCAGCGGCGGCGGCATCGCCTACAACCAGGAAGAATTCGTCGAGATCTGCAAGCGCGGCCTGGAAGCCTCGCCGACCAGGGAACTGCTGATCGAGGAATCGCTGCTCGGCTGGAAAGAATACGAGATGGAGGTGGTGCGCGACAAGCACGACAACTGCATCATCGTCTGCTCGATCGAGAACCTCGACCCGATGGGCGTGCATACCGGCGACTCGATCACCGTCGCGCCGGCGCAGACGCTGACCGACAAGGAATACCAGATCATGCGCGACGCCAGCATCGCGGTGCTGCGCGAGATCGGCGTCGATACCGGCGGTTCCAACGTGCAGTTCGCCATCAATCCGGACGACGGCCGCATGATCGTCATCGAGATGAATCCGCGCGTGTCGCGTTCCTCGGCGCTGGCCTCGAAGGCGACCGGTTTCCCGATCGCCAAGATCGCCGCCAAGCTGGCCGTCGGCTACACGCTCGACGAACTGAAGAACGACATCACCGGCGGCGCGACGCCGGCTTCGTTCGAGCCCTCGATCGACTACGTCGTGACCAAGGTGCCGCGCTTCGCCTTCGAGAAGTTCCCGACCGCCAACGACCGCCTGACCACGCAGATGAAGTCGGTGGGCGAGGTGATGGCCATGGGCCGCACCTTCCAGGAATCGCTGCAGAAGGCTCTGCGCGGCCTCGAAGTCAGCGTTTATGGACTCGACGAGATCGAGGCCGAGCGCGAGGAAATCGCCCATGAGCTGGCCAGCCCGGGTGCCCAGCGCATCTGGTATCTCGGTCAGGCCTTCCGCACCGGCTTCAGCTTCGACGAAATCTTCCAGCTGACCAAGATCGACCCCTGGTTCCTGGTCCAGATCGAGGAACTGGTCCAGATCGAAAGCGACATTGCTGGCCGTGCCCTCGATAGCTTCGACGCCGCCGCGCTGCGCGAGCTCAAGCGCAAGGGTTTTTCCGATCGCCGCATCGCGAACCTGATCGGTATCGGCGAGACCGCGGTGCGCGAGCGTCGCCAGGCCCTGGGCGTCCGCCCGGTGTTCAAGCGCGTCGATACCTGCGCCGCCGAGTTTGCGACGTCCACCGCCTACATGTACTCGACCTACGAGGACGAATGCGAGGCGCGCCCGACGGACCGGAAGAAGATCATGGTGCTCGGCGGCGGCCCGAACCGCATCGGCCAGGGCATCGAGTTCGACTACTGCTGCGTCCATGCGGCGCTGGCGATGCGCGAGGACGGCTACGAAACCATCATGGTCAACTGCAATCCGGAGACCGTGTCCACCGACTACGACACCTCGGATCGCCTCTACTTCGAGCCGCTGACGCTGGAAGACATTCTCGAGATCGTCCATGTCGAGAAGCCGGTCGGCGTCATCGTCCAGTTCGGCGGCCAGACGCCGCTGAAGCGGGCGCGCGACCTCGAAGCCAACGGCGTGCCCATCATCGGCACCAGCCCGGACATGATCGACGCCGCCGAAGACCGCGAGCGCTTCCAGAAGCTGCTGCACGATCTCGAACTCAAGCAGCCGCCCAACCGCACCGCGCGCACCGAGGAGGACGCCATCCGCCTCGCGGCCGAAATCGGCTATCCGCTGGTCGTGCGCCCCAGTTACGTGCTGGGCGGTCGGGCGATGGAAATCGTGCATGAGCAGAAGGACCTCGAGCGCTACATGCGCGACGCGATCAAGGTCTCCAACGACTCGCCGGTGCTGCTCGACCGCTTCCTCAACGATGCCACCGAAGTCGATGTCGATGCCCTGTCCGACGGCAAGCAGGTGATCATCGGCGGCATCATGGAGCACATCGAACAGGCGGGCGTGCATTCCGGCGATTCGGCCTGCTCGTTGCCGCCCTACACGCTGGCGAAAGAGATTCAGGACGAGCTGCGCCGCCAGACCGAGAAGATGGCCAAGGGCCTCAACGTCTGTCGGGCTGATGAACGTGCAGTTCGCCATTCAGGGACGGGGCGACGATGCCGTCGTCTATGTGCTGGAAGTGAATCCGCGTGCTTCGCGCACCGTGCCCTTTGTGTCCAAGGCGACCGGTCTGCCGCTGGCCAAGATCGCGGCGCGCTGCATGGCTGGCCGCAGTCTGGCCGACCAGGGCGTGACCAGGGAAGTGATTCCGCCCTATTTCTCGGTAAAGGAAGCGGTGTTTCCGTTCATCAAGTTCCCCGGTGTCGACACCATCCTCGGGCCGGAAATGAAGTCGACCGGTGAAGTGATGGGCGTTGGTCGCACTTTTGGCGAGGCGTTCGTCAAATCGCAGATTGCGTCGGGCACCAGGCTGCCCAAGTCCGGCAAGGCCTTCATCAGCGTCAAGCCGGCCGACCGGCACAAGGCCGTCGGCGGTTGCCGGGCAATTGCACGAACTGGGCTTCGTACTGTTGGCCACGCGCGGCACCGCTGCCGCCATAGCCGAAGCAGGCGTGCCGGTGACGGTGGTCAACAAGGTCAATGAAGGGCGGCCGCACGTTGTCGACATGATCAAGAACAACGAGATTGCCTTCATCGTCAATACGGTTGAGGAAAAGCGCTCGGCAATCGTCGATTCGCGCTCGATTCGTACCTCGGCCCTGGCGCAGAAGGTCACCCTGTTCACCACCGTCGAAGGTGGCCTGGCGGCCTGTCAAGGCATGCGTCACGCCGGCCTAGAGACCTACGCCCTTCAGGCGCTCCACACGGAACTAAACTAATGGCCCCCCACGCTCACATTCGCTCGCTGCCCCCCACGGGGGGGCGCATGATGTCTTGGGGCGGCCCGGCGTCATCGCTATGAGCAAGATACCGATCACTCTGCGCGGCGCAGAGCTGCTGCGCGAAGAATTGAAGCGCCTGAAGACCATCGAACGTCCGTCGGTGGTGGCCGCCATCGCCGAGGCGCGCTCGCATGGCGATCTATCGGAGAACGCAGAGTACGATGCCGCCAAGGAACGTCAGGGCTTCATCGAGGGGCGGATCGCCGAGGTCGAAGGCAAGCTTGGTAACGCCCAGATCATCGATCCGGCTTCGCTCGACGCCGATGGTCGGGTGGTGTTTGGCGCCACCGTCGAACTCGAAGACATGGACAACGGCCAGAAGGTCGCCTATCAGATCGTTGGTGACGACGAGGCCGATCTCAAGCAGAACAAGATTTCGCTGAACTCGCCGGTGGCCCGGTCCCTGATCGGCAAGTTTGCCGGCGACGTTGCCGAGGTGCAGACACCGGGCGGCCGCCGGGAATACGAGATTCTCGACGTCAGGTACGAGTAGCTCGAGGGGTCCGGGCGCTGGCGCCGACGGTTCTGCGGCGGGGTTCCTTGGCTGGCGGCTTCTTGGCCGCCGAGGGCATCTGGCCTTCCTGCGCCATGGCAGCCTGCTTCTTGGTCATCGATTTGGTCTTCGGTCTTGCCGCCTGCCGCACTTCGCTGTCTTCGGGCTTCGGCCGCCAAAGCACGAGCGTGTTGCCGATTTGCTGCACCGGGGCGCAGTTGGTTCTGTCACAGATTTCCGTCGAACAGGCCGGCGCGCTCGTCCCGTTCGATACCGTAGAGCTTGACCTTGACCAGTTCATGCGCCAGCAGGGATCGGTCGATTTCCTTGATGACGTTCTCGGAAAGACCATTCTGGCTGATGCTGACGACCGGATGGAGCGGGTGGGCGGCGGCGCGCAGCGCCCGACGTTGTTCAGGTGTTAGTTCGATCATGATGGAGCGGATTCTAACCCGATGACCCAGAAAACCCGGCGGCAGAAGAAGAGCAAGATGTGGATGCACGAGCACGTCAACGACACCTACGTCCAGCGGGCCAAGGCGGAAGGCTGGCGCTCGCGGGCCGTATTCAAGCTAAGCGAGATCGACGAAAAGGACCACTTGCTGAAACCGGGCCTGACGGTCGTCGACCTGGGTGCGACGCCGGGCAGTTGGTGTCAGTACGTCGCCAGGCGCATCCAGCCCGGCGGCAAGCTGGTTGCGCTGGACCTGCTGGAAATGACGCCCATGGCCGGCGTCGAGTTCATCCAGGGCGATTTTCGCGAGGATGAAACCCTGCATCGGCTGGAGGCGACGCTCGCCGGTCGGCCGGTCGATCTTGTATTGTCGGACATGGCCCCCAACATGTCGGGCATATCGGTGTCCGACGACGCACGGGTGATGCACCTTGCTGAACTGACCCTGGAATTCTCCCGCCAGCATCTGAAACCGGGCGGCGACATGCTGGTCAAAGTTTTCCAGGGGGCTGGTTTCATGGAACTGCGAAGGGAAATTACCAACGCTTTTGAAACACTGCAGGTGCGCAAGCCGGCGGCGTCGAGGGACCGCAGCGCGGAAACTTATTTGCTGGCGCGTGGCAAGCGTCCCTGATCCTGTTTGCAGGCACCTGAAATCGGCTCTAGAATGAACAAATTCGCGTCAGAGTGACCAGAAAGAGATAACGCCTTGAATAACTTGTTCAAAAACCTTGCGATCTGGATGGTGATCGGCATCGTTCTGATGACCGTTTTCAACCAGTTCAATTCCCGCCAGACGGCGCAGGCCACGATGGACTACTCGCAGTTCCTCGAGGAAGTGAAGCAGGGCCACATCTCGAAGGTTCTTATTCAGGGGCGGACGCTGGAAGCAACCGCCGCCGACGGCCGGAGAATCATTTCCTATGCGCCGTCGGATATCTGGATGGTTTCGGACCTGCTCAAGAATAACGTCAAGGTGGTTGCCAAGCCCGAGGAAGAGCAGTCCTTCCTGATGAGCATCTTCGTCTCCTGGTTCCCGATGCTGCTGCTGATCGGCGTCTGGGTCTTCTTCATGCGTCAGATGCAGGGCGGTGGGCGCGGTGGCGCCTTCTCGTTCGGCAAGAGCAAGGCGCGCATCCTCGACGAGGCCAACAACACCGTCACCTTCGCCGACGTTGCCGGCTGCGAGGAAGCCAAGGAAGAGGTCTCCGAACTGGTGGACTTCCTGCGCGATCCCTCAAAGTTCCAGAAGCTCGGTGGCCGCATTCCGCGTGGCGTGTTGATGGTGGGCTCGCCGGGTACCGGCAAGACCCTGCTGGCCAAAGCCATCGCCGGCGAAGCCAAGGTACCGTTCTTCTCGATTTCCGGTTCCGACTTCGTCGAAATGTTCGTCGGTGTCGGCGCGGCACGCGTGCGCGACATGTTCGAGCAGGCCAAGAAGGCCTCGCCCTGCATCATCTTCATCGACGAAATCGACGCCGTCGGTCGCCAGCGTGGCGCCGGTCTGGGCGGTGGCAACGACGAGCGCGAGCAGACGCTCAACCAGTTGCTGGTCGAGATGGACGGCTTCGAGGCCAACGTCGGCGTGATCGTCATCGCCGCCACCAACCGTCCCGACGTGCTCGATCCGGCATTGCTGCGCCCCGGCCGTTTCGACCGTCAGGTGGTGGTGCCGCTGCCCGGATATCCGTGGTCGCGAGCAGATTCTCAAGGTGCATATGCGCAAGGTGCCGCTGGCGCCGGACGTCGATCCGTCCGTGCTGGCGCGCGGTTGCCCGGGTTTTGCCGGCGCCGATCTGGCCAACCTGGTGAACGAGGCCGCCCTGTTCGCCGCGCGCGGCAACAAGCGCCTGGTGGACATGGAGGACTTCGAGCGCGCCAAGGACAAGATCATGATGGGCGCCGAGCGCCGCTCCATGGTCATGCCCGAGGAGGAGCGCAAGAACACCGCCTATCACGAGTCCGGCCATGCGGTGGTCGCCAAGCTGCTGCCCAAGACCGATCCGGTGCACAAGGTCACGATCATTCCGCGCGGCCGCGCGCTGGGTGTGACCATGCAGTTGCCGACCGAGGATCGCTACAGCCAGGATCGCATCCGGCTGCTCAACACCATCACGGTGCTGTTCGGTGGCCGCATCGCCGAAGAACTGTTCATGAACCAGATGACCACCGGCGCCTCCAACGACTTCCAGCGCGCCACCGATCTGGCCCGGCGCATGGTGACGCAGTGGGGCATGTCCGACAGCCTGGGCCCGATGGTCTATGGCGAGGAGGAGGGCGAGATCTTCCTCGGCCGTTCGGTGACCACGCACAAGAACATGTCGGAGGCCTCGCTGCAGAAGGTCGATGCCGAAATCCGCCGCATTCATCGACGAGCAGTATGCGCTGGCGCGTCGGCTGCTCGAAGAGAACCGCGACAAGGTCGAGGCCATGACCGCCGCGCTGCTCGAACTGGGAAACCATCGATGCCGATCAGATCAACGACATCATGGCGGGCAAGCCGCCGCGTCCGCCCAAGCCGTCGTCCGCGCCGGTGAAGCCGGCTGGCGACAACACGCCAGGCCCCGAGCCAACCGCCACGGCGCCGGCCTGACGAGGCACCTGCTGACGGGCCGCGCGATAGCGCGGCCCTTTTTGCTTATGACGAAACTTCTTTCCTGCGGTCGGTTTCAACTCGACCTGAGCCGGCCGCTGATCATGGGCATCGTCAACCTGACCGACGATTCCTTTTCCGGCGACGGCTTGCGCGCGCAGGTCGACGCGGCGGTGGCGCAGGGCATGCGGCTGGTCGAAGAGGGCGCCGATATTCTCGATCTCGGCGCCGAATCCTCGCGGCCGGGCGCCGTCCCGGTGCCCGCCCAGCAGGAACTGGAGCGATTGCTGCCGGTCATTGACGGCCTTGCGCGACCTGCGGCGTGCCGCTGTCGGTCGATACCGTCAAGCCGGAAGTGATGCGCGCCGCGCTGGCGGCGGGCGCCGACATGATCAACGACATTGCCGCCTTGCGGGCGCCGGGCGCGCTGGCCGCGGTGGCCGCCTCGCCGGCCGCCGTCTGCCTGATGCACATGCAGGGGCGAGCCGCGCACCATGCAGGCCGACCCGCGCTACGGCGACGTGGTGGCCGAGGTGGCCGACTTTCTGGCCGAGCGTGTGGCCGCCTGCGCAGGCCGGCGGCATTGCCCGCGAGCGCATTGTCATCGATCCCGGCTTCGGCTTCGGCAAGACGCTGGAGCATAATCTGGCCCTGCTGCGCCACCTCGATCGGCTGGTCGATTCCGGGCTGCCCGTGCTGGCGGGGATGTCGCGCAAGTCGATGCTGGGCCTGATCACCGGCCGGCCAGTCGGCGAACGGGTTCATGCCAGCGTCGCCGCGGCGCTGTTGGCGGTGCAACGGGGTGCGGCGCATCGTGCGGGTTCATGATGTGGCGGCGACGCGCGACGCGCTGGCCGTCCTGCAAGCAATCGAGGAAATCTGAATGGCGAGAAAATATTTTGGCACCGACGGAGTGCGTGGCAAGGTGGGCGAGGAACCGATCACGCCCGACTTCGTGATGCGGCTGGGCTATGCCGCCGGCACGGCACTGGTCGCCAGGAAGCCATGCCCGCCGGCGAGCAGCGGCCGACGGTGCTGATCGGCAAGGACACCCGGATTTCCGGCTACATGCTGGAGGCGGCGCTGGAATGCGGTTTCGCGGCGGCCGGCGTGGATGTCATGCTGTCCGGGCCGATGCCGACGCCGGCCATCGCCTACCTGACCCGCGCCCTGCGCCTGCAGGCCGGCGTGGTGATCTCCGCCTCGCACAATCCATTCGACGACAACGGCATCAAGTTCTTTTCCGCCCAGGGCACCAAGCTGCCCGACGCGGTCGAAGAGGCGATCGAGGCGCGGCTGGAGCAACCGATGGCCTGTCGCGATTCGGCCGGTCTCGGTCGGGCGCGGCGCATCGACGACGCGCGCGGGCCGCTACATCGAATTCTGCAAGAGCACCTTCCCCAACGAGCTCGACCTGCGCGGCCTGAAGATCGTCGTCGATTGCGCCCACGGCGCGGGTTATCATGTCGCGCCCAACGTTTTCCACGAACTGGGCGCCGAGGTCGTCACGGTCGGTGCCACGCCCAACGGTCTCAACATCAATGACGGAGTCGGCGCCACCTCACCGGAGTCGCTGCGCCGGGCGGTGCTCGAACACCGCGCCGACATCGGCATCGCGCTCGACGGCGACGGCGACCGGCTGGTGATGGCCGACGCCAGGGTCGGCTCTACGACGGCGACCAGCTCCTCTACGTCATCGCCCGCCAGCGTCACGGCCGCGACGCGGTGACCGGCGTGGTCGGCACGCTGATGACCAATCTCGGCTTCGAACACGCGCTGGGCCGGCTGGGCATTCCCTTTGCGCGCGCCAAGGTGGGCGACCGCTACGTGCTGGAGATGATGCAGGAACGCGGCTGGCTGCTGGGCGGCGAAAACTCCGGCCACATCATCTGCCTGGACAAGCACACCACCGGCGACGGCATCATCGCCGCGCTGCAGGTGCTGGCCGCCTTGCGTGCCAACGGTGAATCGCTGGCGGAGGCCTGCGCCGATCTCACGATGTATCCGCAGAAGCTGATCAACGTGCGCATGCCGGCCGGCTTCGACTGGAAGAGCGATCACTGGCATCGAGGAGGCCGCCAAGCAGGCGGAAGCGGCGCTCGCCGGCAAAGGACGCGTCCTGCTGCGACCGTCGGGCACCGAGCCGGTGCTGCGCGTCATGGTCGAGGGCAGCGATGGCCCGCTGGTCATGGCTCAGGCGGAAAGCATCGCCGCGGCGGTGCGCGAGGCCGCCGGCGCCTGACCGGCGGCCGGGAAGCTTCCAATCAGGAAGGGCTGCTCGGCGCCTGCTCTTCCGGCAGTTCCACCACATGCACCGCGCAGGCGATGCAGGGATCGAAGCTGTGGATGGTGCGCAGCACTTCGATGGGCTGCTTGCCGTCGTGCATGGCATGGCCCTTGAGCGCCGCCTCATAGGCGCCGGCCTGACCTTGCGGGTCGCGTGGGCCGGCATTCCAGGTGCTGGGCACCACGGCCTGATAGTTGGCGATCTTGCCGTTCTCGATGACGATCCAGTGGCCCAGCCCGCCGCGCGGCGCTTCCATGAAGCCGACGCCCTGGCAATGCTTCGGCCAGGTCGAGCCGGTTCCCATAGCGCCTCGTTGAAGGTGTCGACGTCGCCGGCCTTGATGTTGGCGACCAGTTGGTCGTACCAGCCCTGCATGGCGTCGACGATGATCTTGGTTTCCAGCGTGCGCGCGGCCGTGCGGCCCAGCGTCGAGTAGAGCGCCTCGACCGGCAGGTCGAGTTTCTTCAAGGCCATGCCGACCAGTTCCTTGGTCTGCTCGTGCCCCTTGGCGTAGAGCATCAGCACGCGCGCCAGCGGCCCGACTTCCATCGGCCTTGCCCTTCCAGCGCGGCGACTTGAGCCAGGAGTAGGCCTTGTCCACCTCCAGTTGCTCGTAAGGCGGCTTGGGCCCGGTGTAGTTGAGCTTGGTTTCGCCCTTGTACGGATGCAGGCCCTGATCCTTGCCGCCGGAATAGTCGTACCAGGAGTGGCTGACGAATTCCTGGATCTCGCCTTCGGCGTTGAGGTCGATCTCCTCGATCTGCGACAGGTCGCGGTTCAGGATCACGCCGCGCGGGATCATGAACGATGCCGGAGTCGCCCATGCCCTTGGCCGGGAAATCGCCGTAGGTCAGGAAGTTGCCGAGGCCTTCGCCCTGGCTTGAACCAGTCCTTGTAGAAGCCGGCGATGGCCAGCGTATCCGGCACATACACCTGATCGACGAAATCGCGCATCGAGCGGATCACGTCCTGGACGCGCGCCAGGCCGGTGACGTCGAGGGCCGTGCCGCCCTGACCGCCCAGGGGTCTCGGCCCCTTGCCGGCACCTTCGGGCCAGATGCTGATCGCCACCGGCACGCCGCCGACGACGAACATCGGGTGTGGATTCTTGCCGCCGAAAATGGCGTGCAGCGCCACGGCGTCGCGCTGCCAGACCAGGGCGTCCAGATAGTGGGCGACCGCCATCAGGTTGGCCTCGGGAGGCAGCCTGTAAGCCGGGTGGCCCCAGTAGCCGTTGCCGAAGATGCCCAACTGGCCGCCGTCGACGAAATTCTTCAGCTTCTTCTGCACGTCGCTGAAGTAGCCGGGCGATGTCTTGGCATAGTTGCTGAGCGATTGCGCCAGCTCGGAGGTCGCCTTCGGGTCGGCCTTGAGCGCCGAAACGACATCCACCCAGTCGAGCGCGTGCAGGTGGTAGAAGTGCATCACATGGTCGTGCACATACTGTGCGCCGATCATCAGGTTGCGGATCAATTGGGCGTTGGGCGGGATCGGATACTTGAGCGCGTCTTCGACGGCGCGAATCGAGGCGAGGCCATGCACCAGGGTGCAGACGCCGCAAATGCGCTGGGCCAGTGCCCAGGCGTCGCGCGGATCGCGCCCGCGCAGGATGATCTCGAGGCCGCGCACCATGGTTCCCGAGGAGAATGCTTCCGCGATGCGGCCGTCGGCCATTTGCGCCTCGATGCGCAGATGGCCCTCGATGCGGGTGACCGGGTCGACGATGAGGCGTTAACTTGGCTGGTTCATGATGCGCGTCCCTTTGCCTGCAAGAATGCTTCGAGCGCCCGATACTGCGCCTCCGCTTCGGTGTTGTTGGTGCCTTCACCCGCCGCCAGGGTCTGGCAGATGCGGGCCATGCGCGCCTGCATCGCCGCTTCCCACGCCGTGCCGAGATCGACGACCGGCCGGACGCACTCCTGCGCCGCGCGTGCCACGAAGTGGGCGGCCTGCGCCGTCCAGTCGGTATCGCGTCCGCACTGGGTGAAGCTCTCGACCCGCGCCGTATTCACGCCGGCGGCGGCGACGGCCAGCTCCGCGTTTCCCGCATCCGCGCGCCGGGCCAGTTCCAGTGCCCCCTTGATGCGCGCATCTCCGGACAGATCGAATACCTGCTGCACCAGCAGGGTTCCCACCTGGCGTCGCTCGGTGTCGGTCAGCGCGGCCAGCGCGGCCTTCAATTCTTTATCGTTGCTGATGGGCATGATCGGCCTCTCCCTCAGTCATTGCCGACAGGGTCGGGAATGTGCTCGGCGATGGTCTCGGTCAGCCCGACCACCGGCAGGTTCATCTGGTAGTGCTCGAGACCTTCCTCCAGCACGATGCGGCAGTTGGCGCAGGCCGTCACCAGCCGATGAGGTTTGACGGCGTCGAGCTGGCTCTTCTTGCGCTTGAAGGCCTCGAGACGCAGCTCTTCGCCCTCCTCGATCGCGCTCGCGCCGCCGCCGCCGCCGCAGCACCAGTTCATGAAGCCGGCATCCGGCATTTCGTGGAAGTCCTTGGCGATCATGGCCATCAGGTTGCGCTGCGGCTGGATCACGCCGCCGCGCCGCGCCAACTGGCAGGGATCGTGGAAGGTCAGGCGGTCCGTCTCCATGCCCTCGGTCTTGAGCAGGCCGGCGAGGCGCAACTCTTCCAGCACTTCGACGATGTGCTGCACCTTGAACGTGAATGGCCGGCCAATCAGATTCGCCCCTTCCCAGCGCAATGCCGTGTAGGCATGGCCGCATTCGGGACTGATCACGGTCTTGACCTTGAGCTTCTCCGCGCCATCGACGATGCGCTTGACGATCACCCGCGCCAGATCGGAGTTGCCGATCTGCATGCCGGCGTTGGTCGCCTCGAACGCCTCGGAACATAGCGTCCAGGTCTTGCCGGCATGGCGCATGATCTTGGCGATCGCACCCAGGTACTCGGGGAAGTTGATGATCTCCATCGAGGAGAGCATCACGAGGTACTCCGCGCCTTCCTGGTCGAGCGGAATCTGTATGCCGTAGTCCGCCTCCACGTGCTTCATCTGCGCCTTCACGGCGGGCAGCTTGACGCCCATCGGGCTGCCGATCTTGACCGTGCGGGTGACGGCGCCCTTCAGTCCATCCGGCGCGTGGCCCGCCGCCGACATGCCTTCGCGCATCTTGCGCACCATGTAGACGATGTCGTTGCCGACCGGGCAGACCACCGAGCAGCGGCCGCAGAGCGTGCAACTGTTGTAGACCAGTTCCTGCCACTCGGCCAGTTCGGCGTCCGTGACCGGCTTGGTCAGGCCGACCATCCTGGCCAGCCGGCCGAGCAGGGTGTATTCCTGTTCGTAGAGGCGCCGCATCGGCTCCAGCTTGTGGATCGGCGTGTACTTTGGATCGCCGGTTTCGGTGTAGAACAGGCACGCCTCGGCGCAGATACCGCAATGGACGCAACTGTTCAAGTAACTGGCGATCGGCGCGTCGATCATTTCCTTCAGGACGCGGACGCCCTTGTCGAGCGAAGCACTCATACCGGCACCCCCTTGTGGCCATTCACCGCGCCGTTGAACCAGCGCGAACCGAACGTCGTGAAGGCGTGGAACAGCTTGGTGAAGGGCAGGAAGATCAGCAGCAACTCGACGCTCAGGATGTGCAGCGCCAACATCAACGTATAGGGCAGCAAGAGGTGATGCACGGCCAGCCAGCCGGTGAGCAGCGGCAGGAAGGTCAGCGTCCAGGTGAACCAGTCGCCGAAGGTGCTCAGGAAGCGCTTGGCCGGCTTGGTGATCCGGTCGGCCAGCACCGCCACCATCGCCGCCATGGTGACCACGCTGACGAAATCGACCACCTGCGAGGGCAGCCCCGGCCACGTCGGGCCGAGCAGACTGGCGACCAGCGCGATGTGCGGGGCAAACAGGAACACCACCACCGCCAGGCCGACGTGAAACACGTAGCCACCGATGTAACTGACCGGCGATAGCTTGAGCATTCCCGGCGGCGGTATCGACCGTCGATAGATGGTATGCCATCCCGAAGCGCCGGCAACGTCACGCGGCGCCGACAAGATCCTGCTTGCGGCCGAGACCGTAGATTTCGATCAGCCGCCAGATCACGCCCAGCACGAAAATCGCCAGCGTCAGATTCAGGCCGGTACCGCGCACCCAGGTCAGAAATTGCAGTTGATCCATGCTATTTCTCCAGATCGTCGAGTGTCGTGGTTTCGTGCCCGGCCTTGGCCGCGCCCTTCTTGCCGCGATTGAAGAAAGTCACCGCCACACCGCGCCGCCGCGCCGGCCGCCGCGATGCCGGCGCCGACATTCAGGGGGTGGGCCGGCATCGACAAGGCATTGTAGAAGCCGCCGGCATCCCAGAAATTCGGTTCGGAGCAGCCGATGCAGCCGTGCCCGGACTGGATGGGGAAGGAAACACCGCCGTTCCATTTGCTGGTGGCGCAGGCGTTGTAGGTCACCGGCCCCTTGCAACCGAGCTTGAACAGGCACCAGCCGCGACGGGCGCCCTCGTCGTCGAAGGTCTCGGCGAACTTGCCCTGGTCGTAGAAGGGCCGCCGGTAGCAACGGTCGTGGATGGTTTCGCCGTAGAAGGCCTTGGGTCGGCCGAGCCCGTCCAGTTCCGGCAATGCGCCGAACGCCAGGTAATGGGCGATGACCCCGGTCATGACGATGGGGATCGGTGGGCAGCCGGGAATGTTCACCACCGGCTTGTCCTTGATCAAATCGCGTATGGCCACGGCACCGGTGGGATTCGGCTGGGCCGCCGGCAGGCCACCGTAGGCGGCGCAGGTGCCCACGGCGATCACCGCCGCGGCGCCGGCCACCACTTCCTTGAGCATCTCGATGTTCGATACGCCGGCGATGGTCGAATAGCCGGGATTGCCCAGCGGGATCGAACCGTCGACCACCACCAGGTACTTGCCGGCGTTTTCCTTCATCGCCGCCTCGCGGGCCGCTTCGGCGGCGTCGCCCGAGGCGGCTTGCAGAGTGTGATGGTAATCGAGCGAGATCAGGTCGAAGATCAGGCTTTCCAGGCTCGGGCTGTGCGAGCGGGTCAGCGCCTCGGTACAGCCCGTGCATTCCTGAAACGACAGCCAGATCACCGAGGGGCGGCGGGCTTTCGCCACCGCCGCGGCCAACTGTTCCGCCGCACCGGCCGGCAAGGCCATGAGCGAAGCGATCGCGCCGCATAGTTTGAAAAACTCGCGACGGTCGATACCCCGTCTTGCCAGTTCTTCCTCGACCGTCGCGTTGCGCGCGGCCACAGAATCAACCAAGCTGGTCATAGCCTATCCCCCAAGGACGACGGAGGAAATTCTCCACGTCCGGGGAACGGCCGTTTTGCGCTAAGTCAATACATCGGCGCTACGCCCCGCCGCCCTCGGCCTTCATGAAAATGCCTGGCGTAACGCGGGCTGAGGCGATCCATGGCCAGCAGCAGGGGCAGGTCGGCCGTGTTGAAGTCGGGATCCCAGGCCGGGTCGCCGCAGATCCAGGCACCGGCGCGCAGGTAGCCCTTGAGCAGCGGCGGCACCTCGGCGGCCTGGCCGGTGACCAGTCGCTCGAAGGGCAGGCGATGGCGCGGGAACACCCGGTATTCCAGCGGCGCGATATGCGGGTCGATCTGCTGGACAAACAGATTCGCCGCGTTGTGGCCGCCGTCGGCCATGCCCACCGAAGCGCAGCCGATCAGGTGGCGGTAGTTGCCACGCAGCATGAACTCGGCCAGCTTGGCCCACAGCAGGGCGATCACCGTGCCGGTGCGGTAGTCGGGATGGATGCAGGAGCGGCCGATCTCGACCAGTCCGGGCCGAAGATGGGCCAGGCGGGTCAGGTCGAACTCGTTGTCCGAGTAGTAGCTGCCGACCCGCTGGGCGGCTTCCGGCGTGAGGATGCGGTAGGTGCCGACCACCTTGCCCATTTGCTCGTCGCGGACCACCAGATGCTCGCAGTAGGCGTCGTAGAAGTCGATGTCCACACCCGTCTTGCGCGTGTTCAGTCGGGCGCCGAGTTCTTCGGCGAAGACGCGATAGCGCAGTCGCTGCGCCGCCTCGATTTCGTCGGCCGATTGGGCCAGACCGACCGAATAGTGCTGATGATGATTCCGTTGTGACCGCCATTCCTGAGCATGCAGCATGCTTTTCTCCTTGTGCGCTTTGGTGGTGCCGGCATTGTTGGCGCCGTCCGTTACGGGGACGTTGCGAGCCGATGAAGCGTCGATGACGACGTGGTCGAAGGCGTCAATGGGCCGGCGGCCTATTGACATGGCGACGAGTTAAACTTATAAAGGGTTGGCTAAACCCCGGAGTGTTCAGCCTTCATGAAATCCCCCGCATTCTTTCGCCGCCGTTCGCTGCTCGTTGTTCTGGCGCTCGGCGCTGCCGTCGTGGTCTGGCTGCTGTCGAGACCCCAGGCCGCGTTGACGGCAGCCAAGACCGACGTTGCCGCCGCCATGGAGCTGGATGCCGCGGACCTGGCCGTGGCGCGCGCCGAACCGGTGGCGGCCACCCTGACCCTCGCCGGGTTGCTCCAGCCCCTGGCCGAATCCGTACTTGCCGCCGAGGTTGAGGGCCGCATCGACGCCGTGCTGGTGCGGCCGGGCGAGACCGTCAAGGCGGGCCAGGTGTTGGCGCGCATGGATACCGGCGACCTCGATGCGCGGTTGGCCGAGCAGCGGGCGAATCTGGCCGCCAGCCGGGTTCAGCTTGATCTCGCGGAAAAAACCCAGCGTCGCAACGAGGGCTTGCGCGAGCGCAACTTCATCTCCGCCAGTGGCCTCGATGCGAGCCGCGGCACGCTCGACGCGAACCGCGAGGCCCTGCGCGCCCGCGAAGCCCAACTGGCGCTGGCGCGACAGGCGCTGAGCAAGGCTGTCATCCGTTCGCCCCAGGCCGGCATCGTCGCCGAGCGTGCCGTGCAGCCCGGCCAGCATGTGGCGTCCAATACGCGCCTGTTCAGCATCGTCGATCTCACCGAAGTGGAGTTTGCCGCCAGCGTGCCGGTCGGCCAGGTCGGTGCCGTGCGCGTCGGCCAGAACGTCAGCCTGGTCGCCGAAGGCGCCGACGACGCCCCCATATCGGGCCGCGTCGAGCGCATCGCACCGACCGCCGACGCCGCCACCCGCATGATCCCGATCTACATCCGCGTCGCCAATGCCGACGGCCGACTCCGGGGCGGCATGGCCGCGCGCGGCTACCTGCGGCTGGGCGAAGTGGCAAATGCCGTTACCCTGCCGCGCGAGGCCTTGCGCGGTGGCGCCGAGACGCCGACCGTGCTGGTGATCGCCCAGGGCCGCGCCGAAATGCGCACCGTGCAAGTCGGCCTGGTCGACGAGGTCGGCGGGCGAATGGAAATCAAGTCGGGCGTCAAGGCGGGCGAGACGGCCATCCTCGCCCGCGTCGGCGGCATCGCCCCCGGACAGGCGGTCGCCGAAGCCAAAGGCGCCAACGCCGCGGCCACGGTGCCGGCCGCTCCCGCCCGCTGATTGGTACGCCGCGCCATGTGGTTCACCCGCGTCTCGATCAGTCACCCGGTCTTCGCCACCATGATGATGCTGGCGCTGATGGTTCTCGGCCTCTTTTCCTCGCAACGCCTGACGGTGGAGGAGTTGCCCGACGTCAAGTTCCCCGTCGTGGTGGTCAACACCACCTACCCCGGCGCCTCGCCGGAGATCGTCGAGAGCGACGTTTCGCGCAAGGTCGAAGAAGCCATCAGCGCCGTCAACGGCCTGAAGAACCTCTATTCCTATTCCTACGAGGGCTTGTCCATCGTCGTCGCCGAGTTCGTGCTGACGGTGAATCCGGAAGTAGCGGTGCAGGACGTGCGCGAAAAGGTCGCGGCCGTCAAACGCGCCTTCCGCAAGGAGGTCGACGAGCCGACCATCAGCCGCTTCAACCCCGACGAACGGCCCATCGTCTCGGTGGCCCTGACCTCGGACACGGTATCGCTGCGCGACCTCACCACGCGCGCCGACCACTATGTGCAGAAGCAGTACCAGACCATCAAGGGGGTCGGCAACGTCACGCTGGTGGGCGGCACCAAGCGCGAAGTGCAGGTGCTGCTCAAGCCCGAGGCCATGTACACGCTTCGGCGTCGGAGCGGACCAGGTGGTGGCCGCGTTGAAGGCGGAGAACCAGGAACTGCCGGCCGGCAGCCTTGCGGTGCGCGGCGGCGAGCAGCTGGTGCAGATTCAGGGCCGGCTGCCGACCCCGGCGGCCTTCGAGCGCCTGATCGTCACGCAGCGCAACGGCCAGCCGATCTACCTCGGCCAATTGGCGACCATCCGCGACGGCGAGGCCGAGCGTGAGTCGGTGGCTTTGGTGAACGGGCAGACCGCGCTGACGCTCGACATCATCAAGGTGCAGGGCGGCAACACCATCGAAATCGCCGATCTGGTACGCGCCAAGACCACCCAGCTCGCCAAGGAGCTTGGTGCCGAGGGCATTCGCCTGACGGTCCTCAGTGACGGGTTCACCGGCGTGCGCCGCTCGCTCTCCGGGGTGCGCGAGAACCTGCTCGAAGGCGCAGCGCTCACCATCGCCATCGTCTTCCTCTTCCTTGGTTCCTGGCGCAGCACGGTGATCACCGGCCTGACGCTGCCGGTGGCGCTGGTCGGCACACTGTTCTTCATCTACCTGGCCGGCTTCACTGTCAACGTGATGACGCTGATGGCGCTCTCGCTATGCGTCGGCCTGCTGGTTGACGATGCCATTGTCGTGCGCGAGAACATCGTCCGTCACGCCGCGATGGGCAAGAGCGCCCACCAGTCGGCGCTGGACGGCACGAGGGAGATCGGCCTGGCCGTCTTCGCCACCACCATGTCGATCGTCGCCGTGTTCGTGCCGGTCGGCTTCATGGGCGGCATCATCGGCAAGTTCTTCTACCAGTTCGGCCTGACGGTGACGGCGGCGGTGCTGATTTCGATGTTCGTCAGCTTCACCCTCGACCCGATGCTGAGCTCGGTCTGGCGCGATCCGCATGCCCACGGCCGGAAGCACGGCGGCTGGGTGGGGCCGTTGCTGGACTGGTTCGAGGCCTGGATGGACGGCATGATCGAGTTCTACACGCGGGTGATCCGCTGGGCGCTCGGCCACCGCAAGAGCGTCTTGCTGATCGCGGCCGCCTCGCTGCTCGGCGCCCTCGCGCTGGTGCCGGTGGTCGGCGGCGAGTTCGTGCCGGAGCCGGACCTGTCGCGCCTGCGCGTTCGCTTCGACGTCGCCGAGGGCGCGGCGCTCGACTACACCGAGGCCAAGGCCCGCCAGGTGGAGACCGCGCTGCGCGAGTTCCCCGAAGTGGTGGAAACCTACGCCAGCGTCAATGTGGGCGGCTCGCTGGGCAAGAACGCGGCGGTGATCGACCTGCGCCTGACGCCACGCGCCGAGCGCGGCCGCACGCAGAAGCAACTGGTGCCGCTGTTGCGCGAAAGGCTGGCCCGCATTGCCGGCATCCGCCTCAAGGCGATCATCGTTCCGGATGGCCCGGGTGGTGGCGAGAAGCCGATCTATCTGTCCATCCAGGGCGGCGACTTCGCCGAACTGAAACGCATCGCCGCGCAGGTCACCGAAAAGCTGGCGCAGATCCGGGGTCTTGCCGATGTAGACCTCAGCCTCAAGGAGGCCAAGCCGACGCTGGACGTGCGCCTCAACCGCGAACTGGCCGCCCAGGCCGGGCTGTCGGTCGAGCGCATCGGCCTCGCGCTGCGGCCGCTGATCGCCGGCGACGCCGCCACCACCTGGAAGGCGCCCGATGGCGAGAACTACGACGTGCGCGTCCGCCTGGCGCCGGGCGAGCGTGAAACCGCCGCCGACCTCGTCGCGCTGCACTTTGCCGGCAATACGGACCCGGCGACTGGCCGGCCGCGCATGATCCCCTTGGCGCAGGTGGCCGAGGTGCGGGCGACGCTGGGGCCGACGCAGATCAACCGCCGCGCCCTGGCGCGCGAAATCGCCCTGACCGCCGGCCTGGCCGGCCGGCCGCTGGCCGAGGTGAGCGGCGAAATCGCCGCCGCGCTGAAGGAGATTCCCCTGCCGGCCGGCTACCGCTTCGATCTCGGCGGCGCCAGCCGGGACATGGCCGAGTCCGGCGGCTACGCCGTTTCGGCCTTGCTGCTGGCGGTGGTCTTCATCTACATGGTGCTGGCCAGCCAGTTCGGCAGCTTCGTCCAGCCGCTGGCGATCATGAGTTCCCTGCCGCTGTCGCTGATCGGCGTGATGGCCGCCTTGTTCGTGGCCGGCAGCACGCTCAACATCTTCTCCATCATCGGCGTCATCATGCTGATGGGATTGGTGACCAAGAACGCCATCCTGCTGGTGGACTTCGTCAATCACCTGCGCGGCGGCGGCATGGACCGCGCGGCGGCCATCGTCGAAGCCGGCCGGGTGCGCCTGCGCCCCATCCTGATGACCACCTTCGCCATGGTCGCCGGCATGGTGCCGCTGGTGCTGACCTCCAGCGAGGGCGCCGAGCAGCGCGCGCCCATGGCCCACGCCATCATCGGCGGCGTCATCACCTCGACCCTGCTGACGCTGATCGTCGTGCCGGTGGTGTTCACCTATCTGGACGACTGGGCGGCGCGGGTCAGGCGCTGGCTGTCGCGGGAGCCTTCAGGAGCGGACTGACGCTGTACCGCGCGGGTCGCCGAGTCCTCGAAGTCGAAAATTCAATTGACCGCAGTCTTGACCTTGCGCTTGGCCAAGCCGGCCAAGGACCTAGGTCTGGTTCGTGCCCGTAGGAGACTGATGACGTGCGAGAATTCTGTGGCAGCTTTGGTACCAAGATCCGGCAATCAGGTTTCATGGCGGCGCTATCGTCTCATGACACTCCTGTTGCCCCGATTCAGGTGAGCGACATTGCGGGAGACACGAATGAAAGTGATCTACCTCGACCACAACATTATTCAGTACTTTAGTGGCCTATTTCCCGCCAACGTTGATGCTGCTGCGGAGCTTGCAGCGCTAGAAGCAGTGAAGTCGGACCCAGGTTGTCGCTTTGTGCTATCGCCGTGGAACATTCACGAGGCGGCAAGCGGCACTGACTTAAAACGAATCGAAGCCTGCGCAAGCCTTATCGAGGGGCTTAACCTTTGGTTCATCCCAGATCATCCCGTGCTCGCGAAGCGAGAAATGCGGCGCCATGTGTTCAAAAGGTACTTCGGCGTCGACATGCCGCTGGAGTGTCCTTTCGCAACGAGTTACTCGCAGCATCTTGTGGACATCGGAATTAAGAATGTGCCAGTAGGCAAATACACTGCCGCTGGCATGATCCGATATCTATCGAGAAACCCATCGCAATCGGCACCTATCGATCAGTACAAGGAAGCCCGTCCAGAAATTTTGAAACAACTGCAGGAAGCCAAGGCAGCGGGGGCGATGTCCGCGGACTTTGAACGCCAACTAACCGAGACGATATGCACAACCTACTTTCCAGAGCGCGATCCAAACGGCACTCCAATACCTCTAGTAGAACGAGACAGAATCGTTGGCGAACTTGTGGCCAATTATCAAGAGGTTTTGCGCGGGTGCCCAACGCTCTGGATTGACGACCTTCTCGCCGATTTCCGTATTAAGGATCACAGACGCAATCCGAACGTGGGAGACGCGATTGATTTAATGCACATTGGCTCCGCATTGGTCTACTGCGATGCATTTGTCAGCTTTGACCGATACACACGCAGCGGGGCCGACTACGCGGCGAAAAAGGCGAATACAGGCTGCAAGGTTGTGCCCCTCCTGTCTTCCTATTTCCCCATCGGGGTGCGGCAATGATGGCCAATACCGGAGGTATAAAGTCACCCTTCCAAGAGGCTGTTCTTGGAACGACTAGCGGTCGCCAAATATAGGACTGAATCTCCATTCCCAACGGCTGCAACTGGCCGGGAGTCGCCACCCGACGCATGTCAGCCGAGCCGAAGGGAATCGCCGCAGCATTGCATACTTGGCGCACCCAACCGGGAGCCCCGTCACGGATAGCGCGGCAGGTACGTCAGGAAATTCACCGAGATATTCGGATTTCCACCACGCGCCGGTTCGGGCGCGTTCCGGCGGCGAAGTGAAGCGGTAGCGATACGCGTTGACGCGCAGGAACCTGGGCGGCGGCCGTCCGGCGAAGGGGTTGTGGGCGAGCAGGTCGCCGACGGCGGGTTCGTTGCGCCACAGGGCATCGAGGAATCGGCTGAACCAGGTATTCATGTCGCGCCCCTGGGGTGGCACGAACCACATCATCCAGTCCAGGCGGGGTTGATGGGGAACGATGAACGCCGGCGCTTGGCGGAGGTCGCCGGGCTTGTGGCGGAAGACATACGGCTCCCAGTGGAATCCATCGTAGCTGCCGGCGATCTGTAGCTCCTGGCGCTCGGTCTGCATTGTCGGAAACAGGTGATAGACATTGCCGACGCCATAGCTCGGCCCGACATCGGCCAGGGCGGCTAGCGCCGGTGGCAAGGGACGCCGCACGACCATTTCCAGCATGCCGCTCAGGCTCACGGCCAGGATCAGCAAGGCGGCCGCGCCGCTCAGGACCTTCTGGCGCGCGCCGGGTCCCGGGTCCGAGGTCCCGGTTTGCCGAGGACCCGGCGAGCGCGGCAACAGCTTGCCGACGATGCGATCGTCCAGCAGGAACAGGCAGAGCAGGATGGTCAGCAGATTGATGAAGTTGTGATTGCTCGTGGCGAGAATCAGCAGTTGCAGGAGGATGGTCGTCACGGCCGCGACGATCCGGAACGGGCGTGGCAGGAAGATGAAGAACGGTACGACCAGTTCCGCGAAGAGGGTCAGACCCACGCCCGTGTCCAGCAGCCAGGGCGGAAGCTGATGGGCATACCAGGAGCCGACATGCGGCAACGGCTGGGTTTCGAAGTAGTGGCGCAGGGCGGTGAGATGGCGCCACGACGGATCGCCGCTGGTCAGCTTGGCAAGGCCGGACAGGAAGCGCAGGCGGAACAGCAGCCAGTGGAACAGGAAGACGATCAACCGGGAGGGCGAGTCGGCGAGGAAGATCGCCAGAAAACCGCATTCCATCAGCAGGTAGTCCCACTGGAAACCGGTGAAGGTCTGCCCGGCGTGGTACAGGGACAGGTAAAGCACGAACAGCGCGATCAGGATCGGGCGGCGCTTGCCCCAGCCCAACAACAGAAACGCGGCCAGGATCGCCCCGGCAATCGCCGCGCCCTGCAACGCGACATCGCTGCTGTTGAGCCAGAACACGGTGGGCAGTTCCAGCCACGCGAGGTAGCCGTCCCGGGCAAAGCCCCGCGCCAGCAACTCACGGAACGGCAAGATGCCATGGGCCCCGGCCAGGCCCTCGATCTGCACCGCCAGCGAGAGGAAGGCGGCCGCATAGACCACCGCCAGGCCCTTCAGGAAGAGCCAGGCCGTGAGTTCGCAGTCTTGCGCGGGAGCGAACGCTCTACCCACGGCGGTTCCCATCATGCCCATCTCGCGCTCCCTCGGGGTGGCGTCGCGGGACCTTAGCAAAGGATTGGCGCGCCGACAAGGCGGGCGGCGATGGCGCAGGCCGCGCGGTCGCCCGGCCGGGCGGGAATACCCGGTGCGGCGACTGTAATAATCTTTCGAGGGGTCACATCCTATACTCTCGGCGCGATATACCCTTGGCACTACGCGCCAGCCACTCATGCCTACCCAGATCGCTCTCAAGCTCAGCCTGCCCGAAACCGCGCAGGCCCTCTTCATGCGGCATCCGCTGCTGCGCCGGGCGGTCGGGCGCCATGGCGAGGCGCTGGTCGGCATCTACTACGATACCCGGCGACTGGCCCTCCACAAGCGGGGCATCAGCCTGCGGCTGCGCAAGGACGGTGCCGGCTGGCTACAGACGGTCAAGTGCGACAGCGAGTCGCAAGGTGGCCTGACCGCGCGGCGGGAATGGGAAACGCCGTATCTCAACCGTTTCGATTTCTCGACGATCGACGACGAGGCGGTGCGCCGCTTCCTTGAAAAGCCAAAGGTCGCGCGCGGCTTGAGCGCGCTCTTCGAAACCAGCTTCCGCCGGATCGTCTGGCAACTGCAGCCAGCGCACAACGTGTCGCTGCTGGTGATGCTCGATCGCGGCTGGATCGCCTCGAACGGCCGCCGCGCGCCGATTTCCGAAGTCGAGATCGAACTGCTCAAGGGCTCGCCGGCCCGGCTCTACGACATCGCCTTCGACCTGGCCGCGCGGGTGCCCTTGACGCCCGAACTGGTTTCCAAGGCCGAGCGCGGCTATCGCCTCGCCCACGATGTCCGCGCCGCGCCGACCCGGGCCACGCCGGTCGCCATCGCCGCGGCCGACCGGCCGCTGGCGGCCTTCCGCGCCATCGCCCTCAACTGCCTCGCCCAACTGCACTGCAACCATGGCGGGGCGCTGCTTGGTGCCGACGCCGAGTATGTGCATCAGATGCGCGTGGCGACGCGCCGCCTGCGGGCGGCCATGCGCATGTTCGCGCCGGTGCTGCCCGAGGACTTCGTCGAAGCGCTGGTGCCGCCGCTGCGCGAGTTGATGAGTGTGCTCGGCCGTACCCGGGATCTCGATGTTCTGCTGACAGAAATCATCGGCCCGGTCAGCGCGGCGCTCGGCGACGACCCGCGCATTTCGACCCTGGCCGGCATTCTCACCGACAAGCGCTTTGCTTCACACGGCGACACCGGGCGCTTCCTCGCCCGGCCAGACTACGGCAGGCTGATCCTGCTGGCGGCGTCGCTGCTCAATGGCAAGGCGCTTGCCGAGCCGGCGCCGCCAGCGGCGGAGCAGCCATCGACCGAGCCTGTGGCCGCCGAGACCTTGATCGAGTTCGCGCAGCGCCGGCTGCGCAAACTACAACGCCGCACTCATCACCTGGCGGCGCTGGCTCGCATCGACGATCCGACGTCGCTGCATGCGCTGCGCATCGCCATCAAGCGCCTGCGCTACGCGATCGAGTTCTTCGGTCCCCTGATGCCCAAGCGGTCGTTCGGCGCGGCGGCCCGGCGGCTGGCCGCGCTACAGGACAAGCTGGGTCAGCTCAACGATCTGGCCAACGCGGGCACGGTGCTGATGGCCTGCGCCGGCAACGACCCGAACCTGCGCGAGGCGGTTGCCATGATTGGCGGCTGGTACGGCCCGCGCCATGCCGAACTGCTCGCCGCCGTGCCCGCGCAACTGGAGGTGGTGCGCGAGTTGCGCCTGCCCAGGATTCATCAGGCGCGGCCAGCATTGTCGGCTTGATGCCGGCGCGATAGATGGCCGCTTGACCAAGTGATAAGCTCGCCGCCATGGAACGGTGTTTGATCGCAAATCCGAAGGGCGGTTCGGGTAAGAGCACGCTGGCAACCAATCTCGCCGGCTTGCTGGCGATTGGCGGCAAGCGCGTGATGCTGGGCGACACCGATCGCCAGCAGTCATCCCGCGAGTGGTTGCGTATCCGTTCTCCCGCCTTGCCTTACATCGAGTCGTGGGACATGTCGGGCGAGACGGCCCGGCCGCCCAAGGATACGACCCATGTCGTGCTCGATACGCCGGCCGGGCTGCACGGCAAGCGGCTCACCCGATTGTTGCGCATGGTCAACCGGGTCATCGTGCCGCTGCAACCCTCGCTGTTCGATATCCTGGCGACCCGGCAGTTTTTCGAGGAGCTGCTGGCCGCCAAGCAGGCCCGCCGGGAGGCCGTGCGCATCGCCGTGGTCGGGATGCGCGTCGATGCCCATACGCGCGCCGCCGGCGAACTGGAGCGCTTTCTCGATGCGACCGGATTGCCGGTCGTGACCTGCTTGCGTGACACGCAGCGCTACGTGCAGGCCGCCGCCCACGGCATGACGATATTCGACCTGCCGGCCGCGCAAGACGGGCGCGACTGGGCGCAGTGGGCGCCGTTGCTGCGCTGGGTCGATCCTGGATAGAACTCCCTCCAGGGCGCCTCGATGCCGCAGCCCGGTGTTGGGCACCGGCGCCGCGGGCCGGTCAGGCGCGGACCGGCGCGAGCACGGTGCCGTGATGGATGAGTTCCATCCGACCATCCAGATGTTCGACCACGGCGGAGCAGCTATCCACCCAGTCGCCGCAATTGATGTAGGTGAGCTGGTCGATGCGCCGCAGCGTGGCGCTGTGGATGTGGCCGCAAATGACGCCGTCGAGCCCGCGCTCGCGCACCGCGCGGATCACCGAGTCCTCGAAGTCGAAAATGAAACTGACCGCTGTCTTGACCTTGCGCTTGGCGTAGCCGGCCAGCGACCAGTAGCCGGGAATGTTGAGGCGTCGCCGCAGCCACGATAGCCAGCCGTTGATCCGCACCAGGGCGTTGTAGGCGACGTCGCCGAGCAGGGCCACCCAGCGGTGGTGGCGGGTCACCTGGTCGAACTCGTCGCCGTGAATGAGCAGGTAGCGGCGTCCGTCGGCGGCGGTATGGATGTACTCGCTGACCACGCTGATGCCGCCGAAATCGGTACCGTCGTGTTCGCGCAGCGCCTCGTCGTGGTTGCCGGGCACCAGGATCACCTTCTCGCCGTGGCGCGCCCGGCGCAGCACCTTCTGGATGACCGTATTCTGTATCGGCGACCAATACACGCCGCGCCGCATGGCCCAGAAATCGACGATGTCGCCGAGCAGAAAGAGATATTCGGCGTCGTGACCCTTCAGGAACTCCAGTAGCCGTTCCGCCTGGCAGCCGCGGGTGCCGAGGTGGACGTCGGAGATAAAGATGGCGCGGACCTTTATCGCCGCGTCGATCATTGGGGCAATGGCAAGGCGGTCCATGCCGACATGCTGGCATGGCCGCGTGACAGGGGTGCGTCGGGAAGGTTACCGCCCCGTTACCGATTCGACACCCGACAGGCATTGAATACGGCGATATCGGGCGCATGTACCGAATCAGCCGACGAAGGAGGTATCGCCATGAATGTCCTGTTCAACAATCCGCAGCTTTACGTGATCGACTATCCGGCCCATGACGCCCTGGAGATTCTGGACAAGCGCAATGGCCGGATGGGTTTGTTGCGCGGCGCGACGGCGGAACGCATGCGCGCTGAATTCGGCCAGTTCCTGACCCAGGACCACGACCAGGAGGAATTCGAGCAGTTCATCGACTCCTACGAAGCCATCCTCGACCAGCCGGTATCGCGCCACTGACTTCGCCCGGGTCGCTCCCGCCTTGTGCTTCACATAGCCCACCCCTTGCCGTGGGGTGATGGGTTGGGCATAGCCGATTTCGGCTTTGTCGCAAGAACGACGCCAATCCGACCCCCACCAGGCGACAAAACCTGGCAGGGGAAGAGGGTGCCTACCAGTTGAATGGGCTGAAGCTACGGCCGCGTCGGCCACGGTTGTTCCAGGGGCCGTCAAAGCTGTTCCACGGGCCGTCAAAACGATCCCACGGAGCATCACCACCCCATGGGCCGCCTCTATTCCACGAGCCGCCCCTGTTCCACGGGCCACCGACGCTGTTCCATGGACCGTCAAAACGATCCCACGGGGCGTCACCACCCCACGGGCCACCCCTGTTCCACGAACCGCCCCTGTTCCATGGACCGCCACCGTTCCACGGGCCATCGACGGTGTTCCATGGGCCGTCAAAGCGATCCCATGGGGCGTCACCACCCCATGGGCCACCGCCGTATGCTTCCGCTGGCTGCGACAGTGACAGCAAACTGCTACAGACCAGAACCGACAAAGCCATCAATCGCATTTTCATGATCGTTCCTCCACTGGTTGATATCAATTTATGTCCGAATTTCGATCCGGCGCAAAGACCGCATCGAAAATTTGATAGCGATGTCGGGTGCCGGGAAATTATTCATTAGAAGGCTGGGCGTGGCAAGGGCAACAACGAGAGGCTGTAGCGGCCACCGGGTTTGTATTGATCTCCTGGCGAACTACAATTCGTCTGAAGGGGAGTGAACGAAAATGAAGCGCCATTCGCGGCATTTGCTGCCTGTGCTACTGATCGGTGGCTATGTACTGGCGGGCTGCACACAGTCCAATCCGTCCCGGCCCGATGATGCGAACAACCCTTCGCCGACTGCCGGCTCGGGTAGCGCGCAAAAGGCCAACGAGATGGCCGACAAGGCGATGTACAAGCCGGTCGAATACAAGAACGCCACGGTTCGCGGGCCGAATCTCGTTGTGATTCCCGGAGACATCAAGAGCAGCAACGCAAGCTTCACGCAGAAGTTCGGGCCGAACAACATCGCCGACTTCGCGGAACTCGAATTGAGCCAGGCCAATTTCGGCGTGCTCGAACGCTCTGACCTGGGGCCATTGCTGCAGGAATTCCAGTTGGCCTACACCTTGAGCGATCCCGACGCGGCGCGCAAGCTGCTGCAAAGGGGCAAGCTGAAGACAACGAAATGGGTCGTCAAGCTCGACATTCTCAAGGCCGAACCGGTCGCCACCGCCCAGCAAGGCTTCGATGGCCGGGCGGTCGGCCAGTTGCTCAGCATCGTCGGTCGCAATGACAGGCGTTCGGATGCGGCGGGCACGTTCGTCGGCTCCATCAAGACCGAGGAGGGCACCGGTGTGTGGCTCATCGGCATGCGCTACAAGGTGCTCGACGCGGTGACCACCGAACAGGTTGCCACGGGCTATGCCGAGCAGAAAATGGAAGTTGGCTCCAAGTCAACTTCGGTGATGGGCTTCTCACAAGGTGCCCAAGGTGGCTTGACGCTCGATGGCATGGTGCAGCGTCTGGTTCAGCAACTGGTTTTTGAGATCGATGCGAAGCACAAGGGCGCGGGTAGTCCGCCACCGGCGGCAAGATCCGTTGCCGCCACGGTTTCCCCCGGCGCGGAAAGCACCCGGGCAACACCGGAATCCGTGGTGGAAGTGGAGTCGACGCCGATCCCTGCCGCCACGCCGATGGCTACCGCCAGTGTCCCGGCAACCGCGGCCACGACCACTCCCGGCCCGGCAACGGCGGAACCGGTGCAACCGGCGACCGCCGAGCCGCCACCCAAGGCCCCCGTTCAGGGCAGGCAGTCGCCATCCGATGCGCCATCCACACCACCATCGACCGCTCCGCTCGAACTCGCGTCGGTGGCTCCGCCCGTGGTGGCCGCCGGCGAAGCCGGCCAGGGCCGGCAGGCGGCGGTTCCGGTGGCGGCCAGCCAGGACCGGATCATCAAGATCGGCACCATGACAGCCGCTGGCCGCTTCACCACCGATCCGGTCACCGGCACATTGTCCGGCACGGGCATCGTGAGCTGGGCGGACGGCAATCGCTACGAAGGCCCCATGGTGGCGGGCAAGAAGCAAGGGCTCGGAACATTCGTTTGGCCAAACGGCCAGCGCTACGAGGGTGACTGGCTGGACGATCAGATGACCGGCACGGGCATCCTGCAGTTTGCCGATGGCGATCGCTACGAGGGTCGCTTCAAGAACGGCGAGCCGCATGGGACGGGCGTCTACACGCTGAAGAACGGCGATCAATACGACGGCGAATGGGTTGCCGGCAGCAAGCACGGCAAGGGCCGCCTGACCTGGGCATCGGGCGACTATTGGGAAGGCGAGTTCCGCGACGATCGCCAGACGGACAACGGCAAGCTGGTCGTGGTCAAGCCGATCGCGGTGGAGGCGAAGCAGTGACGGAAGCAAGCGAGAAGAACTCCTCGGCGCTCGGATAGCGCCATTCCCTGCTCGGCCACCGCCGGCGATTCCAGCGTCAGTCCTCCGGTTCAGCTGCCCCGGCCGCGAATTGGAACTTGCCTAAGCGCGGCCGGTGGTCACGACCCAGCGGCGTACTTGATCCGCGACCCATGGGCCGTCGTCGAGCGGCAGGTCGTGGCCGGCGGTCGGATGTTCGGCGTAGGCGGTTCGCCAGGCGGCGGCCAGTCGTCGCGAGCAGCTCGGATCGACCAGCGCGTCCGGCTGCCGGCGAGGATCAGCAGGTGTTCGATCGGCCGCTGGCGGGGGGCCTGGTAGCGGGCGGCGGCGGTGAGTTGGCGCAGGGCGTTGGCCAGTGACACCGGATGCTCTCGTCGCCAGGCCAGCCCAGTTCTCCAGCAGGCCGGCCAAGTCGGCGGCGCGGCTGCTGGTGAGCGCCAGCACCACGGCTTCATGGGCGCTGTGGTCGAGTGGCAGGGCGAGCCGGCAGCAGGGCGGCGTAGCTGGCGGGGCGCAGCCGCTGGTGGAACGGACTGAACGGGCGCAGGCTGGTGTTGATCAGCACACAGCCGTGCTATCTCGTCCGGATGGGCGCTGGCCCAGGCGACCGCCACCATGCCGCCCAGGGACATCGCCAGCAGCTTGAAGGGCGGCCGCAGGCCGCTTGCCAGTGCCTGGCCGCGACAGTCGGCGGCGATGGCCTCGATGCTCGTCGGGCTGCGCAGTTCGTGGCGCGCGCCGTTGCCGGGCAGGTCGATGGCGGTGATGTCGGCGTCGGGCAGCGCCGCTTGCAGCGTGTCGGGGAAGTCGCCCCAGTGGCGGGTTTCGCGCGTCAGGCCGCGCAGCAGGATCCAGGAGGTCATCGGCGGCTCCCGAAATACCAGCGCCGGATCGCCGCCTCGCGCCGCCGGGCGCGCTCGTCGCCGACCGGCAGCCAGTGGCGATGGCTGCTGGCCGCGTCGGTGAGAAAGTCCAGCCACGACAGGTGGCGACGCAGCACGCGTTGCTGCCGGTGCTCGATCAAGGGTTGAAAATGCCGTGGCGCGAAAACAGCTGGCGCGGGTTCTTCTTCACCCACAGCCAGGAGCCCATCTCCAGCGTCATCGGCAGAAACATCCGTCCGGGCCGCGCGGCCGCCTTCAGGTAGAGGTAGTCCCACAGGTCGCCGTGGGTCAGGTACTGCCGGCTTTGCGGCTCGAACACGTAGTGGTGGTGGGCATAGGCTTCCTCGAAGATCTCCATCAGCGCGTGCACTTCGGCCAGGTGTTCGATGGGCAGGGGCGTGTGGGCGTAGGGAAACCAGATGCGGTCGCGCGAGGCCGAAGCCCGAATGGCAATCGATGGCCAGGCTGAACTGGCGCGCCAGCAGCTCTTGTTCCACCACCTGGCAGAGGGCCTGGCTCTCGGCCTCCATCGGCCCCCCGGCCGGGCCGCGGTACCAGGGCAGGCCGGCGCTGAGGCGCTGGCCGCCGACCAGGAAGGGCACGCGCTCGGCCGAGTCGAGCGGCGCGTTGCGCATCAGGTCGACGCCATTCGGGTTGGCGCGGGTGCCCCGCCACATGCCGCCGGGATTGACGATGGGCACGAAGACCAGGCGCAGGGTTTCCAGCTGTGCGCGGCAGTATCGCGTCCCAGCGCAGCCGCAACACCAGGCTGCGCAGATAGGCCAGCACGACCTCGGTGCCGATGCGCTCCAGGCCGTGGACGCCGCCGAAGAAGCCGACCGCCGGCACGCTCGGTTCCGGATTGCCAAGGGTAACAATTTGGACCGGGAACTCCAGTCCGTTGGCCGCAACCGTATGCAGGACGCGTGTGTCGAGGAAGGCGCCGCCTTCGTCGATGATGCGTTCCAGTTCGAGCTGTTCGGGTAGTGGCGGCGGGGACACGATGATGTCGCGGGAGTGAAATGGAAGCTTAACCGGTGACTGTTACGGTGGCGCTATGCACTTCTGGAGAACGTCGATGCTCGCGCGCCTGAAAGCACTGCTGGACCTGCAACGTGTGGTCAACGATCTGTTCGAGCCGGGCCTGCTGATCCTCTGGCAGCAGGACGGCCTCTGAAGGGAAAGGTGAAGCGATGCCCGCCAGTGTGTCCGCGCAACACATTCGTTCGCTCGCCAGCGCCCTGCTTTGGGGTATGGTCGAGTTCCTTGCCTTACAGCGGGCTCGCCTGTGGCCGAGCGCCGGGCGGAGAGGCTGACGCGGCGCCAGTTCGCCGCCCGCCGTGAGTTGCCAGCAATCCCGTCAGTCGGTCGGCGAATCGATCATGGATTGCTTCCCAGTCGAGCGCCGCGACCGAGCTGGCGGCCCGGGCGCGCAGCGTGGCCAGAAGCCGCCGGTCCAGCGCCAGATCGATCGCCGCCTGGATGAAGGCCGGTCGGTCGCCGGCTGGCACGGTGCGGCCATTGTGGCCATCCGAGATCAGGTCGGCGGCGGCGGCGCAATCGAAGGCGACCACGCCCAGGCCGCTGGCGAGCGCTTCCGGTACGACGTTGCCGAAAGTTTCGGTCAGGCTGGGGAACAGAAACAGGTCGGCGGATGCGTAGTAGGTCGCCAGATCATCGCCGAGGCGCATGCCGGCGAAGATGTGGCGGGAATGCTTGCGCCTGAGGCCGGGCAACAGCGGTCCGTCGCCGACCAGGAGCAGCCGGGCGTCGGGACACCGCGCGGCTATCGCGTCGAAGGCTTCGATGACCAGGGAGAGATTCTTCTCCGGGGCCAGCCGGCCCACGTGCGCAACCACCAGGGCGTCATCCTTGACGCCCCAGCACTGGCGCAGCGTCGGCGAGCGGCGCTGCGGGTTGAAACGCTGGGTGTCCACGCCTCGGGCAAGGATGTCGACGTTTCGATAGCCGTCGGCGATCAGGTGCCGCGCCAGCTGGCGGGTTGGCACCAGGGTCAGGTCCGTTCTGTTGTGGAGCTGGCGCAAGTGTCGGGTGACCAGGCCGCGCAGCCAGCCGAGCCGGTAGTGGTGGCTGTAGGCGTCGAAATTGGTGTGGAAGCCGGACGAAACTGGCAAGCCGAGCTGGCGGGCCGCGGCGACCGCCGTCACGCCGAGCGGACCCTCGGTGGCGACATGGACGATGTCCGGCGCATCGTTCGACCAGAGGCGACGAAGCGCGCGGCCGGCCGGCAGGCCGAAACGCAGGCCCGGATAGCCGGGAATGGGCAGGCCGGCCGTGAGTACCTCCGTGAAATCGAGACCTCGGGCGGGCGACTCCCGCCGGCTCTGGCGCGGCCGGATCAACTGTACGCGGTGGCCGCGCCGACGCAGCCCGGCCACCAGATGGGCGAGGGTCAGCGCGACGCCGTTGACTTCGGGCGGGTAGGTTTCGGTAACGACCGCTATGTGCAGCGCGGTTACCGAACCCTGTTCGCGGGAATGCTTGCCAGCCATGCCGCCATGCTGCCCGGTCCGGGCGACGGCTTCATGTCGCTTGTGTTGCGCCGGTATTTCAGCCGACCAGGATCAGCGCCCAGGTGATGGCGACATTGATCAGGGCGATCAGCACGGCGGCGCTGCCGATGTCCTTCGCCCGCTTCGACAGGCTGTGGTTCTCCAGGGAGATGCGGTCGATGGCTGCTTCGATGGCCGAATTGATCAGTTCGACGATCAATACCAGCAGGACGCTGGCGATCATCAGCGCGTGGCCGATGCCGCTGGCCGGCAGGAACAGGGCCAGGGGGATCAGTAGCGCGGCCAGCCAGGCTTCCTGGCGGAAGGCGTCCTCGTGACGGTAGGCGGCGCGCAAGCCGTCCATGGAGTAGAACATGGCATTCCAGACCCGTCTGAGGCCTGTCTTGCCCTTGAAGGGGCTTTCCTGGTGCATGGGTGATGGCGAGTTGTCCGAGATGGCGGCATTAAATCACGAGCGAGCGATAGAGCCCGGCCAACTGCCGGGCTCGCTCCGGTGCCGACCATTCCTCGGCAAATACACGCCCGTCGCGGGCCAGACGGGCCAGACGAAGCTGGTTGCCAAGCAGTTCGGCGAGGCCATCGCCGAACGCGGCCGGGTCATCCGGCGCGACCACGGCGCCCCGTTGCGGTTCGACGATGCTTTTCGTGCCCATGTGGGCCAGGGCATAGACGGGCAGGCCGGCGGCCATGGCTTCGAGCAATACCAGGCCCTGGGTTTCGGTGCGCGAACCGAATGCGAAGACGTTGGCGGCGGCGTAGCAGTCGGGCAGTTCCTGATGGCGATCCAGATAACCGACGAAGCGGACCCGGTCGCCCAGGCGCAGGGTGGCGACCTGACGTTGCAGGGCACCCAGCGCGGGCCCCTCGCCGGCAATGATCAGCATGAGGTCCGGGCACCGCCCGAGCGCATGGGGCATCGCCTCGAGCAGGAAGCCAATGTTCTTCTCATGGGCAACGCGGCCGACGAAGAGCGCGAGGGGACGATCCGCGGCGATGCCATGGTGGGCGCGAAAGCGGCCACCATCGCCACCGGCGAATTGCCCGACCGGAATGCCCGTCGGCAGCACATGCAGCGGGGCGCGGACGCCGTAGTCGATCAGGGTATCGCGCATGGCGGGCGAGGGCACGATGACGGCATCGAGCTCGTCGCACTGGTGGCGTGCGAGGCGCCGGGCGAAGGTCCTGAGCAGGCGGCGCGGCAGTAGCGGCAGATAGTGCTGGATGTATTCCTCGAAATGGGTGTGGTAGGTGGCGACCAACGGCACGTTCAGTTCCTGGCTCATTCGCGCGCCGGCGTAGTGGGCGGCGAAAGGCGTCTGTACGTGGACGATGTCGACACCCGCCTGGGCGGCCTGCCGCGCCGCGGCGAGCAGGGGTCGCCAGCGCATCAGGCGGTCTTCCGGGTCGAAAGGCAGCCGGCGCGACGGTACGCGCCAGGTGTCGGCTGTCGCGTGCGGCCGTGGATACTCTGGCGCCACCAGGCGGACGGAAACTCCCTGGGCCGACAGGTCGGCGCGAAACGTTTCGATCGAGGTGGAGACGCCGTTGATGCGCGGGAAATAGACGTCGGTGAGCATCAGGACGCGCGGTGGCGCTGGCGACGCGGTTTCCTGTCGGGCATTTGACTTCATCGCGCCAGCTTGCCGGCCTATTGTTGCGCGCTGGTTACGGTGCGTGTTTGACCGAGGGTCAGGTTCCGGCTGTGGCCCAATATTGCATCGCGTCACGAAGCTGTAACAAAGACTACCTAGACTTCCGCCTCATCCGACAGCCCGACCAGGAGATAGCTTGATGAATTCGTACAAGAATGTATTTGCCGTGACCCTCGCCGCCGCCGGCGTTCTCGCCGCCGGTTCCAGCTTTGCCGATACGCTGGTCAAGATCGACGGTTCCAGCACCGTGTATCCGATCACCGAGGCCGTTGCCGAGGAATTCCAGAAAGCCAAGAAGGGCGCCGTCAAGGTGACGGTGGGCATTTCCGGCACCGGCGGCGGTTTCAAGAAGTTCTGTCGTGGCGAGACGGACATTTCCGACGCGTCGCGTCCGATCGTCAAGAAGGAGATGGAAGCCTGCGCCGCCGCCGGCATCAAGTATGTCGAGCTGCCGGTGGCCTTCGATGCCTTGACGGTGGTGCTGCATCCAAGCAATGCTTTCGCGGCCAATTTGAAGCCCGAGCAGCTAAAGGTCATGTGGGAGCCGGCCGCCCAGGGCAAGATCACCAACTGGAAACAGGTCGATGCCAGCTTCCCCGACTTGCCGCTCAAGCTCTATGGTCCGGGCGCCGACTCCGGTACTTTCGAGTATTTCACCGAAGCCATTACCGGCAAGGCCAAGGCTTCGCGCGGCGACTACACCGCCTCCGAGGACGATAACGTCCTCGTGCAGGGCGTGTCGCGCGACAAGGGGGGCATCGGCTACTTCGGCTTCGCCTACTACATCGAGAACCAGGCCAAGCTCAAGGCCGCCGCCATCTGGAACGGCAAGCAGTTTGTCGTGCCCTCCGCGAAGGTCGTGGAAGACGGTAGCTATCAGCCTCTGGCGCGGCCGATCTTCATCTATGTCAATGCCAAGTCGCTGGAGCGTCCTGAGGTCAAGGAGTTCGTGCACTTCTACATGAAGGAGGGCGCCAAGCTGACCAAGGAGGTGAAGTACGTGCCGCTGCCGGCGAAGATCTACGAGATCAATTCCGAACACGTGAACAAGATGAAGCTTGGCACGGTGTTCGGTGGCGTGCCCGAGGTTGGCGTCAAGATCGACGAGCTCGTCAAACGCGAAACCAAGGAGTAAGCCCTCCGCCTGCAAGCCTGCCCGGGACTCCGGGCGGGTGCTCCGCAAATTCAGCTTTTCCCGCCGCGCGACCGCGGCCATAATTGCCCACCATTTCCGTTCGCATGACTGCCGCCGTGTCCACCATTTCACCCCCGCCCGCCGCCGGAAAGGTCAGCGACCGCCTGCGCAAGAAGGCATCGCGTCACGTCAAGGAGCGCGTCATCGAGTTTCTGCTGTTCGGCGCCGCGATGCTCTCGGTGCTCACGACGGCGGCCATCGTCTATGTTCTGGTCAAGGAATCCTGGGTGTTCTTCGAGCAGGTACCGCTCAAAGACTTTTTGTTCGATACCCAATGGACTCCGCTGTTCGACGACGCCCACTTTGGCATCATGGTCCTGCTCTCCGGCACCATCACCAGTTCCGTGGTGGCGCTGCTCGTGGCTATCCCTCTGGGCACCATCATCGCCATCTACCTCTCCGAGTTCGCGCCCTTCGCGGTGCGGGAAGTCGCCAAGCCCTTCCTGGAACTGCTGGGCGGTGTGCCGACCATCATCTATGGTTACTTCGCGCTTGTCTTTCTGACCCCCCTGTTGCAGAAGATCTACCCTGACTTGCCGGGCTTCAACCTGCTGTCGGCCGGTCTGGTCATGGGCATCATGATCATTCCCTATGTGGCCTCGCTCTCCGAGGACGCCATGCGCGCCGTGCCCATGAGTCTGCGCGAAGGCTCCTACGCCATGGGCGCGACGCGCCTGCAAACCGCCCTGCGGGTGGTCATGCCCGCGGCGACGTCGGGTATCGCCGCCGCCTACATCCTCGGCATCTCCAGGGCGGTGGGCGAGACAATGATCCTCGCCGTGGCTGCTGGCATGCAGCCGAACCTGACCTTCAACCCGGCGGAGCCGGGCGCCACCATCACATCGTTCATCGTCCAGGTGGCCCTGGGCGATCTGCCCCATGGCTCCATCGGCTACCAGACCATCTTTGTCGCCGGCTTGAGCCTGATGCTGATGACCCTGTCGTTCAATTTGCTCGGCTTCTGGCTGCGCAAGAAGTACCGCGAGGTGTATTGATGAAAGCGCAGGATCTACAGATCATCCGGGGCATCATTGCGCGGGCCAAGCGTTGGGATGCCTTCTTCGGTGTTCTGGGTGTCCTTGCCTTGATGATCGGTGTGCTCACCTTCGCTACCCTGTTCGTCGATATGGCGATTCAAGGCATACCGCGTCTCGATGCCGATTTCTTCACCAATTTCCCCTCGCGCCGGGCGGGTCAGGCGGGCATTCTTTCCGCCTGGGTCGGCACCACGCTGGTCATGGTGGTCACCGCCGCCGCTGCCGTGCCCCTGGGCATTGCCGCTGGCGTGTACCTCGAAGAGTACGCGCCAAAGAACTGGGTGACCGACATCATCGAGATCAACATCTCCAATCTTGCCGGGGTGCCGTCCATTGTCTACGGTCTGTTGGCGCTTGGCCTGTTCGTCTATCAGTTCGGTTTCGGTCAGAGCATCCTTTCGGCGGGCCTGACCTTGGCGCTGCTCATCCTGCCGGTGGTGATCGTCGCCACCCGCGAGTCCATCCGGGCCATCCCGCAGATCATCCGCGAGGGATCCTACGCCTGCGGCGCCACCACGTGGCAAACGGTGCGGGATCACATACTCCCGTATTCGTCCCCCGGCATCCTTACCGGCGTCATCATCGGCATGGCGCGCGCCATCGGCGAGACCGCGCCAATCATCACCATCGGTGCGCTGACCTTCATCGCCTTTCTGCCTCCCATGCCGCTTGCCGGCGAACCGGCGGCCGGCCTGTTCGACTGGCTGTTTGCCCCCTTTACGGTCATGCCGATTCAGATGTTCAACTGGACTTCCCGTCCGGAGGCGGAGTTTCAGGTCAATGCCGCCGCCGCCGGATTCGTTCTGGTGCTGATGACGCTGATCATGAACGGCGCCGCCATCTGGCTGCGCTACCGGTTGCGCAAGAATATCAAGTGGTAATCGCCATGAACGAAAACACCATCGAAGTGCCGCTGGAGCAGCAGGACCTGAACGCCAAGGCGGAGTGCCGTAGTCTCAATTTCCACTATGGCGCGTTCCATGCTCTCAAGAACATCAATCTCCAGGTCTATGAGCGGAAGGTCACCGCGCTGATCGGTCCGTCGGGGTGCGGCAAGTCAACCTTGCTGCGCTCGTTCAATCGCATGCACGACCTGTACCCGGGAAATCGCTACGAGGGTGAGATCGTCATGCACCCGGACGATACCAACCTGCTGGCGAAGGACGTCGATCCCATCGAAGTTCGCATGCGGATATCGATGGTGTTTCAGAAGCCGAATCCATTTCCGAAATCGGTGTACGAAAACGTAGCCTACAGTCTGCGCGTTCGAGGCATGAAGGCGAAGTCGGAAATCGACGATCGCGTTGAGCAGGCTCTGAAGGGGGCGGCCTTGTGGGGTGAGGTATCCAACCGCCTGAACGACCTGGGTGCCAACCTGTCTGGCGGCCAGCAGCAGCGACTCTGTATCGCCCGCGCCTTGGCGTCCGACCCGGAAATCCTGCTGTTCGACGAACCGACCTCCGCGCTGGATCCGATTGCCACCGCGAGCATCGAGGAACTGGTTACGGAATTGAAAGAAAAGGTGACGATCCTGATCGTCACCCACAACATGCAACAGGCGGCGCGCATCTCCGATTTCACCGCCTACATGTATTTGGGAGAGATGATCGAGTTCGGTGTCACCGATCAGATCTTCATCAAACCGACCAAGAAGGCGACTGAAGACTACATATCGGGGCGGTTCGGCTGATCGGTTGCTTTGGTGACGGCTTTGGTTGCCGGCGGGCGGGGCTGTCGCTATAATCAGCGGCTCACCGAGAACAGCAATCGGAGAATACAACAATGTCCCGCACCAAATTTGTCGCCGGTAACTGGAAGATGCATGGCAGCCTGGCTGCCAATCTCTCGCTCTTGACCGCCGTACGGGCTGGTGCCGCTGGTCTGAAGGCGCAAGTGGCCGTCTGTGTGCCGTATCCCTACCTGGCTCAGGCCCAGGCCTCCCTCGCGGGGAGCAATGTGGCCTGGGGCGCGCAGGACGTTTCCGAGCATGCCCAAGGTGCCTACACAGGCGAGGTCAGCGCGGCGATGCTCAAGGAGTTCGGTTGCCGCTATGTCATAGTCGGTCATTCCGAGCGTCGTTCCTATTATGGTGATACCGATGCCGTCGTGGCGGCGAAATTCGCCGCCACCCTGAAAGCCGGTCTGACGCCGATTCTCTGTGTTGGCGAGACGCTGGCCGAGCGGGAAGGCAATATCACCGCCGAGGTGGTGACCCGTCAATTGGATGCCGTGATTGCGAGTTCGGGCGTGGCTGCCCTGGCGCAGGCCGTGGTGGCCTATGAGCCGGTCTGGGCGATTGGCACCGGCAAGACCGCGACACCGGCGCAGGCGCAGGAAGTTCACGCGCTGATCCGCGCCCGCGTGGCTGCCGAGAGTGCCGAGGTGGCCGCCGGTCTGCAGATTCTCTATGGCGGCAGTGTCAAGCCGGGCAACGCGAAAGAACTGTTCGGGCAGGCCGATATTGACGGCGGCCTGATTGGTGGCGCCGCATTGGTCGCGGAAGATTTCCTCGGTATCTGCGCTGCGGGTTGATTGATAAAGGGCTTTACTAATGGAAATGCTGTTTCCGTTGCTGCTGACCGTTCATATTCTGGTTGGCTTGAGCGTTATCGGACTGGTTCTGATCCAGCATGGCAAAGGCGCCGACATGGGTGCCGCCTTCGGTAGCGGGGCTTCCGGCAGCCTGTTTGGCGCCTCGGGTTCCGCTAATTTTCTTTCCCGGACAACGGCAATTCTGGCGGCGGTATTCTTTATCACCAGTCTGGGACTGACCTATCTGGCCACTTCAAAGCCGAAGGCCTCCGGCAGCGTCATGGATACGGTGACGACTGTGCCTGTGGAGGCTGCTCCGGCCGATAAGCCCGCAGTGCCGACCGCGCCGGCTGCCGAGGGCGATTCGAAGGCAAAGGACATTCCGAAGTAGGAATTGATGTAAATCAGTATTATTGTTCGGCGCATAAGTGTTATTATTGGCGCCGTTTCGCCGGTAGCGTGGAAGACCGCGCTGAGGCAAGGTTGTGGCCGACGTGGTGAAATTGGTAGACACGCTATCTTGAGGGGGTAGTGGCGAAAGCCGTGCGAGTTCGAGTCTCGCCGTCGGCACCAGTGATAACAGCGGCACCCGCGATACGCGGGAGTCGATAACGTGGCGGGGCTTGCAAGCTAATGTTGGAAAACTATTTTCCTGTCCTCGTCTTCGTGGTCGTTGGCTTGGCCTTCGGCTGTGCTCCGATTCTTCTCGGCTGGTTGGTGGCCCCCAACCGCCCGGACAGCGAAAAGCTCTCCGCCTTCGAGTGCGGTTTTGAGCCTTTCGAAGAGGCGCGCATGAAGTTCGATGTGCGCTACTACCTGATCGCCATTCTCTTCATCCTCTTTGACCTGGAAATCGCATTCCTTTTTCCCTGGGCGGCAATCTTCAAGGAAATCGTCGCCACCCCCGAGGTGAAGATGTTCGGTTTTGTTGAAATGCTGGTCTTCCTCGGCATTCTGGTGGTCGGCTACATCTACGCCTGGGTCAAGGGCGCTCTGGATTGGGAGTGACTGAACCGTGAGCATCGAAGGTGTCATGCAGGAGGGTTTTGTCACCACCAGCCTGGACAAGCTGATCAACTGGACGCGTACCGGTTCCATGTGGCCAATGACCTTTGGTCTGGCCTGCTGCGCGGTGGAAATGATCCACGCCGGCTGTTCCCGTTATGACCTCGACCGCTTCGGCATTGTGTTTCGCGCCAGTCCGCGTCAGTCCGACGTAATGATCGTCGCGGGTACGCTGACCAACAAGATGGCGCCGGCCTTGCGCAAGGTCTACGATCAGATGGCCGAGCCGCGCTGGGTGGTTTCGATGGGCTCCTGCGCCAATGGTGGTGGTTACTATCACTATTCCTATTCGGTGGTTCGTGGCTGTGACCGCATTGTGCCCGTGGACATTTATGTGCCCGGTTGCCCGCCGACCGCGGAGGCCTTGTTGTATGGCCTCATACAGTTGCAGAACAAGATCAAGCGCACCTATACCATCGCCCGCTGATTCCGATCCGACCTCAATATGAGCGCCAAGCTGGAACGTTTGTCTGAAAAGCTGAAGGAAGTGCTGGGCGAGCGCATTGGCCCGCCTGTGCTGAGTCATGGCGAAGTCACCGTCGATGTGGCGGCGGCGAACTATCATGAAGTGGCTCGCGACCTGCGCGACCACCCCGATCTGAAATTCGAACAATTGATCGATCTGTCGGGCATCGACTATTCGACATTCGCCGGCCGGGATGACGGAAGACGTTTCGCTGCCGTATGTCATTTCGCCTCGGTCAGCCACAACTGGCGCCTACGTTTGCGCGCCTTCGCCGCCGACGACGGCGCGCCGGCGCTGCCGACGATCACCAATCTCTGGCATGGCGCGAACTGGTACGAGCGCGAGGCTTACGATCTCTACGGCATCGTGTTTGAGGGCCACCCCGATCTGCGGCGCATTCTCAGCGACTACGGCTTTGTCGGCCACCCGTTCCGCAAGGATTTCCCGATTTCCGGCTATGTCGAGATGCGTTACGACCCGGAACAGCGGCGGGTGGTGTATCAACCGGTGACCATCGAACCACGCGAGGTCACACCGCGTGTCGTCCGCGAAGACAGTTACGGGAAGGTGGGCGGCGGTGGCTGAGATCAAGAACTACACACTCAACTTCGGCCCCCAGCATCCGGCGGCGCACGGTGTGCTGCGTCTGATTCTTGAGCTGGATGGCGAAGTGGTCGTACGCGCCGATCCGCACATCGGCCTGTTGCATCGCGCCACCGAAAAGCTGGCCGAAACGCGTACCTGGTTGCAGTCGGTGCCCTACATGGACCGGCTCGACTACGTCTCGATGATGTGCAATGAGCACGCTTACTGCCTTGCCATCGAAAGGTTGTTGGGTGTCGAGGTGCCAATTCGCGCCCAGTACATCCGGGTGATGATGGACGAGGTGACGCGCATCCTTAACCATCTGCTTAACATCGGCACGCACGCGCTCGACATCGGCGCCATGACCATGGTGCTCTATACGTTCCGCGAGCGCGAGGACCTGTTCGATGTGTACGAGGCAGTGTCCGGTGCCCGCCTGCACGCGGCCTACTACCGCCCCGGCGGCGTCTATCGGGATCTGCCGGAGCAGATGCCGAAGTACCAGGCGAATCGTTTCAAGAACGATGCGACCGTCAAGCGCCTCAACGACAATCGCCAGGGCGGGCTGCTCGATTTTCTCGAAGACTTTACCAACCGTTTCCCGACCTACCTCGACGAGTACCACACGCTGTTGACCGATAACCGCATCTGGAAACAGCGGACGGTGGGCGTCGGTGTCGTCTCGCCCGAGCAGGCCTTGCAGATGAGTTTCACGGGCGCCATGCTGCGTGGCTCCGGCATTGCCTGGGATCTGCGCAAGAAGCAGCCCTACGAGGTCTACGATCGTATGGATTTCGACATCCCGATCGGCACCAATGGCGACTGCTACGACCGCTACCTGGTCCGCATGGAAGAAATGAAACAGGCCAACCGGATCGTCAAGCAGTGCATCGACTGGCTGCGCAAGAATCCTGGCCCGGTGATCAGTGACAACCACAAGGTGGCGCCGCCCGCGCGCGAGGCGATGAAGGGCAACATGGAAGAGCTGATCCACCACTTCAAGCTCTTCACCGAGGGCATGCATGTGCCGGCCGGCGAGGTCTATGCCGCCATCGAGCATCCCAAGGGCGAGTTTGGCGTCTGGGCGGTGTCCGATGGCGCCAACAAGCCGTACCGGATCAAGTTGCGCTCGCCTGGCTTCCCGCATCTGGCGGCGCTGACGGAAATGTGCAAGGGCCACATGATCGCCGACGTGACGGCCATCATCGGCACCATCGATTTGGTGCTGGGCGATACCGACCGATAGACAGGCAACCGAGAATGCTCAGCCAGGAATCACTTACCAAGATCGACCGCGAGATCGCCAAGTACCCACCGGCCCAGAAACAGTCGGCGGTCATGGCGGCGTTGGCCATCGCCCAGGACGAAACGGGCTGGCTAGCCAAGGAAGCCATCGAGTTCGTGGCCGGCTACCTGGGCATGCCGTCCATCGCCGTTTTCGAGGTGGCCAGCTTCTACAACATGTACGATCTGCAGCCGGTCGGGAAGTACAAGCTCACGGTGTGCACCAATCTTCCCTGCGCCCTTTCCGGTGGCGTGCACGCCGCCGAATATGTCAAGCAGAAGCTCGGTATCGATTTCAACGAAACCACCGCCGACGGCAAGTTCACCCTCAAGGAAGGCGAGTGCATGGGCGCTTGCGGCGACGCGCCGGTGATGCTGGTGAACAACAAGCGCATGCGCTGCTTCATGACGCCGGAAGAGATCGATCGTCTGCTGGAGGAGTGTAAGTAATGGCCCTCATCGAAGCGATCGATCCGCTGCTGTCGGCCGGTTGGAACAAAGGTGACGCGGGCTGGGGCATCAAGGACTACGAGGCGCGCGGCGGCTATCAAGCCTTGAGGCGCATCTTGGCCGACAAACTGGCGCCCGACCAGATCATCGCCGAGGTCAAGGCATCGGTGCTGCGCGGCCGCGGTGGCGCCGGCTTCCCGACCGGCCTCAAATGGAGCTTCATGCCCAAGGGGGCACCGGAGAAGTACGTCGTCTGCAACACCGACGAAGGCGAACCGGGCACCTTCAAGGACCGGGATATCCTGCGCTACGACCCGCATTCGGTGATCGAGGGCATGATCATCGCCGGTTACTCGGTGGGTGCCGGTCGCGGCTACAACTACATTCACGGCGAGATATTCGAGATCCACGAGCGATTCGAGGCTGCCCTCGCCGAGGCGCGCGCCGCCGGCTATCTGGGCGAGAACATTCTGGGCTCGGGCGTCAATTTCGAACTCTTTTCCCACCACGGCTGGGGTGCCTACATCTGTGGCGAGGAATCGGCGCTGCTCGAATCCATCGAGGGCAAGAAGGGCCAGCCGCGTTTCAAGCCGCCTTTTCCGGCCAATGTCGGCCTGTACGGCAAGCCGACCACCATCAACAACACCGAGACCTTCGCTGCGATTCCCTTCATCCTGCGCATGGGCGGCGAAGCCTACCTGAACCTGGGCAAGCCAAACAACGGCGGCACCAAGCTCTTCTCCGTGTCGGGCCACGTCAACAAGCCGGGCAACTATGAGGTGCCGATGGGCACGCCGTTCGCCAGACTGCTGGAAATGGCTGGCGGCATGCGCGGCGGGCGCAAGCTCAAGGCAGTGATCCCTGGCGGCTCCTCGGCACCGGTGCTCTCCGCGGAACTCATCATGGACTGCACGCTCGACTACGATTCGATCGCCAAGGCCGGCTCCATGCTGGGTTCCGGCGCCGTGATCGTCATGGACGAGACAGTCTGCATGGTCAAGGCGCTGGAACGGCTCTCGTACTTCTACTACGAGGAGTCCTGCGGGCAATGCACCCCCTGTCGGGAAGGTACGGGCTGGTTGTACAAGATAGTCCATCGCATCGAGCATGGTCTAGGTCGCCCGGAAGATCTGGATCTACTGCTTGATCTCGGCAGCAACATCGCCGGCCGCACCATTTGCGCGCTCGGTGACGCCGCCGTACTGCCGGTGCAGGGCATGCTCAAGCACTTCCGCGCCGAGTTCGAATACCACATAGAGCACAAGAAATGCCTGGTACCGCCCGAGGTCCAGAGGGCCGGTAGTACCTTCCATACCCGGATGATGGCGGGGGCGCCATGCTAGAACTCGAGATCGATGGCAAGGTGCTTCAGGTGCAGGAGGGGAGCATGGTGATCGATGCCGCCCATCGGGCCGGCATCTACATCCCGCACTTCTGCTATCACAAGAAGCTGTCCATCGCCGCCAACTGCCGCATGTGCCTGGTGCAGGTGGAAAAGGCGCCCAAGCCCTTGCCGGCCTGCGCCACACCGGTGACCAATGGCATGAAGGTCTTCACCCACTCCGATCTGGCCGTCAAGGCGCAACGGGGTGTGATGGAGTTTCTGCTCATCAATCACCCGCTCGATTGCCCGATCTGCGACCAGGGCGGCGAGTGTCAACTCCAGGATCTCGCCGTCGGCTACGGCGCCGGCCAGTCCCGCTACCAGGAAGAGAAGCGGGTCGTGGCCAACAAGGACCTTGGGCCGCTGGTCAACACCGACATGACCCGGTGCATCAACTGCACCCGCTGCGTACGCTTCACGCAGGAAATTGCCGGCGTCATGGAGCTCGGTCAGGCGTTTCGCGGCGACCGCGCCGAGATCATGCCGTTTGTCGAGAAGACGGTCGACTCGGAGTTGTCAGGCAACATCATCGACCTCTGTCCAGTGGGCGCCCTGACCTCCAAGCCGTTCCGCTTCGCCGCGCGTACCTGGGAGCTGGCGCGGCGCAAGTCGATCAGCCCGCACGATGGCCTGGGCAGCAACCTCATCGTCCAGACCAAGCATGATCGCGTTCTGCGCGTACTGCCCCTGGAGAACGAAGACATCAATGAATGCTGGCTCTCGGACAAGGACCGCTTTTCCTACGAGGGCCTGAATGGCGCCGATCGCCTGACCAAGCCGCTGGTCAAACAGGGTGGCCAATGGAAGGAAGTCGAGTGGAATCACGCGCTCGACTACGTTGCCCATGCCCTGCGCGACGTGGCGAAGGAGCAGGGGGCCGGTGCCATCGGGGCGCTGGTCAGTCCTCACGCAACGCTGGAGGAAATGTTCCTGACCGGCAAGCTGATGCGCGGCATTGGCTCCGACAACATCGATTTCCGCCTGCGTCAGCGCGACTTCTCGGCTGACGGCAAGCGCGTCGGCACGCCCTGGCTGGGCATGAAGGTCGCCGAGATCAACCAGCTCGACCGCGTGTTGGTGGTTGGCAGCTTCCTGCGCAAGGAGCAACCGCTGCTCGCCTTGCGCCTCCGGCAGGCCGCCAAACGTGGCGCTCAGGTTGCCGTGATTCATGCGGCGGACGATGATCTGTTGATGACTCTGGCCGGCAAACTGATTGCCGCGCCTTCGCAGTTGCCCGAACGCCTCGCCCAAGTGGTGAAAGCCGTGGCCGAATTGAAGGGTGCCGCCTGCGATCTGCCGGTGTCGGCATCTCCCGAGGCAATGCGGATTGCCGAGAGCCTGGCCTCCGGCGGGAACAGTGCCGTGCTGCTCGGCAACTTTGCGCAACAACATGCGCAGGCCGCGACCTTGCGGGCGCTCGCGCAGCAGCTGGCGGGCTACCTCGGCGGCAAGTTCGGCTGCCTCGGCGAGTCGGCCAACGCCGTTGGCGGTTATGTCGCCAAGGCCTTGCCGGGCGGCGATGGCCTCGACGCGGCGCGCCTGATCGCCGAGCCGCGCCGGGCCTACCTCGTGGTGGGCGCCGAGCCGGAACTCGATTGTGCCGATGGTCGCCAAGCCCTGGCGGCCATGAAGCAGGCGGACACGGTGATCGTCCTGTCACCATTCAAATCGGCGGCGGCGCTGGAATACGCCGACGCCATCCTGCCGGTGTCGCCGTTCAGTGAAACCTCCGGTACCTTTGTCAGTACCGAAGGCCGCATTCAGAGCTTTTACGCCGTGACCAAGCCGCTCGGCGAAACGCGGCCGGCCTGGAAGGTTCTGCGTGTGCTCGGCAATCTGCTCCAGCTCGACGGCTTCGACTACGAGAGCAGCGAGGCCGTGCGTGAGGAGGTACTGGGTGGCAAACCCGAGTTTGCCCCTGGCCTGGACAATGCGCTGACCATTACCGCGAGTATCGCTGCCGGAAGCGGCGTTGGACTGGAACGGGTCGCCGACGTGCCGATCTACTCCGCCGACCCACTCGCGCGCCGTGCGCTGTCTCTGCAGCAGAGCAAGGATGCCGCGGCGCCGGCCGCCCGCATGAACGCGGCGACCCTGGCCAAGGTTGGCGTTGCCGCCGGCCAGCAAGTGCGGGTACGCGCCGGTGATGGCGAGGCGGTCCTTGCCGCCGCGCTCGATGCCGGCGTGCCGGACAACTGCGTGCGTGTGGCCGCAGCCCATGCATCCACGTCCAATCTCGGGGCCACGATCGGCGCCGTCTCCGTGGAGCGTACGTGATGGAAGCGTCGGTGCTGCACTTCTTTGAGTGGCTCTGGGGGCCTTACTGGGTAACATTGTGGGCTTGGTTCAAGCCCGTCTGGCCGCTGATCTGGGTCATCGTCAAAATCGTGGTCATTCTGGTGCCCCTGCTGCTGGGCGTCGCCTATCTCACCTTCTGGGAACGCAAGATCATCGGCTGGATGCAGGTGCGGATCGGCCCCAACCGGGTCGGCCCGTGGGGCTTGCTGCAACCGATCGCCGACGGCATGAAGCTCTTCTTCAAGGAAGTGCTGCTACCCGCCAAGGCCGATCCCGGCCTCTTCTTCCTCGCACCCGCGCTGGCCATGGCGCCGGCCGTGGCGATCTGGGCGGTGGTGCCATTTTTCGAAGGCGGCGCGCTGGCCAACCTCGATGCCGGCGTGCTCTATCTGATGGCCATCACCTCGGTCGGCGTCTATGGCGTCATCATCGCCGGCTGGGCGTCCAACTCGAAGTATCCCTTCCTCGGCAGCATGCGCTCGGCGGCGCAGATGGTTTCGTACGAGATCGCCATGGGCATGGCTCTGGTCTGCATTCTCATGGTGTCGAACAGCCTGAACCTTTCCGACATCGTTCGCGCCCAGAATCGCGGCATGTTTGCGGATTGGGGGCTCGGTTTCCTGTCCTGGAACTGGCTGCCCCTGCTGCCGATGTTCGTCGTGTATCTGGTTTCCGGCGTTGCCGAGACGAATCGGGCGCCGTTCGACGTGGTGGAGGGCGAGTCCGAAATCGTCGCTGGCCACATGGTCGAGTACTCGGGCATGGCCTTCGCCATGTTCTTCCTTGCCGAATACGCCAACATGATCCTGGTTTCGGCCATGGTCTCCATCTTCTTCCTCGGCGGATGGCTGTCGCCGGTGGGTTTCCTGCCCGATGGCATCCTCTGGTTGTTCGCCAAGATGTCGGTGATACTGTTCCTGTTCCTCTGGTTGCGTGCCACCTTCCCGCGCTATCGCTACGATCAGATCATGCGTCTGGGCTGGAAGGTGTTCGTGCCGCTCTGCCTGTTGTGGATTCCGGTGGTCGGCGTCTGGATGATGTCACCTTTCAATATCTGGAAATAATCTGACCATGGGCGCCCGCGATCTGATCCAAAGCTTCTCCCTAGGCGAACTCCGCCAGGGCTTGGCCGTGACCCTGCGCTATATGTTTGCGCCGAAGATCACCATCCAGTATCCGGAAGAGAAGACGCCGATGTCGAACCGCTTCCGCGGTTTGCACGCGCTGCGCCGCTATCCGAACGGCGAGGAACGTTGCATTGCCTGCAAGTTGTGCGAAGCGGTCTGTCCGGCGCTGGCCATTACCATCGAATCGGCCGAACGGGACGACGGCAGCAGGCGCACCACGCGTTACGACATCGACCTGACCAAGTGCATCTTCTGCGGCTTCTGCGAGGAAGCCTGCCCGGTCGATGCCATCGTCGAGACTCACATCTTCGAGTATCACGGCGAAACGCGCGGCGATCTCTACTACACCAAGCAGATGCTGCTGGCCAACGGCGACCGCTATGAAGCGGAAATCGCCCAGGCCCGCGCGCAGGATGCCAAGTTCCGGTAAGCGACATGGACCTGAAAACCGTCGTCTTCTACGTATTCTCGGCGCTGATGATCTTCGCCGCGCTGCGCGTCATTACCGCCCGCAATCCAGTCCATGCGGTGCTCTATCTGGTTCTGGCCTTCTTCAACGCCGGCGGCCTGTGGCTGACCCTGCAAGCGGAGTTTCTGGCCATCGCCCTTGTCATGGTGTACGTCGGCGCCGTCATGGTGCTCTTCCTCTTCGTGGTCATGATGCTCGACATCGACATCAACCGCTTGCGGCGCGGGTTCTGGAGCAACATGCCGCTGGCCGCGACGATCGGTTTGCTGATGGTCGCCGAAATGATCCTGTTCTTGTCGACCGGCTACTTTGGCTTGACGGCCTTCCCCGACCAGGCGCTGCCTGCCGACCACAGCAATACCAAGGAGCTGGGCCGGCTGCTCTTCACCGACTACGTCTATCCTTTCGAACTGGCTTCGATCATCTTGCTGGTCGCCATCATCGCCGCCGTCGTGCTGACATTGCGCCGTCGCCAGGACGTCAAGCATCTTGATCCGGCGCGGCAGATTGCGGTCAAGGCGACGGATCGCCTGCGCGTCTTGCGGATGCCCGCCGAGAAGAAGGAGGCCGAATGATCTCCCTGACGCACTATCTGGTACTCGGCGCCATCCTGTTCGCCATCGGCGTGATCGGCATCTTCCTCAACCGGAAGAATCTGATCGTTCTGCTCATGGCCATCGAATTGATGCTGCTGGCGGTCAACATGAACTTCGTCGCGTTTTCGCACTACCTGAACGACGCGGCGGGTCAGCTATTCGTCTTTTTCATCCTGACGGTGGCCGCCGCCGAGTCGGGCATCGGCCTGGCCATTCTGGTGGTGCTGTTCCGCAATCTCTCCACTATCGATGTGGACGATCTCGACAGCCTGAAGGGCTAATGGCATGAAGACCCTCTACCTGATCATTCCCTTCGCTCCGCTGCTCGGCGCGCTCGTCGCCGGCCTGTTCGGCCGCGCCATCGGCCGCGCCGGCGCCCACTGGGTAACCATCCTTGGCGTCGCCGTGTCCCTGGTCTGTTCGATGCTGGTGCTCCAGGACGTGCTGGCTGGCCACACCTTCAACGGCACCCTGTACACGTGGATGGAGGCGGGCGGCCTCAAGCTGGAGTTGGGTTTCCTGATCGACCGCCTGACGGCGGTGATGATGGTCGTGGTGACCTTCGTTTCGCTGATGGTGCACATCTACACCATTGGCTACATGGCCGAAGATCCAGGCTACCAGCGCTTTTTCAGCTACATATCGCTGTTTACATTCTCGATGCTCATGCTGGTGATGAGCAACAATTTCCTCCAGTTGTTCTTCGGCTGGGAGGCGGTGGGCCTGGTCTCGTATCTCCTGATCGGCTTCTGGTATACGCGTCCGACCGCCATCTACGCCAACCTGAAGGCTTTTCTGGTCAATCGCGTCGGCGACTTCGGTTTCCTGATTGGCATCGCGCTGATCGCCGCGTACGCGGGCAGCCTCGATTACGCCACGGTGTTCGCCAAGGCGCGCGCACTGACCGAGATTCAGCTCCAACTGATTCCGGGCAGCGAATGGATGCTGCTGACGGTGATCTGCATTGGGCTGTTCATCGGCGCCATGGGCAAGTCGGCGCAGTTCCCGCTGCATGTCTGGCTGCCGGATTCGATGGAAGGCCCGACGCCGATCTCCGCGCTGATCCACGCGGCCACCATGGTGACCGCCGGCATCTTCATGGTGTCGCGGATGTCGCCGCTGTTCGAACTATCCGACGCGGCACTGTCCTTCGTCATCGTCATCGGTGCCATCACCGCGCTGTTCATGGCCCTGATCGCCATTGTGCAGACGGACATCAAGCGCGTGGTGGCCTATTCGACGCTGTCGCAGCTCGGCTACATGACGGCGGCGCTGGGCGCCTCGGCCTACTCGGCGGCGATCTTCCACCTGATGACGCACGCCTTCTTCAAGGCGGTGCTGTTCCTGGGCGCCGGTTCGGTGATCATCGCCATGCACCACGAGCAGGACATGCGCAAGATGGGTGGTCTGCGCAAGTACATGCCCATCACCTACGCCACCGTCCTGATCGGCGCCATTGCCAACGCCGGCCTGCCACCCTTCGCCGGTTTCTTCTCCAAGGACTCGATCATTGAGGCCGTGCAACTGGCCCATGTGCCTGGCGCCACCTTTGCCTATCTTGCGCTGTTGGCCGGCGTGTTTGTCGGCGGCTTCTACTCGTTCCGCCTGGTGTTCTTCGCCTTCCACGGCGAGGAGCGCTTCCGCCACGCGCACGACGACCATGCTCATGGCCACGAAGCAGACCATGGTCACGGTCATCATGGCGTCACGGAACCGCATGAGTCGCCCAAGGTGGTGACCTGGCCACTGATCCTGTTGGCCATTCCGGCGATCTTTTCCGGCTTTCTGATCGGCCCCATGTTGTTTGGCGGCTACTTCGGCGACGCGATCTTCATTGGTGAAAACCATCACGCGCTCGCGCATATGAAGGAGGAGTTCCACGGCGTCGTTCCGATGATGCTGCACGGGCTGACCTCCCTGCCGTTCTGGCTGGCAACCTCCGGGGCCCTTACCGCGTGGTTTCTCTACATCAAGCGCCCGGACCTGCCGGCAACGATCAAGGGCAAGTTCGCCACCATCGCCGTGATACTCGAAGAGAAGTACTTCTTCGATCGCTTCAACGACTGGTTCTTCGCCGGCGGCGCCCGCGGGCTGGGCCGGGGCCTCTGGAAGGCCGGCGACCAGGTGTTGATCGACGGTGTGGCCGTCAACGGTTCGGCCCGTCTGGTCGGACGCCTTGCCGGTGTCGTGCGCCTGCTACAGAGCGGCTACATTTACCAGTACGCCTTCTCCATGATCATCGGCGTCTTCGTGCTGCTGACGTGGTGGTTGGTTCGTAGCTGATAGGAAAAGAAGCGGATGAATTCCTACCTGTTGAGCCTCGCGATCTGGGTGCCCATTCTTGGCGCACTCCCCATTCTCGCCCTCGGCTCGGAACGGCGCGATCTCGTGCGCTGGCTTTCCCTCGCGGTGGCGGTGGCCGGCTTGCTGGTCACGCTGCCGCTCTATGCCGGCTTCGACCGCCAGTTCGCCGGCATGCAGTTCGTTGAGTTGGCGCCCTGGATACCGCGCTTTAACGTCCAGTACTACCTCGGTGTCGATGGCATTTCGATGTTGTTCATCCTGCTCAACAGCTTCATCACCGTCCTGGTGGTGCTGGCCGGCTGGGAGGTGATCGAGGAGAAGTCGGCGCAATACATGGCCGCTTTCCTGGTCATGTCGGGGCTCATGAACGGCATCTTTTCCAGTCTCGACGCCATGCTGTTCTATGTCTTCTTCGAGGCCAGCCTGATCCCGATGTACATCATCATTGGTGTCTGGGGCGGACCGAACCGGGTCTATGCGGCGTTCAAGTTCTTCCTCTACACCCTGCTCGGCTCTCTCCTGATGCTGGTTTCGCTGTTGTACCTGTTCCTCGAAGCCGGTGGCAGCTTCAATCTGCTTGACTGGCACCAGCTGCCGCTTGGCATGAAGCCGCAGATACTCATGTTCATTGCTTTCCTGGTCGCCTTTGCCGTCAAGGTACCGATGTGGCCGGTGCATACCTGGCTGCCGGATGCCCACGTCGAGGCGCCGACCGGCGGGTCGGCGGTGCTGGCGGCCATCATGCTCAAGCTGGGCGCCTATGGCTTCCTGCGGTTTTCGCTGCCCATCCTGCCCGACGCCAGTCACTACCTCGCGCCGATGATGATCGCGCTGTCGCTGATCGCGGTGGTCTATATCGGCTTCGTCGCGCTGGTGCAGTCGGACATGAAGAAGCTGATTGCCTACTCTTCGATCTCGCACATGGGTTTTGTCACGCTGGGCTTCTTCATCTTCAACCAGTTGGGTGTCGAGGGCGCCCTGGTGCAGATGATTTCCCATGGCTTTGTTTCGGCGGCCATGTTTCTTTGTGTCGGCGTCATGTACGACCGGATGCATTCGCGGCAGATCGCAGACTACGGCGGGGTGGCGAACACCATGCCCAAGTTCGCCGCCTTCTTCATGCTGTTCGCCATGGCCAATTCCGGCCTGCCGGCTACCTCGGGTTTTGTCGGCGAGTTCATGGTGATTCTCGGCGCGGTGAAGTACGACTTCTGGATCGGCTTCGCCGCCGCGACCACCTTGATCCTCGGCGCCGCCTACACCCTGTGGATGTACAAGCGCGTCGTCTTCGGCCCGGTGGCCAACGACCATGTGGCGCAGCTTGACCGACATTGGCGACCGCGAATTCCTGATTCTTGCCCTGCTGGCGGCCGCGGTGCTGGTCATGGGCATCTATCCCTTCCCCTTCACCGACATCATGCATGCCTCCGTCGATGGCCTGCTGAAGCATGTCGCCGTGAGCAAGCTGTAACCCGGCGCGAGAGCAACGATGCTGAATAACTTCGTCATGCCCGATCTGTATCCGGCCGCGCCGGAGATCTTCCTCGCCGCCATGGCGTGTTTGGTCCTGGTCGTCGATCTGTTTGCCGGCCCGGGGCGTCGCTGGCTAACCGCGCTCTTGACCCTGCTTACGCTGGTGGGTTGCGCGGCGATTACCGTCGTCACCTTCGATGGCGGTGTGTCGCTGACCTTCAGCAACATGTTCGTGGACGATCCGGTCGCCGATTTCCTGAAGTTGGTGGTCTACATCGCGGTCATGGTGGTGCTCATCTATGGTCGTGACTACCTGGCCGCCCGTGATCTGGACAAGGGCGAGTACTACCTGCTGGTGTTGTTCGCCACGCTGGGCATGATGGTGATGATTTCGGCCTACAACTTCCTGACCATGTATCTGGGCCTCGAGTTGTTGTCGCTGTCCCTCTACGCCTTGGTGGCGATCGACCGCGACTCGCCGCGCGCCACCGAGGCTGCGATGAAATACTTCGTGCTGGGCGCGCTTGCCTCCGGCCTCTTGCTCTACGGCATGTCGATGATCTATGGCGCCACGGGCACGCTCGAATTGGGTGGTGTCACCGCCGCCATCCAGGAGGGCAACACCAATCGGGTGATCCTGGTCTTTGGTCTGGTCTTCCTGGTGGCGGGCATTGCCTTCAAGCTGGGGGTCGTGCCCTTCCATATGTGGATTCCCGACGTCTATCATGGTGCGCCGACCGCGGTCACCCTGTTCATCAGTTCGGCACCCAAACTGGCCGCTTTTGCCATGGCGCTCCGCCTGCTGGTGTCCGGAATGTTCGGTCTCGCCGAACAATGGCAGACCATGCTCATGCTCATGGCGGTCTTGTCGATCGGTCTTGGCAACCTGGCGGCCATTGCCCAGAGCAACATCAAGCGCATGCTTGCCTATTCGGCGATCTCCCACATGGGTTTCATGTTGCTGGCGCTGATGAGCGGGGTCGCCGGTGCGCAAGTTGACCCGATGGCCCTGGTCAACGCCTACAGCTCGGCCATGTACTACAGCGTGGCTTACGTCATCATGTCGCTGGGTGCCTTCGGCATGGTCCTCCTGCTGTCGCGGGCCGGCTACGAGGCCGAGAGCCTCGAAGACTTCAAGGGCCTCAATCAGCGCAGTCCCTGGTTCGCCGCCATGATGGCGATCCTGATGTTGTCGATGGCGGGCATTCCCTTCTTCGTCGGCTTCTTCGCCAAGTTCTCGGTCCTGCTTGCCGCCGTGGCGGCCGGGCACCTCGTCGTGGTCGTGCTGGCCGTGCTCTTCTCGCTGATCGGCGCCTACTACTACCTGCGTATCGTGAAGCTGATGTACTTCGATGCGCCGGTCGATAGCGCGCCCATCCGGGCGAGCCTCGATATGCGTCTTCTCCTCTCGGTGAATGGCCTGGCCGTGGCGTACTTCGGCCTCTTTCCCGACACGCTGATGATGTGGTGTACGGTGGCGCTGCTCCGCTCGTGAAATGGGCGCCGGGCGCCCCGGAGCGCCCCCCGTGTAACATGGGCGCCTTCGTCACCGACACCGGTAAGGCCATGGACGATTCCGATTTTCACGAAGAAACGCTCGCCAGCGAAGAGGTATTCAAGGGCAAGCTGCTGCACGTCCGTCGGGACCAGGTGCGACTGCCGGACGGCAAGGAAAGCCTTCGCGAGTGGGTGGCGCATCCGGGCGCCGTGGTAGTCATCGGTGTGCTGGATAACGGCCACCTGTTGTTCGAACGGCAGTTCCGCTATCCGCTGCGCCGGATCTTCCTCGAACTGCCGGCGGGCAAGATCGATCCGGGTGAGCACATCCTCGATACCGCGCGGCGTGAACTGCGCGAGGAGACCGGCTACAAGGCGAAGCACTGGCGGCATCTCGGCACCATGCATCCCTGCATCGGCTACTCGGACGAGCGCATCGAGATCTTCCTGGCCCAAGGGCTGGCCTATGTCGGCCATGCGCTCGACGATGGCGAGATTCTCGAAGTGATCGAGCTGAGCATTCACGATGCGCTGCTGTCGGTGCGCGACGGCGAAATCAGCGATGCGAAGACCGTCACCGCGCTACTTTGGGCGGAGAAGATCCTGTCCGGCGCCTGGCCGCTTCCGGCGTAAAATTCCCGCTTTGAGTCAAGGAAGACACTAGCCATGGATGCCGCCGGCGCGCCGCGTCCCATCGGTCTCGACCTGGAGATCGACGACACCACGAAACTGCAGGCGCTGAGCATCATTTCCGAAGTGTCGGCCAGCCTGGCCGACGAGGATGATGTCGAGGAGATGCTTGGCCGCTTTCTTGGCACCATGTTGCGGCTGGCCCATGCCAGCGCCGGTGCCGTGCGGGTACTTACCACCGACGGTCGCCATCTGCGCCTGGTTGGTGCCCGTGGCCTGCCGGCGGAAGTGGTCGAGCGCGAGCGGGTGGTGCCGATCGATTGCGGGCAATGCGGTCTGGCGGTGCGCGACAACCGCGCCCACTACGAAATCGACCTGCACGACTGCGCCGTACGTACCGGGCATCAGTACTTCGATCGCGATTGCCAAGCCATGGTGGTCGTACCGTTGCAGCATGCCGGCCACCTGCTCGGCACCTATAACCTCTTCCTGCCGGAGCGCTTCGAACTGCCCGAGGAGGTCGTCGTCCTGTTTCGTTCGATCGGCGAACACTTGGGCATGGCCCTGGAGAACGCCCGCCTCAAGCGAGAGAACCTGCGCATCGCGTTGATGAACGAGCGGCAGATGATGGCCGCCGAGATCCACGATTCACTGGCCCAGACCCTGGCTTACCTGAAGATGCGCGTCGCGCTGCTTCAGGACGCCCTGGTCGAGGGGGAGACGGTGCGTGCCGGCAAGTATTCCGGCGACGTCGCCCAGGCGCTGGACATGGCTTACGGGCAGTTGCGCGAGTTGTTGACCCAGTTTCGCAATCGCATGGACCCGCTTGGTCTGGCCCATGCCCTGCGGGAAATGTCGGTCGGCTTCCAGGATCGCACGGGCATCTTCCTGGAATTCGACAACCGCGTGTCGGACCTGCGCCTGTCGGTCGATCAGGAAGCCCAGGTGTTCTTCATCATCCAGGAGGCGCTGGCCAATGTCGTCCGCCACTCGGGGGCCACCAAGGCGAAGCTGTCGCTGGAGGGCGCGGGGGACTACTACGTCGCCACTGTCGAGGACAACGGCCGCGGTGGGCAGGGCTTTTTCGCCATTGCCAATCGGACCAGCGGCTTTGAAGAGCATCCGCGCCTGCGGAATCACTTTGGCTTGACCATCATGCGCGAGCGGGCCGGCAAGATCGGCGGTCGCATCGAGGTGGCCAATCTTCCAGAGCGCGGTTTTCGTGTCCGTTTGACCTTCCCGGTCATGGCCTTGAGGGGCCACTAAAATGGTCGACTGCAAGATACGCGTCCTGCTGGTTGATGATCACACGCTGTTTCGCAAGGGGCTGGCCGAACTGCTGGAGCACCGCGGGGGTATCTGCGTGGCGGGCATGGCGGCCAACGGCGAGGCCGCACTCGGTCTATTGGCCGAGCTCAAGCCGGATGTGGTGATTACCGACCTGAACATGCCGCCTCACGGCGGCGTCGCCCTGTTGCGCCGCATACGTGCGGAGAACTGGCGTGGTCCGGTGCTGATTTTGACGGTATCGGATGCCGAGGAAGATCTCGCCAACGCCATGCGCGCCGGCGCCCAAGGCTACCTGCTCAAGGACATGGAGCCGGACGACGTGGTCGATGCCGTACAACGCGCGGTGCGCGGCGAGACGGTGGTGGCGCCAACCATGACCATGAAGCTGGTGCATCTGCTGCAAGGGGGTGCGCCACCCAACGAGAAAGTTGATGCCCTGAAAAGCCTGACGGCTCGGGAGCGAGAGATCCTGGACTATCTGGCCCAAGGACTATCCAACAAGGCCATCGCGCGGGCGCTGGACATCAGCCACGATACCGTGAAGCTGCACGTCCGCCACATCCTCGCCAAACTCAACCTTACCTCGCGTGTCGAGGCGGCAGTCTTCGCGGTCGAGCACAAGTCGGCCAAGCTGCGCGAACAGTAGTCCGTCCGGGGCTGCCGGTCCGGTGGCGCGCCGCCGACCCCTCAGTTCGACTCTCCATACCACCTCAGCTTGTCGTGAAGCTTGACGACTTCGCCGACGATGATCAGGGTCGGGGCTTTCAGTTGCGCGGCCTCGGCGAGTTTCGGGAGCGTGGTCAGCGTGCCCGTCACGGTGCGTTGTCGAGGCGTGGTGCCCTGTTGGACTATGGCCGCCGGCCAGTCCCGTGGCAGACCGTGCTCGATCAGCTTCTCACAGAGTACGGGCAGTCCGTGCAGGCCCATGTAGATGACCACCGTTTGGCGCCGACGGGCCAGTCCCGGCCAGTCCAAGTTCATGCTGCCATCCTTGAGGTGGCCGGTGACGAAGACGCAGGCCTGGGCGAAATTCCGATGAGTCAAGCGGGATGCCAGCGTAGGCGGCGACCCCGGCCGCGGCCGTGATGCCTGGCACCACTTCGAAGGGAATGCCGTGCTCGACCAGGGTTTCGACCTCTTCGCCGCCGCGCCCGAACGTGTAAGGGTCACCACCCTTCAGGCGCAGGACACGCCTGTCCTCCTTGGCCAGCCGTACCAGCAGCAGGTTGAGTTCTTCCTGGGGCAGGGCATGGTTGCCGCGTTCCTTGCCGGCGTATATCTGCTCGACATCGGGCCGTGCCAGCGTGGCGAGGATTTCCGTCGATACCAGGTTGTCGAAGACGATGACATCGGCCTCGCCGATCAACTGGGCGGCGCGCAGCGTGAGCAGCGACGGGTCGCCAGGACCGGCGCCGACCAGATAAACGGTGCCTGGGCGGGCAGGCGCTGTGTTCAGCGTGACCATCAGGCGCAGCCTCCGCCACAGGAGCCGCAGCCACTGGCGCGTTCGCGGCCGGCACAGGCGCCATCCTTCGGGTTGATGAAAATGAACTGAAATTCGCCGGGACGCAACTCGACAAAATCGAGTGTTGCTTCGTCGAGCAACTCCTGGCTAAGCGGGGAAATCAGCAGTCGCACGCCTTCGCAGTCGAGCACGAGATCGCTTTCCCGTTCCTCGTCGAAGCCCATGCCATAAGAAATCTCTCCGTCGTCGTCGATCTTGGCGGCCACCCGCAGGGCCGGATGATCCGCCTGGCTATCGGCGGCGCTTCGTATCTGTTCCACGGCTGCCGGGGTCAATTTGAACATGGTTGGCACTCCTGAATTGTTGCGGTCCGCCGAACTTGCCGGGCAAAGTGAACGAAGCGGGCCGGCCAGTCGCAGCCCGCCGTGGCCCGCAGGTGCGTATAGGACGCGAGCAGATTGTTGATGACGATGCCATCGCGTCGGCCGTCGATGCCGTGGCCACGCTTGACCGCGTAGGCATATCGTAGGCCGGTCGGCAGGCCCTCGAGACTGGAATAGTGGAATTCGTGCGCGGGTAAGCCGCTGGTTGTCTTGGCATCCGGCCAGGGGTGCTCGGCGGTGGGCTCCAGCAGGACATAGCCGCGGCCGACCGGCTTGTCGTGCATGGCCACGTGCCCAGGAATGGCTCCGACCATGTGGCGCGTCTTGCCCCGCCAGGAGATGCTATTGGCCAAGTACATCAGTCCGCCGCATTCGGCGTAAGTGGGCAGGCCTGCCTTGATCGCATTGAGGATGTCGGTGCGCAAGCTGGTGTTGGCTTCCAGCGGGTCCAGAAAACATTCCGGGAAGCCGCCGCCGATGAACAGGGCATCGCATTCGGGCAAACGCGGGTCGCGCAGGGCATTGAAGGGTACCAGTTCCGCACCGGCGGTGATCAGCGCGTCGAGGTCGTCCGCATAGTAGAAGCCGAAGGCGTCGTCGCGGGCGATGGCAATGCGGAGTGGAGCGTCGGCTACTGGCTGCCGGGGCGCCCGCGGTGGTTGGGGTAGCGCGAGATCGGTCTGACTGACCGCCAGCAGGCGGTCCAGGTCAACCTGCGCGGCGACCCGCTCGGCGATATTGGCGATCTGAGCCGCCGCCACCCGCGTTTCGTTGGCGGGCATCAGGCCCAGATGGCGTTCAACCAGGGTCAGACGCGGGTCGTCGTGGATGGCGCCAAGTACGGCCACATCGGTGTAGTGCTCGATGACGGCGCGCAGTTTGCCTTCGTGGCGACTGCCACCGAGGCGATTGAGGATGACGCCGGCGATGCGGATGTCGCGGTCGAAGGCTTGGTAACCGAGAATGAGGGGGGCGATACCCCGGGTCATGCCGCGGGCGTCGAGTACCAGCATGACCGGCAGGTCGAGCAGTTTGGCCAGCGCCGCGTTGCTGTTGGCGCCGTCGAGCGCCAGTCCATCGTAAAGTCCCTTGTTGCCTTCCACCAGACATACTTGGGCATCGTGACCGGCACTGGCGAACTGCGCGGAGATCTCCCTGTTCGGGGATAGAAAGAAATCGAGGTTCCGACAGCTACGTCCGGCAGCGAAGCCCAGCCAGAGCGGGTCGATGTAGTCCGGGCCTTTCTTGAAGGGTTGGACGGTGTAACCTCTTGCCCGCAGGGCCGCGGCCAGACCGATGCTGACGGTGGTCTTCCCGGAAGACTTGTGGGCGGCCGAAACGAGAAAGCGGTGCATGGGCCGGGCTGGCGGGTAGCGGCCCGACGATGAGTCGAGCCGTTGCGTGCCTCAATCGTTCTGGCGAACCGCCGCTTCGCTGAGATGAACGTAGTCGTCTTCAGGCAGGAACTTGAATGCGCGCACGCCGACCGTGGTAATCAGGTACGCGAGACCGATGCCGCCGAAGCCGAGCAGCATCTCGGGAAGACTCGGCGCATAACTCGCCACCTGTCCATCGAAGAAGCTGCTGGTGATGTTCATGCCGGGAAAGATCTCCAGCGGGAACGACTGGCCACCAATGATGAATACATAGAGCTGGCAAAAGGCCCCGACAACGACCAGTCCGGCGGCGGTAAGCACGGCGCCGCAGCGCATGCCCAAGGTCGGGTGGTACAGCAGCCCCAGCGGGACAAGGCTACCCAGAATTACCTGGCCGATCCAGAAGATCGGTGCGAAACCACTATCCACCAGCAAGAACTTCTCGAAGGCCACCTGTTTGGCGAAATAGAGATTCGTCAGGTGGTAGACGGCCACCAGGAACAAGACGGCGGCGACGAAGAGACCCAGCAGATTCTTCATCCGGCGCAGTACCAGGGGATGGATGACGATATGGTTCCAGCGGAACATGGCGGCCTGAATGAGGATGAAGACGGCCAATCCCCAGGCGAACGACATGACGATGAACATCGGCGCCAGCAGGCCGGAGGCATAAGCTTGGCGGGCGACCAGGAAGCCGAAGATCGAACCGGTACCGGTGGTCAGTATGAGGCGCCAGACGAAGGCGGCGAAGCCGACCGGCTTGGACCACGGATTCATGCGCTGTTCCATCAATGTCCAGAGATAGACGGCCACGATGCCGAACATGCCCGAGTAGAGGAAAACGTTCCAGGCAAAGACCGAGGTGAAGTTGTAGTGGGTGGCGGCCACGATCACGCGATCGGCTCGGCCGAGGTCGAGCATCATACACGAACAGGCCACCGGCGAGCATGGCCAGGGTCAGCAGGCCCGAAAGTGGTGCCCGTTTCTTGTAAATGGTCTTGCCGAACACCGAGCCGATCGAGGCGACGTTGAGGACGCCGGAGGCGGCGACGATCAGAAAGATGGCGAAGACGTGCGGCAACGCCCCAGACCACCTGGTTGTTCATGCCGGTGACGACGTGACCGTTGTGTTCCATGTACAGCGCGGCGCCGAAGCCGATCGCGACGACCAACGCGCCGAGCGCGGCCAAGGCGTAGAACAGCTTTTCCTCGGCTCGGGAGTAGGGTGCCAGGATCATGGTGTCAGATTCCTTGGTAACGAACGCCGATGTTCAGCTTCAGATCGGCCCGGACCTGCGTGGTGGCCGTCTGCGCCATGCGGCGGGAAATGTCGCTGGTGGGATCCTTGAGGTCGCCAAACACCATGGCGCCTTCCGGGCAGGCTTCGACGCAGGCTGGTTTCAAGCCTTTGTCGACCCGATGCACGCAGAGCGTGCAGGATTCGACGCAGCCCATGCCGCGCGGTACTTCCGGATTCTGTTCGGTGAGTGGTTGATGGACAAATGAGCGCGCCTTGTAGGGGCAGGCCATCATGCAGTAACGGCAACCGATGCAGATGTGGCGATCCACCAGGACGATGCCGTCGGCGCGCTTCATCGAGGCGCCGGTTGGGCAGACATCGACGCAGGGCGGTTCGGCGCAATGCTGGCACATCATCGGCAGCGAATGCTGGCGACCATTGTGCGGATCCTTCAGGTCGATCTTGCGAATCCACTGCGACCCGCTGGGCGGGATCGGCCACCTTTTCGTTGATGCCATTTTCGGTGGCACAGGCGGACGACGCACGCATCGCAGCCGATGCGCACTTGGTCGTGTCGATCAGCATGCCCCAGCGTTGCAACTTGGAGGCGGGCTCGCCCGCCGGTCGCTTCGACTGCGCCTGGGAAACCTGGATCAGATGGACGCCGGGGGCCAGAGCGACGAATCCGAGGCCCGCCGCCACCCCCGCGCCGGCGGCGAGGAATCCGCGCCGCTTGTTGTCGTTGTCGTTCATGGTCTGACTCCCGTTGCCTTGTAGCCCGCCTTGGGTTGGTGGCAATCCCAGCAATCGAGCTTCACCGCCGCGTAGGCGTGGCAACTTTGGCAGAAGTTGTCATCTGGCCAATCACCGAGCCCGTCTTCTTGCTGGCGTGGCATTCGATGCAGCCATTGAGGCTGACTTTGGCGCCGCGGACACCTTCGCGCATCGTCTTGTCGCGCTGGTGCTTCAGCATGTCCATGTGATTGCGCCGCATCTCCTCCGCCGGCGCGATGCACTTGCCGTCGGTTTCGATCTTGATGGTGGGTTTTGGCACACCGCCGTCGGCGGCCTGGGCCCCATGGCTGGCAATGGCCAGACCGGCGCCGGCGGCGAGCAAGGCAAAGCGGACCAGGCGTGCGACGGGCGCATGAAGTTTCCTTACTCGCCAAGACCCATTTGGATGTAGCCGGTCGGGCAGACGTCGTGGCAGATATGGCAGCCGATGCACTTGTCGTAGTCGGTCGCCACGTAACGGCCGGTGGTCGCCTCGGTCTTCTTGACCTTGTACACGGCGGTCTGCGGGCAATACACGACGCAGTTGTCGCACTCGAAACACAGGCCGCAGCTCATGCAGCGCTTGGCTTCGGCGACGGCCTGCTTGTCGTCGAGCGGATCGAGACGCTCCTCGAAGTTGCCCAGCGCGGTTTCCTTGTTCAGGTGCGTGATGTGGCGCTTGTTGCGCGGCGTGTATTGGAAATGGCCGAGGAACAGCTCGGTCGTGCGGAATGACGTAGCGGTCGGAACGGTTGTCGAAGTTATGCACCACGCCCTTGCTCGTGTCGGTGCCGCGCAGCGGCTCCTTGACCTCCTCGAAGCCGACGCCCTTTTCGACGTACTTGCGCATCAGGTCGAAGGCATGCACGTCGATCTTCGGACGGCGGCCGACTTCCAGCCCGACAGAAACTGGTCGATGCCGTCGGCGGCGATCGCGCCATGGCCGACCGCGGTGGTCAGCAGGTGCGGACGGATGACGTCGCCGCCGGCGTACACGCCCGGCTTGCCCTGCACCTGATAGTTCTTGTCGGCGCTGATGGCCACCCTTGCCGTTGTTGAATTCTTCGAGGCCGGTGAAATCGACCGTCTGGCCGATCGCGGAAACGATCAGGTCGGCGGGCAGATCCTTCTCGGTGCCTTCGATGTTCTTGATGTCGAGGCGTGCCGCCGACCATCTTGGCTTCGCACTGCATGACGCGCAGCGCGGTGGCGCGGCCATCGGCGCCCTTGACCACGGCGACCGGCATCCAGCCGCCCATGATCTCGATGCCTTCGGACTGGGCGTGCTCGAGTTCAGCCCGGGCTCGCCATCATCTTGTCGACCGGGAAAATCGAGGTCAGCACGACCTCGGCACCCTGGCGGTTGGAAATGTCGGCGACGTCCTGGGCCAGTTGGCCGGCGATGGCACCTTCCCAGTCGGTCGGCTTGGCGTTCGTCGATGTGGCCGAGGCGACGGGCGACCGTGGCGACGTCCATCGAGGTGTCGCCACCACCGACCACGACGACGTGCTTGCCGACGGTCTTGCAGGCGACCGTCGTTGAAGGCCTTGCAGGAAGGCCGTGGCGGTCACGACGTTGGGAGACGTTGTCGGCACCTTCGGCCGGCAGGGCGCGACCGCCCTGGGCGCCGAGGCCGAGGAACACGGCGTCGAAGTCCTTGCGAATCTGCTCCATGCGTGATGTCGATGCCGATCTTGCATCTTGAGCTTGACCTCGACGCCCAGGTCGAGGATGCGCTGGATTTCGGCATCGAGCACGTCGCGCGGGGTGCGGTAGCCCGGGATGCCGTAGCGCATCATGCCGCCGAGGTACTCGTGGTCGTCGAAGATCGTGCCGGAGTGGCCCTTCAGGGCAAGCTGGTAGGCGACCGACAGGCCGGCCGGACCGCCACCGATGACGGCGACCTTCTTGCCGGTGAGCTTCTCGGGCTTCTTGAACTGCAGGTTGTTCTTGATCGCATACTCGCCGAGGTAGTGTTCGACCGAGTTGATGCCGACATGATCTTCGACCTGATTGCGGTTGCAGCCGGTCTCGCAGGGCGCCGGGCAGACGCGGCCCATGACGGCGGGCAGCGGGTTGGCTTCGGTCAGGCGGCGCCAGGCATATTCCTGCCAGGGCATGACGGGCTTGCCGTCGGCGCCGACCGGCGGCTTTTCGACGCCGCGCACGATATTCAGGTAGCCGCGGATGTCCTCGCCGGACGGGCAGGAACCCTGGCAGGGCGGCGTCGACTGGATGTAGGTCGGGCACTTGTACGACCAGCTGGCCTGGAAGATCTGATCCTGCAGGCGCTTGAACTTCTGCGGCTATCGCCGTCCTTGTACTTGCGGAAGGTCAGCTTTTCGGTATTCGTCTCGGTTGTGGCTGACATCGTCGTCTCCGTAGTAATCGTGTCTGTATCGTGTTCTTTACTGCTCGTTGCCGAGCTTGATGGCGGTGCTGACCAACTGGTGCACGCCACCGACCAGGCGCATGTTGAAACCGTAGTAGGGCAGAACCTTGGTGAACTGCGCCTTGCAGATGGCACAGATGGTGGCCATGAAATTGACGCCATGGTCGTCGACCACCCGCTTCAGGGCTTCCATGCGCGGCAGGGCGCCCTTGACGCGAATGTCCGAGCAGTTCGTCGGTCAGCAATGCCGCCGCCGCCGCCGCAGCAGAAGGTCTTTTCGCGGATGGTGTCGGTGGCCATGTCGACGATACTTGTTCGCCACCGCCTTGATGATGTTGCGCGGGATGTCGAACTGGCCGCCGGGGTAGTCGCCCATGCGCGATGCGCGGGCCACGTTGCAGGAATCGTGGAAGGTGATGATGCGGCTGATCGTTGGCTTCCTTGTCGAACTTGAGCCGCCCGGCCTGGATCAGGTCCCAGGTGACTTCGCAGATGTGCGAAGGCTGCTTGTAGTTCGGGTCGAGCTGCTTCTGCAGTTCGACGGCGAACGGATCGTTGGCACCGGCGCCGATACCGGTCAGGGTATTCCAGAAGGCGTAGGCGACGCGCCAGGCATGGCCGCACTCGCCGACCACGATGCGCTTGACGCCCAAGTTCCAGCGCGGCCTCGCGCACACGCAGGGCGATCTTGCGCAACTGGTCGTAGTTGCCGATGAACATGCCGAAGTTGCCGGCTTCCGAGGCCTTCGTCGAACAGGGTCCAGGAGATGCCGGCGGCGTGGAAGACCTTGCCGTAGCCGATCAGGCTTTCGATGTGCGGCTCGGCGAAGAAGTCGGCGGAGGGCGTGACCAGCAGCACTTCGGCGCCTCTTACGTCGAGCGGGTAACTTGACGTCGACGCCGGTGTCGTCCTTGACGTCCTCTTCAAGACCAGCCAGCGTATCCGCAAGCGCCGGTCCGGGCAGGCCGAGGTTGTTGCCGATCTTGTGCACCTTGCCGATGAATCTCGTTCGAGTACTTCTGGCCGTAGCCGACCATGTCGAGAATCTCGCGACGCCGCCATGGTGATTTCGGCGGTATCGATGCCGTAGGGGCAGAACACCGAACAGCGGCGGCACTCCGAGCACTGCCAGTAGTACGTGAACCACTCGTCGAGCACTTCCTTGGTCAGGTCGCGGGCGCCAACCAGGCTCGGGAACATCTTGCCGGCCGGAGTGAAGTAGCGGCGATAGACGCTGCGCATCAGATCCTGGCGCGCCACCGGCATGTTCTTCGGATCGTTGGTGCCGATGAAATAGTGGCACTTGTCGGTACAGGCGCCGCAATGGACGCAGGCATCCATGAACACCTTGAGCGAGCGGTACTTGCTCAAGCAGTTCGCCCATGTGGCCGATGGCCTTGTCGTGGGTTTCCTGCCAGTCTGTCGGCCAGCTTGCCGGTGAAGCCGATGGCCTCCTGGATCTTCTCGCTGGCGACATAGGACCGGACACTGCTCCGTCGCGCCGACCTGAAGTGCCGGCACCATCGGGAAACTCGCGGAACGCGGGAGCCTCGATCTTGGCTTTGCTGTCGGGTGCGGCCATGTCAGTTCTTCTCCGACTTGGCCGCCCACGGCGCCAGATGGCGGGATTCGCGCGGATTGTCGGCCTGGTTCGCGAGTCGGGCTGAAGAAGACGCCCGGCGCGTGCAGCAGCTTGCTGAACGGGAAGACGATCATCAGCACGGCGACCAGGAAAAGGTGGAGGTAGAGCGCCGGATGGTCGGGCAACGGCTGGATGTCGAAGGCGCATCAGGCCGAGAAAGAAGGTCTTCACGGCGACGATGTCGGTATGCATCAGGAACTTCATGCCCAGGCCGGTCAGGCCGATGCAACACCAGCAGGGCCAGACATGAGGTGGTCGGAAATGGTCGATGATGTAGCGAACGCGCTCGACGAGGAAGCGTCGTGCCCAGAGCCCGGCGAGTCCGGCCACCATGGCGAATCCGGCATACATGCCGAAGGGCTGGGCGAACGAAACCCAGAACCAGACGGGCTCGATGAAGTAGCGCAGATGGCGCACCAGGACCAAGGCAAGGCCGAAATGGAACAGCGCGGCGAACATCCAGATCCAGAGATTGCCCTTGAACAGGCTCTCGAAGAAGACAACTTCGCGGAACATGCGCAAGACGACGCCAGTCGATGGTGGTCGGCGCCGGTGTGGTCGGAATCGACAGAGGCGCCGGGGTTCGCGCGAAATCGAGAATCTTGTACGCCAAGCCGACGACAAATACCGCCGCGGCAACGTAGAACAGGATCGCAAAGAATAGTGGTCATGTGCGTACGCTCAAGGGACATGCGTTCAATGCGTGACCGGCAGATCGCGGCAACCACAGCCGGCCGCCGACAACCGGCCGACACTCAGGGTGCCGGCCGGCGCTCGATTATTTACCGCAGACTTGTCGGTTCAGACGCAGCCGGTGGGCTTCGGCAAACCGGCGATCTTGCAGGCCTGCTTGGCCGGGCCATAGGGGAACAGTTCGTACAGGTACTGGCTGTTGCCCTTTTCCGGGCCGAGCTTCTTGCCAATGGCCTTGGTCAGCACGCGAACCGCCGGGGCGATCTGGAATTCGTTGTAGTAGTCGCGCAGGAAGTTGATGACTTCCCAGTGCTGGTCGGTCATCGTGACGCCTTCGGTCTGAGCCAGGATAGGCCCCGACGTCCTCGTTCCATTCGGCCGAGATTGATCAGGTAGCCTTCTTCGTCGGTTTCGTAGGACTTGCCGTTAACTTCGATAGCCATTTCCGTTGTCTCCTAGGTGAGTGATCCGTTAATGCTCGTACGCGGTGCAATCAGAGCCACGACTGACTGGTCTTGTGCTCGGCGACCAGATCGACGAAGCCGCCGTAGTCCACCATGGTGACGCCATCCATGACGCGATCGGCGATACCACGGGCTTCCAGGTCCGGCAGCCAGCGCATAGACCTTGAACTTGCCGGCGGCCGCTTCAGCTTGGCTTCGCCGGCACTACCCTTGGTCGCCGCGTAGACGCCATCCTCGATCAGCAGAATGGCGCCACCTTCGGCGGACTGTCAGGCAGATATCCAGAGAGCCGCGGTCCAGGGGGGATTTGTTGATGATATTCAGCATGTTGTATTCCCTTAGAACGACAGGAGCACGTCCTGCTCTTCCATCAGCTTGCCGATTGCGGCGCGGCTCATTACTTCGACCGGCACGCAAAGGTCATCGGCCGTCAGGCCGCGGGCGGCCAGAGATTCCTGATCGACATAAAGCTTCGTGACGTCGTAGTCTTCAAGCGCGCCGTAGGTCTTCTCGAAGCCCTTCATCTCGATACCCTTGGTCTGATGGCCCTTCTTCAACTGATAAACGCCGTCGTCGAGGAAGGCCAGCGAAACGTCTTGCTCGAAGGCGGCGGCGATCAGCACGACTTCCAGCGACTCAAGCGCATAGACGGTACCGTAGGGCGCCTTGCGGTTGACGAACATGAATTTCTTGATGGTCATGGTGTCGTCTCCCTCAGTCGCCGAACAGTGACCAGACGGTCGGACTGGATGCCGGCTTCGATCAACTGGCCGAGGCCGGAGATGCGGAAACCGGGCGCCAGGTTGGTGGCGTCCTTGCCGTTGCGCTTGGCTTCGCCCTCGTCGACGATGCCACGACGCTGGGCGGCGGCAACGCACACCACCATGTCGAGCTTGTGCTCGTCGGCCAGCTTGGACCAGCGATTGACGATATTGCGATCATCCTGCGGCGGTGTCGTCAGACGCGTCGCGTTGTTAACGCCGTCGTGATAGAAGAAAATGCGGAAGATCTCGTGGCCCTTGGCCAGGACCGCCTTGGCGAACTGGATAGGCGGAATCCGAGGCCTGGTGGGTGTAGGGACCTTCGTTGATCAGAATGGAAAACTTCATTGCGATCTCGATCTCAGAAGCGGATGTGGGCGGAGGCGTTCAGGTTGTAACGGCTGCCGCGCCAATCGTCGATCATGTACTTGGTGAAGGGCAGACCGGTCTTCTCGAAGAAGCGTGGCCAGCCGATGCGGTCGATCCAGTCGGCCATGCGTTCCCACGGACGGGCGTCGGCCTTGTAGGTCATGAGGATGTTCTTGACCATGGCATTGACTTCCGGCCAGCGCGGCGCGTTGTTCGGCAGGCCGGAAGCGACCAGCTTGTGGAAGGTCGGCTTGCTGCGGGCGTTGGAGTTCTTGCCGCCGACCCAGATGGCCAGCTTGGAATGCTCGGGGTCGTTGATCTGCATCGGGCGGGCAGGGGGGGTAGCAGGCGCCGCAGCAGATGCACTTCTTCTCGTCGACTTCGAGCGAGGGCTTGCCATTCACCAGCGCCGGGCGGATGGCCGCCACCGGGCAGCGGGCAACGACGGTCGGACGCTCGCAGACGTTGGCGACGAGGTCGTGGTTGATCTTCGGCGGCTTGGTGTGCTGGATGACCACGGCGATGTCGGCCTGGCCGCCGCAGTTGATCTCGCAGCAGGAGGTGGACAGGCGGACGCGGTTGGGCATCTGCTCGTTCTTGAACTCTTCGTAGAGCTCGTCCATCATCGACTTGACCACGCCGGAGGCGTCGGTGCCGGGGATGTCGCAGTGCAGCCAGCCTTGGGTGTGGGCGACCATCGAGACGGAGTTGCCGGTGCCGCCGACCGGGAAGCCGTTCTTCTCGAGTTCGGCGATCAGCGGTGCAACCTTGCCTTCGCTGGACACCGATGTATTCGATGTTGGAACGAATCGTGAAGCGAACAAAGCCTTCGGCGAACTGGTCGGCGATGTCGCACAGCTTGCGGATGGTGATAGACGTCCATCTGGCGCTGCGTACCGGCACGCACGGTCCAGACTTCGTCACCGGTGTGCGAGACGTGGTGCAGGACGCCGGGACGCGGACGATCGTGATATTTCCAGTTGCCGTAGTTGGCGGCGAACTTCGGGTGGAGGTATTTCTTGTTGTCGAGGAAGTACTCGACTGGCTTGCGCATCTGAGGTTGAGCCATGAATCGTCTCCGAGTAATTTAGTCGTGAATTGTCGTTATACGAATAGGGTCATCACCCTGGCCGAAAACCGGATCCCTGATGGAATCCGGCTTGGCCAGACGATGCGGTTGCTTACGCTGCCGCCTTCTTCTTGGCGTTGATCTTGGCGACTTCCTCGTCCCAGTCGTCGGTGCGAACGTAGGGATTCATCCGCGGGTTGTTGACCATGTTGGCATCGACATCCACGCCAATGCCTTCGAGGAAGTTGGCCAAGCCGATGCGCTCGATCATCTCGCCGGTGCGCTCGTGCTCGAGAGCGTTCTCGGCGAAGAAGTCGATGGTCGTCTGGGCCAGTTCGACGAGCTGCTCGTAATCTTCATCCTTCTTGAGGGATCCATGAAGGGGATGATGACGGTGCCCATCGTGGCGCCGATCTTGAGGTGGCTGTGGCCGCCGATGAGGATGGTTGCACCCTTGTCCTTGCCAACGCCGAGGGCGCCGGTCATGACGTTGATGCAGTGCATGCAGCGTACGCAGTCCTTGTTGTCGATCTCGAGCGACTGGGTGTCGTTCAGGGCGACGGCGGAGATGTGCGCACCCTTGCGTGACGATCCTTGGTGTCCTTGACCTGCAGGGCGCGGGTCGGGCACATGGTGATGACGTCATTGACCAGCTCGTTCATGCCATGCTTGGCAAACCACTTCTTGCCCAGCGCGTCGTCGGTGCTCATGTTGTCGCGCCAGGTGCCGATCACGGCCATGTCGGCGCGCTGGATCGAGTTCATGCAGTCGTTGCCGCAACCGGAGAACTTGAACTTGAACTTGTAGGGCAGGGCCGGGCGATGGATGTCGTCGAGGAACTTGTTGATCACCACTTGGTGAGCCTTGGCTTCGTCGTAGCAGGACTGCTCGCAGCGCGCGGCGCCGACGCAGGACATGGCGGTACGGACGGCCGGGCCGGCACCACCCATGTCGAAGCCCATCTTGTTGATTTCGTCCCAGGCTGGTTGCACGTTTTCCGTGGTGCAACCTTGCAGCATGATGTCGCCGGACTGGCCATGCAGGGCGATCAGGCCGGAACCATACTTTTCCCAGACGTCGCAGAACTGGCGCAGGGTGGCGGTATCGTAGTGCATGCCGGGGGCGGGCATGATGCGGATGGTATGGAACTCGGCGGCATCCTTGAAAACCGGGCTGCCCTTGTCGTCCTTGATCTCGGTGAAGCGTGGGATCACGCCGCCGCCATAGCCGATGACGCCGACCGTGCCACCCTTCCAGTATCCCTTGCGTGGTCTTGTAGGAGTGCTCGAGGTGACCGAGCACATCAACAACGTAGTCCTTGTCTTTGGCCAGGCGCTTCAAGCCGGTAACGAAGCTGGGCCACGGACCGGTTTCAAGCTGGTCCAGCATGGGGGTTGCGGGGAGTTGCTTGGCCATCGTGTTGTCTCCTCTGTTTGGACTGTACATTCGGCGTCCCGCCAACTGTGGTTGGACGCGTCTTTGGACCGACATTGGGCTGGCAGCATGTTAAGTAGTGACCGCCAGCCGCACCATACCTCTGAGCGGTAGATTTTCCTCCCAAAACGGGCTAGCGTTACCTACCCTTTGGGAGTATTCCAGAGCAAGCCTATCCGGGAATGGCCTTAGCGTAGACTACAGTGCGATAGTGCTGCCCCGTCAATTGAAACCTATCCAGAGCGACTCCCGTGGACCAGATTATCAGTATCGACAAGTTCCGGGTGCCGATCGGCAATCAGGAAATCGAATTGCAGCAGGTCAAGTTCGACGCGGGCGGCATGCCCATGTTGCGTGTACGCATTCGCGAGCACAGGCGATTTACAATCTTTGATATTGACCCGATAACGGCAGAACGTTGGGCAACGGAAATGTTGGCATGGGCGAAGGCCGGTCAGACGCGGGAGTGATGGCGAGCGACGACGAGGTGGTCGATCTGGTATTCGCCCTGCGCGGCCGGGCGATCGCCTTGGACTATGCGGATCGTCTTTGGGAGGGCTTGCGCGAGCGGCTGCGGTGGCTCGACCAGTTGGAACTGGTTGGCGTGCATCCTCTGGCGGGTGTGAGTCCCGGCGATAGCGAGTTGTATCTGACGCGACGGGCCAGGCTGGCACTGCGGCTTCCGGTTGGTTGTGGCGATGCGGCCAGGGCCTTGACCGGATCACGGCTGGAGTTGGGCGGCGAAGTCGAGGTGGGAACCTTGACGCAACGCGCCCTGACGCCGACCAAGGTGCTGTACTCGTCCTTCGTGACGATGGGCGAGAGCGATGAGCAAGGCTTCATGGTTGCTTGTCGCGAAGCTTTGGCGGTAGCGGGCATTGCCGGCCATCTTGTCTGTGGCAAGGCCCGGCGGGCGGCGGGTGCACACCGCGAGTGGCGCGGTTTCAGCCTGATGCTGCATGGTTTGACCGAGCGGGATTCGCTGCGTTTGCAGCGGAATGGACTAGGGGACGAGCGGCAACGCGGTTGTGGCATCTTCGTGCCGCACAAGGCGGTTGCCGTTGTCGAGGATTGACGGAAACAAGCAAACAGGAGACGTACCATGTCCGAGAAACCAGTCGTTACCATCGATATGTGCGGTATGCCCTGCCCGGCGCCGCTTCTGGGCGCCAAGAAGATCATCGACGACCTGCAACCGGACCAGACGATGGTGCTTCTGTCCGACTGCCCCGGTACGTCGGACGACCTGTTCGCCTGGTGCAAGTTTACCGGCAATCAGTTTGTCGAAAGCGTGAAGCAGGCGGATGGCAAGACGGCCTACACCTTGCGCAAGGCCGGTGGGGCGCAAACGACATTGATCGCCCACGTCACGCTCGACATGCGCGGCGTGTCCTGCCCCGGCCCGATCCTGGAAGCCAAGAAGCTGCTCGACGGCATGAAGTCAGGCGAAGTACTGCAACTGGTCAGCGATTGCCCGGGTGCTGTGGCCGATATTCAATCCTGGGCGACCCACGCGGCCGTGGAACTGCTGGCCACCCTGCCGATGGCCCGTAGCGCCAACGAATTCTATCTGCGCAAGAAATAGAGTCTTTCTTGCGCCCACTTGAAGGAGGCATCCTATGAGTTACGTCATCAATGGCGAAGAAAAAGAAGTGGACGACTACGGCTACCTGCTGGAGCCGGACTTCAGCGACGAAGCCGTCACGGTGATTGCCGAGGCCTGCGACCTGACGTTGACCGAACAGCATCGAAAGGTCATTGACTATCTGCGCGAGAAATACAAGGAAGACGGCCACACGCCGAACCTGCGGAATCTCATCAAGGGTTTGCAGGATGAAGCCGATATGCCAGAGGCCGACAACAAGCTGATGTTCGACCTGTTCCCCGATGGCGGTGCCGCCAAGCAGGGTTGCAAGGTGGCCGGACTGCCGCAACCGAAGGGCAAGGGCGGGTACTGACGCACCCGCCTCAGGCTCCTATGGCCCGCCACCCCCCGGCCCCCGCCTCAAGGCGGGGGGGCTGATTTGGCTGTCCGCATCCGCAGCCGCTTTCACACCGAAGGCCAGCGCTCCGCGGCGACGCTGGCTTCGGTGGTGTGCCTCCTGGCCTGGAAGCTGGCGGTGGATGCCATCAAGCGGATGCGGGCGGCCAACTACGACATCGACATCGGTCGCCCCTACTTCGATTTCGTTTGCGAGTTCCTGGTCTTCATGGCCATGGCGGCGGATCGGATTGCCTACATGAAACTGGCAGCGGAACGACGTATCGAGTTCACCTCCGCGCTGGCCAAACGCATGGCCGAGATCGTCGAGGACAACAACGTGATGTTGCTGGGCGCCGCTGAACCCGGTGCCTGTCAGAAGCACGTCATCGATCTGTTCAACCGCCGCAGCGGCGAATACGCCGAGTTCGACTATGGTCCCGAGGGCCCGGACTTCGGTTTCAAGCGACTGTTCGCCGCCTGTCTGCGCGAAGGCCTGCCGGAGAAGGACCGTCTCTGGGTGGTCGATCAGGTCATGGACATCGAAGTGCCCGAAGCGCTGAAGGCGCTCGACAAGACCCTCGCCGGCCTGTTTGCCGGTGGTGAAGCTTCCCGTCGGCGCGAGGGTGCCGGCGTCGGCGGAGAATGATTTGAACTCGCCTTTCGATCTCGATGCCGCCGGCGCCTATGCCGATTGGCGACAGCGCAAGCTCGACAGCGCCCCGCGCCGGCTCGAGGACATCGTCGTCGAAATCGACGACCCGCGCGCGCTCAAACCGGCGGAACTGCGGCGCCTGATGGAGCTCAATGCGGTCGCCAACATGGCGATCTATGTCAGCAAGACCGGACGCGATCCGGACAAGGAAATTCCGCGCCGACTCGGTCTGCAACTCGGCCTCAAGACGCTCGACAGCCACTGGCTGACCGACGACGACGCCATCTCGCCAATTTCCGTGCGCGGAGCTGAAGAGCGCGGCGAGCGCCGCGAGTTCATCCCGTACACCGACAAACCGATCAAGTGGCACACCGACGGCTACTACAACCTACCCGAGCGAACCATTCGTGGCCTGCTGCTTCATTGTGTCGAGAGTGCCGCCAGCGGTGGCGAGAATCAACTGCTCGACCACGAGATCGCCTATCTTCTGCTGCGCGACGAGAACCCCGACCATATTCGTGCGCTTTCGACGCCGGACGTCATGACCATTCCGCCGCGCAATGACGAAAATGGCGTCGCCCGCGCCGAACAGCCGGGACCGGTCTTCTCCGTCGATGCCCAAGGGTTCCTGCACATGCGCTACACGGCGCGTACCGTCAGCATCGCCTGGCGTGACGATGCCGCCGCGCGGGCGGCGAAGGCCGCGTTGGAGCGGATTCTCGCCACGCCGACACCCTGGACGCTGCGCGGTCGCCTGGAGCCCGGCATGGGCCTGGCCTGCAACAATGTCCTGCATGATCGAGCCGGTTTTGCCGAAACCGCCGAGCGGCGGCGGCTGCTGTATCGCGCCCGCTACTACGAACGCATCAGCGGCTGACCTTCCGGGGTCCGCGTACTAGAAGAGTTCGATCTCCCCGGTACGAGAGGTCTTGGTGGCCAGCTGGCCGGAGTCGACCAAGGCTTCGTAGCGCGCAACGGCGTTGCGGCCGTGCTGTTTGACGTAGTACAACGCCTCGTCCGCCCGCTCAATGACGGCCGGCGGGGTGTCGTTACCAAGTAGCTGGCTGTAACCGATGCTGACCGTGATGCGGCCAACCCGACTGAAGACATGATTTTCGACGGCTTGACGAAAGCGGTCGAAGGCCCTTTGAACCGCTTCCTCGCTGGTCGGTTGCAGCACGACAACGAACTCTTCCCCGCCGAAACGGAACAGTTGGTCCTGAAACCGGAAGGTGTCGCGCATCAGGTGCGCGAACATGACCAGCACCTCGTCGCCGATCAAATGGCCGTGGACGTCGTTGACGGCCTTGAAGTGATCGATGTCACAGACCGCCAGCCAATGCCGCCCGTCATGGCTACCCTTGCGTCGTTGCGGGGCGGCGGCTTCGGGTAAGCCCGGGTGCTGGTCGATGGTTGCCTGGCCGAGCACCTCGAACAGATGCTTGTCGAACGTCTTGCGATTGGGCAGCCCGGTCAGCGTGTCCGATTCGCCGTAGTCCAGGAGGGCGATGTGGTTGCCGAGATACTCGACAAATCCCATCAGTACCGTGCGTTCGCGCGGCGACAGGTGTTCGGAGACGGTGATGTCGATCAGGTATAGCAGGCGCTGCGCCGGCGCAACGGGGAAGACCAGGCGGTCGCCGCCCTCGGGCATGACTTCGAGCGCCGCCGTCAGTTGTGCTTGCACCCGTTGCAGCAAGGGATCGACATCGATCGGCTGGCAGTAGCCGGTTTCCGGCAGGTAGGCATTGCGTATATAGCGACCTTTCGGGCCGATTCCGGCACAGGCAAAGACCATGGTTCGCCTTGCCTGAGGGAAAGCCCGGTAGATGGTCAGCGATGAGGGGCTGAACAGATCCGCCATCGCGTGCACCACGGCCTCGTTGATCTCCGTTCGATCCCTTTGGGCGGAAGTGCGAACGATGTGATCGATCAGGCGCAGCACGGCGGTGAGCCTATGGGTATGGACACCATTGCCGCGGCGGAGCGGCAAATCAAGAAGGATGGATGCACTGTGGATAACGCGGTGAAGATGCCGTGCTTGCGCCGGCGGTGGATCGGATGGCCAAATCGTATCAGAAGTGTCACTGCGCCGAGGCTTGCGGCAAATCCTGCTTGGCTTGCGACAGGGCTTTGAGGATGGCTTGAAAAAGAAGCTCCGGATCGACCGGCTTGGTGATGAAGTCATTCATTCCCGCCTCCAGGCAGCGCTGCCGGTCGCTGGTAAAGGCATTGGCGGTCAACGCCAGGATGGCGGTGTTCTCCCGTCCGGGCAGCGCCCGGATCGCCTTGGTTGCCGCCACCCCGTTCAGCTTCGGCATCTGCATGTCCATCAGGATCAGGTCGTAATCCGTGCCATTTGCCATTTCCACGGCTTGCACTCCGTCCTCCGCCAGGTCGACCTGGAGGCCGACCACCTCCAGCAGGGCGCGTGAGACTTCCTGATTGATCGGCTCGTCCTCGGCGAGAAGGACGCGCGCACCGGAATATCGGGCCTTCAACTCTTTTTCCGCTCCGGAGGCAACGGGCGCCGGTTCACGGTCGGGCGACGCGTCAGCCTTGCCCAGCCGGACCGAAAACCAGAAAGTGCTGCCGGCGCCAAGCGCGCTTTCGACCCCGATGCTACCGCCCATCATGTCGACCAGCCGCTTGCAAATGGCCAGTTCCAGTCCGGCACCGCCATACTTGCGAGTCGTCGAGCCGTCGGCCTGTTCGAAGGCCGCGAACAGGCGCCGTTGATCCTCGGTGGAAATGCCGATGCCGGTATCGCGGACGTCGAAGCGCAATACCATGTCCCGCGAACTCTCCTCGGTCGCGGCGGCGCGCACCGTCACGGAACCATCGCCGGTGAACTTGATGGCGTTGCCGGTCAGGTTGAGGAGTATCTGCCGAAGGCGTACCGGGTCGCCGCGCAGCGTTCGGCTGAGCAGATCGGGTGGCGCGTCGATGACCAGCTTCAATCCCTTGGCGGCCGCCTTTGGGCCCACCATGGTGCCGAGATCGTCGAGCACGCCGTCCAGTTTGAAATCGATCTGCTCCAGATTGAATCGTTCGGCCTCCAGTTCGGAGATCTCCAGGATATTGCCGATGATACCGAGCAACTGTCGGGCGGCTTGCGCGACCTTGGCGAGCCGATCGGCCTGCTGCGGGTCGGTGGCCCCGCGCAGAGCCAGGTCGGTCATGCCCATGATGGCGTTCAGGGGCGTGCGCAGCTCGTGACTCATGTTGGCCAGAAAGACTGTCTTGGCCCGGTTGGCCACGTCGGCGGCTTCCTTGGCCATGGACAGGGCGGTGGTGCGCTCCTGAACCAGATCTTCGAGGTGATGGTGGTAGAGCTCGAGCTCCCTGTCGGCCTGCCTCTTCTCGGTAACGTCCTGGCCTATGCACAGTACGCCGACAGGCTGGTCGTGCTCGCCAAGGATGATCCGATTGGCCCAGCGGACGAAGACGCGCCGGCCATCCCTCGTGACGTTTTCGTTCTCGTTGGTCCCGTACTTGTTCGGATCGGCCAGGATGGCGGACACCATGCCGGAGAGGTCACGACCAGTGGTCGACTCGAGCCGGGGGACGATGGTACCCACGACATGCCTGCCCAGGATCTCGGCGGCCGAATAGCCGAAGAAGCGCTCGGCGTACTCGTTGAAGTAGGTCACCGTGCCATCGAGTCCCATGCGCAGAATGATGGCATTGGCATTCGAGACCAGCTCCCGATACTTTGCCTCGCTCTCGCGCAAGGCGTCGTAGGCCGCCGCGAGGCTCGCTTTCGACACCGTCGTATCCTGGAGGCTCTGCATCAGGTCGTTGAACGCGCGAGCCAGGGTTCCCAGTTCGTCTTCCGATCGCAGCTCGACCCGCCGGCTCAGGTCGGCGGTGTTCGATCGTATGAGCTCGATGGAGTTGATCAGTACGTTCATCGGCCGCGAAATGGAGTAAGAGAGCACTACGACCAGCGCCACGGTGCCGACCATCAGAAACAGCAAGCCGACGCCGAGCACGGCCACGACGATCTTTCGCACCTTGTCGTCAATGACGCGCGCCGAAAGGCCCACGACCACGCTGCCCAGATGGGCTCCGTCGATGGCGAAGATCGGCACGACCGACGCGTGGCCACTGGCTCCCTCGCTCGTGTAGTCGGAGGTGGATTCGGCGGCGGTCCGCACGGCGGCCAGCAAGCCTCGGTCGACGAGCTTGCCGCCGCTTTTCGACGCGTTGCTATGGAAAAGGATGGCGCCATCGCGGCCCGTCACCATGGCGAACTCGATCCCGTCGTAGGTGTCGACCACGTCTTTGCACTGCCGGTCGAAACCCACCAGGCTGTCCAGGTCAATTCCCAGTTGAAGGATGCGATCCATCTGGGTCTTCAGACCCTGAGCTATCGCCGTCGAGCGCGAGTGGAGCGACGAGATGTATGCATCGGTGAACAGGTAGGTGCTGGTCGACAACACCGCCACCAAGCCGATCAGCACGGCGCCGACCACGATCAGGACGATCTTGGCGCGCAGGCCCAGTTTCACGGCTGTTCCCACTCGAACCGCTGGATCACTTCCGCCGTCAGCAGCAAGTCGGCGCTCAGTTTGAGTCCCAGCCGCTTCGCCCGGGCCAGGCTGACGACCGGCATGCCCTTGGTGGTCGGGGCCATGGCGAAGCTCGCCGGGCCACGGCCCTCGGTCAGTATCGAGCGGGCAATACGCCCGGCCGCCCGTCCCTGCTCACGTTCGGACACCGTGACGGCTCCGAGTGTTCCGTAGTAGACGCGGTCGATCCAGAAAGCAAAATCGGGCAGCGTGCTGTTTTCAACGGTCCACTTCTGGACGTCCTGATAGGGCACGTTCCTGCCGTCTTCATCCTTCAGGTTGAAGATACCGATGGTGCCGACGATGTCGGCAATGTCCGGATACTCCTTCATCTTTCTCTTGTATTCGGCAAACGTGAGAATCGTGTCGGACGCGACGATCTTCATGTCGGGCAATTGGGCCATGACCTTCAGAATCCTGCTTCGCACCGGATCCCACATCTTCGCGTCGTCGAAGACCAGTGCGATGCGCCGCGCGCCGGGGACGATTTTCCTCAGGAGTCGCACCGACTCCAGGAAGTGCTCCTGCTCGAGCACCCCGGTCATGTTCTCGCTGCCGGCAAAACCGTAAGTGGCCGGATCGTTGTTGACCCCGCTGAAGACGAACGGCAGCTTCTTGTTGACGTAGTATTTCGCCAGATACTCCTGCGCGTCGTCGTCAGTGGTGTAGACCAGGTCCGGTTTCCATGTTTCGATCAAGGAGCGCGCCTCCTGGCCTTTCTTCTCCTTGTGTTCCTTCGCGCTATTCCGCTTGGTGTCCATCTGGAATACCTGGTACGTGGTCTTGACGCCCTTGAGTTCCTCCTGAAACCCTTCGAGCTGGCGATCGGTCCAGCGCCATGGCGAGTGATAGCTCATGACGTGAAGGATCCTGAATTCCTTCTTCTCGGGTACAGGCGATGCGGCAAGTGCCGACGGCGGAAAACCAAGCACCAGCGACGCCAGGGTGCCCAGGAAACAGCGGAAGATCGGGCGGGCCTTCATGGTAGATATCCTCGGTTGGCGCAAATTGGGCGGCGGGTACCCCTCTGGTCATTCTCGGCACCTCGCTGGTGCGCGAATTGATCTGAATCAAAGCCGTTACCCCTGAACCAGGCTGTCCGCGGCGAGATCCGGAACCCGGTGACTTATGGTCAGGGGGCTAACTTTAGCCATAGATTTTGCTTGCCCCGACGTTCTCCCTTGGATGACAATTCCGCCCATAAATAGACAGAAGACAGGCTTTTTGGGCTGCTTCGAAAATTGCCGGTCAACAAAATCACAGGTGAATCCAATGATCCGCACGCATGAACGGCTGACGGCCGTGCTTCTGGCTGTCGCCGCTTCGCACGGCTGGGCGGCCGACGCGCTCGACGACATCAGCCTCGAAGACCTGACCAAGACCGAGATAACTTCGGTGTCGCGCAAGAGCCAGACTCTGGCCAATGTGCCGGCGGCGGCTTTTGTCATTTCCTCGGACGATATCCGGCGCTCGGGCGCCCAGGTACTGCCCGACGTTCTGCGCATGGTGCCCGGGATCGAAGTGGCGCAGATCGACAGCGGACGCTATGCCGTTGCCGCACGCGGCTTCAATGGTCGTTTCGCCAACAAGCTGCAAGTGCTGATCGATGGCCGCAGCATCTATAACCCCATGTTCTCCGGCGTCATGTGGGAGGACGACCCCATCGCGCTCGAAGACGTTGAGCGCATCGAGGTGATCCGCGGGCCGGGCGCCGCCATGTGGGGCGTCAACGCGGTCAGCGGCGTCATCAACATCATCAGCAAGCATTCCCGAAGTCAGGCCGGTGGCTTGGTGGCGCCCACTATCGGCACGCGGGGTACGGGAAGTCTTTATGCACGCCAGGGTGGTAGTCTCGACGAAGACTCCACCTGGAAGCTATCGTTCCAAGGTCGCCATGCCGAGCCATCCAGACAGAGCGCCAGCGGCAACCAGGGCAACGACCGCCTGAGCAACGCCCTGCTGAATGCCCGCTTCGACCGAAGTCTTGGTGTCGGCCGTGATCTGGCGCTATGGGCCAAGGTCTCGCGGTCCTCGCTGGGCGATCTGGCCATGCTGGACCTGGCGCCGACCTTGCCCTTGGCCATTCTTCCGCGGCGATTCACACAGGTTGATGCCGGCCAGAGTGTCGCCGGTCGCTATCGCTGGCTGACCGGCGCGGGCATCGAATCGTCGGTCCAGATGTCCCTGGAATCATCGTCGATCGAAATCAGTGACTATTTCGAACAGGATCGCTCGACCGTCGACCTCGACTACCAAGGCCGCTATACGTTCGCCGCGCACGACCTGCTATGGGGTTTGAGTCATCGCACCAACTCCGACACCGCGACTCCGTCGGCCATCGTCCTGTCGCTGGCCCATCCGAAATATACCCAGCGAACGACGGGTGTCTTCGTTCACGACGACTGGACCCTGATTCCGGACCGGCTGCGGTTGGGCGCCGGCGCGCGCTGGGACTACACCAATCTCGGCGGTTACACATTTGCGCCGAATACCACTTTGATGTGGACACCGTCCCATGACGATACGGTCTGGATCAAGTACGCCAAGGCGCCGCGCATGCCGGCGCGCGCGGAGCACGATGCCAATGTGCTGATCGGCTTCCAGCCGGCGCGGCCGCCCATACCACTGCCGGTGGTGATTCGCAACGCCCCGGGCAACGAGGCATTGAAAGCCGAGACGATGAGAGGCATCGAACTCGGTTATCGAACCCAGCTTTCGACCAATTTCAACGCCAATGTCACCGGCTATCGTCAGCGTTACACGGATCGCGTTTCCGGTCGATTGGGGAACGTCGATATGGCGACACTGTTCCCGCTCGCCATCATTCAGAACGTGAATCCATGCAACTGTTCCGGTGGCTGGATCACCGGTGCCGAGCTGGCCGCAGATTGGCTGGTGCTGCCCGTCTGGCGCCTCCAGCTCTCATACAGTTGGACGCGCATAGAAATGGAGAACTCCGGCAGCCCGGCCGCCCAGTCATCCATCAAGGATTCCGAGAAGGCGACTCCCCGCCACTACGGCTCGCTGCGCTCTCAGTGGAATCTGTCGCCAAGCCAGCAGTTCGATGCCTGGATTCGCGGTTCCGCCGGGTACTTCCGGACCAATGCGCCTTACTTCGATCTGGTGCGCGTCCCTGGCTATGTAACGCTGGACCTGCGCTTTGCCCACAAGCCGAGCAAGACTCTCGAGCTGGCCGCCACGGGTCGCAACCTGATCGGGGGTCGCCGCACCGAGTTCATCTCGGACTACATCCCCTCGGTTCCCCTTGAAGTTGGCCCTTCGCTGTTGCTTTCAGCGCGCTGGACCTACTGAGCCGCCACCATGTTCCTCGAGCGTCCGCGTTGTTTGCTTGGCCGACTTGCGGCGACTTTCATGTTGGCGCTGGCTTGCGGGCATGGCTTTGCCGAGGTCAACACGGAGCAACAGCTCAAGGCGGCGTTTCTAATCAATTTCCTGAAGTACATCGAGTGGCCGGGAACCGGGACCAGCTCAACCATCTGCCTGTTCGGGCGCGATCAGCTGGGACCCTATCTTGCGAACTACGAGGGGCGCTCCATCGCGGGCAAGGAACTACGCGTGCGGCGTGTGAACGGCCCCGACCAGATCGCCGATTGCCAACTCGTCTTCGTTCCCGACACTGAAGAGGCTCGCATTGGCGCGGTATTGCGCTGGCTGGAAGGCAAGCCGGTGCTGGCGGTCAGCGAGGTCGATAATTTTGCCCGACAGGGCGGAGGCATCGCGCTGGCGCGGTCGGAGGGGCGGCTACAGTTCGACATCAATGCCGATGCATTGAGCCGCGCCGGCCTCAAGCCGAGTTCGCAGATGATGCGCCTGGCGCGGCAGGTGATTGGCGGCGCCAAGTGATGCCGCAGCGAAACATTCGCCGCAAGCTGGCGTTGATCGTCGCGACGTCGGTCGGCATGGGTTTGTTGCTCGTCTTCCTTATGTTCACGGTGCGCGAGATGGATCAGCGCCGTGCCGCAAAATTGACCGAGCTGTTCTCGATGGCCGATGTGATCGCCTTCAATGCCTCGGCGGTGGTCGACTTCAAGGACAAGGCCGGTGCCGAGCGTCTGTTCAGTTCCCTGCAATCTCATCCGGATGTGATCGCGGCCGACCTCGAGGGCCTGGAGACCGAGTTTCACTACGACTACCTGAAACCCGGCGCCAAGCTGCCTGAGCGGGTCGTCGCCCTGGCCGACAAGGCGCACCGGGAACGGGCGGAGTACGTCAACTCGTCGTTCATCGTCGCGGCCGTGCCGATTCGCACCGCGACAGGAGTGGTGGGGTCGGTTGCGCTGACGGCCAGCCTCGACCGGGTGTGGCGCGAGATCGCCTGGAACTCCGTGCTGTTCCTGGCGGGCTCGCTAATTGCGTTCGTGGCGGCCTTCCTCATTGCGCACCGCATGCAGGCATCGTTGCTGGTGGCGCTGGGATCGCTGACCGATACCGCGAGAAGGGTCGCCAATTCACGAGACTATTCGCAGCGCGCCATCAAGTATTCCGACGATGAAATCGGCCATCTGGCCGATGCCTTCAACACCATGCTCGCCGAGATCGCCGATCGCGACCTCGAGCTGGCCAATCATCGAGATCACCTGGAGGATACCGTCCAGGAGCGCACGCTGGCCTTGTCGATCGCCAAGGAACAGGCCGAGACCGCCAACCGGGCCAAGAGCAGCTTTCTCGCCAACATGAGCCACGAGTTGCGCACGCCGATGAATGCCATCATCGGCCTGACCTACCTGCTCGCGCGCAGCAACACGGATCCGACCCAGATCGACAAACTGGGCAAGATCCGCAACGCGGCCAACCACCTTCTTGGTCTGCTAAACGACATTCTCGATCTATCGAAGATCGATGCCGAACGGATGACGCTGGAGCAGGCGCCGTTTACCATCGACGGTCTGGTGGCCAACCTGGACAGCCTGGTCACGCCCAAGGCCGAAGTGGCGCGCCTGGCGCTGGACTGCAATGTCGATGAACGGCTGGCCGGGCGCGAACTGGTAGGCGACCCGCTGCGACTCCAGCAGATACTGCTGAATCTGGTTGGCAACGCCATCAAGTTCACCAAGGCCGGTGGCGTGGTCCTGGCCATTCAAGTAAGGGACGAGACGCCCGAAGACATGCTGATCGATTTTTCGGTCAGCGATTCCGGCATCGGCATCGCGCCGGAGGCCATCGGCAAGATATTCAATTCCTTCGAGCAGGCGGATGGCTCGATGACGCGCAAGTTCGGCGGCTCGGGCCTGGGTCTGGCCATCTGCAAGCGCCTTGTCCAGCTCATGGGTGGCGACATCCAGGTAGCCAGTACTCCCGATGTGGGCAGCTCGTTTTCGTTCGCCATTCGCTTGCCGAAGAAGGCGATGGCCCGGCCGGACGCACGGCAGGAAGCCGTGTTGTCGAGCACGGAAGCCGAGCGCCAGCTTGCCAGCGAATTCGGCGGCTCGCGAATTCTCCTCGCCGAAGACGACTGGGTGAATCAGGAGGTGGTGCTGGAGCTGTTGCGGGAAGCCATGGGCTTTTCGGTCGATGTCGCGGCGAATGGCGCGCAGGCCGTCGAGCGCGTTCAGAAGACGGGCTACGACCTGGTGCTGATGGACATGCAGATGCCGGAGATGGATGGCGTCGAAGCCACGCTGCGGATACGCCAGATCCCCGCCTGTACGGAGCTGCCGATCATCGCCATGACCGCCAACGCCTTTGCCGAGGATCGGGCGCGTTGCCTGGCGGCGGGCATGAACGATTTCGTCGCCAAACCGGTGGACCCCGATCTGCTCTTTGCCACCATGCTGACATGGTTGAAGAAGCGGCGAGCGGCGAATTCGGTCTTGGCGGGGCGGGGCGCATGAGCGAGCTGTCGATGACTAATTTGCGCCGTGCCGCCCAGGCCGCGCTCGCCGCGCTCGCCGCCGTGCTGCTCGCCGGGCCCGCTCAAGCCGCTACCCAGGCCGATGACATCACCGAACTGTCCCTGGAAGAGTTGCTCAAGATCCGGGTGATCCAGACCCCGAAGTTCTCCATCAACGCCGCGCTGACACCGTCGGCGGTGTCCGTGCTGACCCGGGCCGATATTCGTGCCTACGGTTGGCGTACCCTGGCTGACGCGTTGCGCACGCTCAACGGCTACACCATCACCAGCGACCATACCTATTCCTTTGTCGGGGTCCGGGGTGTCTCGGCGCCGGGCGACTATCGGTCCCGGCTGCAACTGCTGATCGACGGCATCCCGGTCAACGAGAATGTCTATGGCAGCGCCAATTTCGACAGCGCATTTCCTCTGGATCTCGACTTGGTCGAACAGATCGAGGTCGTGCGCGGCCCCAGCGCCTCGGTCTATGGTGGCGACTCGACTTTCGGCGTCATCAACGTCGTGACCCGCCATGGCGGCAGCCTGGCGGGCACGGAAGTATCCGCCAGTCGCGGCAGCGGCAATGCCAGTGTCGGGCGGGTCAGTTGGGGGAAGCTCACCGAGAGCGGTGCGGATGTGCTGTTGTCGTACACCGCCGGCCACGTCGGCGGACGCGGCCTGGCGTTTTCCGACCTGGCCGCGGCGGGTGTCGATCCGACTGTCCACGGAGTGGAAGGAGAACGGGCAGGCAAGTTCTTCGCACGGTTCAAGACCGACCACTGGCGGGCGACGCTGATTCATTCGGCCCGGGACGAAACCATCCCCACCGGCTCCTACGGCACCCTGGTCGACGACAACCGGCACCGGGAGGCCGATGCCTACACCCTCGCCGAATTTGCCGGCGACCAGAAACTCGGTCAGGGAAATTCGCTGCACAGCCGCGTCTACGCCGGGCAATACACCTACAAGGGGGACTTTCCCTACGACTACCCGCCGTATGTCCTCAATCGCGATCACGCCACCGGCCAGTGGTGGGGCCTGGAGAGTCGCCTGCTCTCGACCGCCTGGCAGGGACACCGCTGGATCGGCGGGATCGAATTCAAGGAAAATCGTCGCCAGGATCAACGCAATGAAGATGTCGGCTACGGCTGTTTTGGCATCGATGGCGCGCCTTGCCTGGATGATCGTCGGCGCAGCCGCCAAGGCAGCGTTTATGCGCAGGACGAACTCGCCATCGCCGATGCCACCTATCTCACGCTCGGCTTGCGCTACGACAAGCTTACGAGCATGCCGGGCCACTGGAGCCCGCGGGTCGGCCTGGTGCGCCAGAACGACCACGGCGGCATCTTCAAGCTGCTCTACGCCACCGCTTTCAGCGACCCGACCGTCTATCAGCGCTACTACCTTCCGCCGACCTATGCGGTCGGCAACCCCGACCTGAAGCCCGAACGGATGAAGTCGCTGGACCTCGCCTGGGAGCAGCGTCTTGGCCCGCGTAGCGTGGTCACGGCGTCGCTGTACGCTTTTCGCATTGCCGACATGCTGGGTGTCGACACCGCCACGGGGCTGTCGGGCAACCTGCCGGAGGTCACCGCGCGCGGCGCCGAGTTCGAGGTCCAGCATCGCTGGCGCAATCGTGCTTCGGTTCGCGTCGGCTATACGCGGCAGCGGCCGACCATCGCCTCCGGCTATCTGGAAAACATGCCGCGTGACGTCTTGCACGGCAATCTCGCCGCGCCCATTCTCGATAGCCAATGGCTGGCCGGCGTGGAAGGACAACTGGTCGGCCGCCGCCGCACCGGCGACAGCGGCAACCGGGTGGCCGGCTATGCGATCGTCAATGCCAACCTGAGCTACCAGCCGGTCGCCGGGAATTGGGATGTCGCCCTGGGCATCTACAATCTGTTCGACCATCGCTACGACGACCCTGTGGCGCTCGATACCACGGTGGCCGGATTGCGCGACCGCATGCCGCAGTTCGGGCGCAGCCTTCGGCTGAAGTTCACCGCGCGGTTCTAAGGCGGGCGGCCGGGTTGCGCCGTCGGCTCAGCCCATCACCCAGGGCATCACCACGGGCAGCAGCAGGGCCGTCATCAGGCCATTGAGCCCCATCGCCAGCGCGGCGAAAGCACCCATCTGTTCGCTTTCCTGAAACGCCCGCGCCGTGCCGATGCCGTGCGAGGCGATGCCCATGGCGAAGCCGCGGACCGCGTCGTCCTCGATGCGCAGCGCCCGATAGACATAGCGCGCCCCGACGGCGCCAATGATTCCAGTGGCGATGACCAGCACGGCCGTCAACGAAGGCAGCCCGCCAATCCGCTCGGCGACGCCCATCGCGATGGGCGTGGTGACGGACTTCGGCGCCAGCGAGAGCAGCGTTGCCTTGCTGGCGCCGAGCAGGCCGCCGATGGCCACGGCCGAAAGGGCGGCGGTCAGCGAGCCGACCAGCAGGGACGCGAGCAGCGGCAGCGCCATGCGTTTCAGTCGGCCCAGTTGGGCATGCAGCGGGATGGCCAGCGCCACGGTGGCCGGGCCGAGCAGGAAGTGCACGAACTGGGCGCCGTCGAAATAGGTTCGGTAGGGCGTGTCGGTCGCCCACAACAGGGTGACCAGGGCCGTCACCGCCAGCAATACCGGGTTGGCCAGCGGATGCCCGCCGCAACGCTTGTGCAGGGCGTAGGCGCCCTGATAGGCGAGCAAGGTCAGGGTCAGGCCCAATAGCGGCGAGGCCGCCAGATAGACCCATATCTCGCTGAGGCGCGGCGTCATGGCGCGCCCCTGCCGTTGTGGTGGCCGCGTTGGCTCAACAGGCGCAGTACCACGGCCGTTACCGCGATGGTGATTGCCGTGCTGGCCACCAGCGAAACGACCAGGGGCAGCCACTCGTCCGACACCCGCTGGAAGTGGAGCATGACGCCCGTGCCGGCGGGAACGAAAAGCAGGGACAAGTGCTGCAACAGGCCTTGCGCGGTGCCGCGCAACTCCGTCGATGGGCCGCCACGCAGGGTGAGTCCCGCGAAGAGCAGGGCCATGCCGATGACCGGGCCGGGTATGGGCAGCGCCAGTGTCTGAGCGATGACCTCGCCGATCAGTTGGAAAACCAGGAGCAGGGTGATGGCGCCGATCATTCTTCAACAGCCGTTGCGCGGTGGCGGAATCCTATCATGTGGCCCCGCGTGCCTCGCGAGGCGCCTCGGTCCGGCGGTGCCGGCCGGCGGAGAATGCGCCGGGGCGGAACACTGGTAAGATCAACATTATTTCCGTCTGACAACTGAGGAGCATTCATGCGATACGTGGCTATTCTTGGTGGTCTTGTCCTGGCGTTGGCCGGTTGTGCCAACAAACATGCCTACGTGCAGGATGGTGCCGACGTGCTCAAGCACGATACCGATCTGGCTGCGTGTCGATCGGTGATGAGCGCCTACAGCAGTCGTGACGAGGCGCTCGATGCGATAGATAAGTGCATGGCCGACAAGGGCTACGCCAAAGTGATTTCCAAGTACGGCATGTGACCGGAAGCTGTCGGTTACTTGGCAGCAAAACAAATGGGGGGCTCCGCCCCCCATTTGTTTTGCTGCCGCAGTGGTGGTTTCTGCCTATTCCTTGAGCGCGCGGCGCAATACCTTGCCGACGTTGGTCTTCGGCAAGTCCTCGCGGAATTCAACCTGGTGGGGCACCTTGTACGAGGTCAACTGGGTGCGGCAGTAGGCAATGATGGCTTCCGCCGTCAGCGCCGGATCCTTGCGGACCACGAAGATCTTCACGGCCTCTCCGGAGTGTTCGCTGGGTACGCCGATGGCCGCCACCTCGCGGACACCGGGATGGGACGCCACCACTTCCTCGACCTCGTTGGGATAGACGTTGAAGCCGGAGACCAGGATCATGTCCTTCTTGCGGTCGACCAGGAAGACGAAGCCGTTCTCGTCGACATAGCCGACGTCGCCGGTATGCAGGAAGCCATCGGCATGGAAGACCGAGGCGGTTTCTTCCGGGCGCTGCCAGTAACCCTTGGTGACCTGCGGGCCGCGCAGGCAGATCTCGCCGATCTGGGCGACGGCCAGTTCGGCGCCGGCGTCGTCGCGAATCGACAACTCGGTCGACGAGATCGGCAGGCCGATGGCGCCATTGAAGGACTTCAGGTCCAGGGGATTCATGGTCGCCGCCGGCGATGTTTCGGTCAGGCCGTAGGCCTGGATCAGCGCGCTGCCCGTGACCGCCTGCCAGCGATCGGCAACCGGCTTCTGCACGGCCATGCCGCCACCCAGGGTGACATGCAAATGGGAAAAATCCAGGCTGGCGAAATCGGGATGGTTGAGCAGCCCGTTGAACAGTGTATTGACGCCGGTGATGACGGTAAATGGAACCTGCTTGAGTTCCTTGATGAAGCCGGGAATGTCGCGCGGATTGGCGATCAGCAGATTGGTTGCGCCGATGCGCAGGAAGGTCAGGCAATTCGCGGTCAGGGCGAAGATATGGTAGAGGGGCAAAGCCGTGACGATGACTTCTTCGCGTTCGCGCACCGCGGAGCTGATCCAGGCGTGGGCCTGGGTGACATTGGAGACGATATTCCGATTCGTCAGCATCGCCCCCTTGGACACGCCGGTGGTGCCACCGGTGTATTGCAGAAAGGCAAGGTCGTCGAGACCAATCTCCGGTGCCTGGAAGGCCTGGCGGCGGCCCGCCGCCAGAGCTGTGTGCAGATCGAGCGCGCCCGGGATATGCCATTCGGGCACCATCTTCTTCACCTGGCGTACCACCAGATTGACGACAATCCCCTTGACGAAGCCGAGCATCTCGCCCATCGACGTGACGATCACATGCCGGACGGCGGTGTGCGGCAGAACCTGCTCCACGGTGTGGGCGAAGTTCTCCACCACCACAATCGCTTCGGCGCCGGAATCCTTCAACTGGTGTTCGAGTTCGCGCGGCGTATAGAGCGGATTGCAATTCACGACGATGCAGCCCGCCCGTAACGCGCCGAACAGGCAGATCGGGTACTGGAGCAGGTTGGGCATCATCAGCGCGACCCGGCCGCCCTTGCCCAGGCCGATGCTTTGCAGCCAGCCCGCGAATGCCAGTGACTGGCGGTCAAGCTCGGCGTAACTGAGCTCCTTGCCCATGCTGAGGTAGGCGACTTTGTCCCCATAGCGCTGGCAGGCGTTGATCATCAGTTGCGCCAGCGAGGATTCCGTCAGGGGGCCGATCTCTGCCGGTATCCCTTTCGGATAGCTCTTCAGCCATATCTTTTCCATGAATGTTCCCCCTCCGCTCAGCCGCCCAGCAAAGACTGCTTCAAATCGGCGTCGACAGGCTTGTCGCCCAGCCAGACCTTCAATAGCGCTCGACCAAACGCGTCCCCGGCAACGCTGCCGCGCGCCTGGCCATTGAAACCAATGCTGGTGCCGTCGCCGGAAAAATCGATGGTGATGAGGTCGCCCTTCCTGGCGTTGCCAATGCCACGCATCAGGCCTTCGAACTGATCGATCTCGGCCTTGAGCTTCGTCAGCTCGGCGGGACTGTTGTTGCTGTGCAGTCCCTCCTTCAACGCGCCGACCAGCGAGTCGGCGTCCAGATCCCGCATCATGTGCAGCGCCATGCGTCGCGGGTCGCGCGCCTCGACAAGGGTACTGGCCGCCGTTGTCTTCTTCGCCGCATACAGGGCCGCGACATAGACCTTGAAGAAGACCTTGGTACGCACACCGGCGCCGTTCAAGACCAGATCGGCATTGCCGATTCGCGCGCGGTCGTCAAGATGCACGCCGGCAACATCGGCGGCGCGAACCGCCGGAGTGACCAGAAGAGCCGCGGTCAGAACGACAGCGGTGGATAGTTTCTTGTTCAACATCCCTTTGCCCTCCTCCGATGGCTGGCCCGGCGGGCGCCGGGCCAGGGATGACAATTTAGAAGCTCATCGAGTACTGCGCGCCGAAGATCCAGGCGGTGTCCGAGTAGGAACCCTTGACCAGGCCGCGCAGACTGCCGGACTGGTTGTTGTTGATGTCCGGATCCTTCACGTACAGGTAGGTAATGCCCAAGTCGAGCGCCGAAGCCTTGTTCGGCTTCCATTGCGCGCCGGTGGACAGCCAGACGCGGTTGTTGTCCGGCAGCGAAACCAGACGATGCTCCGGGTCGCGGATCGGCGTCTGGTCGTAGGCGGTGCCGAACTTCAGCTTCAAAGAGTCGGACAGCTTGTAGTTGGCGCCCACGGCTACCCGCCAGGTGTCGCGGAACTTGGTATCGAGGGTCTGGGCAACGGTACCGTTGGCCCTTACGACGTTAACCTTGTCGACGCTGCTCCAGCCGGTCCAGGAAATATCGCCGAGCATTTCCCATTGGCTGTTGATGGCTTGGGTGGCGCTGACGATGAAGGTTTCAGGCAGCTCGATATCCGCCGTTGCCGGGCCCGATTGCGAGACGTGGAAGGCAGCCAGGGCAGCCGGACCGGATGCGGTCAGGCTGCCGTCCAGCTTGTGCTTGACCGACGAGCGGTAGGAGACGCCGACCTTGGTGCTCGGCGACAGGTTGAGCAGCACGCCGGCATTCCAGCCCCAACTGTCGTCATCCGCTTTCAGTTGGACGGTCGTCGAGGTGAGCGGCACGGGTACGACTCCCGCGATCGGAGCAGGATTGACCCCGGCGATGCGGACATACTCCGCTTCCATGCGCTGCCAATCGACGCCGAAGCCCAGCGAAACCATGTTGTTTACGCGGTAGGCGATGGTCGGGTTGATGTTGTAGGTCTTGATGTCGAACTTGATCGCCTGGGCACCGCCGAGCCAGGGATTGTCGTAGTCGGTCTTCAATCCGAAGGGAGCACCGAAGCCGACGCCAACATAGAGATCCTTGTTGAGCGCCCAGGATAGGTAGCCATTGGGGATCAGGCCGAGGCCGCCGGGATCGCCGCCGTTGCCGCTCAGGGCCCCGGTGCTGGAACCGCTATTGGTGAACTTGTAGCTGGTCAGCACGCCGGTCAGGCCGGCGGAGATTTCCCGCGGCTGCAACTGCGTCATGCCGGCCGGATTGAAGAAGATGGTGCTGGCGTTGTCGGCGACGGCGGCGGAACCGGCATAGGCGTTGCCAAGGCCGCTGGCGTTCTGCTCCAGCAACTGGAACGCGGAAGCGGCCGCCGAACCGGCGGAAAGCGCCAGAATGGCCGCGGGGATCAGTTTCATCGTTTGCTTCATGTTTTCTCCTCCTTGAGATTATGTTTCCCGTGTCTTCCGACTCTATCTCTTCAATCCATCCGCGTAGCGCAGCGGGCCGCCGGTAAAGGGCGCGAAGCCGGTCCCGAATACTACCCCGGCATCGGCAAGATCGCCATCGGCGACGATGCCGTCCTTTACCAGGGCCCGCGTCCGTTCGATCAGGGGGGTCACCAGGCGGGTCGCCAGGCCGGCGGGGACCTCCCCGCTCACCCCCTTTGCGGGCTTGCCGTCACGGTACGAGTAGAAGCCGCGGCCGGTCTTGCGCCCCAGATCGCCGCGTCCGACCCTGTCGGCAAGGCAGCGTGGGGGCTGGTCGGCATTGGCCAGTTGTCGGCCGGCCGCCAGGGCGATATCCAGGCCGACGGTGTCGGCCAGTTCGATCGGTCCCATGGGCATGCCGAAGGCCAGCATGGCGGCATCGACCGTTTCCGGCGCCAGGCCTTCATCGACGCAGCGCATGGCCTCGAGCATGTAGGGCGCCAGCACGGCATTGACCAGGAAGCCCGGCGCGCTCTTAACCGGCAGCGGCAGCTTGTCGATGGCGCGGACGAAGGCGTTGGCACGCGCGAGCATGGAGGGATCGGCGCCGGTCGTCGCCACCACCTCGACCAGCGGCATCTTCGCCACCGGGTTGAAGAAGTGGATGCCGACCAGCCGGCCGGGATCGTTCAGCGCGGTGGCGATGTCCTCCAGGCGCAGGCTGGAGGTGTTGGTCGCCAGCACGGCATCGGGCCGCATGCGCGCTTCCAGGCTAGCCAGCAGAGCGCGTTTGGCTGGCGCATCCTCGAAGATGGCCTCGATCACCACGTCCGCGTGCGGGGCGCCATTGCCCTGCGGGTCCGGTATCAGCCGGTCGAAGGTGGCGCGGCGGGCAAGCGGGTCTTTCAGGCGGCGTTCGAACAACTTGCCGGCGCGGCCGATCGCGGCGGCGACCCGTTCCAGCGACTGGTCCTGCAAGGTGACGGTGAAGCCGCGCAGCGCCGCCCAGGCGGCAATGTCGCCGCCCATGACCCCGGCACCGACCACGTGGAGGCGATTCAGCGGGAAATCCGTTTCCTTGCCGAAGGCCTTCAGCCGATCCTGGAGGAAGAACAGGCGCACCAGATTGCCGGCTGTCGGCGAGCCGACGATACGGTCGATCAATTCCGGCGCGGCCAGCGCGTTGCCACCGTGTCGCGCCCAGCAATCGAGGATGGCGTACGGGGCCGGATAATGTTCCGGCCGGGCGCGGCTGGCCACCTGCTTGCGCGCCTGGCTGGCGACGAAGCCTTTGAGCAGTCCGTTCATCAACCGATGCAATAGCGGGCGGGGTCGACGCGGCCGGCCGGATAGCACCATGGCGCGGGCGGCGGTTTCGGCCAGACGGGGCGGAACGCAATCGTCGGCAAGGCCCATGCGCTTGGCTTTGCGGGCGTCGACGTTGCGGCCGGTAAGCATCATGTCCAGCGCCTCGGGCGGGGCGATCCGTTCCGGCAGCCGTTTCATGCCGCCCCAGCCGGGAAAGATGCCGAGCATCACTTCGGGCAGCGCCAGCTTGGTGGCCGGCTCGTCCACCACCATGAGGTAACGGCAAGCCAGCGACAGTTCCAGGCCGCCGCCGACGCAGTGGCCGCGAATCAGCGCCAGCGTCGGATAGGGAACCGCCGCCAGCCGGTTGTAGAGATCCCAGCCCCGGGCGATCAGGGCGCGGGCGGACTGGGCGCTGTCGAGGCGGGAGAATTCCTCGATGTCGGCTCCGGCGATGAAGCCGGCCGCCTTGCCGGAGCGGAAGATCAGCCCCTTCGGCGGTTCGCGGTCGAGTTGATCGAGCAGTTGCGCCAGTTCCGCCATCACATCCGGCGACAGCGTATTGGTGCTGGCGCCGGCCTTGTCCAGGGTTGCCCAGGCCAGGCCGTCGGCGTCGCGGTCGAGTTTCCAGTGGTTCATGATCTTTCCACCATCATGGCGCCGCCCAGGCCGCCGCCGATGCAAATGCTGGCGATGCCCTTTTCGCCCGCCTTCAAGCCGGTGCAACAGATGCAGGACGATGCGCGCGCCGGAAGCGCCAACCGGATGGCCGACGGCGATGGCGCCGCCGTCGGCGTTGAGCCTGGCCGGGTCCAGTTTGCCCAGCGCGCCGGGCAGGTCGAGTTGCTCGCGGCAGTAGGCCTCGTCCTCCCATGCCGCCAGACAGCCCAGCACCTGGGCGGCGAAGGCTTCGTTGATTTCCCAGGCGTCGAGGTCGTTGAGGGCCAGGTTGTGGCGCTTGAGTATCGGCGTGGCCGCGTGCACCGGGCCGAGTCCCATCAGCGCGGGATCAAGCGCTGCCCATTCGCTGTCGACAATCCTGCCGAGCGGTTTGAGGTTCCAGCGTGCCACCGCCTGTTCGGAAGCCAGCAACAGCAGCGCTGCGCCGTCGGTGACTTGCGAACTGTTGCCGGCGCTGATGTTGCCGTAGGGCTTGTCGAAGACCGGCCGCAGCGTGGCCAGTTTGTCCGGTGTCGAGTCGTTGCGCACACCGTCGTCTTCCGCATAGACCTGTCCGGCGCCATCGACCAGTGGCACGATTTCATCGAAGCGGCCGGCGGTGCGGGCCGCCAGTGTGCGACGGTGGCTCTCCGCCGCGAACTCGTCCATGGCGCGGCGGGAGATGCCGAATTTCCAGGCCAGGTTTTCCGCTGTCTGGCCCATCAGCAAGCCGACCACGGGATCGGTGAGGCCCTTGAGCAGACCGATGACGGGGGCGAGGTAGCCAAGCCTGAGACGGCGCAGGGCCGCCAGCTTCTGCCCGACGCCGCGCGCGGCGTACCAGCCGGACAGCCAACGCACCATGGCGTCGGAAAGCAACAGCGGCGCACGCGACAGCGCGTCGGTACCGCCGGCCAGCACCAGGTCGGCGCGGCCACGCTGGATGTTGGCGATCGCGGAGTCGAGCGCCTGCATGCCCGAGGCGCAATTCCGCATCACCGTCCAGCCGGGTACCTTGTCGCCGCAGCCAAGACGCAGGGCCAGCACGCGGCCGATGTTCACCTCATCCGGCGCCGGCGCCGCGCAGCCGAGGATCACCTCGTCCAGATCACCGGGCGCAAAGGGCTGACGCAAGAGCAGCGTCCGGCCGGCCTGTACTGCAAGATCGGAGGCGGCGAAAGGCCCCGGAGCATTCTTCGCCTTGAGGAAGGGCGTGCGTGCGCCATCGACGACGTAGACAGGAGGGGTCACGCCGCCCGCCTTTCTTCGACGGGCTTCACCGCGCTGGCGAGACCGAAGTCGAAGGGGAAGTCGTCGACCCGCACCACGATGTCGCGCAGGCGGTTGCGGCGGCGCATCACCTCGTATTCGGCCGGGGAAATGATGCCGGCTTCGAAGGCGGCGCTGGCGATGTCGCGCACATTGGCGACCGGGTTGCCTTCGAAGCGACCGGACTTCTGTGCGGCGCGAATCTTGGCCTCGATGGGTTCCGCCTCCAGCGTTGCGGCCAGCGCCTGTTCCAGCGCGCCGACCGGTTCGTCGGCGCTCGCCGGCAGATGACAGTCGGCGGTCAGGCGGTCGCGGGACGGGCAGGGCGTGATCAGCAGTTTCGCCACCTGGTGGCCGATATGGTCGGACGGCACGACATAGGGATGGCCGAAGGGGAAGATCACCTTGTGCAGCCACCAGGCGAAGAAACGGTTCGGATAATTGGCGATGACGCCGTCGAAGGCTTCCTGCGCCTTGTACATGGCGTCCCAGATCGCCCAGTGCATCAGCGGCGCGTCGTCGGCCTGGCGGCCTTCGGCCTCGTAGCGCTTCAGCGTGGCGGAGATCAGGTACATCTGGGCCAGGATGTCGCCAAGCCGCGCCGACAGCTTCTCGCGGCGCTTGAGGTCGCCACCCATCACCAGCATGGATATGTCGGCCAGATAGGCAAAGGCGGCCGAAAAACGTGTCAACTGCTGGTAGTAGCGGCGCGCTTCGGGCGCCACGGCGGGGACCGCCACCGTGTGCGAGCCGGTCACGCCGTGCCAGAAGGCGCGCAGGCCATTGCCGATCACGTAGCCGATGTGCGCGAACAGGGCGGCATCGAAGTCGATCAGACCTTTCTTGCCGTCGGGTTCGTTGGCGGCGGCCATCTCGGCCAGGACATAGGGGTGACAGCGAATGGCCCCCTGGCCGAAGATGATGAGGCTCCGCGTCAGGATGTTGGCGCCTTCGACGGTGATGCCGATGGGCAGTTGCTGGTAGGCCCGACCGAGGAAGTTCGATGGACCAAGGCAGATGCCCTTGCCGCCGATGATGTCCATGCCATCGATGACCACCTGGCGCGCCCGTTCGGTGACGTGGTACTTGGCGATGGCCGAGACCACCGAGGGCTTTTCGCCGAGGTCGACGGCGCCGGCCGTCATGACGCGGGTGGCGTCCATCAGGTAGGCGTAGGCGCCGATCCGCGTCAGCGGTTCCTCGATGCCCTCGAAGCGGCCGATGGCCAGGTTGAACTGGCTGCGCACGCGGGCGTAGGCGCCGACGGCGCGAGCGGTCATCTTGGCCATGCCGGTGTTGGAGGATGGCAGCGAGATAGAGCGGCCTGCCGCCAGGCATTCCATGAGCATGCGCCAGCCCTGGCCCGCCATGGCAGGGCCGCCGATGATGTAGTCGAGCGGCATGAACACATCCTTGCCGCGGGTCGGGCCGTTCATGAATGATGCGTTGAGGGGCAGGTGGCGGCGACCGGTGTCCACGCCCGGGTGGTCGTAGGGCACGAGGGCGCAGGTGATGCCGATATCCTTTTTGTCGCCGAGCAGGCCATCGGGATCGTAGAGCCGAATGGCCAGTCCGAGCAGCGTGCAGACTGGCGCCAGGGTGATGTAGCGCTTGTCCCAGGTGACGCGCATGCCCAGCACTTCGCGACCCTGCCATAGGCCCTTGCAGACGATGCCGGCATCGGGAATGGCGGCGGCGTCGGAGCCCGCCCACGGTGAAGTGAGGGCAAAGGCGGGAATTTCCCGGCCGCTGGCCAGGCGCGGCAGGTAGTGGTTCTTCTGCGCCTCGGTGCCGTAGTGGAGCAGCAACTCGGCCGGGCCGAGCGAGTTCGGCACCATCACCGATACGGCCAGTGCCGACGAGCGGGTGGACAGCTTGGTGATCACCTGCGAATGCGCGTAGGCCGAGAAGCCCAGGCCGCCGTAGGACTTGGGAATGATCATGCCGAGGAAGCCCTTCTCCTTGATGTAGCGCCAGGCCTCGGGCGACAGATCGTAGAGTTCGTGCGACACCCGCCAGTCGTCCACCAGCCGGCAGGCCTCGTCGACCTGGTGGTCGAGGAAGGCCTGCTCTTCGGCGGTGAGTTTCGGGGTAGGGTAGGCGAGCAGCTTGGCCCAGTCGGGCCGGCCGCGGAACAGTTCGCCTTCCCACCAGACCGTGCCGGCATCGAGCGCCTCGCGTTCGGTGTCGGACATCTGCGGCAGCATGCGTCGATAGAGCGTGAAAATCGGGCGCGTGACGATGGCCCGGCGCACCGGCCGCACCATCAAGAGCGTTGCCAGCGCCCATATCGTGCCGGCGATCAATAACATCAGGGTCATGATGACTTCCTTTGGCCGCGCAATTCGGCGGCAGTAGGGGAGGTGGGGGGAAGGTCGGGCAGCGAAGCGCGCAGGCCGCCAAGGAGAAAAGACATCAGCCGCGGCAGCAGGCGAGTGGGGTCGTCGTGCGCCGCGCCGGTCTGCCAGTCGGTAACGAGACGCAGGGTGTCGGTACCGGCAATGGCGTAGGAAGTGGCGCCGAGCATGAAGTGGAAGCGCCAGACAATCTCTTCCCTCGGGACTTCGGGCAGGGCGCTGAACAGCGCCTGTTTGTAGCGTTCCAGCACGTCGGCGTATTCCTCGGCCAACACCGTCCGGATGAATTCGGCGGGTTCGGTCAAGGTGCGGCCGATCAGGCGCAAAAATGTCGCGCCGCCGGGCTCGGTACCCATGCGCAGCAGGGTGCCGAAAAATGCATCGACGATCTGCGATGGCTTGAGGGCGGCGCCGGCGGCCTTGGCCTCGAGTTCATCGAGCACGCGCAGGCGCTCCTGGTTGAGCACCTGCAAGCGTCGGCTGAGTACGGCCTGGAACAGTGCCTCCTTGCCGCCAAAGTGATAGTTGCCGGCCGCGAGGTTGGCGCCGGCCTCGCCGGTGATCTGGCGCATCGAGGCGCCTTCGTAGCCGTTGGCCATGAATATCGATTCAGCGGCATCGAGGATGCGCTCGCGGGTGTCACGGCTGGCAGGTGCTGGCGGCAACGGCATGGCTGGCGGCAGAATCATATTAAACGAACGTTTCAATCATACGTATGACTTTAGGTCAAGGCAAGTATTTTGATGAGCCGGATTTCCCGCCTTGACTAGGGCGACGGGGAGGTCGGGACATTCGGTATACTTGATCGGTTTTCTTCATCCCCCTTGAACCTCATGTCCGGACTGTCGTCATGCGTATCCTGTTGAGCAACGACGACGGCTATGCTGCCCCGGGCCTCGCGGCGCTCGCCGAAGCACTGGCGCCGATCGCCGACATCACCGTCATTGCGCCCGAGCGCGACCGCAGCGGTGCCAGCAATTCCCTGACCCTCGACCGACCGCTGCGCCTGCGTCGCGCGGCCAACGGTTTCTATTTCGTCAATGGCACCCCGACCGACTGCGTGCATCTGGCCGTCACCGGCATGCTGGATCACCGGCCGGACATGGTCGTCTCCGGCATCAACCTGGGCGCCAACATGGGCGACGACACCATCTACTCCGGTACCGTGGCGGCCGCGATGGAAGGTTATCTGCTCGGGGTGCCGGCGATCGCCGTCTCCCTGGCCAGCAAGCACGGCAACCACTTTGCCACCGCCGCCCGGGTTGCCAGGCAACTGGTCGAGCGCTGCCAGCGTCAGGCCTTTGCCGAACCGGTGCTGCTCAACGTCAATGTGCCGGACGAGGCCGATGTGCATGGCCTGCGGGTCACCCGTCTCGGTCGCCGCCACAAGGCGGAACCCGCCGTGCCGGTCGTGACGCCGCGCAACGAAACCGTCTATTGGGTGGGCGCCGCCGGCGAAGCCGCCGACGCCGGCGAGGGCACGGACTTTCACGCCGTCGCCAACGGCTTCGTATCGATTACGCCGCTGCAAATCGACCTGACGCATGTCGGGCAGATTGGCACGATTCAGGAGTGGCTGGTGAAATGATGGCCCCCCACGCTCGCAAACCCGGCTCGCTGCCCCCCACCGGGAGGCGCATGCCTCCTTGGGGCGGCCCGGCGGAGGCAAGATGACCGTGCTGCAGGGTATCGGCATGACCTCGCAGCGCACCCGTGCGCGCATGATCGAGCGTCTGCGCGAGCAGGGTATCCGCGACGACCGCGTGCTGACCGCGATGGCCGCCGTGCCGCGCCATGTCTTCGTCGGGCCGGCGCTGGCCCAGCGGGCCTACGAAGACACCGCGCTGCCGCTGATTCTCGGCCAGACCATTTCCCAACCCTATGTCGTGGCGCGCATGATCGAGTTGCTGCTGGCCGGGCGCGCCGGGCTGGGCAAGACGCTGGAGGTGGGCGCCGGCTGCGGCTATCAGGCCGCCGTGCTCGGTACGCTTAGCCGGCAGGTCTTCGCCGTCGAACGCCTGGCGCCCTTGCTGGCGCAGGCGCGGGACAATCTTCGCCTGGCCAAGCTCTCCCATGTGCGGCTGAAACACGCCGACGGCATGGCCGGGCTGCCGGAAGCGGCACCCTTTGATACCATCATCGTCGCCGCGGCGGCATCGGCCGTGCCGCGGGCCCTGCTTGACCAGTTGGCGCCCGGCGGGCGCCTGATGCTGCCCCTGGGCACGCATGACCAGATATTGAGCCTGTTCGAACGGACCGAGCAGGGCTTTGTCGAAACACGTTTTGATCCGGTGCGCTTCGTGCCGTTGTTGCCGGGAGTCGAATGAGATGAGGGCTTACCTGTTTGCGATGATCCTGTTGGCTCTGGCCGGTTGTGGCAGCCGGCCGCCGGTACCGGTCGCCGACCGCGCCGCGCCCGTGGTGGTCGAAGCCGGGGCGGCGGGCGCGGCAACCGCGCCCGCGGTCGCGGGGCCGCTGGTGGCGCGTCCCGGCTATTACATCGTCAAGAAGGGCGACACGGTGCGGCGCATCGCCCAGGAGCACGGCCAGGACCATCGGGATGTTGCGGCCTGGAACAACATGACCGACCCCGGCAAGATCGAGGTCGGACAGGAACTGCGGGTGGCGCCGCCGGACGGCGCCGCGGTGGTCAAGCCGATTGCCGTGTCGGCCCCCATCGTTGTCGTGACGGATTCTCCGTCGGTGGCGCCGAGTCCCGGCGGCGACAATGTCAAGCGGGAGCCAAAGGGCGGCAAGGTGGCGTATTCCGACCAGGCGCTGGCACAGGTACGAGCCATGGAGGGCGCCACTGCCATCGGGCAGGCGACCAAACTACCGGAAAAGGTCGCCGACAAGCCCGCAACGCCGGCTGCAGCGCCGGCCGCCGCCATACCGGGCGGCGATGCCATCGACTGGACCTGGCCGGTGGCGGGCAAGGTTCTCAACGAGTTCGTCGAGGGCGGCGCCGGCAAGGAAAGCAACAAGGGCATCGACCTGGCCGGACGCACCGGCGAGCCCATCCAGGCCGCGGCGGCGGGCAAGGTCAATTATGTGGGCAGCTTGCGCGGCTACGGCGACTTCCTGGTTGTCCACCACAACAGCGACTTCATCTCGGTCTACGCGCATACCAGCAAGATCCTGGTCAAGAAGGACCAGACGGTCGCCAAGGGCCAGAAGATCGCCGAGGTCGGCAGCTCCGATGCCGATCAGCCCAAGCTGCACTTCGAGATCCGTCGCCAGGGCAAGCCGGTCGATCCATTGAAACTGCTGCCGGCGCGATAGTGGAACAGGACGGACTCAAGGAAGCGGGCGACGCCGACGGGGAGGGGGGCGGTGTCGAGATCGACAGTGTCGGCGGTGAAGTCGACTTCATCGAGGACGTTACCCAGCTTTACCTGAACGATATCGGCGCCAGTTCCCTGCTCTCGCCGGGCGAGGAGCTGAGGCTGGCCCGCGCCACGCGGGCGGGCGACTTCGCGGCGCGGCAGCGCATGATCGAGGCCAACCTGCGCCTCGTCGTGAGCATCGCCAAGCACTACCAGCATCGTGGCATTCCGCTCGACGACCTGATCGAGGAAGGCAATCTCGGCCTGATTCATTCCCTGGAGAAGTTCGACCCCGAGCGGGGCTTCCGTTTTTCCACCTACGCCACCTGGTGGGTACGCCAGAACATCGAGCGGGCGATCATGAACCAGTCGCGCACCATCCGGCTGCCGATCCATGTGGTCAAGGAGCTCAACCTGGTGTTGCGCGCCCTGCGTCAACTGGAGTCGGCCGGCGAGACGGATCGCCATGCCGATGCCGCCGCCGTCGCGCGGCTGCTCGACCGACCGGTCGAGGAAGTCCGCCATCTGCTGGCCTACAACGAGCGTACCGCCTCGCTTGACGCGCCGCTGGAGGTCGATTCGGACCTTTCCGTTTCGGACGCGATCGCCGACGACGTGGTCGAGTCGCCGGAGCATCATCTCGAACAGGCGGAAATCGAGGCGCGAATCGCCGAATGGGTGGCGCGCCTGTCGGACAAGCAGCGTCGGGTCATCGAGCGCCGCTATGGCTTGAACGGCGGCGAGGTGGCGACCCTGGAAGACCTGGCCAACGATCTGGGCATCACTCGCGAGCGGGTCCGGCAGATTCAGCTCGAGGCATTGAGCCAGTTGCGCCGGCAACTCGTCCGCGCGGGGGTGGGCAAGGACGCGGTGCTGTAAGGCGCGCGGTGCTGTAAGACGTCTTGCGGCTTTAGTTGGCCGGTGTTTCGGGCCGCGCCGCCCTCAGTCTTTCGGCCAGGTCCATCACGGCGGCGGCGTAGAAGCTGCTGCGGTTGTAGCGGGTCAGCACGAAGAAGTTGTTGAAGCCGAGGCGATACTCGGTGGGCGCGTCGGGTGTTGTGAGATCGATCAGCGCCGCCGGTTGCGCCGGCGCCCCTTCCGTCTGTACGCCAAACGTGGCCATTTCCGCCGGAAGCCGCACGGGCCGAATGCCTTCGGCGATCAGCGCGGCGGGATCGCCACCGACCCGCACCGTTCGGGCAATCTCCTCCCCGGTCAGCCAGCCGTGTTCGGCGAGAAAACGGCCAACGCTGCCAATGGCATCGACGCTGCTGCCGGAAAGGTCGATATGACCGTCGCGGTCGAAGTCGACGGCGTAGCGGCGCTGGCTGGAGGGGAGGAACTGCGGCAGGCCGATGGCGCCGGCGTAGGAACCGCGATAGCTCCACGGGTCGCGTTGCTCTTCGCGAGCCAGCAGCAGCAAGGCTTCCAGTTCGCCGCGAAACAGGTCGGCGCGTGGCGGGTAGTCGAAGGCGAGATTGGTCAATGCGTTGAACGCGTGGAAGTTGCCGGTGTGCTGGCCATAGAAAGTCTCGACGCCGATGATGGCAACCATGACTTCGGCCGGTACGCCATAGATTGCCTCGGCCCGGGCCAGGGCGGTGGCGTGGTGTTGCCAGAAGGCCAGCCCGCCGGCGATGCGCCGAGGCTCCACGAATCGCCCTCGATAGGCCCGCCAGGAACGTACCCCGGGGTCAGCCGGCGGCGCGATTGCCTTGAGCACCGCCGGGCTGGGCCGTGCCTTGCCGAACTGATGGCGCAGGATGGCCGCGTCGAAGCCGTTGCGTTCCGCCATCTCGGCAATGAACGCCTGGACATCGACCCGCTCGGGGTAGGGTTGGGCGCCGGCCTCGGGGGCGCCGGTCGTGGCCGCCATGACGAGCAGGAGGGCGGTTCGGGTGAGTCGGGTCATGGGTGGAAGATGGTGATTCGGTGGCGTAGTTGATCGATCAGCGCGGCCGCGTCGGAACTGCACGGGCCGTAGCGCAGCCGTGCGTAAAGAGCGGCCATGGCACGCATGTCGGCGGCCGCCGCGGGCAGGGCTGCTGCCACGCGTTCCGCGTAGTCGAGCGGACCTTCGGCCGCTTGCCGCGCCAGGCCTCGGCGGGCCAGCCGTTTCGAGAGCCTGGCCCACAGGGCGGCGGCGGGGTCGAGGCGCCGCCGCTGGCGCAAGGTCCAGGCGGTCAGTGCCAGCATCGCGGCGCCGGACAGGGCCGTCAGCGCCGCCGTCATGCCGCGCCAGTCGGGTTCGGCCATGCCCAGCCGTTGGAGCAATTGCCGCTGGCGTTCCGGGTTGTAGCCAAGCACCCACTGGTTCCAGGTGTTGGTAACCGCGTCCCAGCGGAAGCGCAAGTCGCGCAGCCAGGCGAGATCGACGCGCATCAACATGGGCAGCGGGTCGCCGGCCGGCACGGCGGCCGCCAGGTTGAGGTCGATGCGGGTTGGCGCGCTGATGGCCGTGGGGTCCACGCGCAGCCAGCCGCGAGTGGCCAGCCACACTTCCGTCCAGGCATGTGCGTCGTATTGGCGTACGGTCAGGTAGCCGTCCACCGGATTTTCTTCGCCCCCCTGATAGCCGGTGACGACCCGGGCCGGCACGCCGGCGGCGCGCAGGGCGACGGCAAAAGCGTTGGCGAAATGCTCGCAGAAGCCCTGTTTGGTATCGAAGAGGAACTCGTCGGCGGTCTGCTCGCCGAGCAGCGGCGGCGACAGGGTATAGATCAGGCCCTGGCGGAGGAAGAAGGCTTGGGCCTGGCGCAGGATGTCCTCGTCACTGGCCGCCGAGGCGCGCCAACCGGCTGCCAGTTCCCGGATGCGCGGATTGGAGCCTGCCGGCAACTGCGCGGCCCTGGCACGCAGCGTTTCGGGATCGTCCTGTCCGGCATGCAGGTCCGGGTAGGAGCGCAGGTTGTACCGTCTCCGGCTGGTCACCGGCTCCCGGGCCAGGAGCTGGAAGTCGGGGGTGGCCAGGCTGTCCGCCGCTGTCTGGCCGGGTAGCTCGAGGGCGAACAGCCAGGGCTTGCCGTGCGGCTCGAGAGTGACTTCGTAATCGATGCCGCCAACGGTGGGCTCGGCATAGGGCAATTGGCGCCGCGGCGCGGATCGGCTGACGTGCCAGGCGCGGCCGTCAAACTCGCTCAACACGGGGCCGCGCCAGTAGAGGTGCTGGCGCGTCGGCAGGGCCGTTGCCTCCGGAAAGCGGACGCGAAAGGCGATGGCATCGGACTGGGAAAGCTGGCTGATGGCGCCGGGCGCCATGGTTTCGGAAAGTCCGGTGAGGGCGCTGTTGGCATCCTTGGGCAGTCCCCAGAGCGGTCCCTGGACGCGGGGAAAGAGCACGAACAACAGCAGCATGAAGGGGGTAGCCTGCAACAGCATCGTCGCGGCCTGACGTAGCTGGGCCTTGGGCGGCGACCGGTGATCGGCCAGGCTGAGCAGCGTGGCCGTCGCCACGAGCGTGCCGAATGCCGTGGCGATGGCGGCGGGAATTGCCTGCGAATAGAAGAACAGGGCCAGGGCCAGAAAATAGGCGAGGAACACGATGGCCAGGCCGTCGCGCGCCGTGCGTGCCTCCAGTTGCTTCAGGGCGAGAAAGAGGATCAACAGGGCGACGCCGGGATTCTGGCCGAACAGGGTGCGGAACTGGAACATCACGCCGCCGCTGCCGGCGAAGACCAGCAGGATCAGCAGCCAGCGAGCCGGCAGCGGTTGGCCCCGCCAGGCCAGCCAGCCGCGCCAGGCGAAGGTCGCCAGAGCGGCGGCCGTCAGCCAGGCGGGTACGTGTGGCGCCAGCGGCGCCATGACCGCGAGGCCGGTGGCCAGTAGCCACCAGACTTGCGCCTGGGCGAGCGGTGGGTGTTTAACGGCCGCCTTACCCATGGCCGAAAAGCGCCAGCGCGCCCAGTGCCGCGTGCAGTTGGGTCGGGCCGTGGCTGGGCGGCAGATGGGTGCCCGGCAGGCGCAGTCCCCAGTCGAGACCGGCGGCGTCCGCGTCCAGCGCCCAGCGCGCCAGGATCGACAAACGGCTTTCGACATCGAGCCCCGCCAGTTGGTCCCAATCGAGCCACAGTCTGGCGCTGCTCGCGCCATCGAACTGCTTGGCGAGCAGGGGGGCGTCGTGGCCTTGCCGGGCCGCCACCTTCCAGGCGACATGGCGCGGCGAATCGGCCGGTTGGTGGCCGCGCAAACCGGCGAAGTCGTCGCTGCCTCGCCCGCCGCCATGGCGCTGGCCCGAGTCGCCGGCGGCATGCGGCAGCGGCGGTGCCGTGGCAGCCGGTTGCGGATAGACGAGGCACTGGAAATCCGGCGCGCCATAGGCCCAGGCGCGTACCAGGCCGAGTGGATAGGTGGTCTCCAGGCCGATTCTCGGCAGCGCCAGCGGCCCGCGACGTTCGGTTGCCATGCGGAGGCACGCGTCGGTGGTTTCACCGCCGGCGACATCGACCTGGGTATCTTCGCCGCCGGGCAGCCAGAGTCGGATGGCACGGCGCTCGATCGGGCCGCCGGTGCCTTGCAGAATGAGATGGAAGCTGGCCGGCTCGCCGGCGAACACAGCCGGTGCCCGGCCGGGGGCGATGCTCAGTCGAACCAGATTGCGAAAGGTGTGCAGGATGGCGGTAACGCCCAGGCCGGCGAGCAGGAAGGTGAGCAGGTAGCCGAGACTGAGGTTGTAGTTGATGGCCCCGAGCAGCATGACGAGCAGGGCGGCGGCGTAGCCCAGACCGGCCGCGCGTCGGCAGGACATAGACGCGACGCTGGCCGAGCACGATCGGCACCGGCTCCGGCGGCCGGACGCGCAGGGCCCAGGCGATGAAGGTCTCGCGCAGCGTGACGGTCAGTCGCATCGAGCCGGTCGGCCTGACTAGGGTAGCGGCACGGCCTCGATCAGCCGCTCGATTGACCCGCCGGTGCCGCCGCCGGCAAGGTTGCCGGCTGGCCGCAGCCGATGACCGGCGACGCCGGGCAATACCGCCTGCACGTCCTCCGGCAGGACATGGTCGCGCCCCGCCAGCCAGGCCCAGGCGCGCGCCGAAGCCAGCAGGGCCAGGGCCGCACGTGGCGACAGACCGATCTGCCAGTCGGCCGATGTCCGGGTGTGGCCGGCCAGGGCCTGGACGTAGTCGATCAGCGGTTCGGCGACATGGACTTGCCGCACCGCCGCCTGGTGGGTCAGGAGCGTTGCCGGGTCGATGCACGGGGCCATGCCGGCGAGCATTTCCCGGCGGTCGGCGCCGGCCAGCAGTTCCCGCTCGGCGGCACGGTCCGGATAGCCGAGTTCGATGCGCATCAGAAAGCGATCGAGTTGCGATTCCGGTAGCGGGAAGGTGCCGATCTGATAGGCCGGGTTCTGCGTGGCGATGACGAAGAAGGGCGCCGGCAGCGGGCGGGTCTGGCCTTCGGCTGTCACCTGTCGTTCTTCCATCGCCTCCAGCAGGGCGCTCTGGGTCTTCGGCGTGGCGCGGTTGATCTCGTCGGCCAGCACCAATTGGGCGAAAATCGGCCCGGGATGGAAGTTGAAGGCGCTGGCTTCACGGTCGAAAATCGAAACGCCGAGAATGTCCGCCGGCAGCATGTCGCTGGTAAACTGGATGCGCTGGAAGTGGAGGCCGAGCAGTTGGGCCAGCACATGGGCCAGCGTGGTCTTGCCGACGCCGGGTAGATCCTCGATCAGCAGGTGGCCGCGGGCGAGCAGGCAGGCCAAGGCCAGACGAACCTGTCTTTCCTTGCCCAGGACGACCCGACCGGCTGCTGCAACGACAATTTCCATCGGGCTGGGGAGAGTCGGAGAACGCATGGATTGGGCGGCGGACTGAATAGCGGATTGCACGGCGGAAAGCGACAAACCACTGGAAATCGCGTCATAATGATCGACTCGTTCCATTGTATGCCAATCCCGACATGACAACGGCCTTCATCACCCACCGCGACTGCTGGCGCCATGACATGGGCGCCCACCATCCGGAGTGCCCCGAGCGTCTGGGTGCCATTCAGGACCGGTTGATCGCCGCCGGACTCGACCTGTATCTCTCCTATCACGACGCGCCGCTGGCCGAAATGGAGCAACTGCTGCGCGTGCATCCGCGCAAGTATGTGGAAATGGTCGAGGCCAGTTCGCCGGAGACCGGCATTTTCCATCTCGACCCGGATACCGCCATGAATCCGGGCACCTGGCAGGCGGCGCTGCGCTCGGCCGGCGCCGGTGTGCTGGCTACCGACATCGTCATGCGCAAGGAGGCGCCCAATGCCTTTTGCGCCGTTCGTCCGCCCGGCCACCATGCGGAGCGGGCCAAAGCGATGGGCTTCTGCTTCTTCAACAACGTCGCCGTGGCGGCGCGCCATGGCATCGAGAAATGGGGCCTGGAGCGGGTGGCGATCGTCGACTTCGATGTGCACCACGGCAACGGTACGGAGGAGATCTTCGCCGGGGATGAGAAGGTGCTGATGGTCAGCATCTTCCAGCACCCGTTCTACCCGTATTGCGGCACGGAGAATCCGGCCGCCAACATGTGCAACGTGCCCATCAAGGCCGGTACCCGCGGTGATGTCTTCCGCGACATCGTCAGCGACGTCTGGCTGCCGCGCCTGCGCCAGTACGCGCCCCAGTTGATCTATATCTCGGCCGGTTTCGACGCCCACTACGAGGACGACATGGGCTCGGTCGGCCTGGTCGAATCGGACTACGCGTGGGTGACGGAGCAACTCAAGACCGTGGCGCGCGAATCGGCGGAAGGTCGGATTGTCTCGATGCTCGAGGGCGGCTATTCGCTGTCGTCGCTGGCGCGCAGCGTCTCCGCCCATATCAAGGTGCTGGCGGACCTGTAGAACTCCAGTCGAGTAAAATTGTCTTCTTCCCTTTGCCCACAAAGTACAAGTTAATGGCAACAACCATCATTCAGGGCTCGCTGCCCGCCATCGTCACCCCGATGCACGAGGACGGCAGTCTCGATCTGCCCCGGCTGAGGAGCTTCGTCGATTGGCATATTCGCGAAGGTTCCGATGGCATCGTCGTCGTGGGTACCACCGGTGAATCGCCGACCGTCAATTTCGATGAACATTGCCAATTGATCCAGGTGGTGGCGGAGCAGGCCGCGGGACGCGTGCCGGTCATCGCCGGCACCGGCGCCAATTCGACGGCCGAAGCCATCGAACTCGCCGAGTTCGCCCGGCGGGCGGGCGCCAGCGCTCATCTGTCGGTGGTGCCCTATTACAACAAGCCGACCCAGGAAGGCTTGTACCGGCACTTCAAGGCCATCGCCGAAGCGGTGGACCTGCCGATGATTCTATACAACGTGCCGGGCCGTACCGGCGCCGACCTCGCCAACGAGACGACGCTGCGTCTGGCGCGGGTGCCGCGCATCATCGGCATCAAGGATGCCACCGGCAACATCGAACGCGGTACCGACTTGCTGAAGCGTGCTCCGCCCAGTTTCGCGATATTGAGCGGTGACGACGCGACGGCATTGGCCCTGACCTTGTTGGGTGGCCGCGGCGTGATCTCCGTGACCGCCAACGTCGCGCCCAGGCTCATGCACGAGATGATCGTCGCCGGTCTGGCCGGCGACGTCGCGACGGCGCGGACCATCAATTTCCGCCTGCTCGGCTTGCACCGGAATCTGTTCGTCGAAGCCAACCCGATTCCGGTCAAGTGGGCCTGCGTCGAGATGGGTCTGATCGAGAACGGCCTGCGCCTGCCGATGACGCCTCTGTCGTCCGAGCATCACGAGACCGTGCGCGCGGCGCTGCGCGAAGCCGGCATCCAACTCTAGATCCGCGAGGAACGCATGAAGCGTAGTGCCCTGTTGATGGCTTCTGTCGTGCTGACGCTGCTGGCTGGTTGCGGCGGTTCCATACTCGAATCCAAGAAGATCGAATACAAGTCGGCGGGCAAACTGCCGCCACTGGAGATTCCGCCCGATCTGACCCAGCCGACCCGTGACGATCGTTATGCGGTGCCGGACGTCAGTCCGAAAGGTACGGCGACCTACTCTGCCTATGCCGGCGACCGCGCCGGCCAGACACGCACCAGCACCGCCCAGGACGTGTTGCCGCAGGTGGAGAAGATGCGTATCGAGCGGTCTGGCAGCCAGCGCTGGCTGGTGGTGCCGGGTGGCCCGGAGAAGATCTGGCCGGGCTTGAAGGAGTTCTGGCAGGACCTTGGCTTCATCGTCAATATCGAACTGCCCGAAGCCGGCATCATCGAGACCGACTGGGCCGAGAATCGCGCCAAGTTGCCGCAGGACATTATCCGCGGCACCTTGGGCAAGGTGTTCGACAGCCTCTACTCGACGGCCGAGCGCGACAAATTCCGCACCCGGATCGAAAAGGGCGCGCAGCCGGATACCACCGAGATCTACATCAGCCACCGCGGCATGTACGAGGTCTATACCAACGAAGGCAAGAGCGAAACGCGCTGGCAGCCCCGCGCGCCCGATCCGGAACTGGAAGCGGAAATGTTGCGGCGCCTGATGGTGCGTCTGGGGCTGGACGAGACGCGCGCCAAGACGATCCTGGTTGAAGGTGGCTCGAAGGACGAGAACGCCAGGATCCTGGCCGGTCAGGCGGAAGGAGGCGTGCTGGAACTCCAGGAGCCCTTCGATCGCGGCTGGCGTCGTGTTGGCCTGGCGCTTGATCGCGTTGGCTTCACGGTCGAGGATCGGGATCGTTCCCAGGGTCTCTACTTTGTGCGCTATGTCGATCCGGAAAACGATGCCCGGAAGAAGGGCGACGACAAGGGCTTCCTGTCAAAGCTGGCCTTCTGGAAGAGCAACAAGCCCGACCCCAACAAGAGCCCGAAGTATCGAATTCTGGTCAAGGGCACCGGCGAGACCAGCAGCGTGCGGGTGCTGGCGGCCGAGGGTCAAGGCGATACGGGCGATACCGGCAAGAAGATCCTGCGTCTGCTGTTCGAGCAACTCAAGTAACCATCGCGGGGCGGGCGCGCCGCGCCTTGCCCCGGACGAGAGTCTTTTGCCTCAGTAGAGAACTTCGGCCCAGCGACCGGCCGCGACCAACTGGTCGCGCTTGGCGCGCCAGGCCTGGGGGGAGCCGGCGACGCCGGCTAGGGCCGTTTCGACCATGTCCAGCATGGCGCCGGTGCCGGCGATGAAGACACGGCAGTCCAGGCTCTCGAGCATTTCCCACAGTTCGGCGGCGTTCTGCCCGATGGCTTTGTCCAGTTCGATGGGGCGATCAAAGACGGGCCGCGGGCTGACCGCCTGGAAGGCCTTGAAGGTCGGTTGATCGTAGTAGTTGGCCAGATCGTTGTTGATATCGTTCATGTAGAGCATCTCCAGCCCGCTGCGCGCGCCGTAGTAAAGTCGCACCTTGCCTTTCCAGCCGCCAATCTTTTCGTAGATGAGCCGAATCAGGCCACGGAAGGGCGCTATTCCGGTGCCCATGCCGATCATGACGATGTTGGCGCTCTTGTTGTCGGGTATGGCGAACGGATAGCCCACCGGGCCGGTGAACTTGACAGCGTCACCTGGCCGCAGGTCGCAGAGGTAGTTCGACGCGACGCCGGCGTATTCCTCGCCGCTGAAATCGTCAACGTAAGAGCAGCGCCGGACGCAGATGGAGAATTCGGTACTGTTCTTCGGGCTCTGATCCTGATCCGCGATCGAATAGAGGCGGGAATGGTACTGGTTACCAAATTGGCCGGGTGCCATGATGCGGATACAACTACCTACTTTGCCATCGAAGGCGAGGTCTTCGGTGCGGAACACCAGTTGCCTGACTTCTTCTTTCGAGGCGGTGGGAGTGATGCGCTCCGACCGGACCAGTCGGGCAGCGCGCAGGGCACTTTCGCTGCTGGAGGAGTGAGTGGACGTTTGCATGTGAATGGACTCCGATAGTCGTTGCCGGCCAATCCGGCCCGCCGGCTGGAACTTCGGCTCAGCGGGTCGGCAGTATTCGTTTGGGGACATTATCGCCAAACTAACCGGCAAAGTGGGGATTGATCGTTGCGGGATGCCGGGAGGCTTCCAGTAAGATGGCTTGGTCTTCGTCAAATGGCTGAAGGGTTTTTGTATGCGCTTCGCCTCGCTCGGTAGCGGCAGTCGTGGCAATGCCCTGGTGGTCGAGGCCGGCGGTACCCGCTTGCTGGTCGACTGCGGCTTTGGCCCACGCAATCTGTCGGCTCGCCTGGCCCGCGTTGGTCTTGCGCCGGACGATCTCGACGCGATCCTGGTAACCCACGAGCACAGCGATCATGTCGGCGGTGTCGCCGCCGTCGCGCGTCGCTTTGAATTGGATGTATTTCTCAGTCATGGCACGCTCGGTGGACTCGCTCTGGACGGCCTGTCGCCGCATGTCATCGACAGCCACACCGCTTTCGCCATCGGCGACCTGGAGATTCATCCCTTTCCGGTACCCCACGACGCGCGCGAACCGACTCAGTTTGTATTCTCCGACGGCGGCCGTCGCCTGGGTGTGCTTACCGATGCCGGATGCGTCACCCCGTACATGGTCGAAATTCTGTCCCTTTGCGATGCGCTGGTGCTCGAATGCAATCACGATGCGGCAATGCTGGCCGAAGGCCGCTATCCGACGCACCTAAAGCGGCGCATCGCCGGGCGTTTTGGCCATCTCGACAATGCGGCCGCGGCGGATTTGCTCGGTCGAATCGACCATGGACGCTTGCGCCATGTCATCGCGGCGCACTTGAGTCAGGAAAACAACAAGCCGGCGCTGGCGCGGGCCGCGCTGGCCGAAGTGCTTGGATGCGAGCCGGATTGGGTCGGGGTCGCCGATCAGGATTGCGGATGCGGCTGGCGCGATCTCGCCTGAGTCCGCCGCAATTCAAGCCACAAAGCAAAAGGGCCAACCGAAGTTGGCCCTTTCAGTTCCGGCGGGAACCGGAAGGCTATCGGGATGCTTACTTCTTGCCTTCCATGCCGGCCATGCCGGACATACCCTTTTGTTCGCCAGCCATACCGGACATGCCAGACATGCCTTCCATGCCCTTCTGTTCGCCGGCCATGCCGGACATGCCCGACATCCCGGACATACCCTTCTGTTCGCCAGCCATGCCGGACATGCCAGCCATGCCTTCCATGCCCTTCTGTTCGCCAGCCATGCCGGACATACCCGACATCCCGGACATGCCCTTCTGTTCGGCAGCCGGGGCGGCGGGGGCGGGAGCGGCCACGGGAGCGGCTTCCTTCTTGCCGCAGGCGGAAACGGTCAGAGCGACGAGCGCGGCGATGAGGAGAGACTGTTTCATGTGTATTCCTTTATCGAAGAGGAGGTTGCGAGCAGGGGTTTCGTTACCAGCGAAAATTCTTTAGGACGACGTTCCATCCAACTGGCGAGTATAACAAACATTTCCGATATGCCAATCCGCGTCGAACCGGAAAATATCTGTGTCACAAGCCTGTGACGGCTCCCGGCGAGCGCGGCTCACTGGCTTCCCACAGTTCGTCGAAACGCTGCCACCAGGGGCCGATTTCCGCCGGCAATGCCGTGATTCGCTTGCCACGCGGGTGATCGGCATGGAAGCGAATCGCCCCGTGCTCCTGGTCGGCCAGGATCCAGCAGTCGGTCAGTTGGCGCAGGTGATCCGGTGTCGTGCGAATCTCGATGGCGTGGTGGTGCTGTCGTATCAGGGCAAGGAGTCGGGGTGATCGCTTCTCCAGAGGCACCATATCGTGCAACACGATACGCAGGCGCCGGTGCGATCCGGCCGCCAGAAAGCGGCCCAGCAAGGCGACATGGGCCGCATCGTCGATGCCCAGCCGAACCAGATCGTGGTCGAAGATCCGAACCTCCCGCCGGGCGGCCGCCAGGGTGAGGTCGATGGCGGCACGAAATCCAGCCTCACTGTCGAACAGTTCGGCGCTCTCGCTCATGGCAGCTGCGCGAACCCGCAGTGGTACCAGTCGTAGAGGACCTGCTGACCACCAACGCTGATCCGCGTTCCGGCGGGCCAGATTCGGGTGTCGGCGAAGTTGCGGAAGGCCGATCGGTCTTCGCGCGAGACGGTGGCCAACTCGCCATTGATGTAGAAACGTTGGCCGGCGAACAATAGCTGGCTGCGAGCATCCAGGCGCAGGCCGCGTCGGTCGAGCCCGGCGGTGAAGCGCTTTTCGCTCAGCGGCTTTTCAGGCGGGTCGAAGACGACTTGGGACTTGGGTTCGGTGAGATAGCTGCCGAGGAAGTCGCGGACCGTATCCCGATTCCAGCGGATCCCGCCAAGCAATTCGGTCACCTGGTCAATCATGGGCGTGCCGATTTCCGCCGGATGCCGTTGGCGCTTCAGGCCGGGATCGCGGTAGCGACCCGACAGGCAGACGCGATCCTGAAGAAACATCAGGAACTGTTCGGCGAGCTCCTGGGTCGGGGCGGCGCGAAAGCCGACGGAGTAGGTCATGCACTCGCCCACCGCGATACCGTCGTGGGCCCATTCCGGCGGCAGATAGAGCATGTCGCCCGGTTCGAGGACCCAGTCATGAACCGGATGGAAGTCCTTGAGAATGCGTAGCGGCAGGCCGTCGATCAGCGTCTGGTCTTTCTGGTTGCCGATGCGCCAGCGACGCTGGCCAATGCCCTGGATCAGGAATACATCGTAGCTGTCGAAATGAGGGCCCACGCCGCCGCCATCGGTGGCGTAGCTGACCATCAGGTCGTCGAGGCGGGCGTAGGGTATGAAGCTGAATTGCCGCATCAGTTCGTCGGCGGTCGGTAGGACGAGATTCAGGCTTTGCACCAGCACCGTCCAGGGCTTGGCCTTGCGGCGCAGGGCGGCCCGGGCGAACGGGCCGTGGCCGATGGTCCAGCCCCCCGCTTGCGAGACGAAGCGGGATTCGACGTCGTCGCGGCCGGCGAGCTCGAGCAAGTCGTCGCGCGTTAGCAGGCCGGTGAAGCCGGGCAGGGCGTTGCGTACCAGCAGAGGCTTCTTCTGCCAGTATTCAGCGAGGAATTGTTGCGGCGTGAGGCCGCCGAGCAAGGTCGCGATCATCGCGCCATTATAATCGCGGCTTTTTGCCCGGTTGCCACCATGCCGCTCGCCCTGATCGAATCCCTGGACAATGAAGGTCGCGGCGTTGCGCACGTCGATGGCAAGGCGATCTTCATCGAAGGTGCGCTGCCCGGCGAGACGGTCGAATACTCGAGCTATCGGCGGAAGCCCACATTCGAGCAGGCGCAGACCGTGCGGGTGGTCAAGGCGTCCAGTCAGCGGGTGACCCCCGGTTGCCCTCATTTCGGCGTCTGCGGTGGATGCAGCATGCAGCACCTGGAACCGGGTGCGCAGACGGCCGCCAAGCAGCGCGTGCTCGAAGATGCTCTCTGGCACTTGGCCCGGCTGAAGCCGGAAGCCGTTTATCCGCCTATCGCGGGTCCGGCCTGGGGCTACCGGCACCGGGCACGCCTGTCGGTGCGCCATGTGGCCAAGAAGGGTGGCGTGCTGGTCGGCTTCCATGAGAAGCGCAGCAGCTACGTGGCGGTGATGGATTGCTGCCCGGTGCTGCCTCCGGCCATTTCAGGCCTCATCCCGGCGCTCAAGGAATTGGTCACCGGCATGTCGACGCCGGATCGCCTGCCGCAGATAGAGTTGGCCATCGGCGACGAACAACGCGTGCTGGTGCTGCGCAATCTGGAGCCACTGTCCGCCGCCGACGAGGCGCGATTGCGCGATTTCGCCGACCGCCATGCGGTCAGTTTCTACCTGCAACCGGGTGGCCCGGATACCGCCGCACTGTTTCATCCGCCACTGGCCGCGCCGCTGACGTATCGGCTGCCGGACTTCGATGTTGTCCTGCGCTTTCGCCCCACCGACTTTACCCAGGTCAATCACGGCATCAACCGCATGCTGGTGCGGCGGGCCATGGGCCTGCTGCGGCCGGCGCCGGGCGAGCGGATTGGCGACTTGTTCTGTGGACTGGGCAATTTCACGCTACCGATTGCCCGCCTCGGCGCGACCGTGGTCGGCGTGGAAGGCAGCGGGCCGCTGGTGGAGCGTGCTCGCGCCAATGCCGAACTCAATGGTTTGGCGGCGCGCTGCGACTTTCATGTCGCCAACCTGTTCGAGGCAACCGACGAGAGCTTGGCCGCGCTCGGCGCGTTCGATAAGTTGCTGATCGATCCGCCGCGCGAAGGGGCGATGGCCGTCGTCAACGCGCTGCGCGAATCCGGCCCCCGCAGGATTGTCTATGTCTCCTGTAGTCCGGCCACGCTGGCCCGCGATGCGGCCGTGCTGGTGCATCAGAAGGGATACGTGCTGCGCGGTGCCGGCATCGCCAGCATGTTCCCGCACACCTCGCACGTCGAATCCATCGCGCTTTTCGAGCGCTCGTAGGCGAAGCGGATAGTTCCGGTGGCGGAGGCGGTGAGATTCGAACTCACGAACGTCTTGCGACATTGCCGGTTTTCAAGACCGGTGCATTCAACCGCTCTGCCACGCCTCCGCGGCGATGACGGGGGCGGATTCTACCCCCGATCAGGCAGGTCGGCCCGGGTGGCGTCGGCCCAGCAGTTGGGCGTTTCGTAGATCCGCACCCGTTCCAGCCGCAATCGGTTGCCGTAGGTCGCCTGATAGACCGGAGCGAGCATCCGGAAAGCGATCGAAGCGAGATTCTCCGCCGTTGGCACGGCGTCGAGGAGCACGGTCTTGTGCCCTGGCAGGGAGCCGAGAAAGGCAACAATGGCCTCATCGCCTCGATAGGCCAGAAAGGCATGGTCCCAAGCAGCGACGACGTGTTCGCTGGCCAGTTGCTTGACACGCGAAAAGTCCATCACCATGCCGTTTTCCGGATCGCCAGTCGCCTCCAGAACCGTACCGGAAAGCGTAACCTCGATGGCGTAGCGATGCCCGTGCAAGTGGCGGCATTGGCTGCGGTGGTCTGGGATACGGTGGCCGGCGTCGAATTCCAGGCGGCGGGTGATCAACATGGGATCGGTGGTAAGCTGGATTGGCCCGCATTATATCTTGGCGCTCCATGCCCGACCCCTCACTGGCAACCCCGATTCTGACGATCGGCGATCATTCCCGCGATAGCGCCGGCTTGCGGTACGTCTATCCGGTCGTGTCGCGCCGGGCGGGCGGCGTTTCGGTCGGCATCAATCTGAATCCCAACAACGCCTGCAATTGGCGTTGCATCTATTGCCAGGTGCCCAATCTGCGGCGCGGCGGTCCACCGCCGATCGATCTGGCGCGGCTCGAGCACGAGCTTGAAGCGATGCTGGACGACATCCTGGTCGGGGATTTCCTCACTCGACGGGTGCCGGAGGCGCAGCGTCGCCTGATCGATATAGCTTTCTCGGGAAACGGCGAACCCACCAGTTCGGCCGAGTTCCCCCAGGCGGTTGAGCTGGCCGCTGGCGCATTGATCCGACGCAAGCTGCTTCCCGGCAGTCAAGCTGCGTCTGATCACCAACGGCAGCCTGCTTGGACCGTCGCTCAACCCGGCTGGGTATCGCTCGCATCGGTGAGATCGATGGTGAGGTTTGGTTCAAGGTCGACGCGGCGGACGGCAGGGCAATTGCCCGCATCAATGGTGTCCGGCTGAAACCGGCGAGCGTCGAGCGGCGCTTGCGGCAATGCGGGCAACTTTGCCCGACCTGGGTGCAGACCTGCCTCTTCGCCCTGGATGGCCAACTACCCGCCAGGGAGGAGATCGACGCGTTGGTCGAATTCCTGGGCCGTTGTCGCAACGCCGTTCGCGGCGTTCACCTGTATGGGCTGGCGCGGCCGTCGGCACAAGCCGAAGCGCCCCGTCTGCAGACCGCGTCCGCCGAGTGGCTCAAGGAGGTCGCGGCGCGCCTGGAAGAAAAAGGGCTGACGGTAGACGTCAGCCCCTGACGCCGGATCAGCCGCTTATGCGGATTTCTTCTGCGACGCGCGGGCCTGCTTCTTCAGGCTCTTGAACATTTCCGGGTCGCTGGACTTGAGAAATTCCACAACCTCGAAGTCTTCCCGCTTCACCTTGGCGATGTCGATTTGCTCGACATGCACCAGCCGAAGCAGTTGCTGTACGGGGCGGGGAATGTTGCGACCGCTTTCATAGCGGGAGCCACCGCTCTGGGTAACGCCCAGGCGGGACCAGAACTGCTGCTGATTCATGCCCAGTTTGCGGCGAATTTCGCGGACATCCAGTTTCTCTGTGGTTTTCATGCCGATCTTTCCTTATCAAGTTGCGATCAACTACGACAGATTACGACGTATAGGTATGACGTCAGCTACTGACCTATTACCGAAGTCATATGCCTGACAGCATAGCCAGTATTGCTATGCCATACAAGCCCCATGGCATGTTCATCGGTAAATATTTTCACCGGACTTGCTCGGGCTTGGCCATGAATCGGGCAAGCCGTTATAATGGCGAGCTTTTTTCATAAATATCCATTCAATTCGTCATGGCTTTAATCGTCCAGAAGTACGGCGGCACCTCGATGGGTGCGCCGGAACGCATTCGCAACGTCGCCAAGCGCGTGGCGCGATGGAAGGCTCAGGGGCACCAGTTGGTGGTCGTGGTTTCCGCCATGAGTGGTGAAACCAATCGGCTGCTGGGGCTCGCCAAGGAGGTTTCACCGCAGCCCGACGCGCGCGAACTCGATGTGATGGTATCGACCGGCGAGCAGGTCACCATCGCCCTGCTCGCCATGGCGCTGAAAGATCTCGGCCTCAAGGCCAAGAGCTACACCGGTGCCCAGGTCAAGGTTCTGACCGATAGCACCTTTACCAAGGCGCGCATTCTCAATATTGAAGACGCCAACATGCGGCGCGATCTGGAGAGCGATACCGTCGTTATCGTTGCCGGATTCCAGGGCGTGGATGAGCACGGCAACATCACCACACTCGGCCGTGGCGGCTCGGACACCTCCGGAGTTGCGCTGGCGGCGGCGCTCGGAGCCGACGAATGCCAGATCTACACGGATGTCGATGGTGTCTATACCACTGACCCGCGCATCGTCCCCGAGGCCCGCAAGCTTGACCGCATTACCTTCGAGGAAATGCTGGAGATGGCGAGCCTCGGTTCCAAGGTTCTGCAAATTCGCTCGGTTGAGTTCGCCGGCAAGTACAAGGTCAAGTTGCGCGTGCTGTCCAGCTTCGAGGACGAGGGCAAGGAAACCAATGGCACGCTGATCACTTTTGAGGAAGACAACCAGATGGAACAACCGATCATTTCCGGCATCGCGTTCAACCGGGACGAAGCCAAGCTGACCGTGCTCGGCGTCCCCGACCGGCCTGGCATCGCGTATCAGATTCTCGGCCCGATCGCCGACTCCAACATCGACGTGGACATGATCATCCAGAACGTCGGCCACGACGGCACGACGGACTTTTCCTTCACGGTGCCGCGCGGCGAGTTTGCCCGCACGAAGAAAATTCTCGAAGAGCAGATCAAACCGCACGTTGGCGCTCGCGCCGTCGAGGGCGACAATCACATTTGCAAGGTATCGGCCGTCGGCGTTGGCATGCGTTCGCACCCGGGCGTCGCCAGCAAGATGTTCCGCGCTCTGGCTGAAGAAGGCATCAATATCCAGATGATCTCCACCTCGGAGATCAAGATTTCCGTCGTCGTGGACGAAAAGTATCTGGAACTGGCGGTGCGCGTTTTGCATCGCGCCTTCGAGCTCGACAAGTCCGCCGCCTGAGTTTGACCTGCGATGCGCGGAGCGGGTATCATCGCGCTCCTTTGGAGACGTGGCCGAGTGGTCGAAGGCACTCCCCTGCTAAGGGAGCATCTGGTCAAAAACCGGATCCAGGGTTCGAATCCCTGCGTCTCCGCCAAAGAACTGGCAAACATGCGCCCTTCGGGGCGTATTGTTTTTCTGCCCGTCCATCTGCCCAATACCCTTGGCTGTCAGCGGTTTAGTCAAGACCAATGCAATTGCTTGCATTTTGTTCTGGCAGCCTTGGCTGGGGGCATGTGCCGAACAGTAGGCTGTGCTTGCAGCAGGGTGATGCAGTGAAGTAGTACGATTTCGCCGATGGTGTCGCCTCTGGCGCGTGAGTTTCCGGCGGACTCAATCGAGGCGGCATGCCAAGGCGCAACGGAAGTTGCATGAAGTTGCGGCATCGTAGTCAAATGGAGCTTGACTCACACTTGTCGGGTCAAAAAGCGGGTATTGCTTCGCGGTCCCCATACATCTGTTTGAGAAGCAACTAGGAATGTTCAGCACACTTCTTAACGAGATCAGCCTCGCCATTCGCAACCTTAGCCGAAATCGCAGTCGGACCGTGGTTGGACTTCTGACGGTGGCAAGCGGTGTCGTTGCCTATTTGCTCGCGGGGGGATTCATCGCCTGGATATTCCAGGACATGCGTGAGGCAACTATTCATTCGCAGCTCGGTCATGCCCAGATTGTCCGGCCGGCCTTCTTCGATCGTGGCATTGCCAATCCCTATGCGTTCCTCCTACCCGCAAACTCCGATGAGCAGGGGGCGCTGGCGGCGATGCCGGGGGTCGTTTCTGTGACGCCGCGCTTGGTGTTTAGCGGTCTCATCAGTCTCGCCGAGACGACTGTCGCCTTTGCCGGGGAAGGAATCGATCCGGTCCGCGAACGGCCGATCAGCAGCAGGATCACAATCCTTGATGGCAAGGATCTCGGTAGCGTCGACGAACGACGGATCCTGCTTGGCGAAGGCTTGGCCAAGACCTTGGGGGCGAAGCCAGGAGATACCGTCGTGTTACTGGGAACGGCTGCCAACGGTGGTACCAGTGCTGTTGAGCTCACCGTCTGACAGAATATTGGCAAGACCGGTCACTTGACCGATTTAAGACCCCGTCTGGCGCCATGCTACGCGGGGTCTGTTGTTTCTTGTGGACCGTTCGGCGACTAAAGTACGGGAAAACAGGACAGATATTTATTATTATATATTTTTTATTTAACTTTATTTTTTAATTTTATAACATTTCATCCTATATAATATAATTTAATTTCTTTTTCAACATATTCTAGCAATCTACTACGGCCACGCTGGTTGCTATCGCGATCGGTGTGGCGGCGCTGATACTTGCCGGAGGCTTTGTACAGGATATCTTCACCAAGCTCGGTGAGGCTATCATTCATGCTCAGACGGGCCATCTTCAGATCACTCTGAAAGGCTATCGCGATGGCAGGGCTAGGCACCAGAAGCGTACCTCATCGATCTGCCAGACCGTCTCAAGGCTGACGTGGCGCAGTTCCGGGAGTCGAGAAGACATTTGCACGTTTGAATTTTTCTGGCGTCATCAATAATGGCAAGCGGGATCTGGCATTGTCGGTGAGGGAATAGAACCGGAGGCCGAAGGCAAGGTTGGCACCTATCTTCGCTATATCGAAGGGCGACCGCTCGGCGACAAGGACACCAACGGAATAGTCGTCGGTCAGGGTGTGGCAAGGTCAATGGGGCTGAAGGTAGGGGATCGGGTCAATTTGGTCATCAGTCTCGCCCAAGGTGCCGTAAATACCCTCGACTTTCAGTTGACCGGAGTGTTCCAGAGCTTTTCGAAGGATTTTGATGCCCGAGCGGTGCGCATTTCCCTGCCGGCGGCGCGCGAATATATAAAACATATATTTATTAAAATACTTCAATATCCATTTACTATCATATTATAAATATTTAAACTAATCATAATTTTATATTTTTTAAATATTATTAAATAAATTTAATTGGGAAAACATAGGCTGAGTCATTTGAAGCAGATTCTGCGTTATAGTCATTCGTCCTTACTATTTGCAGTGCGCATTCGCTATCAGGGAGGGAACCATGTTCCAGCGTTTGAAGAACTCTATCGGTCTGTTGGGCCGCCTGCTGCTGATTGGCGCGGCGGGCTTTGCATTGTTCGGTTGCGCCTCCAAGCAGCCTGCGGCACCGGCCTTGGCTGCCTCACCCGACTATAAATACATCATCGGACCGGGTGATCAAGTCAATATCATCGTCTGGCGCAACCCGGAGATTTCCATGTCCGTTCCAGTGCGCCCGGACGGCCGCATTTCCGCACCGCTGGTGGAAGACCTGCAGGCGATGGGCAAGGATCCGACCACTCTGGCGCGTGATATTGAAAAGGAACTCGGAAAATACATTCGTGACGCCGTCGTGACGGTGGTGGTGACTGGTTTTGTCGGGCCTTACAGCGAGCAGATTCGCGTCGTCGGCGAGGCGGCCAAGCCACAGATACTGGCCTACAAGCAGAAGATGACATTGTTGGATGTCATGATCGCGGTTGGGGGGATGACCGATTTTGCCGACGGCAATAGCGCCACCATCTTGCGCACCGCGGATGGCAACCAACAGTATGGCGTCCGCCTCAAGGATCTGATCAAGCGTGGTGACGTCTCCGCCAACGTCGAGATGCGTCCAGGCGACGTGCTGATTATTCCGCAAAGCTGGTTCTAATTTGTGGATGTGGTTTCGAGGGCGCCGGCAGCTAATGCTGTCGGCGTCTTGCTGATGGATTTCTAGAGAAGGCGCGGCGATATGGATGAACTGCTCCGACAGGCGGGGGCGATTCTCAGGGCAACGTGGCGGCATCGCTGGCTGGGGCTGGGCATGGCTTGGCTAGTCGGTGTAATTGGCGCCGTCGTGGTAATGCGAGTGCCGGACAAGTACGAGGCTTCGGCGCGTATCTTTGTGGACACCCAGTCGATCCTACAGCCACTGATGGCGGGTCTCGCTATTCAGCCAAACATCGAACAACAAGTGATGATGCTTAGCCGAACGCTCATCAGCCGACCCAATGTTGAACGGTTGGTGCGCATGGCTGACCTCGATCTCAACATTAAATCAAAATCTGACCAGGAGGACTTGGTAGATGGTCTGATGAAGGCCTTGGAGATCAAGAGCGCGGGTCGCGACAATTTATATACCCTTGGCTATCGGGACCCGGATCCCGAAAAGGCAAAGCGTGTGGTGCAGTCGCTGGTATCAATCTTTGTCGAATCCAGTCTAGGGGATAAACGCAAGGACTCGACCTCGGCGCGTCAATTTATTGAAGAGCAGGTCAAGGCCTACGAGAAGAAGCTAGAAGAGGCGGAGAATCGCCTCAAGGAATTCAAGCTGCGCAACCTGGACCTGGCGATGGGCGAGGGCAAGGGGTTGGTAGGGCGGATTTCCGAGATTAGCGAAAACCTGGCAAAGGCTCGTCTGGAATTGCGCGAGGCCGAGAATTCCCGAGACGCCATCAAGCGTCAACTGGTGGGCGAGGAGCCGGTCTTGCTGCCCGATGCACCGGGGACGGAGTCATCCGTGAGTATTCCCGAAGTCGATGGCCGCATCGAGGCGCAAAAACGCAATCTTGATGCCTTACTGCAACGCTTTACTGACCAGCACCCGGATGTGGTCGGCACACGACGGGTAATCAAGGAACTCGAAGAACAGAAGAGACAGGAAATATCAGCCCGAAAGAAGGCAGCAGTAGCGAACCCCGCGGCTGCCTCGATCAATGCCAACCCGGCGTATCAGCAAATGAAGGTCTCGTTGACCGAGGCCGAAGCCACCGTCGCATCCCTACGGGTGCGTGTGGCCGAGTACGAAGGGCGTTACCGTCGCAGCGTTGATTCGATGAAAGTGGCGCCACAGATTGAGGCTGAATTCGCCCAATTGAATCGCGACTACGACGTGCACAAGAAGAACTACGATGGTTTGGTGGCGCGGCGCGAATCGGCGAGCATGACCGGGTGAACTTGAATCGACCGGCAGCGTTGCAGACTTCAGGTTAATCGATCCGCCACGTGCTTCGAAGAATCCGGTGGCGCCGAACCGCCTCCTGCTGTTGCCGGGAGCCCTATTGGTCGCATTGTTGGCCGGGCTGGGGTCGAGTTTTGTCGCCAGTCAGTTGCGGCCAGTGTTTTTCGACGGTCGCTTGCTGCGCGAAGTGACTGGTTTGCCGCTGTTGGGTAGCGTCTCCATGATTCGCAGCGATGACATGGTTCGACGCGAAAGGACGAGGAATAGAAGGTTTTTCCTCGCCTTCTTTGGATTCTTTGCTACCTTCGGCCTTGGCATCCTTGTCTTGGTGCTGATGGCGAATCGTTCGGCGGGAGGATGACCCTATGAGTCTGATTGAACAGGCCGCGAATCGTCTCGAACAATTGCGCAAGGCCGGTGTCGATATCCCGGAAGACGTGGTTGCGGCGGCCAAGGCAGCTCCGGCCGTTGCTGCGCCCGTCAAGGCCGGTTCCCCGGCGGCCGTCGCCGAGTCTCCGGCCAAGCGCGTCGTTATCGACTTCGACGCCATCGGCGCGGCCGGATTCATTACCCCGCATGCGCCGCGGTCACAGATTGCCGACGAATATCGCGTCATCAAGCGGCCCTTGATCGATAATGCCATGGGCAAGAGCGCGGCGCCGGTGGCAAATGGCAACCTCATCATGGTGACCAGCGCCGTGCCAGGCGAGGGGAAGACGTTCACGGCGATCAATCTCGCCATGAGCATTGCCATGGAACTTGATACGACCGTGATGCTGGTCGATGCCGACGTGGCCAAACCCTCCATACTCAATGTCCTCGGACTGTCACCTGGGCCGGGCCTGCTCGACGTACTGTCGCAGGATTCGCTCGATTTGTCTGGGATGTTGCTGAAGACCAACGTCGAGAAGCTCAGCCTGCTGCCGGCTGGGACCCAGCATCCGCGGGCGACCGAGTTGCTGGCCAGCGACTCGATGACTCGCCTGCTTGCCGACATGGCCAAACGCTACGATGATCGAATCATTATTTTCGATTCGCCGCCCTTGCTCGTGACCACGGAGGCGCGCGAACTGGCCGCGCACATGGGGCAGATCGTCATGGTGACTCGCGCCGAGCATACCTTGCACGGTCAGGTCAAGCAGGCATTGGCGGCGATCGAAGCTTGTCCGGTGAAGATGATGGTGCTCAATCGAGTTTCAATCGATCCGATGGGCAGCTTCGGTTATGGCTATGGCTACGGTTACGGTTACGGCTACGCTCAGGAAAAGAGAGTGGGCGGGCACTGAATGAGCAAGACTGCCCTGACTTGTCATAGTGTTCGGTGCCGGGCTCGCTGGCTCTGCCGCCAATGTCTTTGCTCAGTCGGCGGCGGAGCCTGGTGTTCCTGCCAAGCGCGCTTGGAATATTGTGCCAAGTATTTCCGTCCGGGAAACCTTCACAGACAACGCTTCGCCCGGGCAGGCTGGCAAGGCGAGCGATCAGATCACGGAAGTCAGCCCCGGTATTCGTCTCGATGGCAATACCGCTCGCGTGAAGATGCACTTTGACTACCACTTGAGCGAACTCTACTATGCGCAAGGCACGCGCGGTAGCCAGACCCAGCACGCGCTGAATTCCTTCGGTACCCTTGAGGCCATCGAAAAGCTCCTGTTTGTCGATGTGAGTGGCAACATCAGCCGGCAGAACATCTCCGCTTTTGGTGTCCAGTCACCCAGCAACTACAGCGACAACAGCAACTCGACAGAGACGAGCAATTTCCGCATTTCGCCGTATCTGCGCGGCCGGCTGGGTGGCTATGCCGACTATGAGGCGCGCTACAGTCGTTCGGCCTTGCGGGCGAAGTCCGCGGCGGCTTCCGATTCCGATATTCAGGAATGGCGGGGGAGGGTCAGCGGTGATACCCCGCTGGCTTTTCTTGGCTGGTCAGCGGAAGGGAGCCGGCAAAGCAATCGATTACACGCTAGGTCGCAAGACCGAGAGCGACCATTTGCGCGGTCGCTTGACGTATCGCGTCGATCCACAACTCAGACTCTCCGCCAGTCTCGGTCGAGAGAGCAACGACTACCTATCCCTGAGCAAGCAGACCTGGAATACCAGCGGGTACGGCGCCGACTGGAGTCCGACCGAGCGAACCCAAGCTGTCGGCATTTCGTGAAAAGCGATTCTTTGGCCATGGGCACACCTATCAGCGCCAGTCATCGGTTGCCGCGTAGCGCGGTCAGTTATATTGACAGCCGCGATATCGCCGCCCTGCCAAATCAGTCTGGCTACCGTCGGGCTCGGCAATATCTATGACCTCTTGTTCAGTCAGATGGCGTCCAGCATTCCCGACCAGGCCGCGCGGGCCATCTTCGTCAACAACCTCTTGCTGCAAAACGGTATAGCCCCAAACGTTCAGGTCAACGCCGGATTTCTCAGTTCCCAGGTGACGGTGATGCGGCGCCAGGAACTCTCCTACGTCCTGCTCGGAGTCAGAAACACCCTGACCCTGGCGGTGAACCGCACCCGCAACGATAGTTTGGGTACCCTCGGTTGCTACCGATGACTTTTCCAACTGTCTCCGATATCACCCAGCAAGGATTCAATGTCGGCTGGTCGCACCAACTGTCGGCTCTGTCCTCGCTGAACGTGACGGGTGCGCGCTCCCGTAGTACGGGCGCGAGTACCGCAAGCACGGTGAACCCGGAAAGCACGCAGAAGTCACTCTCGGCAGGTATTACCACCAAACTCGGCGCCAAGACCAACGGGGCCTTGACCGCCCGCCGAACCGAGACCAGCGGAACAAATCCCTATACCGAGAATGCGGTGGTAGGGTCGATTTCCGTCCAGTTCTAGTCCCATGTACGAGTCGTTCTACGGCTTGTCTGGCAAGCCGTTCCAGCTCAACCCCGATCCGACTTTCTACTTCGGCAGCAAGCAGCACCGGCGTGCGATGGCCTACCTCGAGTATGGCATGCACCAGAACGAAGGTTTCATCGTCGTCACCGGGGAGGTGGGGGCGGGCAAGACGACCATCGTCCGCAACCTGCTCGATAGCCTGGACTCCAACCAAGTGGTGGCCGCGCATCTGGTCAGCACCCAGTTGGATGCCGACGATATATTGTCCATGGTGGGGGCCGCCTTTGGCGTTCGCGCCAAAGATGCCAGCAAGTCCGACATTCTGATGTCGCTCGAGGCTTTTCTCATCGGCGCCGCCACCAAGAAGAAACGCTGCCTCCTGGTCGTCGATGAAGCGCAGAACCTCACCGCGCGCGCCGTGGAAGAACTGCGCATGCTCTCGAACTTCCAGCTTGGCAGCCAATCCGTCCTGCAAACTTTTCTGATTGGGCAGCCAGAGTTCCGGGATATCCTGCAAGGCGCGGACATGTTGCAGCTTCGGCAGCGCATCATCGCGTCTTGCCACATCAGCCCGATGGATCGCGAGGAAACTCAAGGCTACGTCGAGCATCGTCTGCATTGCGTCGGCGCCAAGCAAGGCAGCCCGGGGATCGACGGCACCGCGTTTGATGCCATATTCGAGGCCAGCGGCGGCGTGCCGCGCCGTATCAACTCGTTGTGTGACCGGCTCCTGCTGGCGGGATTTCTCTCCGGAAAGCGTGAGTTCAACGGCGAAGATGTCAAGGAAGTTGCCCACGAAATCGAAGAAGAGGTCATGGCCACCTCGGCCAGGAAGAGGCCGCGACCGCATGGCGCCGAGGTCCGGGAACTCGAGGTTCCCGATATGTCCGCAGAGGCCATCTCCAGTCGAATGGACATCGATGAGAAGATGGTCGATGAGGCGAGTACGCTATTGTCAGCCCTTCATGCCGATCAGCTTGGCAGTCGCCTGCGGCGCCTCGAACGCAGTCTTCTCAGGCTCGAACGAATCAACTCCGCAACGCTGGTGCTGCTACAACGGCTTGTGAAGGCGGCCCAGAAGGATCAGACAGGCGAGTGACGGCTGGCGCGGCGACGCTGACCGGATCGGGAAAGGTGTTAGGGCTGTGCCGGCAAAGGCTATTACCAATGCGCTGACTATCGACGTCGAGGACTACTTCCAGGTCTCGGCCTTTGCGCCTTACATCGACCGCGGCGAATGGGTTACCCGTGCCTGTCGCGTCGAGCGCAATGTCGACCGGATCTTGCAGTTGCTCGACAATCGGTCTACCAAGGCGACCTTCTTCACTCTAGGCTGGATTGCCGAGCGCTATCCGAAGCTTGTTCGGGATATTGTTGACAACGGCCACGAACTGGCCAGTCACGGCTATGCACACCTGCGCGCCAGCGACCAGAGCAAGGAAGCCTTCTATGCCGATATCCATCTTGCCAAGATTCTGCTCGAAGATATTGCCGGGCATGAGGTGAAAGGCTATCGGGCGCCCAGTTTCTCCATCGACGCCAAGAATCTCTGGGCATTCGAGTGTCTCGAGCGTGCCGGTTACCGCTACAGCTCCAGCATCTATCCGATCCGCCACGATCACTACGGCATGCCCGATGCACCACGTTTCGCCCATGCGGTGGGCAATGTCCTGGAAATTCCGGTGACCACGGTCCGCTCCTTTCAACGCAACTGGCCGGCCAGCGGCGGGGGCTACTTCCGGCTGCTGCCCTACCACGTTTCCCGTTGGCTGCTCAGGCGCGTCAATCAGGTTGACCGCCAGGCGGCCGTGTTTTATTTCCACCCGTGGGAGATCGATACCGACCAGCCGAGGATCCCGGGCATCAACGCCAAGACCCGTTTCCGTCATTACGTCAATATTCATCGCATGGAAGCCCGGTTGGGTCGCCTCCTCAATGACTTCCGCTGGGGACGGATGGACGAGATCTTTCTCGCGGAACCGTCGCGCTGATGTTGACGGTCAGGACCCTCGATAGCGACGATGTTGCGGCGGTGGCCCGCTGGGATGCCTTTGTGTTCAGCTGTCCGGCCGCCACGTTCTTCCATCGCGCCGGCTGGCAGCGGCTGATTCGGGAGGTCTTTCGCCACAAGCCCCATTTCCTTTATGCCGAGCGCGCCGGGGTCATCGAGGGCGTGCTGCCGCTGGCACAGGTGAAAAGTCTGTTGTTCGGCAACGGCCTCGTCTCGTTGCCCTTCGCGGTCTATGGCGGTGTTGCCGCGACCAACGAAGGCGCGGCCAACCTGCTTGAAGAGGAAGCGCAGGCACTGGCCCGGCGGTTGGGTGTCGAGCATCTCGAGCTACGGAATGTTGCCCCGCGCCATGCCGACTGGCCCGCCCAGGAACTCTACGTGACCTTCCGCAAGGACATCCTGCCCGACGAGGAAGCCAACCTGCTGGCCATTCCGCGCAAGCAGCGCGCCATGGTGCGCAAGGGCGTCGCCAACGGCCTGGTCGCGGAACTGGACGATGGCGTCGAGCGCTTTTTCGCCCTCTATGCCGACAACGTGCACCGCCACGGCACGCCGGCGATGCCCAAGCGCTATTTTCAGGCGCTGCGCGACACCTTCGGACCCGATTGCGAAGTGCTGACGGTCGTTGGGCCGGATGGCGCACCACTCAGCAGCGTCCTGAGCTTTTATTTCCGCGACGAGGTGCTGCCCTACTACGCGGGGGACGCCGAGGCCGCCCGCCACTTGGCGGCGAACGATTTCAAGTACTGGGCCTTGCTGCGTCAAGCCTGCGCGCGCGGCCTCAAGGTCTTCGACTACGGCCGCAGCAAGCAGGGTACGGGCTCCTTTTCCTTCAAGAAGAATTGGGGCTTCGAGCCCCGGCCGCTGCACTACGAATACTGTCTGTACAAGCGCGACGCGGTGCCACAGAACAACCCCGCCAACGCCAAGTATCGGCTGTTCATCGAAGCCTGGCGACGCATGCCCATCGGCCTGGCCAACTGGCTGGGACCGCATATCGTGCGCAACCTGGGATGAGCCGCGTCGTGGCCAATATTCTCTATCTCGTGCATCGCTTGCCCTATCCGCCCAACAAGGGTGACAAGGTGCGCTCCTACCATCTGCTCAGTCACTTGGCATCGCGGCATCGTGTTTTCCTTGGCACCTTTGTTGACGATCCGGAGGACGAGGCCCATGTCGATCGTGTGCGCGGCCTTTGTGCCGGTCTGCACGCGGCGCGGCTCAAGCCGCGTCTGGCGCGCGTCAAGAGCCTTAGAGGCCTGCTGGCCGGCGAGGCGCTCACCCTGCCGTACTACCGGGATGCGGGTTTGCAGCGGTGGGTTGATCAGACGCTTGGCGAACAGGCCATCGACGCGGTGGTGATCTTTTCCTCCGCGATGGCCCAGTACGTCGACCAAATCGGCCAGTTGCCGGTGGTGGTCGATTTCGTCGATGTCGATTCCGCCAAGTGGACGCAATATGCACCGGCCCACCGTTGGCCGATGTCCTGGCTGTATCGGCGGGAGGGCGAGCGACTGCTGGCATTCGAACGCGCCGTGGCGGCACGGGCCGCCCGTGGTTTTTTCGTTACCGACAACGAGACCGACCTGTTTCGCCGCCTGGCACCCGAGTGCGCTTCGCGCGTGGCGGCCATGAACAACGGTGTCGATGCGGATTTCTTTTGTCCGCGGCCCACGGTGCCTTCGCCCTATGCCGAAGGTGAGTTGCCGGTGGTCTTCACCGGCGCCATGGATTACTGGCCCAACATTGACGCGGTCACCTGGTTCGCGCAGGAAGCCCTGCCGCTATTGCGCCGGAATAAGCCGGCCGCCCGCTTCTGGATCGTCGGTCGTGGCCCGACAGCGGCGGTGCAGGCTCTGGCGGGGGAGGGCATCGTCATCACCGGAACAGTGCCGGATGTCCGGCCCTATTTACAACATGCCGCTGTCGTGGTGGCGCCGTTGCGCGTGGCGCGCGGTATCCAGAACAAGATTCTCGAGGCCATGGCCATGGGGCGGCCGGTGGTTGCTTCAACGGCCTGTGCCGGCGCCATCGATGCGGAGCCAGGACGTGACCTACTGCCCGCCGAATCGGCCAGCGATTTTGTTGCCGCGATAGATGGGCTGCTCAACGACTCCGGGCGTGCGGCCACTATTGGCGAATCGGCCAGGCAGCGCGTGCTCGGGCGTTATAGTTGGGAGGCGCACATGTCCGGTATCGATCGCTACCTGACGCGGGAGTTTCCGGGCGGAGCAGCCGCATGAACCAAGCCAGTCCCGCATCGGTTTCCGGTTGGCGCTCGGCGCTACCCGCGTTGATTCTCTGCCTGGCGTGGATACTCTTCTGGTATTGGGATACGGCCGTGGCCATGGTCACCATCTGGGCTCGTTCGGAGACCTTCACGCACGCTTTTCTGGTGCCACCGATCTCGTTCTGGCTGATCTGGCGCCAGCGCCACGCCGTGGCCACGCTGTCGCCCCGACCCGGTTGGCCGGTCCTGGTCCTGTTGGCACTGGCCGGTCTGGGTTGGCTGCTCGGCGAACTTGCCGCCGTCAATGCCATCACGCAGTTGGCGTTGGTGTCGCTGCTGGTATTCACCGTGCCCGCGGTGCTGGGGATGCGGGTCGCGACGGCCATGATTTTTCCGCTTGGCTATCTCTTCTTCGCCGTGCCGATCGGCGAATTCGTTATGCCGCAGTTCATGGAATGGACAGCCGAGTTCACGATTCGCGCGCTGGTGCTGACCGGCATCCCGGTCTATCGCGAGGGATTGCATTTTGTCATTCCCTCGGGTAGTTGGTCGGTAGTCGAAGCGTGCAGCGGTGTGCGCTACCTGATCGCCTCGGTCGTGGTCGGTACTCTGTACGCGTATCTCAACTATCGTTCGCTCGGGCGCAGACTGACTTTTGTCGCCGTTTCCTTCCTGGTGCCGATCGTCGCCAACTGGGTGCGAGCCTACATGATCGTCATGCTTGGTCATTTGTCGGGTAACAAGCTGGCGGTCGGCGTCGATCACCTGATCTACGGCTGGGTTTTCTTCGGCGTCGTGATCCTGCTGATGTTCATGATCGGCGCGCGCTGGGCCGAACATCCCGACGCCGACGAATGTGTCGCCACTGTTCCTGCCGATGGATCGGTACGGCACAGGGGAGGCCAGGCTTGGCTGGCCGCCGTCGCGGTGGCGATCGTGACGGTGTTGCCTCCGGTTTGGCACGCGGTGATTGAGCGCGGCGAGGCCAGTCGAAGCGGATCGGTGGCGACAATGGCTCTGCCGGTGCCGGCGGACTGGCAGGCTGTGGATACACGCGCCATTCATTGGCGGCCGGCTTTTGCCAACGCGGCGGCCGAACTGCAAGCCGAGTTTGTCCAGGGCGAGCGTCGTGTGGGCGTCTACGTCGGCTACTACCGGAATCAGAGCTATGAGCACAAGTTGGTCAGCTCCGGGAACGTGCTGGTCAAGAGCAATGACCGCGACTGGGTACGGGTAGCGAGTGGCAACCGGGCGGTTTCCGCCGGTGGTGCGCCACCCGATGTTCGCACCGCTGAACTGCGTGGGGCCGGTGAGCAGCGGCTCGCGGTGTGGCAGTGGTATTGGATCAATGGCCACCTGACCACCAGCGACCATCTGGCCAAGGTCTACCAATCGCTGGCGCGGTTGCGGGGGCAGGGCGATGATTCGGCGGTCGTGATCCTCTACGCCCCAATGGGCTTCCCGGAGGGTGGCGACGGTGCTCTGGACGCGTTTGCGAAGTCGGCCGGTACGACAATTGAGACGATGCTGGAAAAGCTTCGATAGACTTGCGGGCTTCTGAATCATGCGATTGACTATTGCCGACAGGCGCACCCTCATGAACTTGTTGAATCGATTTCTGCTTACGGTCGGCTGCCTCACCTTGTTGTCTTCGGTGGCCATCGCCGCCGACCCCAAGGCTTCGCGCTACTACGAGGACGCGCTCGGGCGCTACGACAAGCAGGACCTAGCCGGTGCCATCATCCAGCTCAAGAACGCGCTACAGGCCGACCCGAACATGCTGGCCGCCCATGTGTTGCTTGGCAAGGCCTTGCTGAACAACGGTGACCCGGTTGGCGCCGAAGTTGAACTGGACACCGCCCTAAAGCTTGGCGTCAGCCGGGCGGAAGTCGTCGTGCTGCTCGGGCAGGCCTATCTGAAACAAGGCAAGTACGGCGCCCTGCTGGAGCGCATTACCCCGGGTGGCCTGCCGCCGCCGGCGCAGGTCAACGTCTTGTTGCTGCGCGCCAACGCCCAGGCTGAAGACGGCCATCACAACACGGCGCTGACGACGCTGGAGGAAGCGCGGGCGCTCGATGCCCGTTCGGTGCCGATACGACTGGCGCAGGCGACGATCCACATTCGTACCGGTGACCTGGCTCGCGCCGCCACGGTTACCGACGAGGCGCTGACCCTGGCCCCGAATGACGCCGTCGCCTGGAACACCCGCGCCTCGATCCTGCATCTGAAGGGCGATCTGCAAGGCGCGCTGTCGGCCTACGCCAAGGCTTCCGGGATCAATCCGAAGTATCTCGATCCACGCGTCACCCGGGCCGGCCTCCTGGTCGACATGGGTCGTATGGACGACGCGGCGCGCGAGGTGGCCGAGATATTGGCCATCGAACCGCGCGAACCGCGCGCCAACTACCTGAAGGCGGTGGTCGCGGCCAGCCGCGGCGACAAGGTCACGGTCAAGTCCTCGCTGGAACAGGTGATTCAACTGCTCGATCCGGTCGATCCCGCCGTGCTGGCCCTGAACCGCCAGATGCTGCTGCTGGCCGGTCTGGCCCACTACGAACTGGGTAACCAGGAAAAAGCCCTCGAGAAATTGTCCACTTACCTGCATCGCCATCCCGGCGAGCCGGGGCCGACCAAGCTGCTGGCCAGCTTGCATCTGGATCGGGGCGATCACAAGTCCGCGCTGTCCCTGCTCGAGCCGCTGCTGCGCGCCGACGCCCAACGATCCGCGTGCCCTGTCGCTCCTGGCCACCGCCTACATGAAGGATCGCAATTTCCGCAAAGCCTCGGAGCTGCTCGACCAAGCCGTGCGCACTTCGGGTGGCGCGGCCGATATTCGCACCGACTTCGGCCTCAGCCTGGTCGGCGCCGGCAAGGCGGAGAGCGGCATCGAGCAATTGCAGCAGGCCTTCGCCAAGGACCCCAGGCAGGTTCGTGCCGGCATGGCGCTGACCACCCTGTATCTGCGCAAGGGCGAGCCCAAGCGCGCCCTGGAAGTCATCCAGAAGGTGGTGCGCGGCGAGCCGGGCAATCTCACGGCGCTGAACATGCTAGGCATCGTGCAGGTGGCGGCCGGCGACCGGGCCGGCGGCCGCAAGACCTACGAGCAGGTGCTGGCACGCGATTCCGGCTACCAGGCCGCCATTCTCAATCTCGCCCGACTGGACGTGGCGGAGGGCAAGGCGGACGTGGCTCGCCGGCGTCTGGCGCAACTGGTCAAGGGCGATGCCCGCAACATCGAGGCCATGTCCGAATTGGCGGTGATCGAGGAACGGGCCGGCAATGTCCCCGAAGCGGTGCGCTGGCTGGAAAAGGCCCGCGCCGAACCGAAAGGCGTCCTGCGCGTCGGCATGGCTTTGGCCGAATTGCACCTGCGCACCGGCAACCCCGAGCTGGCGCTGGTGGTGGTGAAGGAGGCGGCCACCAAGGCGCCGGAGAATCTGGTGGTACTGGCGTTGCTGGCGCGCGCCCAGATCGCCAAGAATGACGCCAAGAGCGCCCAGCAGACCCTGAAGGACATGACGCGTTTCGCCAACTACGACCCGGCGGCGCAGTTCGAGATCGCCCGGTTGCAGGTGGCGGCGGGCAACGACTCCGGGGCCACTTACAGCCTCGACAAGGCGCTCGGCACCCGGCCCGATTTCCTGCCGGCGCTGGTCCTGTACGCCGAGATCGACATCCGCCGCAAGGAATTCGCCAAGGCCGAGCAGCGCATCAAGGCCATTGGCGACAAGGTTCCGGCCGGCGGCATCGCCGGTCGGCTGCAAGGCGACCTGGCGCTGGCCCGAGGCCAGTACACGGCGGCACTCGCCAGCTACGGCGCGGCGCTGAAGAAGGAAAACAGTGGCGACATGGCCCTGCGCCTGTTCCGGGCTCATCTCGGTGGCGGCGAACTGGCCAAGGGCGTGGCTTTCCTGGAAAAGTGGCATCGCGACCAGCCGAACGATGTTGCCGTCCTACGCACCATCGCCGATGGCCATCTCCGCCTCGGCCACCTCAACGAGGCCCGGGCGGCCTACGAAAAACTACTCAAGTTGCGCCCCGATGATGCCCTGGTGCTGAATAACCTCGCCGTGGTCGCGCAGAAGCAGAACGACAAAGCCGCCGTCGGCTTTGCCGAGCGCGCCTACACCTTGCGGCCGAACGATCCGGTGGTGATCGACACGCTGGGCTGGAGGCTCCTGGGGCAGGGGCAGGTCGAGCGGGGGGTGGGCCTGCTGCGCGATGCCCGCCTGCGCGATCCAGCGAACCCCGAGATTCGCTATCACCTTGCCGCCGCATTGCATAAGAGCGGCCGCAAGGCCGAGGCGAAGGACGAACTCGCCGAAGCGCTGAAATCGGGCGTGCCCTTTGAGGGGATCGATGAGGCGCGCAAGCTCCAGATGGAACTTGGCAAGTGACGGAATTCCTGCCCGGAATCGTCAGCGACTGTCGGAATTATTAACACTGTCGCAAATTGCCGACATCAGAATATTTCTAATATATTGTTTAATAGTAAGAAAAAATAGTGGCCCGACAATTGCTTTACAGTTCGCAACGGGTACTGGAAAGGACAGCAAGCCATGAAAACGAAAACTTCAATAATTGCGGCGGTCATGGGAGTTGCCTTGGCGTCGGCGAGCGTATCAGCACTGGCCGTGACTGACTGGGCTTGGACGCTCAGTGGAGCACCGTCGGGAGGCAGTCTTCCCGGGGTATCGACGATAACTGGCTATTCCGATACCGGGACGAGTCCAGCGAATTCGTTGGTCGCCTTTTCGCCCCTGCAGTTTTCTGGCAGCTCGACCTATGACAAACCTGGGTCGATGAGTTGGTTTGACGGTGGTGTCGGAATCTGTAGTACCACTGACGGCGCCTCTTGTCCTGCGCCGCAGCACGCCATCGACAATATGGTAGGTAGTGGGACATCGGGAGGTAAGGAATCCGTCCTGCTGACATTCACCAAGAGTGTCGCACTGACGTGGCTGGATATTGGTTACTTGAGCGGCGATGCCGATATTACGGTTCTTGCCTATACGGGAATGGGGGCGCCAACAGTCACGGGTTCGACGTATGGTGCTCTGACCGGGGCTAATGGATGGACGGTCGTTGGCAACTATGCTGACTTGTCGACGAGTAACAGTACTGGTCTCAACTTTGGTACGAAGAGTCTTGTGTTCAATCAGTCCAGCACGTCGGCTGACACTACTCCTGGTACGAGCGTTTCGTCTAGTTATTGGCTAATTGCTGCCTATAACTCATCTCTCCCTGGTGCAAGTGGTGTTACATGCACGGACAAGAATGGTGCGATCGGGAATGGTTGTACCAACTCAGACGATACTTTCAAGCTCTATGCTGTTGCCGGACGGACCGCCACCGACACGAAGGTTTCGGAGCCCTCGGCTCTTCTGCTCGTCGGGACGGCCTTGATGGGCGTTATTGGCCTGCGCCGGCGCGAGAAGTCGATTCAGGCTTAGGTCCGGTTCGAGCAGGACCAAACAAACGGCCCGCTTCGGCGGGCCGTTTGTTTTGATGGCAGTGCAATCATGATGCCGTTACAATGCAATCAATGATTTCACTGGGGGGCAGCATGGCTAGCAATCTCGTGGTGCGCAATGTGGACGAGGGGGTGGCTTTGGCGCTCAAGCAGCGTGCCGCGGCTCACGGGCGCAGTGCCGAGGCGGAGCATCGGGAAATTCTCAAATCGGTTCTGGCTGGGCCGAAACGGCGGTCATTGGCGGAGGTACTTTCAGGGATGCCCAATGTCGGCGAGGATGGCGACTTCGCTCGTCACGGCGACTGACGGCTTCGGTTCGCACGGTGTACCTGGTCGATACCAACGTGGTCAGCGAAGCCCGCAAGGGCCGGCAGGCCAATGCGGGGGTTCGACGGTTCTGGCGGAATGTCGATCCGGCCGATATCTACCTGCCGGTGCAAGTGATCGGCGAGATTCGCCGTGGTGTCGAAAACATCCGGCATCGAGGCGATTTAGCCCATGCCGTCATCTTGGAGAAATGGCTTGATCTGGTCGTGTCAGGCTATGCGGAACGTATCCTGGCTTTCGACGCCGATTGTGCCCAGGTGTGGGGCCGGCTGATGTCACCCAATCGTCAGCATTCGATCGACAAACAGATTGCCGCAATTGCCCTGATGCACGACTTGACGGTGGTTACCCGGAATGTTCACGATTTCGCCGGTACGGGTGTGGCGGTGAAGAACCCATTTCAATGACGAAACCAACTAGCGCCCCGCGCCCCCTCGTCGTCCATGTCATGCACCGCTTCGATGTCGGCGGACTGGAAAATGGTGTGGTCAATCTCATCAACCATATGCCGGCGGAGGCTTACCGGCATGCCATCCTGGCACTCACCGAGGTCACCGATTTTCGCCGGCGCATCCAGCGCGACGATGTCCGCTTCATCGCCCTGAACAAGCCGCCGGGGCATCTCTACGCGCTGTATCCGCGCCTGTACAAGATATTCCGCGAACTGCGGCCAGCCATCGTTCATAGCCGCAACCTGGCCGCGCTGGAAGTGACCGCGCCGGCCTGGGCGGCCGGTGTGCCGGTGCGCATTCACGGCGAGCACGGCCGCGATGTTGGCGACCTGGATGGCAACAATCGCAAGTATCAGTGGGTGCGTCGGGTCTACAACCCCTTCGTCAGTCATTTCATCGCCTTGTCGCGCGATCTGGCAGGCTATCTGGTTGACCGGGTCGGTGTGCGGGCCGGCAAAGTGGCGCAGGTCTACAACGGGGTCGATGCCGTGCGTTTCCATCCCGCCGAGGGGTTGCCTCCGATCGAAGGTTGCCCGTTCCGCCGGCAGGAGCACTGGCTGGTCGGCACTGTCGGACGGATGCAGACCGTCAAGGACCAGACCTTGCTGGCGCGTGCCTTCATCCGTGCCCTTGAGATCGACCCGTCGCTCAAGGCTCGCCTGCGCCTGATCATGATCGGCGATGGGCCACTGCGCGTCGAAGCCCTGAATCTGCTCGAACGGGCTGGCGTGGCCGATCTCGCCTGGCTGCCCGGCGAGCGCCACGACGTGCCGGACATCCTGCGCGGGCTGGACTGCTTCGTCCTGCCGTCGCTCGCCGAGGGCATTTCCAACACCATCCTGGAGGCGATGGCTTCCGGCCTGCCGGTGATCGCCACCGACGTGGGCGGTAACCCGGAGCTGGTCGCCGAGGGCAAAACCGGCAGCTTGGTGCCGGCGGGGAACGCCGAGGCCATGGCCGCCGCGCTGGTCGCCTATGCCGACGATCCGGAGCAGGCCCGCGCCACCGGGCTGACGGGCAGGGCGGAAGTCGAGCGTCGTTTCAGCATGGAAGCGATGGTGGGCGCATATCAGGGGCTCTATGATCGGTTACTATTCGGGTCGGATCGGCAAAGCAACCAAGAACGCTGACCAAACATGGCGTTACCTGTGATTCAGAAATCATGAAACCGTCGGAAGCCTTCGAACTGCATCGCGCGGACATTCGCCGAATCGTCGAGCAGTGTGGCGCCTGCAATCCGCGCGTCTTCGGATCGGTTGTTCATGGCGACGACACGGACCAAAGTGATCTGGATATCTTGGTTGATCCCATTTCCGGAAAGACGACGTTGATTAGCTTGGTCAGAATTCAGCGAACACTGAAGGACTCTGCTTGGCGTACCGGTCGATGTGCAGACCCCCGCATCGCTCTCCGAGCGGTTTAGGGACAGGGTGCTGGTGGAGTCGATTCCGGTATGAATCATCGGCCGTCCAAGAGCGTACGGGTGGTGGAGTTGCCTGGTTGACATTCAGGACGCCATTGGGTGGATCGCTCGCCACAGCGGTGACATGACAGAACAAGACTTCTTGAAAGATCGAAAGACGCAGGATTCCGTTATCAAGAACCTTATCGATTTGGGCGAAGCAAGCAACAACATCATGCGGATTGATCCGGTGCTTGCGCAGACGGATCCCGATCTATGGCAGCACCTTTCAGGCGCCTATGATATGCGCATCAAATTGACGCACGGCTATCGCGGCGTTGATGCGAGCGTGGTTTGGAATACGATGACTGTCTATCTGCCAGAGTTTGCGCGACTCGTTGTTACGACACTCGCCGAGCATCGTGCGGCTGATTCTGATACCCAATAACTGACCATGTGCGGCATCACCGGCATTTTCGATACCCGGGGCAGGCGCGATATCGATCGTGACGTGCTGCACCGGATGAACGAATCCCAACTCCACCGCGGCCCGGACGAAGGCGGCCTGCATGTCGAGCCGGGTGTCGGCCTGGGGCACCGGCGCTTGTCGATCATCGACCTCTCCACCGGCCAGCAGCCGCTCTACAACGAAGACAAAAGCGTATGCGTCGTCTTCAACGGCGAGATCTACAACTACCAGGAACTGATACCCGAGCTTCAGGCGCTCGGCCATGTCTTCCACACCCGTAGCGACACCGAAGTCATCGTCCATGCCTGGGAAGCCTGGGGCGCGGCCTGCGTCGACCGCTTTCGCGGCATGTTCGCCTTCGCGCTCTGGGACCGCAACCGCGAGACCCTGTTCCTGGCGCGCGACCGGCTGGGTGTCAAACCACTGTTCTACGCGCTGCTCGACGACGGCACTTTCCTGTTCGGTTCCGAGCTGAAGGCCATCCTCGCGCACGGTGGCCTCAAGCGCGACATCGATCCCCTGGCCGTCGAGGAGTACTTCGCGCTGGGCTATGTCGCCGAGCCGCGCAGCATCTTCCGCCAGGCCAGGAAGCTGCCGCCGGCCAACACGCTGCTCCTGCGGCGCGGCCAACCGATGCCCGAGCCGCGCCAATACTGGGACGTGCGCTTCTCGCTCGATGCGCGCATCGGCGACGAGGAAGCCTGCCACGAGCTGCAACGGCGGCTCACCGAATCCATCCGCCTGCGCATGATCTCCGAAGTGCCGCTCGGTGCGTTCCTGTCCGGCGGCGTCGATTCCAGCGCCGTGGTGGCGATGATGGCCGGTCTCTCGCCAGAGCCGGTCAATACCTGCTCCATCGCCTTCTCCGATCCCGCCTTCAACGAGGCGGCGTTCGCCCAGAAGGTCGCGGATCGCTACAAGACCAATCACTTCGTCGACATGGTGGAAAGCGACGACTTCGATCTCATCGACACCCTGGCCAGGCTGTACGACGAACCCTACGCCGACAGCTCGGCCATCCCCACCTACCGGGTCTGCCAGTTGGCGCGCAAGCATGTCACGGTGGCACTTTCCGGCGACGGCGGTGACGAGAGCTTCGGCGGCTACCGGCGCTACTGGCTGCACATGATGGAAGAGAAGATGCGCTCGGCGCTGCCGCTGGGCTTGCGCCGGCCGCTGTTCGGCATGCTTGGGCGCCTATACCCCAAGGCCGACTGGGCGCCGCGCATGTTTCGTGCCAAGACCACTTTCGAGGCGCTGGCTCGCACCTCCGTCGAGGCCTACTTCCACAGCGTCTCTGTGATCCGCAACCAGATCCGGAGCCAACTCTACAGTCCATCCTTCAGGACGGAATTGGGTGGCTACAACGCGCTGGAGGTGTTTAATCGCCATGCGGCGAAAGCCGGTACCGACGATCCCCTGGCCCTGATCCAGTACATCGATCTGCACACCTACCTGATTGGTGACATCAATACCAAGGTGGACCGGGCCAGCATGGCGCATTCGTTGGAAGTGCGCGAACCGCTGATGGACCACCCGCTGGTCGAGTGGCTGGCGACATTGCCGACTTCACTGAAGATGCGCGGTTCGGAAGGCAAGTATCTATTGAAGAAGGCCATGGAGCCGCATCTGCCGCGCGACATCATGTACCGGCCGAAGATGGGCTTTTCCGTACCCCTGGCGCGCTGGTTCCGTGGCCCGTTGCGCCAGCGCGTCCGCGACGAGCTGCTTGGCGGCCCCATTCTCGAAACAGGCTGGTTCAACCGCGATGCCATCCGGACCATCGTCGAGCAGCACGAGTCGGGAATCCGCGATCACAGTACGCCGATTTGGGTGATGCTGATGTTCGATGCCTTCCTCAGAAACAACGTCGAAGCTGGCTCGGCCTAGTTGACCACTCATATGGCCACTGTCTATCTGGTCGCCGGCGCTCGGCCCAACTGCATGAAGGTCGCGCCGGTCGTGCGTGCCTTGCGGGCACATGTGGAGGCCGGTTTGCGCAGCAACGACATGGGCATGCCGGAGGAAGCCAATCGCCTGGTGACCGACAATGGAGGATTGCCAGAGGAAATCATGGTGCTGGGCGTGCCCGGTATCTCCCTCCGGAACAACACCGCCCGGCCAGTGACCGTGGAAGAGGATACCAGCGTACTTGTCGCAATCGATCCAGCGCGCAGCGTGGGCGAGTCGGGCCACCGAACGCACCTGAGGGACGGCAAGGCGACGGAGAGGATTGTCGGTTCGCGCACTGAACGCTCGATCGGCTTCTTGGCCCGTGCCGATATGCTGATCGAGTCGGCGCGTTTTCAGCGACGACGTGCATCGTATGCCGGGTGGTCGGCTGGCTAGCAACATGCGCATCCTCCACATCCTCGACCACTCCATCCCGCTGCATAGCGGCTATACCTTTCGCACCGCCGCGATCCTGCGCGAGCAACGGGCGCTGGGGTGGGAAACCTTCCACCTCACTTCGCCCAAGCAGGGGAAGGTGGCAGCCGATTTCGAGGATGTCGATGGCCTGCGCTTTCACCGTACCCCGGTGCCGGCTGCCGGTCCGCCGGTCATCAACGAACTGCGCCAGATCAAGGCCACCGAAAACCGCCTCGAACAACTGGCTCGCGAACTGCGTCCGGATATTCTCCACGCCCACTCTCCGGTGCTAAACGCGATCCCGGCGCTGCGCGTCGGCAAGCGGCTGGGAATTCCGGTCGTTTATGAAATCCGTGCTTTCTGGGAAGATGCCGCGGTTGACCACGGCACCACGCGCGAAGGCAGCCTGCGCTATCGCCTGACGCGCGGCCTGGAAACCTGGGTGCTGCGTCGCGTTGACCATGCTTTCACGATCTGCGAAGGGCTGCGCAACGATATCGTCGCGCGTGGCATACCATCCGGCAAAGTCACCGTCATCCGCAACGCTGTTGATATTGAAGGCTTCCAGTTATCTGGTGAGCCGGATGCTGCCCTCAAAAGTCAGCTTCTGCCTGACGGCACCACGGTGATCGGCTTCATCGGATCGTTCTACGCCTACGAAGGTCTCGACCTGTTGCTCGATGCCTTTCCCGCCATGCTGGCAAAGCGACCGGATCTGCGCGTGCTGCTCGTCGGCGGCGGACCACAGGAGGCCAACCTCAAGGCCCAGGCGGTGCGTCTCGGCATTGCCGACAAGGTCATCTTCACCGGCCGCGTGCCGCACAGTGATGTCAGTCGCTACTATGACCTGATCGACTTGCTTGCCTATCCGCGTCACTCGATGCGCCTCACCGAACTGGTGACCCCGCTCAAGCCTTTGGAAGCCATGGCACAGGGGCGCATCTTCATCGCATCCGATGTCGGCGGTCACAAGGAGCTGATCCGCGACGGCGAAACCGGCCGACTCTTCAAGGCCGGCAGTGCGACCGCGCTTGCCGAGGTAGCCGAAGAACTGCTCACGCAGCGCGACCGCTGGCCGGCATATCGCGCCGCTGGTCGCAACTTCGTCGAGCAAGAGCGCAATTGGCGCAACAGCGTGGCGAACTACAAGCTCGTTTATGGTCGGTTGGCAGGCAAGCCGCATACCTGACGCTTCCATGATCCGCACGCTCCTCTTTTCCACGCTCTATCCCAGCAGCGTGCGCCCCAGTCACGGCATCTTCGTCGAGACGCGCCTGCGTCATCTGCTTGCGAGTGGCGAAGTCGAAACCCGCGTCGTCGCCCCCGTACCGTGGTTTCCCTTTCGACATTCGCGGTTCGGCGTTGTATGCCAAGCATGCCGCTGTGCCGGCTCGTGAAGAATGGAACGGCATCGACGTTAGCCATCCGCGCTACCTGCTGCTGCCCAAGATCGGCATGAATCAGGCGCCTGCCAGCCTTGCCCGAACCGGGTTGGCCGCTGCCCGCAAGCTGATCGACGACGGCTACGACTTTGACCTCATCGACGCCCACTATTTCTACCCCGATGGCGTTGCCGCCACGATGATCGGCAAGGCACTGAACAAGCCTGTCGTCATCACAGCGCGCGGCACTGACATCAACCTCATTCCTGAATACGAAAAGCCGCGCCAAATGATCCGGCAAGCCGCCGAAGACTGCGCGGCCATCATCACCGTCAGCAGCGCGCTCAAGGATGCAATAGTCAGCCTTGGCGTGACGGCAAACAAAATCACCGTGCTGCGCAATGGCGTCGATCTAGACGTCTTTTACCCCGAAGATCGCACCCAGGCACGCGCCAGGTTGGGCGTGACCCGAAATGCGCTCGCCTCGGTAGGCAACCTGATACCCGAGAAAGGGCATCACCTCGCGATCGAAGCCCTGCGCGACCTGCCAGATGCCGAACTGCTCATTGCCGGCGGCGGCCCCGAAGAGGCACGCCTCAACCTGCTGGCCTCAAGTCTGGGTGTGGCGGATCGGGTGAAGTTTCTGGGCGTTTTGCGGCAAGCTGATTTGCGTTCACTTTACTCAGCCGCCGATGTTCTGGTGCTTGCCTCGGCACGCGAGGGCTGGCCGAATGTTCTGCTTGAAGCCATGGCCTGCGGCACGCCCGTGGCCGCTTCCGCAGTCGGCGGCGTTGCCGAAATCGTCGCAGCACCCGAGGCCGGTGTGCTGCTGGACGAACGAAGTGCCGGTGGTATCTTGCACGGAATCGCCCGTCTGCGCAGTGTACTGCCATCCCGCAGTGCCACTCGCGCCTACGCAGAATGTTTCGGTTGGCAGCCGACCACGAAAGGCCAGTTGGACTTGTTTCATCTTGTTCAAAGTGGCAAGCCAGCCAGGTAATAGTTGGCCCTGGGGGAAGATACTCTGTCTGTTTGCAGGCATGCGGTCCGTATAATTGACCGACTTGCATCTGCAGGCATTTCCATCCCATCGATGAGCCACGTCTTCCTGTTCAATCCCGCCAGCCACGTGATGCCTTCACCTGACCTTACGACACAACATGCGTGACATTGCAATTACTGCGATTCTGGCGGTTCTTGCCCTGATTTCATTGGGGCGCCCCGATGTCGGCGTTCTGACCTGGACATGGGTCAGCATGATGAATCCTCATCGTTTGACATGGGGGTTTGCTTACGATCTTCCCGTCGCGTTGGTCGTTGTCTTGACGACCCTTATCGGCTTGCTGTTCTACAAGGGAGAAAAACGACTTCCGCTGACCGCGCCAGTGCTATTTCTGTTGATCTTCGATTTATGGATGGTTCTGACACATTTTTCAGGATTTCACCCGGAACTGGTGCATGACAAGGCACTGGCCATCCTGAAAATCCAGTTCATGGTGTTCGTGACGATTTGGGTACTTGTCACAAAACAACACATCAACTGGTTTGTTGGGGTGGTGGTGTTTTCAATCGGTTTTTATGGCGTAAAGGGCGGCATCTTCACAATTGCAACTGGCGGGAACTATAGGGTCTGGGGACCGCCATCCTCCTTCCTCGAAGGTAATAATGAAATTGCGCTGGCCCTGATTCTGACGATTCCGCTGATGTATTACTTTTATCGAGTGCTAGAAGGTCGTTGGATAAAACATGGCTTTTTGGCGGCAATGATCCTCTGTGCTGCTGCCGCGCTTGGGTCGCAAAGTAGAGGGGCGCTCCTGGCATTGGCAGCGATGGCGGGCTTGCTCTGGTGGCGCAGTGACAGAAAGCTCCTCTTCGGTAGCCTGATGGTGGTGGCAGGGATCCTGTTGATTGCCATGATGCCCTCCACATGGGAAGAGCGCATGGCAACCATTAGTAATTATGAGCAGGATTTATCAGCCATGCAGCGCATCGATGTCTGGCGCATGACCTGGAATCTGGCAGTGGCCAATCCAGTACTGGGTGGTGGTTATGGCATTTATACAGAAGACTTGGTTGCAATATACAACCCGACACCGATTGGTGGTTTGCGGAATGCACACAGTATTTATTTCGGTGTTTTGGGGGAACAAGGTTTCTTGGGTTTGTTCCTGTTTCTGGGCATCTGGTTTTCGGTGTGGAGATCCTGTGCGGCCGTACGTCGCTTGACAAAGTCAGTGGCAGAGTTGCAGTGGTCTTACTGGCTCGCCTCGATGGTTCAGGTCAGTCTGATGGGCTATCTGGTGGGGGGGGCTTTCCTGTATTTGCCTTATGTTGATTTTCCCTACAACCTGCTGATTGTTTCGGTGATATTGCTCGACCATGTAAAACGAAGTCTTGCAGCAAGGCAAGAACGGCATGCGTGACGAACTGTCGAAGAAAATCCTCTACTTCGAAAACGGCGTGGGTTTCGGGGGTGCCGTAATCAGCTTGCGTACTTTTCTGGATCATGCGGATATCGATCGATTTCCCGCAGTGCTGGTTCATTCGCTCAATGACCAGAAGTTCGCCACCTTTCCGCCAAAGGTCAAGGATATCCTGCTGCCGGATACGAAGGAGAGCAATATTTTCCGCGCCGGCTTTGCCAAAAAGACGAACATCGACGTCATGCAATATGCTTTCAAGATCGCCCGGCTTATCCGCACAGAGAAAGTGGATTGTCTCTATTTGAACAACGACCTTGTGAACAACCTGTCCGGAATGATCGCCGGACGGCTCATGCGTGTTCCGGTCATTCAGCACGAGCGGGATATTCCCGCCCCGATTTCGCGCCTGGCGACATCGCTATGCAGGCACGCAGCGCGCGTACTGGCGATATCCACGCCGGTCCGGCATGCGCTGGAAGGCATGGGATATCCGGGCGAACGCATACGCATGGTTCCCGAAGGCCTGGATTTGAATCTATATCAACCGGTGGGTCCGGAAACATTGCAGAAGATACGCAACCAGTTAGGCGTGACGCCTCAAGACAAGATGGCAGTGCTGGTGGGAATGGTGATGGACTGGAAAGGGCAGCATGTCTTGATCGATGCGGCCCCGGCTGTAATGGCACGTTATCCGGACATGAAGTTCGTCATCGTCGGAGAATCGCCAGCGGGAGCGGAAAGTTACGCTGACAGCTTGAAAGAGCAAGTCATGCGTCTTGGTCTTTCTGGCAAAGTACTGTTTTCCGGTTATCGCAGCGATATCCCCTCTGTCATGCAGGCGGCGGATATCGTCGTGCATGCATCGACATCGCCAGAACCGTTCGGGCGTGTCGTTATCGAGGGCATGGTGATGCGCACGCCTGTCATTGCCACGAATATTGGCGCACCGCCGGAGATTATCCGTTCCGGCGAGACCGGTTTCCTGGTTCCTCCGAGCGACCCCACGGCACTGGCTCAAACCATGTTGCACATCCTCGACCATCCGACCCTTGCTGCTGAAGTCGGTGAGAATGCCTATCGAGAAGTGTTGAAGAAATATTCGATTCAGCGGCACGCCGCGTTGATCGAGTCTGTATTCGAAGAACTGTTTTGGGGTGCGCCACCCGTGCTCGCTTCGGCGCTGGCCGTGTAATCACCATGATGCGTCGCCTGCTTATCGTTGCCGCAGAATTCCCGCCCGTAAAGGGAATAGGACGTCTGCGCCCACTCAAGTTTTGTCAGCATCTGAACCGTCTGGGTTGGCAAACCGCCGTGCTTTCTCCGGCCGAAGGCGACATCGAACCCGTTGACCTGCTGACGCTGGAGGAAATTCCCCGGGCAACAAAAATGTATCGGGCGGCCATTCCCAAGCCCAAAGACCGGATGATCCGGGCTGTCAAGGCACTGCTCGGTCGCAATCAAACCGGGCAAGCAATGGGGAACAAGGATCGAACGGACACCGCGACTACGCGGCCAGCCAGCAAGACCTCGGGCTTCTCACTCGGCCAGTTCATGGGCAACCTGGATGCATTTGCCCGCAAGAACCTGCTGATTCCAGACGACATCGTGCTATGGACCGGACCAGCGGTTCGAGAAGGCATCAGGGCGGTACGTGAATTCAAGCCGGATGTCATACTGGCCACCGCGCCGCATTTCACGAATCTGTTGGTGGGGGCGCGGCTTTCACGCGCAACCGGCGTTCCCTGGGTGGCCGACTACCGCGACTTATGGACGGGGGATGTATTGCGTGCCTGGGTGCCGAAATGGCGGCAACGCCTGGAATTGCTGATCGAACGCAGGATACTTGCCACGGCAAGTGCCGCAGTCACCGTATCCGGACCGAAGTCGGACGTGGTGCGCGAGCGGGTGAGTCGGCTGGACAAATGCCCAGTTGTAACGCTCACGAACGGATACGACCCGGAAGAATTCGAAGATGTCGTTGCGGAGCAGGGCTGCGACGGGTTGTTTCGCATCGTCTATGCCGGCAGGTTGTTCAAGAATCGCCGTGGTTATGAACTCATCGAAGCCGCCGGGCAACTATTGCAACAAAAGCCCGCTTTGCGCCAGAGTCTGGCCATCGAATACTACGGTGGCGTTGCCCCGGAAATTGCCGCACGCATGCAAGCGCTGATCGAGCAGTACGACCTCGCACAGGTAGTCAGATTCCACCCTGATGTTTCCTACCTGCGCTCCAAAGCGCTTCAGAAAGGCGCTGATGCGCTGTTGCTGATCGTCGATAGCGGCGAGACCAGTTCGGGCGTCATTCCGGGCAAATTGTTCGAATATGTCGCCGCGCGTCGCCCAATCCTGTGCATTGCCGCACCCGGCGCTACGACCGACATCATGGTAGCGGGAAGGCTGGGTGAGGTTGTTGCCCCGGGCGATGTCCAGAGCTTGAAGACAGCACTCACAACCTTGCTCGACAAGGCGAATGCAGGCTTCAACCCCGACCTTGCATACCTGGCACAATTCGAGCGCGGGAAAATCGTGGAGCGCCTGGCGCAGTTGCTCGATGATGTGATTGCCAACGCGCTCAGGAGCAGCGCAAGATGAAAACCAGCCTAGTCAAGAGCGGCCTCACGCTCGCTTCGCCGGGCGGCAGGCGCTGGCTGTCGATCCTGATCTACCACCGGGTGTTGCAGCAACCGGATCCCCTGTTGCCGGGTTTGATTGATGTGCGTGGCTTCGACGACCAAATTGCCACCATGGCACGCTCGTTCAATCTATTGCCACTGCAAGAAGCGATCGAGCGACTGGCGGAAGGCAAATTGCCGCCGCGCGCCGCCGCAATCACCTTCGACGACGGCTATGCCGACAACTGCGAAACTGCATTGCCTATCCTCAAGAAGTATGGTGTCCATGCGACTTTTTTCATTGCGGCGGGCTATCTCGATGGTGGATACATGTGGAACGACGGCATTATCGAAGCAGTACGACGTTGTAGCTGCAATGAAATCGTGCTCGACGAGCTGGAATTGCCTGACCTGCCCATTACCAGCGAAGCCGAGCGCAAACGAGCCATCGTGCGTCTCGTGACCCGGTTGAAGTATCTGCCGGCAGGCTTTCGGGATGACTGGACGCGACAACTACTGGCACGTGTTGGTGTGGAACCCCCAACGCAACTGATGATGACATCCGAGCAGGTGTTGCAAATGGCCAGGGCGGGCATGGGCATCGGCGGCCATACGGATGTTCACCCGATTCTGACCAAGGTGAATCTCGATCAGGCGCGCGAGCATATTGTGGCCGGACGAACAAAATTGCAGACAATCACCGGCAAGTCGATCAGTCTCTTCGCTTATCCGAATGGCCGACCGGGTATCGATTTTGGTCCGCAGCACGTCCGACTCGTGCGCGAACTGGGATTCGATGCGGCGCTTTCAACCCGCTGGGGAACAGCTCAAACGGGCGATGACCTTTACCAGTTGCCGCGCTTTACCTCCTGGGGGCGTTCGGAATTCCGTTTCCAGGTCAGAATGGCGCTGAACATCCTGCGCAGCAGGTTGGACCTGCCATCACCGCCTTACTGGGAGCTCTCGAACTGACAGATCACTCCTTGTTCGCCAAAGCCCTTGCTTTGTCACGCAAGCCGGTATGCGGGTAACCCAGAGCAACTGCCTTGTCCAGGTGTCTGGCCGCGTCGCCATAGCGCTGCAGCTGATAATTCACGTAACCGAGAAAATATTCAACATCCGCCCATTCCTGTTCCTTGGCTTTGTCTAAAGCTTGCAGCGTATCAAGTGCTTCCTTGAATCGCTTCTCCGAAATGAGCGCTTGTGTTTTCAGCAGATAGGCTTCACGTTCTGCCGGGCTTATCGTGATGGCCTCATCCCAAACCCTGAAAGCTTGGGCTTTCTCGCCAGCCCCATACAGTGCTTTTGCATAATAGGCTGAAATATAAGCATACTTTGGTTTCGCACTGCTCATCTGCTTGCGGTTGTAATCGATCTCTGTTACAGCCTGCCTCATCAGTTGCATGGCCAGCTCTTTGGGTTTGCTTTTTGCCCGGTCCATGGCAACGAGCGCTATGCAGAAATGATGTGCTCCAGGAATCGTGTTGCCCTCCAAAATCCTGGCGCGTGAATCAGGGCTGAGCCTCCCACTAAGACGACTACCCCACTCAGAGACAATGTAGGACGCTTTACAGAAATCAGACCAGGAAGCCCATTCTGCTTCTGTCAGATCCTGTCCCGTCCAATATGCGGATGCGGGCAATAGCCAGAGTGCTCCAATCAGACCTACGATGAGTTTGCTGGACATTTTTAAACCCTTACATTGAAAACATATAATATTCTGACATTGAAGCATATTTGGCGCTGGCGATAGCGTATCGGAACAGGAAATCGTATAGGTTCGCAATATCGTTTTTCAAGCCACAATTTGACACTATCGACGCGGGTAGGCCAGTTAATTAATAGTCACAAAAGCTAATAAAGAAATTTGGTAAAAGACATGAAAGACTCGATATTTCGCTACTGCGCCTTTCTGGCAATGCTGTCGCTACTGTTCGGTGCGTCCGCGCGCGCGGCAACGCCTGTGCCTCTGGTCATTCAGAACGCCCCTGCCAATAGCTGGATAAAACTTAACACGAATCACTTTTCGGATGCCTGGGCACCGGATGGCTTGACCCCAAATAACACCAAGGGGGTAATCGAAGCCTGGAGTTCCTTTGCATGGGACAGCATGCGCGGCAACATCATCCTCTGGGGTGGCGGCCATGCAAATTACATTGGCAACGAAGTGTATTTATGGAATTCGGCAAGCGGCGAATGGGGCAGGGGCTCATTACCTACCAGGGTTGTTGCTGATCCGTATGTTGCAAGCCGTTACGAGACGGTGGATGGGCCTTTGCATACCCCCATCTCGATGCATACCTACGATGGCAATATCTATCTTCCGCATATAGACCGCTTCTTGACGTTCGGAGGTCCCGCTTACAACGTCGGAGGGCCGAGTCTGTATGACAGTGGAACGTTGCGACCGACTGGGCCTTACTTGTGGGATCCCGCCAAGGCTGATCCCTGGAAGGTGGGAGGCGTCAATGGCAGCCATATCTTAACGAGTAGTTATCCTGCTGATTCCGTTCTCGGCGGGAACATGTGGCAAAACAGGGATAGTTATCCGCAAGGCATCCCGCCCGGCAGCGATCGATTATTTGGTACTAACTTCTCAGCTTACGCAGATGAAAACGGCCAGGACGTTTTGTACTTGAGTGGTGGGAGATCATTGTGGCGATACCTCATCAATGACCTGAATGACCCATCTCAGGACCAGTATCAACTCGTGGGAATCAATGATGCGGGTGGTCATCCTCACGGGTCCGGAACCTATGATCCGACACGGCGTCTGTGGGTCGAGTTGCGTGGATCGGATCTTCAGTATTACGACTTGAGCGGCGCATTGCCGGCGATCGTCAGGATATTCAACAATCGCATCGTCTATGACTCCCCGGCCGATGAGGGGTCGTTCAATTTTGGCTCCCTTGTATGGCCGGTTTTGGGTGACCGATATGGCATCGAGTATGACGCTGCCCGGGATCGATATCTGCTATGGGAAGGCATCAACGAAATCTGGGAACTCAAAGCCCCTGCAGATTTGGCAAACGGGAACTGGGTAATCAAAAGACTAACACCCGGTTCGACAGGTGGTATTTATCCGGACCGTATTGCCGAGCAAGTGCTTGTAGACAACAACTACAACCAGTACGCATTCAGAGGTTCGGCCGGCAAATGGAAATACATTCCTGAGTGGGATGTTTTCATTGGGCTCTATCATCCCGTGCAGGGGGATGTCTGGGCTTACAAACCGGCCACTGCCGGTCTGGATTGCGCAGCCGTACTCACTCCTTCAGGTGCATCTGTTCCCGGTGCGGGGAGCATTGGGAGCATAGCAGTCCAACTACCGGCTGGATGTGCTTGGACAGCCAATAGCAATGACACATGGCTGACATTGACCGATGGTGTTTCCGGGAATGGCAGTGGCAACGTTTCCTACTCGGCAAGTGTTAACAATGGGCCGCCACGTATAGGCACGCTGACAATTGCCAATACTACCTTTCAGGTCAATCAAGCCACAGACTGTATCTATTTAGTTTCTCCCTCATCGATACAACTGGATCCCACCGCACAATCCGGCTCCATAGAGGTCACCACTTCTGGCACTTGCCAGTGGACTGCCACCAGCATTGTTCCTTGGCTGACCATAACCTCGGGTACCTCGGGCAGTGGTAGCGGAACCATCGGCTTCACGGTCACTGCGAATGCGGGTGGCGAACGCACAGTTACCTTGAATGTCAGTAATCAAATTGTCGTGGTTACGCAGGCTGCGGGATCACAAACAACACCGCCAAGTACTAACGTTGCATTGCAAGCGAACGGAGGTGTAGCGACGGCATCGAGCCAGAACGCATATCCGGGATATGTGGTGACGGCGGTGAATAACGGAGATCGCAAGGGGGCGAACTGCAATACGGGTGGGTGCTGGGTGGATGGTACGGCGGGCGTGTGGCCGGACTGGGTGCAGGTGACGTTCAGCGGGTTGCAGACGATTGATCGGGTGGAGGTGTTCACGCTGCAAGATTACTGGACGGCGCCGGTGGAGCCGACGGCGGCGATGACCTTTGCGAGCTATGGGGTCGTCAGCTTTGAAGTGCAGTACTGGACGGGGGCGGCCTGGGCGACGGTACCGAACGGTGTAGTGACGGGCAACAACAAGGTGTGGCGGACGATCACGTTCCCGGCGCTGACGACGGACCGCATTCGGGTATGGATCACCAACGCGCTGTACAACAACTCTCGGATCACCGAAATCGAGGCGTGGACCACTGATTCGGCGCCGGCCAACATGGCACCAACGGTGAGCATGACGTCACCGACGAATGGGGCGAGTTACACGGCACCGGCAAGCGTGACCCTGATGGCCGCGGCGGCGGACAGTGACGGCAGCGTGGCGAAGGTTGAGTTCTATGCCGGGGCGATCAAGCTTGGCGAAGCGCTATCGGCGCCCTACACACTCACGTGGAGTGGTGTGGCAGCAGGGTCGTACAGCCTGACGGCGGTGGTGACAGACAATCTGGGCGCGACGGCCACGTCGACACCGGTGAGCATCATAGTCAACGCCACTGGCAATGCATTGCCGACGGTGAGCATGACGTCACCGACGAATGGGGCGAGTTACACGGCACCGGCGAGCGTGACTCTGATGGCCGCGGCAGCGGACAGTGACGGCAGCGTGGCGAAGGTTGAGTTCTATGCCGGGGCGATCAAGCTTGGCGAAGCGCTATCGGCGCCCTACACACTCACGTGGAGTGGTGTGGCAGCAGGGTCGTACAGCCTGACGGCGGTGGTGACAGACAATCTGGGCGCGACGGCCACGTCGACACCGGTGAGCATCACCGTCACGGGTGGCTCCGGGTCATCGATCAACGTTGCATTGCAAGCGAACGGAGGTGTAGCGACGGCATCGAGCCAGAACGCATATCCGGGATATGTGGTGACGGCGGTGAATAACGGAGATCGCAAGGGGGCGAACTGCAATACGGGTGGGTGCTGGGTGGATGGTACGGCGGGCGTGTGGCCGGACTGGGTGCAGGTGACGTTCAGCGGGTTGCAGACGATTGATCGGGTGGAGGTGTTCACGCTGCAAGATTACTGGACGGCGCCGGTGGAGCCGACGGCGGCGATGACCTTTGCGAGCTATGGGGTCGTCAGCTTTGAAGTGCAGTACTGGACGGGGGCGGCCTGGGCGACGGTACCGAACGGTGTAGTGACGGGCAACAACAAGGTGTGGCGGACGATCACGTTCCCGGCGCTGACGACGGACCGCATTCGGGTATGGATCACCAACGCGCTGTACAACAACTCTCGGATCACCGAAATCGAGGCGTGGACCACTGATTCGGCGCCGGCCAACATGGCACCAACGGTGAGCATGACGTCACCGACGAATGGGGCGAGTTACACGGCACCGGCAAGCGTGACCCTGATGGCCGCGGCGGCGGACAGTGACGGCAGCGTGGCGAAGGTTGAGTTCTATGCCGGGGCGATCAAGCTTGGCGAAGCGCTATCGGCGCCCTACACACTCACGTGGAGTGGTGTGGCAGCAGGGTCGTACAGCCTGACGGCGGTGGTGACAGACAATCTGGGCGCGACGGCCACGTCGACACCGGTGAGCATCATAGTCAACGCCACTGGCAATGCATTGCCGACGGTGAGCATGACGTCACCGACGAATGGGGCGAGTTACACGGCACCGGCGAGCGTGACTCTGATGGCCGCGGCAGCGGACAGTGACGGCAGCGTGGCGAAGGTTGAGTTCTATGCCGGGGCGATCAAGCTTGGCGAAGCGCTATCGGCGCCCTACACACTCACGTGGAGTGGTGTGGCAGCAGGGTCGTACAGCCTGACGGCGGTGGTGACAGACAATCTGGGCGCGACGGCCACGTCGACACCGGTGAGCATCACCGTCACGGGTGGCTCCGGGTCATCGATCAACGTTGCATTGCAAGCGAACGGAGGTGTAGCGACGGCATCGAGCCAGAACGCATATCCGGGATATGTGGTGACGGCGGTGAATAACGGAGATCGCAAGGGGGCGAACTGCAATACGGGTGGGTGCTGGGTGGATGGTACGGCGGGCGTGTGGCCGGACTGGGTGCAGGTGACGTTCAGCGGGTTGCAGACGATTGATCGGGTGGAGGTGTTCACGCTGCAAGATTACTGGACGGCGCCGGTGGAGCCGACGGCGGCGATGACCTTTGCGAGCTATGGGGTCGTCAGCTTTGAAGTGCAGTACTGGACGGGGGCGGCCTGGGCGACGGTACCGAACGGTGTAGTGACGGGCAACAACAAGGTGTGGCGGACGATCACGTTCCCGGCGCTGACGACGGACCGCATTCGGGTATGGATCACCAACGCGCTGTACAACAACTCTCGGATCACCGAAATCGAGGCGTGGTCAGCCGAGTGAATTGTTCTGCTAGCAATTTATTCGATCTCGGTTAGCGAGATGTTGCTTAATGTCCAGCATTCTTGATGATGGTCTATGCCTGAACACCGACAATGTTTATTGAATGTGATTGATTAAGTGCATAGGTCAGGAACATCTCGTTGCGCTTCGGACACCACACCGTGGCAAACGCTTGCCTGATCTGTGGAAAGGCTCCAAAGGGTAATATCTGCATCCAGGTCCAGGTATTCATGTCGAGCGCGTAGAGCGCACCATCGTTCGTCGCGCTGACGTAGAGCAATCGGCCACTTAGCGTTGAGTAGACCATCCTGTCGCCCTCTCTGACATAAGTGCCAAAGGGAGAAGGTGGTGCTGGTCCTTGAGTGACTCGCTGTGTCCAGTTTTTTACTGCGATGTCGTAGGTAAACAGATGCATGACGCGCGCGTTGTTCCACCCTGCCAGCACGAGTTGATTGCGCGAGCTATCAAGAGCGATCAGCCAGTATGCCCAATTTCCTGGCAACGCAACGCCGTGGTTCGTCCAGTTTTGTTCGAGAGGATTGAACTCCCAGACAGTGGTCGCACTTTCCTCATGCGTGTATGACATGGCTTTCGGGTCGTATGCTGAAGTTCTTTTTCCAGACAGCGTCAGAATCGTACCGCGTCCAGGATGGAACACCATCGCCGAGACTACCGGCCACTGCTTGTCGAACGAGCGACGATCCGCAATACTTCCATTTCTTCGAAGCAGGATCATAGGCCCACAAGTCGCCGGGCGCGTTAGGATAAATGGACCAGTAACTGCCATCCGGTCCGTCCCATGTGGATCCCCCGCCGGCGTACATCCGGCCGACGGTGGTTGCCCAGGTCAGCGAATGGTAGGTGTGGCGAGAGATGGGGCGCTGGGTCGAGACGTACATGCCCGGACGATTGTTGTTGTCGATGTCGGCTATGACCGCTGCCTTGTCTTGGTAGGTCGAGGCAGCATAGTGACGGATCCAGCGGTCCTGTGGGCGATCGATGCAGAACTCCCACACCTCGTTGCCGCTGTAGTCGTGATGGCCGCCGCCGAATAGGAAGATCTTTCCTGCATCCGTGTCGTACGCGCATCCCGAATACGCGAGGATGGCAGGCGGTGGCTCGTCCAGTCTTCCCCCGTAGTAATAGTGTGTCCCGGTGAATACTTTCCTTACACGTGCCTGCAACGACGCTGATGGATTGCCGGTGGGCGCACCGATGCTTAACCTGATCGGATTCGAGGTGACGATGGTCATCGCGGTATCACGCCCCAGAGAGGACGGTCGTTGAAGTACATGGCGTTGGCAGGCCAATTGTTGGCGCTCGTCAGGCGCGCCCAGCCAGCGGCTGCGCCGGTGACGCCCTTGTCAACAGCAGCACTGATGGCTGGCATCAGGTTTCCCCAAGCCGACAGGGCAAACGCAGGGCCGTTTGACATAGCCGTTTTCAATGCCAGGATCGTTGCCTCGGATGTGGGGCGTGGCGTCGAACAGGGCAGTACTGGCGGCGATGGGTTTCTGGTTGGGAATGTTCGATTTGTATTCGCGGTGCCAGGCGTAGGCGGTGGCCCAGTTGGACGCCCACCAACTGGCGGTAGCAGGTGGATAGCTCGCGCTCTGGCCCGTTTGCGGGTTCTTCAGGTAGGGAATCGCGTAGGCGCCCCCCAGGGTGTAGGGCCAACCGTCATTGTCGCCAAGTACACCGACGGCATGAGCGAGCGAAAAGCGCATCAATCGATCAAGCTTGTCGGCCGCTGCGCCGGTGACGAGATCGAGATCCTGCGCGTGGGACAACGCCGCACCGATGAAATGCTGCTGCCACGGTGCTTCGTAGTAGTACTGGTTGGTGCCATAGGGTGGCCTGTTGCCGCTGGCGGTATTGAAGCAGACGGCGCCTAGTGAGTTCTTTGCTTTGCCCCAGGCAGGGTGGATGCCATCGACTGCAATGTCCAGATGCCGCTGCACGTTGGCGATTAGCGAGGTAAGGTAATCGACAGCAAGCGGATCGCCATCCGGCGTGATGCACAAGGTCTGCGCGAGGGTGCGGAACATCCAGGCGAAGTCGCGGGCCTGGATCCACGACCAGTACAGGCCAAGTGCGCCTTCGCGGTCGTTATAGCTGCGCACTGCCCAGTTCAGCGTGGCTTCAAACTGCATGGTCTCGACGTGATAGAAGTCGCCGGTGAAGAGGTAGGCGCCATAGGAGAACGATGGGCTATGCGCAACGTCGTAGTGGAGGCCGCTCTTCACAGGGTCGGTGGCGGAAGCCATGGAGTTGGCATCCCCGCCTTGGGTCCACAGGTTGGGCCGATCATGCCACTTGACCGGAAGATGGGTTCTCTCATCCCGCCACGCGATGAATGTTCCGCCAGCGCAGGCGTTTGCGACCGAGCAGAAGAACATGTCCTCGCGACCACTCAGCAGGTAAAGCACATCCCACAGTGGCACGATACCGATCGTTGGTGAGTAGCCGCCGGGCCGCATGTCGGGACGCTGGTTGGCGTAGTCAAGCGGTGACACGGTCAGAATTGGCGTGGAACGCTGGCCGTTGGCGCCGTCGAACCAGGCGGAAGCGACGTACTGTTGCGGGTCGTAGGTAAAGGCGCTGGGACTTTGTCCGTGGTAGCCATAATGCGGGAAGAGACGGGTCTCCATCAAATAGGCACCATCATGCCGGGGCGCGCGCAGCGGGCGGCCGTCGTGCCAGAATTCCTTGGTCCAGCGCGTTCGCGACCAGTGAATCAGATCGTCACCTTGCTTGGCCGGAGCGATGCGGGATACTTCCAGGGCACTGTCGTACGCAGTGGCACCGTTGATGGTGACGACAGCGCGATAAATCTTGCTGGTCTGCGGCGTGACCTTGGTGTAACCGTTCTCGACGACCACGCGAATCCAGATTGCACCGCTGGCGTAAAGACGGACGTAGAACCACACGACCAGCGTCGGGTCGTTGCCGACAGGAGAGCGCCAGTGCCACTCGGAGCACTGCGGGCCAGCGAGCCATTGACGGAATGGGGGTGATTCAAGTACATGCCGCAAGCTGACGGTGCCGTAGGCACCGAGGCTTACCTTGGCATCGGGATTGACACTACGCAGGGCCGTGAGCGGGATATTGGCATCGCTGGCAGCATTGCCTCTGCCGAGGGTAATTGTCTTCGGAGACGCTTCAGCGACGGAAGCATCGTTCCATGAGAGGACGGCGATCTTCGCCGAGCCGTCCTGCCAGCGGTTCTTGACCACCGCCTGGAACCCGTCGATGTTCGCGACGATGGTGGTACCGGATGGAATGTCACCCTTCCTGAATGCCATGCCTGCACTCCCGCTCGGCTCACGGATCACCAGCGTCGCGATCTGTCCAACGGCTCGCGTGTTCATCTGCTCGGACATTGCGGCATTGCGATACCCATCGTCGGCACTAACAGTGAAGGATCCGATGGAGGCGGTTTTCACCGCAGGCAAAATGCGCCCGTCGAACTCGAATTGCTTCAACTCGGCGTTGAACGATATTCCATAGGCAGACTCCGGCGTGCTCCACAGCGTGGAGGGTCCCGCGCTGCCTTCGTGAAAATAGTGGGCGATGCTGAACTCTGCCTTGACACCGCTCTGGAAGCTGAAATCCGGGATCGGGTCGAATCGTGGCGGGATGTAGGCTGTGCCCGGTGCAGCGGGACGAAGGCTGTTGAGTGCCCGAGCGAGATACGAGACAGGGAGCAGAAGGCCTCCAGCAACGGCCTGGAGGAATCTGCGACGCCCTGTGCCTGTCGAATCACGCAGTAGTGATAGAGGGAACTTGTTCTTGCCTTCTCGCACGGGGCTAAGTTCCTCCATGAGGTCACTCAAGTCAAGGCGTGGAAGGCGCCCTGATCGGATTGCTGTTCCTGGTCAGGCGGCCAACGAGACGTAGATATCTGCCATTCGTCGCATTTCGTTTTCCTGGTCCGCCCGGTCTCTGACCAACTTGAGGTTGTAGGTCCTCATTTGCTCACATACCTGCGGGTTCCGCAACAAGTCCAGCAATGATTCTGACAAGGCATCGGCATCCTTGGGTGGCACTACCTTACCATTGACATCCTCCTCGATCCAGTCGCGCAAGGCAGGAAGGTCGCTGACCACCGGCACCGCGCCACAGGCCATGCCTTCCAGGAGCGAAACAGGCGTGCCGTCGCTGGACGCTACTGACACCATGACGTCGGCCAGCGCATACAGCTTCGCCATGGTTTCGTAGGGCACTGAATCCATGAAACGAACACTCTCGGTAATGCCCAGGCTATTGGCCAGTTGCCGGATTTCCGCCACGCGCTCCGGCTCCTGGATGTAATGTTTGAAAATGAATCGGGCCTCGGGGAATTCCGCCAACACCCCGGGGATGGCCTGCAAGGCTGTTTCCGGGTTGTAGACGGGGTCGAGCTGGCGAGGATTGAATATCACTGGTCCATTCCCAAGGTTCAATTCCCTGCGCAGGTCGGCGACGTCCAGATCCGGCCGGAACATGCGCATGTCCACACCCCATTGGACCACCTCGACCGGTACCTTGCCGTCATTTCGCCTGAGGATGGCAGTTCGCATGTCTTTTGAATCGCAGGTAATCAGATCCGCCTGACTCAGAACCTGATCGATCTGGGCATTGGCTTCGGCGCTGAAAGTCTCCGGCAGGAGGACATCCGAACCCCAGGCGGTCACCACGAGGGGGCGCAGTTTCGCGACAAGAGGCAGATAGCCGTATTGGGCCCAATGGGCATGAACCACATGAGGCCGGATCAGGTGGAAAAGCGCGCGGAGTTCGAGACGATGCAACGCAGGCCGTTTCCGGCGCGACAGCAGGGGGCGAACCTTGACGCCGGGAATGGGCGTCGGCTTCTCGTTCTCGATGTCAACGGCCCAGACCTCGTGGCCAAGCCTGGGAAACGACTCCACCCAACGGCGGAAATGGACGTGGTCAGTGCGTCCGATAAACAGAAGCCGCACGACGTTTTCGGCTCAGAGCGCCGCCCGCAGACCGGCAACGACCGTTTCGACCTGGGCGCGAGTCATCGCGGGGAATAACGGGAGGGTCAGGGCACGCGCACCGATTGTCTCTGTCAGGTCCATGCCCGGCGCGGGTTCATTGGCGAAGGCTGAGAAGGTATGGATCGGCCGATAATGAATGCTGGTCTGGATACCCCTCGCGCGTAGCGACTCCATCACCGCTTGCCGTTCAACCCCCGCCGGCAAGAGGATCGGCATGATGTGAAAAGCGCTCGTGCCGCGATGTTTGATGAAAGGCACGATGATGCCGGGAAGACCAGCAAGCGCCTCGCGATACCAGGCGACGCATTCGCTGCGCAGTGCATTCCACCCGGGCAGTCGCTTGAGTTGTTCAATGCCCATCGCCGCATGCATCTCCGTCATCCGGTAGTTGTAACCCAGCGCGGTAACGTCGTAGGTGAACGCGTGGCCCTTGTGCCGGTCCAGGGTCATGGTAGTCATGCCGTGGGAACGCAAGCCCCGGAAGGCAGCCGCCAGATCGTCGCGATCCGTGACGATCATGCCGCCTTCGCCGGTGGTCATGTTCTTGTTCGAAAAGAAGGAAAAGCAGCCCACATCGCCCAAGGTGCCCAGCGCACGGTTGTCGAGGGTGGCCCCCGGCGAATGGGCGCAATCCTCGATCACCGCCAGGCCATGTTTGTCGGCGATGGCACGAATCGCTTCCATGTCACAGGGGAAGCCGGCGTAATGGACCACGGAAATGGCCCGGGTATGCGGCGTGATTTTCCGTTCGATGTCCGTCGGGGAAATCGTCCAGTCGGTTTCCGAGATGACTTCCGCAAACACCGGTTTGGCGCCTACATAGCGGATGGCGTTGGCAGTGGCGACGAAGGTCAGGCTGGGCACGATCACCTCGTCACCCGGTCCGATGCCCAGCGCCATGTTGGCCAGATGCAGCGCCGCTGTGCAATTGCTGACCGCGAAGGCATGTCGGCTGCCGGTGAAGCTGGCGAATGCGCGCTCGAATTCCTGTATCCGGTCCCCCATGGTCAGCCAGCGCGAACGCAGCACGCTCTCCACGGCACGGATTTCCTCCTCGCCAAGTTCGAGTTCGAAAAGTGGTATTTGCCAGTTCATGGGTGCGCCTTAAGCGGGAAGGAATTCGCTGCGCCGCGCCTCGAACTCTTCGACCGCACGGGCGAAGTCGTCGGGCCGGCCGATGTCAAGCCAGTAACCGGAGAATGGATAGGTCGAGACCAGCTCACCGGCGGCCAGCAGATCCTTCACCAGGTCGGGGAAGTCCTTGCGTTCGGCATGCTTGAGAAAACCCAGCACACGCGGTTCGAATACGTAAATGCCCATGCTGACCGAGTACTCCTTGGTCGGCTTTTCGATGATGTCGCGCAGTCTGCCCTCGGTATCCGTATCGAGGACGCCGAAATCGATCTTGACCTGGCGCGTGTACATGGCGATGGTCGCGGCGGCGCCTTTGGCCTTGTGGTGCCGTACCAGGTCCGCATAGTCCAGGGTAGTGAGAATGTCGCCGTTCATCACCAGGAAGGTGTCGTCCAGGCCGTCGATCAGGGTCAGTGGGCCGGCGGTGCCTAGCGGCGTATCCTCGATAGAGTAGCGGATGTCAAGGCCGATTTTCGTGCCGTTGCCGAACAAGGCCATGATCAGTTCGGCCAGATGGCCGACGGCGATGTCGACGTGGTCGATCCCGCGGGTTTTCAATTGCCGCAGGACGACCTCGAGGATGGGCATGTCGCCCATCGGCATGAGCGGTTTGGGCAATACCGCTGTGTAGGGCGCCAGGCGCGTGCCCTTGCCGCCCGCAAGGATGACAGCCTTCATATTGATTTCCTGTAATTAGGTTGGCAGCTTAATCTATATTGTTACAAATTATAGATATCGGCCTTGTAGCGATGGAGGTTGGCTTCGATATATGCAATGGTTGCCCGCAGGCCCTCCTCCAATGTATGTCGTGGCGCCCAATCCGAGCAATGCCATGGCCTTGCTGTTATCGCACAACAAACGTTCAACCTCGCTGTTTTCAGGTCGAATGCGTTCCTGTTCAGATACGAGTTCAACATTCCGGCCAATCAGTGAAATGATCATGCTGGCAAGATCTTCCATACGGATTTCGCGGCCGCTGCCGATATTGATCACTTGGCCCACACTCTTGGGTGAGCGGGCAATGGCCAGAAAGCCCTCGACTGTATCGAGCACGAAATTCATGTCGCGCGTCGGGTGCAGGCTGCCGACACGCACCTGCGTGCCAGCCAGTGCCTGGACAATGACATTGGGAATGAAGGCACGGGCACTCTGGCGGGGGCCGAAGGTATTGAACGGCCGGATGATGGCTACGGGCAGATTGAAAGAGCGGTAGTAGCTGTCGGCAATCATGTCGGCGCCGATCTTGCTGGCGGAATAGGGCGACTGTCCCTGCAACGGGTGCTTCTCGTCGATGGGCACATAGAGTGCCGTGCCGTAGCATTCGCTCGTGGATGTGTGGACGACCTTCTGAACGCCCTCATCCAATGCGGCCTGCATGACATTGAGGGCGCCGTTGATATTGGTAGCAACGTAACTTTGGGGTGCGACGTAGGAGAAGGGAATCGCGATCAGGCTTGACAGATGGAACACGGTGTCGCAGCCTTTGACGGCCTTGCGCACGGCGAAGGGGTCCTGGATGTCGCCGGTGACAACCTCAATGGCATCCTTGACCTCAGCCGGGAGATAGTCCAAGGTGGCCCCAATCATTGCGGGAGTTGTAGTGGACCAGCGCCCGCACGTTCACACCGTCGCGGACAAGACGCTCGGTGAGGTGGCTACCGATGAATCCACCAGCCCCTGTTACAAGTGCTTTATTCATTTATTCCTCAATTGTTGATCTGATTACCGACAAGTCTCAGCCGGCTCACGTGGTGAGCCAATAAGGGATTGAAAATACGGCAGACATTCAGAGGGAGGTCTGCCATGAAGAACCGGGTGCAATTTCAACGAGGGCTGTCGTTGTCCGAGTTTATGGATAGGTACGGGACCGAAGCGAAGTGCGAAGCGGCATTGGCGGAGCAGCGTTGGCCATCGGGGTTGGTCTGCCCGCGGTGCCAGGACGACCGGCATTCCTGCTTCGAGCGAGGCCATCAACGGCTCTGGCAATGCCACCGCTGCCACCATCAGGTCAGCATCACCGCCGGCACGATTTTCGAGAACACCAAGCTGCCTCTGACCAAGTGGTTCCTGGCTATGTTCTTCATGACCCAGTTCAAGAACAACATCTCGGCCCTGTGCCTGAAGCGGCACCTCGGGGGGAGCCACCACACGGCCCGGTCGCTCAAGCACAAACTCATGACCGTCATGGGCGAAACCGAGGCCAACCGGGAACTGGCTGTGCGCGTCGAGATCGATGACGCCTACCTTGGCGGTGCCCGTGCCGGCAAGGCGGGACGCGGATCGGCGAACAAGGTGCCGTTCGTCGCGGCGGTGGAAACGACTGACGATGGTCGGCCCCGTTACGTCCGGTTTGATCCTATGCCTTTCACCCATGAGTGCATCGATGCCTGGGCCAGCCAGTCGCTGGCGCCGACCACACACGCCCTGTCGGATGCCTTGCCGAGTTTCTCGGTACTCGCCGATTCGGTGCGAACGCACGAGGCCATCGTAGTTGGTTCTGGCCGGCAGGCGGCTCAGCATCCCAGTTCCGTTGGGTCAATACGCTCATCTCGAATTTCAAGACCGCCATGTCGGGAACGTACCATTCCTTCCGCTTCGCCAAATACGCCCGGCGCTATTTCGCCGAATACGCCTACCGCTTCAATCGTCGCTTCGATCTGCGCTCCATCGTGGCCAGCCTCATCCATAACTGTGCCTGGATGCTGCCCCACAACGAGCGCATGATCAGGTTGGCTGAGACTCATCGGTAATCAGAATTGTTGATGTTAGTTTCGGCAGGATGGTTTGGTAATGTTTTCAATAATCTTGCCGGTACGCCGGCAACAACACTTCTTGCAGGCCAACTCTTATTAACAACGGACCCGGCACCGACAACGCAACATTCACCCAGTTCGACACCAGGAAGGATGATCGCACCTGCACCAATCCACGAGCCACGGCCAATTCTGATTGAACCTTCGACCCTCGGATACCAGGAAGACATAACCCGTGTGCCGGTGTCCGCATGGGTTATGAACATGACCCGTGCGCTGATGACCACTTCGTCCTCCAGAATAACCTGCCTGGGCAGGTCAAAAAATACCGACTTGCCGATGTAGCAGTTGTTGCCAATCTGGAGATTGCTGAAGTCATGGTCAGCATTATCAACAAGCCAACCATCTTTGTGAATCAAGTTGGTACCTATGCTCGCACCATGGCGAAGCAGGGTGGGAATCACAAATGCGTGCGGTAACCAGGCAAGAGAACCCGCCACAAAATCGATTCCAAAGCCATAGTAACCTGTACCGATGATGGCGCGTGTGCTGAAGTTGGTTAATGCCTTGGCAAGTTTGTATCTAATCACGGTAGCAAATATTCATCAAAATTAATTGCCACTGGTTTGGTTGGGCCTGATCATTCTGAGAAATCTAACAATCATTGCGTGTCTAATTTCCAAGACTAAATGGTCCTTCTCAAAATAAATGGCTAGAGAGTAAACCGCTACTCCAGTAAACACACTTAAAACAAGACGGAGCGTCAATTCAATATCATATTCGGTCAATGCAATCTTCATCAATATCACAGCAAACCCCATTAACAGACTAGAGCGAAATGCTGGGAATAAGGCCTTCCAATATCGTTTGTTTAATAATGTCAGCAAACGATTTGCGACAGATTGAGAAAAAACCCAAATACACAACGTTGCTAAGGAATAGCAAATGGCAACACCGATAATTCCCCATGCGACACCAACAATAAACGCTACACCAACAAGTAGTGTGGAGGCCAGCCCAACTTTGAACATCAGATCACTTCTACCCTGAGACAAATAAATGCTCCCGACTGTTGCAGCTACAGATTGGATTGCCCCAACAAGTGCAAGTATCTGTAAAACAGGAATGCTCTGGGACCATTGAGCACCTAGTACAACAATTACAAAGTCAGAAGCCACAACCGATAGACCAAACATAGCGGGAAAGGTAATCAGCGATATGGAGGCCACGACCTTGATATAAGTATCAGCAGCCTCTGCCTTATTGTCTTGCAGTGTGGATAATGCCGGAAACAACGGGCGACCAATGGTGTCCGATACGTTCTGCAAGGGCTTAAGCATCGACTGATAAGCCATGTCGTAATAGCCAAGCTGAGTGGCTCCCAGGGCGCGTCCGATGATCAGTTTGTCCAGGTTGCGGTTGAAAAAGTTGACGAAATTGAAAGCGAGCAAATAGCCGCCGAATGACATGAGTTCCTTGAGGCGGGCAAAGCTGAACAGGAGATTGGGGGTCCAGCGGTCGAAGATATATGCGAGAGGAATGCGGGTAGCCTGGGCAACCAGAGTGCCCGCGACCAGACTCCAGACGCCCATATCTGATAGTGCAAATGCCACAGCAGTTGCTTGTCCCAGCAGTGCGGTTGTGATGTCAAGCGCGGCCACTGCGCGATAACGCATGTGCCGTTCCAACAGGCTGGTGACGATGGAATTCATCGGACCAAACAGCAGACCTAACGCAGCGACACGGGCAACATCAATCACGCGCGGCTCACGGTAGAACTCTGCGGCATAGGGGGCAGCGATATACACAACGGCCAGCAAAAGAAAACCAGCGGCAACGGTGGCCCAAAAGGCGGTTGAGATCGTTTCTTCGTCAATATCCTTTTTTTGGATCAATGCGGCGCCAAGACCAAGGTTGCCGAACAGCGCAACAAAGGCGGTAATGACAAGCGCCATGCCGACGAGACCGTAATCCGCAGGTTGCAGGAGTCGCGCCAACAGGATGCTGACGGCAAATTGCGATAACTGAACAAACCATTGCGCACCGGTAGCCCACGCGGCACCGACCGCGATACTGCGCAGGACACTCATGAGGCCACCGGGTTAGCGTTACACCCGCCCCGGTAATATGTAACGCTCAAGGATGCGCCTTCGCGGAGATCACGTAAGCCGAATTACCGGTGTTTGCCATGTCCATCATCAGCGCATCCGCATAGAACTTGGTCGCCCAGTTCGGATATTGCCAGGGATGGTAGCCACCGTTGATCGGGTGCGATCCCTTGATGCCGCCGCGCTCGTTCGGGTCGCCGCCCAGTTTCTGCGTGCGTTTGACGAAGGCTGAGTACGCGGCTGGTGGCTTCTTTGTATTTCGCTTCGCCGGTGATCTGGAAGAGCCGCCCCCAGTTGATGCCAAGCTGGCAGTCGCCGGTGAGGCATGACCACTTGACGGTGGGTTGCCAGTGGTCATTGAAACGTCCGGGCAAGAAACCGTTGGCGGGCAGGTTGGCGATCATGGCGTCACCGATAACACGGGCTGCCTGGATGAGGTCTTCGCGCTGTGCAGCAGCGCCGATTTCCAGCAGGCCGCGCATGGCGTAGGCGATGGTGTGGGTGAAGGGCTGGGCGCTGTCCTGCAGGCAGTTCTGGGCGAGCCAGCCGACGTCGTTGCGCTGGGTCAGGGCCCATTCGGCGTTCTTTACGGCGGCGTCAAGATAGCGCCGCTCGCCGGTGATTTCAAACACGCGGGCGAGGCTCCACGCGCGGCGCGTGTTGTAGGTGTTGATCTGCTTGCCGGTCATCGGCGAGCCGAACTGGCGCCAGCAGCCGTCGTCGTCCATGATGTCGCATGAGCCAGTCGGCGGCGCGGACGGCGGCGGCGCGGTAGCGTTCGTCGCTTCTCTTCCTCGATAGGCGCGCACCCAGCCGAAGATAACCTGGCCGGTGTTGAAGACGGTGGGTTGGTCAGAATCGCCCAGTGCACCGGCCAGCACGCCGCCTGTCGGAATGCTGGATGTCGATTTCCCAGTCGGCCATGCGGCGAGCGCGCTGCGCGTGCATCGTCATCGCCGGCGATAGCGGCATAGCGGTAGAAGGTGGGGATGATGTAGCCGGTGGTCTCCGGGTAGGACGGCGCCCATTTGCGGTACTTGACCAGCCAGGTCTGCGCGACGCCGCCGTTGCCGGTGACATCCTGGGCATGCTTGAGCCAGGCGATGGCGGCATCGAGGTGGCGTGCGGTTGTCGGTGGCCGGGCCGAGGCTGAGGCCGAGGCGGTCCTTGAGGACGAGTGTATTGAGACGAAGGGATTCGGAGAGATTCATGAGGTGCGTGTGTCGATAGTCAGGCCGTAACGGACGGCATGTCGAAAAAATGCGGCCCCAGTTTAGCGATGGATTCGGCCCCGGTTACCAGATCGGCGGCACGGATGTACGTCATGCGTGAATTGCCGAGGCGTTTCTGGGTGAGCGTGCCGGCTTGGGTCAGGTGATCGATGAGGCGCGGTTCGCGCCGCTGGTGGTTGGCGATTGCGGAGAGCACCCGGGTCGGGCATTCGTGGCGAGTGCCTTCTCGATCGATCGTAATGCCGATCATCGACTCGGTTTCGTAGAGCGGGAAGGGCAGGGTGTTTTGCAGCCGGTCCTCGACGAAGTGGGTGAAGGTGATCGAAGAGAAGCCGACATCAAGGCACAGCAGCAGGGCATTGCGTTCGAGCAGGCGGGCGAAGGGCGAATTGGGGCCGAAGGGACGGTCGGTTTTCTCGTGGTCGGCGATGAAGCCTTCCGCATCCTTGCCCCAGGCGAGTAGCGGGTGCGTGGGGCTGAGGCTGCGCACGGTTTCCTTGTCGCGGCGGAAGACTTCGCTGAGCAGGCCCATGGCGGAAGGACTACGGCGTACATCCATCGGCTTGCCCCCGGCGAGGAATTCGGCCGAGCTCATGTTGTGGTAGGTGAGCGAAGGCATCACCAGCAAGCCTTCCGGGCCGAGGTGCTCGCGCAGCGCCGCGTTGAATTGCGCCGGCGTGCCCTTGTAGCCGTTCAGCGGCAGCCACGATGAGTGCAGCATCAGCGTGTCGCCGCGCCGTACGCCGATGCCTGTCAGGAAGCGGCCAAGGGCAGCGCTGTCATAGGACAGGAAGTGCCTGACGACGGCGGCTTTGAGTTTCTGGCGCAGGCTCATGGGGGTGTCAGGAAGTGCATGGGCATATTATGCCTTCTGATTACCGACAAGTCTCAGCCGGCTCACGTGGTGAGCCAATAAGGGATTGAAAATACGGCAGACATTCAGAGGGAGGTCTGCCATGAAGAACCGGGTGCAATTTCAACGAGGGCTGTCGTTGTCCGAGTTTATGGATAGGTACGGGACCGAAGCGAAGTGCGAAGCGGCATTGGCGGAGCAGCGTTGGCCATCGGGGTTCGTCTGCCCGCGGTGCCAGGACGACCGGCATTCCTGCTTCGAGCGAGGCCATCAACGGCTCTGGCAATGCCACCGCTGCCACCATCAGGTCAGCATCACCGCCGGCACGATTTTCGAGAACACCAAGCTGCCTCTGACCAAGTGGTTCCTGGCTATGTTCTTCATGACCCAGTCCAAGAACAACATCTCGGCCCTGTGCCTGAAGCGGCACCTCGGGGTGAGCTACGACACGGCCTGGTTGCTCAAGCACAAACTCATGACCGTCATGGGCGAAACCGAGGCCAACCGGGAACTGGCTGTGCGCGTCGAGATCGATGACGCCTACCTTGGCGGTGCCCGTGCCGGCAAGGCGGGACGCGGATCGGCGAACAAGGTGCCGTTCGTCGCGGCGGTGGAAACGACTGACGATGGTCGGCCCCGTTACGTCCGGTTTGATCCTATGCCTTTCACCCATGAGTGCATCGATGCCTGGGCCAGCCAGTCGCTGGCGCCGACCACACACGCCCTGTCGGATGCCTTGCCGAGTTTCTCGGTACTCGCCGATTCGGTGCGAACGCACGAGGCCATCGTAGTTGGTTCTGGCCGGCAGGCGGCTCAGCATCCCAAGTTCCGTTGGGTCAATACGCTCATCTCGAATTTCAAGACCGCCATGTCGGGAACGTACCATTCCTTCCGCTTCGCCAAATACGCCCGGCGCTATTTCGCCGAATACGCCTACCGCTTCAATCGTCGCTTCGATCTGCGCTCCATCGTGGCCAGCCTCATCCATAACTGTGCCTGGATGCTGCCCCACAACGAGCGCATGATCAGGTTGGCTGAGACTCATCGGTAATCAGATTATGCCTTGCTCATTCAGTCTTCCTGAGGCAGTTTCTTAGAGAGTGCCTTGCTGAAGGGATAGGAGTACTTCATGCACTTGTGCATATAAGTCTGGAAGGTCTTTTTGAATCGTTTTCCAGACGATCTCCATATCGACCTTGAAGTAACCGTGGGCCAATGCGTTTCGCATCTGGTAAGCGAAAGCGAGCGGTAATTCCGGGTGATTGGCCGAGAATTCCGGGAAATGGTTTTCTATGTTTCGACTGGCTTCGCCTATGATTTCCAGATTACGGATGACGGCATCCTGGATCATTGAGTTCTCCAGAAAGCTGACTTCGTCGATATCTTCTACGTAGCCGTGTATTCGTACTATGGCTTCCAGGATGTGGCCGAGATAATCGGTCAACCGTTGTAGCGCAGGACTCATATTGGCTTTGCATCCGCTAGCACGCTAGCGCGGAACTTTTCTGGCAGCGCGTTCGGTGTTAGAACATCGACAGGGATGTTCAGCATCTGGATAAGCTCATGTCTGATGGCTCCAATGTCCAGAAGCGTGGTGTCGGGTGTCGGATCGATAAGGATGTCCAGATCACTGCCTTCTTGATCGTTGCCTCTGGCAACGGAACCGAAGATGCGGGGATTGAGGGCGCGATGCGATTCCACCACCCGACGGATGGCCGTTCGATGTGCTGAGAGAGCTAGTGATGGCTTCATGGCAGTATCAATTGTAACGGGATGCCGTAGCCGCTGCGGGGCATTTCATCTTGCCAGAACCGACTTTTTCCCCGGCAGCCAATATCTGGACTTGAGTTATTGGCATGGCCATGAGGTTGCCCTATTTGCGTGGCTTGATCATGCGAGCAAGGGTTTCGCGTAACAGAAGGAACATGCCCAGCGGAGATTTCGGGTTGTAGGCAACAATGCCCCAGCGTTCGCGCCGCTGGCTCATCCAGTTGCGCTTGTAGGCGTCGTCGCCCATCAAGTAGTTGACTTCGCGCACGCGGTCGACGGCGATGACGTGTTCCATCAGGTGGGCGGTCAGGAGGGTGCCGGCGGCGTACTCGGTGCTGTCTTCGCGATGGGCGAGCTTGATGATGGCGGCCCGGCCGGCATGCACGGCCCAGAGTTGCGCGGCGATGGGTTGACCGTGCAGGCGGGCGATGCCGAGGCGCAATTGGCCGCCGGCGGCGAGCAGGCGGATCAGGCCGGGGATGAATTCGGGATAGGGTTCGGGTTTTTTCCAACTGGCGCTATAGACCGAGACGAAGGCGGCGATGGCGGCGTCGAGGTTCTCGGTAGCTTGGACGATTTCCAGCGTACCGCCGGCGGTGGAGAACTTCTTGCCCATGCGTTTGACGGTGCTGCGCACTTCACCCGGCCGGTTCTGGAAGTAACTCGGCCAGTCGGTATCGACCTCAAGATGCCAGTTGCCGAAGCAGAAATAGGGGAAGGACACCCAGCCGGCGTTCTTGAGCGCGGCGCTCAGCAGAGCGTAGGCGGGTGAATCGGGGTCCATCGGGGCGAAACGCATTTCATGCACGGTACCCGCTTCGCGCACGGCGTGGCGCAGCAGGTTGGCGACATCGGCAGCCTGGGCGGCGGGGGCAAGGGGCGGGTCGTAGAGTGGGGTGTAGAAGTTGGCGAGGGCTTCCAGGCGACGCAGCCTGCCCTGTTCGGCCAGTCGCAGCGGCAGGACGGCCATGCACGCACCGTCGCGTTCGACGCAGCCATAGTGAACACCCGGATCGTTCGCGAACACGGTGCGCTGAAGCAGGGCGAACCATTCCGGTCCGGATTCGACATGATCTTCGCCGGCGCGTCGCAGCAGGGCGTGTGCGCCGTCGGGGAGGGCATCAACCGTGGCAAAGCTGGTGGTGCCTGCTACGGTCGGTTGGGGCGGCCACAGTTTGTCGAGCACGGCGCGTTCCGGGCCGTCGGGGCGACCCGAAAGCCACCAGAGCAGCAGGATCGCCGCTGCATAGGCCGTCACGCCGAAGCTGACTTTTGCGAGGAGCTGGAACGCGAGCGGCAGTTCAATCGATGCCGGCCATAGAAGCAGCACTGCGGCCATGGTGGCGGTGGCGAGGATGGGCCGCCAGCCGTTGGCCACGAAATCGCCGAGGCGCAGGATCGGCAAGGCGCGCAGCACCAGGGCGAGGAAGGCGAACATGGCGAGCGCCGCGACGGAGAGCCGTGCTGCGGCGATGTCACCTGCGCCGGCTGTCGGCATCGCGATCAGCAGGAGGGTGGCGAGCAGGACGAACTGCCCCCAGACGAGGAGCGCCTGAACCCGTACTTTGCCCAGCGCGAGCAGCAGGTAGCCGCTGCCATGCGTGAGTGCGGTGGCGACGCTGATCAGTGCGAGGATCTGCAGCAGAGGTACCGCGGGCAGCCACTGCTCACCCAGCAGCAAGGGTACGGCCAGATCCGCCACCAGCGCGAGCCCGACGCCGGCCGGCAGCGCGACGAGTAGCTGGATGCCGAAGGCGAGCATGAAGGTGCGGCGCAACGCCGGCGGATCGTCGGCGAGCTTGACGAAGGCCGGGAACAGGACGCGCCCGATGGGCGCGAGCAGTTCGCTGACCGGCATGGCCGCGACATCGTCGGCGAGATTGTAGGCGCCGAGGGTGGCGGCGCCGTTGCGCCGACCGACCAGGATCTTGTCGATCTGCTGGGCGCCGTAGGTGCCGAGGTTACGCACCAGCATCCATTGCGAGAACGACCAGAGCGTACGCAGCCGGTTCAGCGTGAAGCGCGGGCGGAAGTCGTGCATTGCGTAGCTGAGTCCCACGCCGACGAGACGTCCGGCCAGCGTGCCGAAGACCATGGCCCAGTAGCTGCGCAGCAGGAGCGCCAGCGCGAGCGTGATGACGAATCCGGCGACCCGCCGGTAGAAGAAGAAGCGAAACTCTTGGCCGAATTCGAGGTTCTTCTGGAAGTGGACGATGCCGATGTTCTCGAAGCCGGCGACCAGCACCGAGAGTGCCATGATCCACAGCACGGGTTCGACGCGCGCATCGGCGAAGTAGCTTGCAGCCAGGGGTGCGCAGGCCAGGCCAATGGCCAGTGCCGCCAGCGCTGACTGGATGATGCGTAGCGTCCAGGCGGTGTCGAAGTCGTTGTGGTCAGCCGTGCGGTTCTGTACCAGCGCGGCGTTGACGCCCAGATCCAGCAGCGTGTCGATGAGCAGGACGACCAGCGAGGCCATGGCGACGATGCCGAAATCGTCCGGGGCCAGCAGGCGCGCGAGGATCAGGGTGCTGACGATGCCGATCAGCCGGTCGGTCCAGCGCATGGCGATGGTGAGGAATGCGCCGCGCGCGAGGGAATCCGGGCGTGGCGAACTCATGCGCCGCAGGTCTCGTCGAGCAGGCCGGCCAGCCGGCGCGTGCGCTCGAACCGCGATGCACCGCTGACGGCGGCGGCGTGGGCCAGCGTGCCCTGTGCCGGCGCGACGAGAAATCGTTCGAGCAGGGTGGCGATGGCGGCGGGGTCGTCCAGCGGCGCGATCGCGTCGATGCCTGCCCCGGTGAGCAGCCGCGCCGTGTCGCCGGCCGGATTGGCGCAGGCGATGATGGGCTTGCGCGCCCGCAGGTATTCGTACAGCTTGGCGGGAATCTGTTCGTTGCAGTTGGCGGCTTGCAGGATCAGCAAGCCATCGGCGCGCAGCATTTCGACGAGGGCGTCGCGGTAGGGGAGCGGCGGCAGGATCTCGATGCAGTTCTGTAAGTCATGCGTGGCGCTCAGCCGCTGCAGCAGGTCGTCATGCACGGGCGCGCGGAAACGCATCTTCAACCGGGCTCTGTCGGTGATCATGCCGAGGGCGGCAAAGAGTGCGGTCGGGTCGCGCTCGTCGGGATAGACGATGCCGCTGTGCAGGAGGGTGAGGCAGCCCGGATTCAGGGGCTGACAAAGGGCGGGGTCGCTGGCGGCCGCGGCGAAGGCGGATTCGTCGTAGCCGTTTTCCAGCACTTCGATCCGGGTCCTCGATTGTGGGTAACGCTGGCGATAAAACTCGGCGGCGCCGGGCGCGGTGAACGTGCAAAGTCGGGCATGGTCGAAGATGCGTTCTTCGATGCGCTTGAATGCCTGCCAGGTCCTGGGACTGGGCGGATAGCCTTCCTGTGCCATGGGGTCGCGGAAGTCGGCGACCCACGGCAGGTGGCTGCGTTTTGCAAGTTCTGCACCGATGAGATGCGCCGTGGCAATTGGATAGGTGCTCCAGATAGCGTGGGGTCGGTAGTCGCCGATGAGGCGCAAGCCGTCGCGAACGCCGGCGAACTTCCAATTGGCCCAGCGATCGGGTTGCGCCAGGACATCGAGATAGCGTCCGCCGATCGCGAGATGGCGTGCAGCATCGAGGGCGAATGCCCGGTGCACGACCGTGTCAGGGGTGATGTCCGCCAGCAGGTCGCCGCTCGTGCTCTCGTAGGCACGCGGTTGCACGGTAAGCACCAATGGCTGCCAGCCGAATTCCGAAAGATATTGCGCGAAGCGCAAGGTACGCTGGACGCCACTGCTCCCAGCCAGCGGCGGGAAGTGGTAGGCGACCATCAGGACGCGCTTCATGGCGGGCGGGTGAATCGGCGATTCAGGCGGCATGGGCCGAATTCTGCCGGAATTACCGTGGCTGTGCCGTCTCGCAAGTGCTGACTTTTGATCAGCCAGCTTTGCGTCCCTGGGTTGCAAGAAACAGAGTCAGGAAGAAAAGAAATGCAACGCGTGGCACATCCAGCAGGCTATCGAACAAGCCAACGACCAGGAAGCCGACAATACCGGCCACAAATGCGGGTGCGAGTGGATGTTGGGCGCGCAATCCGGCCAAGGATCTGAAAACGGCTGCCGCCACAAGTATCAGGAAAACCGTCAAACCAACAGCACCATTCTCGAACAACACATGAAGGAACATGCTCTTCATATGCCAAGGCATGTGGTTATGGTCACTGGTGAAGAACCAGCGTGCCATGCCGTCCGAGAATCCTCCGTTGGCGAGTAATTGCCTGCCAAGTGGATCAACAAGTGAAAGATTATCGATATCCACGCGCATGTACGTGTTTCCATAACCTACGCTAAAGACAATGAATTGAGGTGCGTACCATGAGCCACCGGTAAGCTGTCGGCCATCGAACTCGATCCGTTTATGCTGCCAGGTGCCATTGCCGCGAATGACGGAATATTGCGGTCCCGAACAGACTTCCGCGTAAAGCAGGTGTTTTGTGCAGAGGCCGAAATCGAGCGCTATATCGCCTTCGATTCGAAGGTCGAACTCGAGTATGTAGCGCCCGGCCGGTCCAGGCTCGATCCGCTGCGATATGCGCAGGAACTCGCCGTAGCCGCCCTGATAGCGCGATCCGGAAAGAGCAAGGAAGTTGTTGCCTCCTGCTTGGTCGAGTTGGTAGCTGCCGGGGAACTCGTTGCCCGGTGCGCCGAAGAAGAACGATGCCGGGAAGCGTCCCAGACCTTTGCCGAAGAGCCAGTCCCCTTGCGTTTGCAGCAGGTCGAGTCCGGATCGCCAATGCTCCAAACGGCCCTGGAAGTCGCGTTCGCTGGTCGAGAACCGATCGCCCATGTAGGCGCCGCCGCTGAATATCGCAACCATGGCGGCGAGCGACATTGCCCCGACGAAAACGAAGCCTTGCGGTATGCCAGTTCGTCGGCCAGATCTGGCTCTTTTGAACGAACTCCCCAGATGGCAAGCAAACCCATCACCATGAGAGCAATTACCGAGTCGATCAGGGCGGGAGTGCCGCCCCAGTGGTTGGCGACCAGCGCGGCTGTGAAAGGTAGCGCTAATGCGCCAGCGAGCCCGAGGCTGCGTCCGTTGTCCGAACCGGATCGGATGCTGTACATGAAGGCGGCGAACGTACCGAGGAAGATCGAGGCATAGGACAAGTAGCTGCCTTTGCGATATAGCCACGCGAACGCGAAGGCAATGATCACGAGCGGAAAGGCGATGGCAATCGCGGCAGCCCAAAGTCTGCCAGGGATGGATCGGGCTGACTCCATCGTCAGCATGAATAACGCAAGGCAGCCAAGCGTACCGAGCATGGCACGATAGCCGCCGTTCCGGAATACCAGAAACGCCAGGCCTGCGATGCCGACGAGAGTGATGAGGCCGATAACAATCGCTTTGCTACGCGCGGAACTCGCAGGAGTCGATGGTCTTTTAGCGATCAGCAAAGCGCCATGGCGGCGAGCGATATGGCCAGCGCGAGATAGACGCCCCGCGAAAATGTCGTCAGACTGGCATAGATGCCGAGGCCGAGTATCAGAGCCAGCAGGCACGAGCTGTCCGATGTCGCTTGCTGCGCAGCATCAGCAACACCGCGAAAGGCAGGGTCAGCACGAGGAAGCCGTCGAGGGCTGCGCCGCCGACGTGCATTTCCCAGAAGAGGGCGGTGGTGCGGTAGTCGGCCGAGAAGTTGAGTAAGCCGGGGAAGGCCATGCGTTCCCAGATCGCCGCCAGGGAAACGGTACCCAGGCCGAGAGCCATGCCCCAGCCTAGTAGAGGATGCCGCGTGCTTCGAGTCGCGAGGATGCACGGCCGAGCAGGGGGGCGAAGAGTGCCGCGAGGACGAAGCTTTTGGCGAGACGCATGCTGTTCATCGACCCTTCGTAGCCCTGGAACCAGCCGAAGACGAAGCCACCCGCATCGTCGAAGCCGCGAACGAGGGAGATGGCGATCAGGAGCATGAACAGGCCGACGAGGAGAAATCATACCCGCGAGGGATGTGCGGGGGCCGAAAGTCCCGGCATCCAGCCATGCCGCAGCCAGGCCCCCGCTGCAGCGCCCAGCACGAAGATATCGAACTCCTCGAATGTCAGCCAACCAGTCCAGGGTGCCAGGTCGACGATAGGCAGCAATGCCGGTAACAACAGCAGCCAGGCATGGTCGAAACGCACGCAAATCACCAGCATGGCGATGCAGGCCGCCACCATCGCCACCGGTGACAGGGGATGATGGGCCGCGACGAACAATCCCGCCGACAGCGCGACGATCGAAATCAGTGTCGATGCAATCGCATCGCGGCGTGCGCGCTGTCATCTTGGCAAACTGTTCCGCATCCACTGCTCCAGCATCGTCATGATCCAGACCAATTCGCCGTAGAAGCCGGGGTGGGCCGGCAGGTGCTCCTTGAGCAGCGTGTCGATGAATTCGCGGCGGACGATGCCGCGGTCGGCGAGGCCATGCAGCGAATCGGTGGCCAGCTTGTTGAGTGGCGCATGGCTGACCGCCCAGGGCCCGAAGGGCAGGCCGAAGCCGTGCTTCTTCTTGGTGAGGATCTCGTCGGGCAGAAAGCCGCGCAGCGCTTCCTTGAAGAACCAGCGCAGCTTGAGGCCCTTGAGCTTGTAGTTGCGTGGGCAGCTTGAGCGAGAAGTCGAGCAGCGGTCGTCGAGCAACGGAAAGCCGACGTCGACGCCGGCCAGGCGGGCCGAACCGACCACCTTGGGCAGGTCGTTGTCGGCGAGCGTGTAGCGCCAGTCGTAGGCGAGCATCTTGTTGACCAGCGACGCCGATGCCGGACAGGCGCGCATAGACCTCGCGCTGATGGCGCTCGGGTTCGCCGGAGTCGATCTGGCGCCAGGAAGTCGGGCGTGAACACTTCGTCGAGCCCCATGCGCATGAGCAGGTTGTAGGTCTGCATGCGGTCGGGCATCGGCACGCGCGCCTGGCGCACGTAGCTGGCGCCCTTTCTTCAGCAGCGGAATGCGATCGAAAACGCCGCTGTCGGCGAGGCGGTTCGAGCAGGCCTTCGCGCAGGATGCCGGGAATGTGGTCGTAGATGCCGAACACGCGCTGCTTGGCGTAGCGCGTGTTGCCGCCGAAGAGTTCGTCGCCGCCGTCGCCGGCGAGCAGTTTGTCGATGCCGTCCTGCTTCGCGCGCAGGGCGCAGTAGTAGGCGGGCACGGCGGACGAATTGCCGAAGGGCTGGTCGTAGCTGGCGGCCACCTGCGGGCATGCCGCGCGACCAGGTCGTCCGGCGTGACGTAGTACTCGTGGTGGTGGGTGCCGAAGTGGCGCACGGCGATGCGCGCGTACTCCATCTCGTCGTAGCCGGCGACGTCGAAGCCGATCGAGTAGGTCTCGGCGGGGCGGCCGGTGATCTGCGTGAGCATGCCGGCGACGGTGGAACTGTCGGTGCCGCCGCTCAGGTAGCAGCCGGTGCGGCCCGTCCTCGATGCGGCTGGCGACGGATCGCGCACGAGTCTGAGGAATTCGTCGCGCAGGCGGCGAAGGATTCGCCGCGGCCTTCCTCGAACTTGGGTTGCCAGTAGGGCGCGACGGTCAGCTTGCCGTTTTCGAAGCAGCGCATAGTGGCCGGGCGGCAGGCGGAAGACACCGCTTGAAGATCGTGCGCGGCGACGGGATGACGTGGAAATAGAGGTAGTCGAAGATCGCCTGCGGATCGAGTTCGGTTGCGCCGCAACTGCGTCGGCGCGCGGCGGCGAAGCGCAGGCGTTGCCATCGAGATGCGATAGCAGAGCGTCTGGATGGCGAAGCGGTCGATGGCGAGGAAGGTGCCGCCGCGTCGGTGTGTCGAAGGCGACCGCGAAATCGCTGGCGACGTGCGCGGGTGCATTCGTCGCCGTGGCGTGCATAGGCCTGCCGCCAGGCGGCGAGATTGCCTTCGCGTGCGGCGAGCGCGGCGAGGTCGCTGTCCTTGAAGCGGGGGTGGCCGAGAGTTAGAGAGAAGAGTGTCAGTCATATTGCTTGAGCCAGTCGAGGCAGGCATTTTCCACGGTTTTGCGCCATTCCTGTGACGAAAACGTATGGTCGGCCTCCGGCAGGTCGAGTCGCGTCACGGCATGGTGTTCGAGAGTCCGCGCCAGTTCTCGCTCCCCGCTGTGTATTCAAGAAACTCCTTGGCGGTGTAGTCGTCGCCGCTGAGGATGAGCAGGATCGGTCCGTGAAAGTTCTTCCAGCCGCGTGCCATGCGTGCCTGGAAGCCCAGGGGCTGTTCTGTTCCTGACGATGCCTGGCCAAGCTTGCGCAGCAACTCGCTACCGGCACGGCCGATGTTGACTCCGCCGCTCAGCAGCTTCGTCCAGAACGCCTTCTGCAGCAGCCGCTGGCCGTAGTAGTGCTTGACCTGGGTTTTCGCCAGCGAGGCCGCCGAGCGCACCCAGGGGTTGAGCAGGCAAAGCCCTGCGATGCGCGGGTCGCGCGTTTCGTCGCAATAGAGCAGGGCGGCCGACGCGGCGTCGCACAGACCCCAGAGCACGATTCGGCGTCACGGCAGGGCAAGCGCGTCTGCAGCGCGTCGATGGCCGCGCCATGTCGGGCGTGACGGCTCGAAATCGCGCTGTTCGCCGCTGCTGTCGCCCATGCCGCGCACGTCGAAGCGCAGCACTGGATAGCCCGCAGCGGCGAGGGCGCGGGACAGCAACACGAATTGCCGGTGACTGCCGACGCGGGTCTGCGGTCCGCCGACAACGATGACGACGCCGGTGTCGGACGGTCGTTCCGGACAGGCGAGGATGCCGAACAGGTATTCGTCCGCACAGGTGAAGCGCAGAGCCGTTTCCGTATAGTTCATGATGCGAGCGCCGTGCGGGGTGGCGTCGAGCAATGCGCGGAGCGTTTCGATCTCGGTGGTCTGCCAGAAAGTCAGTCCCGGCGTGACGGCACTTGCGACGCGAAAGCCGGCTGCCTGCCACTGCTCGATGCGCTGGAGCGCTGCTGGCGCGAGCGTCGCGTTCTCGCGGTTCGCTACTTCCAGCCAGACGACCTGGCCGGCGTGCGCGGGTGGCGTCAGTTCGGCGGCTTCGAGTCCCTGCGCCAAAGCGGGAGAGAGCGCATAGCCGGCGATCTCGACGGATTTGCCCGGCGGCGAGCGATTCCTTCAGCGCAGCCATGACACCCTTGCTCTCGCCGCCCAGCATCTCGCCCGCCACCTTGAGTCGCAGGAACTGCTGCAGATGCGTCTTGCCGGAAACGACCGGCTGCCAGAACAGAAAATTGACCGGTGCGTCGAGTCGCCTCGCGGCTTCGGTGGCAAGCAGGCAGCCCGCGCGCAGGCCCCAAAGCCAGAGCGGTGCGTTGCATTGTTGATGCAGCCAGTCGATGCCTGCCAGTACGTCATCCAGCCAGCCTTGCCAGGTGGCGTCGCCGAAGTCGCCGCGAACTGTCGCCGCAACCCAGCAGGTCGATCTGCAGCACGGCGTAGCCGTGCTCGGCCAGCGCGCGCGACTGCAGGGCCGCCATGCGGCGCGACTTGTTCATCTCCTCGGCGAAGGGGTGGAGGTAGAGCAACGGCGCCCCGCTGGCTCGCCCTTGCGCGGGGTGGAACAGGCAGAAGCGCTGTGAGTGCTGCGCGTTGGCGACCGGCAGGAAGAAGGCTTCGGGCGCCATCGACTCGTTGGGCGTCAGCCAGCGAGCTTGGCTTCCACGAAGTCGACCAGCGAGCCGACGGTGGCGAAGATGCTGCCGTCGATGTCGTCGTCGTCGACGATGATGCCGAAGCGCTCCTCCATGCCGGTGATCAGCGCCACGACCGCCATCGAGTCGAGTTCGGGGATCGCGCCGAGCAGGGGTGTCGCGGTGGTGAAGCCAGCGGTGCGGCCGTTGAGGCTGAGCATTTCGTCGACAGGGCGAGGACTTCTTGCTGGGTATTCACGGGGGCTCCGGGCGGCGAGAACAGAAGAGGCGCGGATTATAGGCCATGCGAGCTATGCGATACTTCCTTCCGTCTTCGTTGGTATTACTGCCGGTCATGGTCGATTCCACCCTGCTTCCTGAACTCATTTCCCTTTCTGCCGAGCGCAATCCGCAGGCCATTGCGCTCACCTACGGCAAGCAGTCATTGCGTTATGGCGAACTGCAGGAGGCCGTGACACGCTTCGCCAGCGGCCTGGTCGGGATGGGCCTGCAGCGCGGCGAGCGGGTCGGCGATCTACCTCGACAAGCGCTTCGAGACGGTGATCGCCAGCTTCGGTGCGCCGGCGGCGGGCGGCGTGTTCGTGCCGGTCAATCCGCTGCTCAAGCCCGAGCAGGTCGGCTACATCCTGCGCGACTGCAACGTGCGCGTGCTGGTGACCTCGCCGGAGCGCCTGGCGCTGCTGGCGCCAGTGCTGGCCGAGTGCCCCGACCTGCGGCAGGTGGTGGTCGCTCGACGCGGAACAGCCGCTGCCATCGCTCGGTGAGCTGGGCGTCACGCGCTGGAGCGAACTGCTCGCCGCGCCGCCGTCGGCCGGCCACCGCGTGATCGACACCGACATGCTGGCGATCCTCTACACCTCCGGCAGCACCGGCAAGCCGAAGGGCGTGGTGCTCTCCCACCGCAACATGGTGGCCGGCGCCAAGAGCGTGGCGTCCTACCTCGAGAACCGGCCCGGACGACACCCTGCTCGCGGCGCTGCCGCTGTCCTTCGACGCCGGCTTCAGCCAGCTGACCACGGCCTTCCACGTCGGCGCGCGCGTCGTGCTGCTCAACTACCTGATGCCGCGCGACGTGCTCAAGGCGCTGGAGCGCGAGAAGGTGACCGGCCTGACCGCGGTGCCGCCGCTGTGGATCCAGCTTGCGCAGCTGGAGTGGCCGGCGACGATCACCGAGCACCTGCGCTACATCGCCAACACCGGCGGGCGCATGCCGCGCGAGACGCTGACGGCGCTGCGCGCGCGCCTGCCGAAGACCAAGCCCTTCCTGATGTACGGCCTGACCGAGGCCTTCCGCTCGACCTTCCTGCCGCCGGCCGAAGTCGATCGCCGGCCGGACTCGATCGGCAAGGCGATTCCGAACGCCGAGATCCTCGTGCTGCGCGACGACGGCACGCCCTGCGCGCCGAACGAGCCGGGCGAACTGGTGCATCGCGGCGCGCTGGTCGGCATGGGCTACTGGAACGACCCGGAGAAGACCGCCGAGCGCTACAAGCCGCTGCCGTCGGACGCGAGGCCGGGCTGGTGCTGCCCGAGATGGCGGTGTTCTCCGGCGACACCGTGCGCATGGACGACGAGGGCTTCCTCTATTTCATCGGCCGGCGCGACGAGATGATCAAGACCTCGGGCTACCGCGTCAGCCCGACCGAGGTCGAGGAGATCCTCTACGGGACGAAGCTGGTCGGCGAATGCGTCGCCTTCGGCGTCGAGCATCCGACGCTCGGACAGGCGATCGTGGTCATCGCCACGCCGCCCGACGGCGGCGACGCTGGATGCCGATGCGCTGCTGGCCGAGTGCCAGGCGCCGCTGCCGGCCTACATGGTGCCGGCCGGCATCGAGGTGCGCCCGGGGCCGCTGCCGCGCAACCCGAACGGCAAGATCGACCGCAAGACGCTGAGTACGAATGGATCGAGAAAGCATGGCCACTGAACAAGACGCCGCCGCAGCACGCACCGATGGGCCAGTTCGCCGTCGGCGAATGGCGAACTGGTCGTCGGCGGGATGCCGCTGACCTCGCTTGCGGCGCGCGTCGGCCAGACGCCGTTCTACGCCTACGATCGCGCGCTGCTGACGCGCGTGTGGCCGAACTGCGGCAGGTACTGCCGCCCGACGTCAAGCTGCACTACGCGATGAAGGCCAATCCGATGCCGGCGCTGGTGGCGCACATGGCCGGCCTCGTCGATGGCATCGACGTCGCGTCGGGCGGCGAACTGAAGGTGGCGCTCGACGCCGGCGCCGACCCGCACGAGATCAGCTTTGCCGGACCGGGCAAAGCGCGAGGCCGAACTGCGTGCAGGCGGTCGCGGCGGGCATCCTGGTCAATGTCGAGTCGGTGCGCGAGGTCGGGCTGCTGGCGGAGATCGCAACTGAGCTTGGCCTGCCCGCGCGCGTGGCGGTGCGCGTGAATCCGGACTTCGAGCTCAAGGCGTCGGGCATGAAGATGGGCGGCGGGCCGAAGCAGTTCGGCGTCGACGCCGAGCAGGTGCCGCAGGCTGCTCGCCGAGATCGGCAGGCGGGCTTGGCCTTCGAGGGCTTTCACCTCTTTGCCGGCTCGCAGAACCTGAAGGCCGAGTCGATCGGCGAGGCGCAGCGCAAGTCCTACGAACTGGCGCTGCGGCTGGCGCAGGACGCGCCGGCGCCGGTGCGCTTCCTGAACCTCGGCGGTGGCTTCGGCATTCCCTATTTTCCGGGCGAGCAGCGGCTCGACCTCGCGCCGATCGGCGCGAACCTCGCGGCGCTCGTCGAGCGGGCGACGGCGAGTTGCCGCAAGCGAACTCGTCATCGAGCTCGGCCGCTATCTGGTCGGCGAAGCGGGCATCTACGTGTCGCGCATCGTCGATCGCAAGGTCTCGCGCGGGCAGGTGTTCCTGGTCACCGATGGCGGCCTGCACCATCATCTCGCGGCCTCGGGCAACTTCGGCCAGGTGATCCGCAAGAACTATCCGGTTGCGATCGGCAATCGCATGGACGCGACGGAGAAGGAAGATCGCCACGGTCGTCGGCCCGCTGTGCACGCCGCTCGACCTGCTGGCCGACCGATGGACCTGGCGGTGGCCGAACCCGGCGACCTCGTGGTGGTCTTCCAGTCGGGCGCCTACGGCGCGAGCGCCAGTCCGCAGGCGTTCCTGGGGCACCCGCCGGTGATCGAAATCCTCGTTTAGGTGCCGTCTCGCCAGGGCTGACTTTTGGTCAGTCCTGCCGGTCGGGTTCCAGGGTCTGGCGCGCGCCGGGCAAGGTGGGCGTCGTCGCCAGGATCCGTGTTCCAGCCGGATGTACGTATTCGCGCTCGGGAATCAGCGAGACTCCATTGGCGGGCTCCGGTGCAGCGATATGTGCGATGCAACGGGCTTTCGCGCCGAATCCGGAAGTCGTTGCGGTCGGCCATCACGAAACTGTCTTCAGTGACATTGGGGTTGTTGATGAATTCACCGTCGATGCCACCGGTGTTGAGCGGGCGCTTGCCAAGCAGCAGGTTGTTCCAGGCCTTGACGACGTTGAAGCCGGGCCGGATGGCGAGGAAGTAGCCGCTCTCGACGCGCCGGTCGATCAGTGTGTTATTGATCAGGTACAATTCGTTGGCCGGATGCTTGTAGCCCTCGGCGCCGAAGGAGACCATGTTCGGGTTCTCGGTGGTCTTGCTCTGTTCGATGAGGTTGCCGATCACGTAGGCGATGCCGCCGTTCGGAAATTCGAGTTCATAACTCGCGCGCCCGTCGACCTCGTCGGTGAGCCGGTTGTAGAGGATGTGGTTCTCGCGCGGCGCGACTTTTGAGCAGGTGGCCGACCTTGGCATGATGGAAGTAGCTGCCCGTTACCCGCAATATGGCGATTGCGCCTGCATAAAGGTTGTGACTTTGACCGTCTCCGCGCCGTTGTGTCCGAATTCGCTGTGTTCGATTTCCAAGATTCCCTTGCCATCGTTGCTGGTCAGTATGCCGTTTTCGTTTTCCAGAAGCGGCAGTTGCGGACGACGAGGTGGCCCTTTTCGAAACGGATGCCGGCGCCGTTCTGGTGTGGCACACGCGTACCGCTGAACTCGATGTTTTCGACGGTCACATGGCCACCACGGATGACCCAGATGGCTTTTGATTCGGCGCTCGCGCCGCTGGCGATCAGCCGTGCATGGCCACCCACGCCACGGATGACCAGCCGATCCTGCGTCCAGACGGCGACATCGCTCACATAGTCGCCGGCTTCTATTTCGATGGTGTCGCCATCCTGCGCCGCCTTGGCCGCCGCCGCGATCGTGCGCAAGGACCGCTGGGGGCCAACGTGCAGGACACGCCCCGTGGCCGCTGGGGCGGTGACAGCCTGCTTCGCCTGAAAAGGCACGACGATCAGCGCGCCACTGGAATCGCGACGGATTTCACCCCTGTAAGGAGATTCGATCGGCAGCGGATCGGCGGCGCCGGCAGACAGACCACAGCACAGCATGTAGGCAATGCTGGCGGCACGAACGATTCCTGGCAACTGAACCATGGTTGTTCTCCGGAGCGTAGGTGCATGAAATGATAGGCCTCTATGCAGGATAATGCGCAACTACTTCAAACCAAGTCGATGACGCTGCCTTTCCCCTTTCTGCTGAAAAAAGTCCTATCAGCCATCCTGCTGCCGCCGGCGCTACCTTTGCTGTGTGCGGCGCTGGGGCTCTTGATGCTGCGCCGACACCCTCGTATGGGACGCATTCTGGTGTGGAGCGGATTGCTGAGTACCTGGCTGTTGAGTACACCTTTTGCGGTCGATCTGATAGCGCGACCACTCGAGAATGTACCGGTGCTGCAGCCGGCTGATCTCGAGCGCGGCGAGGCGATCGTGATCCTTGGCGCAGGGGCGCATCGCTATCTGCCCGAGTACGATGGACCGGGGCCAATGCGGCTGGCGTTAGAACGATTGCGTTTTGGTGCGCGCCTGGCGCGGGTCAGCGGCCTGCCGGTTCTCCTGGCTGGCGAGGCAGATCCGATGGCGGATGCCTTATGGACGGACTTTGGGGTCGCCCCACGCTGGCTGGAGGGTGACTCGCTCGATACGGAAGACAACGCCCGCAACACGGCGAAGATACTGCGGGGGGAGGGCGTGAGCCGCATCGTTCTGGTCACGCATGCCATGCATATGCGTCGCTCGCTGCGCAGAATTCGAACAGCACGGGATCGAGGTCATTCCGGCGCCACTGGGTTTTTTCAGTGCTCAAGCTCCAATAAGTGGAGAAGACAATGCGCTGTTCGATTTTCTGCCCAGTCCGTCCGCCGCTTATGCCGCCTGGTACGCGTCTCACGAATGGGCCGGTCTGCTCGCCTTGGAATTACGCCGGCTGACGCGCTGAAGGCACTGTCTCGGCTGTGCCGTCTTGCCGGGGCTGACTTTCATCAGGCATGCGGCTGACTGCGAATCATCAAAAATATGACAACAAACCAATCATTTTCTCTATTTCATCTGGCTGAAATATTGTTATGCTTGGAAAATCTATACATATAAAGTAATATGCCGCCATCGTGCACAGAACTGTCATCAGAGAAAGCAACAATGGATACCTGATAGCCGGGGTGCTGGTCTTTTTGCTTTCTGCGGTTCTGTTTTTCCTGCTGTGGCGCAGCATCAATGCGCACTTCTTCTGGGTCGCGCTGGTGGGTTGGCTGACTTTGCCACTGATACCTTTCGCGATGGCGGTGTTCGCGCAGAACCGCAAGGCTTCGAGTAATCTCGACTAGGGTCTGTGCTAGATTGCGCGCATGAGCGCATTCATCCCCGTCATTCTTTCTGGCGGAGCCGGTACCCGCTTGTGGCCGGTTTCCCGCGAGTCGCGTCCCAAGCCTTTCATCCGACTGCCTGACGGCGAAAGTCTGCTGCAGAAGACCCTCAAGCGCGCAGCATTGCTCCGTGATGTGACCGAGGTTGTCACAGTCACCAATCGTGATCACTACTTTCTGACCCGCGATGAATACGATCAACTCCCCGGCTTGCCGCCACTCGGCTATCTACTCGAGCCCGTCGGCCGGAACACCGCGCCGGCCATCGCCGCGGTCACGCGCCATGTCGCCGAGCGCTTTGGCGCGGACGCAGTACTGTTGGTTCTGCCGGCCGATCACCTGATCCACGACGAGGCAGGCTTTGCATCATCCGTTCAACTCGGCGCGCACCCTCGCCGCCGACGGCTGGCTGGTTACCTTCGGCATCCCGCCCAGCGCGCCGGAGACGGGTTTCGGCTACATCGAAGCTGGCGCATCGGTCGGGCAGGGATTCAAGGTGGCGCGCTTCGTCGAGAAGCCCTCCCGTGAGAAGGCGGAATCGTGCCTCGCCGCCGGCAACTTCACCTGGAACATCGGGCATGTTCTGTTTTACGGCGGGGGTGATGCTCGACGCGTTGCACGCGCATGCACCGGAATTGCTGGCAGCGGTCGACGCGACGCTGGCCATCACGGATTTCGCCAAATCTCCGCCAGTGCTGGCGGCAGACTCGTTTAAGCAGGTGCCCGACATCTCCATCGACTACGCGGTGATGGAAAAGGCGGAGAAGGTCGCCGTCGTGCCCGCTGCATTCGACTGGAGCGATATCGGTTCGTGGAACGCGCTGGCCGAACTGACGGCGCCCGATGGCTGCGGCAACCGCGTCGCCGGCGAAGCGGTGCTGGTCGATGCCGCGAACTGCTACGTGCAGGGCGAGGATCGGATCGTCGCGGCCGTCGGCGTCAGCAACCTGCTGATCGTCGACACTGCCGATGCCCTGCTGGTGGCCGATCGCGACCGTGCGCAGGACGTCAAGGCCGTGGTGCAGAAACTGAAGCTTGTCATCCCACGAGACCGTGCGTCATCACCGCACCGTGCATCGTCCCTGGGGCAGCTACACGGTGCTGGAAGAGGGCGAACGCTTCAAGCTCAAGCGCATCGTCGTCAAGCCGGGTGCCAGCCTCTCGCCTGCAGATGCACCATCATCGCAGCGAGCACTGGGTCGTCATCGCCGGCATGGCGCGCGTGGTCAATGGCGAGCGCGAGATCTTCGTGCGCACCGATGAATCGACCTACATTCCGGCCGGCACGGCGCACCGGCTCGCCAATCCCGGCAAGATCGACTGCGTAATGATCGAGGTGCAGACCGGCGACTATGTCGGCGAGGACGACATCGTCCGCCTCGAGGACAACTACGGGCGCTGCTGAGGACTCAGACGGCTGAACCCGCCGCGAATCGCCGCAATCGCCAGCCGCAGCAGCTTCGGCAACAGCCACAACAGGATCAGCACGAACAACGCTAGGCCCGCGAGCAGCAGCAGCGGGTGCGTCAGCGCGAGTGCCACGATGCCGAATGCCATGCCGTCCTCGGTAAAGGAAGCGAGCCAGTTGCTGACCGGTTCCGGCGAAACGTTGATGGCGGCGCGGCTGCCCGCCTTCGCGACATGTGTGCCGCCGGCGATCACGCCACCCAATAGCGCGGCGGCGATCATCATGGCCTGGCTGCCGTCGGCCATTGCCAGCGCCGCCAGAATCGCGCCTCCCGGCGCGCGGACAAAGGTATTGAGCGCGTCCCAGACGCTATCGACATACGGAATCTTGTCGGCGAAGAATTCCAGGAAGAACAGCAGCCCGGAAACGGTCATCACGACGGGATGCGTGAGGACATCGAGGCTGCCGGGCAGATTGACGAGCCCGAAATGTCCCGCCAGGCCGATGCAGAAGACCACGCCATAGACACGCAGGCCGGCGGCCCAGGCAAGGCCGGCGGCGAGGGCGAGGGGTTCGAGGAGTTCGGTAGGGAGTGTTGGCAAGATGCGATTGGAACGGGTGGATCAGCAGGAAATGCCATTTATAACCGTATTGACCCCTGTTGTGTCCGCACGCGCTGCTTTGACCGGATGCACTCGCGGCCCATAAACACAAAAGCCAGCGTCAGCTGGCTTTCATCTATTGGTACGAAGTTCGGATCGTTTAGAGATCGTCGTCGAACTCGTCGTCCTGGATGGGCTCCAGGAAGTCTTCGCATTCCATTGCGGATTCTCCTTATTGTTGGTGGTCTGCCGGATGTCGGCAGATGAAGCATGCCACTGAAATGTGACAAGGTTATTTCAGGTCTGAGAGGGGGGTACCTGACTCGCTGACCCGGAACGGCGTCCTCAAAATGTTCAGAAGGTTCGTCGTTGCTTGATTGTTGGCGGAGAGGGCGGGATTCGAACCCGCGTTAGGGTATTACCCTAAACACGCTTTCCAGCCTAGCGATTTTTTAACGTCGAAAGCCTGTGTTGGCAAGTCTTTCAGGCTCGTATAGTATCAACAAAAAACCCCGTTGGGAACAATTTGGGAACAGTTGAACTATGGCGACCTATAAGCAGCGCGATAACGGCGCATGGCAAGCAGTTATTCGGCGGAAGGGCTTTCCTGTCCAATCGAAGACGTTTGAAAAAAAGACCGATGCAGAGATATGGGCACGCAAAGTCGAGTCCGATCTCGATAGGGGTATCTACATCCCTGCTAACGAAGCCGAACGTACAACCTTGGGTGATCTAATCAATGAGTTCGTGACGGATTTCGCTCCCCATCATTACAGGCAGAGAGAAGACAAAAAGGAAGCGTGGCGGTTTCAGTGCGATCGTCTTAGTGAAGCGATGGGGAGCTATTCGCTGGCAGCTTTGGATCAACGTGTCATTCGTGAGTATCGTGATGGTCGATTAGCTGGTGCTGGGGGTAGACCGAAAGTCGGAGACTCGACGGTCCGGAAAGAGCTATACATGCTTTCCAAAATACTTGGTTATGCCGAGACTGAACTGGGTATTACGCTCCCTAGGGGGAACGTAATCGACAAGGTCCGCAAGCCTTCATCGGGAAAGAGTAGGGACCGAAGGTTCAATGCTAAGGAGATGGAAAAGCTCCTTGCCGAATGCGAGGCAAGTCGTAATCCATTCCTCGACGCAGCTGTGTTGCTCGCGATGGAAACAGCAATGCGCCAAGGTGAGTTGCTACAGCTAGAGTGGAGCGACATTGATTACAAGCGCAACCTGGCTTTCCTACGAGATCCAGACAAAATCAAGAATGAAGAGCCTCGGGCAGTTCCTCTTTCCCCCAAGGCGGTCGAGGTCCTGAAAAAACTAACCCGCCCAAAAAAAGGGGGCGTGATTCTCGCAGTAGAGCGCATGACCCTGTATCACGCGTTCATGTACGCTTGTCAGCGTGCAAAGATCAAAGATTTCACATTTCATGATCTGCGGCATGAGGCACTCTCCCGCTTGGCTGAACGCGGAGACTTTTCGGTGCTTGAAATGGCGGCCGTATCCGGTCACAAAACGCTGCAGATGTTGAAGCGCTATACGCATTTACAGGCAGAAAAGCTTTCAGCAAAAATGAGAGTGCCATTGGCTGTAGTGAGTGAAACCAGAGAGCAAGACGGCGGGGAAGCAGGTTGGGGCTTGAGTATTGAATCCCGCCGATATTGAGTTGCTTGTAACCCGCGAAATGCCCTTCGGCAAGCACAAGGGAACGCTGATCGCCGACCTGCCGGGCAACTATCTCAACTGGTTTGCCCGTGAGGGTTTCCCGCAAGGGGAGATCGGTCGCTTGTTGGCCCTGATGCAGGAGATGGATCACAACGGCCTGCGCCCGCTGCTCAATCCGCTGAGGAAGCCCAAGGTATGAGCAACGAACGCATGCGGATAGACAAGTGGCTGTGGGTGGCGCGCTTCTTCAAGACGCGCAGTCTGGCGTCCATGGCAATAGCCAGCCACAAGATTCGATGCAATGGCGATCACGTCAAACCGGCTCGCGACCTCAAGGTCGGTGACGAACTCGAGATCACCATTGGTCAGACGGTATTCGTTGTCATCGTCCAAGGCATGGCGGAACGACGGAGGCCCGCTCCCGAGGCCCGCTTGCTCTACCAGGAGACACCGGAAAGCGAAGCCAGGCGACTGCGAGATCAGGAATTGAGAAAGCTGGCGCCGGTGCCTGGGTCGGACCTCAAGGGAAGGCCAACCAAGCGGGAAGGGCGGTTGATCCGACGAATCGGAGGCTGACTACGCGCAGCAGTCTGCGAGTGAGGAATCTCCAGGCATTTGGTCAGCGCTAGCCTCGGCCGGTTGTTTTCGGCGATACAGTGCGATGCGTTCCTGGAGCTTTGTCCAGATTGGACGCTTGTCTCTCTGGACGACACCGAGAATATGGCCATCCCGGATCACCAGTACATGGTCGCCACCCCAAGGGTTGAGGTAGGCGATTAGCGGCGTCGTCGCACGGTAAAGGAAATCGACGCGTTGCCGGTGTAATCCAAGTCCAAGAGGCAGATCGATACCGACGTTGATATTCATTGGACGATGTGAAAGTGTCAGGCTGCTTCGAGTTCCAGTGTCTCGATCTGCGTCGTTGCTTCATAGACCATGCGTACAGCACCGTCATCCTGGCGGACATGAAGCCAATAGCTTTGACCTGCCGGGAAAATCTTGATGATCTCGCCTGTGATGGACAATGGACCATCCGGGGTGACCATGCGGCAGCGGACATGGTCTTCGATACGAAGTGCGGACATAGACCCTCCTGAGTTTGAGTTGCGAGTGGGTAACTTTAGGAGGGGTAGGGCAGGGGAATGACCTGAAACAGTCAGTTCAAGCCCTGTCTGTTCCCGCTTACACAGAAACGGCTATTTGCATTCTGAGGTTGGAAACCGTGTGTCAGTGCCGCATAAGCAGCGATTAGAGCCATTCACGGCAATGTAGGCGCGGGGCTTTGAGTGTCGGCTTACTGAGTCCACCCGCCGTGCCAGCGGGCAGGATACGGTTCAAATGGCGGTCAGCCCCCGGCCAGCAACGGTCATAGCGACGGTAAAAAGTTGTCTGGCTCGAACGGCGGGTAACTGATCCCTAAGCCGCCATCAATTGCTACAGTCGTCAGTCTCCTGATCGGCCAATCCCGCCGTTGGACTAATGGGCTGTATCTGACGGCAATGTTCCGGTTACCTGCCGTTCAGCCCAAGGTCAAGTTGACCGTTGGCTCTCCGCTGACTAACGCGAACCTCGCACTCTGTCACCCTTTGCGGTTGTTATCCTCTACAGGCAAGTAACCGCATCCTTTGTCCGGCAAGTGGCATGGTGAAGGAATCAAACTGCCGGCAGTATCAACGATGCTTGAAGCCC
>CAVTQQ010000006.1:0-7444 GCA_963736865.1 uncultured beta proteobacterium | reverse complement strand
AGGTCAGGTAGAGCGTGCCGCTGCAGGCAGCGTTCGCCATGTCGCCTGCCATCGCGACGAAGGTGGTGAAGGCGAGGCCGGAGGCAAGGCAGCGGCTCGATTTGCGGGCCGCGTGATTGGTGAAGAAGACGCCGTGCGGCGAGTTTCCGACGGGAATCGAGACCTTCAATGTGCTTGGTCTTCAGGTCGATGACCTGGACGCGCCGGGCGAAACGGGCGGTGGCCCAGAGTTCATTGCCGTCGGCGCGGACTTCCATGTCGTCGGGTCCGCCGGGAACATCGTATTTCTCGACGACGGTGAGGGTCTGCGTGTCGAGCAGTGAGATGCTGCCGCCGCTGACCGAACGATTCGAGACGAAATAGTAACGACCGTCGCCGCGCGGATGCAGGTTGTGCGCGGCGGTGTCGGTCGGCACCTTCTTGACCGTCTTCTGCGTCCTCCAGTCGATGACCTCGACGTAACCTTCGCCCATGATGCCGACCAGCAGGTAACGATTGTCGGGCGTCATGACAATTCCCGCTGGCGTCGGCCCGACCGGTATTACCCATTCCCTCTTCAGGGTCTTCAGGTTGATCGCCATCACTTCATTGGAATCCTGCAGCGTGATGAAGACGTAGTCCCCAGCAGCATCGAACGCCATGTGCGACGGTGTGCGCGGGGCATGCAGGCGGGCCTTGAGCCTGAAGTCCGCGGGGTCGTAGATATCGACCCGGTCGAGGCGCAGCGAGGTCGCGACGAACAGCTTGCCATCGGGTGAATAGCCGAGCTGGTAGGGATCGGAGATGTTGCGCACGCGCTTCTGCTCCTTGCCGGTCAGCGGATCGAAGAAGACCAGCTGGTTCGACGCGGCGCAGGCGACGATGACCGATTTGTCGTCGGGGGTCGGCATCAGGTGATGCGGTTCCTTGCACACGGGAACCTTGCCGGTGACCTTGTAGGTCGTGGTGTCGATCAGGCTGATTGTGCCGTCCGCCGAGTTCAGAGCGATGGCAAGGGTTGGCGGGGTGGCGCCAATGCTCGTCGCGGCGAGGAGCAGGGGCAGGCTGGTGCAAACAGCGGAGAAACGGATCCGGCGCAGGGTGGTGGTGAGCATTGGTCAGGCGAGGTAACGGGTGGGATCGGTAAAGCCGGCGGCGGCAAAGCCCCCGGCGCGCAGGCGGCAGGAATCGCAGACGCGACAGGCATGACCGTCGGCGTCGGCCCGGTAGCATGACACTGTTAATGCATAGTCTACGCCAAGCTCGACCCCTTTGCGGATGATGTCGGCTTTGGAGAGTTCGATCAGCGGCGTGTGGACCGTCAGACGGGCGCCCTCGACACCGGCTCGCGTCGCCAGGTTGGCCATCGTCTCGAAGGCCGCGATATAGTCAGGGCGGCAATCGGGGTAGCCGGAATAGTCGACCGCATTGACCCCTACGAAGATGTCGCGGCTGCCCAGCACCTCGGCCCAGGCCAGCGCCAGCGACAGCATGATGGTGTTGCGCGCCGGTACATAGGTCACCGGAATGCCCGGTTGCACGCCCTCGGTTGGTACCGCGATGCTGGTGTCGGTCAGCGCCGAGCCACCGAACTGGGCGAGGTCGAGACGGAGAATGCGGTGCTCGGCAGCGCCCAGCGCCTTGGCGACCCGCTCCGCGGCCTTGAGTTCGGCGCGGTGACGCTGACCGTAATCGAGCGACAGGCAGTGGCAGGAAAAGCCCTGACCGCCGGCGATGGCAAGGCAGGTGGCGGAATCGAGGCCACCGGAAAGGAGAACGACAGCGGGCTTCATGGGGCGGCAATATACCCGAAATAACGCTCGGACGGCTCCGGTATCTGCTTGTTCCTGCGCTACAATTTGCAGCTTTGAGACTGCCTCCGGAGAATGCGATGCCGCTTCGCCTGACTGCCCTTGCCGCCGCGCTGATGCTTGCCGGCTCCGTCCACGCTGCCGACAAGATCAAGGTCGGCTTCGTGTCCACGCTCTCCGGTCCCGGCGCCGGGCTTGGCGTCGATATCCGCGACGGCTTCAATCTGGCGATCAAGCAGCTCGACGGCAAGCTCGGCGGCCTGCCGGCCGAGGTCATCGTCGCCGACGACCAGCAGAATCCCGACATCGCCAAGCAGACGGCCGACAAGTTCCTGAAGAAGGACAAGGTCGATTTCATGACCGGCATCGTCTTCTCCAACATCATGCTGGCGGTCGGCCCGACGGTCTTCGAGAACCAGACCTTCTACATCTCGGCCAATGCCGGCCCGTCGCAGTACGCCGGCGAGCAGTGCAACCCCTACTTCTTCAACGTCGCCTGGCAGAACGACAACCTGCACGAGGCGGTCGGCAAGTACGTGCAGGACAAGGGTTTCAAGAACGTCGTGATCGTCACGCCGAACTACCCGGGCGGCAAGGATGCGGTCTCCGGCTTCAAGCGCTACTACAAGGGCAAGGTCGCCGAAGAGATCTACACCAAGCTCGGCCAGCTCGACTACGCCGCCGAACTGGCGCAGATCCGCGCCATGAAGCCGGATGCGCTGTTCTTCTTCCTGCCCGGCGGCATGGGCATCAACTTCGTCAAGCAGTTCGTCGCCGCCGGCCTGTCACGGACACGCAACTGTTCGCCCCCGGCTTCTCGGCCGACGAGGACGTCATCAAGGCCGTCGGCGCGCCGATGATGGGCATGTTCAACTCGTCGCACTGGGCGCACGACATGGACAATCCGGAGAACAAACGCTTCGTCGCCGATTTCCAGAAGGAGTACGGCCGCCTGCCGTCGCTCTACGCCTCGCAGGGCTACGACGCCGCGCTGATGATCGACGCCGCGGTGCGCGACGTGAAGGGCAAGGTCGAGGACAAGGCCGCGCTGCAGAAGGCGCTGGAAGCCAAGCACTTCAAGTCGGTGCGCGGCGACTTCAAGTTCAACAGCAACCACTACCCGGTCCAGAACTACTACCTGCGGGTGATCGGCAAGGACGCCAGCGGCCGCATCACCAACAAGATGATGGGCACGATCTTCACCAATCACGCGGATGCCTACGTTTCCGCCTGCAGGATGAAGTGACCCAGCTGGTTCTCGAGCAGGCCCTGAACGGCCTGCAATTCGGCCTCATGCTGTTCCTGCTTGCCGCCGGGCTGACGCTCGTTTTCGGCATCATGGACTGCATCAACCTGGCTCACGGCTCGCTCTACATGGTGGGCGCTTACTTCGTCGCGGCGGCAGCGCAGGCTGCCGATTCGTTCTGGATCGGTCTTGGCGCCGGGGTGGCGGGGGCGGCTGTGCTCGGGCTCGTTCTGGAGCTCTCGCTGTTTCGCCAGCTCTACCGGCGCGACCACCTGTCGCAGGTGCTGGCAACCTTCGGGTTGATCCTGATCGCCAACGAGGCCGTGCGCATGATCTGGGGCGCCCAGCCGCTACTGCTGAACCCGCCGGACGCGCTGTCGGGGCCGGTCGAGATCGGCGGCTTCTTCTATCCGGCCTACCGGCTGGTGATCATCGCCTTCGGGCGTGGCCGTCGCCGGCCTGCTCTACCTGCTAGTCGCCAGGAGCCGGGTCGGCATGTGGGTGCGCGCCGGCGCCGCGAACCGCGAAATGACCGAGGCGCTGGGCGTCAATGTGCAGGGCCTGTTCACAGCCGTCTTCGTCTTCGGCGCCGCGCTCTGCGCGCTCGCCGGCGGCCTGCTCGGGCCATTGCTGGCGGTGCAGGTCGGCATGGGCGAGAGCGTCCTGATTCTCGCCTTCGTCGTCATCATCATCGGCGGCATCGGTTCGATACGCGGGGCGCTGGTCGGCAGTCTGATCGTCGGCACGGTCGACACGCTGGGACGGGCACTCTTGCCGACGCTTCTGCGTGCGGCATTGCCGGCCGATGCGGCGGCGACGCTCGGTCCGGCGCTGGCCTCCATCCTGATCTACCTGCTGATGGCGGCGATCCTGTTCTTCCGACCGCAGGGCCTGTTTCCGGCGCGGGCCTGATGGCTTTCTATCGCCCTGCCCGCTACCAGAAGCCGTTCGTCATCTTGCTGCTGCTGGCGCTGCTTGTCTTGCCGCCGGCGCTCGATGCCTGGGGCCAGGCGTTCTACATCGGCTTCGCCACCCGCATCCTGATCTTCGCGCTGGCTGCCAGCAGCCTCAATCTGGTACTCGGCTTCGGCGGCATGTTTTCGCTCGGCCACGCGGCCTTTTTCGGCGCCGGCGCCTATGTCGCCGCGCATCTGCATGGATAACGGGATCAGCGATGCCCTGCTCGCCTTCCCGCTGGCGATGACGGTCGCCGGCCTGCTGGCGCTTGTCGTCGGCGCCATCAGCCTGCGCACGCGCGGCGTCTATTTCATCATGATCACCCTGGCCTTCGCGCAGATGACCTACTACCTGTTCGTCTCGGCACGTGTCCTCGGCGGCGACGACGGCCTGCCGCTGGCCGGCCGGATGACGCTGGGCGGCCTCAGCCTGACCAGTGACGGCGCCCTCTTCTACTCGGCGCTCGGCTGTCTCGCGCTGGTGATGACTTTTCTCGGGCGTCTGGCCGACGCCCGGTTCGGTCGGACGATCCAGGCCATCCGCGACAACGAGGCGCGCATGGAAGCGCTCGGCTATCCGGTGTTCCGCTATCGCCTCGTCTGCTTCGTGCTCGGCGGCGCCCTGGCCGGGCTCGCCGGCGCGCTGCTCGCCAACCTGACCGGACTGGCCAGTCCCAACCTGTTGCAGTGGACGCAATCGGGGACATTGCTGGTCATGGTCATCATCGGCGGTGTCGGCTATCTCTACGGCGGCGTGATCGGGGCGCTGGTGCTGCTCTGTCTCGAGGAGGTGCTGGTCGGCTTCACGTTGCACTGGCACATCGGCCTCGGCCTGATGCTGATCGCCATCGTGCTGTTCGCCCCTCGGGGGGTCGCCGCGCTGTTCGGGAAAAGCAATGGCTGAAGCCCTGCTCGAGGTGCGCGGCCTGTCACGCCGCTTTGCCGCGGTCGACGCCCTGAAAGAGGTCGATATCAGCGTCGACGCCGGCGAGATACATGCGCTGATCGGCCCCAACGGCGCCGGCAAGACGACCTTCATCCATCATGTCTCCGGCGCGCTGCAGCCCGACCGCGGCAGCGTGCATTTCGCCGGCCGCGACGTCACCCGGCTCTCGATGCATCAGCGCGTGGCCGCCGGCATGGCGCGCTCCTATCAGATCACCAATGTCTTCCTTGGTCTCTCGGTGCTCGACAACGTGGCGCTGGCCGTTCAGGGGCGGCCAGACGCGGGCGGCAGCTTCCGGTTCTGGCAGCCGGTAAGCAGCGAACAGTGGTTGTTTGACGAGGCGCGCGGCTATCTCGATCAGGTCGGCTTGAGCGCGCGCGTTGAAACGGTGGCCGGCAATCTTGCACACGGCGAGCAGCGCGCGCTGGAACTCGCGATGGCGCTGGCGACGAAGCCGCAGTTGCTGCTGCTCGACGAACCGATGGCCGGTACCGGCCAGGAGGAGTCGACGCGCATGGTCGAACTGATCGACCACCTCGCCCGCCACGTCACCATCCTGCTTGTCGAACACGACATGGATGCGGTCTTCCGGCTGGCCGACCGCATTTCGGTGCTGGTCGACGGTCGCCTGATCGCCACCGGCGCGCCGGAAGCCGTCCGTGCCGACCCGGAAGTGCGCCGGGCCTATCTCGGGGACCACCTGTGAACGCCCTGCTCGAGATCGGCGGACTGGAAGTCGCCTACGGCCCGAGCCAGGTCCTGTTCGGCGTCGACCTGGCGACTCGCCGAAGGCGAAGCGGCAACCCTGCTCGGCCGCAACGGCATGGGCAAGACGACCACGCTGCGCGCCATCTGCGGCCTGCAGCCGGTCAAGGGCGGGACGATCCGCTTCGCCGGCGAGCGCATCGACGGCTGGCGGCCGGACCGTATCGGCCGCGCCGGCATCGCGCTGGTGCCGGAAGGCCGGCAATGCTTCCCGAATCTCACGGTCAACGAGCATCTGGTGGCATTTTTCGCCAATCGCCGCGGCGTTGCCGGACCCGTGGACGCCGGCCGGCGTCTATGAACTCTTCCCGCGCCTCGCCGAACGCGCAAGAAACCTCGGCAACCAGCTTTCCGGCGGCGAACAGCAGATGCTGGCGATCGGCCGCGCCCTGGTCACCAACCCGCGCCTGCTGATTCTCGACGAGGCGACGGAGGGTCTGGCGCCGCTGGTCCGCGAGGAGATCTGGACCTGCCTCGCGCGCCTGCGTGCCGCCGGGCAGAGCATCCTGGTCGTCGACAAGTACGTCGAAAAACTGATCGAACTCGCCGATCACCATACCCTGATCGAACGCGGCCGGGTCGTCTGGCATGGCACCTCGGCCGAACTCGATGCCGATCACGGCGTCTGGCAGCGCTTCCTCGGCATCTGAACGGCCGGGGTCACGCCGATGGCGCCGATCAGCGGATCAGTCCGGCCTTCTGCAGCGCCTCGATGGTGACCTCGGTGAGTGCGCCAACCTGCGACGTCACGTCGCCGCTTGCCGATGTCGTTGCGCTCCCCGACCAGATGACCGCGCCGCTTGCCAGATCGACCAGCGAGGTGCTGGAACCGAGGCTGCGCGTGGTGGTTGCGCCGCCAACGGGGAACGACAGCCCGATGCCGCCGACGCTGAAGCCACCCCCGCGATAGCCGCCGCCACTGCCGCCGCCAAGGCCGAAACCCACCTGCGGCCCCGGATTGACCACGGCGAAGTCGCTGAGCGTGAGCTGGGTGCTGGCGATTGCCGTTGCGCCACTCTCCCGGCCGGCCATCGCCATCTCCTCGGGATTGGCTGCCCCGCCCGGCGGAAAACCCGGAAGCGAATAGCTGCGTATCCCGGCGACACCATGTGCGGCGAGCCGCGTCGCCCATTGATCCTCGCAGACGCGCCTGAGCGTGTCGTCGCGCGCCTGGCAAAGAACGAGTACGCGGCTTCCCGTGAGCGCGCTGCCGTAGGCCGGATCTTTCCACTGCGCCGTCATCTCGGTTGTCGCGCAGCCCGCAATCACGGCTGCAAGGAGGAGCAGCGGGAGGACGCGGGACGGCATGTTCTTGCGCGGATATTTCATCGTTTGACCTCAATCGAACGCGGGCCGGAATGGCGAATGCGGCACAAGTTTCAGGGATTCGACCTGTTGGCGTCAATTGGTGACATCGGCATTCTGCCGACACCCGCCTTCCGTTAGTCAACTCTGAACCTCATTTGCCTTTGGCGCTACCCCACAGCAGCTTGTGCAACTGCAACTGAAAGCGGACGTTGAGGCCGTCCTCGAGGATCCACTCGGCGAGCGCAGTCGGGTCGACCAGTCCCTGGGCCGGTGACAGCAGCACCGGGCAGAGGGTATCCAGCCGGCGCTCGCGGATCAATTCGCGTGCCCACTCGTAGTCGGTGCGCGAGGCGACGACGATCTTGATCTCGTCGCGCGGGGTGAGCAAGCCCAGGTTCTCCCAGCGGTTCTTGTCGCCTTCGCCGGAGTCCGG